>NZ_JAANHS010000004.1 GCF_011174775.1 Rhodobacter calidifons
GCCGATATGCTGCGATTAGACGCCGATGCGCGTCAGACCGCCCGCATATCCCTTCATTCATCACCTTTTCAAAGAGCCACCCTCAGACAAAAAACATGCGATCCGCCAACTTCTTGGCGTATCCCCTCGCGCCTTGCCTTCAGATTTTCCGAACCGTCGCTTCCGTTCCCGTCCGCTTTCGTTCGTCACCGTCGCCGTTCCGCTTCGGTGAGGGGGTATTTACGTATCAGCCGCACCGCCCGCAAGAGCAAAAAACACCTTTCCGCCAAAATTTTCGCATCTGACCGAAAACACCGCAAAATCTGGTGGTTGGCGCAATCCAGGCTACTACGGCCGCCGCTCTGCGGCAACTTTCTTGCGGCCGCAGCAGCGCCAGGCTGCGGTCAGACCCCCGCCGGACGCGCCCTGCCCGCCTTCGGCACCAGCCGCACCGCCAGCAGACCCAGCGCCAGAGCGACATAGACCAGCGTCTCGACCGTCCAGACCTTCACCAGCAACGAAAGGTGCAGCACTCCGGCCAGAATCGCCACATAGGCCAGCCGGTGCAGCCGGTTCCACGCAACCGCCCCCATCCGCCGGATTGCCCCGTTCCAGGACGTCGCGGCCAGGGGCAGCATCACCACGAACCCCACCATCCCGGCGATGATGTAAGGCCGCTTCGTCAGATCCGTCGCCATCTCGCCAAAGCGCAGTCCCATGTCCAGCCAGACCCAGGCGGTCAGGTGCAGCGCGACATAGAGAAAGGCCAGAAGCCCCAGCGCCCGGCGAAAGCGGACAAGGTTCAGCCCCAGCCGCCGCAAGGGCGTGACCGCCAGCGACGCCAGCAGGAACTGGAGCCCCCGCTCGCCCAGCGCATGTTCAATGGCCTTGACGGGGTCGGGACCAAGCCCGCCTGCAACCGCCCCCCAGATCAGATAGCCCAGCGGCACGAGACCCAGCAGATAGACCACCCAGGTCGGCACCTTGCGGGCCAGCCGGTTCACCCCGTCCATCAGTAGTTCGCCTTCAGGTCCATGCCCGAATAAAGGCCTGCCACCTCGGCCTCATAGCCGTTGAACATCAGCGTATCCTGCCGCCCGCCGAACAGGCCCGACCCGATCACCCGTTCCGAGGCCTGGCTCCAGCGGGGATGGCTCACCTTCGGGTTCACGTTGGAATAGAAGCCGTATTCGGAAGGTTGCAGCATGTTCCAGGTGGTCCGGGGCATCTTGTCGACCAGGCTGATCCGCACGATCGACTTGATCGACTTGAACCCGTATTTCCACGGCACCACCAAGCGGATCGGCGCGCCGTTCTGTTTGGGCATCTCTTCGCCGTAAAGCCCGGTTGCCAGGATGGTCAGCGGATGCATCGCCTCGTCCAGGCGCAGCCCCTCGCGGTAAGGCCAGTCGATGAACGGGCTTTTCTGGCCCGGCATCTCCTCGGGCCGGACCAGGGTTTCAAACGCCACGAACTTCGCGGACGGCTGCACGCCCACCCGGTTCAGAAGGCCTGCCAGCTCAAAGCCGATCCAGGGAACCACCATCGCCCAGGCCTCGACGCAGCGAAAGCGGTAGATGCGTTCCTCCAACGGCTGTCCCTTGATGACATCGGCAAGGTCATAGGTGCCGGGCTTGTCCACCAGCCCGTCGATCACCACCGACCAGGGATCGACCGTCAGCCCGCCCGCATATTTCGCCGGATCGCCCTTGCCGGTTCCGAACTCGTAGAAGTTGTTGTAGCTGGTGATGTCCTCCAGCGCCGTCGGCTTGGCATCCGTCGAATAGCGGCTGGGCGCCGCCTCGATCCGGGCCAGGGCCGGGCTCGCCGCAAGGGCCGCCGCCCCGGCGATCAGTTGGCGGCGATTCAGCCAGGCAGGCTGCGGAGTGACATCGGACCAGGTCAGGCGGCGCATGCGGGGCTCCATCCGTTATTTTTGCCGAAGATGCGGTTCTGGCCGTGAAAGGCAAAACAAACCGCCTCACGACTGCTTCAGAGCGTTGAAACACGCGCAGCAGAAAGCGCAACGATCCTGCCACATACCTCACGATCGTTGAACAATGCTCACGCGAGTTTGACTGGAAACCATGAAAGGCCGGGGCTTAGTCCACGCGCTGTTCTAATCAAGTCAGGGTCACGCGCTTTTGGGTCTGATCCATTGTCGCAGCCCGGGCCTATCATTCTCGCCAACGACGGCATGACCGATCATAACGGGAGTGACACCACATGATCCGCAGAACCTTTCTTGCCCTGACCGCCGCCACCGCCTTTGCGATGCCTGCCTTCGCCGAAGACAAGGACATCGTCGACACCGCTGTCGCGGCGGGGTCGTTCAACACGCTGGCCGCCGCGCTGACCGCCGCGGGCCTCGTCGAGACGCTGAAGGGCGAAGGCCCGTTCACCGTCTTCGCGCCGACCGACGCGGCCTTTGCGGCCCTGCCCGCGGGCACCGTGGAAGACCTGCTGAAGCCGGAAAACAAGGACAAGCTGGTTTCGATCCTCACCTACCACGTCGTTCCGGGCAAGGTCATGTCCACCGACCTGACCGAGGGCATGACGGCCGCCACCGTGAACGGCGCAGAGGTGACGATCACTCTGGACGGCGGGCCGAAGGTCAACGGCGCCGTGATCTCGATGCCGGACGTGGCCGCCTCGAACGGCGTGATCCACGTCATCGACAGCGTCATCCTGCCGCCGATGTAAGGCAGGTCCGGGGGGTGCCAGCGGCGCCCCCCGTTCCGTTCCGGACCAGCTATCCATCCAACAGGGGACACCACATGAACCGCCGCACCATTCTCCGCCTTGCCGGAGCCGTTTCCGTCGCTGCCCTGCTTTCCGCCTGCGTCGCCACGCCGAAGGAACCCGATATCGTCGACATCGCCTCGTCGAACGCGGACTTCTCGACCCTCGTCGCCGCTGTCAGCGCTGCGGGCCTTGTCGATACGCTGAAGGGCGATGGCCCCTTCACCGTCTTCGCGCCGACCAACGCGGCCTTTGCCGCCCTGCCGAAGGGCACGGTGGAGAACCTGCTGAAGCCGGAAAACAAGGACCAGCTGATCAAGGTCCTGACCTACCATGTCGTGCCGGGGGCCGTGACCTCGGACCAGCTGGCGGGCAAGCGGCTGAGCGTTGCCACAGTCCAGGGCCAGTCGGTCCACGTTGACGGCCGCAAGGGAGTGAAGGTCAACCAGTCGCGGGTGACCACGGCGGACATCATGGCCTCGAACGGGGTGATCCACGTCATCGACAAGGTCCTGCTGCCGAAGTGAGCCCGCGAGGCCGCCGCGCGCGGCGGCCTTTCCGACCCTCATGAAATCAATAGCTTGGCTTTGGGCGTAAGGGTTTTATTAACACCTGCCACGCCAGACAAAAGGGGGCCCGAGGGCCCCCTTTCGCGTCAGTGCACCACGGCCTGCGCAGGCCGTTCCCGGCGGCTTTGCACCACCCGGTCGCCGATGATCAGGCCCTCCGGCCCCGCCGTCACCCGGATCGTCGAGCCGTCCAGCACCTCGCCGGCCAGGAGCATCTCGGACAGGGGGTCCTGCAACTGGCGCTGGATCACCCGCTTCAGGGGCCGGGCGCCGAAGACCGGATCATAGCCCTCATCCGCCAGCCAGGCCTTGGCATCGGCATCCAGATCCAGCGTGATCTTCCGCGCGGCAAGGCGCTGTTCCAGCCGTTTCAGCTGGATCTCGACGATGCCCGCCATATCCGCCCGGTTCAGCCGGTCGAAGATGATCATCTCGTCCAGACGGTTCAGGAATTCGGGCCGGAAATGCGCCCGGACCGCCTCCATCACCTCGGCCTTGGCCGCGCTGGCATCCGCGCCTTCCGGCAACTCGGACAGAGCCCGCGCCCCGAGGTTCGAGGTCAGGATGATCAGCGTCTGCTTGAAGTCCACGGTCCGGCCCTGACCATCGGTCAGACGGCCATCGTCCAAGACCTGCAACAGCACGTTGAACACGTCCGGGTGGGCCTTTTCGACCTCGTCGAACAGCACGACCTGATAGGGCCGGCGCCGCACGGCTTCGGTCAGCACGCCGCCCTCGTCATAGCCGACATAGCCCGGAGGCGCGCCGATCAGCCGGGCGACGGAGTGCTTCTCCATGAATTCCGACATGTCGATGCGCACCATCGCCGAGTCGTCGTCGAAGAGATATTCGGCCAGAGCCTTGGTCAGCTCGGTCTTGCCGACGCCGGTCGGCCCGAGGAACAGGAAGCTGCCCAGCGGCCGGTTTTCATCCGACAGCCCGGCCCGCGACCGCCGCACGGCCCGGCTGACGGCTTCCACCGCCGCCCGCTGCCCCACGACGCGCTTGCCCAGCTCCTCTTCCATCTTCAGGAGCTTTTCCTTCTCGCCTTCCAGCATCTTGCTGGTGGGAATGCCGGTCCAGCGCTCCACCACTTCGGCGATCTGCTCGGGGCGGACCGCTTCGGCGACCAGAGCTTCGCCCTCCCGGGCTTCGGCCTCGGCCAGCTTCTTCTCCAGTTCGGGGATGCGGCCGTATTGCAGCTCCCCGGCCCGGGCGAAGTTGCCCTCGCGCTTGGCCTGATCCAGTTCGGCGCGGGCGTGATCCAGCTGCTCCTTCAGGCTGCGCGCGGCCTCGAGACTGTCGCGCTCGGCCTGCCACTTGGCGGTCATCTCGGCCGATTTCTGCTGGAGATCGGCCAGTTCCTTCTCCAGCTTCTCCAGCCGGTCCCGCGAGGCCGCATCGTCCTCCTTCTTCAGGGCCTCGGCCTCGATCTGCAACTGAAGGATCTGGCGATCCAGCGCGTCCAGCTCTTCGGGCTTGGAGTCCACCTCCATGCGCAGACGGCTGGCGGCCTCGTCCACCAGGTCGATCGCCTTGTCGGGCAGGAAGCGGTCGGTGATGTAGCGGTGCGACAGCGTCGCTGCCGCAACCAGGGCCGAATCGCTGATCTTCACCCCGTGGTGCAGTTCGTATTTCTCCTTGATCCCGCGCAGGATGCTGATCGTGTCCTCGACCGTGGGCTCGTTCACGAACACCGGCTGGAAGCGGCGGGCCAGGGCCGCGTCCTTTTCCACGTGCTTGCGGTATTCGTCCAGCGTGGTCGCGCCGATGCAGTGCAACTCACCCCGCGCAAGCGCCGGCTTGATGAGGTTCGCCGCATCCATCGCGCCTTCGGATTTCCCGGCACCGACCAGGGTGTGCATCTCGTCGATGAAGAGGATGATCTCACCCGCCGCGGCCTCGATCTCTTTCAGGATGGCCTTCAGCCGCTCCTCGAACTCGCCGCGATACTTGGCGCCCGCGATCAGCGCGCCCATGTCCAGCGCCATCAGCCGCTTGTTGCGCAGGCTCTCCGGCACGTCGCCGTTGACGATGCGCAGGGCGAGACCCTCGGCAATCGCCGTCTTCCCGACGCCGGGTTCGCCGATCAGCACCGGGTTGTTCTTCGTGCGGCGCGACAGGACCTGCATCGCGCGGCGAATCTCCTCGTCGCGCCCGATGATCGGGTCGATCTTGCCCTCGCGCGCCTGTTCCGTCAGGTCGCGGGCGTATTTCTTCAGCGCCTCCATCGTGTCTTCGCTGGACGCCGAATCCGCCGTCCGCCCCTTGCGGATGTCGTTGATCGCCGTGTTCAGCCCCTGGGCCGTCACCGCCCCCGCCGTCAGCGCATCCTTGGCCCGCGTGTTGACCAGAGCGAGCGCGGTCAAGAGCCGTTCCACCGGCACAAAGCTGTCGCCGGCCTTCTTGGCCACGGCCTCCGCCTCGTCCAGCACGCGGACAAGCTGCGGATCGACATAGGTCTGCCCGTCGCCGCCCGTGACCTTGGGCAGCTTGGCGATGGAGGCGTTGATCGCCTCGTTCACCCGTTCGGGCGAACCGCCGGCCTTGCGGATCAGGTTCGCCGCGAGGCCCTGGTCGTCATCCATCAGTGCCTTCAGCAGATGGTCGGGCAGCACGCGCTGGTGGCTTTCCCGCATCGCGATGGTCTGTGCGGCCTGAAGGAAACCGCGCGACCGTTCCGTGAATTTCTCCAAATTCATCGGTCATTCTCCTTGTGTGAAGCGCCCCGCCTGCGGTGCCCGGGTATCCAGCCCACCGCGTGAAGGCCTTGCGCTTCATCTGGGCGCGGCCCGAAAACTTTGCAATCCCCGCCTGGCGGAAAAACCACAGCCGCCGGAAAGCTGAACGCGCGGCCCTTCCTCGGCCTTTCCTTGCCGATCCTGCGCCGGGGGATCGGCGGCATCGGGCCGGCCCGCCCCGGCCGACGGCGGGCAGGTCTTGCGCAGACGGCCCCGGCCTCCCCATCCTCGGAGCTTCGGCAGGAAAGGCCCAAGCCCATGAGCGACGCCAAACTTCCCCTGATCCACAAGGCCCCGGTCGAGGGTCTTGCCGTCCATGTCGCCCGCACCGGCCTGGCCATCGGCGACAGCGCGCGGCTGGACCGGCTGTCGGACGGGCGCATCGGGGTCTTCGCCCGGCTGCGGAAACGGATCCTGGGCGTGATCCCGCATCACCGCGAAGGGCTGGTCGGCCGTCTCGGCCCGGTGGCGGAGGAGATCGTTTCCCCCTCGCTGGCCCATGGCGACGACCTGCGGGTGCGGATCATCGACCTTGTGCCCGAGCATCTGGCGAACGGCTTCCCGCCCGAGGTCTACATCTCGGTCTGGGGCGACCCGCGGCATCTGCAACCGATCCTGTCGGCGGTGGACCTGCCCCCGGCCCCGCCCGACCCGACACCCCGGCCGCCGAAGGGTCTCCGCGGCCTGCGGACCGTCTAGGGCTCATAGCGCACATAGGCGAAGGCGCTGCCGTCCGGCGCCCAGGAGGGGACGTTGATCGTGCCCTGACCGCCGATGAATTCGCGCACCCGCCGCCGGTTGCCGCCCTCGGGGTCGCAGAGAACCAGAGCGACAGGCAGGTCAGCCGGATGCCCCGTGGTGCCCGGCGGATAGGCCAGATAGACCAGATGCCTCCCGTCCGGCGAAGGATGCGGGAACCAGTTCACCTGATCATCCGCGAACAGTTGCCGCTGCCCCGACCCGTCCGCCGCCATCACCCAGATCTGCGCATGGCCCGTCCGGTCGCAGTTGTAGTAGATGCGCGCCCCATCGGCGCTGAAATCCGGCCCGTCGCAATGCCCCTCGCCATTGGTCAGCCGCTTCTCCTCCTCCCCCGGCACCAGAGTATGGACGTCGATCACCCGGCTTCCGCCCCGCGCGGCGACATAGGCCAGCACACGCCCGTCCGGCGACACCCCATGCCACCAGCTCGGGCTGTCGGGCGAGACCTTCACCGGCTCGCCGCCCTCGACCGGCATGACATAGACCTGGCTCCCCGCCCCCTCATGGTGCGACGACAGGATGATCGTCCGCCCGTCCGGGCTGATCCCGTGGTCGTTGTTGCAGCTTACCGCCGCCCCCGTCTCGACCGGCAGCAGCGCGGGACTCGCCAGCGGCACCCGATAGAGCCGCCCCTCCCCATTCACCAGAAGCCAGTCCCCGGATGGCGCCCAGTTCGGCGCCTCGATCCGCCCCTCGACCGCCAGCACCTCGCGCACCCGGCCCGCGCCGACCTCATAGGTCTCGATGATGCTCCGCATAGGCGAAGTCCTTCCAATTCAATTCAAATTTGCGCTTGCTCACGTGCCAAATACTCCGCGGGAGGTCCGGAGGGCGCGAAGCCCTCCGGCGGCCAGCCAGGCGCGCTACCCCCGGTCCTTCACGACCAGAAGCTTCTTCGGCCGGATCGCCTCGGCCGCCTTGAACAGGCTGAACGTCTGGTTGACGTAGTTCACCACGCCCGAGAGGCTGTCCAGATAGGCCTGCACCTCCGCCGTCCGCTCGGCCTCGACCAGCTGCACCGGGCGCGAGGGGTCCATCCCCTCGAACTGGACATAGAACAAGGGCTCTCCGCGCCGCAGGATCAGGTCCTTCTGCGGCTCGTGCCATTCGAAGGCCCACATCAGCGGACGCGGCCAGATCGAGATCGGAAAGCGCCCGCCGAAGATCGTGCCGGGCAAGGGATCGGGCCGGTAATGCGCAAAGGCCGACAGCTGCGACAGATAGACCATCTCGTCGGCGATGAAATAATAGGGCAGATGCAGCTGCACCGTGGGCCGGTCGGGGAAACGCCATTCGGCCTCCGAAACCAGAGTCAGCACCTCGTTCAGCTTCGACGACCGGATGGGCGAGGCCGCCCCCGCGCGGTTCACCAGCACCGCCTTGCCCTTGTCGTCGCGCTGAAAACCGATGTGCAGGTCGAAGGGGCATTTCACCATGAAATAGCGGCTTTCCAGTTGGATCACCGCCGGGCAGCGGCTGGCCGACTTGGCATGCGCCTTGTTCGGCGGGCGGATCTGCACGCGCTCGGGCGGGTCATAAAGCACCGCGCCCTTGTCCTGCGCCAGAAACCAGCCCACCATCAGCGGCCCTGCCTCTGGCCCGGCCTCCGGGCGCTCGAACGTCAGGTTGATCTCCATCGCCCGCTCCTATTCCAGGGCCGCCTTCAGCGCCCGCACCTGATCCGCCCGCGTCTGCCGCCAGAGGGCCGGGGCGAACCCCATCTCGACCGTGCGGCCCGACACGGGCGTCGCGACCGAACATGAGGCATGGATCTCGGCAATGCCAAGCCCCTTCAGCATCGCCGCATTCCCCGGGTTCACCCCCGAGCCGGGCATGATCGAGATCCGCCCCGCCGCATGCCTGACCAGCGCCGCGATCCGCGCCGCCCCGGCCTCGACGGTGGTCTCGCCACCCGAGGTCAGGATGCGGTGGAAGCCAAGCGCCACGGCAGCGTCCACCGCGCGTTCCATGTCTGCCGCAAGGTCGATGCACCGATGCAGGGTCAGCTCCAGCTCCATCCCCTTCGCCGCCGCGACGAGCCGTGCCAGCACCGGCACATCCAGCCGCCCGTCCGGCCGGCTGGCCCCCAGCACCACCCCGGCCAGCCCCGCCGCGCGGACCGCCGCGATCTCGGCCTGCATCATCCCGACCTCTGCCTCGGACCAGACGAAATCTCCCGCCCGCGGCCGGATCATCGCCACCACCGGCACGCCGCAGCCCGCCGCCAGGGCCATCAGCCCGGCCGAGGGCGTCAGCCCCCCCAGCGCCAGCGCCGAGCAAAGCTCGATCCGGTCCGCCCCGCCCGCCACGGCCTCGGCCAGCCCCTCGGCCGTGTCCACGCAGACCTCCAGCCTCACGCCCATGCCGCCGCCCCGGCCAGCGCCGCGCCCAGCAGGCCCGCATCCGCCCCGCATTCGGCGGGCACCAGCAGCGGTCCCTTCGTCCGGCGCAGGACGCGCACCCGCACCGCCTCGTCCAGATAGGTCACCAGCCCCGGCGCGCGGGACAGGCCGCCGCCCACCGGCACCACATCGGCACCGACCACGTTCACCACCAGGGCCAGCGGCCCCGCCACCAGCTCGCGCCAGAGCGCCATGGTCGCGCCCGCCTCGGCCTCCCCGGCCATCCAGCCCGCGATGATCGCCTGCGATCCCAGAAGTTCCGCCGTGCGCTTGCGGTGCAGCCGCTCCAGCCCGCGCGCGCTGCCCACCGTGTCGATGCAGCCCACCTGGCCGCAACCGCACTGAAAGGCGAACTCGCCCCGGATCACCGGCCCGTGTCCCCATTCCCCGGCGTAACCGCCCGCCCCGGTAACGACCTGCCCGCCCAGAACCAGCCCGCCGCCGACGCCCGAGCCCAGGATCACCCCGAAGACCGACGCCAGGCCGCGCCCGGCCCCCCGGGTGGCCTCGGCCAGCGCAAAGCAGTCGGCATCGTTCAGCACCCGGACGGGGCTTCCCGTTGCAGCCTCGACCTCCGGGCCAAGCCGCAGGCCGTCGATGGCCGGGATGTTCGCCACCCTGCCGGCGCCAGTGGCCGGATCGACCACGCCCGCGATGGAGATCGCGATGCCCTTCAGGGCGCGCCCCTGCGCGAATCCGGCAATGGCCCCCAGGAATGCCGCCTTGTCGCAGACCGGCGTCGCCACCTCGCCCAGAGGCCGCAACGTCCCGTCCCAGACCGCCGCCCTGATCCGGCTGCCGCCGATGTCCAGTGCCAGGATCATGTCGTTCAAGCTTCGGCCCCCTTCTTGCCGCCAGTCTTGACAGCCCATCCCCGCCCCGTCAAACCGCCCCGCAACCACGGAGGCCTCCATGCCCGCAGATGACCGCCTGATCGTTGCGCTCGACGTGCCGAACGTGGTGCAGGGGCTGGACCTTGTCGCCCGCATCGGGGATGCCGCCAGCTTCTACAAGATCGGCCTCGGCATGCTGACCGGCGGCGGGCTGGCGCTGGCCAACACGCTGAAGCACGAGCAGGGCAAGCGCATCTTCCTGGACATGAAGCTTTTCGACATCGGCGCCACCATCGAGGCCGCCGTGCGAGGGCTTGCGCAATACGATCTCGATTTTCTGACCGTCCACGGCGACCCGCAGGTGGTCGCCGCCGCCGCCACCGGCAAGGGCGGCACGGGGCTCAAGATCCTCGCCGTCACGGTCCTCACCTCGCTCGACCGTGCCGACCTGGACGCCAATCTGATCAAGCCGGGCGACATTCGCGAGATCACGCTGGAACGCGCCGCCCGCGCGCTTGAGGCCGGGGCGGACGGCGTGATCGCCAGCCCGCAGGAGGCCGCGATGATCCGCGCCCTGCCGCAGGCCCGGGGCAAGCTGATCGTCACCCCCGGCGTCCGCCCGGAGGGCTCTGCGCGCGGCGACCAGAAGCGCATCGCCACGCCGCGCCAGGCCATCAGCGACGGCGCCGACCATATCGTCGTCGGCAGACCCGTCTGGCAGGCGAAAGACCCCGCCGCCGCCGCCCGCGCAATCCTGGCCGAGCTTCCCTGACCCCGGGCTCTCCCCTCGCAGGGGTCGGTCCTCGCCCTGGCGAAGATCAAGCGATGGAACGCGATAAGCCGTTCGTCGCGCGCGGCTGCGCCCGGCGGGCGAATCGGGCTTTACAAGCCCGACCTCTTTTGTCAGAAAACGGATAATTCCTGACTGAAAAGGTCTGCCATGCGCCTCCTCACCGCTTTCGCCCTGTCCACCGGTCTTGCCAGCGCGGCACTCGCCGCGACGCCGGCAGAGGTGACGCAGACCTATGCCGACATCGCGCTGGCCGCATATCAGGACAGCCTGACCACCGCCAAGGCGCTGCAAGCCGCTGTTGCTGCGCTGATCGCCAGCCCCTCCGAGGCAACGCTTCAGGCCGCACGCCAGGCCTGGCTTGCCGCCCGCGTCCCTTATCAGCAGACCGAGGCCTTCCGCTTCGGCAACCCGATCGTTGACGACTGGGAGGGCCGGGTGAACGCCTGGCCGCTGGACGAGGGCCTGATCGACTATGTCGCTGGCGACTACGGCAACGAGGAAAACGCGCTGGCGCGGCTGAACGTCATCGCCACGCCGAAATTCACCCTCTCCGGTATCGAGATCGACGCGACCCAGATCACGCCGGCCCTGATCCGCGACACCCTGCACGAGGCCGACGGGATCGAGGCCAATGTCGCCTCGGGCTACCACGCCATCGAATTCCTGCTCTGGGGCCAGGACCTGAACGGCACCGGGCCGGGGGCAGGCGCGCGACCCTATACCGACTATCTCCAGGGCGAGGGCTGCACCGGCGGCAACTGCGACCGCCGCGCCGCCTATCTGCAAGCCGCAACCGACCTTCTGGTGGCCGATCTTCAGGAGATGGTCGGAAACTGGCAGGAAGGCGGACCCGCCCGCGCCGCCGTGACCCGGGACCCGCAGGCCGGACTTCTGGCCATGCTGACCGGCATGGGCAGCCTGTCCTACGGCGAACTGGCCGGGGAACGGATGAAGCTGGGCCTGATGCTGAACGACCCGGAGGAAGAGCATGACTGCTTTTCCGACAACACCCACAACAGCCACTATTTTGACGGGGTGGGAATCCGCAATGTCTATCTCGGACGCTATCTCCGTCTTGACGGTTCCGTCGTGGAAGGCTTCGCGCTGGCCGATCTCGTCGCGGCGGCCGATCCTGCGGTGGATGCGCAGCTCAAAGCCGAACTCGAGGCCTCGGTTGCGGCTCTTGGCGCGGTGAAGGCCGCGGCCGACGGCGGCTTGGCCTACGACCAGATGCTCGCGCCCGGCAATGCGCAGGGGGAAGAGCTCATCATGGCGGCGGTGAACGCGCTGGTCACGCAGACCGCATCCATCGAGCGCGCGGTGACGGCGCTGGGCCTGTCGAAGGTCACTTTCGAAGGCTCCGACAGCCTCGACAACCCGAACGCCGTGTTCCAATGATCGTCTGCCACTGCCAGTCGATCTCCGACCACGACATCCGGGCGGCGGTGGACTGGATGCGCGCCGCCGATCCCCAATGCGTCATCACCCCCGGCAAGATCTACCGTGCGCTCGGCAAGCGGGCCGAATGCGGGGGCTGCATGCCGCTGTTTCTCGACACCATGCGGCGGAATGACAACTTCGGCGTCCCCGGCAAGAGCGTGGCACCGGTGCTCGGCCGCCCTGTCCTGATCGCGGCAGAATAACCGATCTTTTCTGTAAAGTATTGTAATGGTTGAGAAATTGTCGCGCCCCTCTGGACAGGTGGCCGCGCGCGCTCTACTGTTCTGGCGTTCCCAGCCAGGCCGACAGACCCAGGCAGGATCGTACCCACGCAGCACAGAAGGATCTGGCCATGAAGGGCGACAGCAAGGTCATCGATTATCTCAACGCGGCTCTCCGTTCGGAACTGACCGCGGTCAGTCAGTACTGGCTGCACTACCGCCTGCAAGAGGACTGGGGTGTCGGCCATCTTGCCGACAAATCCCGCGCCGAATCGATCGAGGAGATGCACCACGCCGACAAGCTGATCGCGCGGATCATCTTCCTGGAAGGCCATCCGAACCTGCAAAAGCTCGACCCGCTCCGCATCGGCCAGTCCGTGCGCGAGACGCTGGAGGCCGACCTGGCGGCCGAACACGACGCGCGCAAGCTTTATATCGAGGCCCGCAAGTACTGCGACGAAGTCGGCGATTTCGTCACCCGCGCCCTGTTCGACGAACTTCTCGCCGACGAGGAAGGCCATATCGATTTTCTCGAAACCCAGCTTGGCCTGTTCGATACCCTGGGCGCCGAGAAATACAGCCTGCTCAACGCCAAACCCGCCAGCAAGGCCGAATAGCGTCTCGCCGGAGCGACTTGCCGCCGCAGGCGCATTTTCCGATTGAAACAGTCAACTACCTGGGCGTATGACAGGGCCAAAGGAGGCCGCCATGCGTCCAGCCCTTCTCCTCTGCCTCTGGGCCATGCCCGCCCTTGGCGACGGCCTTGACGACCGCCACCTGCCCGTCATCCCCCGCACGCCCGCCGAAGCCGCGAAGGTCGCCGCCGTTCTCGCGCCCCCCACCGATTTCACCAGACCCGAACCCTTCGAGGCCAAACCGGCCGGCGCCGCCACCGTCCGCGCCATCGCCACGGCCGATGCCTTCAGCCAGCCCTCGGCCAACATGCCCTTCGAGCGCGAGATGGACTTCAAGCTGGGCAACGCGCTGTTCCGCAAGACCTGGGTCGCGGCCCCCTCCTCCACCCTCGCCTCCGACGGGCTCGGGCCGCTTTACAACGCGCGCGCCTGCCAGGACTGCCACCTGAAGGATGGCCGCGGCCACACCCCCGCCACTGCCGATGCCTCGCGCGTGTCGATGTTGCTCCGCCTCTCCGTCCCCGGCGGCCCCGCGCCCGAGGGCATCGCCGACTGGATCGCCACCGCGCCCGAACCCACCTATGGCAGCCAGCTTCAGGACTTCGCCGCCCCGGGGCACGCGGCCGAAGGCCGGATGGACATCGCCTGGAGCGAGACGCCCGTGGTATTGTCCGACGGTATCGTGGTCAGCCTGCGCGCGCCCGCCTACAGCATCGGCGACCCCGCCTATGGCCCGCCCGCGCGCGACCTGATGCTGTCGCCCCGCGTGGCGCCGCAGATGATCGGCCTCGGCCTGCTGGAGGCGATCCCCGCCGCTGACATCCTGGCGCGCGAGGACCCGGATGATGCCGACGGCGACGGCATCTCGGGCCGGGCGCAGATCGTGCCGTCGCTGGAATACGGTGTGCCGATGCTTGGTCGCTTCGGGCTGAAGGCCGGCGCACCTACGGTCCGCGAGCAATCCGCCGGCGCCTTCGCGGGCGACATGGGCTTGTCGACCTGGCTGCTGCCCGATCCCTGGGGCGACTGCACGACGGCCCAGTCCGCCTGCCGGGACGCGCCGCATGGCCAGGAACCCGACATCCGCGACGGGCTGGAGGTGGACCGCGCCAGCCTGGACCTGGTGACCTTCTACGCCCGCAACCTTGGCGTGCCCGCGCGGCGCGATCCGGGTGACCCCCAGGTGCTGAAGGGCAAGGCGCTGTTCCACTCCCTGAACTGCCAGGGCTGCCACACGCCGAAGCATGTCACCCACCGGCTGGACGGCCAGCCGGAACAGAGCTTCCAGCTGATCTGGCCATATACCGACCTGCTGCTGCACGACATGGGGGAAGGCCTGGCCGACAACCGCCCCGAAGGCCGCGCCACCGGCCGCGAATGGAAGACCCCGCCGCTATGGGGGATCGGGTTGACCGAACAGGTCTCGGGCCATTCGCAGTTCCTGCACGACGGCCGCGCCCGCAGCCTGCTCGAGGCGATCCTCTGGCACGGCGGCGAAGCGCAGGCCCAGCGCGATGCGGTCGTTTCGCTGTCCACCGAGGACCGCGAGGCGCTGCTTGCCTTCCTGGAGTCGCTCTGATGCCGCTGATGCCTCCGCCTGCAACCCCGCGCCTGCCCCGGCCCCGGGAAGGGAGACGACGGTTCGGGGGGCTCTTCGCTGCGCTCGTCGCCCTGGCCCTGCCTGCCTTCGCCATCGCGGATACCGCCGCCGTGGTGACCGACCACGCCCGCCCCGGTTTCGCCGCCTTCGCCACGGCCGCCGAAGCGCTGGCCGCGGTTGACAGCTGCGCCCCGGACGACCTCCGCCCCGCCTTCCAGGCCGCCTGGGACGCCTGGACGGGCGTCGCGCATCTGAGCCTCGGCCCGGCCGAGGACGGCGGGCGCGGCCTTGCCGTCCTGTTCTGGCCCGATCCCAAGGGCGCAGGCTGGAAGGCGCAGCGCGCGCTGCTGGCGGCCGGTCCGGCCGACCTGACACCCGAGACCATGGCCGGCCTGTCCGTCGCCGCCCGCGGCCTGCCGGCGCTGGAACGCCTGCTCTATCCGGCCGAACCGCTTGCCGCCGACCCCTGCCCGCTGATCCGGGCCACCGCCAGGGACATGGCGCGCACCGCGCAGGATCTGGCGCGGGACTGGCAGGGGTTCGGCGACCTGCTCCTGAGCGCGGGACAGCCCGGCAACACCCGCTTCCTGTCGCCCGCCGAGGCGACTCAGGCCCTGTTCACCCAGCTTGTCTCCGGGCTGGAAAGCCTGGCCGACCGCCGCATCGGCCGCCCGCTCGGCAGCTTCGACAAGCCGCGCCCCGACCTGGCCGAGGCGCGCGCCGCGGGCCGGTCGCAGCGCAACATCCTTCTGTCGCTGATCGCCCTGCGCGACCTGGCGCAGAAGCTGTCCCCCGACAGCCCGCAGACACTGGCCGCCTTCGACCGGGCCATCGCGCTGGCCGAAACCCTGCACGACCCCGATCTTTCCGGCATCGCCCAGCCAGCGGGGCGCCTGAAGCTGGACATCCTGCAACAGGCGGTGCGCGCCACCCGCGACAGCGCCATCGCCGAGATCGGCCCCGCGCTGGGCGTTGGCCTCGGCTTCAACGCGCTGGACGGCGACTGATGCGGCGCCGCGCCTTCCTTGCCACCCTCGCCGCCGCGCTGACCCCGCGGCTGACCTGGGCCGATGTCGGCTCTCCCGTCTTCCTTGCGGCCGGAAAGCGGGACGAGGACCACTTTCTCCACGGTCTGTCTGCCGCGGGCGAAAGCCTGTTCCGCATCCCGCTGCCCGCGCGCGGCCATGCCGCCGCCGCGCATCCGACCCTGGCCGAGGCCGTGGCCTTCGCCCGCCGCCCCGGCACCTTCGCCCTGGTGATCGACTGCGCGACCGGCGCCGTCCGCCACCGGCTGACCCCGCCCGACGGGATGCAGTTCAACGGCCACGGCGCCTATTCCGGCGACGGATCCCTTCTCATGACCTCGGAGGTGGTGGCCGAAACCTCCGAAGGCCGTATCGGCCTCTGGGACACCGCGCGTTATACCCGCCTGACCGACTGGCCGAGCCACGGCATCGGCCCGCACGAGATCCGCCGCCTGTCCGATGGCCGGCTGGCCGTGGCCAATGGCGGCATCCGCACCGATCCGGTGGACCGCCGCAAGCTGAACCTCCCCGACATGCGCCCGAACCTGGCGCTCCTGTCCGAGGATGGCGCGCTCCTCGACCGGATCGACCTGCCCGACCTGCGGCAGAACTCCATCCGCCACCTCGCGCTTTCGGGCGACAGCATCGCGTTTGCCATGCAATGGGAAGGCGACCCGTCCGAGCCCGTCCCGCAACTCGGCCTCTGGACGCCCGGCAGCCCACCCCGCCTCTGCCCCCCGCCCGAGGCGGAGGCCTTCGCGATGCAGGGCTATGCAGGATCGGTCGCCGCGACGCGGGACCGAATCCTCGTCACCTCGCCCCGGGGCGGCGCGCTGATGCTGTTCGACGCGAAAGGACGACACATCGCCACCCACCACCGCGCCGACCTCTGCGGCGCAGCCAGCACCCAGGGCACCTTCACCGTGACCGATGGCAGCGGCGCGGTCTGGACCGCCGAGGACAGAGGTCTTTCGCCCCTCTCCCGCGCAGACACCCGATGGGACAACCACCTGGTTGCACTGGGCTGACCAAACCCCTTGGTCTTGCCCTCGGCACAAATACTCTCTGGGGGTCTGGGGGGCGAAGCGCCCCCAGGTTCCGAGGAGGAGGCAGAGCTCGACGACGAGACAAAAGGCGCACGCTCCAGCGCTCTCTCCGGCAGGCGCCGGCCACGCGAGCGCAAGCCCGATCATGGTTGACCGAAGCTGAACACCCGTAGCCAACCCCTTGATTTCACTGCTGGCTTGAAAGCCGCCACGCGCGGCGCGTCACACCAGCAGCCGCGCCCCGTCCTGAGCGGTGGTCCGGACCTCCAGGATCGCCCCTTCCGGCTGGTCGGTCGAAAAGGCCACCTCGGCAAAGCCCTCGGTCCGCCCGATCCGCGGCCCCTCGGTCAGCACCCGGTGAACCCGCCCGACCTCGGCCGCCAGATGCGCGGCCAGCACCTCTGCACCCAGCGCCCGCAGCCGCGCCGCCCGCTCCTTGATCTCGGCCCCCGCCACCTGCGGCATCCGCGCGGCCGGCGTGCCCTTGCGGGGGCTGAAGGGGAACACATGCAGGAAAGTCAGCCCGCAGGCACGCACCAGATCGAGGCTTCGGGCGAACATCGCCTCGGTCTCGGTCGGGAAGCCCGCGATGATGTCGGCCCCGAAGACGATGTCGGGCCGCAGCCGCCGCACCTCTTCGCAAAAGCGGATCGCGTCGTCGCGCAGGTGCCGCCGCTTCATCCGCTTCAGGATCAGATCGTCGCCCGCCTGCAACGACAGGTGCAGATGCGGCATCAGCCGCGGTTCGGTCGCGATCGCCTCCATCAGGGCGGGGTCGGCCTCGATGGAATCGATGGAGCTGATCCGCAGCCGCGGGACCTGCGTCAGCTTCAGGATCCGCCGCACCAGATCGCCCAGTCGCGGGCCGCCCGGCAGGTCGGCGCCCCAGCTGGTCAGGTCAACGCCCGTCAGCACCACCTCGTTGAAACCGCGATCCACCAGCCGGTTGATCTGCTCGACCACCACCCCCGCCGGAACCGAACGCGAGTTGCCCCGGCCGTAGGGGATGATGCAGAAGGTGCAGCGATGGTCGCAGCCGTTCTGGACCTGCACATAGGCCCGGTGCCGCCCGAAACCGTCGATCAGGTGGCCGGCGGTCTCGCGCACCGACATGATGTCATCGACCTGGACCTTCTCGGTCGCCCCGATCAGGTCCGGCGCGGCCAGGCCCTTCCAGGTCGAGGCCTGCATCTTCTCGTGGTTGCCGATGACGCGGGTCACCTCGGGCATCGCGGCAAAGCTCTCGGGCTCGGTCTGGGCGGCGCAGCCGGTGACGATGATCGCCGCGCCCGGGTTTTCCCGCGCCAGGCGCCGGATCTCCTGCCTGGCCTTGCGCACGGCCTCGGCCGTCACGGCACAGGTGTTGACCACCACCGCCTGCTCAAGCCCCGCCGCGGCCGCCAGTTCCTTCATCGCCTCGGTCTCGTAGGCGTTCAGCCGACAGCCCAGGGTCGCAAAGACCGGAGGCTGCGCCGGGCGGGACGGCGCGTTCATCGGCTGGCCGCGAGGTATTCGGGCGACAGGACGCCATCGAAGACGCGCGCCACCGGGCCGGTAAGCCAGACGCCATCGTCGCGCCAGTCGACCTCCAGCTCGCCGCCGTCTGCCTGAAGCACGACACGCGGCCCGGTCAGGCCGCGCAGATGCGCCGCCACCGCCACCGCGCAGGCGCCCGACCCGCAGGCCAGCGTGATGCCGGTGCCGCGTTCCCACACCCGCATCCGGATCCGGCAGGGCGAGATCAGCGCAGCGAATTCGACATTGGTGCGCCGGGGGAACAGGGGGTCATGCTCGATCCGCGGCCCGAGGGTAGCAAGGTCCACGGCCTCGGCATCCGGCACGAAATGCACGCAATGCGGATTGCCCATGCCCACCCCGACCGGATCGCCCGGCAGGGGCAGGTGCAGGGGGTCAACCTCGCGCGCCAGAGGAATGCTGCCCCAGTCCAGCTGTGGCGCGCCCATGTTGACCCAGACCCGGCCATCCGCCGCCCGCTCGGCCCGCAAGGCGCCCCGCGCCGTGACCAGCGAGACCGCGTCGGCCCCGAGCCCCCGCATCACATGGTCCGAGACGCAGCGCGTGGCATTGCCGCAGGCCCCGGCCTGCGAGCCGTCGCTGTTCCAGAACACCAGCCCGAAGTCCGCGCCTTCGGCATCGGTGATCTCGGCCAGCTGATCGAAGCCCACGCCCCGATTGCGGTCGCCCAGCGCCCGCGCCAGACCGGCCGTCACCTGCGCCCCGCGCCCGCGCGAGTCGATCACCACGAAGTCATTGCCCGCGCCGTGCATCTTCATGAAGGGCAGGCCGGTCTTTGCACCGGTATCCGTCATGTGCCGGCATATACGCCCACGGCACAAGTTTTGCCAGTGCCGCACGTTTTGCCCTTGACCCCTGCTGCCGCCCTGACTAATCAGCCGCCTTGTGGGGCCGGTAGCTCAGTTGGTAGAGCAGCTGACTTTTAATCAGCGGGTCACAGGTTCGAATCCTGTCCGGCTCACCACCACCTTTCTTCAGTTCCGTCCAGGCTTCCGGCACGCCGCCGGCTGCATCTGCACATCCTGCCAGGTTCCGGCCCGCAGCACGTCAAGATTGCGCCAAAATCCCGCAGTCATTCTCTGGATGTAACAGTTCAAGGAGTTACTCATGCAGCGCCGGTCGATCCTGCTTTCGCTTTCCGCATTTCTGACCCTGGCCCCCGGGCTGCAAGCGGGCGGTGACGCCCTGCAAGCCGCCTTCGAATCCCTTTCCCCCGCCGCCCGCCGCTCGGCACAGGAACAGCTGGCGATGGCCGGCTTCTACCGCGGGGGAATCGACGGTGCCTATGGCCCGGGCACGCGCAAGGCCCTGGTGCAGGCTGCCGCCTTCATCGAGCAGAACAGCTATGGCCGCACGCGGTTCGACCTTGCCTCGGAAAAGGGCGCGCGGACCTATCTGCGTGCGCTCGCTGCGGGCGATCTGGGCAAGTATCTCTGGGGCGAGGGCGACGAAGCCGACGGCTGACGGGCCCGGCGATTCGCCGTCTGCGGCCGTCTGCGGCCGTGTCGGCCGGTCAGATCATCTTGATCGTGTCCTTGCCAACGGCCAGCATGTAGCCGCGCCGGGCGATGGTCTTGACCAGCAGTTCGGAGACCAGCTGATTGCCCAGGGCATCGCGCAGCCGCTTGACCCGCGTTGCCCCCGCCGCCTCGTCGCAGTCGGCCTCGTTCCGGCCCGAGATCACCGCCTCGATCTGCGCGCCGGTCAGCACCTCGTCATCCATCCGTGCCTCGGCCAGCACCGACAGGGTTTCCAGCGCGGCTTCGGTCAGCTGGAATTCCAGGTCGTTGATGTAGACCGCCCGCGCCTCGCGCGAGATCATCAGGCTGGAGACCTGGATGCCCGACCGCTGTATCGCCGAGATGCGCCGGTTCAGCGCGATGATCATGACGAGGAAGACCAGAGCCGCGATCAGCAAGGCGGTGGAAAAGACCAGCAGCACGAAGATCACGCTGCGGTAGCTGGCCAGCACCGCCGAAAAGGCGGTGCCCGATTGCGCCAGGATCTCAAGCAGCTTGATCTCGGCACCGGAGCGCAGGTCGTCGTTTTCCACGAAGATGCGTTCCACCCGCGCGTTGAAGGCGTTCGCGTCCGGCAGGTTCAGGAACAGGAAAAGCGCCGCACCCAGCAGGATGAGGACGATGGCGGCGATACCGAAGGCGACGACGCGGTTGCCCGCCCTGAGACTTTCAGTAACGGAGGAAGAAGTCTCCGGCACTCGCTTTCCTTTCCTCAAGCCCTTCGGGCCCGAATGTGGACAGAACGGTCAGCAAGGTCCAGCCGCCTGATGCCAGCCTCGGCGCCAGTTCGCCTTCGGCCGCGCCGGGGCTGCAATTGCCATCCGATACCTGCGAGACACCGTAGATCAGCTTGAGCGGTTCGTCACGCTTGGCCTTGTAGTCGGCATAACACTCTGCCGCCGCCGGCCCGCCAAGGACCAGCGCCAGCGCAAGAGTGGCAGAGGAGATCAGTGTCTTCATTTTCCGCTCCGGACAGGAGGCTGCTCGATTACCATCGGACAATGCGCGCAGGCGCGCTGATATTCAATATCACCCAAGAAGTTACGGCCTTGTTATCGGATAGCAAGTCGGGTCTGCGCCAGCGTTATGACCTAACGGGCCGGCGATATTGCTTACGCGGCGGCCGGGGGGTGAGGGTTGGTCATCGAGGTCGCCTGCCGGTTCGCGGCGACCGGGCAAGACCAACCGTCCCTCAGCAGGAGGCAACAATGTCCGCGGAATTCAGAAGCAAGTCGCACATCATCCCCTCGCACGGGATTTCGGAAAGCACGATGACCGGCCGCCGTTTTACCGCGATGCTGACCGGGGGCGCGGCGGCGCTGGCGCTGGTGCTGGCCACCGCGATCCCGGCCAGGGCCGACAAGAAGGACGATCTTGCCAAGGCGCTGGTCGCGGCCCTGGTCGTCGGCGCCATCGCGCACGAGCTGAAGGACAACCGCAAGCCCGCCCCGCAGCCCGAGCCGGTGTCCTCCAAACGGGTTCCGTCGGTCTGCGCCATCTCGATCGACGGGGCAGACCGTTCGGTCTCGCTCTACCCCGAAAGCTGCCTGCGCGCCGAAGGTTTCCGCCATCGCCTGCCGCGCGGCTGTTCCAACGGCGCCACGATCTTTGGCGAGCGCGACCGGGTCTATTCCGCGCAATGCCTGCGCGATGCGGGGTTCCGCGTGCAGGGTCACTGACATCGGGGCCGCCGAGGCGGCCCTGGCCGAGACGGGACAGCCCTGATCCCGTCTCTTCTCGGGGGGTGGGAGGGTGAGCAGCTCCCGCCCCCTTTTTCCCGGCGCGCATCCGCGCTAGGTCGGGGCATGGCCCGCATCCTTCCCGATTTCCGGCACGAGACCGAGGCGCTTGCCGCCGGCGCCCTGCGGGTCGTCGGGGTGGACGAGGTCGGGCGCGGCCCGCTGGCCGGGCCGGTGACGGCGGCGGCAGTGCGGCTGGACCCGGCGCGGATCCCGGCGGGGCTTGCCGATTCCAAGGCGCTGACCGCAGCCCGCCGCGCGGCGCTGTTCGACGAGATCATGGCGCTGGCCGAGGTGTCGGTCGCCCATGCCACGGTGCAGGACATCGACGCGCTGAACATCCTGCGCGCCAGCCACCTGGCGATGGAACGCGCCGTGGCGGGCCTTGGCGCCGATCATGCGCTGATCGACGGCAACCAGATCCCGCGGGGCCTGCCCTGCCGGGCGACCGCCATCGTGAAGGGCGATGCGCGCTGCCTGTCCATCGCCGCGGCCTCGATCGTGGCCAAGGTGACTCGCGACCGGATCATGGTGGATTTGGCGCAACAGCACCCCGGCTATGGCTGGGAAGCCAATGCCGGCTACCCGACCGCCGCCCATCTGAAGGCCCTGCAAACTTTGGGCGTGACCCCTTGGCATAGACGTTCCTTCAGGCCCGTCCACAACATATTGTATCAAGAGAATTCTGTAAGATCTTGATTCAAAAAAGAATTTGACGGTGATTCGGGTCTGACTCATGATTCCGGGCAACATCGGCACGACAGAGGCCGGGGGCAGAGGCAGAAGACATGACGACCAGGAATACCACGGCGGGGGCAGCTCTTCCGCTGAACCAGATCCTTGCGGGTGACTGCGTGGAGGTGATGAACACCCTTCCGGCGGGCTCTGTCGATCTGATCTTTGCCGACCCGCCCTACAACCTTCAGCTGAAGGGCGAGCTGCACCGCCCGGACAATTCCAGGGTCGATGCGGTGGACGACCACTGGGACCAGTTCTCCAGCTTTGCCGCCTATGATGCCTTCACCCGCGACTGGCTGGCGGCGGCAAAGCGGCTGTTGAAGCCGAATGGCGCGATCTGGGTGATCGGCTCCTACCACAACGTCTTCCGCCTGGGGACCGAGTTGCAGAACCAGGGCTTCTGGCTGTTGAACGATGTGGTGTGGCGAAAATCGAACCCGATGCCGAACTTCAAAGGCAAGCGCCTGACCAATGCGCATGAGACGCTGATCTGGGCCAGCCGCGACGAGGCGGCGAAATACACCTTCAACTATGAAGCGCTGAAGGCCCTGAACGACGGCGTGCAGATGCGGTCGGACTGGGTGATCCCGCTGTGCACCGGGCATGAGAGGCTGAAGGACGAAAACGGCGACAAGGCCCATCCGACGCAGAAGCCCGAGGCTTTGCTCCACCGGGTGATCGTGGCGACGACGAACCCCGGCGACGTGATCCTGGACCCGTTCTTCGGGACGGGGACGACGGGGGCGGTGGCCAAGATGCTGGGGCGCGACTTCATCGGGATCGAACGCGAAGAGGCCTATCGCAAGGCCGCCGCCGAAAGGATCGCGCGGGTCCGCCGCTTTGACGCCTCGGCGCTGGAGGTCACCGGATCGAAGCGGGCCGAGCCGCGGGTGCCGTTCGGGCAGGTCGTGGAACGGGGGATGCTGCGGCCGGGGGAGGAGCTGTTTTCCCTGGGCAACCGGTTCAAGGCCAAGGTCCGCGCCGACGGCACGCTGATCGGCAATGACGTGAAGGGCTCGATCCACCAGGTCGGCGCGGCGCTGGAGGGGGCGCCGTCCTGCAACGGCTGGACCTACTGGCACTTCAAGCGGGACGGCAAGCTGGTGCCGATCGACATCCTGCGCCAGCAGATCCGCGCCGAGATGGAGGCCGACGGCAGCCGCACCCACTGAGTTTTTCGAACACGCCTGTCCCCCGGACCGCCTGGGGGACACCTTCACCCCGCCGGGATGTCCCGGCGGGGTTTTTTCCGTTTCCGGCGGTGGAGTTGGTTGATCCCGGCACCCATGTTTCCTATCCCGGTTCCGACAGGATTGGAGAACGGATGGTCTTTCGCCGTCGCACACCGCTGAACCTGATGCAGAAGCTGCGCGCCCTGGTCTTGCCTAAAGGCGGCTGGGGCCGGGCCTTCCGCTATCTGCGCCATCGCGCCAGCCGCATTCCCGACGCGCCGCACCGGATCGCCCGGGGCATCGCCTGCGGCGTCTTTGCCTCGTTCACGCCGCTGTTCGGGCTGCATTTCTTCCTTGCCGCCTTCCTGGCCTGGATCGTGCGGGGCAATGTCATCGCTGCGCTGATCGGCACGGCGGCGGGCAATCCGCTGACCTTCCCGTTCATCGCGGTCCTCTCGATCGACCTTGGCCACACGATCCTGGGGTCGCGGGCCGATGGCGTGCCGGTGTCGCAGATCATGACGGCCTTCGGCCAGGCCGGGGACGAGATCTTCCGCAACATCCGCGCGATCTTCGGCGCCGAGGAGATGCGCTGGGACCGGCTGGAGCGGTTCTTCCGCGGGGTGTTCCTGCCCTATCTCGTCGGCGGGCTGGGACCGGGGCTGGTTGCGGCCGTGGTATCCTACTGGCTAAGCCTTCCCGCCCTGAACGGGTATCAGAAGCTGCGGGCCGCCCGGCGCGAGGCGCGGGCGCGCAAACTGGCAGAGAAACCCGCCCCGTCGAAGGAAGAGAACAGGACATGAACGGCGCCGAGACCCTGGTGCAGACCTTGCTGGCCAGCGGCGTGCAGGTCTGCTTTGCCAACCCCGGTACGTCCGAGATGCATTTCGTCGCGGCACTGGACCGGCACCCCGAGATGCGCTGCATCCTGTGCCTGTTCGAGGGCGGGGTTTCGGGCGCGGCAGATGGCTACTACCGGATGTCGGGACAGGTGGCGGCAACCCTGCTGCACCTGGCGCCGGGGTTCGGCAATGCCTTTGCCAATCTGCACAATGCGCGGAAGGCGCAGTCGGGCGTGCTGAACATCATGGGCGACCATGCCGACTATCACCTGCGGTTCGAGGCCCCCTTGAAGGGCGACACGGTGGGGGTGGCGCAGGCGGTATCGCACTGGACGCGGGTCTGCTCTTCGGCCGAAAAGGTCGCCAGCGACGCGGCCGAGGCGGTGCAGGCGGCGCGGGCGAAGGGCGGGCAGATCGCCACGCTGATCCTGCCGGCAAACACGGCCTGGGAGGAAGCGTCGGGCCTTGCGGTGGCGGCCCCGGCCCCCGCCCTGCGGCGCCCGTCTCTGGCCGAGGTCAGGGCTGCGGCCCATGCCTTGCGCCAGCCGGGGGCGATCCTGATGATCGACGGCCCGGCGCTTTTCACCGATCTCGGCCTTTTGGCCAGGCGGATCGCCAGATCCTGCGGCGCCCGGCTGATGCAGCCCTTCTTCGTCAGCCGTTTCCGCCGCGGCGCGGGCTCGGTCCTGATCGAGCGGATGGCCTATCGGATCGAGGACAACATCCCGCTTCTGGCCGGGGCATCGTCGCTGGTCCTGTGCGGCACGGCGCGGCCGGCCGGGTTCTTCGCCTATCCCGGCCTGCCTTCCACCCCCGACGACCCTCAGACGCGGCTGATCGAGTTGTGCAGCCGGGATATGGACATCGCCTGGACGCTTCAGGCGCTGGCGGAAGAGGTGGGAGAGGCGGAACTGGGGCCGGAGGATTTCGTGCCCCTGGACCTGCCCGCCCTGCCCGAAGGCGAGCTGACCGTGACCAGGGTCGGCGAGGCGATTGCCGCGCTGATGCCCGAGGATGCGGTGGTGGTGGATGAGGGGATCTCGGCGTCCTACTACCTGGCGCCGGGGCTGAAGCGGGCACGGGGCCATGACGTGCTGACCATCACCGGGGGGTCGATCGGCTTTGGCCTGCCGAATGCCGTGGGCGCGGCGGTGGCCTGCCCGGACCGCAAGGTCGTGGTGCTGGAGGGCGACGGGTCGGGGATGTACACGCTGCAATCGCTGTGGACGATGGCGCGCGAGGGGCTGGACGTGACCACGGTGATCTTCGCCAACCGCGGCTATCAGATCCTGCGCGACGAACTGGCCGCGATGGGGGTGAACGAGGTCGGCCGCAACGCCCGGCGGATGTTCGATGTCGAGGGACCTCTGCTCGACTGGGTTGCGCTGGCCCGGGGTCACGGGGTGCAGGCGGTGCGGGTCCGCGACATGGGCGCGTTCAACGCGGCCTTTGCCGAAGCGATGGGCCAGCGCGGGCCGCGGCTGATCGAGGTGGTCTGCTGACGCAGCCGCTGCGGAGAGGCGCAATCTGGCTCCGGGTTTGCCGGTCAACCGGCAACCGGGTTCAGCGCCTTGTTGTAGGGATGCCAGTCCGTGATGTCGGGGTAATGCTGGCGGCGCCAGTCCTTGACCCGCCGGTTCATCACCCGCTTCCACAGCGGCGGGACCATCGCGATCATCGTCATCAGCGGATAGCCGTAGGGCAGCTGCGGGGCTTCGTCCTGCGTATAGGTTTGCAGCACGGGAAAGCGTCGGTCGGGCTTGTAATGGTGGTCGGAATGGCGCTGGAGGTTGATCAGAAGCCAGTTCGATGCCCGATGGTCGGCATTCCAGCTGTGGCGGGGCAGGACATGTTCGTACCTCCCCTCGCCCAGATGGCGGCGGGTCAGGCCGTAATGTTCGATGTAGTTGACCAGCTCCAGCTGCCAGACCGCCGTGAAGGCCTGCACCAGGAACAGACCCAGCCCGGACCAGCCACCCAGGGCAAGCGCAAGCGCCAGGAAAGCCGCCTGTAGCACCGCGTAGCGCCAGAAGGGGTTCGAGCGGTGCCACCAGGGCAGGCCTCTGCGGGCCAGCATCGCGGCCTCGGCCCGCCAGGCGGAGCGGGGGCATTGCACCAGGACGCGGGGGAAGAAGCGGTGGAAACCCTCGTTGTAACGCGCCGTCACCGGATCGCGCGGGGTGCCGACATGGATGTGATGCACGCGCAGATGTTCCGAGCGGAAATGGGAATACAGCACCGAGGCCAGGAGCAGATCGGCAAGCCAGCGTTCCAGCCGGGATTTCTGGTGCATCAGCTCATGGCTGTAGTTGATGCCGATGGTGCCCGAGACAACGCCCATGCCGAAGAAAAGCGCGATCCTCTCGCCCGTGCCCAGATGGGTGGCCCGGGGCACATACCACAGCATCGCTGCAAGCAGGGCGAACTGGATCGGGGGCCAGACCAGCGTGACCAGGCGATAGGCGGTCAGCTGCGTTTCCGGCGTCCGGGGGTCCGGGTTCGAGGTCTCATGTCCGGTCAGGGCGTCCAGCAGGGTGAACAACCACCAGGTTGACAGCGGCAACAGCGCGACGGTCCAGCCGCCATGGACCATGCCGATCACGGCCAGGGGCGGCAGGCAGAACGAAAGCCAGAACGGCAGCGCGGGCGGAAGCGGACTCATGCCTGCAAGACTAGCGGAAGCCGGGCAGGGCTCAAGCGGACATCCGCTGCGCCCTTTCGGCGAAAGATCGGAACTCCGGTCGGCAGGTCAGGGAAAATCCGGCAGCGCCCGGGCAAGATCCCAGGCCTTCCGCATCACCGTGGGCAGGTCTGCGGGACGAAAGCTGTGACGGGGGATCAGTTCGCCCCGGGTCGGCGGGCCCTCGATCCGGGCGGTCATGACGCGCAGGATCAGGTGGAAATGGGTGAAGGTGTGCCGGACCTCGCCGATGTCCTGCCAGTCGGCATCGGCGGGGGCGGGGCCGCCCTGCCCGTCCCAGCCGTCGCCGGGAAAGCCGGCCATGCCGCCCAGCAGGCCCCGGTCGGGGCGGCGTTCGATCAGGATGGCGCCGTCGCGGTGACCAAGCCACAGCGTGCCGCGGCGCAGGGGCTTGTCGGGCTTCGGCGCCTTGCGGGGAAGTGCGGCCTGGATGCCTGCCGCCCTTGCCTCGCAGGCATGGGACCAGGGGCAGATGCCGCAGGCCGGCGCGCGCGGGGTGCAGACGGTGGCGCCAAGGTCCATGATCGCCTGGGCATAGTCTCCGGGCCGGCTCGCAGGCGTCAGGCCGGCGGCAAGCTCCGTCAGCTTCGGCTTGGCGGCCGGAAGGGGCTTTTCGACAAGGTAGAGGCGCGAGATCACCCGTTCGACATTGCCATCGACCACGGCAGCCGGGTGATCATAGGCGATGGCGGCGATGGCAGAGGCGGTATAGGGGCCGATGCCGGGCAGGGTCAGCAGGCCCTCGCGGCTGGTCGGGAAGCGGCCGCCATGGCTGGTCACGACGGCACGGGCGCATTTCAGCAGGTTGCGGGCGCGGGCATAATAGCCAAGGCCCGCCCATTCGCCCATCACCTGCGCATCCTCGGCCGCCGCAAGGTCATGCACGGTCGGCCAGCGGGAGATGAACCGGTGGAAATAGTCCGTCACGGCGGCAACGGTGGTCTGTTGCAGCATCACCTCGGACAGCCAGACCCGGTAGGGGTCCGGCCGCTGGCCCGCCGCGCGATCCCGAGGCGAAACGCGCCAGGGCATGATCCGGGCGTGGCGGTCGTACCAGGACAGAAGCTGGGCAGCGAGGGATTCGGCGGTCTGCATCGGGGCGAGGATAGCGGGCACGCGGCCGGGAGCCAGCGGAATGGAGCGATGGCCGGATAACCGTCCAATAACGCAATGTTTATTCCTGTTTCAGCCTGCCCTCTGGCGGGGGCCGCCCCTTGCGGTAGAATGGGCGACAAGGACAGGAGCAGATGGCCCGCAAACCAACCCCCTCCCCCAGTGCCGAGCACCGCATGCGCGGGTTCGAACCGGCATTCGGGCTGATGAAGGACGCGGTGCGGGCCGCCGGGGAATCGCGCGGCTTTGCCGTGGCGCGGCTTCTGACCCATTGGGCTGAAGTCGCGGGCGAAGAGATGGCGCGCAAGACCCGGCCCGTGAAGATCGCCTACGGCAAGGGACCGATGGGCGCGACGCTGACCCTGCTGGTCAAGGCCAGCGAGGCCCCGATGGTGCAGATGGCGCTGCCGCAGCTGAAGGAGCGCGTGAACGCCGTCTATGGCTATGCCGCCGTCCAGCACATCCACCTGACCCAGACCGCGGCCACCGGATTTGCCGAAGGCCAGGCCGAATTCACCCCCGCGCCAAAGGCGAAAAGACCCCCCGACCCGGCCACGACCGCCAGGGCGCAGGCCGTGGCCGAGGGCGTGGCAGACCCGGGCCTGCGCAACGCGCTTGAACAGCTGGCGCAAAACATCTTAACTCGCCCCCGATCCTGACATCCGGGCTGAAAAGGACGCCGACCGATGACGAAACTGAACCGCCGGGCCATGATCGCCCTTGCCGCCGCAGCCACCGCGGCAATGACGCCGGCACTGGCGCAGGAAACCGCGACCGAGGCCGCCGCCCCGGCGGTCGGAGATTTTTCGCTCGGCTCGCCCGATGCGAAGGTGAAGATCGTCGAATACGCCAGCTTCACCTGCCCGCATTGCGCCAATTTCCATGCCACGACCTTCAAGGAACTGAAGCGCGACTACATCGACACCGGCAAGGTCCACTTCACCCTGCGCGAGGTCTATTTCGACCGGTACGGCCTCTGGGCCGCGCTGATCGCCCGCTGCGGCGGCGAGATGAAATATTTCGGCATCCAGGACATGCTGTTCGACAAGCAGAAGGAATGGGCCGCCGGGGAAAGCCCGCAGCAGGTGGTCGAGAACCTCAAGACCATCGGGCGCGCGGCAGGGCTGGAAGACGCGGCGATGGATGCCTGCCTGAACGACGTGCCGAAGGCCGAGGCGCTGATCAAGCAGTTCCAGACCAATTTCGAGGCCGACGGCGTGCAGGGCACGCCGACGCTGTTCATCAACGGCACCAAACATTCCAACATGGCCTATGCCGACCTCAAGGCCATCCTTGAGGCCGAACTGGCGAAATAATGCCCGCGCCGCTGGAAGGCATCCGCGTCATCGAACTGGCGCGGATCCTGGCTGGCCCCTGGGCCGGGCAGACGCTTGCCGATCTGGGCGCCGATGTCATCAAGGTCGAGGCTCCGGAAGGCGACGACACCCGGCGCTGGGGGCCTCCGTTCCTCGAAGTGGGGGGCGAGCGGAGTGCCGCCTATTTCCACGCGACCAACCGCGGCAAGCGCGGGATCACCTGCGACTTCCGCACCGCCGAAGGGCAAGAGACGGTGCGCCGGCTGGTGGCCGGGGCCGATGTGGTGATCGAGAACTTCAAGGTCGGCGGGCTGGCGAAATACGGCCTTGACTACGACAGTCTGCAAAAGGTCAACCCGCGGCTGATCTACTGCTCGATCACCGGCTTCGGCCAGACCGGGCCCTACGCCCACCGGGCTGGCTATGACTTCATCATCCAGGGCATGTCCGGGCTGATGAGCGTGACCGGCCCCGCCGACGGCCAGCCGCAGAAGGTGGGCGTGGCGGTGACGGATGTGTTCACCGGGGTCTATGCCGCCACCGCGATCCTGGCCGCGCTGATCCAGCGCGGACGGACTGGCGCGGGCCAGCACATCGACATGGCGCTTCTGGACGTGGCCACCAGCATCATGGCGAACCAGGCGATGAACTACCTGGCCTCGGGCAAGGCCCCCGGACTGATGGGCAATGCGCATCCCAACCTTGCGCCCTATGCGGTGTTCGACTGCAAGGACGGCTGGATCATCCTGGCCACCGGCAACGATGCGCAGTACCAGCGGCTTTGCGCGATCCTGGGGCTGGAGGCGCTGGCCAGCGATCCCCTGTTCCTCACCAACGCCGACCGCGTGACCCACCGCGCCGCCCTGACCGAAAGGCTGACGGCGGCGACGCGGACCTGGACCAAGGCGGATCTCCTGGCCGCCTGCGAGGCCGAAGGCGTGCCCGCCGGGCCGATCAACGACATGGCCGAGGTCTTCGCCGACCCGCAGGTCGTGGCGCGGGGGATGCGGATCGACCCGGAGGGCGTGCCGGGGGTGCGCAGCCCGATGACATTCTCGGGGGCCGATCTGGCGCTGGACCGCCCGGCGCCGCGACTGGGGCAGCACCAGGACGAGGTTCTGGGCAAGCCCTCGTGAAGGGCAGGCGCATTCTGCTCGGGATCGGCACCCCGCGCGCCACTTTGCCGGATTTCCCTGGGAAACGGGTGCACCGAAGGCGGCGATCTCTTGCCAAGGCGCCGAATAAGGCGTAGGCGCCCGCCTTCGGTTGAGATTGCCCCGTCCGGGTGCTAATCTGGAACCATGGCCCGGCGCGGGGGCCGAGTGGGCCGCGCTTCGTTGGAGGACCCGGTCCTGTCGCATTCTGATCCCGCCACCGGCCTGCCGGTCGGTCCGCGCCTGAAACCCGCCGAAGCCCCGCAGGGCCACACGTCCGAACAGGTGCTGGCCCTGGTGCTGAAATCCGTCGATGACGACAAGGCCGAGGACATCGTTCAGATCGACCTGCGCGGTCGGTCGGATGTGGCCGACTACATGGTCATCTGCTCGGGCCGCTCCTCGCGGCAGGTGGGCTCGATCTCGGAAAAACTTGCAGACCGGCTGAAGCAGGAGATGCGGATTTCCGTCCGCATGGAGGGCAAGGAAACCGGCGACTGGGTGCTGATCGACGCGGGCGACGTGATCGTCCATGTCTTCCGCCCGGAAGTGCGCGAGTTCTACCAGCTGGAAAAGATGTGGCTGCCGATGGGCGCGGGGACGGGCGCGGCCCGGGCCGCCAAGGCCTGATGCGCCTGCATCTCTGCGCCGTGGGCCGCCTGCGGGCCGGGCCAGAGCGCGATCTGGTGGACGATTACCTTCAGCGGTTGGGGCGCAGCGGGCGGCCTCTGGGCCTGGGCCCTGTGGCCGAGCATGAGGTCGAGGACCGCAAGGGTGGCGGCATGGCGGCCGAGGCCGCGCTTCTGGCCCGCACGATCCCGGAAGGCGCAGCGCTGTGCGTGCTGGACGAAAGGGGCAGGCTTCTGTCCAGTCCCGAGTTCGCGCAGGCCCTGGCCGACTGGCGTGACGCCGGGCGGCAGGACGCGGCCTTCGTGATCGGCGGGGCGGACGGGCTGGACCCGGGCTTGCGTGCGCGGGCCGATCTGGCGGTCAGCTTCGGCCGCATGGTCTGGCCGCACATGCTGGTGCGGGTGATGCTGGCCGAACAGCTGTACCGCGCCGCGACGATCCTTGCCGGCGCGCCCTATCACCGGATCTGACGGCGGCTCGTCGCTGCCTTCGGTCGCTCCTCGGCCGGGCGCCCGCGAGGAGTGCCCGAAGGGCTTCGACGAGCCGTCGCTAGCGCAGCGCCCGTTCCGCCGCCACGCCCAGGCGCAACAGACGCATTTCCTGCCCCGGCGGGCACATCAGGCTGATCCCGCAGGAGGGCTGCGACGTGGGCAGCGTCAGCGCGCAGGCGCCCATCAGATTGCCGATCCGGGTGTTGCGCAGGGCAAGGAGGTTCTCGGTCACATAATAGGGGTCGTCGGTCATCAGCCGGTTCGCATCCGGCGGCAGGATCGGCGAGGTCGGCAGGATCACCGCGTCATGGCCTGCGACCCGTTCGTTCCACTGTGCCCGCAGCACCTCCAGCCGCCGCCAGCCGGCGACATAATCGGTCGCCGCGATCTGCGCGCCCGAGCGGAATCGTTCCAGGATGCGGGGGAACATCTTCTGCGGCGCGGCCTCGATCACCTCGCGCCAGATGCCATAGGCTTCGGCGGTGAACAGTGTCGCGGCCAGACCCAGCGCCTCGGCGATCTCGGGGGCGGCCAGGCGCGAGATCCGCGCCCCGGCCCGGCCCAGCCGCGCGACGGCATCCTCGAAGCCTTGCCCCGGGCGGTCGCGGACGTCATCCAGCGCCACGGTTTCCAGAACCGCCAGCCGCATGCCGGACAGATCGGCCCCGCCAAGATCGCCGACCGCCCCTCCGCCCATCGCCGCAAGGAGCAGCGCGCAGTCCTCGACGGAATGGGCCAGCGGGCCGATGGTGTCGAACCGTTCGCACAGCGGCACCGTGCCGCGCATCGGCAGGGCGCCGACCGAGGTCTTCAGCCCCACAAGATCATTCCAGGCCGCCGGGATCCGCACCGAGCCGCCGGTGTCCGACCCGATCGCCGCCGGGGCCAGGCCGAAGGCCACCGAGGCCGCCGCGCCCGAGGACGACCCCCCCGGCACCGCCTTGTCATCGTTCAGGTTGGGCGGCGTCGCGGTGACCGGGTTCAGCCCCAGGCCCGAAAAGGCAAGTTCCGACATATGGGTCTTGCCCAGACAGACCAGGCCATTCAGCGTCGCCGTCTCCAGCACCTCGGCATCCCGGTCGGGGGTCCGGCCCTTCAACAGGGCCGAGCCCGCCTCGGTGGCGACACCGGCCGTATCGAACAGATCCTTCCAGCTGATCGGCACGCCATCCAGCAGCCACTTGCGCAGGCCCGCCTTCGCCCTTGCCGCCGCGGCCATCGCCTCGCCCCGGGCGCGGGCCGCCGTGGCGCGGACGTAGATGCGCGGGGCAAGCGGATGCGTCTCGATCTGATGCAGGAAATACTCGGTCAGCTCGACCGGGTGGATCCGGCCCGCGCCGATCTCGCGCCCCAGCTCGGCTGCGGTCATGTGCGCCCAGGTTCCGGTCATCTGATCCCCCTTGTTGCCACGAACGGTAGCGGCTTGGCGACGCATGGACAATCCGTCCGCGCGGGGTATGTAGGGCCTATGGAATGCGACGCCGACATCCTGATCGCGGGCGGAGGGTTGAACGGCCCCGCCCTGGCCCTGGCGCTGGCGCAGGGCGGCTTCCGGGTGACGGTGATCGACGCCCGCCCCGCACCCGCACGCGCCGAGGCAGGGTTCGACGGCCGCGCCTATGCGCTGGCCATCGCCTCGGTCCGGCTTCTGACCGCGATCGACGTCTGGCCCCGGGTTGCCGACAAGGCGCAGCCGATGCTGGAAATCAAGGCATCTGACGGCCGCGCGGGCGAAGGGGCCGCGCCCTTCTTCCTGCATTTCGACGCGGCCGAGATCGAGGAAGGCCCGATGGGCCACATGCTTGAGGACCGCCACCTCTATGCCGCCTTCCTGGCGGCGATGCAGGATGCGCCGGGGGTGACGCTGCTGTCCGGCGAAACCGTCGTCGCGCAGGAGGTCGGGCCGGCCGGAGTCACGGTGACGCTGGCCTCGGGGCAGAAGCTGTCGGCCGGGCTGCTGGTGGGCTGCGACGGGCGCGGGTCGGGCACGGCCGCGCGCGCCGGGATCCGCCGGGTGGGCTGGGGCTATGGCCAGACGGCCCTGGTCACCGCGATCCGTCACGAACGCGACCACCGGGGCATCGCGCACCAGTTCTTCATGCCCTCGGGTCCGCTGGCGATCCTGCCGCTGAAGGGAGGCCATCATTCCAGCATCGTCTGGAGCGAGACGGACGCGAACGCGGCGGCGATCCAGGCGCTGCCGGACGACGCCTATCTTCAGGCCCTGCGCCCCCGTTTCGGCGATTTCCTGGGCGAGATCGCGCTGGCAGGAGAGCGGTTCACCTATCCCCTGTCGCTGTCGCTGGCCGAACGCTTCATCGCGCCCCGGGTGGCGCTGGTCGGCGATGCGGCCCATGGCGTGCATCCGATTGCCGGACAGGGGCTGAACCTCGGCCTGCGCGACGTGGCCGCCCTGGCCGAGGTGCTGATCCTGGCCCGCCGCCGGGGCGAGGATGCGGGCAGCCCGGCCGCGCTGGAAGAGTATCAGCGCTGGCGCCGGTTCGATGCCACGGCCCTTGCGCTGGGCATGGACGCGGTGAACCGGCTGTTTTCCAGCGACAACCCGCTGCTGCGCCTGGGCCGCGACCTCGGCATGGGGATGGTTGGCGCTCTGCCCGGCCTCCGGCGCGGTTTCATCCGCCAGGCGGCGGGACTGACGGGCGAACTTCCGCGGCTTCTGACCGGGCGTCCGGTCTGAGCTCTGCCGAAGGCTCGTCGTTGCCTGCGGCACTCCTCGCGGGGTCGGCGCGAGGAGGAGCCGAAGGCGAACGAGGCGCGGCCGCCTTGCGCGCCTCGCGCCGGTCCAGCAGGTGGAACAACAGCGGGTTCGCCAGGATCGACAGCATCGCGCCCGCCACCACCAGATCGCGCGCCTCGGGCGGGACGATGTACAGTGTCGTCCCCATCGTGATCAGGATGAACGAGAATTCGCCGATCTGCGCCAGGCTGGCCGCGATGGTCAGCGCCATGTCGCGCCCCTCGCCCAGAAGCCGCACCAGGTAGAAACCCGCCGCCGCCTTGACGCCCACGATGATCGTCACCGTGGCCAGAAGCGCAAGCGGCTGTGACACCAGGATCGCGGGGTTGAACAGCATCCCCACCGAGACGAAGAACAGCACCGCGAAAGCATCGCGCAGGGGCAGCGTCTCGCGCATGGCCTGTTGCGAGAGGGTCGAGGAGGACATCACCATCCCGGCGAAGAAGGCCCCCAGCGCGAAGGAGACGCCGAAGAAATGCGTCGCGCCATAGGCGACGCCCAGCGCGATGGCCAGCACGGCCAGCCGGAACAGTTCGCGCGACAGCGTGTGGGCGACGAAATGCAGGATCCAGGGAATCACCCGGCGGCCGATCACCAGCATCAGCGCGACGAAGGCCGCCGCCTTCACCAGCGTGATCACCACGGTTGCGGCAATCGGACCGATGCCGATGCTTCGGGTCACCTCGGCAACCATCTCGGCATCCTCGCCCACCGGCATCGCCTTGCCGCCCAGAAGCCCCGCCAGCGGCGGGATCAGCACCAGCGCCAGCACCATCACCAGATCCTCGACGATCAGCCAGCCCACCGCCACCCGGCCCTTGTCGGTCTGGATCAGCTCGCGGTCCTGCAACGCCCGCAGAAGCACCACGGTCGAGGCGACCGACAGCGCGATGCCGAAGATCAGCCCGGCGCCCAGGGTCCATCCCATGCCCCAGCCGATGCCCATGCCGAACAGCGTCGCCACCGCGATCTGCCCCAGCGCGCCCGGAAGCGCGATGCCGCTGACAGCCATCAGGTCGCGCGGCGCGAAATGCAGGCCCACCCCGAACATCAAGAGGATGACGCCGATTTCGGCCAGTTCGCCCGCAATTTCGGTGTCGGCGACATAGCCGGGGGTGAAGGGGCCGATCACCACTCCCGCCAGCAGATAGCCCGCGATCAGCGGCAGTTTCAGCCGCTGGGCCATGAGGCCGAACAGGAAGGCCAGGCCGAAGCCAGCCACCAGCATCGCGATCAGGGGTGTGTCGTGCGTCAAGCCTTCATCATCCTTGCGGGCCGAAACCGCCTTGTCCGGGAACGGGGGGCTGCCCCGCAGTCCTGTCGGGAGACAGAAGAAGTGTAAGACGTGCCCGCCCCGATGCAATCGACCGCGCGGGCCGCCCCGGTCACGAATTTCGCTTTTGCCGAAATACTTTGCAATGCTAGGGCTTGGCGATGCTGCCCCTGCTCTCCAACCCCCGCGCGCGCCGTCTGTTCCTGGACCGCCACGCCCTGGCCGAGCCGCGCGTCGGCCCGGCCTCGGGCCAGGCCCTGCACGAGCTGATCACGCGGATCGGCTTTGTCCAGGTGGACAGCATCAACACCATCGCCCGGGCGCATGACATGATCCTGTGGTCGCGGCGGCAGGCCTATCGCCCCCCGGCGCTGAAGCGGTTGCTGGAGACCGACCGCAGCCTGTGGGAGCATTGGACACATGACGCCTCGGTCCTTCCGGTCGCCTTGCACGGGGTCTGGCAGCATCGCTTTGCCCGCGACGAGGCGCGCCTTTCCGCCAACTGGAAACGCTGGTTCCGTGAGGGGTATGAGGCGCAGTTTGACAGTATTCTCAACAGGATAGCCAGGGACGGCCCGGTGGGAACGGCGGATGTGGGCGAAGGCGAGGTCCGCGGCCGCCGCGGCTGGTGGGACTGGCATCCCTCGAAAACCGCGCTGGAATGGCTGTGGCGGACCGGGCGGCTGGCGATCACCCGGCGCGACGGATTCGCCAAGATCTACGACCTGACCGAGCGGGTGATCCCGGAGGTCCACCGCGCACCGGTGCCCGAGGAAGAGGTCTGCGACTGGGCCTGCCGCAGCGCCCTGCGGCATCTGGGCTTCGGCACCAGCAGCGAGATCGCGGCCTACTGGAACGCGGTCGGCCCGGAGGCGGCAAAGGTCTGGTGTCGGGGCACCCTGGCGCGGGGCGAGATCATCGAGGCCGAGGTGGAAGGATCGCAGGGCCAGCGCCGCAAGGTGTTCATTTTCCCCGATATTCTGGACGAATTGCCGCCCGAACCCACCCCCCGCCTGCGCATCCTGTCGCCGTTCGACCCGGCCCTGCGCGACCGCGACCGGGCGGAGTTCCTGTTCGGCTTCCACTACCGGATCGAGGTCTTCGTGCCCGAGCCGAAGCGGGTTTACGGCTACTATGTCTTTCCGGTTCTGGAGGGCGACCGACTGGCGGGCCGGATCGACGTGAAGGCCTTCCGCGATGCGGGTGCGCTGCGGGTCAGGGCGTTCTGGCCCGAGGCGGGAGTGAAGCTGACCAGGGGCCGCCGGGCAAAGCTGGAGGCGGAACTGGACCGGCTGGCGCGGTTTGCGGGTTGTGACAGGGTGGAGTTCCTCGACGGCTGGGAAAGGGAGACCCTGGCCAGGCCAAGCCTATGAGAACGCTATGTTAATCCGGGTCGTTACCGAAAGGTGAAGCGTCTGGGATCGGTCTGGCACTCGTCTGGCATCCGTCCAGACGACGGGCTGGCAGCGGCGGCATTTACCATGCGGGACGAATCGGCCTGTCCGTTCACGATCGACGGGGGCAGGCAGGTGCTGGGTGCGGCCAAGGGCCTACCCGCCGACGCTTTCCCGGTGCAGACGGCGCGGACGTTCCCGGCGCGGATCGTGACCAGTGACCGCTTCCGCGACCGGGCAGAGGCCCACCCCGAAGTGAAGGAGCCGGGGTTCCTGATCCGGGGCGGGATGCGCGACGGGCGGGTCCGGCTGACGGGGCTGGAGACCGGGAAAGCGGCCGGGGTCGGTGCGCTGTAGCGCACCCTACGCGGGCACCCAGCCGTCGATCACGCTGACCGCCTCTTCCGCGGTTTCGACCATGGTGAACAGCGACAGGTCCTCGGGGCTGATGACCCCGGCTTCGGCGAGTTGCTGCCAGTTGACCACCCTTTCCCACCAGTCGCGGCCAAACAGGAGGAAAGGCACCTGCTTCATCCGACCGGTCTGGATCAGGGTGAGCGATTCGAACATCTCGTCCAGCGTGCCGAATCCGCCGGGAAAGACGACGATGGCACGGGCGCGCATCAGGAAATGCATCTTGCGGATGGCGAAGTAGTGGAAGTTGAACGACAGGTCCGGCGTGACATAGGCGTTGGGCGCCTGTTCGTGCGGCAGGACGATGTTGAGGCCGATCGACTGGCCCCCCGCCTCGTCCGCGCCGCGGTTGCCGGCCTCCATCACGCCGGGGCCGCCGCCGGTGCAGACCACCCAGTCGCGGCCATAGCTGGCGACGCTGCGTTCAGTGATCGCCTTCGCAAAGCGGCGGGCCTCGTCATAATAGTGCGACAGGCCGGCGAGGGTTGGCGTGGCGGCCCGGTCGCGGTGTTCCGGCGCGGGGATGCGGGCGCCGCCGAACATGACCACGGTCGATTCGATACCGCGTTCGTCCATCACCATCTGCGGCTTCAGCAGCTCCAGTTGCAGACGCACGGGGCGCAACTCGTCGCGCAGCAGGAAGTCGCGGTCGAGGAAGGCCAGCCGGTAGGCCGGCGCGCGCGTCTGGGCGGTGTCGGGGATGCGGCGGACGGCGGCGGCGTCCTCGATGCTGTCGCGGAACTTGTGGCTGCGGTGGTCTTCGGTCATCAACTCGCTCGGATTGCGTGGCATTGGCCCAAGGCTTATAGGGTCGGCGGAGCCTTGACCAACCGAAAAGGGAAGCCCCATGTCGAACGCCGCGCTGGAGACCGCCATCGAAGCCGCCTGGGAGGCGCGCGAGGGGATCAGCCCGGCGACGAAGGGCGAGGTGCGCGATGCCATCGAGGCGACGCTGACGGCGCTGGACAATGGCAGCCTGCGGGTGGCGGAAAAGCGCGGCAATGACTGGCATGTGAACCAGTGGGCGAAGAAGGCGGTGCTGCTGTCCTTCAGGCTGACCGACATGCACGAGATTTCCGGGTCAAACGGCGGCGGGAACTGGTGGGACAAGGTGCCGTCGAAGTGGCAGGGCTGGACGGCGGAGGACTGGCGCAAGGCGGGGTTCCGCGCGGTGCCGGGGTCGATCGTGCGGCGGTCGGCCTTCATCGGGAAGAACGTGGTGCTGATGCCGTCCTTCGTGAACCTTGGGGCCTATGTGGACGAGGGCACGATGGTCGATGGCTGGGCCACGGTGGGATCCTGCGCGCAGATCGGCAAGAACGTGCATCTGTCGGGCGGCGTGGGCATCGGCGGCGTGCTGGAGCCGATGCAGGCGGGGCCGACGATCATCGAGGACAACTGCTTCATCGGCGCGCGGTCCGAGGTGGTGGAGGGCTGCATCGTCCGCGAGGGCTCGGTCCTTGGCATGGGCGTGTTCATCGGCAAATCGACAAAGATCGTGGACCGGGAAACCGGCGAGGTGATGTATGGCGAGGTCCCGGCGGGGTCGGTGGTCGTGGCGGGCTCGATGCCGTCGAAGGGGGGCGTGAACCTTTACTGCGCGGTGATCGTGAAGAAGGTCGATGCGCAGACCCGGGCCAAGACCAGCATCAACGAATTGCTGAGGGACTGAGGATGGCCGAGACCCCCGACAGGCCCAAGCGCCCGCAGCAGGTCTATTCGCTGATCGTGCAGGTCGGCCGCAAGGAGGGCGACGGGCTGCCGCCGCGGGCCACGGGGGCGGCGCTTTTGTGCTACGCCTCGGGCGTGGACGAGGCCGAGGCGGTGCGCGAGACGGTGGCGATCCTGAAGGAGGCCGACATGGCGCCGCTGGAGGTGCAGGGGCTGGGCACGCTGGACGAACGGCTGAAGTCGGGCGAGGAGATCGATGACGAGGAGCGGTTCCTGATGGAACGCGCGCTGAAGGAGAACTCGGTCATCGTGGCCGAGGTCACGCCTTTCTTCGACTGACTGGGCGCGACCGCCTTCTGGTTGCAGGCCCCGGGCCAAGCGGCTAGGGATCCTGCGCGCCCCAATCTGGACCTGACAGATGCCCTTCGAACCCGTGGACCCGGTCGAGCTGACCGCCAAGCTGATCCGCTGCCCTTCGGTCACTCCGGCCGAGGGGGGAGCGATTGCCCTGCTGGCCGAGGTTCTGGGCGAGGCCGGGTTCACCTGCACGCGGGTAGACCGGGGCGGGATCGCCAATCTTTACGCGCGCTGGGGCAAGCAGGGGGCGAACCGGGCCTTCGGCTTCAACGGGCACACGGACGTGGTGCCGGTGGGCGACCGGGCGGCCTGGCGGTTCGATCCGTTCGGGGCCGAGGTGAAGGACGGCGTGATGTATGGCCGGGGCGCCTGCGACATGAAGTCGGGCGTGGCGGCCTTTGTCGCGGCGGCGGTGGATTTCGTGCGGGAGACGCCTCCGAACGGTGCGGTGATCCTGGCGATCACCGGCGACGAGGAAGGCGAAGGCAAGGACGGCACGGTGGCGATCCTGGACTGGATGGCCTTCAACGGCGAGCGGATGACGCATTGCCTGGTGGGCGAACCCACCTGCCCGAACCAGATGGGCGAGATGATGAAGATCGGCCGTCGCGGCAGTCTGACGGCGCGGATCACGGTGACGGGGGTGCAGGGGCATAGCGCCTATCCGCACCGGGCGAAGAACCCGCTGTCGGCGCTGGTGAAGCTGCTGGCGAAGCTGGACGCGGAACCGCTGGACCGGGGGACGCCGCATTTCGACCCCTCGACGCTGGCGATCACCACGATCGACTGCGGTAATCCGGCGTCGAACGTGATTCCGGCGCAGGCGACGGCGGTGGTGAACATCCGGTTCAACGACACCCATTCGGGCGACACGCTGTCGGCCTGGCTGCGGCACGAGGCGGAAGCCATGGCCGAGGCCACGGGCTGCGAGATCGGGTTGCAGATCAGCGTCTCGGGCGAGGCCTTCCTGACGCCCCCGGGCGAATTGTCGGCGCTGGTCGCGCGCGCGGTGCAGGCGGAGACGGGGAAGAAGCCGGTGGCCTCGACCAGCGGCGGGACGTCGGATGCGCGGTTCGTGAAGGACCATTGCCCGGTGATCGAGTTCGGTTTGGTCGGCAAGACGATGCATCAGGTCGATGAGCGGGTGGAGGTGGCGCATATCCACCAGCTGAAGGCGATCTACGGTCGCATCCTGCGAGAGTATTTCGCATGAGCCTTGCCGAGACGATGAAGATCGAGGTCACCGACGACATCCCGACCTGCCAGGCGCTGCGGAAGGTGGTCTTCATCGACGAGCAGGGGGTGTCGGAGGCCGATGAGGTGGACGGGCTGGATGGCCGCGCGATCCATCTGCTGGCCTGGGACGGGGACTGCCCGGTGGGCACGGCGCGGCTGCTGGTCAAGGGCGCGGTCGGAAAGATCGGCCGGGTCTGTGTGCTGCCGGAAGTGCGCGGCTCGGGCCTTGGCGCGGCGCTGATCCGCGCGGCGCTGGACGTGCTGCGGGGCCAGCCGGGGGTGACCGAGGCCTATCTTGGTTCGCAGAGCCATGCGGTCGGGTTCTACGAGAAGCTGGGCTTTGCGGTGGAGGGCGAGGAGTTCCTGGACGCCGGCATTCCGCATCGCCACATGCGCCGCGCCTTGTGACCGGCGGTTTTCAGGCGGAGCGCCTGCGGCGCAAGTTCTTTGTCTCGTCGTCGGGCTTGCGCCTCCTCCTCGGCGTGAAGATGAGTATTTGTGACATGGGCAAATGGGGGTCGGGTAGTCTTTGAGGATGGGGCGTGCTAGCTAGGCGGGCATGAAACCTTTGCCCTCCAAGGATGAAATCCGTCAGTGGATTTCCGAAAACCCCGGCCTTGCGGCCAAGCGCGACATTGCCAAGGCCTTTGGCATCAAGGGCGATGCGCGGATCGCGTTGAAGGCCTTGCTGCGCGAGCTGGAGGGCGAGGGGGTGGTGGAGAAATCCGGGCGCCGCTTCCGCGCGCCGGGGGTCTTGCCGCCGGTGGCGGTGTTGCAGGTGCTTGCCCCGGATGCGGCGGGGGATCTGTTTGCCCGGCCGCTTGAGGAAGGCGTGGCGGAGGGGCCGCGCATCCTGATCGTTGCGCAGAAGGGCGATCCGGCGCTGGGGGCCGGGGACCGGATTCTGGCGCGGCTGGCGAAGGTCGAGGCCGAGGATCGCGACTATGAGGCGCGGCTGATCCGCAAGCTGGGGTCGAACCCGGCGAAGGTGCTGGGGGTGTTCCGGCAGGGCGCCGAAGGCGGGCGGATCCTGCCCATCGAGAAGGGCTCGGACCGGGAATGGCGGGTGGCGTCGGACATGACCGGGGGGGCCAGGGATGGCGAGCTGGTCGAGGCCGAGGCGGTGGGCGGGCGACGGCTGGGGCTGCCCGCGGCGCGGGTGGTGGCGCGGCTGGGCGATCCGGCGGGGCCGCGGGCGGCGTCTTTGATCGCCATCCATCAGCATGGCATCCCGGATGTGTTCCCGGATGCGGTGATTGCCGAGGCGGACCGGGCCGAGCCGGTGGGCATGATGGGGCGCGAGGACTTGCGTGATCTGCCGCTGGTTACCATCGATCCGGTCGACGCGCGGGATCGGGATGACGCGGTCTATGCCGAGGCGGATCGCGATCCGGGCAATCCGGGCGGGTTCGTGATCTGGGTGGCGATTGCCGATGTGGCGCATTTCGTGACTCCGGGCTCGGCGCTGGACCGCGAGGCGCGGCGGCGGGGGAATTCGACCTATTTCCCCGACCGGGTGGTGCCGATGCTGCCGGACATCCTGTCGGGGGACCTGTGCAGCCTGCACGAGGGCGTGGACCGGGCCTGCATCGCGGTGCGGATGGTGATCGACAAGGACGGCCACAAGCGGAGCCATCGCTTCGTTCGCGGGATGATGCGGTCGGTGGCGTCCCTGCATTACGCACAGGTGCAGGCGGCGGTGGACGGGGCGCCGGATGAGAAGACCGCGCCGCTGGTCGATTGGGTGCTGAAGCCGCTGTATGCCGCCTATGCGGCGCTGAAACAGGCGCGGGAGCAGCGGCAGCCGCTGGATCTGGAGCTGCCGGAGCGCAAGATCGAGCTGGGGGAGGATGGCCGGGTGGTGTCGGTCGCCTTCAAGGAGCGGCTGGAGGCGCACAAGCTGATCGAAGAGATGATGATCCTCGCCAATGTCGCGGCGGCGGAGGAGTTGATCCGGCTGAAGCGGCCCTTGCTGTTCCGGGTGCATGAGGAGCCCTCGCCGCTGAAGCTGGAAGGCTTGCGCGAAGTGGCAGAGGGTGCGGGGCTGACCCTGGCCAAGGGGCAGGTGTTGCAGACGAGGCACCTGAACCGGCTTCTGGCGCAGGCGGAGGGGACGGAGTTCGATGAGCTTATCAACCTGTCCACGCTGCGGTCGATGACGCAGGCCTACTACCACCCGGAGAATTTCGGGCATTTCGGGCTGGCGCTGCGGAATTATGCGCATTTCACCTCGCCCATCCGGCGGTATTCCGACCTGATCGTGCATCGGGCGCTGATCTCGGCGCATGGCTGGGGGAAGGACGGGTTGTCGGCCTGGGACGAGCAGAACCTGGAGGAGACGGGCAAGCTGATCTCGGAGGCCGAGCGGCGGAGCATGGCGGCAGAGCGGGATACCAATGACCGCTATCTGGCGGCCTATCTTGCCGACCGGGTGGGGGCGGAGTTTGCCGGGCGGATTTCCGGGGTGCAGCGGTTCGGGGTCTTCGTGCGGCTGGACGAGACCGGGGCGGACGGGCTGATCCCGGTGCGGGCGCTGGGGCGGGAGTATTTCAACTACGACGAGGGCAGCCAGACGCTGAGGGGGTCGGAGACCGGGATGGTGCTGGGGATCGGGCAGAAGGTCATGGTGCGGCTGGCCGAGGCGGCGCCGGTGACAGGCGGGCTGATCCTGGAGCTTCTGTCGGTCGAGGGGGCGGCGATGCGGCCGTCGCGGCGGTCGGGGGGGAAATACAGCCCCCGGAAGCCTGCGCAGGCGGCGGCGAAGCGGCGATTGGTGCGGAAGCGCAGATGAGGGGCGGGGCAAAACTTTTCGAAAAGTTTTGCAAAATCCTTCGAAGGATTTTGGCGGCGCTTGGGACTGGCGCGGTTCCTGGCCTGGCGGTGGCGCAGACGATCCTGCCCGATCCGGTGGCGGGGGAGGAGGATGTGATGGGGTCTCAGGCCGGGCTGGACGCATGGGTGCAGGACTTCCGGCCTCGGGCGCTGGCGGCGGGGGTGTCGGCGGCGACCTTCGATGCGGCGCTGCGGGGGGTGGAGTTCAACCCCAAGGTCGTGGAGCGTGACCGGAACCAGAACGAGTTCACCAAGACGATCTGGGATTATCTGGACACCGCCGTGTCCGAGGACCGGGTGGCCCTGGGGCTGAAGGCAATTGCGAAAAACCGCGATCTGCTGGAACGCATCGAGGCCGAGTATGGGGTGGAAAAGGAAGTCGTCGCGGCGGTCTGGGGGCTGGAGAGCGCCTATGGGACCTATCGGGGCGATCTGCCGGTGCTGGGGTCGCTCGCGACGCTGGCCTATGAAGGGCGGCGGGGGGCGTTCTTCGAGGCGGAATTGATTGCTGCGCTGCGGATCGTCGAGGGCGGGCATGTGGAGCGGTTCGTGGGCTCCTGGGCGGGGGCGAGCGGGCATACTCAGTTCATGCCGTCGTCCTGGGAGAAGTTCGCGGTCGATTTCGACGGGGACGGGAAGCGGAACCTTTGGGGGGAGGATCCGGGGGACGCGCTGGCCTCGACGGCGAATTACCTGCGGCATTGGAGGTGGGTGAAGGGCCAGCCCTGGGGCGTGGAAGTGCGCTTGCCCGAAGGCTTTGACTACGACCAGACGACGGAGCGGGTGGTGAAGCCGGTGGCGGAGTGGCAGGTGATGGGGGTGCGGACGGTGTTCGGGGCGGATCTGCCGGACCATGGGCCGGGGTCGATCCTGTTGCCGGGGGGGCATCGGGGGGCGGCCTTCCTGATCTGGCCGAATTTCCAGGTGATCGAGCGCTACAACACGGCGGATGCCTATGTGGTGGCGATCGGGTCGCTGTCGGACCGGCTGCGCGGGGGGCCGGCGATCCAGCATGGCTGGCCGCGCGAGTTGCGGGCGCTGACTTTGGCAGAGCGGCGGGAGTTGCAGGATTTGCTGACGAAGGCCGGGTTCGATGCCGGGGGCGTGGACGGGCGGATGGGGCCGAAGACTGTGGCCGCGGTGAAGGCCTTCCAGAAGGCGCGGGGGCTGGTGCCGGATGGCTATCCCTCGCTGGAGGTGCTGGACCTGTTGCGCTGATGTCTTCGCGCGGGAACGGAATGGAGCGCTGACGCGCGAGGCTTTTGTCTCGTCGTCGGGCTGCGCCTCCTCCTCGGTCGTTGGGGCGCTTCGCCCCCAAACCCCCGAGAGTATTTGGACATGGGCAAGACCGGTGTCAGATGGGCCTTTGCAGACGAGCCATGAAGAAACCGTCCATGCCACCCCGGTCGGCCCAATGGTCGGGGCGGAGGCGGAGGGCGTTGTCAGGGGTCCACCAGGCGGGGTCGATGCCCGGGAGGTCAGGGCGTTCGACGGTCAGGCTCGGGTGGCGGGTGAGGGCGGCGGCGAGTTGGGCCTCGCCTTCCTCGGGCAGGAGCGAGCAGGTGGAAAAGACGAGGCGGCCCTGGGGTTTCAGCCAGCCGAGGGCGCGGTCGAGGAGTTGGGCTTGCAGCGTGGTGAGGTTGGGGAGTTCGGAGCCGTCCTTGACAAAGGGGAGGTCCGGGTGGCGGCGGATCGTGCCGGTGGCGGAACAGGGGGCGTCGAGGAGGATGGCGTCGAAGGGGGCGTCGGGTTGCCAGTGGAGGGCATCAGCAGTGATGAGGGTGGCGGGGAGGTTGGTGCGGGCGAGGTTGGCCTGGAGGCGGGCCATGCGGGGGGCGGAGATGTCGAGCGCGGTGACCTGGGCCCCGCTTGCCGCGAGTTGCAGGGTCTTGCCTCCCGGCGCGGCACAGAGGTCGAGGATGCGCTCGCCGGGTTGGGGTTGCAGGAGTTTGACGGGAAGCGCGGCGGCGGCGTCCTGGACCCACCAGCCGCCCTCGGCATAGCCGGGGAGGGTGGAGAGCTGGCCGGGGTTGCGGAGGCGGAGGCTGCCGGTGGGCAGGAGGTCTCCGTCCGGGTGGGGGAAGCCTGGTCGCAGGGTGAGGTCGAGCGGGGGTTCCTGGGCGTGGACGGTCTCGATGGCGGTGACGGCGTCGCGGCCGAAAGCGTGGACAAGGGGTTGGCGGAGCCAGCGGGGGAGTTTCTGGGTTTCAAGGGTGAGGTCGTCGGGCAGCGCGCGGAGGACGGCGTTGACGAGGCCGGTGAGGTGGGCGGTGCGTTTGCCGCCCTGGCGGGTGATCTCGACCGCGGCGTTCACCGTGCCGTGGGCGGGGGCGCCTTCAGCGCGTTCGACGAGGGCGAGGCGAAGTGTGTTGCGGACGGTGAGCGGCGGGGACTTGCGAAGGTGTTTGTCGAGAAGCCTGTCCGCAGGTTCCAGGTGGCGGAGGGTGGTTTCGGCCAGGCGCAGCGCGCGGGCGCGGTCGGCGGGGGCGAGGTGGCCGCCGGAGAAGTCCGACAGCATCCGGCCTTCGCCGAGGACGCCGTCGAGGATTGCGACGGCTGTGGCGCGCGCAGTGAGGCCTTCAGCCATTCCGGTCCCCTTGCTGGTTCGCAGAGGGGCCTATATCAGGATGGAGGGCCATACAAGGAAGGGGTCAGTCATGGACGACGATCTGCCACCCGCGGCGAAGCGAGCGCTGGCCGAGGCAGAGGAACGGCGGAAGGCGGCGGCCCTGAAGGCGCCCCTGCCGAAAGAGCTGGGGGGCCGGGACGGGCCGGAGCCGGTGCGCTATGGCGACTGGGAGAAGAAGGGGCTGGCGATCGATTTCTGAGGGGTTGCCTGCGGGGCGGCTCTTGCGTCGCGCCATCGGCTTTTCGTAGCTGCCCACGCGTGGTCAGTTTGTTGCAATCCAGGATTTCAATGGCTTGGCTGTGGGCATCAGGGATGTGGAAAGTATTGGCGGCGGTGCATGACTGCGCTTGGTTTCAGACATGCCAAGGGGTTTGCGACGGCCCCGCTTCTCGTGCAGGTCGCAGGATGGCGTGATTTTTGGGACCCAGCCCCGTTTGCAGCATCTGGGCGCATCAGCCAGGGCGAGTGCCTCCGGCGGGAGTATTTGGGACATGGGCAAGGAGCTGAGCGGGGTAGGTCCTGACCGGGATGCTGCGACGTCACGGGGCCGTGAGAGCGCTGAATGCGGGGCAAGGGTGTTTGGCGTGCCGGAGGAGATGGCCGGTCCGGTCACTCTTGCGGTTCGACGAGGTACTCGGCGTCGCTGACGGGTTCCATCCAGTCGGTGCTGCGGCCGTCTTGGACCTCGTGGATCGCGATATGGGACATGCCGTTGGTTGGGGTGGCGCCGTGCCAGTGGCGTTCGCCGGGGGCAAAGGTCACGACGTCTCCGGGGCGGATCAGGCGGATGGGGCCGCCGTCCGACTGGCAGAGGCCGAGGCCTGCGGTGACGATCAGGGTCTGGCCGAGGGGATGCGTATGCCAGGCTGTGCGGGCGCCGGGGTCGAAGGTGACATGCACGCCCTGCACCCGGTCGGGGGCATCGGGGTTGAACAGGGGGTCGAGCCGCACTCGGCCGGTGAACCAATCGGGCGGACCGGGGCGGGAGGGGGCGTGGCCTGCGGGGGTGATCTTCATCGGCGTCTTCCGGTGGGTAAGGCGGGAGCGGAGCAGGGATTGGAGGCAGGATCACGCCAACCGGGCCGCTCCTCTTGTGCCTTCGGCTTCTCGTCGCTTGACTGAGGCCGGGCGGGGCACAGCGAGGGGCGAGGAAGGAGACGACGAGCGGCCCCCTAGCGCAGGCGGAAGGTCGCGCTGTCGCCCCTGCCCTGATCGACGGTGAAACGGAGTTTTTCGGCCCCCTGCGCCTCGACCAACTGACAGTTGTAGCGGATGGGCATCCCGCTCCAATCCATCTCGCGGCAGAAGTAGCCGTCCTTCCAGGACCAGTTGCCGGTGATCTTCCAGCCGAGCGCCGAGCCGTCGATGCGGCCGTCGGGCAGGACCTTGATCGACAGGTTGTAAAGGCCGATGCGCAGGGTGCGGTCCTTGACCAGGGTCAGGAATCGGTCCTTTTCCTTCACCGGCTCGAAATCGTTTGCTGCGGCCGTGACCGGGACCGACAGCACAAGCATCATTGCAGCCAGACGCAGCATGACACCCCCCGATGACACATGATGCGAGTCCTACGCTGCCGCAAGCATAGCGGATCACCCGGTCAGATGCCAAGCACGTCCGTCATGTCGTACTGGCCGGGTTTCCGGCCCTGGCCCCAGACTGCGGCGCGCAGCGCGCCCCGGGCGAAGATCGCGCGGTCGGTGGCGACATGGCGCAGGATCACCCGCTCGCCCTCGCCGGCGAAGATCACGTCGTGTTCGCCGACGATGTCGCCGCCGCGGATGGCGGAGAAGCCGATGCTGCCCCTGGCCCGCGCCCCGGTGATGCCGTCGCGCCCCGAGACGCGGGCATCGTCGAGGCTGATGCCCCGGCCTTCGGCGGCGGCCTGGCCCAGCATCAGAGCGGTGCCGGAAGGGGCATCGACCTTCATGCGGTGGTGGGCCTCGACGATCTCGACGTCCCAGTCGGCGTCCAGCGCGGCGGCGACCTTCTTCGTCAGACGCACCAGCAGGTTCACGCCAAGCGACATGTTCCCGGCGCGGATGATGGTGGCGTGGCGGGCGGCGGCCTCGATCCTGGCCAGGTGCTGGGGTTCAAGGCCCGTGGTGCCGATGACATGGACCGCGCGGGCCTGGGCGGCGAGCGCGGCAAATTCGACCGTGGCGGCGGGGGCGGTGAAGTCGATCACGGCCTGCGCCTTGGCGAAGGCCTCGAGCGCGTCGTCGGTGACCTTGACCCCGATTGGGGCGCCGCCCATCGCCTCGCCCACGTCGCGGCCGATCCAGGGATGGCCCGCACGTTCGACACAGGCCACGAGGCGCAGCTTGTCCGAGCCCTGGGCCAGCCGGATCAGCGTCTGCCCCATGCGGCCCGAGGCCCCCGTTACCACCAGTCCCGGCTGATCCATCCGTGCGTCCCCCGTTTGCCGCCCGGTCTAGCCGGTTCGCGCGGGCGTGAGAAGCCCGGCGTTGCGGGCGGGGGCGAAAGGGCCTAAAGGGGCTGCATGGGGAACAAGCGCTTCAACTCCGGGACCGGCCCGTCGCAACGCCAGTTGCGCGTGGGCGAACTGATCCGCCGCACGCTGTCGGATGTGCTGAACCGGGCCGAGATCCACGACCCGGAGCTGAACGCCATGCCGATCACGGTGGGCGAGGTGTCCTGCTCGCCCGATCTGAAGGTGGCGACCGTCTATGTGATGCCGCTGATGGGGTCGGTCCCTGTGGAGGCGGCGATCACCGCGCTGGCGCGCAACAAGGCCGAGCTGCGGCATCTGGTGGCGGCGCAGCTGACGCTGAAATACGCGCCCGACCTGCGGTTCAGGCCCGACGAGACCTTCGACCGGCTGGACGAGACGCGGCGGCTGTTTGCCGATCCCGCGGTGCAGCGCGATCTTGGCGCGCCCGATCCTGACCCCGCGGACGGTGCGGAATGAGGTGGCTGGCGGCGGTTCTTCTGCTGGCGCCGGTGGCGGCAGGAGCGGCGGACTGCCGGGACACGAGCTTCGAGGGTGCGTCCTATACGGTCTGCGAGGTGGCGGCGGGCGAGGATCTGCGGCTGTTCCATTCCGGGCCGGAGGGTGCCTATGGCAGCTTCCGCAAGGTCGATGAGGCGCTGGCCGCCGAGGGCAAGGCGCTGGGTTTTGCGATGAATGCGGGCATGTATCACCGCGACCTGTCGCCCGTGGGACTTTACGTCGAGGACGGGGTCGAGCTGTCAAGGATCGTCACCAGCGACGGGCCGGGGAATTTCGGTCTGTTGCCGAACGGGGTGTTCTGTATCGGCGAGGGGTTCCGGGTGATCGAGAGCCGCGCCTTCAAGAAGGAAAGGCCCGCCTGCCGCCATGCCACCCAGTCCGGTCCGATGCTGGTCATCAAGGGCAGGCTGCATCCGAGGTTTCTGGCGGGAAGCGACAGCCGCTATGTCCGCAACGGCGTGGGCGTCAGCGAGGATGGGCGCAGGGCGGTCTTTGCGATTTCCAACGATGCGGTGAACTTCCACGCCTTCGCGCGGTTCTTCCGGGATGCGCTTGGCCTGCCGGATGCGCTGTATTTCGACGGCAACATCTCGCGGCTTTACGCGCCCGGGCTTGGCCGGCATGACGGCGGCTTTCCGATGGGGCCGATCGTCGGCACCGTGGTTCCGAAAGGCTGACGCATGGGGCGTGCGAGGAAGGGGCGGGCAGTCAGCGGCTGGCTGATCGTGGACAAGCCGGCGGGGGTGACCTCGACGGCGGTGGTGAACAAGGTGAAATGGGCGCTGGAGGCCGCGAAGGCCGGCCATGCCGGGACGCTGGACCCGGATGCGACCGGCGTGCTGGCGGTGGCGCTGGGCGAGGCGACGAAGACGATCCCCTATGTCACCGATGCGTTGAAGTGCTACCGGTTCCGGGTGGTTCTGGGCGCGGCAACGGAGACCGATGACGCCTCGGGCGCGGTGATCGCGACCTCGGCGCTGCGGCCCACGGATGCGCAGATCGAGGCGGCGCTGGCGGCGTTCCGGGGCGACATCATGCAGGTCCCGCCGCAGTATTCGGCGGTGAAGGTGGAGGGCGAGCGGGCCTATGACCTGGCGCGCGAGGGCGAGGTGATGGACCTTGCCGCGCGGCCCTTGTGGGTGGAAAGGCTGGTCATGCTGGGCCGCCCGGATGCGGATCACGTCGATCTGGAGATGGTCTGCGGCAAGGGCGGCTATGTGCGGTCCATCGCGCGGGACCTTGGGGCGGCGCTGGGGTGCCTGGGGCATGTGGAATGGCTGCGGCGGGAATGGTCGGGGCCGTTCGACGCGGATCAGGCTGTGACGCTGGAGACGGTGGAGACCGAGGCCAGGACCGAAGCCCTGGATGCGCGGTTGTTGCCGCTGGAGCTGGGCTTGCAGGACCTGCCGGAGTTCAACGCGACGCCCGAAGGTGCGGTGCGGTTGCGCAACGGCAACCCCGGCCAGGTGATCGGCCACGCGGACTGGGGCACGGAGGGCTGGGCGAGCCTGAATGGGCAGGCGGTAGCCGTGGGGCACTACCGGGGCGGAGAGTTGCACCCCTCCCGGGTGTTCAACCGCTGAACGGCTGCGCGCGCCCCGGACCTGATCCGGGGCCTCCGGGTGGCAGAGGAGGTCCCGGGTCAGGCCCGGGACGGCACCTGGAAAGGCCCCGCGTCGCCCCTGGTCTTTGCCTTGTGCGGATGATCGGACCGGTCGGTCCAGCGCGGCCCTGGCCTGCGCTGAGCCCCCCCGTGCGCGCGCCCCGGACCTGATCCGGGGCCTGCGGGTGGCAGGGGAGGTCCCGGGTCAGGCCCGGGACGGGAAAGGAAAAGGCCCCGCTGCAGGGCGGGGCCTTTCCATATTCGGAAGGATCCGACCGATCAGGCCAGAGCGGCCTTGGCCCGGCCGGCAATGGCGTTGAACGCCTCGGGCTCGTGCACGGCGAGGTCGGCGAGGACCTTGCGGTCAACCTCGATCCCGGCCTTGGTCAGGCCGTTGATGAGACGCGAATAGGTCATCTCGGCGTCGAACAGACGGACGGCGGCGTTGATCCGCTGGATCCACAGCGCGCGGAACTGCCGCTTGCGGACCTTGCGGTCGCGGGTCGCATACTGGTTGGCCTTGTCAACGGCCTGCGTGGCGGTGCGGAAATTCGTGGAGCGGGCGGCGTAGTAGCCTTTCGCCTGCGCGATCACCTTGCGGTGACGGGCATGCGTGACCTTGCCGGACTTGACGCGGGACATCTGGGGCTCTCCTTACCGGTCGTAGGGCATGTATTTCTTGACGATCTTCGCATCGCTGTCGCAGAGCAGCATGGTGCCGGTCGCGTCGCGGACGAATTTCGGGGTGCGCTTGATCATGCCGTGGCGCTTGCCGGCGACACCGGCCTTCACCCGACCGGTGGCCGTGAAGCTGAAGCGCTTCTTCGCCGCCGACTTGGTCTTCATCTTGGGCATTTCCATCTCCGTGGTTTCAGGCACGACTCGGCATGCCACTCTGGCCGGCCGTGCGGGTAAGAAGCCGCCCCTATAGGCGGAGGCGCGCGAAGGTGCAAGAGGCTGCGTCAGCCGAAGACGCGCATCACCGTCTTCAGGATGACACCGGGAACCTCCTGGAAGGTATAGCCGCCGGGGCTGTAGATCAGCGCGGAGGAAATCATGCCCAGCGCCGTGATGGCCATGATCGCCCCCATCCGGGGCGCCCGGTTTTCCGCCCAGGCCGACAGAAGCGACGGAATTGAAAGCACCAGAAGCAGGATCCCGACCGTCAGCACCAGATCCGTATCCATGATCCCTCGTCCGCGCCCGCGCCCGTTGCTTCCGCAGGTTACTCTGGGTCAACCCGCGAGATCAATCGTTCGTCGCAAGGCGCCACGCGCAGGATGTTGGTGGTGCCCTTGACGTTGAAGGGCACGCCGGCGGTGACGACGATCTGGTCCTCCTCGGTCGCGAAGCCGTCGGATCGCGCGGCGCCCACCGCGGCGAGGACGGCGCCCTTGAAGCGTTCCTGCGGCGGGGTGATCACGCAATGCGTGCCCCAGGTGAGCGCCAGCCGCCGGGCGGTGGACATCAGCGGCGTCAGGGCCAGGATCGCGACATGCGGCCGTTCGCGGGCCACGAGGCTGGCGGTGGTGCCTGATTGCGAGAAGCAGCAGATCGCCTTGATGTTGGTCGCCTCGGCAATCTCGCGCGCGGCGGCGACGATGCCGTCGGCCACCGATTCGCGGCGGACGACGCGGCTGGCCTCGATGATCGAGAGATAGGTCGGGTCCTTCTCGACGCTCATCGCCACGTTGTTCATCGTGGTGACAGCCTCGACCGGATACTTGCCGGCGGCCGATTCGGCCGAGAGCATGATCGCATCGGCGCCTTCATAGATCGCGGTGGCGACGTCCGAGACCTCGGCACGGGTCGGCACGGGCGCTTCGATCATCGATTCGAGCATCTGCGTCGCCACGATCACCGGCTTTGCCGCGGCACGGGCGCCGCGGACGAGGCGCTTCTGGATCGGGGGCACCGAGGTGACGGGCAGTTCCACGCCCAGATCGCCGCGCGCGACCATGATCCCGTCCGACACTTGCAGGATGGCGTCATAGGCCTTCACCGCGGCGGGTTTCTCGATCTTGGACAGGATCGCGGCGCGGCCCTTGGCAAGGCTGCGCGCCTCGATCACGTCCTCGGGGCGCTGCACGAACGAGAGCGCCAGCCAGTCCACGCCCAGTTCGCAGACGAATTCGAGGTCGGAACGGTCCTTCTCGGACAGGGCGGCGAGCGGCAGGACCACGTCGGGCACGTTCACGCCCTTGCGGTTGGAGATGGTGCCGCCGACCTCGACCGTGCATTCGGCGAAATCCTTGCCGCAGGCGTTCACGCGCAGGCGGATCTTGCCGTCGTTGACCAGAAGCGTCGCGCCGGGTTCCAGCGCGGCGAAGATCTCCGGGTGCGGCAGGTTCACGCGATGCGCGTCGCCGGGCGTGGTGGAGAGGTCCATGCGGAAGGCGGCGCCTTCGCTCAGCTCTTCCTGGCCATTGGCAAAGACGCCGACGCGCAGTTTCGGCCCCTGGAGGTCGGCCAGGATGCCGATCGGGCGGCCGAGGTCCTTTTCGACCTGACGGATGATCTCGTGCCGCTTCCTGATGTCCTCGTGGGCGCCGTGGCTCATGTTCAGGCGGAACACATCGGCCCCGGCCTCGAACAGCGCGCGGATCATCTCGTAGGTCGAGGAAGCGGGGCCGAGCGTGGCCACAATCTTCACGTTGCGGTGACGGCGCATCGCCATCCTCCTGCTGATAAATTCCGGTTCATGTGGGCCGCGTGCCTTATGGCGCAATCGGCTGCGTCCCGCAACGCTTTCCCGACGCTCTTCGCTGCCTTTCAGTTGCTCATCGCTGGCCTTGCGCGAAGAACGACCGTAAGGGAGGGATGAGCACCGCGCGAGGATGACCTTGGCCTTCCAGATCGACGGAGAACATCGCCCCGGGCGCTGGCTGGTGACCTGCGACCATGCCTCGAACCGGGTGCCCCCTTGGGTGAACGGCGGCGATCTGGGCATCCCGGCCGAGGACATGGCCCGCCACATCGCCTGGGATGTGGGCGCGGCGGGGGTGGCGCAGGAGCTGGGCCGCCTGCTGGACAGCCCGGTGATCCTGTCGGACTTCAGCCGTCTGGTGATCGACCCGAACCGGGGCGAGGACGACCCGACGCTGGTGATGAAGCTTTACGATGGCACGATCATCCCGGCGAACCGGCATGTCACGGCAGAAGGCGTGGAAGAGCGGCTGGACCGGCTTTATCGCCCCTATCACGCGGCTTATGCGCGTCTGGCGGCGATGCGACCGGACCGGGTGATCGTGGCGGTGCATTCCTTTACCCCCTGTCTGCGCGGGCGCGCGCCCCGGCCCTGGCATGTGGGGGTGCTGTATTCGCATCTGGACGAGCGGCTTTCGAAACCGCTGATCGCGCGGCTGCGGGCCGAGACTGACCTCTGCATCGGCGACAACGAGCCATATTCCGGGCATCTTCCGGGGGATGCGATCGACCATCATGCCTTGCGTCTGGGGCGGCACAATACTCTTATAGAGATCAGGAACGATCTGATCGGGACGGCCGAGCAGCAGGCCCATTGGGCGGGGCGGCTGGCGGGGATCCTGATCGAAGTGCAGGAGGGTCTGTAGATGGACGACGCGACGCGGACGGAACTGGAAGCCGCAGCCTTTCGCGCGCTGGTGCATCACCTGATGGTCAAGCGGCCCGATGTGCAGAACATCGACCTGATGAACCTGGGCGGCTTCTGCCGAAACTGCCTGAGCCGCTGGTATCAGGAAGCCGCGAACGCGCGCGGCATCGCGATGACGAAGGACGAGGCGCGGGAAGTGGTCTACGGGATGCCCTATGCCGACTGGGTGGCGCAGCACCAGACCGAGGCCGATGCGGGCAAGAAGGCGGCTTTCGACAAGGCCTTCGAGCAGAATGTGGGCAGGAAAGACTGATCCGAAGGATGTGATCCGCAGTTCGGCGTTTTTCCACTATTTTCGCGGGATGCTGCTGCCGGTCCGTCACGACTATTCCCGCGCCGAGCGTCTGAGCGATGCCGTCGTCCACCTTCTGGGCATCGGCGCGGCGCTGGTCGCAGTTCCGGTCCTGATCGCCCTGGCGGTGATCCTGCGCGGCGATGCGGCGGCGGTCGCCTCGACCGTGATCTACGGGCTGGCGCTTGTGGCGACGCTGGTCTTTTCGGCGCTGTTCCACCTGAGCCGGCAGCCGAGGCTGCGGCGCATCTTCCGCAGCCTGGACCATACCGCCACGCTCTGTCTGATCGCGGGGACCTACACGCCATTCGTCCTGCTGTCGGGGGCCGAGGTGAAGGGATTGCTGGTCGCGCTTTGGGTCGCTGCCCTGCTGGGATCCGCCCTGCGCGCCCTGGCGCCCGACCGGCTGAGGCTGGCGGCTGTCGCGCTGTCGCTGGTCATGGGCTGGGCGGCGCTGTTCGGCGGGGGCGAGCTTCTGGCCGCGCTGTCGACCCCGGTGCTGGTTCTGATCACGCTGGGCGGGGTGCTGTATTCGGTGGGCGTGGCCTTCTGCCTGTGGCATCGGCTGCCGTTCCACTACACGCTCTGGCATCTCTGCGTGCTTGCGGCGAGCGCGGTGTTCTATGCCGCCGTGACCCTGCAACTGGTGCAATCGGCGGCAGACCTGCCGTAGGTCCGGGCCCCGCGGTCAAACCCGCCAGCCACATCAGCGGAAATGCAACAGACGGGGTCCCAAGCCTCTCATGGGGAAGGATTTTTTGTGGACCTGAGGCGCGCGCGCGGCTATCGTCCGGTCAAACGGGGCGCTCAGACCCCGCGATCGAGGCAGTAATGGCGTTTCCTGAGCGGTTTTCGAACCTGCCGGACTATGCGTTTCCGCGTCTGCGGAAGCTTCTGGACGCGCATCCTCCGGGAGGCGAACCCATCGCCATGACCATCGGCGAGCCGCGCCATGCGATGCCGGAGTTCGTCGGGCCGATCCTTGCGGCGAACCTGTCGGGCTTCGGCACCTATCCGCCGAACGACGGGACGCCGGAGCTGCTGGCCGCTATCTCGGGCTGGATCGCGCGGCGCTATGGGGTGACCGTGGCCGAGGACCGGCTGATGGCACTGAACGGCACGCGGGAAGGGTTGTTCAACGCGGCCATCGCGCTGTGCCCGGAAGCGAAGAACGGCCAGAGGCCGGTCATCCTGATGCCTAACCCGTTCTATCAGGTCTATGCCGTGGCCGCGCTGACCGTGGGGGCCGAGCCAGTCTATGTGCCCGCCACCGCCGCCACCGGGTTTCTGCCGGACTATGGCGGCCTGCCCGTGGATGTGCTGGACCGGGTGGCGCTGGCCTATATCTGTTCGCCCGCGAACCCTCAGGGCGCGGTGGCGACGCGGGACTATCTGGCGGACCTGCTGACCCTGGCCGAAAAGCACGATTTCCGGGTGCTGGCCGACGAGTGCTATTCGGAAATCTGGCGCGAGGCGCCGCCGCCCGGCCTGTTGCAGGTCGCGGCCGACCAGGCCGCTGACCCCGAGCGGGTGGTGGTGTTCCATTCGCTGTCGAAACGGTCGAACCTGCCCGGCCTGCGGTCGGGGTTCGTGGCCGCGGGGCCGGAGTGCATGCGCCGCATCCGCAAGCTGCGGTCCTTTGCCGGGGCGCCCTTGCCCCTGCCCTTGCAGCGCGTGGCCGAGGCGGCCTGGGCGGACGAGGCGCATGTCGAGGCAAGCCGCGCGCTGTATCAGGCGAAGTTCCGCGATGCGGATGCGATCTTCGCCAGGGTTCAGGGCTATCAGGCACCGGAGGGCGGATTCTTCCTGTGGCTGCCGGTCGAGGATGGCGAGCAGGCGGCGCTGAAGCTGTGGCGCGAGACGGGGGTGCGGGTCCTGCCCGGCGCTTACCTCTCGCGCGAGGTCGGGGGCGAGAACCCCGGCAAGGGTTATATCCGGGTGGCCCTTGTGGCCCCTCAGGAAGAAACGCAGCGCGGGCTGACCGGCTTGCGCGATTGCATCTATGGGTGAGTGAGGGACGAATGGCTTCGTATCAGGCACGGCAGCGCGATCCGCTTCTGGACCAGGGCACGCAGGCAATGCTGGAACGCCGGGGGCGCGAGCTTCTGGGGCTGGTCCTCCTCGTGGTGGGCCTGGGGTTCACGCTGATGCTGTGGAGCTATTCGCCCGAGGATCCGGGCTGGATGGTGGCCACCGACGAACCGGCGCAGAACCTGCTGGGCCGGTTCGGGGCGGCGATGGCCTCGACCCTGATCATCCTGATCGGCAAGGGGGCCTGGACGATCCCGCTGACCTTCGCGGCCTGGGGCGTGCGCTTCATGATCCATCGCGGCGGCGAGCGGGCGATCGGCAGGGTGGTGTTCGCGGTGATCGCGGTAGCCTTCGCGGCGGTGCATTGCGCGACGCTGGTGCCGGGGCATGACTGGACGCATACCTTCGGCCTGGGCGGGCTGTTCGGCGATACGGTGACGGGCTCGCTCCTGGGCGTGATCCCGGGGTCGGCCGGGTTCGGCCTGAAGTTCCTGTCGCTGTTCACCTTTGCCGGCCTGATCGGGATGCTGCTGTTCGTGACCGGCTTCGACATGGAGGAGCTGCGGACGATCCAGCGCTTCCTTCTTCTGGGGGCGATCCTGGGCTATTCGGCGCTGCGTCAGGCCCTTGGCCAGGGCGCGCGCGGGGCGTTGAGCGGGGCGGTGGCCTTGCAGGAGCGCGCGCGGGCGCGGTCGGCTGCCACGGCGCCCCATGCGGTGCGCTATGAGCCGCCGGTGGCGATGGGGCGGGAGGTTCCGGTCTCGCGCCGGGTCGTGCCGCCGGTGACCGGAGCCATGGCGCCCGAGCCCCTGCGGGCCGGTCAGGGGCGGGGGATGACGGCATCGCCGCGGGGCGAGCCGCGTCCGGCGCCAGAGCCGGAACCCGCGCCGGCGAAGGAGAAGCCGGGTCTGCTGGAGCGTCTGCGCCGCAAGCACCAGCCGGACCCGGAGCCGGAACTGGTGGAGCAGGAGCCGAGCTGGGATCCTTCGATGCCCAGCGAGGAGCGGATCAGGGCGCGGATCTCGGACGTGATCCGCAGCCGCGTGCTGCGGTCGCCCGACTTTCCGGTGGCCCCGCCGCCGCTGCCGCCCGCGGCCCGGGTCGAACCGCCAGTGATGCGGCCCCGGGGGCCGGCGCCGCTGATGGCCGACAGCCGGACCTCGCCCCGGACGGTCCCGCCGGTCGCGGCCCCAGCGCCGGCCCCAGCGCCGGAGGTCGAAGAGGACGAGCCGACGGCCTTCGGCGAGGCGGCGGCCTGGGAGGATCGCGACGATCTTGCGGCCGATCCGCTGGACGATCTGGAGGACGAACTGCCGGCCGCCCGTCCGATGACGCCCTACGCGCCCGACCGCCGGGCCGTGGTGCAGCATGCGGTGAAGAAGCCTGCCCCGTCCCGCCAGGCGCTGGCCGAAAGCCAGCCGGCGCTGCGCTTCGAGGAGCAGGCGCAGGTCTATGAACTGCCGCCGCTGTCGCTGCTAACGCCGCCGGTGGCGAGCCAGCGCAGCCATCTGTCCGACGAGGCGCTGGAAGAGAACGCACGGATGCTGGAATCGGTGCTGGACGACTATGGCGTGAAGGGCGAGATCGTGGCCGTCCGCCCCGGCCCGGTCGTGACGATGTACGAGTTGGAGCCCGCGCCGGGGCTGAAGGCCTCGCGCGTGATCGGGCTGGCCGATGACATCGCGCGGTCGATGTCGGCGCTGTCGGCGCGTGTCTCGACCGTGCCGGGGCGCAGCGTGATCGGGATCGAACTGCCCAATGCCCACCGCGAGAAGGTGGTGTTGCGGGAAATCCTCTCGGCGCGCGATTTCGGCGACAGCCAGATGCGGCTGCCGCTGGCCTTGGGCAAGGACATCGGCGGCGAGCCGGTGGTGGCGAACCTGGCCAAGATGCCTCACCTTCTGATCGCGGGGACCACGGGGTCGGGGAAATCGGTGGCGATCAACACGATGATCCTGAGCCTGCTCTACAAGCTGACGCCCGAGGAATGCCGGCTGATCATGATCGACCCGAAGATGCTGGAACTGTCGGTCTACGACGGCATCCCGCATCTTCTGTCGCCCGTCGTCACCGACCCGAAGAAGGCCGTCGTCGCCCTGAAATGGGTCGTGGGCGAGATGGAGGAACGCTATCGCAAGATGTCCAAGATGGGCGTGCGCAACATCGAGGGCTACAATGGCCGCGTGCGCGAGGCTCTGGCCAAGGGCGAGATGTTCAAGCGTACGATCCAGACCGGCTTCGACGAGGAAACCGGCGATCCCGTGTTCGAGACCGAGGAATTCGCGCCGCAGCCCTTCCCCTATATCGTCGTCATCGTGGACGAGATGGCCGACCTGATGATGGTGGCGGGGAAGGAGATCGAAGCCTGCATCCAGCGCCTGGCGCAGATGGCGCGGGCGAGCGGCATCCACCTGATCATGGCGACGCAGCGGCCTTCGGTGGACGTGATCACCGGCACGATCAAGGCGAACTTCCCGACGCGGATTTCCTTCCAGGTGACGTCGAAGATCGACAGCCGCACCATCCTGGGCGAACAGGGGGCGGAGCAGCTGCTGGGCGCGGGCGACATGCTTTACATGGGCAACGGCGCGAAGATCACCCGGATCCACGGGCCCTTCGTCAGCGACGAGGAAGTGGAAGAGATCGTCAACCACCTGAAAAGCTTCGGTCCGCCGGCCTACATGTCGGGCGTCGTCGAGGGGCCGGAGGACGAGGTGGCGAGCGATATCGACATGGTGCTGGGGCTGGGCTCGGGCGAGGCCTCGGACGATGCGCTGTACGACCAGGCCGTGGCGATCGTGGCGCGGGACCGGAAGTGTTCGACCAGTTACATCCAGCGCAAGCTGGGCATCGGCTACAACAAGGCCGCCCGGCTGGTGGAGCAGATGGAGGATCAGGGCGTGGTCACCCGCGCCAACCACGTCGGCAAGCGCGAGATCCTGGTCGAGGAACGCTAGACGCTTGCGGCGCCGACCCCGGGCACCCCCCCCGGCCAGCCCGGCCGGGGGCTTAAGGATTTTGGCATTTCCGACACAAATCAGCCTCAATCCCGCCCGAATCGGAACACAACCTCGGGTTGTAAATGTGGCGTGCATGTCGCCAGAGAATCGCTGAACTGGCCGGGCATCGCCTTTAGCGTAACGCGGGGAAGGGGCTTGGGTTCCCATCATGGCACTGGACACATCCGACCTTCTGGCAAGATCCGATATCGGCGACGAGCTTTTGCCCGGCACGACGCTGTTCCATGGCAGCTACCGGATCACCCGCTTCATCAATTCCGGCGGCTTCGGCATCACCTATCTGGCGCAGGACAGTCTGGGCCGCGAGGTGGTGATCAAGGAGTGTTTCTCGTCCAACTTCTGCCGCCGGTCGCAAAGCCGCGTGCGGGCGCGGTCGGCGGGCACGCGCGAGCATCTGTCGAAACTGGTGCGCGCCTTCCTGCGCGAGGCGCAGAGCCTGGCCCTGCTGCGGCACCCGAACATCGTCGGCGTGCATCAGGTGTTCGAGGAGAACGATACCGCCTACATGGTGCTGGACTATATCCGGGGCCATGACCTGCTGGAGATCATCGACGAAAAGCCGGCCGACCTGACGCCGGCGATGATCGTGCGGATGACCGGCAAGCTGGTCGCGGCGTTGGCCTATATCCACGACAACCAGCTTCTGCATTGCGACATCGCGCCCGACAACATCTTCGTGACGCCCGCCGGCGAGCCGGTGCTGATCGACTTCGGCGCCTCGCGTCGCACGGCGGCGGGGGCGGCGCAGAAATATTCCGGCCTGAGCGTTGTGAAGGACGGCTATTCGCCGCATGAGCTTTACACCGTCGGCGGCAACAGCGGACCGTGGAGCGACATCTACGCGCTGGCGGCCTCGCTGTATCACGCGATCTCGGGGCAGGCGCCGGAGAACTGCCAGACCCGGCTGTCGGCGCTGGCGGAAAAGCGGGCAGACCCGTGCAAGCCCCTGGCGGGCCATGTCGCGGGCTATCCGCCGGGCTTTCTGGAGACGATCGACCGGGCGATGGCCGTGATGCCGACGGCGCGGTTCCAGTCGGCGGCCGACTGGCTGAAGGCCCTGCCCCAGCCCGAACCCAAAGCCGAGCGCAAGGTGGTGCTGGTGCGCCGGGTGGTGCCCGCACCTGCCGCGGCCACGGAGCCGGCGCGCGAGACGCCGCGCGCGGCTGCGGTTCCGGTGGCGCCGGTGGTGCCGATGCCCGCGCGCCCGCGGCGACCGGCGACACGGGTTGCCGAGGTCGATCTGTCGGGCCTGCGGCGGATCAGCGGCTTTCGCGGCGGCTGGCTGATCGACGCGCTGACCGGCTCGGTCATGGCAAGCGAGGCGGGAGGCGCAGAGCCTGAGGTCGCAGACCGGGCGCTGGCGGCGGTCGCGCAGGCCAATCTTCAGGCCTTCGCCCCCGGCGATGCGGTCGAGGACATCCAGATCGCCCGCACGGACCGGCTGCATCTGATCCGTCCGCTGGACCGGACGCCGCATGTCTTCATCTGCGTGACGCTGGACCGCGAGACGGCGAACCCGGCCCTCGCCCGGATGCAGCTGCGCCGCGTCGCCCAGGCCGTTCGGCTTTAGTCGTCTCCCCTCTTCCCATCTTCCCGGCGTCGCCTTTCGCGGCGCCGAATTTTCCCGTGCTGCCGCGAAAGTCGCGGGCGGCAACACTGCGACCCTGCGATCTGCGCCTTGACTTCTGATATATACCCGCAACGCTGATGCAAAAGGCAGGGAGGGCCGCATGGCTGGAATCGTCCTCGATCGGGTATCCAAGCGTTTCGGATCCGTCGATGTCATCCGGGATCTGAGCCTGGAGATCGGCGCGGGGGAGTTCGTGGTGTTCCTGGGGCCTTCGGTGTCTGGCAAGACCACGCTTCTGCGGATGATCGCCGGGCTGGAAAGCATCGGGTCCGGCACATTGACCATCGACGGGGTGCGGTCCGAGGGGCTAGCGCCCGGGCAGCGCAATCTGGCGATGGTGTTCCAGAACTACGCGCTTTATCCGCACATGACGGTGGCCGAGAACATGGCCTTCGGCTTGCGCAACATCGGCCTGCCCGCGGCCACGATCAAGGCCCGCGTCGCCGAAGCCGCGCGGATGCTGGCGATGGAGAAGCTTCTGGCGCGGCGGCCGGCGGAACTGTCGGGCGGGCAGCGGCAGCGGGTCGCCATCGGGCGGGCCATCGTGAAGGAGCCGAAGGCGTTTCTCTTCGACGAGCCGCTGTCGAACCTTGACGCCGGGTTGCGGGTCAGGACGCGGGTGGAACTGGCGGAACTGCATCAGCGGCTGGGATCGACGATGATCTATGTCACGCATGACCAGACCGAGGCGATGACGCTGGCCGACCGGATCGTGATCCTGAACAACTGCCGGATCGAGCAGGTCGGCACGCCGATGGAGGTCTATTCCGACCCGGCCTCGCGCTTTGTGGCCAGCTTCATCGGCTCGCCCGCGATGAACTTCCTGCCGGTGACGCTGGACGCCGGGGACGGCAGGCCCGTCGCGCGGCTGGGCGACGGGTCGACGGTGCCGCTGCCCGCCCTGCCCCCGGCTGCGGGGCCATGGGAACTGGGCATCCGTCCCGAGGCGCTGACCGTGGCCGAGAACGGACCGCTGCGGGGGACGGCGACGGTGGTGGAACGGCTGGGCGACCGGACGCTGGTCTATGCGCGGCTGGGCGACGGCAGCCAGGTCATCGCGCAGGACCGGGGCAAGTCGGCGGTCCGGGCGGGCGACGCGATCGGTCTGGCTGTCGATCCGGCGGCGCTGCACCTGTTCGATGCCGAGGGTCGCGCCGCGCCGCTGCTGCCCGGCGCCCGCGCCGCGTGACCGGCCCCGGCGCAGGCCGGCGGAGGGGCGCAGGTTCGGGTTTGTCTGGATCAGAGTTCCTGATACAGATCACGGGACAGTGACAAGCGTGCGATCATGACCAACCAGATCATCGTCGTTGACCCTCTGGAGCGACAGGACATCCTGCGGGCGCTGGCCAGCGAGGTGCGGGTGCGCATCCTGGAACATCTGACCCGGCAGGGTCCGCGCAACGTCAACCAGGTCTCCGAGGAGCTGGACCTGCCGCAATCCACCGTCTCGTCCAACATCCAGATCCTGATCGACGCGGGCCTGGTGCAGACCCGGTCGGAAAAGGGCCGCAAGGGCAGCCAGAAGATCTGCCATTCCACCTTCACCGAGCTGCTGATCGCCTTCAAGGACCCGACGCCGGCGCAGAATGCCAATGTCATCGAAGTGGCGATGCCGATCGGGCTTTACACCCGCTGCGAGGTCAGCGCGCCCTGCGGGTTGTGCTCTCCCGATGGGGTGATCGGCCTGCTGGACGTGCCGGACACCTTCCTGGACCCCGACCGGATGCGCGCGGGATTGTTGTGGTTCACCAGGGGCTTCGTCGAATACCAGTTCCCGAACAACGCAAAGCTGGCCGGAACGCCGGTGCAGGCGCTGGAACTGGTGCTGGAACTGTCCTCGGAAGTGCCGGGGACCTCGAAGGACTGGCCTTCGGACATCACCGTGGCGATCAACGGGCACGAGATCGGGACCTGGACCTCGCCCGGCGACTATGGCGACAAGCGCGGGAAATACACGCCCGACTGGTGGAAGCTGGCGGGGTCGCAATACGGCGACCTGAAGCGCTGGGAAGTGACGGCAGAGGGCACCTTCCTGGACGGGACGCGGATCTCGGACTGCCGCCTGGACGATCTGGGGCTGAACGACCACCGCTCGATCCGGGTGCGGATCGGGGTGAAGGAGGATGCGCGCCACCCCGGGGGGCTGAACATCTTCGGCCGCGGCTTCGGCAACCACGATCAGGACATCCGCCTGCGGTTGCTGCGCGACTGACGGCGCGGCCCGCACCTTTTCGCTTGACCGACTCTGCCATCCCGGCGAAATCTACCGAAAACCTGGTATGAACCGGAATTACTGATTCTAACCTCCGGAAGGGAGGAGCGCTGAAGGCAAGGGTCACGGCGCACAGCGCCTATAGGGTCGCGGAGATCGACAAGCGGCTTTACGGATCGTTCCTGGAGCATCTGGGGCGGGCGGTCTTTACCGGCATCTACGAACCCGGCCACCCGACGGCGGACAGCGCGGCGATCCGCGCTTTCGCACCGCAGCCTGGAACACCGCCTATTTCGTCCTGCTGACCGTCCTGCCGGGCACGATCATCGCGCTTGTGATCGCGCTGGGGGTCTCCCGGCTGAAGGGCCGGTTGCAGGCGGCGATCCTGGCGCTGTTCTTCCTGCCCTACATCCTGCCCGTGTCCGTGATCTATCTGATCTGGGACTGGGTGCTGAACTTCCAGTTCGGGATTTCCATGCACATCCTGGACCTGCTGGGCATCGACCGCATTCCGATCACCAAGTCGCGCATCTGGTTCATGCCCGCCGTGGGCATCGTGACCCTCTGGTGGACCGCCGGGTTCTCGAACATTCTGTTCCTCGCCGGCCTGCGGTCGATCCCGGCCGAGATCTATGAGGCTGCGGCACTGGACACTGCCCGCGCTGGACGACCTTCCGGCGGATCACCTGACCGCTGCTCTGGCCGGTCACGAGCCTTGTGTTCACCATCCAGTTGATCGCGCAACTGAAGATCTTCGATCAGGTCTATCTCTTCTCGCAGGGCGGGCGGGCTGCCGCCGTGGCGGTGACGCTGTTCGTGTTGGTGGTCGTTGTGTCCGTGCTGCAATTCCAGCTTCTGCGACTGGCAAGGGGCCGCAAATGACTGCGGCGGGCATGCAGCGGGCGAATGTCTGGGGCGGGGTCATCACCATCCTGACCGTGCTGCTGGCACTGGTCTGGGCCTTTCCGCTGTACTGGGGCGTCATCTCCTCGCTGAAGCCCGAGGACGAGGTGGTGCGGCCCTTTATCGAGCTTTGGCCCGAGACCCTGACCTTCAGCCACTATACCCATGCGATCACCAATACCCAGATCGTGACTTGGTACGTCAACTCGATCGCCGTCGCGGTCGGGGTGACGGTGATCACCATCGTGACGTCGATGCTGTGCGGCTATGCGCTGTCACAGCTGAAATTCCCGGGGCGCCAGGCGCTGTGGTGGCTGATCCTGGCCAGCTTCATGGTCCCGACCCAGGCGCTGAGCATCAACCATTTCGTGCTGATCTCGCAGCTTGGGCTTATCAACGCCCGGGCCGGGATCATGCTGCCGCAGCTGATCCATCCGGTGATCATCATCGTCTACCAGCAGTTCTTCGATCAGGTGCCGAAGGATTTCCCCGAGGCCGCCGTGATGGACAATGCGGGCGAGTTCACGATCCTGTTCAAGGTCTATCTGCCGATGAACTGGGGGGTGACGACGGCGCTGTCGATCGTGACCTTCATCTGGACCTGGAATGCCTTCCTCTGGCCCTTCCTGTCGGTGACCAGGACCGAGATGATGACGATGCCGGTGGGCATCACCCAGGTGAACGACGCCTTCGGGGTCTATTACGCCCGCCAACTGGCCGCCGCCGTGCTGGCCGGGCTGCCGGTGGCGCTGGCTTACCTGCTGTTCCAGCGCAAGGTGACCGAGGCGATCACCCTGTCGGCGGGGATCAAGGGCTAGCCGTCAAGTCTTGCAGGTTGCTCGCCGGGAACGAGGCCCGCATCGGAACGCCAGACCGGCACGGTCGGGAAAAGATCATTGCCCGACTCCTGTCGGGGCCGGCGGGATCGGAGGCCGCAGCGGCCTTTGCCGTGGCGGTCCTCCTGCTTGCCGTGGGGGCGCCCCCTTTCTGGTATGGTACACATGAGCGGCGCAACCAGCATCGACCTTCGCGGGCTTTCGAGATCCTGTGCCGGCATCCGCATGTTGACAGGCCTGGACGTTGCCGCCCAGCGCGGATCAGTCCATGCGGTCCCGGGCGAGAACGGGGCAGGCACGGCTGTCCTCCGCGTGCCCTCGATGATCTTCACCCCGGGCATGGACAGGGTGCTGCGCGGGATCACCGTCGCCCGGACCGGAGACTTCGAACCACAGGACCAGGCGACGCCCCTGATGCTGGCGCTGGATGTACGGGCCGGAGTCCCGATCCTGATCGCCTTCCTGCTGTTCCGCACCGCCTCGGGCCAAGCGCCACATGCCATCGGCACGCGGGAACGCGCGGCCTGCCTGTCGGGCATCATCGGCGCCTTCCTCGCCTGGTCGATCCTTGCCCCGCTGGCGGAGGTCCTGCTGGCGGGCTGTTCGGCCATGGCCTGTCAGGGGATGGGCAAGACCTGCCTCTTGCCCGCCATCGCCGCGGTGGTGCCGGGCGGGACGAACCTGCCGGGCGGGTCCGGCCGCCCTGTCGGCACGCGGATCGGGGGGATCCTGATCGTGCCCCTCAACTCGGCCCTGTCGATCATGCAAATGCCCGAGGCGCTGCGGCAGGTCATCTGTGGCGTTGTCATCACCGCAAGGCTGATGATCTATGGCCGGGGCCAACGCGAAACCGCATAACGGGGAGAAACCATGCCGCTGCACCTGTCCGCCGCCGACATCCTGCCGGATGACCCCGAGGCCCTGCTGGTCGGCCGGGTCTGGTCTGATGCCGCGGCCGGCCCCTGCCCCGTCCTGTGCCGCGAAGGCGAGCTGCACGATCTGACGACCCTGTCGCCCACCATGTCGGGTCTGCTGGAACGGGAAAACCTGGTGGACCTGCTGGCCGGCGACTTCCCGCACCTTGGCCCGCTGGACGCTTTCCTGAACCTGGGCGACGGCACCGGACGGCACGGGCGGTTGCTGGCGCCCTGCGATCTTCAGGCGATCAAGGCCGGGGGTGACCTTCGCCGGGTCGATGATCGAACGGGTGATCGAGGAACGCGCCAAGGGAGATCCGGCCCGGGCCGAGGCGATCCGCAGCGAGCTGGCCGAGATCCTGGGGGGCTCCCTGCGCGGTGTGCAACCGGGGTCCGAGGCGGCGGCGGCGGTCAAGGCGAAGTTGCAGGGGGCCGGCATGTGGTCGCAATACCTGGAGGTGGGGATCGGCCCCGATGCCGAGGTCTTCACCAAGGCTCCCCCCATGGCGGCCGTGCGTTGCGGCGCCGAGATCGGGGTCCATGCCAAATCGGTTTGGAACAACCCCGAGCCCGAGGTGGTGCTGGCGGTGAACTCCCGGGGCCGCATCTGCGGCGCGACCCTGGGCAATGACGTGAACCTGCGGGACGTGGAGGGGCGCTCGGCGCTGCTTCTGGGCAAGGCCAAGGACAACAACGCCTCGGCGGCCATCGGGCCGTTCATCCGGCTCTTCGACGACCGCTTCACGCTGGACAGGGTCAAGGCGCTGCGCGTGGAGCTGGAGATCCGCGGCGAGGACGGATTCCTGTTGCAGGATCATTCCGACATGGGCCAGATCTCGCGCCCGCCCGAGGAGATCGCGGCGCAGACGCTGAACCGCAGCCATCAGTATCCCGATGGCTTCGTGCTGTTCCTCGGCACCATGTTCGCCCCCACCGGGGACCGCGATGCGCCGGGTCAGGGCTTCACCCATCACCGGGGCGACCGGGTGACGATCTCCTCGGCCCCGCTGGGCCGACTGGTGAACACGGTCAGACCCTGCGACGAGATCGCGCCCTGGACCTTCGGCGCCCGCGCCCTGATGGAGAACCTGGCCCGTCGGGGCGTGCTGTGACCTCCCGAACGCCCGGCCGTCTGCGACGTCGGGACCGGCTCGACACCACGCCCCTATCGACCTGACCGTGCGGTATCCGGAGCGGTTCATGAACCGTGACCTCACGCCCGAGGCGTTGCGCGCCTGCCGCCCGGCAGCTGCCAGCATCCGGACCTCGCAGTGCGGGTCAGGGAAGGCATCCCGATCGCATTCCCGATGCATCCGATCCTGGAAAACCGCCGCCCGACAGCGCGGCGAAGGGCGGGCGCCCTGTCATCGCATCTGCCGGCGCGAGGTTCTTTCCCTGTCCGAAGGGGCCGGGCTGACCTTGGCCCGTGGCCTGCGCGGCATTGGCAGCGGCGTCCCCCGGCACGATCACCGGCCCCTTCGCAAGGGCGCCGGCAAGGGGACTAATACTCCAGCCGGCTCTTGCGCGAGGACTGGACCAGGGTCTCGATCACCTGGGCCAGGATGACGCTGAACGCCAGCGAGAACAGGCCGAGCTCGATATAGGTGATGCGCAGCGACTGTCCGGCGATGATGACCAGCGGATGCGACAGGTAGATCCAGAGAGAAAGCCGCGCGCACCAGTCGGACACCGCGGTCGGCGGCAGGCGGTTCGACAGGACCACCAGCGCAAGCCCGGTGCCGACGAGTATCGTGATGTTGTCCGGCGAGGGGCTGCCAAGGAACAGGATCAGCATGCTCGACCCCAGGGTCGTGACCGCCAGCCGCCAGCCCCAGGCGAAATAGGCGATGCCGGTCAGGACGGGGATCACCCCGAAGGCCCATTGTCCGAAGGTGACCATGTCCGGCGTTCCGTTCAGGACGAGCAGGGTGGAAAACAGGATCGCCGCCCCCAGCGAGGCCAGCGGGTGCCGCAGCCAGGGCGACAGGGTGGCAGCGATGAAGGCGAAGGGCAGGAACCAGAGGTGGATCCAGGTGCCGGACAGAAGCATGTGCCAGCGCCACCAGTCGAACGGCGGGTTCTGGTTCTTCAGCGCAAGCGCCGTGCTGAGCATGCCGAAGATCACCGACCAGATCAGGAACGGCACCAGAAGCCGCCTGGCCAGCGTCCCAAGGCTGGACCTTGAGGGCATCGACAGAAGCACCAGGAAGAATGGCAGCGCGATATAGGCGACGCGAGAGCCCGGGGCTTGCGTATGGAACCAGACGATGCCCAGCGCCGCCACAAAGCGGCCGTAGTCGATCAGCCCGTTCCGAGACGCCTGCACCCCGAAATCCCCTTGCGACCCCCCTGTTCCCGTCACTGTGCCGGGAATTGGCGCCGCAATCCAGCTTGTCGACTCTGACCAGGGGCCTTTCGACGACCCGCTGTGTCCCGGAAGCGCCAGGCCGAAGGCGCGCGAGGTCAGGCGGGAAGGGCGGCCTTGCCAAGCTGCGGACGCGCCGCGCGCGGGGTGCGAAGGTAGCGCGCATAGCCAAGCCCGGCGGTGTCGATCTCGGCCTGACGGCCCGAGACGATGTCGGCCAGCACCTTTCCCGACCCTGCCGCCATGGTCCAGCCCAGCGTGCCGTGCCCGGTGTTCAGAAACAGGTTCGCCAGCGGCGACCGGCCGATGATCGGCGTCCCGTCCGGTGTCATCGGACGCAGGCCGGCCCAGAAGCTTGCCCGGCTCTGGTCGCCCGCGCCGCCGAAGAGGTCTTCGATCGAATGGGTCAGCGTGGCCTGCCGTTTCGCCTTGAGGCTGGTATCGAAGCCCGCGATCTCGGCCATGCCACCGACGCGGATGCGGTCGCCCAGACGGGTGATGGCGATCTTGTGGGTCTCGTCCATCACCGTCGAGACCGGCGCGCGGGCCTCATCCACGATCGGCACCGTGATCGAATAGCCCTTGACCGGATAGACCGGCAGCCGGATGCCGAATTCGCGCACCAGCTGCGGCGAATGGGACCCCAGCGCCACCACGAAGGCATCGGCCGTCACCCGGCCTTCCGAGGTATGGACGGCGGCGATCCGGTCGCCCTCGGCCTCCAGCCGGTCGATGCGGACGCCGTGGCGGAAGGTCACGCCCGCAGCTTCGGCCATCGCGGCAAGGCTTTGGGTGAACTTGAGGCAATCCCCGGTCTCGTCCCCCGGCAGGCGCAGGCCGCCCGCGATCTTGTGCCGTGCCCCGGCAAGTCCGGGCTCGGCGGCGATGCAGGCCGCCGGATCCAGCACCTCGAAGGCCACCCCATCGGCCTTCAGGACCGCGATGTCCTTTTCCGCTGCCGTCACCTGCTTTTCGCTGCGGAAGAGTTGCAGCGTGCCCTTCTGGCGCTCGTCGTAGGCAATCCCGGTTTCGGCGCGCAGCTCGATCAGGCAGTCGCGGCTGTATTCCGCCAGCCGGACCATGCGCGACTTGTTCACCGCATAGGCCTCGGCCGTGCAGTTCATCAGCATCCGCGCCAGCCAGCTGATCTTGGCCCAGTCGGGCCGAGGCTGCACGATCAGCGGCGCATGTTCCATGAACATCCACTTCAGCGCCTTGAGCGGGATGCCCGGCGCCGCCCAGGGCGAGGCATAGCCGGGGCTGATCTCGCCGGCATTGGCGAAAGAAGTCTCCAGCCCTGCGGCGGGCTGGCGGTCGATGACCGTGACCTCATGTCCCGCCCGGGCCAGATACCAGGCCGACGTGACCCCGATGACGCCCGCGCCAAGCACAACGATCTTCATGACCATCTCCGCCAATGTCCATTGCGCGACAGATACTGCGATCTCATCCGCAGTTCCTGGCGATGATGAGCGCCCATTGGCAATATTGGCGAAGATTCTTCTGCGGTTTTCGCTTTGGATCAAATTATTCACCGCAGGGCTTCGACTCAGCGAAAGGTTGGGCCCTCACGGTCGATCACGGGCGGGGCACGACGCGGCGAGGAACCGCCGCCGGGGGTGCAACGCGCGGGAATTGCGGTTATATCGGCGGCATGAACCGCCGTTTCGCCCTTCTGGCCCCGCTTGCCTTCCTGATCCCCGTCCCGGCCCTGGCCGAGAAGATCCCGCTTGCCACCCTGTCAAGCTATCTGAACGGCCTGACGACGGTAGAGGCGGATTTCACTCAGATCAATTCGGACGGCACGATTTCGACCGGCAAGATCTACATCCGGCGGCCGGGTCGGGTGCGGTTCGAATATTCCCCGCCCGACCGCAGCCTGGTGATCGCGGGCGGCCAGCAGGTCGCCATCTTCGACGCCAAGTCGAACCAGCCGCCGGAACAGTATCCGCTGAAGCGTACGCCGCTGAACCTGATCCTTGCGGCGAACATCGATCTTGGCCGGGCGAAGATGGTCGTGGGGCATACCGAGGACGGCACCTCGACCCGGGTGCGGGCGCAGGACCCGGAGCATCCCGAATACGGCTCGATCGAACTTGTCTTCACCGCGAACCCGGTGGAACTGCGGCAATGGATCATCACCGACGACCTCGGCGCCCAGACCACGGTGATCCTGGGTGAGATGAAGAAGGGCGGCCAGCTGGGCGCAAGCCTGTTCGACATCACCGCCGAGGCGGCCCGGCGGAAGAACTGAAGCGGCCCCGCGTCTAGCGGCAGGAGGCCAGCTGCGCGCGGTACATCTCGGACCGCTGACCGACCTTCTTCGCGACTTCCACCAGCCAGGGCTTGTTCAGATAGGATTGTCGGGCATAGCCGGTCCGGCCTTCGTGATAGGCCAGATACTGCGCCTCGGCATCGGTCTTCGGGATGCCCAGCGCACGCTCGGTCTGGTCCATGTACCAGCCCATGAAATCGGTCGCATCGCCGATATCGTCGCGCTTTGCCCGACGGTTGCCGACGCTTTGCTGGTATTCCTCCCAGGTGCCGTTCAGCGCCTGGCTGTAGCCATAGGCGGTGCTTTGCCGCCCCATCGGGATCACGCCCAGCACGAAGGTATGCGGCGTGCGCGCATTGCCCACGAACTTCGATTCCTGGTGGATCGTCGCCATCTGCACATGGATCGGAACGCCCCAGCGCCGTTCGGTCCGCTCCATCGCCCGCAGGTAGTGCGGCCTTTCGCGGATGATCGCGCAAGCGTTGTCCAACTGCCTCGGCGCCGAGTAGCTGCCGCCTCCGCCCCCGCAGGACGCCAGGCACAGAACCACCAGCGACGCACGGAGAAACCTGCTCATCTGCCCCTCGTGCTCTTTTCTTTTGGGGCGAGTTTAGACTATCCGACCTGCGGAGGAAATGGGCAACTCCCGCAGGCGACATCAGGATTCCGCGAGAATTGGGGCAGAAGACGGACTGTATGGACGAGGCCCACAGACTGTTTCCCTGCTGGCGGCGCGGCAAAGTGGACAGGCCGGGCGCAAGGGCGTAAATGTCTGGAAGGGAACTGACGATGATGCAGACCACACACGCCAAGTACCACATCGGGCAGGTGCTTCGACACAGGAAGCATCCGTTCCGCGGTGTGGTGTTTGACGTTGATGCGATCTTCTCGAACACCGAGGAATGGTACGACAACATTCCCGAGGACAGCCGTCCTGCCAAGGACCAGCCCTTCTACCACCTGCTCGCGGAAAACGGCCAAAGCTATTATGTGGCCTATGTGTCGGAACAGAACCTGGTGCCGGACGAAACCGGTGAACCTGTCGATCACCCTGACCTCGGCGATCTTTTCGGCGACTTCGAGGACGGGCGCTATCCGGTGACATTCCAGCTGAACTGACCGGCTGGCGCTTACCAGTTGTTCACCCTTTGCCCCTAGGCTGCGGGAAACGCAAGCAAAGGGGTGCGCCATGCAATTGCAGACTCAGACCAGACCCAAGGTGATTGCCGTGTCCGTGATCGACGACCGGATCGATGCCGCCACCGCGATCCAGTTCAAGGAACGGATGCGGGATGCCACGCGCGACGGTCCGATGCGCGTGGTGCTGGATCTGGCGCGGGTGCAATTCCTCGATTCCTCCGGCCTCGGCGCCATTGTCGCGGTGAAGAAACTGCTCGGCCCCGACCGCGTGCTGGAGCTTGCCGGTCTGACGCCCACGGTGGAAAAGGTCTTCCGCCTGACCCGGATGGACAGCATCTTCACGATCCATCCGAACGTTGATGCCGCCGTGGCCTATGCCGCAAGTGCCTGACCGGACCGACAGGCCTCCAGAGCTGTATCTGGCGTTCCGGGCCGATCCGGCATCCATCCGCCGGTCGCTGGCCGGAATGCTGGTCTGTCCGCCCCTGTCCGCGCTGCGGGAAGACGCCCGGGGCTCGGCGGAGGTGGTTCTGGCCGAGGCCCTGAACAACGTGGCAGAACATGCCTATGGTGAAGCGGGAGGGCAGGTCGAGGTCACCCTGCGGCAAGAAACGGCCGGGATCCGCTGTCTGATCGTCGATGCGGGACGCGCCATGCCGGGCGGGACCCTGCCGGAAGGGCGACTGCCACCTGACAGGGGTCCGGCCCTACAGGACCTTCCCGAAGGCGGTTTCGGCTGGCACCTCATCCGGTCGCTCTGCACGGATCTGTCCTACAGCCGCATTGCGGACAGGAATCATCTGACCTTCCTGCTGCCGTCCTAGGGCGCGCATCCCGCGCCAGACCGGCAGACCCGCGTCGCGGCGCGACCGGGATCGACGGGAAACGGTCAAATCCGTGCGCGTCGGCCGACACCGCGCCGCAGCCATCGTTGCGGGGTCTCGGGATCGGAAACTGGCGCCCGAGGTGTCTGCGGCCCGCGACCGGCCCGCGCCCGCTTGCTACGGACCCGCACTGCGGCCCGCGACCGGCAACAGCGATGGCCTCTCGCCCGGCGCCAAAGGATCGGATCGCGCCGCAAGGCCCGAACGGGTCGGGTCGGCACCCACGTCGCGGCCAGACCGCCCACCGTACCCCGCGGAAGGCCGCAGCGTTCGGCAGGAAGCCTTTCCGAGACCTTCCCCGCTTGCGTCCTGATCCCGTCTGGACGACGACGACGTCTCCGGGGAATATCTGCCGCGCTCCAGCCGGGCCGCACCTTCGCCGCCAGACCGGGCGTGCAGCGCCTGCTGGGGCAAGGCGGGCCCGTATCGTGCTGCGAGCAGGCATCCCCTTGGCTTTCCGCAGCGCCCGACCTAGGGTTCGGGGCGCTGGCCGTTCCAACCGGACAACGGCAGCGCGGCGATCCGAACAGGGAGACATCATCTTGACAGATTGCGCGACCCTCCGATCCGCCTGTCCCGGCCGGCAAGGACGCGCGGCGTGATGCGCGACCTGCACCTGCCCGGCCGATCCGCCGTCTATGCCCGCAACGGCCTCTGCGCCACTTCACACCCCATCGCGGCGCAGGTGGCGATCGAGGTCCTGAAATCCGGCGGCAACGCGGTTGACGCGGCCATCGCCGGCGCCCTGGTCCTGGGAATTGCCGAACCGCAGATGACCGGGATCGGCGGCGACTGCTTCGTCCTGCTGAAACCCGCGGGAACCGAAGAGATCATCGCCCTGAACGGCTCGGGCCGGTCGCCGCGCGGGCTGCATGCCGCGGACCTCCGGGCACGGGGCCTGACCGCGATGCCGGTCCAGTCCGTCGAGGCGGTGACCCTTCCCGGCGCGATCGATGCCTTCTGCCGGTTGAACGCCGATTACGGGCTGAAATCCCTGGCCGAGGTCCTGGCCCCCGCGATCCGCTATGCCGAGGAAGGCATCCCCGTCGCGCCCCGCGTCGCCTTCGACTGGGCCGAGGACCTGCCCTGCCTGCGCGGTGCCGCGCGCGATTTCTACACGCTGGACGGGAAGGCTCCCGCCGTCGGCCAGGTCTTCCGCGCCCCCGGCCAGGCCGAGGTCCTGCGCCGCGTCGCACGGCAAGGTCGCGCCGGGTTCTACGAGGGCGAGGTGGCCGAGGACATGATCGCCTCGCTGCGCGCGCTGGGTGGCACGCATACGCTGGACGACCTGGCCGCCACCGCCTGCGACTACACCGTCCCCGTATCCGGCACCTACCGTGGGATCGACCTGGTCGAACACCCGCCGAACGGCCAGGGCGCGACTGCCATCCTGCTGCTGAACATCCTCCGCCACTTCGACCTTGCCGCGATGGACCCCCTCGGCAGCCAGCGCGCCCATATCGAGGCCGAGGCGACGAAGCTGGCCTACGACGCGCGCAACCGCTTCATCGCCGACCCCGACCACACCACGCGGCTTGACCACATGCTGTCGCCGGACACGGCGGCGAAGCTGGCCGCGCTGATCGACCCCGGGCGTGCCATGCCCGCCGCCGCACCGCTGACCGAGGCGATCCACCGCGACACGGTCTATATCACCGTGGTCGACCGCGACCGGATGGCGGTCTCGCTGATCTACTCGATCTTCTGGGGCTTCGGCTCCGGCCTCGCCTCCTCGAAGTTCGGCATCAACTTCCAGAACCGCGGCGCCGGATTCTCGCTGGTCGAAGGCCACCCGAACGAGGCCGGGCCGGCCAAGCGGCCGATGCACACGATCATCCCCGGCATGATCCGGCAGAATGGCCGCGTCCTGATGCCCTTCGGCGTGATGGGCGGGGCCTACCAGCCCTGCGGCCATGCGCGCCTGGTCACCAACCTCGTCGACTACGGGCTCGACCTGCAAGAGGCGATGGATGCCCCGCGCTGCTTCTCGGGCCCCGACGGGATGGAGGTCGAACGCGGCTATTCCGACAAGGTCCGGGCCGAGCTGGCCGAGTTGGGTCATGCCGTCGTGATCCCGAAGACCCCGCTTGGCGGATCGCAGGCGATCCGCATCGACGGCGACATCCTGGTCGGCGCTTCGGACCCCAGAAAGGACGGCTGCGCCCTTGGCTACTGAGATCGACCGCCCCGCGATCACCGCCGCGATCCGCGCCCTGACCCAGGGCGAGACGGACACCGTCGCGCTCATGGCCACCGTCGTCTGCGAGATCCACCACGCGCATCCCTTCTGCGACTGGACCGGCTTCTACCGCGTCACCGGCCCCGAGATGCTTAAGATCGGTCCCTACCAGGGCAGCCACGGCTGCCTCGTGATCCCGTTCAGCCGCGGGGTCTGCGGGGCCGCCGCGCGCACGGGGCAGGTCCAGAACGTCCCCGATGTCGATGCCTTCCCGGACCATATCGCCTGCTCTTCCAGCACCCGCTCGGAACTCGTCCTGCCGGTCTGGAACGGCGAAGGCACTCTCCTCGGCGTCCTCGACCTCGACAGCAACACCCCTGCTGCCTTCACCAGGGCCGATGAAGACTGGCTGGTCCCCCTCCTCGCCGAAGTCTTCCGCGACGCATACTGACAATTCGGCTCAAATTGTGCTTTCCCTTCTCCAGATATTCCACGGCAGGTCCGGAGGGTGTGAAACCCTCCGGGGTCGGCCCGGGGTACGACGACAGGACGGACGATGACCGAGATCACCCTTCTCGACGGCGGCATGGGCCAGGAACTGATCGCCCGCGCGGGCAGCGACCCCGGACCGCTCTGGGCGACGCGGGTGATGATCGACCACCCCGGCCTGGTCCGCGCCATCCATGAGGATTACTTCGCCGCGGGCGCCAGCCTCGCCACGACGAACACCTACAACATCCTGCATGACCGCCTGATCCCGCAGGGCCTCGACCACCTCTTCCACGCGCTGCACCTCCGCGCCCTGGCCGAGGCGCACGAGGCCCGCGCCGCCGCCGGACGCGGGTTGATCGCGGGTTCCATGGGCCCCCTGGGCGAAAGCTACCGCCCCGACCTGACCCCGCCGGTCGAGGTCTCGACCGCGCTTTATGCCGAAAAGGCGCGCCTGCTTGCCCCGCATGTCGATCTGATCCTGATCGAGACGATCTCCTCCCTCGACCTTGCGCGCGGGGCGCTGAAGGGCGCCCGCACCACCGACCGTCCGGTCTGGCTTTCGGTCTCGGTCCAGGATCGGGACGGCACGAAACTCCGCTCGGGTGAACCCGTCGCCGCCCTGGCCGAAGTCCTGGCCGAGACGCCTGCCGACGCGGTCCTCGCCAACTGTTCGATGCCCGAGGCGATGGCGGCGGCGCTTGCCGAACTGAGCCCCCTCGGCCTGCCCTTCGGCGCCTATGCCAACGGGTTTTCCGAGATCACCCCCCACACCCATGGCACCTCTGCCCCCGAATACTGCGCCCGCCACGACCTGACGCCCGAACGCTATGCCGATTTCGCCCTGGGCTGGGTCGCGCAGGGGGCCAGGCTGATCGGCGGCTGCTGCGAGGTGGGGCCGGCCCATATCCGCCACCTCCATGCCCGCCTGCTGTCCGAAGGCCACACGGTTGCATAAGCCCTCGCTCATCCCGGATTTCGCCTACGACCCGCCGACCGGGCCGCTGTCGATCCTGCACGAGGACGACGCGATCATCGTCCTCTACAAGCCCGCGGGCCTTCTGACGGTGCCGGGAAAGCTGGCGAACCGGCAGGACTGCCTGATCAGCCGTCTGCAAGCCGCCCGCTGGGACGCGCTGACCGTGCACCGGCTGGACTGCGACACCAGCGGCGTCATCATCTTTGCCCGCACCAAACAGGCCCAGGGCTTCCTGGGGCAGGAGTTCGAGCAGCGCCGGGCGGAAAAGACCTATATCGCCCGCCTGAAGGGGCGGCTGGAGACGGACAACGGCACGGTGGACCTGCCCATCGGCAGCGACTGGGACTACCGGCCCCGCCAGAAGGTCGATCCCGAGCACGGCCGCCCCGCCGTCACCGACTGGCAGGTCCTTGACCGTGCGGGCGACGAAACCCGGGTCCGCCTGACCCCGCATACCGGGCGCAGCCATCAGCTGCGCGTCCACATGCTGGCGCTTGGCCATCCGATCCTCGGCGACCAGATCTATGCTCCTGAAACGCGGGCAGACCATGGCCGGCTGATGCTGCATGCCGAAAGCCTGTCGCTGCACCACCCCACGACCGGCAAGCGGGTCAGCTTCTTCGCCCCCGCGCCCTTCTGAGATTTGCAGATCCTTCACACTTCTGGTGTTTGACTGGTGGAAACGCCTGTCCGGGGGCCGGATGCTGTCGACGATCTTCAACTTCCGCTATGCCCTGATCACCTGGCCGGCGATCCTGATCGCCGTCGCCGTCGGGCTGATGCTGGCCTTCCCCGGCCAGACCTGGTGGCTTCTGCCCCTTGCGATCCTCTGCGCCGGTTCGGTCCTGATCGGCCTCAGCGACCTGCGTCAGACGCGCCACACCGTTCTGCGCAACTATCCCGTCGCCGCCCATCTGCGATTCCTGCTGGAATCGATCCGGCCCGAGATGCGGCAGTATTTCTTCGAGGGCGACAAGGACGGCACCCCCTTCCCGCGCGACAAGCGCGCCATCGTCTACCAGCGCGCCAAGCGCGATCTCGACAAGCGGCCCTTCGGCACGCAGTACGACGTCTATGAAGAACAGTACGAATGGCTGCACCATTCCATCGCGCCCACCGCCCCCCTGCCGCACGAGGCGCTGCGCACCCTGGTCGGGGCCGGCACGGCGCAGCCCTATTCCGCAAGCCTGCTGAACATCTCGGCCATGAGCTATGGCTCGCTTTCGGCCAACGCGATCCGCGCCCTGAACCGGGGGGCGAAGGCGGGCGGCTTCTTCCACGACACCGGCGAAGGCGGCGTCTCGCCCTATCACCGCGAATTCGGCGGCGACCTGGTGTGGGAGCTTGGCTCGGGCTATTTCTGCGCCCGCACCCCTGACGGCCGTTTCGACCCGGCGCGGTTCGCCGATGTGGCAGCCGATCCGCAGATCCGGATGGTGGAACTGAAACTCAGCCAGGGCGCCAAGCCCGGCCATGGCGGCGTGCTGCCCGCCGCAAAGGTCACCGAGGAAATCGCCGCGATCCGCGGCATCCCGATGGGACAGGACTGCATCTCTCCCGCGCATCATTCGGCCTTCTCCACCCCTGCGGGCCTGCTGGAATTCATCGCGCAGATGCGTGATCTCTCGGGCGGGAAACCGGCGGGCTTCAAGCTGTGCATCGGCCACCCTTGGGAGTTCATGGCAATCTGCAAGGCGATGCTGGCGACCGGCATCACCCCCGATTTCATCGTGGTGGACGGCAAGGAGGGCGGCACCGGCGCCGCGCCGCTGGAGTTCATGGATCATGTCGGCATGCCGCTGCGCGACGGTCTGTCCTTTGTCCACAACGCGCTGGTGGGCATCGGGGTGCGCGACAGGGTGCGGATCGGGGCCTCGGGCAAGATCACCTCGGCCTTCGACATGGCCCGGGTGATGGCGCTGGGAGCCGACTGGTGCAATGCCGCGCGCGGCTTCATGTTCGCGGTCGGCTGCATCCAGGCGCAGTCCTGCCATACCGGCGCCTGCCCGACCGGGGTTGCCACCCAGGACCCGCTGCGCCAGCGCGCGATCCATGTCCCGGACAAGGCCGAACGGGTGGCAAGCTTCCACCGCAACACGCTGCATGCCCTGGCCGAGCTTGTGGCTGCGGCGGGCTTGTCGCATCCCTCCGAACTGCGCCCGCACCATTTCCTGCGCCGCGCCTCGTCGGACAAGGTGATCTCGCTGGCCGAACAGTACGAACAGATCGCCCCCGGCCAGCTTGCCGCCGATCCGGCCTCCTCTCCGCGCTTTGCCGAGGCCTGGGCGCTGTCACGCGCCGACAGTTTCAGGCGCGCGGAATAGTCGCCGGAAGTCGGGCAGCCCGCCGGTCCGCGGCAAGGCCGGCCCATGTTCCGTCGTTCCAGATGCGGGTATCGCCGTGACGGCTCCGGCCGTCCGGCACGATGGAAGTCGCCGTCAGTCCGGCGGGACGGACCAAACGGCAAGGAAGGTCACGGTGCAGACAGCCCACTCCGGCCCGGGCCGCACGGCGGATCGGCTTGAACCGATCCTCAAGGCAGCTTGCCCGCAGCAAAGACATTGTTCAGCGCCCGGGCAGGACGCCCCGCAGAAACAGGTCCGGGCACCGCGGTGCGGGTCAGGTCAGACCAGAATCCCGCCATCGCTGTCGTCGCCGGCTTCTTCCATCAGCCGGTCGATGTCGGCAATCATGACCCTGCGGTTGCCTTCCAGACTGATCACGCCGTCACGCTTCAGGGCGCTGATCTGGCGACTGACCGTCTCCAGCGTCAGACCAAGGTAATCGGCCATTTCCTCGCGGGTCAGCGGCAGATCCACGGACAGGGCGACGGGCGTCCGCTTCCGTTGCAAGGCGGCATCGCGCCGGGCGATGATCGCGATCAGCGAGGCGATCTTCTCGCGCGCGGTCTTGCGGCCAAGCAGCAGCATCCATTCCCGCGCGGCGTCCAGTTCGTCCAGCGTCATCTCCAGCAGCCGCTGGGCGATATGGGGGGTGGAGAGCATCATCTCCTCGAAAGGCTTCTTGCGGAAGCAGCACATCACCAGGTCGGTTGTCGCGGTGACGTCGAAGGCGGCGGTGGCGCGGCCGGGGCGTCCGACGAAATCGGACGGCAGCAAGAGCCCGACCATCTGCCGCCGGCCGTCCTCCATCGTCTGGGTCAGCGTGGCGATGCCGCTGACCACCGAGCCCACGAACTCCATCCGGTCGCCCGACCAGATGATCGTCTGACCGGCCTGGAAGCTGCGGTAGTACTTGATCTGCTCAAGCCGCATCAACTCGTCGGTTTCGCAGCGGGCGCAGACCGCGCGATGCCGGATCGGGCAGTCCCCGCATTGGACGTGGACGAAATGGTCCTGCAACGGGGACACCTCGCGTTGATCTGAATCAAGGATGCCGGAGCGGCACCTGTCCTAACCTAGTTGCATGAGCCAGATTTCGCAACTTGCCCGCCTTGGGTTATTCGACGCCCGCGTGCCGCGCTATACGTCCTACCCGACGGCGCCGCATTTCGGGCCGGAGGTCGGCCCGGGCGAGTTCGTCCGCTGGATCGAGGCGGTGCCGGAGTTCAGCGAGATCTCGCTGTACGTCCATGTGCCCTTCTGCCGCCGCCTGTGCTGGTTCTGCGCCTGCCGGACGCAGGGCACCGCCTCGGACGCGCCGGTGCAGGCCTATGTCCAGGTCCTGAAGGACGAGCTGGACCTTCTGCGCGCGCATCTGCCGCGCGGTGTCACGCTGTCCCGCCTGCACTGGGGCGGGGGAACGCCGACGCTGCTTGGCCCCGACCTGATGCGCGACCTGGCCGAGCGGATCCAGGCGGTTGCGCCTCTGGCGGCGGATGGCGAGTTCTCGGTCGAGATCGATCCGAACGAGATCGACGATGCCCGGCTGGACGCGCTGGCAGCCGCGGGAATGAACCGCGCCTCGATCGGCGTGCAGGACTTCGACCCGAAGATCCAGCAGGCCATCGGGCGCGAGCAGGGCTATGAGCTGACCCGCGACGTGGCCGCCCGGATCCGCGACCGGGGCGTGGCCAGCCTGAACACCGACATCCTGTATGGCCTGCCGTTCCAGACCGGGCCGCGCATCGCGGCTTCGGTGCAGAAGCTGCTGACGCTGTCGCCGGATCGCGTCGCGCTTTACGGCTACGCCCACGTGCCCTGGATGAGCCGCCGGCAGCAGATGATCCCCTCCGACGCCATGCCGACCCCGGAAGAGCGCCTCGCCCTGTTCGAGACCGCGCGGCAGTTGTTCCTCTGGGATGGCTATGTCGAGGTTGGCATCGACCATTTCGCCCGGCCCGAGGACGGCTTGGCCCGGGCCCTGCGCGCCGGGACTTTGCGGCGGAACTTCCAGGGCTACACCGACGATCCGGCCAGGGTCCTGATCGGGCTTGGCGCCTCGTCGATCAGCCGGTTTCCGCAAGGCTACGCCCAGAACGCCTCTGGCACGGCCGAACATACCCGGGCGATCCGCGCGGGGCGCTTCTCGACCCAGCGCGGCCATGCCTTCCGGGGCGAGGATCTCTTGCGGGGCCGGATCATCGAGGCGCTGATGTGCGACTTCCGCGTGTCGCGGGCCGAGTTGCTGCGCGATTTCGACACGGATCCCGGCCGTATTGCCGAGCTTTTCCGTCTGGCCTCGACCGGCTTCGGTGACATGGTGCAGGTGACCGAAGAGGGCCTGTTCATCCCGGAACGCGCCCGCCCCCTGACCCGGATGATCGCCCGCGCCTTCGATGCCTATGACAGCGAGAAGGCCAAGCACTCCTCGGCCATCTGACCGGGCCGAACCGGAGTTTGCAAAACTCCGGACCGATTTCCGCAGGAAATCGGCTCAGCCCCGGGACAGACGGGTCAGCAGATCGACTTGCCGGGGCAGGCAGACCGTGCGCAGGTCATAGCGTTCGCGCACCCGTCGGCGGGCGGCCTCGCGCAGCGGCAGGTAGGCTTCGGGCCGGGCCAGCGCGCCGATCAGCGCGGCCGACCAGCCGGACACATCGAAGAAGTCCACCAGCCGTCCGGTCTCGCCATCGCGGAGGACCTCCGCCACCGGAGGCGTGTCCGAACCGACGACCAGCGCCCCGGCCGCCATGGCTTCGACCATCGACCAGGACAGGACGAAGGGATAGCTCAGATAGGCATGCGCCCGGCTGACGTGGAACAGGTCAACCAGGCGGGCATAGGGCACCTTGCCGGTGAAATGGATCCGTGACAGGTCAAGCCGGTCGCCCAGTTCCTCCAGCAGGACCTCCTTCCAGCTCCGCCCGTCCTTCGGCAGCTGGCCATAGCTCGCCTCATGGCCGCCGACGATGACCACCTGCGCGTCGGGCCGGGCCGCCAGCACCGCGGGCAGGGCACGCATGAAGATGTGGAAACCCCGATAGGGTTCCAGATTGCGCGCGACATAGGTCAGGACCTCGTCACCCCGGGCCAGCACCCTGCCGTCCGGCAGGGTGAACCGCGCTTCGGCAGGCGGAGCCAGCCGGTCGCAATCCACGCCGTCGAAGATCACCTCCAGCCGGTCCCGCAAGGCAGGCGGATGCGTGCTGGCCTGCCATTCGGTCGGGGCGACCCCGGCATCGGCATGGATCAGCGCCTGCGCCAGATAGGCCGCCCGAGACTGCGCGATCATCACCTGGTCGAAACCGGCGGTCTGGAACTCGGGGTCGAAACCGACATCGGCGCCAAGGCCGCGATAGTAGAACTCGGCAAAGACCAGAAGCCTCGCCTCGGGCCAGACTTCCTTCAGGAACAGGGTCTCGCCCCAGCCGGAATGGCCGTAGATCACATCGGGCACATAGCCTTCGGCGCGCAGCTTCTGCGCAAGGCGCGCCACGACGACGCCCCGGTCGCTCATCATCGTGAAGGTGCGGCCAAGCCGCGTGGCCGCAGGGTCAACCGGCGGCGCCTGAAAGCTGTAGCACAGGGTCGGAACGTTGGTCGTCTTGCCGTTCGTCGCATCGGTGATTGCGCGCACATCATGCCCGCGCCGCTGCATTTCGGGCGCGAGATGCAGGAACTGGCCGGGAAAGTTCTGGTGGACGAAGAGCAGTTTCACCCGTCAGGCTCCGAAGGCGGCGGCCATCAGAGCTTTGGTATAGGGGGTTTGCGGATTGGTGAACACGGCCTCGCAATCGCCGCTTTCCACGACATCGCCGGCCTGCATCACCATCACCTTGTGCGCCATGGCGCGGATGACCCGCAGGTCATGGCTGATGAAGATGTAGGCCAGCCCCCATTTCCGCTGCAAGTCGCGCAGAAGGTCGGCGATCTGGACCTGCACCGTCATGTCCAGGGCCGAGGTCGGCTCGTCCAGCACCACCAGCTTCGGCCGCAGGATCATCGCGCGGGCGATGGCGATGCGCTGGCGCTGGCCGCCCGAGAATTCGTGCGGATAGCGGGCCATCGTCGCCGGGTCCAGACCCACCTCGCGCATGATCCCGGCGACCATTTCGGTCCGGTTCCGGCCCGGCTCCAGCCCATGGACGCCCAGCCCCTCGGCGATGATCTCCTCGACCGTCATCCGGGGCGACAGGCTGCCGTAGGGGTCCTGGAACACGACCTGCATGTCCCGCCTCAGGCTGCGCAGCTCGGCCCGGCCCAGGGCATGCACGTCGCGGCCCAGGAAGGTGATCCCGCCGGTCGAGGGGATCAGGCGCAGGATCGCCAGCGCCAGCGTGGTCTTGCCCGACCCGCTTTCGCCGACGATACCCAGCGTCTCGCCCGCGCGGACCGACAGCGAGGCCTCGTTCACCGCCTTCACATGCCCCACCGTCCGGCGCAGCAGGCCCTTCTGGATCGGGAACCAGACGCGCAGCGCCTCGGCCCGGGCCACTTCCGGCGCGCCCTCGGGCACCGGCGGCGGCCCGCCCTTCTGCTCGGCCGCCAGAAGCTTTTGCGTGTAGGGATGCTGCGGATCGGCAAAGATCTGCGCGGCGGGCCCCTGTTCGACGATCTCGCCGCCCTGCATCACGCAGACCCGGTCGGCGATGCGGCGGACGATGCCCAGGTCATGGGTGATGAACAGCAGGCTCAGCCCTTCGGAGCGCTTGAGCTCGGCCAGAAGGTCCAGGATCTGCGCCTGGATCGTCACGTCCAGCGCGGTGGTGGGTTCGTCGGCGACCAGAAGATCCGGCCCGTTGGCCAGGGCCATCGCGATCATCACCCGCTGGCGCTGCCCGCCCGAAAGCTGATGCGGATAGGCGCCAAGCCGGCTTTCCGCGTCGCGGATGCCGACCTTGCCCAGAAGCTCGACGATCCGGGCACGGGCGGCGGCCCCGGTCAGGCCCTGGTGCAGGGCCAGGCTTTCGGCCAGCTGCTTCTCGATCGTGTGCAGCGGGTTGAGGCTGGTCATCGGCTCCTGGAAGATGAAGCTGATGTCATTGCCCCGGATCCGGCGCAGGTCGCGCTCGGACGCGCCGACCATCTGCGTGCCCTGGTAGATGATCGAGCCCGAAAGCTCGGCACTGTCGCCCAGCAGTCCGACGGTGGACAGCGCGGTCACGGACTTGCCCGATCCGCTTTCGCCGACCAGGGCGACGGTCTCGCCCTTGTCGATGCCGAACGAGACGCCCTTCACCGCCTGGATCAGCCGTCCGTCCTGCCGGAAGGTGACGGAAAGCTCGCTTACTTCAAGCACCCTCATCCTGCGCGCCTCACCGGAAGGTCTTGCGCGGGTCGAAGGCATCGCGGACGCCCTCGAAGATGAAGACCAGAAGCGACAGCATGATCGCAAAGGTGAAGAAAGCGACGAAGGCCAGATGCGGCGCCTGAAGGTTCTGCTGCGCCTGCCGGGTCAGCTGGCCCAGCGAGGGCAGGTCGGCCGGCAGGCCGAAGCCCAGGTAATCCAGCGAGGCCAGTGTGCCGATCGCCCCGGTGATGCCGAAGGGCAGCAGGGTCAGCGTCGCGACCAGGGCATTGGGCAGGACATGGCGGAACATGATCTGCGTGTCGCTGACGCCCAGCGCCCTTGCCGCGCGCACATATTCGAAGTTGCGCGCCCGCAGGAACTCGGCCCGCACCACGCCGACCAGCGCGGTCCAGCCAAAGGCCACCATCAGGCCGACCAGCAGCCAGAAGCTTTTCGACCAGACCGCCGTCAGGATGATGATGACATACAGCGTGGGCACCGAGGACCAGAGCTCGATGAACCGCTGGAACAGAAGGTCGGTCAGCCCGCCGAAATAGCCCTGTACCGCGCCGGCGGCGATGCCGATGACCGTGGTCAGGAAGGTGACGATCAGCGCGAAGGTGACCGAGAGGCGGAAACCGTAGATCACCCGCGCCAGCACGTCGCGGCTGGTGTCGTCGGTTCCCAGCCAGTTCTGCGCCGACGGCGGCCCCGGCGCGACGCCGCCCGTGTTGACAATGGTGTTGTAGCGGTAGGGGATCAGCGGCCAGAGCATCCAGCCCCGGTCAACCTCAACCCCTGCCGCGGTGCCGCTGCGTTCCACCTCGGCCCGGATGCCGTCGGGATCGTCCCAGCAGGCCTCGGACCCGGCGGCGACGATCAGGCATTTCACCTCGGGCGTGGTGTAGTCGGCCTCGGTCCTCAGATCGCCGCCGAAGGCGGTTTCCGGGTAGAAGCGGAAGACCGGCATGTAATAGCCGCCCTGGTACTTCACCAGGACCGGTCGATCGTTGGCGATCAGTTCGGCGAAGAGCGAGATGCCGTACAGCACCAGCAGGATCCAGAGCGACCAATAGGCCCGCCGGTTGGACCTGAAGTTGCGCCAGCGGCGCTGGTTGAGGGCCGAAAGCGCCATCAGCCGCGACTTTCGAAGTCGATCCTGGGATCGACGAAGACATACATCAGGTCCGACAGGATGCCGACCACCAGCCCGATCAGCCCGAAGGCGAACAACGTGCCGAAGATCACCGGATAGTCGCGCTCCACCGCCGATTTGAAGCCAAGCTGCCCCAGGCCGTCCAGCGAAAAGATGACCTCGATCAGAAGGCTCGACCCGAAGAAGACCGACAGGAAGACGCCGGGAAAGCCCGCGATCACGATCAGCATGGCATTGCGGAACACATGGCCGTACAGCACGCGGCTTTCCGACAGGCCCTTGGCGCGGGCGGTCATCACATACTGCTTCTTGATCTCGTCCAGGAAGCTGTTCTTCGTCAGCAGCGTCAGCACTGCAAAGGACGAGATCAGCTGCGCCGTGACCGGCAGCGTGATGTGCCAGAGATAGTCCTTGATCTTGCCCCAGAGCGACAGGTCGGACCAGTTGTCGCTGGTCAGTCCGCGCAGCGGGAACCACTGGAAATAGGACCCGCCGGCAAAGACGACCATCAGCATGATCGCGAAGAGGAAGCCGGGAATGGCATAGGCCGCGATGATGATGCCGCTGGTCCAGGTGTCAAAGCGCGTCCCGTCATGCACCGCCTTGCGGATGCCCAGCGGGATCGAGACCAGATAGGCGATCAGCGTGGACCACAGGCCCAGGGTGATCGACACCGGCATCTTCTCGATCACCAGATCCACCACCGAGATCGACCGGAAGTAGCTTTGCCCGAAATCCAGCGTCAGATACTTGCCCATCATGATCAGGAACCGCTCGGCCGCCGGGATCGCCTCCTTCTCGCATTCGGGCGCGTTCAGCGACGGGGTGCCGGTGAAGCCTTCCGCGCAGACGATGCGGGCAAAGCCGAACTGCACCTCCAGCCGGGCCAGGAATTCGGGCGGCAGGCCGCGGGCACCGACATAGCCGCCGTCCTCTTCCTGCACCCCGCCCCCGGCCGAGCCCGAGAGGTTCTGGATCGAATCCCCCTCGCCCTCGAACCGGGCCTGGATCTGCTGGATCGGCCCGCCGGGGACGAACTGGGTCAGCGCGAAGTTGATCAGCATCACCCCGAACAGCGTCGGGATGACCAGCAACAGCCTTCGAAGGATATAGGCGCCCAAGATCCCTGCCCGTTCGTGGTTACTTCAGCACGCCCCTGGCCTTCAGCGCGTCGGCCTTTTCGGCGTTGTACCACCAGATCGACAGTTCGCCTACCGAATAGGGCGGCAGGGTCTCGGGATGTTCGTACATGTTGTAGTAGGCCACCCAGTTGTCCCGCTTGTAATAGCGCGGGACGATCACGTATTCCGACCGCAGCACCCGGTCCAGCGCCTTGATGACACTGGTCAGCTCCGCGCGGCTTTCGGCGGCCTCTACCTTGTCCAGCAGCCTGTCCACCGCCGGGTTGGCATAGCCCATGCGGTTGCGGCTGGAGTTGTCCTTTGCCACCGAGGCCCAGGCCTGCTTGAGCACGCTGCCCGGTTCCAGCCCGCCGTTGACCACGGTCGTCGGCAGCGCGTCGAAGTCGAAGTTCGGCGGGCTGGCGCGTTCCTGCAACTGCGGGTCGTCGATGATGTCGAAGCTGGCATCCACGCCAAGCGCGCGCAGGTTCTCGACATAGGCGTTCATCACCGGCAGAAGGTCGGTGCGGGAATGGACCATCTGCATCCGCAGCCTTTCGCCCTTGTCGTTGCGGCGGATGCCGTCACCGCCCACGGGCCAGCCCGCCTCGTCCAGCAGCGCCGAGGCCCGGCGCAGGTTCCGGCGGTCGAGATTGGTTTCCTCGGACGAGACCGAGCCCATCGGCACCTCGTCCGTCAGGATGCTGGCGGGCAGCAGGCCCTCATCGACCAGGGGTTGCAGCAGCGCAATCTCGTCCGGCCCGGGAACCCCGGTCGCGGCCATGTCCGAGTTTTCCCAGATCGAGTTCACCCGCGCGAACAGGCCGTAGAACAGCGCCTTGTTCGACCATTCGAAGTTGAACATCAGCCCCAGCGCCTGGCGCACGCGCGGGTCCTGGAACTGCGGCCGACGCAGGTTGAAGATGATCGACTGCCCGCCGGCGATGTTGCCCGAGGGGATGACCTCCTTCACGATGTCGCCCGAAGTCACCGCCGGGAAGTTGTAGTCACTGGCCCAGCGCTTCGGCAGGCTCTCGTTGCGGAAGGTGTAGACCCCGGCCTTGAAGGCCTCCATCGCCGCGTTGTCATCGCCGAAATACTCGATCCGGATCCGGTCGAAATTGTTCTGGCCGATGTTCAGCGGATGCTTCTCGCCCCAGTAGTCCGGGTCGCGCGCATAGATGATCTGCTGGCCCGGCTTGAAGCTTTCCAGCACATAGGGTCCGGTGCCCAGGAAGGGCTCCAGGCTGGATTTCTCCAGGTCCCGGTTGTTCTCCTCATAGTGCTTGCGCGAGAAGATCGGCGTGCTGCCCGCCTGTGCGGGCATGTCGCGGAACGGCGTGCCGGGGGCGAAGGTGAACTTGATGCGATAGGGGTCCAGCACCTCGACCGACTGGTATTTCGCGTTCGACACCGCCCGGAACTCCGGGATGCCCTTGTCGCGGAACAGCTCGTAGCTGAACAGCACGTCGTCGGCGGTGAAGGGCGTGCCGTCCGAGAAGGTCACATCCTTGCGCAGGTTGAAGATCACCCAGGACCGGTCCTCGGGGTATTCCATCGTCTCGCACAGAAGGCAGTAGGCGGCGCTGACATCGTCCAGCGTGCCCGACAGGATGGATTCGTAGAAGATCGAGGACAGGGCGGCCGAATTACCCGCGATGGCATAGGGGTTGAAGCTGTCGAAGCTGCCCGGCGCCCACTGGCTGATCTCGCCGCCCTTCGGCGCGTCGGGGTTCACATAGGGCAGGTGGGTGAAATCGGCCGGCAGGGCAAGATCGCCGAAGGTGGAAATGCCGTGCGACGTGATGACGGTCTCCGCCCGCACCGGCAGGGCCAGCGCACCCAGCGCCACCACAAGCGCCCCGGCCATCAGCGGGCCATGGCTCATCCGGGTCGCCTTCTCCGCTGCTGCCACCTGCTTGCCCCTGCGCATCCGCCAGCCTCCCCTGATTGCCGTCACGCCAATTCATTCATGGTAATCCACGCTTTGTCGAGGCAACAAGCCGCGATTGCGTGAGCATCCATGCAAAAGGCCGCCCCCATGGGCGGCCTTGCAGGTTTTGCGGGCGTCCGTGGATCAGGGATTGGCCGCAAGGTAGGCGATGACGTTGGCGCGGTCCTCGGGTTTCGGCAGGCCGGCAAAGGCCATCTTGGTGCCGGGGATCGCCTTCTTGGGGTTCTCCAGGTAGGCGAAAAGCGCCTCTTCCGTCCAGGGCTCGGCCGACTTGGCGGCCATCGCCTCGGAATAGGAATACCCTTGCACCGCCGCAAGGTTTCGACCGACGACACCGTTCAGATGCGGGCCGACGCCATTGGACCCGTCCAGCTTGTGGCAGGATCCGCATTTCTTGAACACGGCTTCCCCCGCAACCGGATCGGCCGAGGCCATCAGCGCCGCCACATCCACCGTCTCGGCCTCAGCCTCGGCCGGCGCGGCCTCTTCGCCGGTGTCGATGATATAGGCCTGGGTCACGCCACCTTCCGCGCCATGGCCCGTCGCCCCGACGTGATAGAGCCCGTCCGCAGCCCAGTTCACCAGCATCAGGACCAGAAGCGAGCCGCAGACCGAGCCCACCGCCTTGGTCATCGTCATCGTGTCGAACATGGGTCTCACCTATCTGGGGTCTTCCGTCGCCGCGTATCTATTCGCTTCCCCCGCCCGGTTTCAAGGTGTAGACGCGCGACGAAACGCCCCAAAGGGCAGGTTTTCGACAGGGGAAGGTATCGGATGGCCGGTCGCATCGCCTTTCAGGGAGAGCTTGGCGCCTATTCGCATCAGGCCTGCCGCCAGTCCCGCCCCGGGATGGAGCCGGTTCCCTCCACCACTTTCGAGGAAGTGGTGGACAAGGTCGCAAGGGGCGAGGTGGACCTTGGCATGCTGGCGGTCGAGAATTCCACCTATGGCCGGGTGGCCGATGTCCATTCGCTGTTGCCGCGCGCCGGGCTGCATATCGTGGACGAGGCCTTCGTCCGGGTGCATGTGAACCTGCTGGGCGTGAAGGGCGCGCGCCTTGCAGAGGTGAAGGAAGCGCATGGCCATGTGGTGATCCTGCCGCAATGCGCGGGCTTCCTGAAGGCGCATGGCATCAAGAGCCGCGTCAGCAGCGACAATGCCCGAGCCGCGCGCGAGGTGGCCGAGGCGGGGGACAGGTCCCGCGCCGCCCTGGCCAGCGAACTGGCCGCCGAGATCTACGGGCTGGACGTTCTGGCCCGCCACATCGAGGACCAGGCGAACAACACCACCCGTTTCCTGGTGATGTCGCGCGACCCCGACCACAGCCGGCGCGGCAGGGGGAAGATGATCACCACCTTCACCTTCCGCGTCCGCAACATCCCCGCCGCGCTTTACAAGGCGCTGGGCGGGTTCGCCACCAACGGGGTGAACATGACCAAGCTGGAAAGCTACATGGTCGGCGGCAGCTTCACCGCGACCGAGTTCTACGCCGACATCGAAGGCCACCCCGAGGACGCGAACGTCGCCCTGGCGCTGGAGGAACTGCGCTATTTCACCTCGGAGCTGCGCATCCTGGGCGTCTATCCGGCCGCCCGCGAGCGCGGTTAGGGCAAGGCGCGCTCAGACCGAGGCAAGGCTGCGGTCGTAGCGGTCCTTGATCCGTGCGCCAAGCTGGCCAAGCCGGGCCTCGAACCGCGCCGTGGCCCGCCCCTTGGCCAGCCGCATCGTGTTGATGAACAGCCGCGCCGCCAGGGTCTTGGGCCTGAATTCAAGATCGACCCTGATCCGGCTGCGGCGCGGCGACAGGACCATGATCTCCACCCGGCTTGTGCCCTCGACCGAAGGGCTGTCGATGCCCAGCGCAAAGCGCTGGTCCGGCGTCATTTCGGTGATCCGCAAATGGACCTTCCGCGCCTTGCCGCGGAAATGCCCCCGCACCCGCCATTCCGCCCCGACCCCCATCAGCGGCGAGCCGGGCGGCCGCTCGATCTCGACCCCGTTGCGGATCGCCTCGCGTTCCCAGGACGCATGGTCGGTCAGGACGGAGAATACCGCGGCTGCGGGAACTTCCAGGTCGGTCTTGGCCGTCAGTTTCATTCGCTCTCCGCAGGTTGGGCGCCGGGCGCGGGATATGCCGCCGGGGATGATCGGGTCAATCCAGCCGATCCGCAAGCCAGTTGCGCAGGATGAAATGCGCGATGGCGCCCTTGCGGCTGGGCCGGATCACCGGATGCCGGCCGGCGAAGGCCTGGACCAGCTCCTCGCGGCTGACCCAGAGCGCGGCCTCCAGCTCCTCGGGGTCAAGGCGGATCTCGTCGGTCAGGGCCTCGGTCCGCGCGCCGATCATCAGCGAGGCGGGAAAGGGCCAGGGCTGGCTGGCCAGATAGCCGACCGGCCCGCAGGTGATGCCGGTCTCCTCCATCACCTCGCGGCGCACGGCGGCCTCGATGGTCTCTCCGGGTTCGACAAAGCCCGCCAGCAGCGAGAACATCCCCTCGGGCCAGCCGGGACTGCGGCCCAGAAGCACCGAATTGCCCCGCGTCACCAGCATGATGACCACCGGATCGGTGCGCGGAAAGTGCTGCGCTCCGCAGGCCGGACAGGTCCGCTGCCAGCCACCCTGCGCCATTTCGGACGGAGCGCCGCAGGTCGAACAGAAGCGGTGGCTGCGGTGCCACTGGACCAGGGCCTTGGCGGTGGCAACCAGCTCTGCCTCGCGCGGGTCCAGCGCGGTCATCACCCCGCGCAGTTCGGCAAAGCCCGCCTCCTCGCCGATTGCCGGGTGCCGCTGGACCGAGGGATCGAAGAACCCGGCCTGCACCGCTTCGGCCCCGGCTTCGGGCGACCAGTCGGACAGATCGGCGGCAAAGCGGGGGGTTCCCGCGTCCAGTCCCAGAAAGACCGGCGGACCGGCCAGGGCCAGCACCGGATGCCCGGCCGCCACCCAGTGCGGGCGACCATCGCGGATCAGGGGCTTGCCGCGCCAGACCGGCAGCACCAGGCCCGTTGCCAGGGCCCGGCCCAGTCCCTCGACATCGCGCCGCAAGGGCGCCTGCCTGTCCAGCCCGGATCCCCCGAAGGTGACTGTTTCTGCGATGCGCATTCCGACCCCGATTTTCCCGCTTTACCTGCGGCCCCGGAAAGCTCTGCCGCTTTTCGCGCAAGTTTCAATCGGGAAGGCGCCGCAATCGCACAACCTCCGCGCGAATAACGACAATTTGCCATAACATTGACACAACCCATGCGAAGGTTGGGTCGCGTCAAGGGTGTGCAGTGCATCTGTGTCGCGTTCGAGTCACGGGGTTTCAGTCAGCTATCTGGACGGTCGATGTTCCACCTTCCCGCAACACGGGCCACGATGCCCCTCGCATCGATTGCAACGCGGGACGCCTCGGCCGAGGCCGCAGAGGCGAAAGGTGCGACAGGGCGACGACCCCTGGCCTGCCTGCGGCTGATCGCGACCAGCGACCTGCACGCCAGCCTGATGCCCTACGACTACCACGCGAACCGTCCGGATGCGGCGATCGGCCTCGGCGCAGTCTCGCGGCAGATCGCCGAAGCGCGCGGCGAGGTGCAGAACTCGCTTCTGTTCGACAACGGGGATTTCCTGCAAGGCAGCCCGATTGCCGACTATGCCGCCGCGACGCGCAGGCGGCGGGCGCATCCGGTGATCACGGCGTTCAACACGCTGGGCTACGACGCGGTGACGCTTGGCAACCACGAGTTCGACTATGGGCTGCGCTTCCTGAGCCAGGCCCTGGCCGAAGCCCGCTTTCCGGTCGTCTCCGCCAATATCGCGCGCCAGCTTGGCAAAAGCCCGGCGCGGGACCAGACCTTCGTGCCGCCCTTCGCGATCCTGCGGCGCCAGATCATCGACCACGAGGGCCAGTCGCATCTGATCCGGGTCGGCGTGATCGGCTTTGCCCCGCCGCAGATCGAGGAATGGGACTGCGCGACACCCGACGGCGGCGTGCGCACGCGGGACATCCTTTCTGCCGCCCGCGCCTGGCTGCCCCGGCTGCGCGCGCGGGGGGCCGACATCATCGTGGCGCTGGCCCATACCGGGATCGGCGCGCTTGACCCCGAACACCGGACCGAACACGCGGCGACCGCGCTTGCCGCGCTGCCGGAAATCGATGCCGTGATCGCCGGTCACAGCCACCAGGTCTTTCCCGGCCCCGATTTCGCCGCCGGACCGGCGGTCGATCCCGTCGCCGGGCGTCTGGCCGGGAAGCCGGCGGTGATGCCCGGCCATTCGGCCAGCCATGTCGGCATCATCGACCTTGATCTCGAACGCTGCCGGATGGGTCCGCGGCGCTGGCGGGTCGTCGGTTCCGCGGCGCGGATCGGATCGCGAAGCGCCGGTCCCGCGACGGCCACCCCCGCCCTGTACCGGGCTCTGGCCCCCGATCACCGCGCCACGCTGGCCTGGTCACGGCGCCAGCTGGGCGAGACCCTCGTGCCGCTGCACACCCATTTCGCCACCGTCGCCCCCTCTGCGGCGCTGGCGCTGATCGCCGAGGCAAAGGCCGCCCATGTCCGCCGCATGGTTGCCGGGACCAGCTGGGAGGGACTGCCGCTTCTGTCCTCGGTGGCGCCTTACCGCGCCGGCGGGCGCAGCGGTCCGGGAAACTTCACCGACATCCCCGCAGGACCGCTGCGCCAGCGCAACCTGTCCGACCTCTACCCCTACCCGAACACGCTGGTCACCCTGCTGGTCACCGGCGCCGAGGTCGCCCGCTGGCTGGAACGTGCGGCCTCCGTCTTCCGCCGGATCGAACCCGGCGACACCGACGCGCCCCTGCTTGATCCCGACCTGCCCGGCTTCGCCTTCGAGGCGATCCCGCAGCTGGACTATGCCATCGACCTCAGCCAGCCCGCGCGGTTCGACGCGCAGGGCCGGCTGGCCAACCCCGAGGCGCAGCGGATCGTCGGGCTCTGCCACCAGGGCCGGCCGGTCCGGCCCGAGGACGAGTTCCTTATGGTCACGAACAGCCACCGCCTCGGCCGCGCGCGTCTGCACGACCCTGCCTGCGAACCGCAGCTTGCCTTCACCAACGCCGAGCGCGTCCAGTCGGTGCTTGCCACCCATCTGCTGCGCAGCGGTCCGGTCGGCTGCGCGCCGCGGCGGCACTGGCACTTCCTGCCCATGCCCGGCACCAGCGTCACCATCGCCGCCGGCGCGCGGTCCGACCGCCACCTGGCAGACATCGCCGCGCTGCGCCCGGTCGCCCTGGGCCCGGGGCCGGACGGTTTTACCCACTACCGGCTGCATCTCTGATCGGCTATGGCAGCGCCAAGCCCCGGAGATCCCGCCCGTGACCCTGATCTACGACGTCATCCTGTTCGACCTTGACGGCACGCTGGTCGACACCGAAAGCATCGCCCTCGTCACCGGGATGGAGGCCTTCGCCGCGCATGGTCATGCGGTGGACGAGGCTTTCATGCACGGTCTGGTCGGCAAGGACGAACCCACCGCCGCGCGGATCATCCGGACCGCCATGCCAGACGTGGACCTCGATGCGGTGAACCGGCACTGGCGGCAGGGTTTCAAGGCGGGCCTGGACCGGGGTCTGACGCTGAAGCCGGGGGCCAGCGAGCTGCTGCCCGCGCTGACGGCACCTCTGGCCATCGTCACCTCGACCGGCCGTGCGGGCGCGCATCACAAGCTGGGCATCGCCGGGATCGCCGAGGCCTTCACCCATGTCGTCACCCTGGACGATGTGCGCGCGCCGAAGCCCGACCCCGAGCCCTACCTCCTGGCCGCCGCGCTGTTCGGCGTGGCCCCGCAACGCTGCGTGGTGTTCGAGGACAGCGAAACCGGCGCCGAGGCCGCGCATCGTGCGGGCTGCACCGTGATCCAGGTGCCCGACATCGTGCCCAGCCAAGGCCGCTGGGCGCATCACCTTGCGCCCGACCTGCTGACCGGCGCGCGCATGGCGGGGCTGCTCTGACGCGCCCGCGTGAAGCCTCCTCGTGCGACTGCGTCTTCTCGTCGGCCTCTCCCCCGCGCGGCGGAAGGCGGCCATCGACAAGTGTCACGCCATGCGCGACCGCTGTTCGCAGAGGCCGCTTACCGGTTCGCCATGGTTGCGCTCGATGTCGGCTTCGGGAGCAAGCCGGTCCAGCGCCTGCGCCAGGTCGATGTCCAGCCGGCTCAGCCCTTGGCAGTCATGCGTGGTCAGTGTCACGTCCACCACGTTGTAGACGTTCTTCCACTCCGGGTGGTGGTTCAGCTTCTCGGCCGCCAGCGCCGCACGGGACATGAAGCCCCAGGCCTGGCTGAAGTTGCGGAACTTCCACACCTTGCGGATCGCATCCCGCCCCGGCACGGCGGCCCAGCCGGTCTCGGCCAGGGGGGGCAACATGGTCTTGCGGTCGGCATCTGGCAAGAGCAGGGTCATTGGCGGGTCTCCGGGATCAGGGGTTTGTTCTTGTCCTTCGCGGCTGCCGGGGCGGGGCGGTCTTTCCACCGCGCCCGGCGGGCGGCAAACCTTTCATGCGCCGGGGATGGTGCCGGAGTGCGACCCGGGGATCGTCCGACGCCCCTCCCTGACCCTCGCAGCCTACTCCCGCCCCGCGCATTTGCGGAAGGGGCCATAGGCGGTCAGCACCTCGATCTCTTCCCCCACCGCGCGGCGTTCCGCCTGAAGATAGCGGTCCACCGCCGCGCGGAAGCTGCGGTCGGCGATCCAGTGGATCGAATGGGTCTCGACCGGCAGATACCCCCGCGCCAGCTTGTGCTCGCCCTGCGCGCCCGCCTCGACCCGGCTTAGCCCGTGGCGGATGGCCCAGTCGATGGCCTGATAATAGCACAGTTCGAAATGCAGGCAGGGATGGTCCTCGACGCAGCCCCAGTAGCGGCCATACAGCGTGTCGCGCCCGATGAAGTTCAGCGCCCCCGCCACCGGCCTTTCGCCGTTGAAGGCCAGAACCAGCAGGATGTCGTTCCGCATCGTCTCGTGGAAGGCGGCAAAGGCCTTGCGGGTCAGGTAGGGCGTGCCCCATTTCCGGCTGCCGGTGTCCTGATAGAAGGCCCAGAAGGCATCCCAGTGCTGCGGCTCGATCCCGTCCCCGGTCAGCGCGCGGATCGTCAGCCCCCGCCCCTGCGCCGTCTCGCGCTCCTTGCGGATCATCTTGCGCTTGCGGCTGGAGAGATCGGCCAGAAAGTCGTCAAAGCCGCCGTAACCCCGGTTCTCCCAATGAAACTGCTGGGTCACCCGGTGCAGCGTCCCCTCGACCCCGGCCAGCGCCTCGGCCTCCTCGGCCGTGCAGAAGGTGGCGTGCAAGCTGGACAGCCGGTTCTGCGCGGTGATGCCGATGGCCGCCTGCCACAGCGTCTCGCGGTGTTCCTCCGCCCCCAGGAACCGCCGCCCGGTCGCCGGGGTGAAGGGCACGGCAATCTGGAGCTTCGGATAATAGCGTCCCCCTGCCCGCTCCAGCGCGTCGGCCCAGCCGTGGTCGAAGATGTATTCGCCCTGACTGTGCGATTTCACATAAAGCGGCACCGCCGCGACCAGCCTGCCGCCCTCGCGCAAGACCAGAGGCCGCGCCTGCCAGCCGGTGCCCGGACCTGTGGATCCGGAGCGTTCCAGCGCCGACAGGAAGCGGTGCGTCGTGAATGGATCGACCGGGCGCCCCAGGGCCTGCTCCGGCGCGGCGACGGTATCCCAGTCGTCGGCGAGGATGTCGGACAGGCTTTCGTGCAGGGTCAGGTCGGCCATTCGCGCCCTCCGGATCGGGGAAAAGGTGGCGGGCGATGCCGGAAGGTCAAGCGGGAAGGGGCGACAGATAGCCCTCGAAGGTCACATTGTCGGCAATCCGCCGCGCCTGCGCCTCGTCGGCGGCAGAGCGGATCGTCCAGCACAGAATTTTCGCGCCCTGCGCCTTCAGTTCCGCGACCCTCGGCCGGGCCAGATCGCGCGCCTCGTGGCTGATGAAACTGGACCTGGTGGCGTCGTAATCCGGGATCTCGCCCAGCCGGTCACAGACCTCCCTTGGCAAGGGCGCCCAGTCGTCGGGGTTGTAGGCCGAGGTGGTTATCCCGCGCGGCAGATGCGGGGCAAGGTCGGCCATCCGGGCCACCGAATGGGGATTGAAGGACATCAGCGCGACGTCACCCCGGTATCCGGCCAGCGCCTCTGCTGTCGCGGCCTCCAGCCGGCCATCGGTCGGACCCATCGCCAGCGTCTGGTCCTTGATCTCGATCAGCAGGGGCACGCGGCCGCCGATCAGGGTCAGGACCTCGGGCAGGGTCGGGATCGTGTCGGAGGAGTCCCGCAGTCGCATGAGGCCCAACTCGGCCGCCGTGCGGGCGTTGATCGGGCCGGTCTCCTCGGTCAGGCGGTCGAGGGTTTCGTCATGGAAGACCATCGCCACGCCATCGCGGGACAGCTGGAGGTCGATCTCGATGGCATAGCCCGCCTGCACCGCCGCGCGGATCGCCGCGGCAGAGTTCTCGATGACGCCCTTCGCCCGGTCATGCAGGGCTCGGTGGGCGATGGGCAGGCGCAGGAGGCTGTCGGGCAGCGGGACGCGGGTCATTTGAGCGCGAAGATCGCCTCGATCTCCACAGCCACGCCCAGGGGCAGCGAGGCTGCCGAGACGGCAGAACGGGCGTGGCGGCCGGCGTCGCCCAGCACGGCGACAAGGAAGTCGGAGGCGCCGTTGATGACCTTGGGCTGATCGGTGAAATCGGGGGTGGAGTTCACGAAGCCCACCAGCTTCACCGCCCGGTCCAGCCGGTCCCAGTCGCCCTGAACCGCCTTCTTCAGCTGGGCGAGCAGCGAGATCGCGCAGCGCTTCGCGGCCTCGGCGCCCTGTTCGAAGGACAGGTCCTCGCCGAGCTTGCCCTTGATGAGACCGGCCTCGTTCTGGCTGATCTGGCCCGAGATATGGACGAGATTGCCGACCTGGACGAAGGGGACATAGTTCGCCGCCGGGGCGGGGGCGTCGGGGAGGGTGATGCCAAGCTCTGCCAGGCGCTGGTCGATCGGATGCATGGGGTCCTCCGGGATGGGTCGGCGGCAGGGTATCGCGGGGGGCGGAGGCCGGCAAGGGCGGGGCTGACCGCGCGCGGCCAGTGTCACGGAACTTTCAAATTCAAGGGGTTGGCTGCGGGCGTTTACGAACGGGTAACCCTTCGCAGCTGCGGGCGGCTTTCAGAATGAGCGCGTTCCGCGCAAGCCCTTGTCTCGCCTCTGGCCGTTCCGGCCAACCGGCTCGGGCGTCGGGGGCGCTTCGCCCCCGAACCCCCGGAGAGTATTTGGGACATGGGCAAGGGCAGGGGTAGACGCCCCCCGCCCGGCTGAGTCACGCCCAGGGGCGCAGCGTGGCGGCCTTTGCCTCGAAAGCGTCGATGGCCGCGGCCTTTTCCAGCGTCAGGCCGATGTCGTCGAGGCCGTTCAGCAGGCAGTGCTTCTTGAACGGATCGACTTCGAAGGCGAAGGTCCTGCCGTCCGAGGCGGTGACGGTCTGGCTTTCGAGGTCCACCGTGATCCGCGCGTTGGCCCCCTTGCGGGCGTCGTCCATCAGGTAATCCACCGCATCCTGCGGCAGGACCACCGGCAGGATGCCGTTCTTGAAGCAGTTGTTGTAGAAGATGTCGGCGAAGCTGGTGGAAATCACGCAGCGGATGCCGAAGTCGAGAAGCGCCCAGGGCGCATGTTCGCGCGAGGAGCCGCAGCCGAAGTTGTCTCCCGCAACCAGGATCTGCGCGCTGCGATAGGCGGGCTGGTTCAGCACGAAATCGGGGATCTCCTGGCCGTCCGGGGTATAGCGCATCTCGTCGAACAGGTTCCTGCCAAGGCCCGATCGCTGGATCGTCTTCAGGAACTGCTTGGGGATGATCATGTCGGTGTCGATGTTGACCAGCGGCATGGGCGCTGCGACGCCTGTGAGGGTGGTGAATTTTTCCATGGTCGTCTGTCCTGTCATTCGCCCGCGAGGGGCACGGGTTGCGGGATCGGTCCCTTGGGGTCCAGAACCCATTCGTAGATGTCGCCGATCTGGCGGGCCTTGCGGTCCCAGGTGAAATGCGTCTCGACCCGGGCCAGGGCGGCGGCGGCGAGGGAGGGGATGGTCTCGGGCGCGGCGACAAGGCGGGCAAGCGCCGTGCGGAAGCCTGCGATGACCGCGGCGCGGCTGCCCATCGGGACCTTGATGCCGGTGCCTTCGGTGACAAGCTCGCCCGGTCCGGCATAGTCGGCGATCACCGGGACCACGCCCAGCGCCATCGCCTCGAGCACCACGCCGCCGCCGAATTCGCGGACGGACGGGAAGGTCAGAAGCTGGGATTGCGAGAGGAGGGCCTGCACATCCTTGTGCTCGATCCAGCCGTGCAGGGTGACGGCCCGGGTCAGGCCCTTCGCGGCGATCATGTCTTTCAGGACCGGCATCAGCGGGCCGTCGCCGAGGATATCGAGCAGCATGGTGCCGTCGCGCAGGAAGGGCTCGGCGGCCTCGATCAGCATGTCGGGGCCCTTGTAGGGCACCAGGCGGCCGACGAAGGCGCAGCGCAGCGGCAGCGTGCCGGGCTGGGCGGCGCGCAGGGAAAAGCGGGCGGGGTCGATGCCGTTTTCCGGGATGAGGGTGAGGCGGTCGCGGGCCTGCGCAAACTCCGACGCGGTGTGGCGCGAGCCCGCGATGATGGCCGAGGCGGCGCGGATCGTGCGGCTGCGGGCTGGCGACAGGCGGTAGGCGCCCCGGACATAGGACAGCCATTCCCGTTCGCGGCGGCGTTCGGCGTCGAAGCCTTTGGGCCAGGGGACACCGCCGTTGAGGGGGCCCATCACGAAGGGCACGCCCGCCCTGGCGCAGCGGGCGGCGATCAGGCTGTTGGCCGTGGGGGTCAGCGGCGTGACGCGGTGGACGATGTCATAAGCGCCCGCCTTGATCCGGGGGCCGAACTGTTGCCAGAGCTTCCGCTCGAAATAGGGGTAGGCGAGTTTTGACGACAGGGCCGTGACCATGGTCCAGCCCTTGCCCTTGCCCATGCGCAGAACCTCGGCCAGTTTCCAGATCGGGCGGGCGACGGCCTCGCTGTCGATGGCGGTGAAATCCTGGCCCTCGATCAGGCCGGCGCGGAGGAAAGCCTCGCGGTTGCGGATCTGGGTGACGATATGGACGTCGTGATGCTCCCGCAGCGCCGTGGCGATGGACCAGCCGACCAGCGGGACCGAGACCCATTCGGGGTTCGCGGCCTCGGCAATGACCAGCACCCGCCGCCGGGGGGCGACGGGTTGGTCATCCCTGGTGGGCTGGTCGGGCATGGGTCAGACCGTCTCGCCCATCAGCTCGCGCACGTCGGTGAGATGCCCGGTGATCGCCGCCGCTGCCGCCATGGCGGGGGACATCAGGTGCGTGCGGCCGCCGCGGCCCTGGCGGCCCTCGAAGTTGCGGTTCGAGGTCGCCGCGCAGCGTTCGCCGGGCTGAAGCTGGTCGGGGTTCATCGCCAGGCACATGGAGCAGCCCGCAAGCCGCCATTCGAAGCCCGCGTCGATGAAGATCTGGGCCAGACCCTCTTCCTCGGCCTGGGCGCGGACCAACCCCGAGCCGGGGACGACCATCGCGCGTTTCACCTTGATCTTGCGGCCCTTCAGGATTTCGGCCGCCGCCCGCAGGTCCTCGATGCGGCCGTTGGTGCAGGAGCCGATGAAGACCGTGTCGATGGCGATGTCGGTCAGCTTCATGCCCGGTTTCAGGCCCATGTAGTCCAGGCTGCGGCGCGCGGCCTCGACCTTGCCGCCGGTGAAGCTTTCCGGGTCGGGGACCGTGCCGGTGATCGGCAGCACGTCCTCGGGCGAGGTGCCCCAGGTCACGACGGGGGCGATGTCCTCGCCCCTGATCGTCACCACCTTGTCGAAATGTGCACCCTCGTCGGTGTAAAGCGTCTTCCAGTAGGCGAGCGCCGCTTCCCATTTCGCACCCTTGGGCGCGTGGGGGCGGCCCTTGACGTATTCGAAGGTCTTTTCGTCCGGCGCGATCAGGCCTGCGCGGGCGCCGCCCTCGATCGCCATGTTGCAGACGGTCATGCGGCCTTCCATCGACAGCTCGCGGATCGCCTGGCCGCAGTATTCGATGACATAGCCGGTGCCGCCCGCCGCGCCGGTGGCGCCGATGACCGAAAGCGTGATGTCCTTGGCCGTGACGCCGGGGCGGAGGCTCCCGGTGATCTCGACCTTCATGTTCTTCGACTTCTTCTGGATCAGCGTCTGGGTGGCCAGCACATGCTCTACCTCCGACGTGCCGATCCCGTGGGCCAGCGCGCCGAAGGCGCCGTGGGTGGCGGTATGGCTGTCACCGCAGACCACGGTCATCCCCGGCAGGGTCCAGCCTTGTTCGGGGCCGACGATGTGCACGATGCCCTGGCGGATGTCGGTCACCGGGTAGTAGTGGATGCCGAAGTCGCGGGCGTTCCTGTCCAGCGCCGCCACCTGGATGCGGCTTTCCTCGGGCATCTGGTCGGGGTTCTCGCGGCCCTGGGTCGTCGGGACGTTGTGGTCGGGCACGGCGATGGTCTTGTCCGGCGCGCGCACCTTGCGGCCGGCCATGCGCAGGCCCTCGAAGGCCTGGGGGCTGGTCACTTCGTGGACGAGGTGGCGGTCGATGTAGAGGAGGCAGGTGCCGTCCTCGGCCTCATGGACGACGTGGTCGTCCCAGATCTTGTCATAGAGCGTACGCGGAGCGGTCATGGCTCTCACCTGTTCTTGGGATGGCTGCGGGATCGGCAAGGGGGCGCGCGGGCGCGGACGGCAAGGCGTCAGGCGCGGGCGAGGATGGTGCGGGTCATGCCGAAGAAGCGGGCCGGAAGCCGCGCGTGATCGGTGATGTTGAAATAGATGAACCCGGACATGGGGGCGATATACGCTCGAAATGCCGGTCAGGCAAGCTAGGTCCCCTTGGAAAGCAGGGGTGTCAAGATGCTGAAACGGATCATTCTGGCGCTGGGGGTGGCAATGGCGACGGGCGCAGGGGCCGAGACGATGCACAAGGGCTACGAGATGCCGCCCTACACGGTGGACTGGCAGGACGGCACGCGAGAGATTCGCAGCTATGGCCCCCACCTTCTGGCCGAGGTGAAGGTCTCGGGCAGCCGGTCGGGGGCGATCCAGAAGGGGTTCCGTGTGCTGGCGGGCTATATCTTCGGGGGCAATGCCTCGGGCGAGAAGATCGCGATGACCGTGCCCGTGGCCCAGACGCCGGAGCCCGGGGGCGAGACCTGGATCGTCAGCTTCATGATGCCCGCCCGTTACACGACCGACACCCTGCCCGCCCCGCGCAGCGAGGCGATCCGCTTCGTCAAGGCCGGGCCGTCGCGGCAGCTGGTGGAGCGGTTCTCGGGTATCCCCGGCACCGACACCCTCGCCGACCGGGCCGAGGCGCTGCGGGCCTGGGCCAAACAGCAGGGCTACGAAATCCTCGCCGGGCCGCATTACTATTTCTACGACGCGCCGATGACCCTGCCGTGGAAGCGGCGGAACGAGGTGGCCTTCACGATCCGCTGACCCGGCGACGCCCGGGCCTGCCTGCCGGGCCGGGGCGCGAAACCGCCCCTTTCGCCTGAGCGGGCAGAGTGATAGCCAGCAGCGACATGAGCGCCCCCCTTTCCGCACCGCAGCCCATCGACGCCGCCCTCGCAAACGAGGCTGCGACGCGGGGCGCAGTGACCCACAAGGCGGTGCAGAACACCCGCCTTGGCATCTGGCTGATGATCGCCACCACGCTGGTCTTTGCCGCGCAGGACGGCATCTCGCGGCATCTGGGGTCGGCCTATCCGGTGACCATGGTGGTCATGGTCCGCTTCTGGTTCTTCGCGCTGTTCGTCATGGCGCTGGCCGCGCGATCCGAGGGCGGGCTGCGCGCCGCCGCCCGGTCGCATTTCCCATGGGTGCAGTTGGCCCGAGGTCTGATCCTGGTCGCCGAGATTGCAGTGATGGTCCTGGCCTTCGTCAAGCTGGGCCTGATCGAGGCCCATGCCGTCTTTGCCTGTTATCCGCTGCTGGTCGCGGCGCTGTCGGGGCCGATCCTGGGCGAAAAGGTCGGCTGGCGGCGCTGGACGGCGATCCTGGTGGGGGCGCTGGGGGTGCTCATCATCCTGCAACCGGGCTTCGGCGTCTTTTCTCCCTGGTCGCTGGTGGCGCTGCTGGCGGCGGCCATGTTCGCCGTCTATGGCCTTCTCACCCGCTATGTCGCGCGGAAGGACAGCGCAAGCGTCAGCTTCTTCTGGACGGGCGTCGTGGCCGCCGTCGCCGTGACACCCTTCGGCCTGATGCACTGGACCTGGATGACGCCCGCCGACTGGGGCTGGATGGCGGTGCTGTGCTGCACGGCGGTGCTTGGGCACTGGCTGCTGATCAAGGCCTTCGCGGTGGCCGAGGCCTCGGCGATCCAGCCCTTCGCCTATCTACAACTGGTCTGGGCCAGCGCGATCGGGCTGGTCCTGTTCGGCGAGTCGCTGCGCATCAACGTGGCCATCGGTGCCGGGATCGTGGTGGCGGCGGGGGTCTTCACCCTGTGGCGTCAGCGGCTGCGCGAGAAGGCGGCCCTGCGCGCGGCGTGACGGTTGCCGTGCCCCGGCTGCCCGCGTAAAAGCCTTGCAAGACAGAAGGAGACCGCCGATGCCCGCCCCGAAACCCGTCGTCCTGTGCATCCTTGACGGCTGGGGCATCGGCCCGAACCCCGAGACCAGCGCCCCCGCCCAGGCGCATGTGCCGACCTTCAACCACCTCTGGGCCACCTGTCCTCATGCCACGCTGACCACCTTCGGCCCCGATGTCGGCCTGCCCTCCGGGCAGATGGGCAACTCCGAAGTCGGCCATACCAACATCGGCGCGGGGCGCGTCGTGGCGATGGACCTGGGCGCGATTGATCTGGCTGTCGAGGACGGCAGTTTCGCCAGGAACCCGGCGATCCTGGACTTTGCCACCAGGGTGAAGGCGGCCGGAGGCGTGGCGCATCTGATGGGCGTCATCTCGGACGGCGGGGTGCATGGCCATGTGAATCATGTCCTTGCCGCCTGCCGGGCGCTTGTCGCGCAGGGGGTGCCGGTGGCGCTTCATGCCGTCACCGATGGGCGCGACGTGGCGCCGTCCTCGGCGCTGGGCTACATGGAGGCGCTGGTCAAGCGCCTTCCCTATGGCGCCAGCATCGCCACGGTCACGGGGCGCTACTGGGCGATGGACCGCGACAACCGCTGGGAGCGGGTGGCCCGCGCCTATGAGGCGATGGTGCAGGCCACGGGCGAACATGCGCCCGACCCGCTGTCCGCCGTGTCGAACAGCTATGGCAAGGGCGAGACCGACGAATTCCTCGCCCCCACCGCCATCGACGGCTACCACGGCGCGAAGGACGGCGACGGGGTCTTCTGCCTGAACTTCCGCGCCGACCGCGCGCGCGAGATCCTGTCGGCCATCGGCGATCCCGGTTTCACGGCCTTCGACACCGGCACCCGCCCGAAATGGTCGGCGCTGCTGGGGATGGTGGAATATTCCGACCGGCACAACGCCTTCATGGCCACGGCCTTCCCCAAGCGCGTTCTGGTCAACACGCTGGGCGAATGGGTCTCGAACCACGGCCTGACCCAGTTCCGCCTGGCAGAAACCGAGAAATACCCCCATGTCACCTTCTTCCTGAACGGTGGCCGCGAACAGCCCTATCCAGGCGAGGATCGCGCCATGCCGCCCTCGCCCAAGGTCGCCACCTACGACCTGCAACCCGAGATGAGCGCCGATCAGGTCTCGGACCGGCTGGTCGAGGCGATCGACAAGGGCTACGACCTGATCGTGGTCAACTACGCCAACCCCGACATGGTGGGCCATACCGGCAGCCTTCCGGCAGCGATCAAGGCCTGCGAGGCGGTGGACCGCGGCCTTGACCGGGCACTGGCGGCCCTGCAAGCCAGGGGCGGGGCGATGATCGTCACGGCGGATCATGGCAACTGCGAGGTGATGGTCGATCCCGTCACCGGGGGCCCGCACACCGCGCATACGACGAACCCTGTTCCGGTGATCCTGGTCGGCGGCCCGCCGGGGGCAACGCTGCGCTCCGGGCGGCTGGCCGACCTTGCGCCCACGATTCTGCACCTGATGGGCCTGCCCCAGCCACCCGAGATGACCGGACAATCGCTGATCGCATGATCCGCACCGCGCTTCTTGCCCTGCTTCTGGCCTTTCCTGCCCGTGCCGAGACGGTGGCAGAGCAGGCGGCGCGGGCGTCGGCGGATCTGCAACGGGCGGTCGCGGCGCTGGAAAGCGGGGTCGAGGCCCGCGACCGGGTTGCCGCACTCAGCCAGACGATCCGCGCCTACGAGGCGGGGCTTGGCGCCCTGCGCGGCGCCCTGCGCGAGGCGGCCCTGCGCGAACGCACGCTCACCCGCAATTTCGAGGCCAAGCGCGACCGGATCGGCCAGCTTCTGGGCGTCCTTGCCACGATGGAGGCGAACCCCGGGCCGCTGCTTCTGCTGCATCCCGACGGGGCGCTGGGCACGGCGCGGTCGGGGATGATCCTGGCCGACGTGACGCCTGCGCTGCAAGCCGAGGCGCTGAAGCTGAAGGCCGAACTGGCCGAACTGGCCGATCTGCGGGCCCTGCAACTGTCGGCCGGAGAGGTTCTGCAACGCGGCCTTGCCGCCGCACAGACCGCGCGCACCGCCCTGTCGCAGGCCATGTCCGACCGCACCGACCTGCCGCGCCGGTTCACCGAGGATCCCGAGGTGCTGAAAGGCCTTCTGGAAAGCGCAGACACGCTGGACGCCTTCGCTGCCGGCCTCTCGCCCGACAGCGAAAGCGACCGTTCCTTCGCCGCAGAGAAGGGACGCCTGCCCCTGCCCGTCCTCGGCAGCCTCCTGCGCCGCCCGGGCGAAGCCGATGCCGCCGGGGTCCGCCGCCCCGGCGTGACGCTGGCCACGCGCAGCCATGCGCTGGTCACCGCCCCCTGGCCCGCGACGATCCGCTTTCGCGGACCGCTGCTCGACTACGGAAATGTGATGATCCTCGAGCCCGGGGACGGCTATCTACTGGTGCTGGCGGGGATGGAAACCCTGTATGGCGAGGTAGGAGAGGTGGTGGCCGCCGAGGCCCCCATCGGGTTGATGGGCGGCCCGGCGACCGGGACGGCGGAATTCGTGGCGCAGGGTCCAGATGGCTCTGGCGGGCGGGATACGGAAACGCTTTATATGGAACTCAGACAGGGCGCGGCGCCCGTGGACCCGATCCCGTGGTTCGCAGCCCTCGCCCGCACAGGAGAGTGACGAGCATGAAGAAGCATGTGATGGCCGCCCTGGCCGGAACCGTGGCCGGGGTTCTTGTGACGACGCAGGTCGCCGGCCCGCTGATCGCGCAGGAACTGTCGCGCGACAGTTCGATCTACGAACAGCTCGACCTCTTCGGCGACATCTTCGAGCGCGTCCGCGCCCAGTATGTCGAGGAAGTGCCGACCGAAAAGCTGGTGACGGCGGCGATCAACGGCATGCTCACCTCACTGGACCCGCATTCCAGCTATCTCTCGGCCAAGGACTTCGAGGACATGCAGGTCCAGACCCGGGGCGAGTTCGGCGGGCTTGGCATCGAGGTCACGCAGGAAGACGGCTTCATCAAGGTGATCTCGCCGATGGACGGAACCCCTGCCGCCAAGGCCGGAATTCTTGCCGGGGACTTCATCACCCATGTGAACGGCGAATCCGTCCTGGGCCTGAAGCTGGATGACGCGGTGGCCAGGATGCGCGGCCCGGTCGGGTCCGAGATCATCATCACCGTGGTCCGCCAGGGCACGCCGGAACCCTTCGACGTCTCGATCATCCGCGACACGATCAAGCTGACCGCCGCGCGCGGCCGGGTCGTCGGCAAGACCGTGGTGCTGCGGATCACCACCTTCAACGACCAGACCACCAGCGGCATGACCGAGGCGCTGAAGAAGGGCATCGAGGAACTGGGCGGGATCGAGAACCTGGACGGCGTGGTCATCGACCTGCGCAACAATCCCGGCGGCCTGTTGAACGAGGCGATCTCGGTGTCGGACGCCTTCCTCGACAAGGGCGAGATCGTCTCGACCCGGGGCCGTGTCGCGGGCAGCGGCGAACGCTACAACGCCAAGGCCGGGGATCTTGCCGCGGGCAAGCCGATCGTGGTGCTGATCAACGGCGGCTCGGCCTCGGCCTCCGAGATCGTCGCGGGCGCCTTGCAGGACCATCGGCGGGCGATCGTGGTGGGCACCAAGAGCTTCGGCAAGGGTTCGGTCCAGACGCTGATCCCGCTGCGCGGCGACGGAGCCATGCGGCTGACGACGGCGCGCTACTACACCCCCTCGGGCCGGTCGATCCAGGCGCTGGGCATCTCGCCCGACATCGTGGTGCAGCAGCCCCCGCCGAAGGCCGCCGATCCGGCGGCGAGCGAAGAGGAGAAATCCGCCGCAAGGCGGCAGCGGTCCGAGGCGGATCTGCGCGGGGCGATCTCGAACGATTCGATGACCGACGAGGAAAAGCGTCTGTACGAGGAAGAGCTGGCCCGGGCCGAGGAATCGGCCAAGCTGCGCGACGAGGACTATCAGCTGGCCTATGCGGTGGACATCATCAAGGGGCTGACCGTCATCGCCCCGGCTGCGCCCTGACGCCATGGCCGATGCGGAAGGCCTGCCCTACCGGCCCTGCGTGGGCGTCGTGCTGATCGACGCCCGCGGGCTGGTCTTTGCCGGCCAGCGGATCGACAGCCCCCCAGGTGCGGCCCCAGCCTGGCAGATGCCGCAGGGCGGTATCGACGACGGCGAAAAGCCGCGCGAGGCCGCCTATCGCGAACTGTGGGAGGAAACCGGCGTCACCCGCGACAAGGTGGAGTTCGTCGCCAAGACCCACGGCTGGGTGACCTACGACCTGCCGCCCGAGCTTCTGGGCAAGGTCTGGGGCGGCAAGTACCGGGGCCAGCGGCAGAAATGGTTCCTGTTCCGCTTTCTGGGCAAGGATTCCGACATCCGGATCGCGACCGAGCACCCGGAGTTCTCTGCCTGGCGCTGGATCACGGCCGACGAGCTGCTTGACAGCATCGTCCCCTTCAAGCGCGCAGTCTATGAAGAGGTCGTCCGCAGCTTCCGCGCCTATCTGGCCTGACGCCTGCCGCCGGAACCTTCTCGTTCGCCTGCGTCTCCTCGTCGGGTCCGCACCCGGCGCGGAGCAACGCAGTCGCCGACGGGCCGCCCGTCAGTAGCGCGTCCGGGACCGTTCGCGCGAGGGAAGTTCTCCGGCATGGTCCAGCGCGCCGGACGGCGCGATCTTCCGCGCGGTGTCCGCAAGCCCGGCCTTGCCGGCGCTGGCCTCCGGGTCACGCGGATGCAGCGTCGCGCCGGTTTCGGCCATCGCGCTTGGTCCGGCCTCGCCCGCCTGCTTCATCGCCAGCGCCTTGCGCGCCAGATCGGCCTGGCTTTCGGCCTTGTCGTCGCGGTGCGATCCGGCACCCTCGGCCGCCGCGCGCCGCTCCCTCTCGGCCAGGGCGCGGTCCAGCGCCGCGCCCAGAAAGTCGTGCTTCGCGCGCATCCCGGCATCGCCAGCTGCCGCCGTCGCGCCCTTCGGTTCGACCTTCGACCGGGCCTCGCGCGCCTGCCGGTCGGCCAGATCGCGCGCCCGGTTCCGCCGGTCGCGCAGGCGGTCGATCACCGATGCCAGTTCCGCGTCGGCCAGCGCCGAAAGCACCGGAAAGCGGGTCATGTCGGCCAGACCCAGTTCGTCGGCATCCAGCGCGCGACGCTCATCTGCCAAGGCAAGGGGGCTATCCTGGGTCATCTCGGTTTCCTCTCGACTGCTGATCCATCTGGCGGACCAACGCGCGAAAGGCCAGCTGGTTCCCCCGCACCGATCAGGCCGTTGCGGGCCGGACCGGAATTGCGGTCCACCGTTCAGCCCGCGTCGCCGCCAGCGGAAAATCCGCCCGGTCTGTGCAGGACTTGCGGCATTTCCGCCTTTTCTGCCTACCAGACCGCCGCATCGCTTGAAACCTCTGCCCCGGTCGGGCTACGGACCCGCGCGAATGGCGCGCCGCGCCGCGTGAAAGGTCGAACCCATGTCGCTGATGAACCACGCCCCGATCCCGGAACTCTATGTCTCCTACGACAGCGCCCAGAAGCTGAAGGTCGAGGCCGGGCAACTGCCCTCCTGGGACCTGACCCCGCGCCAGATCTGCGACCTGGAGCTGCTGATGAACGGCGGTTTTCACCCGCTGAAGGGGTTCATGAGCGAGGCGGACTACGACAACGTGGTGCAGAACATGCGCCTTGCCGACGGCACGCTGTTCCCGATCCCGATCACGCTGGACGTGTCGGAAGCCTTTGCCGAAAAGGTCGGACCCGGCCAGGACATCGCCCTGCGGGATCAGGAGGGCGTGATCCTGGCGATCCTGTCGATCAGCGACAAATGGATGCCGAACAAGGCAGTCGAAGCCGAAAAGGTCTTCGGCGCCGATGACCTCGCCCATCCGGCGGTGAACTACCTGCACAATACCGCCGGCCCGGTCTACCTCGGCGGCCCGGTCATCGGCATCCAGCAGCCGGTGCATTACGACTTCAAGGCCCGCCGCGACACGCCGAACGAACTCCGCGCGCTGTTCCGCAAGCTGGGCTGGCGCAAGATCGTGGCCTTTCAGACCCGCAATCCGCTCCACCGTGCGCATCAGGAACTGACCTTCCGCGCCGCGCGCGAGGCCGAGGCGAACCTGCTGATCCACCCCGTCGTCGGCATGACCAAACCGGGCGACGTGGACCACTTCACCCGCGTGCGCTGCTATGAGGCGGTGCTGGACAAATACCCGGCCCAGACCACGGCGCTGTCGCTCCTCAACCTCGCCATGCGCATGGCCGGCCCGCGCGAGGCCGTCTGGCACGGCATCATCCGCAGGAACCACGGCTGCACCCACATGATCGTCGGCCGCGACCATGCCGGCCCGGGCAAGAACTCCCAGGGCAAGGATTTCTACGACCCCTACGCCGCGCAAGAGCTGTTCCGTGCCCACCAGGCGGAAATCGGCATCGAGATGGTCGACTTCATGCACATGGTCTATGTGCAGGAAAAGGCGCAGTACTACCCCGCGAACGAGATCCCCGAAGGCTCCACCGTCCTTGACATCTCGGGCACCGAACTGCGCCGCCGCCTGCGCGAGGGGCTGGAGATCCCGGAATGGTTCTCCTTCCCCGAGGTGGTGGCGGAACTGCGCAAGACCAGCCCCGCGCGGTCGAAACAGGGCTTCACCGTGTTCTTCACCGGGCTTTCAGGCAGCGGCAAGTCCACCATCGCCAACGCGCTGATGGTCAAGCTGATGGAGATGGGCGGGCGTCCCGTGACGCTGCTGGACGGCGACGTGGTGCGGAAGCACCTGTCCTCGGAACTGGGGTTCTCGAAGGAACACCGTGACATCAACATCAAGCGCATCGGCTATGTGGCCAGCGAGATCACCAAGAACGGCGGCATCGCGATCTGCGCGCCCATCGCGCCCTACACTGCCACGCGGCGGGCGGTGCGCGAGATGATCGAGGCCTACGGCGCCTTCGTCGAGGTGCATGTGGCCACCAGCCTCGAGGAATGCGAACGCCGCGACCGCAAGGGGCTGTACAAGCTGGCGCGCGAAGGCAAGATCAAGGAATTCACCGGGATTTCCGACCCCTACGAGGCGCCCGAGAACCCGGAACTGCGCGTGGACACCGAGAATGTCGATGTCGATCACTGCGCGCATCAGGTGCTGCTGAAGCTGGAACAGATGGGCCTGATCCGGGCCTGAGACCCCGCCCCGGCCTTGCGCCGGGGCCTCCCTTCGACACATGAGGTTCGCCCGGATCAATCCCGGGGCAAGCAGGGTCAGGCCCGGGTCGGGATCATTCCGCCTTCATCATCCGGCGCAGAAGCCCGTCCCTCAGGACGAACTGGTGATACAGCGCAATGGCCGCATGCCCCAGCGCGATCAGCAACAGGGCCGTGCCGAACAGCCCATGCACATCGCCGTTGTCCATGCCCAGGAACCAGATGCTGATCCCGCCTAAGGGCACCGCGATCATCAGCAGATAGAGGATCCGGTGCCCCCAGTCCGCGGCCCGCACGGCCAGACTGCCCGGCACGCCCGGCGCGGCAGGGGCACCGCGCCGCAGCCGGATCACCAGCCGCAGCAGCACCAGCACCAGGACGGCCATGCCGAAGGCCACATGCGGCACGAAGCCGACGGTCCCGCCCTTCTCGAGCGTCTCCATCGCCGCCTCTGCACCGTCGTGGCTGAACCAGGCGGCGACGATCAGGATGGCGACCAGCCAGTGCAGGGCGATCTGCACGCCCGAATATCCGGTGGCGGTCTTCTCGGTGACCTCCGTCTGCAAGCAAAGCATTCACGGCCCGGCTTGGCGGCTCCGTCGCGGAAGGCTGGCCAGTGCAGGCTGGCGGCCCCGGAAATCAGTGCACGCTGACCGGCGTGTAGTCATGCTCGCGCGCCAGATGGAAAGCAAGCCTGCGGTCGGCGACCAGGGCCAGCTGGCGCCCGTCCGCGCCGTGAACCGACCAGATCACCTTCAGCCCGTCCATCTGCTCGCGCACCTCGTCCGGCAGGTCCGCCACCGGGATCTCGCGGACATAGACGATGCGATCCGCGCCCTGCGGCAATCCTTTGTATGGCGTATTCATCATTTGCCCCCTTTCTGGCTGGCATCCTTGCGACCGATCCGGATCGTCTGCACCACGGGTTCCGGCACATGGCGGCGCAGATCGACGTGCAGAAGCCCGTTCTCCATCGTGGCCCCGGCAACCTCGACCCCATCCGCCAGCACGAAACTGCGCTGAAAGGCCCGGGACGCGATCCCGCGATGCAGGAACACCCTTTCCCCCGCGTCATCCGCCTGGCGGCCGCGCACGACAAGCTGCCGGTCCTCGACGGTGATCGACAGGTCCTCCTCGCGGAAGCCCGCCACCGCGAGGGTGATCCGATAGGCGTTGTCGGCCACCGCCTCGATGTTGAACGGAGGATAGCCCTCGGCCCCCGATTTCGCGGTGCGTTCGACCAGCCGTTCCAGCTGCTCGAACCCCAGAAGATACGGGTGGGCCCCAAAGCTCAGTTTCGTCATCGGACAGTCCTTGGCATAAGCGACGGTTCGGTTTTCGCGGCCCTGTCACAGGCACCGCATGTGCTGAATATGGGGCCCTGCGTTCCGCCCCGCAAGCCCCGGAAAGTCCGTGAAATCCGGCAATCTCTGCACGAATTTGCGCAGAAACCTTCACGCTGGGGCCGGGCTTCCTATATTCTGTCGCAAAGGCAGGAACCGATTCGTCACAGCCATGAACGCCCCCACCGAACTCAGCCATGAAGAGATGCTGGGCATCCGTCTGGAAGTCTTGCGTCGCGAACACCGCGACCTGGACGAGGCCATTCATGCCCTGGAACAGACCGGCCGCCCCGATCAGCTGACCCTGCGCCGCCTGAAAAAGCAGAAGCTGGCGCTGAAGGACCAGATCGTGAAGATCGAGGACATGCTGATCCCCGACATCATCGCCTGACGGTCCGCTCTGGCAGCGCGGCGGCCTCCGGGTCTGCCATCAGCTGCCGCAGCATTGCGCAATCCGTCACTCCGGTCTCGCAGGCAGACGCAAGGTCCGCCAGCGCCGCCTCAAGCCGCAGTAGCTCCTTGACCCTGCGGCGGATCGCGTCACCCTGTGCCCGCGCGATCCGGCCCGCTTCGGAGCAAGTCCCCTGCCCCTCGGCCAGCGCCAGCAGCGCGCGCACCTCGGCGATGGGAAACCCCAGATCCCGGCAACGCCGGACAAAGCGCAGCCGGTCGATCTCCGACCTGGCATACAACCGCCGCCCCGAGGCCGACCGGCCAGGCCGCGGGACGATGCCCTCGCGTTCGTAGTAGCGGATGGTCTCGACCGCCACCCCGCTTTGCCGTGCGGCCTCTCCGATCGGGAACACGGGGCTTGCTCCTGTAGTGGCTACAGGATGCATAAGCATTTCCGACGCGAATCGCGAGAGGTTCGACGATGACGGAAATGCAAGAAGACCCCACCGCCGACAGTGTGACAAAGCCGCCGGCCCTTCTTCTGGGCGGGGCGGCGCTGCTGGCCCTGTTTTCGGCCTCGTGCTGCGTGCTGCCCATCGGCCTGTCGATCATCGGCCTTGGCGGGGCCTGGCTGACGCAGCTTGGCCCCTTCGTCGCCTGGCGTGTGCCGATCCTTCTGGTCCTTGGTGCGCTTCTGGCCTGGGCCTGGTTCGCCATCCTGCGCCCGCGGGCCTGCAAGACCCGTCGTCGGCGCGGTGCAATCCTTGCGGCCCTGGCAACGGCTGCCTTCCTGATCGCCGCCAGCGCCCCGCTCTGGGAGGCGCAGGCCGAAGCGGCGATGTGGTCGCTGTGGCAGGACCTGCGCTAGAACCCGCCCTTTCCCCAAGTCCACGGACCTTCCCGATGACCCCTTCCCCGGCGACACCGATCCTCACCACGGTCCTGACCTGCCCCGCCTGCGGGCACCGGGCGACCGAAACCATGCCGACCGACGCCTGCCAGTGGTTCTACGCCTGCCCGGCCTGCGCCACGACGCTGCGGCCCAGGCCGGGGGATTGCTGCGTCTTCTGTTCCTACGCCACGGTGCCCTGCCCGCCGATGCAGGTGCCCGGCGGCTGCTGCGGCGCCTGACCGGGGCTCTGCCTTGCCCCGCCCGCCCGCTTGCGTATAAGCGGCAGGCAGGGTGACGGCGGGGCGCGCGGGACATGACACAGGTCGGGATCATCATGGGGTCGCAAAGCGACTGGCCCACCATGAAGGCCGCCGCCGAGATCCTCGACGACCTCGGCATCGCCTATGAGACGAAGATCGTCAGCGCGCACCGCACGCCCGACCGGCTGTGGGACTACGGCAAGACCGCCGTCTCGCGCGGGTTGAAGGTCATCATCGCCGGGGCCGGCGGCGCGGCGCATCTGCCGGGCATGATGGCCTCGAAGACCCGGTTGCCGGTGATCGGCGTGCCGGTGCAGACCCGGGCGCTGTCGGGCGTCGATTCGCTCTATTCCATCCTCCAGATGCCCAAGGGCTACCCGGTGGCCACCATGGCCATCGGCGGCGCGGCCAATGCGGGCCTCATGGCCGCAGCGATCCTGGCAACCTCCGACCCCGCCGTCGCCGCGAAACTCGACGCCTGGCGCGACGCCCTCTCCGCCTCGATCCCCGAGGAGCCTTCGGATGACTGACCTCCCGCAAGGGTCCACCATCGGCATCCTCGGCGGCGGGCAACTGGGCCGGATGCTGTCCGTGGCGGCCAGCCGTCTGGGCTACCGCTGCCACATCTATGAACCCGGAGCCGCACCCGCTGGTGACGTGGCTTACAAAGTGACCACCGCCCCCTACGAGGACGAGGCGAGCCTCCGCGCCTTCGCCGCATCGGTCGATGTCATCACCTACGAATTCGAGAACGTCCCGACCTCTGCCCTCGACCTTCTCGAAAGCCTGAAACCCATCCGCCCCAACCGCCGTGCGCTGGCGATCAGCCAGGACCGGATCAGCGAGAAAAGCTTCCTCAACGACCTCGGCCTTCAGACAGCCCCCTGGGCCGCCGTGAACTCCGAGGCCGACCTGAAGGCCGCCGCCGACAGCCTCGGCCTCCCCGCTATCCTCAAGACGACGCGGCTGGGCTATGACGGCAAGGGCCAGGTGAAGCTGGACGACGCGGCCGCCATCCCCGCCGCCTGGGCCGCCATGAACGGCGCCGCCTGCATCCTGGAAGGCTTCGTCGCCTTCGACCGCGAGGTCAGCGTCATCGCCGCCCGCTCCCTCGACGGATCGGTCGCCTGCTTCGACCCCGGCGAGAACGTCCACCGCGACGGCATCCTGCGCACGACCACCGTGCCTGCGCACCTCACCCCCGCTCAACGCTCCGACGCGATCCTCCTCGCCGCCCGCATCCTGAACGCGCTGGACTATGTCGGCGTGATGGGGGTGGAGCTGTTCGTCACCCCGCGCGGCCTTCTGGTGAACGAGATCGCGCCGCGCGTCCACAACTCCGGTCACTGGACGCAGGCAGGCTGCACCGTGGACCAGTTCGAACAGCACATCCGCGCCGTGGCGGGCCTGCCCTTGGGCGACGGCAACCGTTACGCCGATGTGGTGATGGAGAACCTGATCGGCGACGATGTGCTGCGGGTGCCGGAGCTGCTGAAAGCCCGCGACACCGCCGTTCACCTCTACGGCAAGGGCGCCCCCCGACCGGGGCGCAAGATGGGCCATGTGAACCGGATCACCCGGGGATAGCCTCCTCGTGCGCCTTCGGCTTCTCGTCGGATGACCCCAGCGAGGAGGAACGAAGTTCCCGACGAGCGGCCCCTATCTCTCGAACCGCCCGTGCCGCAGGAAGTGGATCACCTGCCGGATCACCGTCGGGTTGACCATCATCCAGGTATGGCTGACCGGAAGCTCCAGATGATCGGCCATCCCCTCCAGCCGCGTGCTCGCCACGGTCACCTTGCCGTCGTCCGGCCCCGGCAGAAGCTGGCTGAACCAGGGGCTGAGCGACCGCGTCCCGGCGATGATCCCCAGCGGATAGTCCGCGGGCGGCAGCCGGTTCGGCCAGCTGTCCGGCCCGGTGCCAAGGCTCATACCCGCCGGGCCGTTCACCATCTCGAAAACCTTCCAGTCGCCCAGCCGATCCACCAGTTCCGACCCGTGGTTCGGCGGCGCCAGCATCACCACGCGGCCCAGCCCCGGCGGATGCCCCCGCGCCAGCAGGTCCCGCACCAGGATGCCGCCCATAGAATGGGTCACGAAATGCGTCCTGCCCGCGAAGGGCACCGCGACCGCCTCGGCCACATGGGCCACCAGCTGATCCGGCGACAGCCTGGTCGAGGGATAGGCCGCATGGCTGACCGCATAGCCCGCGCCGCGCAGGGCCAGCCCCAGCGCCGCCAACGACCGCGCCGACCGTGCCAGCCCGTGGACCAGGATCACCCTTTCGGACGGGGCGCTCCCGGCAGCAAGGTCCGCAGGCAGGCGAAAGGGCAGGTGCAGCTGCATGGCCGGACCTTGCCCCCTTGTCCCCGCCTTGGAAAGGTGCCGCAGACCTGACCCTGCGTCGTGCGGCCACTGGACAAAGCCTTCCGCCCGCGCAAGCCTTGCCCGCATGGCTCGCTTCAGACCCCGCATCGCCGCCCGCGCGCTGATCCTGCATCAGGACCGGCTTCTTCTGGTCAACGCCTATCCCGGCGCGCGGCTTGGCCTCTGGTGCGCCCCGGGCGGCGGTTGCGAGGCCGGGCAGTCGCTCCCCGAAAACCTCGCCCGCGAGGTGAGGGAGGAAACCGGCCTCACCATCTCCATCGGCCCGCCGGTCCTTGTGAACGAATTCCACGACCCCGAGACCGGCTTTCACCAGATCGACCTCTTCTTCCGCTGCACGCTTGTGTCCGGCGACCTCGACCCCCGCTGGACCGACCCCGAAGGCGTCGTCACCGACCGCCGCTTCTTCTCGCGCAGCGACCTTGCCACGGTCCGCTTCAAGCCCGACAGCCTGCTGAAGGCCGCCTGGGGCACCGGGGCCGCGCTCTACGACCCGCTGGAAGTGATCCTGAAATGAGCCGCGCCTTCGTCAACGAGGATGCCGGGAACGACCGCCCCGACCTGCTGGAACTCCCCGTCCCCCCCGGCCCGAACATCGTCACCCCGCGCGGGCTCGCCGCCTTGCGCGAAAGGCTCGCCCAGCGCCAGGCCGACCTTGCGGCCCTGAAAGCCCGCGCCGACCGGCTGGACAAGCTCCCCGAAGCCGCCGCCGAGCGTGACCTGCGCTGGCTGGAGGCCCGGCTCAAGGCCGCCGTCGTGATCGACCCTTCGACTCACGACCTTACCGAAGTCGCCTTCGGTCTGGCCGTCACCGTCGCCGACGAGGACGGGCGCGAGACCACCTACGAAATCGTCGGCGAGGACGAGGCCGACGCCACCCGAAACCGCATCGCGCCGAACTCTCCCCTTGCCCGGGCCCTCCTTGGTGCGCGGGTCGGCGATGTCGTGACCTGGCACCGCCCCGCCGGGGCCGTCGAGCTGGAAATCCTCAGGATCGCCCATGCGCATCCGTGAGCTTTTCCCCTCCGAGACCGCCCTTGTCGCGCAGTTCTACCGCGAGGCGCCGGACTACTGGCTTCTCGCCGAGGGCCGCTGCGACCCCGCCGCCCGGGCGCAGGACTTCTTCACCGACGCCCCGCCGAACTGCGACCCGGCGACCAGCGACCGGCTGGGACTGTTCCTCAACCACCGTCTCTCCGGCGTGGCCGAACTCTCCTACGGCTTCCCCGAACCCTCCGACGCCTATCTCGGCCTGATGATCCTCGGCCCCTGGGCGCAGGGCGCGGGCCACGGCCGCGCCTTCCTTGCCCATGTCGAGACGCTGGCCCGCCGACGCCACGCCCTGCGACTTTGCCTTGCCGTCCTCGATGTCAATCCGCGCGGGCGGGCCTTCTGGGAACGTGAGGGCTTCCGCGGCACCGGCCTGACCCGGAAGGACGGGATCACCGGCCATCTGATCGAACGGCTGGTCAAAAGGCTGTAACGCAAGGCGGCCATGAAAAAGGGCGCCCGAAGGCGCCCTTTCCCCTGATCTTGAGGCGTTGGATCAGAAGTCCATCCCGCCCATGCCGCCACCCGGCGCCGCGGGGGCCGCCTTGGGCTCGGGCCGGTCGGCGATCATCGCCTCGGTGGTGATCAGCAGCGACGCCACCGACGCCGCGTCTTCCAGCGCCGTCCGGGTCACCTTGGCCGGGTCGATCACACCGAACTTGAACATGTCGCCATATTCTTCGGTCTGGGCGTTGAAGCCGAAGTTCTTGTCGTTCGACTCGCGGATCTTGCCCGCGACGACCGAACCGTCCACGCCGGCGTTGTCGGCGATCTGACGCAGCGGAGCCTCCAGCGCGCGGCGGACGATGGCGATGCCCGCATCCTGGTCGCTGTTGGCGCCCTTCAGGCCTTCCAGCGCCTTGGCCGCCTGCACCAGCGCCACGCCGCCGCCGACGATCACGCCTTCCTGCACGGCCGCACGGGTCGCGTTCAGAGCATCGTCAACGCGGTCCTTGCGCTCTTTCACCTCGACTTCGGTCATGCCGCCGACGCGGATGACGGCAACGCCGCCCGCCAGCTTGGCCACACGTTCCTGAAGCTTCTCGCGGTCGTAGTCGCTGGTGGTTTCCTCGATCTGCGCACGGATCTGGGCGACGCGCGCCTCGATCTCCTTCTTGTCGCCGGCGCCGTCGATGATCGTGGTGTCATCCTTCTTGATGACGACCTTCTTGGCGCGGCCCAGCATGTCAAGGCCGACATTCTCCAGCTTCATGCCCAGATCGTCGCTGATGACCTGACCACCGGTCAGGATGGCGATGTCCTGCAGCATGGCCTTGCGGCGGTCGCCGAAGCCCGGGGCCTTGACGGCGGCGATCTTCAGGCCACCGCGCAGCTTGTTGACCACGAGGGTCGCCAGGGCCTCGCCTTCCACGTCCTCGGCCACGATGACCAGCGGCTTCTGCGACTGGATGACGGCCTCCAGCAGCGGGACCATCGGTTGCAGCGACGACAGCTTCTTCTCGTGCAGCAGGATGAAGGCGTCTTCCAGCTCCGCGACCATCTTGTCGGCGTTGGTCACGAAATAGGGCGACAGGTAGCCGCGGTCGAACTGCATGCCTTCGACGACCTCGACTTCGGTCTCCATGCCCTTGTTCTCTTCGACGGTGATGACACCCTCGTTGCCGACCTTCTGCATCGCATCGGCGATGAAGCGGCCGATCTGGGCCTCGCCGTTGGCCGAGATGGTGCCGACCTGGGCAACCTCGTCGCTGTCCTTCACCGGACGGGCCATGGCCTTGATCTGCTCGACGACCTTCGAGGTCGCCAGGTCGATGCCGCGCTTCAGGTCCATCGGGTTGAGGCCCGCGGCGACCGACTTCATGCCTTCGCGGATGATGGCCTGGGCCAGAACGGTGGCGGTGGTGGTGCCGTCGCCGGCCTCGTCATTGGTGCGCGAGGCGACTTCCTTCACCATCTGCGCGCCCATGTTCTCGAACTTGTCGGCCAGTTCGATTTCCTTGGCGACGGTCACGCCGTCCTTGGTGATGCGCGGGGCGCCGAACGACTTGTCGATCACCACGTTGCGGCCTTTCGGGCCGAGCGTGACCTTCACGGCATCGGCCAGGATGTTGACGCCGCGCAGCATGCGGTCGCGGGCGTCGGTGTCGAACTTGACGTCTTTAGCAGCCATTATGACAGCTCCTTGAATGGGTTGATGTCAGGAAAGGCGTAGGTCGGGCTTCGGCCCCACTTCGCCTCAGGAGATGATCCCGAGGATGTCGCTTTCCTTCATGATCAGCATCTCTTCGCCGTTCAGCGTCACTTCGGTGCCCGACCATTTGCCGAACAGCACCCGGTCGCCGGCCTTGACCGACGGCGCGATCAGTTCGCCCGAATCCTTGCGGGCGCCTTCGCCCACGGCGATCACTTCGCCCTCGGCGGGCTTTTCCTTGGCGGTGTCGGGGATGATCAGCCCGCCCTTGGTCTTTTCGTCGGACTGGACGCGCTTGACCAGAACGCGGTCATGCAGGGGTTTGAAAGCCATCTGGAGGTTCTCCCTTGAGTCACCAGGTTTGATCTCGATTAGCACTCAGGTCGCTTGAGTGCTAACGGCGTTCAGTTAGGCAATCCCTCCCGGCCTGTCAACTCCCCTGCCCCTGCGTCAGGCACGGAATTTCGCATTGCCTTTTGCCGGCCCGATGCCACGATGCGGGTGAACTGCCGCAACTGCCCGAAGGTGCCCATGCCCCGTCTTGCCGCTGCCGCCCTTGCCTTTGCCCTGGGCGTTCTGACCGCGCTTCCGGCCGCCGCGATGTGTGGCGGGCGCAACCTGTTCGAAGAGATGGATCCCGCGATGCGCTCCAGCATCGCAGCGGCGGCGGATGCGGTCCCGTTCCCGCGCGGCAACTTCTGGCAGGCGGTGCGCGGGGACGAGGTCATCACCATCGCCGGGACCTACCATTTCGACGACCCGCGGCATCAGGCGAATCTCGACAGGTTGCAGCTGTTCATCGGGGATGCCTCGACGGTTCTGGTGGAATCCGGCCCCGAGGAGGAAAAGGCGCTGATGGACCTTGTGGCCCGCGATCCGTCGCGCATGTTCATCACCACGGGGCCGACGCTGTTCGAACAACTGCCCGCCGATGTCTGGAACAAGCTGTCGGATGCCATGTCCCAGCGCGGCATCCCCGGCTTCATGGCCGCGAAGTTCCGGCCCTGGTATGTGCTGGCGGTCCTTGCCATCCCGCCCTGCGCGATGGCGCAGATGACCGATCCCAAGGGGCTGGACGGCATGGTGATCGACGCCGCGCTTGCGGCGGGCAAGCCGGTGCGCGCGCTGGAACCGTTCGACACGATCTTCCGGATGTTCGACAGCATGTCCGAGGAAGAGATCCTGGCCATGCTGCAATCCTCGCTTGCGCTGGAGGACCGGTCCGAGGATCACGCCGTCACCCTTGCCGACAGCTATTTCGCCGGCCACAGCCGCGAGATCTGGGAATTCATGCGCCACATCAGCTATGATCTGCCCGGCTATACCCGCGAGCAGGTGGATGCCGAATTCGCGCGGATGGAAGAGCTCCTGATGAACGCGCGCAACCGGGCCTGGATCCCGGTCCTGACCGGGGCGGCGGCGGAAGGTCCGGTCGTCGCCGCCTTCGGCGCGCTGCACCTGTCGGGAGAAGAGGGCGTGCTGAACCTGCTGAAGCAAGAGGGGTTCAGGCTGACGGAGCTGAAATGGTGATCCTTCCGGGCCGGATCGAACGGCTGTTCATCCTGGACCTCGGCCTGTTCGAGGTCCGCGGCGGCGAACGGATCATCGGCATCCCCGCCTATCTGATGCAAACCGACCGCGGCCAGCGCATCCTGATCGACACGGGCTTTCCCCCCGCCTATCTGACCGACCCTGACCGCCCCGCGGCGGACGGCCTGCCCGGCTTTGGCCGCCTGCTCGACTTCCGCCCCGACCAGACCGCCGAGGGTGCGCTGGCCCTCCTCGGCCTGAGGCCCACGGACATCGACCTGGTGATCCTGACCCATGGCCATATCGACCACGTCGGCTCGCTGCCGCTGTTCGCCCACGCCCCGGTCGTGCTGACCGCCATCGAACGGGCCGAGCCCGCGCCGCTCTACTTCGGCAGCCTCCGCCCGATCGCCTGGCCCGACACGACCTATCACCGGATCGACACCGACACGGCCGTCTGCGAGGGCCTGACCCTGATCCCCACCCCCGGCCACACCCCCGGCCATCTCTCGGCGCTTGTCGCCCTGCCCGACGGACGCCGCGTGATCCTGGCCGCCGATGCGATCAACCGCGCCTCGGAACCGGCCGAAGCCTTCGCCGATGCGATGGACCCCGCCGCCGCGCAGGCCTCGGCGGCCCGCCTCATGGCCCTCGTCACGCCCGGAACGACGCTGATCTACGGCCACGAACCGGCGCAATGGCCGCTCCTGCCCAAGGCCCCCCGGCCCTGGTGAAGGCTCGCCGCCGCGCCCGCGCGTGACAATCGGCCCGGCCTCGCCTATACCGCGCGCGAACCGCATCGTCCCAAGGGCATCCCATGACCACCCTCGTCTTCGGCCACAAATCCCCCGACACCGATTCCACCGCCAGCCCGATCATCTGGGCCTGGTATCTGACCGAAACCGGCACCCCTGCGAAACCCGTCCTGCTGGGAGAGCCGAACACCGAAGCCGCCTTCGTGCTGCGCCACTGGGGTCTGGACAAGCCCGAGATCATCGCGGACGTGACCGCCGATGACCGCGTGGTGATCGTAGATACCAACAATCCGGCGGAACTGCCGGCCTCGATCAACGAGGCGAAGATCCAGGGCATCATCGACCACCACATGCTGGTCGGCGGCCTCAAGACCCGCGCGCCCATCGACATCACCATCCGCCCGCTGGCCTGCACCGCCACCATCCTGCACGACCTGATGGGCGATGCCCTGACGCGCGCCCCGAAGGCGATCAAGGGCGCGATGCTGTCCTGCATCCTGTCCGACACGCTGCAGTTCCGCTCGCCCACCACAACGCCGCACGACCAGGCGGTGGCCGAGAAGCTTGCCGCCGATCTCGGCGTCTCGATCCCCGATCTTGCCGCGCAGATGTTCGAGGCCAAATCCGACGTCTCGGCCTTCTCGGATGCCGAACTTCTGCGGATGGACAGCAAGGAATACACCGTCGCCGGCAAGGAACTGCGCGTCTCGGTGCTGGAGACCACCGCGCCGAAGGTGCTTATGGACCGCAAGGACAGCCTGATGCGCTCGATGGTCGATGTGGCGCAGGAGGACGGCGCCGATCAGGTTCTGCTGTTCATCATCGACATCCTGAAGGAAGAGGCCACCCTTCTGGTCCCGAACGATCTGGTGAAGCAGCTGGCCGAGGCCTCGTTCGGCTGCACGGTCACGGGGGACACGGTGGTCCTGCCCGGGATCATGAGCCGCAAGAAGCAGATCATCCCGGCGCTGAAACTCTGAACGGGCGCGGCATGTGTCGGGCCTTCGTGCCCGACGCATGCCAGACGCCTGCCAGACAGATGCCAGACGCTTGACCTTTCGTTCACCATGGCCGTTCCGGCCCATCCCGAAGGCCCCGAATGACCGACATCATCCGCTCCCTGTCCGATCTGACCGGCCGCTACGACGCGGTTTTCTGCGATCTCTGGGGTTGCCTGCACAACGGCCAGACCGCTTACCCGGCCGCCGTGTCCGCCCTGCAAGCTTTCCGCAGCACCGGGGGCAGGGTCGTGCTTCTGACCAACGCGCCTCGGCCGAAATCAAGCGTTATCAGGCAGTTGGATGGCCTTGGCGTGCCCCGAGACGCCTATGACCTTGTGGTCACCTCGGGCGATGCCGCGCAGATGGGCATGCTCTCGGGTGCCGTGGGCCGCCGCGTCCACCACATCGGCGCGCCCAAGGATGAGGTCTTCTTCACCGATTTCGCCGAGGATCTCGCCGCCTACGCCGCCACGCAGCCCCCGATCACCCGCGTCCCGCTTCGGGACGCCGAAGGCATCGTCTGCACCGGCCTGCGCGACGACCTGACCGAAACCCCCGACGATTACCGCGCCTCATTGCTGCTTGGAAAAACCCTTGGCCTGCCCATGCTTTGCGCCAACCCGGACATCATCGTCGATATGGGCGACAAGCGGCTCTACTGCGCCGGGGCGCTGGCCAAGGCCTATGAGGACATGGGCGGCACCGCGCTTTACTTCGGCAAGCCGCACCCCCCGATCTACGACCTCGCCCGCCGCCGCCTGGCCGAGACCGGGCTGACCGACGCGCAGATCCTCTGCATCGGCGACGGAATTTTCACGGATATTCAAGGCGGTATCGGTGAGGGTCTCGATACCCTGTTCATCACCGGGGGGCTTGAGGCCGACCGCTTCGGCCCGGATGTCGAAAACCCCGATCCGGCGCGTCTCGACGCCTGGCTTGGGGCGAAGGAACTGTCGCCGACCTTCGCCATGGGCCGCCTGCGCTGATCCACTCGGTAATTTTCAGTCTCAGACTATCGTCTGATTGAACAATTCTTGCGCAAACGATTGTGCCGCAGCGCAGCATGTGCTAGCGTCTCGCCACGCAAGGTAGGGAATCGAAAACCATGCTGGACAACATGCCCCGTGGGACGATCTGCATCGAGGACATCGAAATCGGCATGTCCCGTCATCTGATGAAGGTCGTAACCGACCGGGATATCGAGCTTTTTGCCGAGGTGTCCACCGACCGCAACCCCGTGCATCTGGACGAGCAATACGCCCAGGACACGATCTTCGAGGGCCGCATCGCCCACGGCATGCTGACCGCGGGCCTCATCTCCGCCGTCATCGGCGAGCAACTGCCCGGCCACGGCACCGTCTATCTGGGCCAATCCTTGCGCTTCATGGCCCCCGTCCGCCCCGGCGACATGGTCCGGGCCGAGGTCACCGTCACCGCCATCGACCATGCCAAACGCCGAGTCACCCTTGAAACCCTCGCCTCGGTCGGTAAAACCGTTGTGGTGAAGGGTGAGGCGCTGGTTCTGGCGCCCAGCCGCAAGTTCGACTGACGGGGCAGACGCCCCCTTGAAGGGCGCGGATGCAGATTCATCAGGATTTCCAGTGGCTTGACCCCTCTGCCCGGGGTGCATCCTGCGCCATGGGCAATTTCGACGGCGTTCATCTGGGCCACGCTTCCGTCATCGACCTCGCGCGTGGCCGTGGCCCGTTGGGCGTCATCACCTTCGAACCCCATCCGCGCCAGTTCTTCGCCCCCGACGCCCCGCCCTTCCGCCTGATGAACGCCGAAGCGCGGGCGAACCGGCTGGCCAAGCTGGGGGTCGAACACCTGTTCCAGCTGCCCTTCAACCGCGCGCTCGCCGCCCTGACGCCCGAGGAATTCGCCCGCGACGTGCTGGCCGAAGGTCTTGGCATCTCTCATGTCGTGGTCGGCGCCGACTTCTGCTTCGGCAAGGGCCGCTCGGGCACGGCCCATGACCTCCGCGCCCTGGGCGAACGCTTCGGCTTTGCCACCACCATCGCGCCGCTGGTGCAGATCGCCGGGCGCGAGGTCTCCTCGACCGCCATCCGCCAGGCCCTGACCGAAGGCCGCCCACGCGACGCCGCCGCCATGCTGGGCCACCTGCACCGGATCGAAGGCGAGGTGATCCATGGTGAAAAGCGGGGGCGGGAACTGGGCTATCCCACGGCAAACATGTCGCTTTCCGGCCTGCACCTGCCGCGTTTCGGTGTCTATGCCGTCAAGGTCGATGTCCTGACCGGCCCGCACTCCGGCGCCTACATGGGCGCGGCGAGCCTTGGCGTCCGGCCCATGTTCAGCGGCGAGGTGCCGAACCTTGAAACCTACCTCCTCGACTTCAAGGGCGATCTTTACGGCCACCACCTTTCGGTCGCGCTGGTCGAATTCCTGCGGCCCGAGATGAAATTCGACGGCCTTCCCGCCCTCATCGCCCAGATGGAGGCCGACTGCGCCCAGGCCCGCGCCATCCTGGCGACCGCATGACGCTCCGCCCCCGGTTCTGGGAAACCGTCCCCCTGGCGAAGATGACGCAAGCCGAATGGGAGGCGCTGTGCGACGGCTGCGGCAAGTGCTGCGTGAACAAGCTGGAGTATGAGGATACCGGCGAGGTTGCCTACACCCGTATCAGTTGCCGCCTGTTCGACGGCGACACCTGCCGGTGCCGCGACTATCCCAACCGCAAGCTGCACGTCCCGGAATGTGTGGTCCTGACGCCGAAGACCCTGCCGAAGATCGCCTACTGGATGCCCGCGACCTGCGCCTACAAGCTGCTGTTCCAGAAGAAGAAACTGCCCGACTGGCACCCGCTTGTGACCGGCGACCCGGACAGCACGCACAAGGCGGGCGCGTCGATCAGGGGGTTGACGCTCTCGGAAGCCGACATCCCCGAGGACGACTGGGAAGACTACCTGATCGAGGAAACCCCCTGATGCGCTTTGCCTCGGACAACACCTCGGGTGCGGCCCCCGAGATCATGGCCGCGATCCTGAAGGCCAATGAAGGCTATGAGCGCAGCTATGGCGCCGATGCGGCGATGGCGCGCGTGACCGATCTGGTGCGCGAGATCTTCGAGGCTCCGCAAGCCGAGGTTCGCCTCGTCGCCACAGGCACCGCCGCCAATGCGCTGGCCATCGCGACCCATGTCCACCCCTGGGACGGCGTGTTCTGCCATGCCCACGCCCATATCGCCGAAGACGAATGCAACGCGCCCGAGTTCTATGCCGGCGCCAAGCTGGTCCTGATCCCGGGCGAACACGGCAAGATCACGCCTGACGCCCTGGCCGAGGTCCTTGCCACCACCGGCGAAAGCGGCGTCCACGGCGTGCAGAGGGGCATGCTGTCGCTGACCAATGTGACCGAGGCCGGCACCGTCTACACCCCCGCCGAGATCGCGGCCCTGACCGCGCTGGCCAAAGCCAAGGCCATCCCCTGCCACCTGGACGGCGCGCGGTTCGCCAATGCGCTGATCGCCACCGGCGCGACCCCGCCCGAGATGACCTGGAAGGCGGGGATCGACGTCCTGTCGCTGGGCGGGACGAAGAACGGCTGCCTGGGGGTCGAGGGCGTGGTGCTGTTCAACCCGGCAAAGGCCTGGGAGCTGGAGCTGCGGCGCAAGCGGGGCGGGCACCTGTTCTCCAAGCACCGGTTCCTCTCGGCGCAGATGGAGGCTTACCTCACCGACGGTCTCTGGCTGCGCCTCGCGGCGCAGGCCAATGCCATGGGCCAGCGGCTGGTGCAGGGTCTGCGCGACCGTCAGGCGCATGTTCCCCCTGCCGACGCCAACATGCTGTTCCCCGAATGGCCCGCCGGCCACCATGACCGGCTGGAGGCCGCGGGCGCGCAGTACTACCGCTTTCCCGCGCCCGAGGGCCGCGAGAGGGCGCGCCTTGTCGCGTCGTGGTCCACGACCGAGGCCGATGTCGACGCCTTCCTGAACGCCTTCTGATCTGGCGATTTCACTACCTTCCGCCTCACGCCGGGTTGCATTCGCTTGGCCGGGTGATAAGCGGTGCCCATCTCGAATCCGCTGCCCGGAGCCGCCATGCCCGCTGTCACCGAACCGAAGCTCATCGCCGGTAACGCCAATCTTCCCCTTGCCAAGGCCATCGCCCGGCGGATGTCGATGCACCGGGGGATGAGCGTGAACCTGGTGGACGCGCGGGTCGAACGGTTCAACGATCAGGAAATCTTCGTCGAAGTGTTCGAAAACGTCCGGGGCGAGGACATGTATGTCATCCAGCCGACCTCGAACCCGGCGAACGACAACCTGATGGAGCTGCTCATCATGGTCGATGCGCTGCGCCGGTCCAGCGCCAGCCGCATCACCGCCGTGATCCCCTATTTCGGCTATGCCCGCCAGGACCGCCGCGCCAAGGCCCGCACGCCGATCAGCGCCAAGCTGGTGGCGAACCTGATCGAGACCGCCGGGGTGGACCGCGTCCTGACGCTGGACCTGCACGCCGCGCAGATCCAGGGCTTCTTCGACATCCCGGTGGACAATCTTTACGCCGCACCGGTCTTTGCGCTGGACATCGAGCATCACTTCAAGGGCCAGATGGACGACATCATGATCGTCTCGCCCGACGTGGGCGGCGTGGCGCGCGCGCGCGAACTGGCCAAGCGGATCAACGCGCCCCTCGCCATCGTGGACAAGCGGCGCGAGAAGGCGGGCGAGGTCGCGGGCATGACCGTGATCGGCGACGTGAGGGGCCAGAAATGCATCATCGTCGATGACATCTGCGACACCGCCGGCACGCTGTGCAAGGCTGCCGAAACACTGATGGAGGCCGGCGCGACCGAGGTGCACAGCTACATCACCCATGGCGTCCTGTCCGGCCCGGCGGTGGAGCGGGTGGCGAATTCGGTGATGAAGTCGCTGGTCATCACCGATTCCATCGAACAGGGCGAAAAGGTGAAGGGGGCGAAGAACATCCGCATCGTCCCCACCGCGCCGATGTTCGCACAGGCCATCCTGAACATCTGGGGCGGCATGTCCGTCTCCAGCCTGTTCGAGACCGATACGCTGGTCCCGATCTACGAAGGGCTGTATCAGCGCCCGTGAAGGAAGCGGCGCAGAGCCGCGCGGCTCTTGCCATGACCTCGGGCGGGCCCTGCCGAAGGCAGCGTGAACCCGCCACGGTGTCCCCCGACTGCACGGCTAGGGCACGTCCACGTCCCAGTCCTCTTCGTCGCGGATCGTGCCGATGGCCAGCCAGTCGGCCCGGATGCGCGCGATGCGGGTGTCGGCCCAGGTGCGGAACACGATCTCGAAGCCGGTGGCCGTGGTATTTTCGGCGGTGATGTCAACGCGGCTGTTCGTCTGGTTGGCGATGTCCCACATCGAGATGCTGACCGTCACCACGGGCGGAGACAGGAAGGGCTCGCCGAATTTCTGTTCCTGGCGCACCTCGCGCGGTCCGGACCCGGTCCACATGGCGCCGTCATGGGCGAAATCGGAAAACAGTATCCTCGAACCCTGATCGATGCCGACTACCCCGGAAAACCAACGCATCGTGACTATACCTGCAACTCAAGCTGGCCGGATCATGCCCAAGCATTGGGCAAAGGACCGGACAAATGCAAGAGGCCCCGCCGTGGCGGGGCCTCTGTGAAGGGCTCGGGGCCAGGGCGCTAAAGTCCCGCTGCGGCACGCATGGCGTAAAGATCGGCGACCGCCTTGTCCGCGGAATCCTTGTCCGGATTGACCGCCGCCGCCTCGCAGGCGTCCGCCACCAGGGCGTCCAGCTGCGCGGGCGTCAGTTCGGTCAAGGGCACGGCCTGCTCGGCCAGGACCGAAACGCCACGGGCGCTGATCTCGGCAAAGCCGCCGGTGACGACATAGGCTTTCATCCCGTCCGCCGCCGCCACACGCAGGACGCCCGGCCGCAACGAGGTGATGGTGGGGGCATGCCCCTCCATCGCCGTCAGATCGCCGTCCGCGCCGGGGATCTGGACCTCGGTTGCAGGAAACGACGCAAGGCGCCGCTCGGGGCTGACGAGGTCGAATTGAACCGTGCTGGCCATGTCGCCCCCTTACGCCGCAGCTGCCGCGAGTTTGGCCGCCTTGGCTTTCACGTCCTCGATGTCGCCGACCATGTAGAAGGCGGCTTCCGGCAGGTGGTCGTATTCGCCGTTCACCACCGCCTTGAAGGATGCGATGGTTTTCTCCAGCGGGACCTGCACGCCGTCCGAGCCGGTGAACACCTTCGCCACGTCGAACGGCTGCGACAGGAAACGCTGGATCTTCCGGGCGCGCGCCACGGTCAGCTTGTCCTCTTCGCTCAGTTCGTCCATGCCCAGGATGGCGATGATGTCCTGAAGCGACTTGTAGCGTTGCAGGATACCCTGCACGGCGCGGGCGACGTTGTAGTGCTCTTCCCCGATGACCGCCGGGTCCAGCAGGCGCGAGGTCGAATCGAGCGGGTCCACCGCCGGGTAGATGCCAAGCTCCGAGATCGCGCGCGACAGAACCGTGGTCGCGTCGAGGTGGGCGAAGGACGTCGCAGGCGCGGGGTCGGTCAGGTCGTCGGCCGGCACATAGATCGCCTGCACCGAAGTGATGGACCCCGCCTTGGTCGAGGTGATGCGTTCCTGAAGCGCGCCCATGTCGGTCGCCAACGTCGGCTGGTAGCCCACGGCCGAGGGGATACGGCCGAGGAGAGCCGACACTTCCGAACCGGCCTGGGTGAAGCGGAAGATGTTGTCCACGAAGAACAGAACGTCGGTCCCCGACTGGTCGCGGAACTGCTCGGCCAGCGTCAGGCCGGTCAGCGCCACGCGGGCACGCGCCCCCGGGGGTTCGTTCATCTGGCCATAGACCAGCGCCACCTTCGAGGCGGTCAGGTCGTCGATCTTGATGACGCCCGATTCGATCATCTCGTGGTAAAGGTCGTTCCCTTCACGGGTCCGCTCACCAACGCCCGCGAACACGGAATAGCCCGAGTGCACCTTGGCGATGTTGTTGATGAGCTCCATGATAAGCACGGTCTTGCCCACGCCCGCGCCACCGAACAGGCCGATCTTGCCGCCCTTGGCGTAGGGAGCCAGCAGGTCGATGACCTTGATTCCGGTGACCAGAACCTGCGACTCGGTCGCCTGCTCGCTGAAGGACGGCGCAGGCTGGTGGATCGGGCGCATTTCCTTGGCCACGACCGGGCCCTTTTCGTCCACCGGCTCGCCGATGACGTTCAGGATGCGGCCCAGCGTCGCGTCACCCACGGGAACAGAGATCGGCGCGCCCAGGTCCTTGACCGCAGCGCCGCGAACCAGACCTTCGGTCGCGTCCATCGCGATGCAGCGGACGGTGTTTTCGCCCAGGTGCTGGGCCACTTCCAGGACCAGACGCTTGCCGTTGTTGTCGGTTTCCAGCGCGTTCAGGATCGCGGGAAGCGGGCCGTCGAACTGCACGTCGACGACCGCGCCGATGACCTGGGTCACCTTGCCAGCGCCAGCAGAGGCTTTCGGGGCTTTTGCCATTGTTGTCTACTCCGGGTTCGTCAGAGCGCCTCGGCGCCCGAAATGATTTCGATAAGCTCTTTGGTGATCGCGGCCTGACGGCTCCGGTTGTACTGGATCGTCAGCTTGTTGATCATCTCGCCTGCGTTGCGGGTGGCGTTGTCCATCGCGGACATCCGCGCGCCCTGTTCGCTGGCGCCGTTTTCCAGAAGGGCGGTGAAGATCTGCGTGGCAACCCCGCGCGGCAGAAGGTCGGCAAGGATCGCCTCCTCGCTGGGTTCGTAATCATACAGCGCAGTCGCGCCGGTGGCTTCGAACCTGGCCGGGATCACCTGCTGTTCGGTCGGGATCTGGCTGATGACCGACTGGAAGCGGTTGTAGAAGATCGTGACCACATCCGCCTCGCCCGCCTCGAAGGCCGCCATGACTTCGCGCGCGATGTTCTGCGCATTGGCATAGCCGATGCGCTTCACCTCGCTGAGATCCACATGGCCGACGAAGGCATGGCCCCAGTCGCGGCGCAGCTGCTCTCGGCCCTTCTTGCCGACGGTGAGGATCTTCACAGTCTTGCCCGCCGCAACCAGTTCGTTGGCGCGCGTGCGCGCCAGCTTGACGATCGACGAGTTGAAGCCGCCGCAAAGGCCGCGCTCGCTGGTCATGACCACCAGAAGATGCACCTGATCCCGGCCGTTCCCGGCCAGAAGCTTCGGCGCACCTTCCCCGGTGCCCACGCCCGCCGCCAGCGCAGTCATCACCGCCGTCATCCGCTCGGCAAAGGGCCGGGCAGCCTCGGCGGCCTCTTGCGCGCGGCGCAGTTTCGCCGCCGCGACCATCTGCATGGCCTTGGTGATCTTCCGCGTGCTCTTTACGCTTCCGATCCGGTTCTTGAGGTCCTTCAGGCTGGGCATTTTAGTCCTTCCCCACGGCTTCTACAGCTTCTTGCACTGCTCGGCGGTAGGCCAACGGTGACGAAATAAACCGCGCAGGTGAAGCTGAAAGTCCTGAACCGTTCACAGTCACCGTGCCGTAACCGAACAGGCGACCCAGAATGCTTTGTTGGACCGAGATCGAGTCGACCTTATCCAGTCGCTGCTCAATCGTTGTTCTGCTCACAAGTCCCCACTTTCCCACTACTTTCTTGTTCGTAACCGCCAGTTCTGTTGTCAGATAAGCGATCAAACCGCTCAAAGCAAAGAGCAGTAGCAAAACAAAAAAGAGGCCGTAAACCACAGGGGTGTCTCCAGGTCCAGCATATACAAGGATGGCTAGGGCCGCTGATGGCCAAACGAATGTCATCCAGTGCGCTTTGGCGTGGTGCCTTACCTTCTCACCTTGGGTTAGAGTTTTCTCGACGTAACTCATTGTGAGAAGCTCAAGCGAAGGTCTTGGCGAAGGCGTCAAGTTCCGCGCGGATCGCTTTCTCCAGATCGCCCGCCACCTTGCGGTCGTTCTTGGTGATGTCCTCCAGAAGCGCCTTCCCATGGGTGCGCAGGTGCTTCAGCAGCCCCTGCTCGAAGCGGCCCACGTCCTTGACGGCGATCTTGTCCAGATAGCCGTTGGTGCCGGCATAGATCACGCAGACGATTTCCGCGTTGGTCAGCGGCGAATACTGCGGCTGCTTCATCAGCTCGGTCAGGCGCGCGCCGCGGTTCAGCAGGGCTTGCGTCGAGGCGTCGAGGTCGGAGCCGAACTGCGCAAACGCCGCCATCTCACGATACTGCGCCAGTTCCAGCTTCACCTTGCCCGCCACCGACTTCATCGCCGCAGTCTGGGCCGAGGAGCCCACGCGCGACACCGACAGACCGGTGTTCACGGCCGGACGGATGCCCTGATAGAAGAGTTCGGTTTCCAGGAAGATCTGCCCGTCGGTGATCGAGATCACGTTCGTCGGGATGAAGGCCGACACGTCGCCGCCCTGCGTCTCGATGATCGGCAGCGCGGTCAGCGACCCGGCACCGAAATCCTCGTTCAGCTTCGACGACCGCTCCAGAAGACGCGAGTGCAGATAGAACACGTCGCCCGGGTAGGCCTCGCGCCCCGGCGGACGGCGGAGAAGCAGCGACATCTGACGATAGGCCACGGCCTGCTTGGACAGGTCATCGTAGATGATCAGCGCATGACGGCCATTGTCGCGGAAATACTCCGCCATCGCGGTCGCGGCATAGGGCGCCAGGAACTGCAGGGGCGCCGGGTCCGAAGCGGTCGCGGCGACGACGATGGTATAGGCGTCGGCGCCGGTTTCCTGCAACTTCTTCACCAGCTGCGCCACGGTGGACCGCTTCTGCCCGATGGCGACATAGACGCAGTACAGCTTCTTCGATTCGTCCGAACCGGCCGCGTCGTTGTAGGACTTCTGGTTCAGGATCGTGTCCAGCGCCACGGCGGTCTTGCCGGTCTGGCGGTCGCCGATGATCAGCTCGCGCTGGCCGCGGCCGACGGGGATCATCGCGTCCACGGCCTTCAGGCCGGTCGCCATGGGTTCATGCACCGACTTGCGCGGGATGATGCCCGGAGCCTTCTGGTCGGCGATCCGCCGCTCGGTCGCCACGATCGGGCCCTTGCCGTCGATCGGGTTGCCCAGGCCGTCCACGACCCGGCCCAGAAGGGCGTCGCCCACCGGCACGTCCACGATGGACTTGGTGCGCTTTACGATGTCGCCTTCCTTGATGTCGCGGTCGTCGCCGAAGATCACGATACCGACGTTGTCGATTTCCAGGTTCAGCGCCATGCCCCGGATGCCGCCGGGGAATTCGACCATCTCGCCGGCCTGCACGTTGTCAAGGCCGTGCACACGGGCAATCCCGTCGCCGACCGACAGCACGCGGCCAACCTCGGCCACTTCCGCGTCCTTGCCGAAGTTCTTGATCTGCTCCTTCAGGATCGCAGAGATCTCAGCAGCCTGGATTCCCATCACCCAACCTCTTTCATTGCATTTTGCAGGGCCGCGAGCTTTGCCTTGACCGAAGTGTCGATCATGGTCGAGCCCAGCTTGACGACAAGACCGCCGATGAGGCTTTCATCGACAGTCGTTTTCAGCTTCACGGTCTTGCCGACGCGGGCCTTCAGCGTCTCGGCAAGTTTCTTGGTCTGGGCGGCCGTCAGCGCGCGGGCGGCGGTCACCTCGGCGGTCACTTCGCCCTTCTCCTTGGCGATCATGTCGGCAAGCTGGGTGACCAGCTGCGGCAGCACGAACAGGCGGCGCTTCTCGGCCATCAGGGCCAGGGTGTTCGACATCAGCGTGCTGAGACCCAGCCGGGCGGCAATCGCGGCGATCACCTTGCCCTGGTCCTCGCGGCTGACCACCGGAGAGGCGATCACGCCGCGCAGGTCGTCGCTTGCGGCCAGGGTCTCGGCCAGGGCGGTTGCGTCCGATTCCAGTTCCTTCAGCGCGCCGCCTTCCTTGGCCAGATCGAACAAGGCCGACGCATAGCGTGCGGCAATACCCAGAGAGATCGAAGCTGGTTCTGACACGTCAACCCTTCCGCTGTCTCGTGCCCTGGGCTCTTGCGAACCGGGCGGTCCATCGGCACACACCTCGACCCTGCGGCCGTGGCGAAAGCCATCCGTCGCGGGCGTCCTTAGCAGAGCCTCATCCACCCCGCAACCGAGTTGCACACGCTTTCTTGACCGCGCCGGGACGCAGATCGTCGCTGTTTGCGCAAACGCAGCAAAAGCCGGGAACCCCGATCCCGCTCTGCCCGTCCGGGGCCGCCAACGCGCGCCCCGATGCGGCTGTCAAAGCCGCCCGCCACAGCCCCGGATTCGCCCTCTCGACCGGCCTCACGCCGGCTCGCATGCGTGTCAGCCGGCCGCTTTCGCGCTTGCCGCCGCGCGCGCGGTCGCCGATCACCGTGCCGGACGGGCCGCAGACTGGAAGGAAGAAAGCCGATGACGATGTCGCGACGCAGCATGATCGGGGCCGCCGCCGGGTTCCTCGCCCTGTCCACCCGCACGCGGGCAGAAACCGCTGCGCCCGAAACCGCCGCACCCGTGCGCAGCAACACCTCGGCCTTCGTGATGCACCTTCGTGATGCAGGACTGGCGCGACCACTTCGACGGCCTCGGTGTCGCGACCATCGTCGCCGACACCGGCTCGCGCGCGTTGCATTTCTGGAGCGCGGACGGCACCGACCACCGGGTGTTTCCCACCTCGGTCCCCCTGACGGACGAACTGACCAAGCGCGGCTATACCCGGATCGTGCGCAAGAAGGTCGGCCCCAGCTGGACGCCCACGCCGTCGCAGATGCAGCGCTATCCCGACTGGAAGCCGATCGGTCCCGGCCCGGACAACCCGCTGGGCACCCATGCGATGTATCTCGGCTGGCCCGCCTGCATCATCCATGGCACCCAGGACACGCGAAAGATCGGGCGGCGTTCGTCGGACGGCTGCATCGGGCTGTTCAACGAGAACATCGCCGAGCTTTTCGCGCTCTGCCCGATCGGCACCCGGGTCCGGGTGATCTGACGGCGCATCGGCCCGGGGCTTGCCGCCCGCCGTGCCTATTCCCGGTTCATCGCCGGTTCGGGCGACCCCTTGCCCACCCCTTCCAGCACGCGCAGCGGCTTCTTCACCGCGGCCCGCAGCCCGCCCTGCGTCGGCGCATAGACCTGCTTCGAAGCCTCGACCATCAGCACGCCCCCGGCCAGCCAGGGCATCCGCCGCCCGAAGCCTTCCCAGAAATCCGCCGACCGCAGCCAGAACCGGGTGGCCGACGGCGGTGCGAACAGGACCGAGCAGCTGCGTTCCGGCGTGAACCCGTGCCGCTTCAGCTGCGCCTCGAGCTGCGCCACCGAATAGGGGCGGCCGAAGCCGAACGGCGTCACGTCACGGCGCGCCCAGAGGCCCGACCGGTTCGGCACGATGAACAGGGCCCGCCCCCCCGGCCCCAGGACGCGGCTGGATTCGTCAAGCACCGCCGAGGGGTTTTCCGAGGTCTCCAGCCCGTGCATCAGCACCAGCCGGTCGACCAGCCCCGTCGGCAAGGGCCAGGCCGTGTCCTCGCAAAGAACGCTCACGTTCTCCATGCCCGCAGGCCAGGGCATCACCCCCTGCGGCCCCGGCATCAGCCCGATGACCCGCCGCGCCTCGGACAGATAGGGCCGCAGAAGCGGCACCGCGAAGCCGAAGCCCACCACCGTCTCGCCCGACTGCGGCGGCCAGAGCCGCACGACCTGATCTCGGATCGCCCGCTGCGCCACGCGGCCCAGTTGCGTCCGGTAGTAGAAATTCCTCAGGTCCAGCACATCAAGATGCATTGCGGCGGTCGCCCGTTGCGGTCAATCCTGTGCATCATACGCACGGGGGGACCAAAAACCATGCCGCTTCAGCTTGTCACCGTCCCCTGCCTGGCCGACAACTACGCCTACCTGATCCACGACACTGACACCGGCCACACCGCCGTCATCGACGTGCCCGAACCCGGCCCCGTCCTCGCCGCGCTGGAAGCGCACCAATGGCGGCTGACCGACATCCTGATCACCCACCACCACGACGACCACATCCAGGGTGTCGATTCCCTGCGCGCCCGGACCGGAGCCAGGGTGACGGGCGCCGCCGCCGATGCCCACCGCCTTCCCCGCCTCGATCTTGCGCTGGCCGATGGCGACAGCCTCTCTGTTGGTTCCGAACAGGGCAAGGTGCTCGACGTCCCCGGCCACACGCTCGGCCACATCGCCTTCCATTTCCCGCAAAGCCGCCTCTGCTTCACCGCCGACAGCCTGATGGCCGCAGGCTGCGGCCGCCTGTTCGAGGGCAGTGCCCGCCAGATGCACGCCTCGCTGCAAAAGCTGGCCGCGCTGCCCCCCGACACGCTGATCTGCCCTGGCCACGAATACACCGCGGCGAACCTGCGCTTCGCCGCGACCCTTGAACCCGGCAATCCCCGCCTTATCTCACGTAGCGCCGAGGTCGCCGAACGGCGCGCCAAGGGCATCCCGACCGTCCCCGTTCCGCTTGCAGAGGAACTGGCGACGAACCCTTTCCTGCGGGCGCATCTGCCCGCGCTCAAGACAGCGGTCGGCCTGCCAGATGCCGACGATGTCACGGTTTTCGCCGAAATCCGGGCCAGAAAAGACAGGTTCTAGGCGTCCCGTATCACAAATGGCGTGATGATCCGGGGGAAACCCCGAAATCTGGAAGATTGCGCTTGAAGTGCGGTGAAGAAAACCGAACTTTAAGCATATGAGGCCACGGTTGGTGACGGGCGCTCGTGCCCGGCCGACCCGCAGGACAGGAGCACTGAACGTGCCATCGTTTTCGACCACCCTTGAACAAGCCATCCATAGCGCGCTGGCCCTGGCCAACTCGCGCCGCCACGAACTGGCGACGCTGGAACACCTGCTCCTCGCCCTGATCGACGAACCCGACGCCGCCCGCGTGATGAAGGCCTGCGCGGTGAACCTTGACGAATTGCGCAAGACCCTGACCGACTTCATCGACGACGACCTGTCCACGCTGGTCACGGATGTCGAGGGGAGCGAGGCGGTGCCCACCGCCGCCTTCCAGCGCGTCATCCAGCGCGCGGCGATCCATGTGCAAAGCTCCGGCCGCACCGAAGTGACCGGGGCCAATGTGCTGGTCGCGATCTTCGCCGAACGCGAATCGAACGCCGCCTATTTCCTTCAGGAACAGGACATGACCCGCTATGACGCGGTCAACTTCATCGCGCATGGCGTGGCGAAGGACCCGTCCTATGGCGAATCGCGCCCGGTGCAGGGGGCCGAGGAACAGCAGGAAACCCCCAAGGCCGAGGCCGGAGAGGCCAAGGAATCCGCCCTGTCGAAATACTGCGTCGATCTGAACGTGAAGGCGCGCAAGGGCGACGTCGATCCCCTCATCGGCCGCGAGGCCGAGGTGGAGCGGGCCATCCAGGTCCTCTGCCGCCGCCGCAAGAACAACCCGCTGCTGGTGGGCGATCCGGGCGTGGGCAAGACTGCAATCGCGGAAGGTCTGGCCCGCAAGATCGTGAATGGCGAAACGCCCGAGGTTCTCTCGCGGGCCACGATCTTCAGCCTCGACATGGGTGCGCTTCTGGCCGGGACGCGCTATCGCGGCGATTTCGAGGAACGGCTGAAGGCCGTGGTGAAAGAGCTCGAGGATCACCCTGACGCGATCCTCTTCATCGACGAGATCCATACCGTGATCGGCGCCGGCGCCACCTCGGGCGGTGCGATGGATGCCTCGAACCTGCTGAAGCCCGCGCTTCAGGGCGGCAAGCTGCGCTGCATGGGTTCGACCACCTACAAGGAGTTCCGCCAGCATTTCGAGAAGGACCGGGCGCTGTCCCGCCGCTTCCAGAAGATCGACGTGAACGAGCCTTCGGTGCCGGATGCGATCAAGATCCTGATGGGTCTTAAGCCGCATTTCGAGGAACACCACGACCTGAAATACACCAACGAGGCGATCAAGTCGGCGGTGGAACTGGCCGCGCGCTACATCCACGACCGCAAGCTGCCCGACAGCGCGATCGACGTGATCGACGAAGCCGGGGCCGCGCAGCATCTGGTGACCGAATCCAAGCGCCGCAAATCCCTGGGTGTGAAAGAGATCGAGGCCGTGGTGGCCAAGATCGCCCGCATTCCTCCCAAGACCGTGTCGAAGGACGATGCCGAAACCCTGCGCGATCTGGAGAAGACGCTGAAGCGCGTTGTCTTCGGCCAGGACAAGGCGGTCGAGGCGCTATGCGCCGCGATCAAGCTGGCCCGCGCCGGCCTGCGCGAACCGGAAAAGCCCATCGGCAACTACCTCTTTGCCGGTCCCACGGGCGTCGGCAAGACCGAGGTGGCCAAGCAGCTTGCCTCGTCCCTCGGTGTGGAACTGATCCGCTTCGACATGTCGGAGTATATGGAGAAGCATGCCGTCAGCCGCCTGATCGGCGCGCCTCCGGGCTATGTCGGCTTCGACCAGGGCGGGATGCTGACCGATGCCATCGACCAGCATCCGCATTCGGTGCTGCTTCTGGACGAGATCGAGAAGGCGCATCCGGATGTCTACAACATCCTGTTGCAGGTGATGGACCACGGGAAGCTCACCGACCACAACGGCCGGACAGTGGATTTCCGCAACGTGATCCTGATCATGACCTCGAACGCCGGCGCATCCGACATGGCCAAGGCCGCCATCGGCTTCGGTCGCGACCGGCGCACGGGCGAGGATACCGCCGCGATCGAGCGGACCTTCACGCCGGAATTCCGCAACCGTCTGGATGCCGTGATCAACTTCGCGCCCCTGGGCAAGGAGGTGATCATGCAGGTGGTCGAGAAGTTCGTGCTCCAGCTTGAGGCGCAGCTGATGGACCGCGGCGTCCACATCGAGCTGACCCCCGAGGCTGCGATGTGGCTGGGCGACAAGGGCTATGACGACAAGATGGGCGCGCGTCCTCTGGCCCGGGTGATCCAGGAACACATCAAGAAGCCCCTGGCCGAGGAACTTCTGTTCGGCAAACTGGTCAAGGGCGGGGTGGTCCGGGTCAAGGTCAAGGACGACGCCATCGTCCTGGACATCGAGGAACCGCAGAAACCCCGCCTCACCGGCCAGAAGCCGCCGCTTCTGACCGCCGAATAAGGCGCGTTGCAGAACCGAACCCCCCCCCCCGCCAGCTCCTGGCGGGGGTTTTTCATTGGACGCGTCCGCCTGCCACCGCGTCACGCCCCGCCGGATCCCGGCGACGAGAAGACGAAGTCGCACGAGGAGCCTGCGCGGCGTCAGACCACCGCCGCCCGGTACAGATGCCAGGTCGCATGGCCCAGCACCGGCAGCACCACCACCAGCCCCAGCAACAGCGGCAGGATCCCCAGCACCAGACCGCCCGCCACGATCAGCCCCCAGGTCGCGATCACCCCCGGATTCTCGCGCGCGACCCGGACCGAGGTCATGACGGCGACCGGCAGGCTCACGTCGCGGTCCAGCAGCAGCGGGAACGAGACCACGCTGACCGCCAGCACCGCCGCCGCCAGCACGGCCCCGACGGCGGTTCCGACGACCGTCATCACCCAGCCAGCTGGCGTGGTCAGCGCCGCAGTCACCAGCGCCATCAGGCTTGCCGGCCGCTCGGATCCCAGGGTGGCGGCATGGATCGCATCGGCCAGAAGCAGCCAGGCCATGAAGATCACCCCGTTGAACAAGGACAGCATGAGGATCCGCGGAAAGCGGGGATTGCGCAGCACGTCGAACATCGCGCCCCAACTGGCCTCGAGCCCCGCCTCGCGCCGCCGGCTCAGCTCGTAAAGCCCCAGCGCCGCCACCGGCCCGACCAGGGCAAAGCCCGACAGGACCGGGAACAGCAGATGCGTCAGGTTGCCCTGGCTGGCCAGCGCCAGAAGGACCGCCCCCATCGCCGGGTACAGCATGCAGGCGAACAGCACGTCCGACCGCATCGCGGCCAGATCGTCCCAGCCCTTGCGCAGGGCCGCACGCAGGTCGCCCGGCACCAGCACCCGCGTCTCGGGTCGCAGGTCGGGATCGGCCGCGGCCTGGGTCGCGACCTCGGTCGCATATCCGGCGGCCGAGCCCAGGGCGCCCAGGGTCCAGGACAGGGGGTTTCCAATCGTCTTCGGCATCAGGTATCCTCCCGCAAGGGGGGCGCCCTGGCTGGTCCTGCCCGGGGCGTCCCGGTGGCAATGACGGCAAGCACGACAGTTGACAATTTGACATAGCACGGATCGCCGATCCGGCCAGTCACGGAATGGTGCGTCCTCAGCGTTCGGTCAGCTTCAGCTCGATCCGGCGGTTCAGCGCGCGGCTGGCCTCGTCATCGCCCAAGGCCACGGGGCGGTATTCGCCAAAGCCCGTCGCGGCCATCCGCTCGGGCGGAAAGCCCAGTTCGTTCTGCATGTAGCGCACGACCGAAAGCGCCCGCGCCTGGCTCAGCTGCCAGTTGTCCTCGAAGGCCGCACCCGGAGAGATCGGCACGTTGTCGGTATGTCCATCCACCCGGATGATCCAGTCGATCTCGGGCGGGATGCTGGGGCGGATCTCGTCCAGGATGCGCACCACCCCGGCGATCTGGGCGCGGCCCTCGGGCGCCAGGTCCGCTGAGCCGCGGGTGAACAGGACCTCGGAGGAAAAGACGAAACGGTCGCCCACCACCCGCACGCCTTCGCGCCCCTGCAAGAGCGCGGAAAGCTGGCCGAAAAACTCGGACCGGAAGCGGGACAGATCCTTGTTCTCGGCCGCCAGCCGCGCGGCCTCGGCGGCCTCCAGCTCTGCGCGCCGGCGCTGTTCGGCGGCCACCTGGGCAAGGGCCGCGTTCAGGTCGCGGCCCAGGCTGTCCAGCTGCACCTGTGCGGCTGCGTCCCGCGCCTTCGCCTCGTCCAGCACGGATTGCAGACTGCCCAGCTGGCTGCGCAGCGCCGCGACCTGCTGATTCAAAAGCTCGACCTCGCGCGCCGCGGCAAGCGCCTTCTCATGTTCGGCCAGAAGCGCAGCCTGGGCCGCCGCCAGCGCCGCCTCCTTCGCCGTCGCACCTTCGGCGGCGGCACGGGCTCCGGCAAGCAGGGTCAGCGTCTCTTCGGCGCGCTTGCGTTCCGCTTCCAGCGCCAGGGTCATCGCGGTCAGTTCCGTGTCGGCATTGGCCAGCCGCTCCCGCAGGGCCTGAAGCGCCGCGGCATCGGCCAGCCGGGCGGCCTCGGCCTCGGAAAGTTGAGCCTTTGCGGCCTCCAACTCGGCAGCGCCAGAGGCAGCCTTGGTCCGTTCCTCGGCAAGAAGCGCCTCAAGCGCGTCTCGGCGGGCGGCGGCCAGACGCGCCGCCTCGGCCTTGGCATCCACCTCGTCGCGGGCCTTGGCCAGGGCCAGGGTCATCGCCTCGGCTTCGGAAAGCAGTTTCGTCCGCGCCGCCTCCAGTTCGGCGACCGAAGCCGTCAGCCGTTCGGCATCGCCCCGCGCCCGGTCGCGTTCGACCAGAAGGGCCGCCACCTGGGCCTCGAAATCGGTGATCCGCGACCGGGCGGCCGCCAGTTCGCCTTCGCGCGCGGTCAGGTCGGCGGTCAGCGAGGCGATCAGGCCCGCCTGCCGGTCGCCCTCGGCCAGGGCGGCGGTCAGGCCCGCCTGCAACTCTGCCACCCTGGCCTCGAGCCCGGTAGCCCTGGCCTGCTCCAGACCCAGCGCTTCGGCCAGTTGCGCGACCTGGGCGGTCAGGGCGCTGAGTTCGCTATCCTGCGTGGTGATCGTGTCGCGCAGGACTGACTGCATCACGGTGAAGATGGTCAGCACGAACATCAGCACCATCAGCAGGGTCGTCACGGCATCGACGAATCCGGGCCAGATCAGGCTTTGGTCCCGGCGTCGGGCGCGGGTGGCCATGTCAGCTCCGCCCGGCGCTGCGGCCCAGCTGGCGGATCGCCGCGGTCAGCTGGGCGATGTCGGCGCGCAAGTCGGACAGCGTTTCCTGCCGGCCCGCCGACATTTCCTCCAGGATGCGCAGCAGCTGGACGTCGATCGACCGCAGCCGCATCCGGCTTTCCGGATCGCTGCCACCCGCGCCGCTCTCGCCGTCCTGCAAGGCGGCCAGCAGCTTTTCCTGCCCTTCGGCAATCCGCCGCAGCAGGGCCGACTGGCCCTTTTCCGCGTCGATCCGTTCGGTCAGCTTCGTCATCGCCGCGACCAGTTCGGCGATCTTCGCCTCGGAGTGGAAGCGGTTGGCCTCGGTCTGGGATTGCAGGGCCTGCAACTCTTCCAGTTGCTGCGCCATGTGATCGACCAGCAGCGCCAGCGCGTTCTGGTCGGTGCCCTCGCCGTCGCCCGCATAGCCCAGCCGGGTGATCGAGGACAGCCATTCCTCCAGCTCGCGGGTAAAGCGGTTCTGGCCGTGACCGGCGAACAGTTCCAGAAGCCCCAGCACCAGCGACCCCGCCAGCCCCAGAAGCGAGGAGGAGAACGCCGTCCCCATCCCGCCCAGCTGGCTTTCCAGCCCCGTCATCAGCTTGCCGAAGACATCCATCCCGCTTTCGCCTTCGGTGGGCGCCAGCGAGCGGATGGTCTCGACCACCGCCGGAACCGTGGTCGCCAGGCCCCAGAAGGTGCCCAGAAGGCCAAGAAAGACCAGAAGGTTGATCAGATAGCGCGTGATGTCGCGCGCCTCGTCGATGCGCTGGGCGACCGAATCCTGGATCGAACGCGAGGAGGTCGCCGAAATCGTCAGCCGGGCCGAGTGCGACCGCAGCAGCGCGGCCAGCGGCGCCAGCAGGCGGGGCGGGACGGCATCCTCGGTGCCCGGGGTGCCGCGCACGAAGTTCTCGATCCAGTAGACCGACTGGGCCAGGATCCAGACCTGCCAGAAGCAGGACAGGACGCCGAACAGGAACACCAGCGCGATGATGCCGTTCAGGACCGTATTGGTGTTCAGGATGCCGATGATCTGGGCATGGATCAGCCAGGCCCCGGACCCGACCAGGGCGCAGACCAGAAGCATCGCGGTGATCGCGCGGATCGGTTGCGAGAAGGTCGTCGCGACCTCTGCCCCCCGGTGGTCTGTCTGGGACATGCTGTCCTCTGGTTGCCTTCAGCGTTCCTGCCTGTCGGCGCCAAGACTAGCAGGATGTCGGCAACAGCCAAGCAAAAGGTCAGGTCAGATCGCGCACGTCAGATCGCGCACGCGGGCGGCAAGCCATTCCAGATCGGGGTCGGCGATGCCGAGCTCGGCCAGATGCGCGGCGGTGGACCACAGGTAATCCCGGTTCGCCCCCCGCCCGCCGCTGGCGCGGGCGATGATCTGCGCCTGTTCCTCCAGGGCCAGTCCGCCGCAATACTGGGCGTGGTCGGGGTCGATGACATAGGTCAGCGCCTCCAGCACGCCCGTATCCGTCGCGACGGGCAGCACCTTTTCCAGATAGGCCGACGACACAAGCTCGCGTTCCCGCAGCGCCGCCAGCGTCGCGGCCTCCTCTCCCGGCGCCACGCGAAGGGCGACGCCGGTGCAGCTGGCGCCGTCGGCACGGTCCAGCGCCAGCACAAGGCCGGGACTGGCGACCGTGCCACGATGGTGGATCGACCGCATGCAGAAGCTGCGGTGCCAGCCGTCCGCCCGCGCGATGCGGCGCTCTGCGACCGGAAAGCCGGGATCCCAGATCAGCGATCCGTAGCCGAAGACCCAGAGTGTGGCGTGCATGACTGGCCCTGTTGCCTCCGGCCCTGTAAACACCGGGGCAGCGGCAATGAAAAGGGGCGCCCGGATGCGCAAGCTTCTGATCCTGATCCTTCTGGGCACCGGCCTCTGGTCGGGCTACTGGTTCCTGGGCTCGGGCGCGATCCGGCAGGGGGTGGAGGCCGGCTTTGCCGATGCCGCCCGGCAGGGGTTGGTGGCCGAGAATTCGGGCGTGACGGTGGCGGGCTTCCCCAACCGGTTCGACCTGACGGTCAGCGGGCTGCGGCTGGGCGATCCGAAGACCGGGCTCTTCTGGCAGGCGCCCTTCGCCCAGGTCTTCGCGATGACCTGGAAGCCCTGGCACATCATCGCCGCCCTGCCGCCGGAACAGGTCCTGATCCTGCCCGACGAGGCAGTGACGATCACCTCCACAAACCTGAAGGCCAGCCTGCGCGCGAAACCCGCGACCGACCTGCCCCTGGCCGAGGTGCGGCTGGCGGGGGACAGTCTGGCGCTGGCCTCCGACCGGGGCTGGACGCTGGCGCTGGGGGAATTCACCCTGGGCCTGCGCGCCGAACCGGCCCTGGGTCCGGCGGGCTACGAACTGGGCTTCGACCTTGCGCCCCTGACCCCCGATCCGTCCTTCCCGGCGGCCGTGCGCGCGCTGACGCTGCCCGATCTGCCCCCGGCCGACCTGCCCGATGCGGTGGAAAGCCTCTGGGGCAGCCTCTACCTGACCTTCTCAGCCCCCCTTGACCGGCATGCGGGGGAAAGGCGGCCCTTGCTGACCCGGGTCGAGGTCAACCAGCTGAACCTCGCCTGGGGCGACCTGTCAGCCAGCGCGAAGGGCACGGTCGAGGCCGACGACCAGGGCTTTGCCGCGGGCCGGGTCACGGTCGAGGTGACGAACTGGAACCGCCTGCCCGCGATCCTGGTGACCGCCGGCCTGGTCAAGCCCGAGCTCGCCCCCACCATCGCGCGCGGGATGCAGGCGCTTGCCGCGCAGACCCCCGATGCCAGCATCCTGTCGCTGACCCTGGTGATGGAGAACGGACGGATGAGCTTCGGCCCCTTCCCGCTGGGCCCTGCCCCGCGGATGGTCCCGCCCACTGGCTAGGATCAGCGGCAATAGGCGCCGCCGCTGCGGGCCGAGGTGTCGAAGTGGAAATGGTCCTCGTGATAGCCGTCCGACCCGGGGCCGAGCGTCGTCTTGAAATACCCGCAGCCCGCCTTGTAGATCCGCCGCAGGATCTGATTGTAGTCGCCCGCCACGGAAAGAACCTTGCCGTTCGACAGCACGAAGGCCGAGATGTCCACAGCCCGGCCCTTGCCGTGCTCGCTGATCCGCGCGCCCTTGATCTTGTTTCGGCCACGACAGACGTAATGCGCCGCGATCTGCAACTGCACCAGCCGGCCCTCGAAGGCCGGCTGCGCCACCTCGTCCACCCATGAATTCAGCGCCTTGGCGATCGAACAGTCCACCGTCGCCGCCTGGCTCAGCCGCACCCCGGATACCGAGGTGATCCGCACCGGGTTCTCGACGCCACAGCCACTCACCTTGGAACTGATCCGCGCGATTTCCTCGCCCTTGATCGCCGCGACCCCGCAGACCGACCCGGCCATCGAGGCCTTCTCGCGCCGCTTCTTCCGCTCTTCCTTGCGGGTGGGCGGGGGAATGGCGCCCAGGTCGATCTCGGGCTCTGGCGCGGGACGGGTCAGGTCCAGCCCCGGGGCCTTCGCGGCCGCCGTCCTCAGCCCGGCGATGCGCTGCTCCAGCGCCCGAGGCCGGGGTTGCGGCCGCAGCGACCGCGCCTCGGCCAGGGTCCCGGGCTGCGCCGCCGCCGCGACGGGCGCTGCCCCGACCGCCGCAGCGGCAAGGCCAATCCCCGCGGGGCGCGGCCGGGGGCGAAGCAGGGCGTCCTGCGCCGGGGCCGGTTCGACCGCGGCCGGGGGGACCGGCGCGACCTGCGGCAGCGTGGCAGGGGCGGGCAAGACCAGCGTCGCCAGAAGACGCGGATTGGCCGGAGGCCGCGGCGTGCGGTCGATCCCCTCGGCCTCGGCCACCTGCGCCATGCACAGCAGAACGGCAAGCCAGGCCCGGCGCACCGGCCTCAGCCCTTGTCCGGCGGCGGCGCCGACCGGCCGAAATCCGGCGCGGCGGTGTCCTGACCGGCCTCGATGATGCCCCGGCGGATCGCCCGGGTGCGGGTGAAATAGGCGTGCAGATGGTCGCCGTCGCCCATCCGGATCGCGCGCTGAAGGACGAAAAGCTCTTCGGCGAAGCGGCCAAGGATATCCAGCACCGCTTCCTTGTTGGTCAGGAAGACATCGCGCCACATCACCGGATCGCTGGCGGCAATCCGGGTGAAGTCGCGGAACCCGCTGGCCGAATACTTGATGACCTCCTGCTGCGACACGCGCCGCATGTGGTCGGCCACGCCCACCATCGTATAGGCGATGGCATGCGGCACATGGCTGACCACGGCCAGCACCAGGTCGTGGTGCTCCACGTCCATCTCGTCCACATTGGCGCCCATGGCCACCAGCAGGGCGCGCAGCCGGGCGACCGCATCGGCATCGGCCTCCGGGGCCGGGGTCAGCAGCCACCAGCGGTTCCGGAACAGCGTCGCAAAGCCCGAGCGCGGGCCGGAATATTCCGTCCCGGCCAGCGGATGCCCGGGGATGAAATGCACATCCGCCGGCATGTGCGGGGCCACCGCATCCACCACCGCCTGCTTGACCGAGCCCACATCCGTCACCGTGGCGCCCGGCTTCAGATGCGGCCCGATCTCGGCGGCGATCTCGCCCATAGCGCCGACGGGAACCGCCAGCACCACAAGGTCCGCGTCCCTGACCGCCTCGGCCGCGGTCTCGGTGACGCGGTCGCAGAACAGATCCTTCGCCACGGCCCGCGTTTCGGGCGACCTGGCGTAGCCCACGATCTCGCCCGCCAGCCCGCCGGCCCGCATCGCATGCGCCATGGACGAGGCGATCAGGCCAAGGCCGATCAGGGCGACGCGGGGATAGATCATTTCACCCCCTTGAACTGCCCGACGGCATGGGCGACCTGGCGGCAACTGGCCTCGTCGCCGATGGTGATGCGCAGGCAATGCGGCAGCTTGTAGCCGGCCACGCGGCGCACGATCAGCCCCTGCGCCTGAAGGAAGGCGTCGCAGGCCTCGGCCTCCTCCGCGCTGGCAAAGCGGGCGAGGATGAAATTGGCCATCGAGGTATCTGACGGCACGCCCAGCTCGGCCAGCGCATTGGCCAGCCAGCTGCGCATCCGGGTATTCTCGGCCCGGCACTTCGCCACGTAGTCCTGATCGCGCACGGCGGCCTCGGCCGTCTCCAGCTGCGTGGTGGACAGGTTGAACGGCCCCCGGATCCGGCTCAGCACCTCGATCACGTGGCGCGGCCCATAGCCCCAGCCGATCCGCAGCCCCCCCAGGCCATAGACCTTCGAGAAGGTCCGCGTCATCACCACGTTGTCGCGCGCATCGACCAGCGCCGCGCCGCCGTCATAGCCCTCGACATATTCCGCATAGGCCCCGTCCAGCACCAGCAGCGCCTGCGGCGGCAGGTTCTCGGCCAGCCGCGCGATCTCGGCGCCCGAGATCATCGTGCCGGTGGGATTGTTCGGATTGGCCAGGAACACCAGCCTGGTGCGCCGGTTGCAGGCGGCCAGGATCGCATCGACATCCGCCGTGCGTTCGCGTTCGGGAACCTCGACCGGGGTCGCCCCCACGGCCAGCGCCGAGATGCGATACATCAGGAAACCGTGTTCGGTGAACAGCACCTCGTCGCGCGGCCCGGCATAGGCCTGGCAGAGGAAGGTGATGATCTCGTCGGACCCCGCCCCGCAGATGATGCGCGAGGCATCCAGCCCATGCACCTCGGCAATGGCCGCGCGCAGGTCCGCATGGTCGGTCACCGGATAGCGGTGCAGGCTGTGGACCGTGCGGGCAAAGGCTTCCTTCGCCCGGTCCGACGGTCCGAACGGGTTCTCGTTCGACGACAGCTTGATGACATTGGCCACGCCCGCCACATGCGCCTTGCCGCCCTCATAAAGCGCAATGTCAAGAATGCCTGGCTGCGGCTTGATCTGATCGTTCATCCTGCCCCCCGCGGTTGCCGCCCCGTTTACCCGGCCAGACGCCCCAAGGCCAGAGGCTTCCACCCGGTCCGGCCGCTGTTGAGCGGAGCCCTGGCGCGCAACCCCTTCCTTGTCGTGTCGCAAGCCTGCGCCTCCTCCTCCCGCCTGCGTGCCGCGCGCGCGTATCTTCGAACCGGCGCGAATACTGCTTGCCCATGTCGCAAATACTCTGGGGGTCCGGGGGTGAAACCCCCATCGCCGAGGAGGAGGCGAAGGCCGACGACGAGAGGAAAGTCTCGCGCGCCAGCGCTCCGATTGACGGCCCGGTCAGACCGCGAGGAAGTTGGTGAACTGCCAGGGGTCGTCCTCGTCCCGGTCCTCGGCAAAGCGGTTGATCCGGTTCTGCAAGGGCGTCCAGTCCGTATAGTGGCACTCGATGGACCCCAGGTAGGGACGCTGGACCTCCAGGCAGCGGACATGGTCCATCTCGTCGGCCTCGACGAAGCCCGCCTTCGGGTTCTCGGCCGCCCAGACCATGGCCGCCAGCACCGCACTGGTCACCTGCATCCCGGTCGCGTTCTGATAGGGCGCGAGCCGCCGCGCCTCCTCGCAGGAAAGCCGCGAGCCATACCACATCGCGCCCTTGGCGTGGCCGTAAAGCAGCACGCCAAGATCGTCCCCGCCACTGGTGATCTCGTCCGCCGTCAGGATGTGCTGCGCCTCGGCCAGCTTTCCCGCTCCGTTGATCTCGTGCAGCGAAAGGATCGCGTCGTTGCAGGGGTGGTAGGCGTAATGGCAGGTCGGGCGGTAGACCGCTTTGCCCCCCTCCCAGACGGTGTAGTAATCCGGAATCGACAGCGCCTCGTTGTGGGTGATGACATAGCCGAACTGCGGGCCCACGTCCGGGCACCAGCTCCGCACCCGCGTGTCCGCACCCGGCCGGTCGATCCAGATCGCATAGCCCGGCCCGTGGTCAAAGCGGTGGCCATGGGGGGGCAGCTTCTTCTCATGCGTGCCCCAGCCCAGCTCGGCCGGCTGATAGCCTTCGGACAAAAGCCCGTCCACCGACCAGGTGTTCACGAAGACCCCCAGCGGCTTCGGCCGCGCCGCAACCTGGGTATCGCGCTCGGCGATATGGATGCCCTTGACGCCCAGCCCCTGCATCAGCGCCGCCCAGTCCTCGCGCGATTTCGGATCGGCCGCGACCCCGGTATCCGCCGCCAGCCGCAGCAGAGCCTCCTTCAAGAGCCAGGACACCATCCCCGGGTTCGCCCCGCAGCAGGACACCGCCGTCGGCCCGCCGACATGGGCCTTGCCCAGCTCCCGCACCTTTTCGCGCAAGGGATAGTTCGTGCGCTCGGCATTCGGCAGGGTCGAGCCGAAGTAGAACCCCGGCCAGGGCTCCACCACCGTGTCGATGTACTGGACCCCCAGTTCCTGCGCCAGCTTCATCACCTCGATCGAATCCACGTCCACCGACAGGTTCACGATCATGCCCCGGCCTTCCGGGAACAGCCCGCGCAGAACCTCGGCGTAGTTGTCGGGCGTCAGCGCGACCTGAAGATGGCGGATCCCGTGCTCGCGCAGGATATGGGCGAACTCGCCCGAAGGCTCGATCACGGTGAACCGGCTGCGGTCAAAGCCGATGTGGCGTTCGATCAGCGGCAGCGTGCCGCGCCCGATCGAGCCGAAGCCGATCATCACCAGAGCGCCGTCGATATGGGCGTGAACAGTCGTGGTGGTCATGGTCCTTGGGTCCCCCCGGTTACAGAAGGGCGCGAAAGGCGCCGGAACGGAAAAGGCCGCGCCGGGTGGCGCGGCCCTGGGTCACGATCCCCGCAGGGATCAGTTCTTCGCGTAGTATTCGACGACCAGGTTCGGTTCCATCTGCACCGGATAGGGCACGTCGCCCAGGCCGGGGGTGCGCACGAACTTCGCCGTCAGCTTGTTGTGGTCCACTTCCAGATAGTCCGGCACGTCGCGTTCGGTCAGGGCGATGGCCTCGGCGATGGCGGCCATCTGCTTCGACTTCTGGCGCACCTCGATCACGTCGCCCTCCGACACCCGGTAGGACGCGATGTTCACCCGCTTGCCGTTCACCAGCACATGGCCGTGGTTCACGAACTGACGCGCCGCGAAGATGGTCGGGACGAACTTGGCGCGATAAACCACCGCATCCAGACGACGCTCCAGAAGGCCGATCAGCATCTCGCCGGTGTCGCCGCGCACCCGCTCGGCCTCGGCATAGATCTTGCGGAACTGCTTTTCGGTCAGGTCGCCGTAATAGCCCTTCAGCTTCTGCTTGGCGCGCAGCTGCGTGCCGAAGTCCGACAGCTTGTTCTTCCGGCGCTGGCCGTGCTGGCCGGGGCCATATTCGCGCTTGTTGATCGGGGATTTCGGACGGCCCCAGATGTTTTCGCCCATCCGGCGGTCGATCTTGTACTTGGCAGAGGTGCGTTTGGTCACCGCTGATCTCCTTCATCACATTTTGAAGGGCGTTGTCCTTTCCCCGGGCTTGAACCGGGGCGACAGGCATCCCCTTGCGGGGGCCACCAACACCAATGAAAAGCCCCGGGACCGGCCCGGGACTGGCGGGCTTATACAGGGGAAAGCGGGGGAGTCAACAGGCCCGCGTCAGCCGATCCTGCCCCGCACGCCGCCGGTCTGGGCGCGGTCCAGAAGCAGATGGTCCAGGATCACGCAGGCCATCATCGCCTCGCCCACAGGCACGGCGCGGATGCCGACGCAGGGGTCGTGGCGGCCCTTGGTGATGAGGTCGGTCTCTGCGCCGCCCGCAGTGATCGTCCGACGCGGGGTCAGGATCGACGAGGTGGGCTTGACCGCGAACCGGCACACCACCGGCTGCCCGGTGGAGATGCCGCCGAGGATTCCGCCCGCGTGGTTCGACAGGAACTCCGGCCCCTCCGGCCCCATGCGGATCTCGTCGGCGTTCTCCACACCCGTCAGCGCCGCCGCCGCCATGCCCTCGCCGATCTCCACGCCCTTGACCGCGTTGATCGACATCATCGCCGCCGCCAGATCGCTGTCCAGCTTGCCGTAAAGCGGCGCGCCGAGGCCCGGAGGCACCCCTTCCGCCACCACCTCGATCACCGCGCCCACCGAATTGTGCGACAGCCGCAGCGCGTCGAGATACTCGGCCCATTCCTCGGCGGCCACCGGATCGGGCACCCAGAACGGATTGCGTTCGATCTCGGCGGGGTCGAACCGCGCGCGGTCGATCCCCTTCGTGCCCATCTGCACCATGTAGCCGGTGATCCTCAGCCCCGGCACCAGCGCCGCCAGCACTTGCCGCGCCACACCCCCCGCCGCCACCCGGCTTGCCGTCTCGCGCGCGCTGGACCGCCCGCCGCCGCGATAATCCCGGATGCCGTATTTCTGATGATAGGTGATGTCGGCATGGCCCGGCCGGAAGGACTCGGCAATCTCGCCATAGTCCTTCGACCGCTGATCCGTGTTCTCGATCATCAGCTGGATCGGCGTGCCCGTTGTCCTGCCTTCGAACACCCCCGACAGGATGCGCACCTCGTCCGGCTCTTTCCGCTGGGTGGTGAACTTCGATTGTCCCGGCTTGCGGCGGTCCAGCCAGGGCTGGATGTCGGCTTCCGACAGGGCCACCCCGGGGGGGCACCCATCCACCGTGCAGCCGATGGCCGGCCCGTGGCTTTCGCCCCAGGTGGTGACACGGAAAAGATGTCCGAAGGTGTTCAGGCTCATCGCGGGCTCCGACTGCTGTGGCGGACATAAGCGATCCGCCAGCGACGGGAAACCGGATTCTCGCTCTGCCTCAAGGCTTGTGCCTCACTCGGCAGCCGATCTAGGCTGGCACCGCGCAGCGGAAGGGGTAGGCGACGCCATGCAGATCTGGGGTCATTGCCGGTTCTCCTTCTTCGGCCGCAGCGACACCGGGCGCGAGATCGACACGCCAGAGGCCGCCTTCGGCAAGCTCTGGCATCCCGCGCGCATGGCGGTGCGGTTCCATCTTATGGAAACGATCCTCCTGCCCGCGATCCGGGCGCAGACCGACCCCGATTTCAGGTTCCAGATCGTCACCAGCACGCAGATGCCGGACCTGTTCCAGGACAGGCTGGACCGCGTGACCGCCGACATTCCGCAACTGCGCATCCTGCGCTCGCCGCACGGCGACCTGAACCGCGCCCTGCGTGCGACCATGGCCGAGGCCAGCGGCGACGGGTCCGAGCCTTCCGTGCATTTCCGCGTCGATGACGACGATGCGGTGTCGGTCGATTACATCGCCCGCCTGCGCGGCGCGGCGCGGCGGGTGGACCCCGGCGGGATGGTGACCTTTCCCAGCGGTGTCATCGGCTTCCTGCATCAGGGCATCGCGCGCCATGTGACGTTCCAGAAACATTCCATCGCCATTGGCCTCGCGCTGGTTGTGGCTCCTGGCGGGCGCAACCCCTTCCACATCCAGCACGGCGTGCATGCGACCCTGGTGCCCAGCTTCACCGACCCGACCTTTCCTGCCTACCACTACACGCTGCACAGCGCCAACAACACCTCGGGCTATGACCGGCTGTTCCACCTGGACAGCAGCGACAACCGCCGCATCCAGAAGATCATCGCCCAGAATCCGGGCTTTGCCGCGGGCGAGGTCACGACCCCGAAAGCCGAGGCCGCCCTCGCCGCCGCCTTCCCCCATGTCGCGCCCGAGGCCCTGCGTCGCGCGATCGGCCGGGCGGCCGATCCTCTGGGCCTGGCCGAGGAGATGGGCTTCCCGACCGCGCCCTTCACCCCGCCGGTCACCACGGCCCGATGACAGCGCGATGACGGAAAGTTCAGCGCAGGGGTTGAATTGCCCCGCGGCGACCCCAATCTCCACTGTCGCGGGCCGGGCCCCTCTGACGACACCACTGTCGTGATGTCGGACCGCATCGAGAATCTGCGCTCGATGTCAGCCCGGGATCCGCACCCCAGCGATGGTTGACCTCCCGACGCGCCACCGGAAAGGCAAAGCGGGGATGGAATTCCTCTTCCTGACATTTCTGGCCAAGCCGCTGTGGCTGTGGCTGATGTTCCTGACGATCGTCGTCACGCTGATGGCCTTCGACCTGGGTGTGCTGCACCGCGACAACCACGAACTTGGCGTAGCCGAGAGCCTGAAGCTTTCGGCCTTCTACATCTTCATCGCCATCCTCTTCGGCGGCTACATCTGGTGGGCCTGGTCGAACGGGACGCTGGTGACCTCCGACGGCACCAACCCGGTCGCCAGCTATTTCCAGGGCTACATCATCGAGAAGGTGCTCTCGATCGACAATGTCTTCGTCATCTCGCTGATCTTCGGCTATTTCGCCATTCCGCGGAAATACCAGTATCGCGCGCTGGTCTGGGGCATCATCGGCGTGATCGTGCTGCGCGGCGTCATGATCGCCATCGGAACCGAGCTGATCTCGGCCTACAGCTGGGTGACGCTGGTCTTTGCCGCCTTCCTGGCCTTCACCGGCATCAAGATGCTGGTGATGCCCGAAGGCGAGACGGACATCTCGCAGAACCCGGTCGTGACCTTCGTGTCGCGTCACATGAACGTCACCAAAGAGCTGCACGGGCAGAAGTTCTTCGTCCGTCAGACCAACCCGGCGACCGGCAGGCTGATGCTGTATGCGACGCCGCTCCTGGTCGCGCTGATCGTCATCAACGTGGCCGACCTGATCTTCGCGGTGGACTCGGTGCCCGCGATCTTTCTGATCACCACCGACACCTTCATCGTCTATACCGCGAACATCATGGCGATCCTGGGCCTGCGCGCACTGTATTTCGCGCTGGCCGCCCTGGTGCACCGCTTCCACTACCTGAAATACGCGCTGGCCGTGGTGCTGATCTTCATCGGGCTGAAGGGGTTCTACAGCCATTTCTTCGGCAAGTTCGACCCCTTCCTGTCGCTTGGCATCACCGTGGGCATCATCGCGGCCGGGATCGCCTATTCGCTGTGGAAGACCAGCGGCAAGGGTGACGGGCACGACCCGCAGGTCAAACCGGCAGAGCAGGCGCCCCCTGCCTGATCTGGGCAGAGATGTCGTGGTCAGCGGGCACCCCGGCGATCCGCAGCACCGACAGGCCCAGCGTCACGTCCACCGACCCGTCCGGCCGCCGCGCGATGCGCGGCGGCTTCGGCCAGGCGGTCAGGTCATAGACCTGCCCCTCCTGCCAGCGGCTGACATGGGTCACTCCGCCATAGGCCAGCACGAAGACCACGGCCCCCGGCCCCGGATCGATCAGATTGACGCCGGTGCCCGCATGAACCGTGTCGTTGCCGCCGCCCAGCCGCACCCGGTTCCGCCCCGGTCCGGTATGCACCACGGATGACCCGTCGCCGTCGATGATCTCGTCATTGCCGTGGCCGCCGTAGATCCGGTTGCGCCCTGCCGTGCCGATGATCGTGTCGTCGCCCGTGCCGCCGTCCAGAACGTCCCGCCCGCCGCCGCCGATCAGCCGGTCGTTCCCCGCCCCGCCATAGAAGAAATGCCGCGCGCTTTCGGAAACCGAAATCGCGCGCAGCACGTCGTCGCCCTCGCCGCCGTAGAACGTCGCGCCACCATACTTCGGCCCGATCATCACATCGTTCCCGCGCGATCCGCGCACATCCACCACCACGCGCTCGGTCGTCTCGAAAGTGATCGGGCTGTCGGGATGCGCCACGATGCGCAGCACGCGGGGCGATTTCCTCGCCGCCTCGGGGTCCTCGTGCCGGGCCAGAACGGTGGCGATGCGGATGTTCTCCACGTTCATCGGGCAGTGCAGCACATAGCCATCCGGCCCGCCCAGATACCACAGCGTGTCGGTGCCGCCGTCCTTCGTCTCGCGGATCTTCTCGGCCTCGGCGCCATAGACCCAGTAATTGTCGTTGCCGCGCCGGCCCTCCAGCACCACCGAGCCATCGACGGCCAGCATCGCGTTCACGCCATCCGCCGGATTCTCGAAGCCGCGCAGGTCCAGCCCCAGCTCCAGCGCGCCCTTCACCAGTTCCGCGCGCAGGAACTCCATCGGCGCGGTGGCGACCAGGTTCTCGGTCTCGCCCGGGTCGGCCACCACGTCATAGACATGCTCTTCCCCGTTCGGATAGCGGAAGTATCGCAGATGCCGGTAGCCTTCGACCGAGGGCCGCACCGACAATGTCCCGAAGACCGAGGTGATCGGCGACTTCGAGGTGTCGAAGGCGCCGAAACTCGGGTCGATCAGCGGCAGCAGGCTCTGCCCCGACACCCAGTCGGGCCGGGGCGGCAGGCCTGCCAGCTGCATGATGGTCCTGGGGAAGTTGTGCAAGGACACCGGCAGGTCGATGACGCGGCCTTCCGTCATGCGCGGCGACCAGATGCCCAGGGGCACATGGGCGGCCGAATCCCACTGGCTCATCTTGTGGAAACTGTCGTGGTTCCCGAGGTTGAAGCCGTTGTCCGACAGGAAGATCACCGTTGTCCGGTCGCCCAGCGGCGAGGCCGCCAGCGCATCGAGAAACCGGCCGATCTCATGGTCCACATGGCTGATCGCGGCGAAATAGGCGCGCACCACCTGCCGCCAGCCGTCATCGCCACCCTTCTCGGGCGTCCAGTTGCCGTTGGCGATATAGGCCGCCTCATAGACCGCGAAACCGGGGGGCGGGCCGTAGTAATCCTCGGGCGCGGCGATGTCGGGCCAGCGGATCTCGGCGGGGTCATACAGCTGATAGAACCGGTCCGGGCATTCCAGATTGTAATGCGGATGCTTGAAGCCCAGCTGGATCAGATGCCTCCGCGCCGGATCGGCCCGGCCCAGGAAGTCGATCGCGTTCTGCGCCACGGTGTAATCGTAGAACAGATGGTCCTGCGACCCGTCGTCGTCGGGGTGGTTGATCCCCGCGATCCCCGGCCCGCGATCCAGGTAATACTTCACCTTCTCTCGCCCGCCGCTGTCGAAGGCCGGGACATCCTCGTGGAACAGCACCCGGCGATAGCGTTCGGGCATCGGCTTGTAGGTCGCATCGACCTTGCCGGTGGTGAAGGTGTAGAACCCCGCCCGGCGCAGGTCGTAGGCCCAGGCCTTCTCGGGCGGCAGCACCTGGCGCCAGAAGCGGTTCAGGTCCACCAGCCCGGTGCGGAACGGAGACAGCCCGGTGGCCAGCTCCGCCCGGCAGGGCGCGCACAAGGGGATCGTCGCATAGGCGTTGGAAAAGCGAACGCCCGCGTTCAGCAGCCGGTCCAGGTTCGGCGTCCGGATGCGCAGCCCGAAGGTGTCGCGCCAGGTGTAGACATCGATCATGTCATCCACCCAGATGACACAGATGTTGTCCCCGCGGATGCTGTCGGCGTCGAAGGCCATCAGCCCGTCAGCCTCAGCCGCGCCGGCAGCGCCCAGCGCCGGACCGCACCCGCGCCGAAATCGCCGCGCAGCGCGCCCCGGTTCGCGGGCCAGGGTCCGTCCCAGGGGCTGGCGGCATGGGCATAGGTGACGAAGACCTCGCCCTCGGGCCGGGCCGAGCAGGTCAGGATCACCGCCTTCGGATCGGAAGCGTCGATCCCGACCCCGGCGATCCGCGCCCCGTTCGTCACACCCTCCAGCGCGAAGCCCGCCAGGGGACCGGCCCCGAACGGATCGTCGCCGTCGATCACCAGCCCCTCCTGCGCCTCGCAGATCAGCCGGATATCGTCACCCGCCCGTTCCGCCAGCTGGATCGTCGGGCACAGCCACCTGCCGCCGCCCTGCACCGCCATTAGCGCCTCGGCCAGCAGCAGAGCCTTCTCGGCCCGGCCCTCGTCGGTCAGCCTTCCGGTGTCGTCCATGCGGAAGGCATAGGACGGCGCGGCGAAGACCAACTGGTGGTCGGCATGGTTCCAGGACAGCTCCCACTGACCGTCCAGCGCCGGGCCGCGCGTCACGGCCTGCGTACCGCAGTCGAAGGCCGCAAGGAAGACCGGCCGCGCCAGCCCCTGCTTCGCCATGCCGCGCGTGATCCGCTCCATCAGCGCGATCATCCCGTCGCGGTAGGCCAGCGCATCGCCGGACAGGTCCTCCAGCGTGTAGTCCAGCACCACCGCCAGCACCCGGGCCCCCACGCCCAGCCGACCCGCCGCCGCAACCAGGTTGGCGCAGGCGCGGTCGAGGTTCGCCACCGCCAGCCCGCTGCCCAGATCATGCGCCGAGGCCGCCATGTCGGTTTCCGTCCGCACCATGACCAGCGGCAGGGACCGGCTCCCTGCCCGCCGCCGCGCCAGGATCTCGTCGGCGATCAGCGCCTCGACCGTCAGCTCGCGCAGGGGCTCCAGCGCGTCGGTCGCCACCGCCTCGCCCGCGCCGCCCATGCCCACCGCACCGATGTCGTCGGCAGGGGCCAGCACATGCCAGGGAAACCGCGCCGGACCGGGCGAGCCCAGCCCCGCCCGCGCCCCGCCGATCCCCAGGATCGCCAGCAGCGAGCCCCGTGCCTCGGCAATGATCGCCCCGCCCGAGACATGCCGGCGATAGCCGCGCGGCCCGTCCGCCCCCGGCAGGTTGGCCTGAAACACCACCCAGTCCCCCTCGCGCCGGGGCGCCCAGAGATCGATGTCCTCGGGCAGGTCGGGCAGGGGCGGCGCCTCGACCGGCGCGGCGGGTCCGGGCAGGTCCAGCCGCGCGGCGATGTCGGCGATCACCCGGTCGGACAGCCGCAGCACGAGGCCCGTCTCGTCATAGCGGATCACGTCGCCGTTCTCGGCCCGGATCAGCACGCCTTCAGAGGGAATCCGGCCCGCCATCAGAACAGCACCCTGAATCGTTCCGGCAGACGGTAAACCCCCTTGGGCCGCGCCCCGCCGGGGGCGAAATAGACCACCTTCTTCTCGCGCCAGCCGTCCACCATCTCCTGGCGGAACTCGGGGAAATCCACCGTCTCGGCGCGCGGCGTTTCCTTCGACAGCGCCTTGTAGGTGTCCCAGGCGGTGTCCCAGCCGGTCTTCTGCCGCTCCACCTCTCCCAGAGCGCCGGACTGGATCACCCGCTGCTCGCGCCGCCTGGCCAGCCGCGCCTCGGTCATGTCGTGGTCGATGAAGCGCAGATGGAACAGGTAGAGATGCGGGTCCAGATGCAGCTTCGGATGGTTGGCGAAATGCCCGCCCGGCGCGATGTCGATCCGGTCGGCCGTGATGCAGGGCTTGGCGTAATTCGCGTTCAGCCGGAAGATGCGGCGCACCTCCAGGATGTTGCGCCCCTCGGCGATCGGCTCGGGCTCCAGCACCGGGTTGTGCACCATCTCGATCGCAAAGGGCGTGATGACCTTCGGCCCGCCCTTCACCGCATATTGCGCCAGATAGTCCGGCAGGCTGTCCGACACCGCCGGATCGACGCAGACGATCTCGTCCACATCGCCGACCAGCACCCAGTTGTAATAGTTGGTGAATCCGCTCGTCAGCCGCGACAGCATCTGCCAGCGCCGCTGGTTGAAGCAGTTCCGCGTCTCGTCATAGGGCAGGTAGATGACATTGCAGCCCGCGGCGATCCGCTTGTGTTCCGGGTCGCCGCCATGGGACAGGACAAAGCAGTTCTCCCGCCCCAACTGACGGCCATAGTAATCGACCCAGCGCGAGAGGAAGAAGTGATCCCCCCCCACCATGGTCATCGCCATCATCCGGCCGCGTGTCGTGTCCATTCCTGCTTTCCTGCCCGCCGCCCCCGGCATAGCATGAGGCCGAAGCCGGGGCCTAGGGTCTGCATGCGCCTGCTCGAACACTTCGTGCTCTCGTCGGTGGACCACCCTGAAAGGAGTGCCCGAAGGGCTCGACGAGCCGTCATCCGGGTGCCGCCTTCAACGCCTGCACCGCCGCCCGGCGGGCGCGGCGGATGAACACGGTCTCCTCCTCCGGCAGGTCGGTCCCCAGCCGCAGCATGGCATCCGCCGCCCGGATCACCAGCCCCGGCCGGCCCCGGCCCGCCGCCCCGGCCAAAAGCGCGCGCTGCCACTTGGGCACGCCGCGCCGGGCGCGGAAGGCCCGCCAGAACTCCGCAGGCACCGTATCGCCCGCGATCAGCGCCTCGATCAGCAGCGGGAAGGTCCCGGCCTTCAGCACCACCCGGATCGCCTCGTGCGTGCAGAAGGGCACCCGGACCAGCTGCACGTTCGGCCCGGACAGCCGCGCGGCATGGGCGCGGTCCTCGGGCACGAAGGGATCATAGACCACCACCGCCCGCCGGATATAGGGCACCGCCGCCGCCGCATCCAGGAACGGCATCCCCTCCCAGTTCGACTTGCGCACGGCGAAGGGAAAGCGGCTCTCGAACGGCGCGATGACCTTGTTCATCGTGGACTGCGGGCTGAAGGCCAGCACCCGTGCCTCGGGGATCAGCGGCGCGAAGTTCAGCGCCGCAAAGCCTCCCATCGAAGCGCCGGTCAGCACCACGCGGTCGAAGCGGCGGAAGAAGCCGCGCTCCTCCAGCCCGCGCAGCAGGGCCGGAGCCGTCGGCTGCCGGAACCAGTCCTTCGCATGGCTCTGCACCCCCAGCACGGCATGGCCCAGGGGCTCCAGCCGCGTCCAGGCCCAGGGGGGGCGCGGCCAGCCCTCGTCGATGGTGGCGAGGTTGTCGAAGGACACCACCAGCGCCCCGGCGGGCTTTGCGCTGCGGCCCTCGAACCACAGCTTTGCCTGTGCGCCTTCGACCAGGAAGCGATCGGCCGCCGCCGCCTGGTCCAGCCCCATCCCGGGCGGGATGTCCAGCGGCGCGACGGTCTGCACCATCGGTTCAGAAGCTCCAGCGGACATGGGCATGCAGCGCAGCGAGGGCGGCGCGGTCCTCGGGATCCTCCGATCCCGGCAGGCAGCGGTCGGGCCAGAACAGCACCTCGTGCAGGCGGGACTCTCCCAGGGTCTTGGCCAGGCCCGCCCGGTTCGACCGGCAGCCGATGAAGAAATCCGCCGGATGCGCCAGCCCGGGGATCGCCGCCGCGGCCTCGGCCCACTGGCCGTCCAGACCAAGGTGCAGGCGGCGCCCGTCATAGCCCATCACCGCCAGCCGTGCCCCCGGCACCGGCCGCAGGGGCAGCGAGATCCCGACCGTGGCCTGCCGGTCGGCCACCTGCACCATGCCGTCGCGCTCGGACAGGAAGATCATGTTCCGCGTCTGTCCGGTAAAGACCGAGGCCAGCGTCCGAGCCTCTCCCTGCGAGCGATAGACCACTGCGACCGTGAAAGCCTCGACCTCGGCGGCAAAACCCGGCAGGGTGAAGCCGCAATTCTCGCCCTCCCGGCACAGCATGGCACCCGGAGGGCCGGGGTCGAACCGGCTGTTGCCCGTGTTCGGACCTGCCGGAAGAGCGACGGTCGCCCCCTGCTCCTCGCGCCAGCCGGTGATGGCCGGCCCGTCCTGCACCAGATCGACCGCGCGCGCGATGAAGCGCGCCCCGCCGCTGCGCAGGACGGCCTCGGCCAGGCGCTCCGCATCCCCTCCGATCAGCGCCCCGGGCGGCAGTTTCGCAGCGATCTGAAGCATCCCACCTCCTGTAGCCTGCCATCTTGCCGGTCCGTTCCGGCCGCTGCAAGCCTATCCCTGCCGCGCCAGCGCCACCGCCCGCGCCAGCAGCAGCGCACCATAGGCGGCGTTGCGATGCTCGTAATCCGCCTTCGCCAGGTGGTCGGCGACGGCATAGGCCGGATCGGTGAACAGGCCCGCCGTCACCGTTTCCGCCGGCTGGCGCAAGAGGCGGATCCCGTCTGCGGCCGCGACCTCCTCCAGGATCTCCCAGAAGCGGGGCAGCCGATCGGGGATCAGCCCGGCCATGGCAGGGCTTATAGCCCCGGCGCGCGCCGGAGGGATGGCGGTGTAGAAGGCGACCGGCGACAGCAGAACCCGCGCCGTCCCGGTCGCGGCCAGCCCGGCAGCCAGCCGATAGCCCGACTGCCCGCGCAACCCGTCGGACAACATGCGCCGGGCAAGACCCGAGCTGACGAAGGGCCCTTCGGCCAGCGCCCCCAGCAGCCGGACGAACAGCCCCCAGACATAGACCCGCGCCCCGGTGACATGGATCACGTCGAAGTCCGCCGCGGGCAGGAAGGTCCGGCCCCTGGCGTTGAACTTGGCAAAGCGCCGGGCGGTGAAGTCGTCCAGCGGATGGATGGCGCCGTCGCGAAACGCGAGATACCGGAACCGGGTTCCGACATGGCCCCAGTATTCCAGATCGACGCCCGAGACATCGACCAGCCCCTGCGCCTCGGCCTGTCTCAGGCAGGCGTAGTGGCTGTCGCCGAAGATGCACAGCCGGGGCAGCCGCTCAGCCATGGCGCGGGTCCGGCGCGAAGGCCGCCAGGATTTCCTGTTCGCAGCGCAGTTCCTCGGCCTCGGTCAGCTCGGGTTCCAGAGCTTCCTCTGCCGGGCGCGGCGGCACCTCGGCCACCGGCGCCGCCACCGGCTCGCCCCCGAAGGCCGCCGCCTGATCGCGGAAGAACTGGGCCATCACGTGATCGACGCCCTCGGGCAGCACCGACCGCAGGTTCGGCGCGAAGAAGCGGCCGCGGTAGGCGGGATGGGTGATGATCTCGTAAGAGGGGAAGTAATCCACCCGCGCCTGGGTCTGGGCCAGCTCTCCGGCAACCGCGCGCAAGAGCGCCTTGGAATGGCTGGTCGCGGTCAGGACATGCTGGCCGGAGGCGGTGGCGGTCAGCGGCACCGGCGAGACGGTCAGCAGCACCGACAGGCTGCGGTTGGCCCGGAACATCAGCCGCAAGGCCGCCCGCATCTCGGCCATCAGCGCGGCGAAGCCGTGGTTGACGAACCGGTGCGCCTCGGGGTCGAACCGCCCCGCCACCGTGCCGGGACAGACGGCATATTCCACTCCGCTTGCCCGGTCCGCCCAGGCCTCGGTCAGCCCCATGGTAAAGACGAAGACCTGCGCCCCCCGCACCGCCGCGGCGATGGCGGCCAGCGTTTCCCGGCGCGAGGCGAAAAGCTCCTCGGGGCTGGCAAAGCCGCCGGGCTCCACGCCGGGGCGGAACGGATCGAAGAACCGGCCGTCCCGTTCCCAGACCTCCTCGGGAACCGCTGCCGCGCCCAGCGCCCAGCTCAGCCACTGGCGCAACATGCGCGGGGTGTAGATGTTGCCGGTGCGAAAGCTGAAGGTGCCGTAGTGGTAGTCCTTGCGCTGCTCGGGCGTCAGGCCCGCCGGTCCCGGCTCGAAATCCAGCCAGCGGTAGCACCGCGCCAGCAAGGCCTTCGAGAAATGCTGCGCAAAGCAGGACCCCGCCGTCACGATCCGCGTGCGCCGCCTGACCCGGACCTTCGGCTTCCACAGGCCTGTGATCTCCAGCGCGTCGCGACCGGCCACGGCGCTGCGCCAGAAACGGTCCTCGGGCAGGGTCTCGTAGGGATGCGACATGCGCGGGCGATCCTTCCTTTCCGACCGGATAAGGCGGCAGGGCGCGTGGCAAGGTCAACCGCTTTCGACACCTGCCCTCCACAGCCTGAGGGCGGCGTGGTAGCCTTGCCCACATGCCCAGCCTCTGCCGCGACTGCCTGACCCTGACCGACAGCCCGGTGGCGCGCTGCCCTGCCTGCCGCTCGCCCCGCATCGTGGCGCATGACGAACTGACCGCGCTGTCCATCGCCCACATGGACTGCGACGCCTTCTACGCCAGCGTGGAAAAACGCGACAACCCCGCCCTGCGCGACCAGCCCGTCATCGTCGGCGGCGGGCAAAGGGGCGTCGTCTCCACCTGCTGCTACATCGCCCGCATCAAGGGCGTCCGCTCGGCCATGCCGATGTTCCAGGCGCTGAAGCTCTGCCCCGAGGCCGTGGTCGTCAAACCCCGCTTCGCCGCCTATACCGAAGCCAGCCGCGCCATCCGCGCGATGATGGAGGAACTGACCCCCGCCATCGAGCCCCTGTCGCTGGACGAGGCCTTCCTCGACCTCACCGGCACCGCCCGCCTGCACGGCGCCCCGCCCGCCGTGCTGCTGGCAAGACTGACCAAACGGATGGAGGATGAACTGGGCCTCACCGGCTCCATCGGCCTTTCCCACAACAAGTTCCTGGCCAAGATCGCCTCCGACCTCGACAAGCCCCGCGGCTTCTCGGTCATCGGCAAGGCCGAAACCGAGTCCTTCCTCAAACCCAAACCCGTCCGCATCATCTGGGGCGTCGGCACCGCGACGCAGACCGCCCTCGAACAGGCCGGCATCCGCACCATCGCTGACCTCCTCCGCTGGGACCGCACCGACCTCACCGCCCGCTTCGGATCCATGGGCGACCGCCTCTGGCATCTGGCGCGCGGCCTCGACACCCGACGGGTGAACCGGGACGAGAAGCCGAAGTCGATCTCCAAGGAGACGACCTTCTTCGAGGACACCTCCGACCCCGACCTCCTCGACGGCCACATCTGGCGCCTGTCCGAACAGGTCGCCGACCGCGCCAAGGCGAAACGGCTGTCCGGCCGCACCGTGACGCTGAAGCTGAAGCGCAAGGACTTCCAGCTGGTCACCCGCCGCCACGCGCTGAGCGACCCGACCCAACTCACCGACCGCATCTATCGCGCCGCCCGCGACCTTTTCGACCACGCAGGGATCACCGGCCCGTTCCGCCTGATCGGCGTCGGCATCTCCGACCTCGCCCCCGAGGACCAGGCCGACCTCTCCCAGGACCTCCTCGACCCGGGCGCCACCAAACGCGCCGCCGCCGAACGCGCCACCGACGCCATCCGCGCAAGGTTCGGAGCGGAAGCGATCATCAAGGGCCGCGCCCTGCGCTGACCCGCTCCTCGCTCGCGTTCCGTATCGCTCCTCGCTGATCGCCCGTGCGCCGACGCGGCCCCGTAGGCTGGGCTACAGCGCACCGTTCCTGCACATCATTTCATGGTCGCCGGATGAGACTCACATGTTAACGCGCCGACAAAGGGGAATGTCTGCCGTTCTTCCGGTAGCCGGGCCGATGGCCGGTTCTGCATATGGACCCGACCACCCCGACACCCCCCAACCCGGGCAATACACCCCAACTGCCCCCCGAACCCACCATGCCGCACACCAGCCGTTCGGGTCCGGACCGACAACCTTTCATCTGTCCCCAAATATCCCCGCCGGAGGCCCTCCCGAGCCGGTTGGCCGCAGGCCAGAGGCGAGACAAAAGGCGCGCGCGTCAGCGCTCAATTTCAAAACCGCCCGCAGCGCCAATCCCTAACCTCCGGTAAACGCCCGCAACCAATCCCTTGAAATCATTCACCCGAAGAACCGCGCCGCGCGCGGCGCTTCACTCCGCCGCCAGCGCCACCCCCGGCGGCTGCACCAGCTCGGCCACCACGCCACCGATCAGCTCCCGGAACCCCTCGAACCCCGCCAGCGGCTCCACCCGGACCTCGTCCATGTAGAGCGCCCGGTCGATCTCGACCTGCACCACATGCACCCCCCGCGACGGCCTCCCGTAGGCCTGAGCCACATAGGCCCCGGCGAAAGGCGCGTTCCGGCCGACCCGCAGGCCCGCCCCGACAAAGGCGGCCTCGACCCGGTCCATCACCTCGCGCCCGGCCGCGGCCCCGTAGCGGTCGCCCAGAACCACCTCGGGCCTGGGCTGGCCGGGCCGCGTATGCGCCTCGATCGCCTCGTGCGGCATTGAATGGCAGTCGATCAGCACTGCCTGCCCGAAGCTGGCCCGCACCTCCTCGACCAGTGCGGTCAAGGCCCGGTGATAGGGGTGCCAGAACCGCCGGATCCGGTTCTCGGCCTCTGCCAGTGTCAGCTTGCCGCGATAGATCGCCCGTCCCCCGGCCACGACACGGGGAATCACCCCCAGCCCGGATGAAACGCGCGGATTGTGCGGAGCCCGGGCGATTCCCTCGATGACGGCCGGGTCCAGCTCGTCCGCGGCCCGGTTCAGATCGACAAAGGCCCGCGGCGCCCGCGCAGCCAGAAGCGGCGCCCCGAGTCCCGGCGCCATGCCGAACAGCCGGTCGACGAAGGCATCCTCCGAGGACCGCATCGACCGCCGGTCCAGCACCACCTGACGCAGGAAATCCGGCGCATAGTCGCATCCCGAATGCGGCGAGGCGAAGATCAGCGGCGAGATCCGGCGGGCGGGGCGGGTCAGGACATAGGCCTCGGTCTCGCTGCGCAGCATGGGCGCTCCGTTCGGGATGCATCGACGTCTCGTCTTCGATATAGCCGCTTTCCCGGGAAAGCCAAAACCCCTTGCGGCCCGGAACGCTTGCCAGTATAGACCCCGCCTGACCGACGCGGTTTGCCCCGCGTACTTTTCGTTTCACCGGAAGGGACGATCCCGCAAGGGACGGGGCGGCGCCAAGGACACGGGCGGTTAGCTCAGCGGTAGAGCACTACGTTGACATCGTAGTGGCCACTGGTTCGATCCCAGTACCGCCCACCATTCACCGCCTCCTCCGGGGGGCATGGTTTCAATCTGGCGCGAGGAAGCGCCGCGTAGAAGGAGAGCCGACCATGAAAGTCGCCAACTCGCTCCGCTCGCTGAAGACGCGTCACCGCGATTGCCAGATCGTGCGCCGCAAAGGCCGCGTCTATGTGATCAACAAGACGCAGAAGCGCTACAAGGCCCGTCAGGGCTGATTCGCTTCCGGCAGACGGAATTCAGGGGCCGCAGGGGGAAACCTCGGCGGCCCTTTCCTTTCGGCCTGCGTCGAGACGACGAAGTCGCACGAGAAGCCGTTTCTGGCCACCCTAATCCTTGCGACAGGATTTGCAGACCGCCTGGAAGGATCTTGTCCTTGCCCAACCGTGCACGCCCGGCAGAATCACCCATGCACAGCGACCCCGCCTTCCGGCAGGAACCCCGCGAACGGACCTTCGCCTTCGCCCCCGCGCGCGGATCGCAATGCCCTTCACGACCCACCGCGCCGGAGGCGGCAAGGCCCGTCAGATGGCCGGGGCATTGAACGAATGGCTGCCTGGTGCGGGCCAGCCCGGCCCTTGCTTCCGGGCTGCGGCAGGCCGTCAACCTTCCGTTGCCGGCTGTAGCCAACTCCTTGCACTCGAATGACCTCTCCCGTCTGCCCGGCGCAGACGCCTCGCCGGCCGGTTTACACCCGGCCCCTTCCTCCCCTACAGTCGCCCCACCAGCCCGGAGGTCACCATGCCCCTGCCCCTCGCCCCCCTGCTTCCGCTTGCCATCCGCCTGGGCCTCGTCGCGACGACCACCCTTGCCGTCGCGCGCTGGGTGCGGTCCGGCACCCATCCCGGCCGCACCGACCAGCGGGCCGAGGATGCCCTGGACAACCTGGGCGAGGGTTTCTCGCTGCACCGCCCCGCGGACCGGGCCACCGATCATCCGTGGCACAGGCAGACCAACGCCACCGCAAGGATCCGCCGGGTGATCCGCCTGCGGGGCCGCAGCTACGAGATCGACGGCGGACTGATGGCGCGCCTGCGCCTGCGGCGGACCGGGGAATGAAACTCTACCACGCGCCGTTCTCGCCCTTCGTGAGGAAGGTCATGGTCCTGTTGCACGAGGCCGGGGCAACCGGGCGTGTCACCCTGGTCCCGGCCTCCGGCAACCCGCTCGATCCCGGCACGATGCCGGTGGATCGCAACCCCCTGGGCAAGATCCCGGCGCTGGAACGGCCCGACGGCCCGACCCTCTACGACAGCCGGGTCATCTGCCGCTTCCTCGACGATCAGCTGAAGGCCGGGCTCTACCCGGCAGCGCCGCGGCTCTGGGACACGCTGGTCATCGAGGCCACCGGCGACGGCATCGCGGATGCGGCTGTCCTGATGCGCTACGAGATGCATGTCCGCCCCGAGCCCAGCCGGTCTGCCGACTGGGCCAAGGCGCAATGGGGCAAGATCGCCCGCGCGCTGGCCGCGCTGGAGGCGCGCTGGATGAGCCATCTCTCCGGCCCGATCGACATGGGCCAGATCGCCGTCGGCTGCGCACTGGGCTATCTGGACCTCCGCCACGCCGAGCGGGACTGGCGCGGCCCCCACCCCGCACTTGCCGGATGGTTCGCCGGCTTTTCGTCCCGCCCCTCGATGCAGGCCACGCTGCCGCCGGGCTGAACCCGCGTTAAAGCCGTCATACGGGACAGTGTGCCGCAGAGAAATGCGCCCGATCTGGGCTAAGTCCGCTGGACGAGGGGGCAAGCCTTGGCTAAACACGCGCCCGGCGGGGCGTGGATTTCCATCGCCCCTAAATCCATATGGGCCGGCGCCTCCGGCCTGAAAGGGGAGAAGATCTCGTGTCCTACGCAGACGATCACGCAGGCACCGGCGAAGGCACTCGGCGGGATTTCCTGTACTACGCAACGGCGGGTGCCGGGGCGGTGGCCACTGGCGCCGCGGTCTGGCCGCTGATCAACCAGATGAACCCCTCGGCCGACACCCGGGCGCTGGCCTCGATCCTGGTCGATGTCTCGACGGTCGAGGTCGGCACGCAGCTGACCGTGAAATGGCTGGGCAAGCCGGTCTTCATCCGCCGCCGCACGCCCGAAGAGATCGAGGCCGCCCGCGCCACGCCGCTGACCGATCTGCCGGACACCGGGTCGGAAAACGCCAACCGGCCCGGCACCGATGCCTCGGACCAGAACCGCACGCTGGACGAGGCGGGCGAATGGCTGGTGATGATGGGCGTCTGCACCCATCTTGGCTGTGTGCCTCTGGGCGACGGCGCGGGTGACTTCGGCGGCTGGTTCTGCCCCTGCCACGGCTCGCATTACGACACCGCGGGCCGCATCCGCAAAGGCCCCGCACCGAAGAACCTGCCGGTGCCGGTGGCGACCTTCTTCGACGAAACCACCATCAAGCTTGGGTAAGGAGCAGCATCATGGCTGGAATTCCGCACGACCATTACGAGCCCAAGACCAGGGGTGAGCGCTGGCTTCACAGCCGCCTGCCCATCGTCGGGCTTCTCTACGACACCATCATGATCCCCACGCCAAAGAACCTGAACTGGATGTGGATCTGGGGCATCGTCCTGACCTTCTGCCTTGCCTTGCAGATCGTCACCGGGATCATCCTGGCGATGCATTACACGCCGCATGTGGACATGGCCTTCGCCTCGGTCGAACACATCATGCGCAACGTGAACGGCGGCTACTTCATCCGCTACCTGCACGCCAACGGCGCCTCGCTGTTCTTCTTCGCCGTCTACCTGCACATCTTCCGCAGCCTCTACTACGGCAGCTACAAGGCCCCGCGCGAGGTGACGTGGATCATCGGCATGGTCATCTACCTGCTGATGATGGGCACCGCCTTCATGGGTTACGTCCTGCCCTGGGGCCAGATGTCCTTCTGGGGCGCCACGGTCATCACCGGCCTCTTCGGCGCGATCCCCGGTGTCGGCGAGGCGATCCAGACCTGGCTGCTGGGCGGCCCGGCGGTGGACAACGCCACGCTGAACCGCTTCTTCAGCCTGCACTACCTGCTGCCCTTCGTGATCGCCGCCCTGGTCGCGGTGCACATCTGGGCCTTCCACACCACCGGTAACAACAACCCCACCGGGATCGAGGTGCGCCGCGGCTCGAAGGAAGAGGCCGCGCGTGACACCGTGCCGTTCTGGCCCTACTTCGTGATCAAGGACCTCTTCGCCCTGGCGGTGATCCTGGCGGTGTTCTTCGCCATCGTCGGCTTCATGCCGAACTACCTGGGCCACCCCGACAACTACGTCGAGGCGAACCCGCTGGCGACGCCGGCGCACATCGTGCCGGAATGGTACTTCCTGCCGTTCTACGCCATCCTGCGGGCGTTCACCGGCGATGTCTGGGTGGTGATCGCGGCCAACTGGCTGTCCTTCGGCATCATCGACGCCAAGTTCTTCGGCGTGCTGGCGATGTTCGGCGCGATCGCGGTCATGGCGCTGGCGCCCTGGCTGGACACGTCATCGGTGCGGTCGGGCAGGTATCGCCCGATGTTCAAGTGGTGGTTCGCGCTTCTGGTGATCGACTTCATCGTGCTGATGTGGTGCGGCGCCATGCCCGCGGAAGAACCCTATGCCACGATCTCGCTGCTCGCCTCGGCCTACTGGTTCGCCTATTTCCTGGTGATCCTGCCGATTCTGGGCGTGATCGAGAAGCCGCTGGCCCAGCCCGCGACCATCGAGGAAGACTTCAACGCCCAGTTTCAACGCCCACAACGGAACGCCCACTACGGGGCCCAGGCCACGCCGGCCGAGTAAGGGGAAACGCCACATGTTCCGCAATATCGCACTCATCGCCGCATCGGCCCTGACCCTGACCGCCGGCGGCGCGCTTGCCGCCGGGTCTGAAGGGCATGTCGAGGATGTGGCTTTCTCGTTCGAAGGCCCATTCGGCAAGTTCGACCAGTTCCAGCTGCAACGTGGCCTTCAGGTCTATACCGAGGTCTGCTCGGGCTGCCACGGGCTGAAATACGTGCCGATCCGCACCCTGTCGGACGAAGGCGGCCCGGGTCTGCCCGAGGATCAGGTCCGCGCCTATGCCAAGCAGTTCACCGTGACCGACAAGGAAACCGGAGAGGACCGCGAAGCCGTGCCGGCCGACAATTTCCCGGCCAACACCGGGGCCGGCGCGCCCGACCTGTCGCTGATGGCCAAGGCCCGCGCGGGGTTCCACGGGCCCTATGGCACCGGCATCAACCAGCTGTTCCGCGGCATGGGCGGGCCGGAATACATCTACTCGCTCCTCACCGGCTACACGGGTGAAGAGAAGGAAGAGTTCGGCTCGTATTTCTACGAGAACAAGGCCTTCCCCGGCGGCTGGATCGCCATGGCTCCGCCGCTGTCGGACGACCAGGTGACCTATGCCGACGGCCATCCCGCCACCGTGCATCACATGGCCGAGGATGTGGCGGCCTTCCTGATGTGGGCAGCCGAGCCGAAGCTGATGGACCGCAAGAGCGCGGGCTTTGTCAGCGTGCTGTTCCTGATCCTGCTTTCGACCCTGCTGTATCTGACCAACAAGCGGATCTGGGCCGGGGTCAAGGGCAAGCAGGCCCACGCCTGATCCCGTCGCCATCGCATTCGGAAAGCCCCGCCCCCGTGGCGGGGCTTTTCATTTGCGGCCCAGGTAGTCCTGCACCTCGGGGGTGGGATCGGCCAGCAGCGCCGCGGTTTCGACCGGCGCACTAACCCGGCCCTGTGTGACGAAGGCCAGGCTTCCGCCCAGCGCCCTTGCGTCCTGGGGGTCATGCGTGACCATCAGGACCAGCGCCCCGGTCTCGGCAGCGACCTCGCGCACCAGATCCAGCATCTCGGCCCGGAGCGCCGGGCCCAGCGCCGCGAAGGGCTCGTCCAGCAGGAGGATCGGTCGGGCGCGCAACAGGGCGCGGGCCAGGGCTGCCCGGCTGGCCTGCCCGCCCGAAAGCTGCGCCGGCCGTCGCCCGCCAAGCCCGGCCAGCCCGACACGGGTAAGGGCGGTCTCTACCCTCTCCCGGTCCCCTGCCGACAGCCGCAGGTCCGGGCGCAGGCCTAGCCCAAGGTTCTGCGCCACCGTCAGGTGCGGAAAGAGGTTCTGGTCCTGGAACAGGATCGTCACCGGACGCCGGCCGGGCGGAACCGGGGCCAGGTCGGCCCCCTGCCACAGCACGCGCCCCCCGGTCGGCGCCAGAAAGCCCGCGATCAGCGACAGAAGCGTCGATTTCCCCGCCCCCGACGGCCCCATGACCGCGATCAGGCTGCCGGGTTCGGCCGACCAGTCCGCCGTCAGGCGGAAGCCAGGTTGCGCAAGGCTCAGGCGGTCAAGATGCAGCACGGCGGCCTCCGGCGTCGCAGGCCCAGAACAGGGCGAAGGAAAGGGCGACCAGCACCAGAGCGGCGGCGGCGGCCGCCTCTGTCCGGTAGGCGCCAGCCAGTTGGCTGACCACCAGCGGCAAGGTGGCCTGCCGTTCGCCCGCGAACAGCGCGATGACGCCAAGGTCGCCCATCGAAAGCGCCGCCGCGATCCCGGCGCCAAAGCCCAGAGGCCGGGCGAGCCGCGGCAGGACCAGCCAGCGCAGCCGGGGCCAGCCTTGCAGGTCCAGACTGTCGGCAAGACGGCCATGATCCGCGTGCAGCGCCCGCGCCTCGGGCAGAAGGATGCGGAAGAGATAGGGCAGGGACAGGGCGACGTTGACCAGCACGGTCACCGGCAGGGCCAGCACCATGGGCGGCGCGAAGGGCTGGATCAGCAGGAACAGGCCCGTGCCCAGCACCAGCCCGGAGGTCGCCAGCGGCAGGGTCGCCGCGGCTTCGGCCCAGAGGCTTTGCCTTCGGGCTGCCAGCAGGGCGAGCGAAAGGGCGGCAGTCGTGGCCAGAAGCGCCGAGGCCAGGGCAACCGAGACCGAACGGGCAGCAGCGGGCAGGACCGGGGCCGGCAGATCGGCGAGACCCGGCAGACCGCGCAGGACCACGGCGAAGAGCGGCAGGACAAGGAACAGGGCGGTCAGGCTCAGGGCCAGCACGTCAAGCCCGTGGCGCCAGCCCGGCGGGGCCTCCAGCCGCAAGGCGCGGTCCAGCCCCGCGCCAAAGCCCGCCGGCCGGGCCAGAACCCAGGCCGCCAGCGCCGCCAGCCCGCCCAGCGCCAGTTGCACGCCGGCCAGCCCGGCCGCGCGCGACAGGTCGAATTCGAAGCGCACCGCCTGGTAGATCGCCAGTTCGATCGTGGTGGCCGCAGGGCCTCCGCCCAGGGTCAGGACCACGGCAAAGCTGGTCAGGCAGATGACCAGGACGATCAGCGCGACCCCTGGCAGGACCTCGCGCAGCATCGGCGCTTCCAGATGCCGGAAGGTCTCGCGCGGGGTGAAGCCCAGCGATTGCGCCAGGCGGATGCGCTCGGCCGGAATGGATTGCCAGCCTTGCAGGATCATCCGCGTGGCCAGCGGCAGGTTCAGGAAGACATGCGCCAGCACCACGCCATGCAGCCCGTAGATCGAGACCGGCGGCAGACCAAGGGCGATCAGCGTCTGGTTCAGGATCCCCGCGCGGCCGAAGACGGCAAGCAGTCCCAGGACGGCGACGACGGCGGGCAACAGGAAGGGCGCGCCCATCAGGGCGATCAGCGCCGTGCGGCCCGGGAACCGGCGACGGGCCAGCGCGCGGGCAACGGGAATGGCCAGAAGGGTGGAAAACAGGGATGACAGAAGCGCCTGGGTCGCCGAAAACCGCACCGCCGCCCAGTCGGCCGGCCCGAACGAGACCCCGGCGCCGCGCCAGCCCACGGCCAGCAGCGGCGCAAGCACCAGCGCCAGCAGCAGGCCGGCCAGCAGAAGCGCGGGCAGGTCCCGCCGCCGGAAGCGGGCGCGGCTCATCCGGCAAGCCCCCCACCCCCATCCCCTCCCCACCGGGGGGAGGGGAGGCGCCCGGCGACAGGCCGCGCGCGGTGGGTCATCTTGCCAGCGCCGCCTGCCATTCGGCCAGCGCCGGGTCACGGGCGGCCTGCGCCTCGGCTGGCGTCAGCAACAGGGATGTCGCAGGGCGGAAGGCGTCGAAGCCTTCGGGCAGGCCGGCCGCCGGCGTGACGGCGGGATACATCCAGTTTGTCCGGGGGATGGCCGACTGGAAGGCATCGGTCAACATGAAGGCGAGGAACCGGTCGGCCAGCTCGGGCTGGTCGGTGGCGGCCAGCTTGCCGGCGACCTCGATCTGCATGTAATGGCCTTCCTCGAACAGCGCGGCGGCCTTGCTGTCGTCGCCTTCCGCGATCAGGTGGTAGGCGGGCGAGGTGGTGTAGGACAGCACCATGTCCGCCTCGCCTTCGAGGAACAGGCCATAGGCCTCGGACCAGCCGGGGGTGACGGTGACGACATTGTCGGCCAGACCCGTCCAGATCTCTGCGGCGCGGTCGCCATGGGCCGCCTTGACCCACATCAGAAGCCCGAGACCGGGGGTAGAGGAGCGCGGGTCCTGGATCACGATCTTCAGGTCCGAGGCAGCAAGGGCCGCGAAGGAGGTCGGGGGTTCGGGAACCCTGGTCCTGTCGTGGACGAAGGCGAACCAGCCCCAGTCATAGGGCAGGAACAGGGGATCGGCGAAGTCCACCGGCAGGTCGGTGGCCGGGGTCAGGCCGTGCGGGGCGAACAGCCCGGTCGCGGCGGCGGCGGCGGTCAGGCTGGTGTCGAGGCCAAGCACCACATCCGCCTCGGACCCCGCTCCTTCCAGCTGGACGCGGGCCAGCAGCGCCGCGCCATCGCCCGCCGGCACCAGGCGCAGGTCGCAGCCGCAGGTAGCCTCGAAGGCCTTCTCGATCGCCGGGCCGGGGCCCCAGTCCGAGGTGAAGCTGTCATAGGTCAGCACGGTCAGCACGGGTGTTTCGGCCAGCGCGGCATTGGCGATGGTCAGCAGGCCCGCAGCAAGGAGGTGTCTTTGCATGTCTTTCTCCATGTTGCGACGGAATGGTCGGGGATGGAGAAACCCATGCACCTTCCCTCCGCCGGTATGATCCGGTTCAGGTTCAACGGGTTCGCTTGCGCGTCTCAGCCCGTTGCCGGGCACCCCGAGGTAGCTACGACCTTACGGAAATCGCTGGCGGGTGCAAGGGGGCTGGCCGGGTGCCAAGGTCAGGCCGCGGTCGCCTCCGGCGGGAGTATTTGTGACATGGGCAAGACCTGGTCGCGGCGCAGGAAGAGCGTTCCGTTCGGCTCGCCGTTCTCGTCCTCGGCGAATCCCAGTGCGGCGAGGGCGGGGACAAGCTTCGCGCGCGCCGACGTGACTTCGGAGGGGTCGAGGAAGGGGATCAGGATGCGGCGGACGCCGGTCAGCGCCGCGGCGTCGAAGGCCTCGGCCGGCAATAGGGGGCCGGAGAGACGAAGCGCCTCGGGGCGGGCGGTGGCAATCAGCCTGTGCAGACCGGACCAGATGCCGTCCGGGTTCAGCGTGGTCTGCGTCCAGGCCAGGCCGTCCGTTTCGGGAAAGTTCAGCGCGGCGATCCGGCGCGAGAGGAGGAGAAGCGCGGGGCGTTCTTCGTGGATGGTGACGCGCAGGTCGGGCAGCGCGGCGCGGGCGCGCAACGCGACAAAGCCGACGCCGGCGTCGAGGTCGAGCAAACTGGAACAGCCGTTCAGGAATCCGGCGATGTTGCGCGCGTGGCGGCGATCGAACTTGCCCGACTTCAGCACCTCGAGGCTGGCGGCGGTGAAGACGCGCGGGTCGAGGGGTATCTTAAGGCCCTGGTTTTCCACCAGTTCCAGCGGGATGTCCTGCGACAGGTCGGCCGAGCCCGAGACATAGGGCGAGGCGAAGGGCGAGCCCCAGCCGGGCGGTGGCGGGGTGCGGCGTTCTTCCTTGGGCAGGGCGTTGCGGCGCTGTTCCAGCCTGGTCTGGACGGCCCTCACCGCCTCGGGGTCGCGGGGCTTGGGCGGCTTGGCCACGACCTGGCTGATCGGCACGTTCGAGGCGGCCTCGAGATTGGCGACATAGGCGAGGTAGTCCGGCGACTGCCGGTACTCGGCCAGCCGCGCCTCGGCCCGGTCGTGGGCGGCCTCGTGCAGACGGCGGACCTCGGGGTCGGACAGAAGCTCGGCCATGATCGCGGCCCGGCGGTCGCGGTGGCGGAAGATGCGGGTGTCCTCGACCTCGTTGCGGTCCTGCAAGGACCAGTAGTCGGCGTTGTACTTGTCCTTCTTCAGGTTCGCGTTGCCGCGGAACTTGCGCAGGGAATAGGCCGCCATCGACTTGATGGCATAATGGTTGATCTGCGCCCAGTCGTAGCCGACCGTCCGCCGGATCGAGCGCCAGCCGCGGAACTTGAACCAGTCCTCGAGCGGCCGGCCAGACCCGTTCACCCAGAGCACGCTTTCGGGATAGTCGGTGTCCTTGTGCTGCGACTTGATGATCGGCCGGTGCATCCCCAGCCGCAGGTATTTCGGGTCGAACTTCAGCAGCGTCTTGGTGCCCCAACCCTTGTTCCAGAACTCGGGCGCGGCGCGGGTGAACTGTTCGGTGATGGGCGCGCGCGACCAGTCGCGGATGCCGGAAGAGCCGAAGATCCGCCAGGTCAGCACCATGGCGCTGGCGCCCATGGCGTTCAGGTCCGCCACCAGCCCGTCCAGCGTGCCCGAGGGGTGGTTGATGACCATGAACTCGTCGGCATCCAGCACCAGAAGCCAGTCGGAATTGACGATCAGCTCTTCCTCGGCGGCCGCCTTCAGCATCGAGGGGTGCGGCTTCATCCCTTCGGGGATCACGTTGTCGCGGTGGTGGACGCCGATGTCCAGCGCTGCAAGGCGTTTCAGAAGGTCGTCGGTCCCATCCGAACAGTCGTTCGTATAGACCATGATCTCGGTGAACCCGATCGCCAGGTGATGCGCAACCCATTCGACGACGGTCGGGCCCTCGTCCTTCATGGTGGACAGCGCCACCAGCGCGCCGTGCCGGCTGGTCTGTCTGGTGAAGGTCATTCTTCCAGCGCGGCTGTGGGGTCGATCTCCAGCCTTTCGCACATCCGGGCGATGTAGCTGCCCTTCAGCGGCGGGTTCTTCCGCCACCAGGGGCGGGCGGCGTTGGTGTAGATGTGCACCGAGAGGGTCTGGTCGGTGAAATGGCCCTCGACGTTGGAATGGGGGTCATAGAACACGTCGTTCAGCTGGAAGGGCACGGGGTAAAGCGTGTCGGCGGTCATCGCCTTGTCGATGTCGCCCGTCAGCTGCGCGAAATGGGTGAAGGCCTGGGGCCCGAAGGCGGTGCGTTCGGTCTGGAAGATGCGGACGGCCTTCGGCAGGCGGGGATCCAGCTTGTCCATCTTGCGGCGCTGCTTGTTGCCCCACCAGGCGGGGTAGTCGGGCAGGTTGTCGTAATAGTCGAGCAGGCTTTCGATCAGCCGCCCGGTCCGGGGCATCGCCACCACGCCGCAGTTCAGCGCGCCGCGCATGCCGTGGCCGGCATAGATATGCTCCTGGCCTTCGGGTAAGGGGCGGTGGCAGAAGGCGTCGCAGTCGATCCAGATCGCCCCGGTCGCGGCGATCATCTTGTAGCGGAACACGTTCGACAGGAACGAGGCCGAGGTCGCCTCGACCAGCGCGCGGTCGATCTGCATGATCTCGGTCGCGGGCCGCACCTCGACCCCTTCGGGCACGTTGCGCACCTTGTCGGTGCAGTAGAGCGTGACCGGATGGCCCATCACCAGATGCGATTTCAGGCAGAGCTGGTTGATGTAGTGCAGGCTTTCGCCAATCCAGAGCGAGGCGACAGGTCGGCGGTTCAGGTCCATGGTCTTGTCCTTTGCACGGTCAGAAGACCGAGGCGAAACGGTCGGGAAGGCGGTAGAGCGATTTGGTGCGGCCGCCGCCGAAGAAGGTGATCTTACCGTCGTGCAGGTGCTGCTGGCCCTCGATCATCCGCTTGCGGAACTCGGGCAGTTCGGCGTCCTCGCGTTCAGCCACGCCTTTCGACAGCTTGAGGAAGGTTTCCAGATCCTTGCCCCAGGCCTTGCCCACGGTCGCGGGATCGCGGTCGCCGGTCATGGTGGCGCGCATGTCCTTGCGGCCGGCCAGACGCTCGGTCACCATGTCGTGGTCGAAGAAGCGCAGGTGGATCAGGTAGAGATGCGGGTCCAGCACGCGCGGCTGGTGGTTGTTGGCGTGCCCGCCGACGGTAAAGCCGGTTTCCTTGCGCAACACGCAGGGCTTGGCGTAGTTGGCATTGGCGCGGAACACCCGGCGGCGCGACAGGATCGGCTGGTCATCGGCAAGGGGTTCGGGCTCTTCTTCGGGGTTGTGGATCAGCTCTATCCCGAAGGGACAGAGCGAGGCGGGCGTCCGTTTCGGGTCGGTGTAGCGGCCAAGGTAGGTCACCAGGTCGGGGGCCACGGCGGGATCGACGATCACCACCTCGTCCACATCGCCGACGATGAACCAGTTGTAATAGCGCAGCATCCCGGCCGAGAACTGGCTGTTGATGCTCCAGCGCCGCCGCTCCATCCGCCACAGCGTGGGGTCGCGCGGCAGGCGGATGACATTGGCGCCTTCGCAGATGCGGTCGTGTTCCGGGTCGCCGCCGTGCGAAAGGACGTAAAGATGTTCGCGCCCGAACTGGCGGCCGTAGTAATCGACCCAGCGGCGCAGGAAGTAATAGTCCTTGTAGACCATGGTCATGGCCCCGGCCGGCTTCTTGGTCGGGTCGAGCGTGGCTGGTCCGGGCTGGGTGGGGGGTTCGGTCATCCGGCCTTCCTGGGGCATGCGGACGGACCGTATCACGCGGATTCGCGCGGGTTCAAGCGCAGGAAGCGGCTTGCCGCCCTGCCCGCAGCCGGTCGATCGGTCGGCGCAACGGTCGCTGATGCCGCTGCGGCTCAGGTCCGTTACCCGCCGGCCCTGCCGGACATGCTGCTGTCCGAACGCGGGCCCGGACGTCAGGGACCTGCGTCCGGGCCGGATGGCTCAGCTGGTTGCGGCCTGAAGGGCCAGGTCCATCAGGGCCTTGATCTCGTCCCTGGCCGTGCCGGCAACGATGCGGCCAAGCTCCTTGTCGCCCTTCAGGACGACAAGGGTGGACCGGCGGGGTATGTTCAACTGTTTGACCAGATCGCCGTCGGACCAACGGTCCCAGTCGACGTTGATGAAGCTGAGGGATTGCTCATATTTCGGATTTTCCTTCAGCAGCGCAGTGATGACCCGTTCCTGCGCGGCGCAGGTGGAACACCAGCTGGCCTTGAAATCCAGGAACACGGTCTTGCCCGCGGCCAGTTCGGCCTTGAGCAGCTCGGGCGTGTAATCGGCTGCGGCACGGGCGGCGACCGGCAGGGCCAGGGTCACGGCGGCGGTGGCAATCAGGAAGTCGCGGCGGTTCATGGGAAGCTCCATTCAGAAGGAAACGCTGAGGTCGATCAGCCAGGTGGGAAGGTGGTCGATGAGCCAGGCTTCGGCGACGTGGTGCCAGCGGAAGAGGATGGCGAGGCCGACGGCCAGGAACATCGCCCCCATCACCGGCTTGGCGCGGTCGGCCAGACGGCGCAGCAGGTCGCGGCGGCGCAGGATCGCGGCGCGTGCGCCGTAGCCCAGCGCCAGGATCACTGTGGCGACCCCTGCGGCGAAGGCGGTCATGATCGCGCCCGCCCAGCCGAGGCTCTGGCCCTGGCTGGCCAGGCTGATCGCGCCGCCAAGGGTGGGGCCGATACAGGGGCTCCAGACCGCGCCGAGGAGGATCCCGGCAAGCACCTGACCGCCGAGGCCCGAGCGGTCGATCCCGTCGATCCCGGCATCGGCGCGGGCGGCGAACCCGGCGGTGACGGTGGCGAAACCGGCGTTGAGGCGGGGGATCAGGAGGATCAGGCCGAAGCCGATCATCAGGACAGCCCCGGCCTGCGCAAGGGTGCGTTCGTCAAGGCCAACGGCCTGGCCGAAGGCGGTGACGGTGAGGCCGAGAGTGACAAAGCTGACCGCCATGCCGCCCGCCATGGCCAGGGGTCCCAGCCGATGCGCCTGCAAGGCCGAGGCCAGCACGATGGGCAGCACCGGCAGGACGCAGGGGTTGATCAGGGTCAACAGCCCGGCAAGATATGCAAAGACAAGTTCCATGGCATGACCTTGCCGTGTGAGCCGGTTACAGTCACTCAAACCTTTCGTTGGCCTGTGTGATCCGCCGCGAGGCGGTTGTAACAATCGGCGTCAGCCGGGCGGCTGCCACAGCTCGATGGGCGTGCCTTCGGGATCGTGGATGCGGGCGAAGGTGCCGTAACTGCCGTCGCCGTCCCAATCGGCGCGGGTTTCGACCTCGATCCCCGCGGCGCGCAATGCCGCGATCATTCCGGTCAGGTCATCGACGCGCAGGTTCAGCATCCATTGCCGTTCGGCGGCAAAATAGTCGGTGTCGGCCTCGAAGGGCGAAAGGACCGTCGGTCCGGCCTGTTGCATCCAGACCGAGACCTCGGGCTGGGTGATGCCAAGATGCGTGCGATACCAGTCGTTCAACGCCGCAGGGTCCTGCGCCCGGAAGAAGATGCCACCGATGCCGGTGACCTTGGCCATGCCTGCCTCCCAAAGCAAAAGGGCCGCCTTGATGGCGACCCTCTCACATCCGGCGGACGGCGGAAAGCCTTAGCCGTTGACCACGTCCTTCAGCGCCTTGGCGATGGCGAACTTGACCTGCTTGTCGGCCGGCTTGGTCATCGTCTCGCCCGTGGCGGGGTTGCGGACCTGACGTTCCGGGCGGGCCTTGCAGGCCACCTTGCCAAGACCCGGCAGCGTGACGGTGCCGCCAGCGGCGACTTCGCGCGACACGACGGCGGCGATGGCATCCAGAGCGGCAGTCGCGGTCTTCTTGTCCCCACCCATCTCTTCGGCAACGGCGGCCACCAGCTGGGTCTTGGTCATCGGTTTGGACATTTGATCATCCTTCGTTGTTATTCGCTTCGTGTCATATGCACGGTTCGGCCCGCAAAGCACGGGCGTCCACCCCCGGTTGCGGGGCCACGGCCCAGACACACGGTTTGAGGGCCGAAATCAAGCCCCGAACCGCGAAACAAGGGGGTTTGACGGTTTTTTCGCCGTCTAGAGGAAGGCCGTTTCCTCGAAACTGCGCAGTTTCCGGCTGTGAAGGCGCTCGATCGGCGTTTCGCGCAAACGCTCCATGGCGCGGATGCCGATCTGGAGATGGCGGCTCACCTGGGTCTTGTAGAAGTCGGACGCCATGCCGGGCAGTTTCAGCTCGCCATGCAGGGGCTTGTCGCTGACACAGAGCAGCGTGCCGTAGGGCACCCGGAAGCGGAACCCGTTCGCGGCGATGGTCGCCGACTCCATGTCCAGCGCCACGGCGCGGGATTGCGACAGGCGGCGGACCGGGCCGGACTGGTCGCGCAGCTCCCAATTGCGGTTGTCGATGGTGGCGACGGTGCCGGTGCGCATGATCCGCTTCAACTCATAGCCTTCCAGCTGCGTCACCTCGGCCACCGCCTTTTCCAGCGCGATCTGGATTTCCGCCAGCGCCGGGATCGGCACCCAGACCGGCAGGTCGTCGTCCAGCACATGATCCTCGCGCAGATAGGCATGGGCCAGCACGAAATCGCCCAGCGACTGGCTGTTGCGCAGCCCCGCGCAATGGCCGACCATCAGCCAGGCATGCGGTCGCAGAACGGCGATATGGTCGGTGGCGGTCTTGGCGTTGGACGGGCCGACGCCGATGTTGACCAGCGTGATCCCGTTCCCGTCCGGCCGCTTCAGATGATAGGTCGGCATCTGCGGCATCTTCGCCACGGGCTGGATCACCCCGTCCGGCGTGGTGATGATCTGGTTGCCGGTCGCCACGAAGGCCGTGTAGCCCGAGGTCGGGTCGGCCAGCGCCGAACGGGCATAGGCCTCGAACTCGTCCACATAGAACTGATAGTTGGTGAACAGAACGTGGTTCTGGAAATGCGTCGGGTCGGTCGCGGTGTAATGCGACAGCCGCGCAAGACTGTAGTCCACGCGCTGCGCGGTGAATGGCGCAAGGGGGGCCGAGCCGTCGTCATAGCGCGTCATCACCCCGTTCACGATGTCGTCGTTGGTGGTGACGAGGTCCGGCACGTCGAACACGTCGCGCAAGCTGAAGTCCATCACCCCTTCCTGCGGGATCGCAACTTCGCTGCCCGAGACGGCGAAATGCACCGGCATCGGCGTGTCGGACAGGCCCACCTCGACCGTTACGCCGTGGTTGCGGATCAGAAGCTCGATCTGCTGGATCAGGTAGTTGCGGAACAGGTCGGGCCGCGTGACAGTGGTGGCATAGGTGCCGGGCGCCGAGACATGGCCGAAGGCAAGGCGGGTGTCGATCTTGTCGAAGCTGGTGACCGTCAGCCGGATCTCGGGGTAATAGGCGCGGATGCGCCGGCCGGGATGGCCTTTGGACACGGTTTTCAGGAACTGTTCGGACAGAAAGCGGGTGGCCTGGAAATAGAGCAGCTCAAGACGGTCCACGGCCTCGGCGGCATTGGTGAAACTTTCCATTGCCGGGGCGTCCGGGGTGAGAATGGCGCTGTTCTGGTCGTCTTGCATTCCGGGGTCCTGCGGTTGATCCGGCATATAAGCCGAAAGCCGGGCAGGTCCGCAAGTGAAGCCATTGTAACGGCCGTGGCTGCCCCGAAATCCCCCGTGCCAAGCCCCGCCTCCTGCGCTGGCCTCTTGCACACCGCTGTCCGCCCTCCGATAGTCCGGCCATGTCCACGCTTCTGTCCCTTGGCCACGGCTACTCCGCCCGCGCCCTTGCCCGCCGCCTGCTGCCGCAAGGCTGGCGCATCATCGGCACCACCCGCAATCCCCAGAAGGCCGAGGCCCTGCGCGCCGAAGGGGTCGAACCGCTGCTCTGGCCCGCCGACCCGGGCCCGGCACTGGCCGAGGCGACGCATATCCTCTGTTCCGCCGCCCCCGACGCCCAGGGCGACCCCTTCCTGCGCGCCGCACCGGAAATCGCCCGTTCCGGCGCGGTCTGGGTCGGCTATCTGTCCACCACCGGGGTCTATGGCGACCACGCGGGCGGCTGGGTGGACGAGACGACGCCCCTGACCCCGCAGTCCGACCGGGGCCGACAGCGGGTGCTGGCCGAGGGACAATGGCTGGCAACCGGACTGCCGGTCCACATCTTCCGGCTGGCGGGCATCTACGGCCCGGGGCGCGGACCGTTCGAGAAGCTGCGCGAGGGCACCGCGCGGCGGATCATCAAGCCGGGGCAGGTGTTCAGCCGCATCCATGTCGATGACATCGCGCAGGTGCTGGAGGCGTCGATCCGCCGCCCCAACCCCGGCGCGGCCTACAATGTCTGCGACGACAACCCCTGCCCGCCGCAGGATGTCATCAGCCATGCCGCCCGGCTGCTGGGAATGCCCGAGCCCCCCGCCGTGCCGTTTGCAGAGGTCGCCCCGACGCTGACGCCGATGGCACTGGGCTTCTACAGCGAATCGAAGAAGGTGCGGAACGACCGTATCAAAGAGGAGCTTGGGGTCAGGCTTCTGTATCCGGATTACCCGCAGGGCCTGGCAGCGCTTCTGGCCGAGGAACAGTCCTGACCGGCCCGCATCACTGCGCGGCAATGTCGCGTGGCTGGCTGGACAGGATCGCCTCGGTCACTTCGGACAGGGCCAGCGCCGCCGCGCCATGCGCCCACAGAAGGTCGCCCCAGGCGTGGATCTCGATCGGCGGGCGGGGGCGGCCGGTATTGATGGCCAGATTGTCCATCTCGGCCAGGGTCTCGGCGGCGTAGAGATAGTCATAGCGCATCCGCTCACCCGACAGGATGATCAGCGCGGGGTCGAAAAGGTTGACCACGTTCGACAGGCCGACCGCCAGATAGCGCCCGGCGCGGCGGAAGATCGACTTGGCGGTGGCGTTCCCGGCCTTCGCGTGGTCGTACAGGCTTTCCAGCAGCACGTTGATCGGCTGGCTTTCCTTGTGGCCCCAGTTCAGCGCCGTCGTCGCCTCGCGCGCCAGCGCATAGTCGGCGACATAGGCCTCGAGACAGCCGCGCTGCCCGCAGCGGCACAGCGCGCCGTCCAGATGCACCTTGGTATGGCCCAGCTCCATCCCCAGCCGCTGCGCGCCGCGATAGATGCGGTGGTTCATCACGAATCCCATGCCGACGCCGTGCTCGATGGTGACGACGGCGAAATCCGACAGGCTGCGCCCGGCGCCGAACCACAGTTCGGCCAGCGCGACCAGGTTCGCGTCATTGTCCACCTGCACCGGAATCCCCAGCCGCGCCGTGGCCGCCGCCGCGATCGGCACCGATCGCTCGACCAGGATCGAGGACCACAGCGCCATCCCGTCCTTGCAATCGACAAAGCCCGGCAATCCGATCCCGACGCCGGAAAGCTCGGCGCGGGCGACCTTCGCCTTGGTGCAGACCCGGTCCAGCAGTGCCTCGATCGTGTCGAGCAGTTCGCCCAGCTGCATCGGACCGGGCCGGCGCGGGATCGCCTCATCCGCGATCAGCTTGCCGGCGAAATCGACCACCACCGCGGTATGCTCGCGGTCCGACAGCTTCATGCCTGCGACCAGATGCGCCCCGGCCTTGACCCCCAGCGACACGGCGGGACGCCCGCGCCCGGCCTCGCCCGCGCGCTGGACGGCGACTTCCTCGATCAGGCCCGCCTCGATCAGCTCGGAGGAGATCGTTGTCACGCTGGCCGGGCTGATGCCCAGATCCTTGGCCAGCTGCACCCGGGGAATCAGGCCGGCGGCGCGCACAAGTTCGAAGACCTGCTGGCGCAGCGGACGCTGGCTTTCGGTCAGCGGCGGGATCAGCGGCCCGACACCCTTGCGCGGCTCTGTCGCGGCGGCATGCGTCGCCTTGGCCAACATTCCTTCGCCCCCCGAAGCAAAAGCCGCCGATTCTGCTGCGGATGAAGGCAGGCTCGCCGCAGAATGGCCGGACCTCCACCATTTCCTCCCTGAAGCAAGCTTTGACCAGCAGAATAATTTTGACAACTGAAATTGATGTGTCAGCGTAGCCATAGTTTTGCTCAACTGTGGGATTAGACACCCAGCAGGATGCAATCTAGGGGGGAGCGTTCATGCGAAAACTGATTTGGGTTGCGGCCCTGGCCCTGATGGCTCTGACCTCGGCCGCGCTGGCCGAAGGCAAGAAGATCGGCGTCGCCTGGGGCGACCTGGCCCAGCCGCGCTGGCGCTGGGACGTCACCGCGATGCGGTCGATCATCGAGCGCAGCGGCAACAAATACATCCCCGTCGATGCCGGCGGGTCTGCCGCAAAGCAGTTGCAGGACATCGAGAAGATGATCGTTGACGGCGTGGATGCCATCGTGATCCAGGCCGTGGACAAGGATGTGATCATGACCGCGGTGGAACGCGCCGCGGAAAGGGGCATCCCGATGCTGGCCTATGACCGGCTGATCGAACATCCGGGCGTGTTCTACATCACCTTCGACAATGTGGGCGTCGGGCGCATCATCGCCGCCATCGTCAAGCAGGCGCAGCCCACCGGCAACTATGCGATCATCAAGGGCGATCCGGGCGATCCGAACTCTGACTTCCTGCGCAAGGGCATGGAAGAGGTGATCGGTGCCTCGGTCGCGGGCGGGCAGATCAGGATCGTCGGCGAGGAATATGCCGATGGCTGGAGACCCGATGCGGCCAAGGCCATCATGGAAAGGATCCTGGCCGAGAATGGCAACCAGGTCGATGCCGTGCTGGCCGAGAACGACAACATGGCCGGTGCCGCCATCGAGGCGTTGCAGGCCGCAGGTCTGACCGTGCCGATCGGCGGCCAGGACGGCGACCCGGCTGCGCTGAACCGCGTCGCGCAGGGGATGCAGACGGTATCGGTCTGGAAGAACAGCTTCGATCTGGCCAGGCAGGCAGGCCGCATCGCCGTTCAGCTGGCAGAGGGCACACCGATGAGCCTGATTCCCGAGGCGCGGCAGTTCACGGGTGGCGAAAAGGGGATTCCGGTCTGGTCGATCCTGCTGAACCCGACCCCGATCACCGCCGACACGCTGGACGTCGTCATCGACGCCGATCATGTGACCAAGAAGGACGTCTGCAGGAACGCATTGCCGTCGGTCGCCGCCTGCCGCTAGGCCCATGCTCACGGTTGCAAGCGCCGGCCCGTGACGGGGCCGGCGCTTTTATATTTTGACAACTGAAATTATTGGCGGCATCTTCCGCCCTGTTCCGGCGAATCTGCCGGGCCGGTCCAATCAGGCCGATCCATAGGGAGGATACATATGCGTACCGCAATTCTCGCCGCCGTTCTGGCGGTGACTGGTTTCTCGTCGGCTGCTCTGGCCGAAGGCAAGAAGATCGGCGTTTCCTGGGCCCAGTTCCAGGAAGAGCGCTGGAAGATCGACGAAGCCGCGATGAAGGCCGCGATCGAGGCCGCCGGCAACGAGTACGTCTCGGCTGACGCCCAGTCCTCGGCCGAAAAGCAGCTGTCGGACATCGACGCGCTGATCGCCCAGGGCGTTGACGCGCTGATCATCAACGCCTGGGACAAGGACGCCATCGGCCCGGCCATCGAGAAGGCCGCCGCCGAAGGGATCCCGGTCGTGGGTTACGACCGTCTGATCGAGGACAACCGCACCTTCTATCTCACCTTCGACAACGTGGGCGTCGGCCGTATCATCGCGACCGAGGTCTTCAAGCTGGTGCCGAAGGGCAACTACGCGATCATCAAGGGCGATCCGGGCGACCCGAACGTCGGCTTCCTGCGCCAGGGCATGGAAGAAGTCATCGGCGCAGCCGTGGCCTCGGGCGACATCAAGATCGTCGGCGAAGCGAACTCGGACGGCTGGAAGCCCGAGAACGCCCAGAAGAACATGGAACAGATCCTGACCGCCAACAACAACGCCATCGACGCCGTGCTGGCGCAGAACGATGGCATGGCCGGTGGCGTTGCCGCGGCTCTGGCCGCACAGGGCCTGAACGTGCCGCTGGGCGGCCAGGACGGCGACCTTGCCGCGATCAACCGCGTGGCACGCGGCACCCAGACGGTTTCGGTCTGGAAGAACGCGCGCGACCTGGGCAAGGCGGCGGGCGAGATCGCCGGGATGCTGGCCGACGGCATGGCGCTGGACGCGATCCCGGGGGCGACCAAGTTCTCGGGCGGCGAGAAGGGCGTAGAGATGAACGCGATCCTGCTGGATCCGACCCCGATCACCAAGGACACGCTGAACATCGCCATCGAAGCGGGCCACATCACCAAGGAACAGGCCTGCGAAGGCGCGATGCCCGACGTCGCTGCCTGCCAGTGATCTGACCTACCGGCGCCGTCCTTTTCGGGGCGGCGCCTTCCTTTTCTCCTGGCTGGACCTGTGCCCTGCGGGGTGCGATGGCGCGCGGTGACGCGCCCGGATCCGGCACAGCCCCATCCCTCTCAGGCTGGACGAGGACATGACCGCTGCACCCCAATCCACGACGACACATGCGCCGAAGGAAGGCGGGCTCACCCGCTTTCTGCGCACGACCGAGATCGACCCCCGCCTTCTGGGCATGGTCGGCGCGCTGCTTCTGATCTGGCTGGCCTTCGAGGCCTATTCGACCTTCGTCCTCGGCCGCCCCTCGATGCTGCTGGGCGCATCCCAGGCCGAGGCGAACGGCTTCCTGACGCCGCGCAACCTGTGGAACCTGTCGGTGCAGACCGCCTATATCGGCATCATGGCGACGGGGATGGTGCTGGTCATCATCACGCGCAACATCGACCTGTCTGTGGGGTCGATCATGGGCATGGTCGGCATGTACATGGGCCTTTTGCAGGTCGAATACCTGACGCCCGCGCTGGGCCTGGGCCATCCGTCGATCTGGATCATCACGGTGATCTTCGGCATCGCGATGGGCGCGCTGATCGGCTGTTTCCAGGGCGTGCTGATCGCCTTCCTGGGCATCCCGGCCTTCATCGTCACGCTGGGCGGCCTGCTGGTCTGGCGCGGTGCGGCCTTCCTGGTGGCCGGCGGCAAGACCATTGCTCCGCTGGATGAAACCTTCGCGTTGATCGGCGGCGGCTCCTTCGGGGCGCTGGGCAAGACCGGCAGCTGGATCTTCGCCGTGATCGCCTGTGTCTTCGTGGTCTGGGCCTTCCTCAGCGGCCGCCAGTCGCGCAAGACGCACGGCTTTACCCTGCGCCCGGTCTGGGCCGAGACCTTCGTCATCGCGCTGGTCTGCGGTGCGATCCTTGGCGCGACGGCGGTGGTGAACAGCTACATCTGGCCCAAGGGCAATATCGAGAAATACTACAAGGCGCTGGGACAGGAGCTGCCCGAATGCGCCAAGTCGAACAGCACGATCTACAGCGATGTCTGCGCCAGCTTCGGCCACGGCTTCGCCTATCCGGTGCTGATCATGATCGCCGTGGCCATCGCGATGACCGTGCTGATGACCCGCACCCGGTTCGGCCGCTATGTCTTTGCCATCGGCGGCAACCCCGAGGCGGCGGCGCTGTCGGGCATCAATACCCGGGCGATGATCGTGAAGATCTTCACCCTGATGGGCGCGCTGGCAGGCATCGCCGCCGTCATCGGCGCAGCGCGGCAGAACAGCGCCACCAATGCCATGGGCAACCTTGACGAGCTTTACGTCATCGCCGCCGCCGTCGTCGGCGGCACCTCGCTGGCCGGCGGCGTGGGCACGATCTACGGCGCGATCATCGGCGCCCTGATCCTGACCTCCTTGCAGACAGGCATGGTGCTGATCGGCTTCGGCGACGGGTCTTACCAGCGCATCGTTATCGGCATTGCCCTCGTGCTCGCCGTGTACCTCGACATCGTTTACCGCAAACGCATCAAGTGAGGGGATAGGACCATGGTAGACAGAACCGGAACCCCGCTTGTCGAACTGCGCGACATCTCGATTTCCTTCGGGGGGATCAAGGCCGTGGATCACGTCACGGTCGATCTCTACCCCGGCGAGGTCGTGGGCCTTCTGGGCCACAACGGCGCAGGCAAGTCGACGCTGATCAAGTGCCTGTCGGGCGCCTATCAGAAGGACAGCGGCCAGATTCTCATCAATGGCCAGGAGGTCGAGATCAAGGACCCGCGCGACGCCCGCGCGCTGAACATCGAGACGATCTATCAGACGCTGGCGCTGGCCGACAACCTGGATGCCGCCTCGAACCTGTTTCTGGGGCGCGAGCTGGTGAACGCCTTCGGCTTCGTGGACGAATCGAAGATGGAGGCCGAGACGCGCAAGATCATGGGCCGTCTGAACCCGAACTTCCGCAAGTTCAACGTGCCGGTCAGCGCCCTGTCGGGCGGTCAACGCCAGTCGGTCGCCATCGCCCGCGCGGTCTATTTCAATGCGAAGATCCTGATCATGGACGAACCGACCGCCGCGCTTGGTCCGCATGAGACGCAGATGGTGGCCGAGCTGATCCAGGAGCTGAAGGCCCAGGGTCTGGGCATCTTCCTGATCGAACACGACATCCACAACGTGATGAAGCTCTGCGACCGGGCGTCCGTGATGAAGAACGGCCAGCTGGTCGGCACGGTGAACGTGGACGAAGTCACCGACGACGACATCCTGGGGATGATCATCCTGGGCAAGAAACCCCAGCATCTGGCCGCGTGATGTATATCGGGCTTGATCTCGGCACATCGGGAATCAAGGGAATCCTGATCGGCGAGGACCAGCGGGTCCTTGCCGAGGCGACGGCCCCCCTGACCGTTCAGCGCCCCGCCGAAGGCTGGAGCGAGCAGGCGCCGTCCGAATGGATCAGCGCGGCCGAAACGGTGTTCGACAAGCTGGCGCAGAAGGGTCTGGGCGGGGTGCGCGGGATCGGGCTTTCCGGCCACATGCATGGTGCCACGCTGCTGGATGCCGCGGACGAGGTGCTGCGGCCCTGCATCCTGTGGAACGACACCCGGGCCCATGCCGAGGCCGCGGCCCTGGACGCCGACCCGAAGTTCCGGCGCCTGACGGGCAACATCGTCTTTCCGGGCTTCACCGCGCCCAAGCTGGTCTGGGTGCAAAGACACGAGCCGCAGGTCTGGGACCGGGTGGCGAAGGTCCTGTTGCCGAAGGATTACCTGCGGCTCTGGCTGACGGGTGAGCATGTCGGAGAAATGTCGGATGCGGCGGGGACGTCGTGGCTGGATACCGGCAGACGCGACTGGTCGGACGAGTTGTTGGCCGCCACCGGCCTGACCCGGGCGCAGATGCCCCGTCTGGTCGAGGGAAGCCAGGTTTCAGGCACTTTGCGCGAAGCGCTGGCCAGCCGCTGGGGCCTGCCTAAGTCGGTCGTCGTGGCCGGGGGCGGTGGGGACAATGCCGCCTCGGGCGTGGGCGTCGGCGTGGTGCGCGCGGGCGAGGCCTTTGTCTCGCTTGGCACCTCGGGCGTGCTGTTCGCCGCGAATGACGGCTATCAGCCGGATCCGGCGACGGCGGTGCATACCTTCTGCCATGCCCTGCCGGACACCTGGCACCAGATGGGCGTGATCCTGGCCGCGACGGATGCGCTGAACTGGTATGCCCGGCTTCTGGGCACCGAGGCGGCGCGGCTTACCGGAGAGCTTGGCAGCACGCTACATGCACCGGGCAAGACGATCTTCCTGCCCTATCTGGGCGGCGAGCGGACGCCCCTGAACTCGGCCAGCGTGCGCGGGGCCTTCACCGGGCTGGAGCACGCGACCGACCGGCAGGCGGCCACCCGCGCGGTGTTGGAGGGCGTGACCTTTGCCATCCGCGACAGCCGCGACGCGCTGGCGGCCACCGGGACAAAGCTGGAGCATCTTCTGGCGGTCGGCGGCGGCTCGCGGTCGGACTACTGGCTGAAGCTGATCGCCACCGCGCTCGACTGCCCGGTGCAACTGCCCGTGGCGGGGGATTTCGGCGGGGCCTTCGGCGCGGCGCGGCTTGGCCTGATGGCCGCGACCGGGGCCGGGGCCGAGATCGCCACGCTGCCCCAGATTGCCCGCACCATCGACCCCGATCCTTCCCTCAAGGACGCCTTCGACGCGGGACATCAACGGTTCCGCGCCGCCCAATCTGCCATCAAGGATCTGACATGACCGACTTCTTCAGGGGCATCCCCGCCATCAAGTATGAAGGCCCTTCGTCCACCAACGAATTCGCCTTCCGCCACTACAACCCGGACGAAGTGGTCATGGGCAAGCGGCTGGAGGATCACCTCCGTTTCGCCGTGGCCTGGTGGCACAGCTTCGCCTGGCCGGGCGGCGACCCGTTCGGCGGGCAGACTTTCGAGCGCCCCTGGTTCGGCGACGGCATGGCTTTGGCCAAGCTGAAGGCCGATGTGGCCTTCGAGATGTTCGATATCCTTGGCGTGCCCTTCTACTGCTTCCACGACGCGGATGTCCGCCCCGAGGGCGCGACCTTCGCCGAAAGCCTGAAGAACCTGAACGAGATCGCCGATTACCTGGGCGAGAAGCAGCAGACCCACAAGGCAAAGCTTCTGTGGGGCACGGCCAACCTCTTCAGCCACCGCCGCTGGATGGCGGGCGCGGCCACCAACCCCGACCCGGACGTCTATGCCTATGCCGCCGCCACGGTGAAGGCGAACATGGATGTGACGCACCGGCTGGGCGGGCAGAACTACGTCCTCTGGGGCGGGCGCGAGGGCTATGAGACGCTGCTGAACACCGATCTGAAGGCCGAGCGCGACCACGCGGGCCGCTTCCTGCAACAGGTGGTGGAGTACAAGCACAAGATCGGCTTCAAGGGCACGATCCTGATCGAACCGAAGCCGCAGGAACCCTCGAAGCACCAGTACGATTATGACGTGGCCACGGTCTATGGCTTCCTGAAGGACTTCGGTCTGGAAAAGGAAGTGAAGGTCAACATCGAACAGGGCCACGCCATTCTGGCCGGCCACAGCTTCGAGCACGAGATCGCCCTGGCCGCCGCCTTGGGCATCTTCGGGTCGATCGACATGAACCGGAACGACTATCAGTCCGGCTGGGACACCGACCAGTTCCCGAACAACCACGCCGAAAAGGCCCTGGCCTTCTACGAGATCCTCAAGGCGGGCGGCTACACCACCGGCGGTACCAATTTCGACGCGAAGATCCGGCGTCAGAGCCTCGACCCCGAGGACCTTATCCTCGCCCATGTCGGCGCGATGGACACCTGCGCCCGCGCGCTGAAATGTGCGGCGGCGCTGCTGGAGTCGGGCGAACTGGAGGCCGCGAGGGCCGAGCGTTATGCCGGCTGGAAGGACACCAAGGCCCAGGCGATGCTGAAGGGCAGCCTCGAGGACGCCGCCGCGCGGGTGACGGCCGAGAAGATCGAGCCGCAGCCGAAATCGGGCCGGCAAGAGCGGCTGGAGAACCTCTGGAACCGCTACGTCTGACTGACGCGAAAGGAAACCCCGCCCCGGGCTTGACCCGGGGCCTCTTGCCGAACTGTCACCGTCTCTGACCGGAGAGGTCCCGGGTCAGGCCCGGGACAGGGTCTGGACATATGGACGGAGCCTGCCTTGAACCAGATCGACCGCATCCTTTCCGCCCCGCCATTCACCCTTGACGGGGCAGGGCGCGACTGGGTGCGGTCCACCCTTGGCGCGATGGACCGGGCGGCCAAGGTCCGGCAGTTGTTCGTCCATCTCTGCTTTGGCACCGGGGCAGAGGTCGTGGACCGCATCACCGCCCTCGCCCCCGCCGGGATCACCAAATTCTTCGGCCCCGACGCCACGGCGGAACTCGACACCCTCGACGCCCTGCGCGCCGCTGCCCCCATCCCCTACCTTGTCAGCGCGGACCTCGAAGGCAGCCGGATGAGCCCCTCCTTCGGGACCGAGGTGCCGAACCCCCTGGCGCTTGCGGCGGTGGACGACGCGCAGGCCTCGGCCACCATCGCCCGGATAATGGCCGAAGAGGCGCGCGCCGCAGGGATCAACTGGTCCTTCACGCCCGTCATCGACATCAACGCGCTGTTCCGGTCCCCCATCGTGGCGACTCGGGGGCTGGGGTCCGACCCCGACCGCATCCGTGCGCACGCCCTTGCGCATATCGCCGCGCTTCAGGCTCATGGCGTCGCCGCTACGGTCAAGCACTGGCCGGGAGAGGGGCACGACGACCGCGACCAGCACCTCTTGACGACGATCAACCCCCTGTCCATCGACGACTGGAACGCCACCCACGGCGCGCTTTACCGTGCCGCGATCGAAACAGGGGTGATGGCGGTCATGTCCGCCCACATCGCCTTTCCGGCCTATGTCCTCGCCCATGACCCCGATGCGGGGCTCGAGGCCTGCCGCCCTGCCTCGGTCTCGGCCCTTCTCAACCGGGTGCTCCTGCGCGGCGAACTGGGGTTCAACGGCGTCATCGTCTCGGACGCAACGCCCATGGCCGGTTTCGGCGCCTGGGCACATCGCGACGAGATGCTGCCAGAGGTCGTCGCCTCGGGCTGCGACGTGATCCTGTTCTCGGACGAACCCGAGGCCGACATCGCCCGGATCGAGGCGGCGCTGCACGATGGGCGGATCACGCCCGAACGGCTGGACGAGGCACTGATCCGGGTTCTGGGGCTCAAGGCATGGCTGGGGCTGCACCGCGACGGCCGCGCCCCCGCCGACCGCGGCCGGCTGGCCCGGCCCGAGGATGCCGCGACCGCGCAAGCGATCACCGCCCGCGCGCCGACGCTGGTGAAGGATGTGCGGGGCCTCCTGCCCCTGTCCCCCGACCGCCACCGCCGCGTTCTGGTCTACACGACCGGCATCGTGACTCCCCTGCATGGCGACGGGATGCCGATGGCCTTCCCGGACATGCTGCGCGCCGAAGGCTTCGAGGTCACGATCCATCGGCCCGGCGACCAGCTGGACCAGCGCGACTTCGATCTGGTGCTGTTCGTGATGGGCGAGGAAACGCTTCTGACCCGGGGCCGCATCTTCCTGGACTGGAACCGGCTGACCGGAGGCATGCACGGCGCGATGCAGCGGCACTGGCATCAGGTGCCGACGGCGCTGATTTCCTTCGGCTATCCCTATTACCTCTACGACGCGCCCCGGATGCCCTGCGTGGTCAATGCCTATGCCACGATGGACACGATGCAGCGCGCCACGCTCGACTGCCTTCTGGGCCGCGCGCCGTTCCGCGGCACGAACCCGGTCGATCCCTTCTGCGGCCTGCCCGACGCCCGCTACTGATCTGACTGGGTCCGGCCGGAAATCGAGAAGAAGGACTTGCCGCTCTGCCGATTTTCCGGGCTTCCTGCCGCGAAGGCGGGGTGCAAGAGTGGCGCGGCAAGGAGGTAGGGCGGGATGATGCGGAACGGCGGGCAGCTACTGGTCGAATGTCTGATCGCGCTGGGGGCGCGGAAGGGCTTCGGCGTGCCGGGGGAAAGCTATCTGGCCGTCCTGGACGCGCTGCACGACACGGCGGGCAGGCTGGATTTCGTGCTGTGCCGGAACGAGGGCGGTGCGGCCTTCATGGCAGCGGCCTGGGGCAAGCTGACCGGGCAGCCGGGCCTGTGCTTCGTGACGCGCGGTCCGGGGGTGACCAATGCCTCGATCGGCATCCACACGGCGATGCAGGACAGCGCGCCGATGCTCGTTCTGGTCGGCCAGGTCGGCACCGACATGCGCGGGCGCGAGGCCTTCCAGGAACTCGACTACCGCGCGGTTTTCGGCACCATGGCGAAATGGGTGGTCGAGATCGACGATGCAAACCGCATCCCCGAGCTTCTCTCCCGCGCCTGGATCACCGCCACCACGGGCCGCCCCGGCCCCGTGGTCATCGCCCTGCCCGAGGACATGCTGTCCGGTCCCGCCTCGGCGCCGGCGCTGACCGGCCTCGCCCGCATTGCCGAGCCGGCGCCCGAACCGGCAGCCCTGGCCGAGGCGCTGGCGCTGCTGGCAGGCGCCGAACGACCCGCGATCCTGATCGGCGGCTGCAACTGGACCGAGGCCGGTCGGGCCGCCCTGCAAGGCTTTGCCGAGGCCTCCGACATCCCCGTGGTGGCGGCGCTGCGCTATCAGGACATGTTCGACAATCACTCGCCCTGTTACGCGGGCGACCTGGGTCTTGGCCTTGCGGCGGGGGTGCGCAAGACCATGACCGAGGCGGACGTGGTGCTGGCGCTCAACACCCGGTTCGGCGAGATCTCGACCGAAGGCTACACGCTGTTCCAGGTCCCGACCCCGCGGCAGAAGATCATCCATGTGCATCCCTCGGCGGCCGAGATCGGCAAGGTCTATATCCCGATGCTCGGCATCCCCGCCGGGCCGAACGCCTTTGTCGCCGCCCTGACCCCGGTGCAGGGGCCCTGGGCCGACTGGCGCAAACGGGCGCGGGCGGATTACGAGGCGACTTTCGATCTGCCACCGCAGCCCTCTCCGGTGGACATGGGCGCGGTGACTGCCCACCTGCGCGAGGTGCTGCCCGAGGATGCGATCCTGACCAACGGGGCGGGAAATTTCACGGTCTGGCCGAACAAGTTCTTCCGCTTCGGCCCCAAGGCGCGGCTTCTGGCCCCGCAGTCCGGCGCGATGGGCTATGGCATCCCCGCCGCCATCGCCGCCAAGGTCGCCTGCCCTGACCGCACCGTGGTCTGCTTTGCCGGGGACGGCGATTTCCAGATGACCTGCCAGGAACTGGGCACCGCGATGCAGGCCGGGGCGCAGCCGATCGTCCTGATCCTGAACAACGGCACCTACGGCACGATCCGCGCGCATCAGGAACGCACCTACCCCGCACGGGTCTCGGGCACCGATCTGCACAACCCCGATTTCGTGATGCTGGCACAGGCCTACGGCTTCCACGCCGAACGGGTGGACCGCACCGCGGATTTCCCCGCCGCCTTCGCGCGCGCCCTGGCCAGCCCGACCGGCGCCGTCCTCGACCTTGCGATCTCGGCCGAGGCGCTGACCCCCCGGCAGACGCTGTCGCAGATGCGCGCCACAGCCCTTTCGGCGCGGGACCGGGGTTAGGACCGGCAGGCCCGTTGCGCTTTGCCCCGGCCGGGGCCAGACTGCCGCCGCCGGACCCCGACCGAAGAGGACCCGATGACCGACCGACTGCACCGCGCGCTTGCCCTGATCGACCAGGCCAATGCCGCCGACCCGAAGGGCGAGGCCCTGGCCTATGGCGAACGGATGACGGCGGAACTGGCCCGGCTGGCGCCCAATGCCTCCGAAGTGCTGCGGATCGCCGCGCGCGGGCAGCATGTCGAACGCTGGCTCCTGCCGCGGACGGATTATCCCGAAGGCAAGGCCGGCTATCTGGTCTGGCGGCGCGAACAGGCCCGAAGGCACGCGCTGCGGGTCGCCGGGATCATGGCCGAGGCAGGCTATGACCCCGCCGACTGCGACCGCGTGGGCGTCCTTCTGCGCAAGGAAGGTCTGAAGCGCGACGCCGAAGTGCAGCTGCTTGAGGACGTGATCTGCCTTGTCTTCCTGCGCTGGTATTTCGCCGATTTCGCCGCAAGGCACGACGAAGCCCAGGTGCTCGACATCGTGCAGAAGACCGCCCGGAAGATGTCCAATGCGGCGCGGCTGCGGGCGCTGGACGAATTCGCACTGCCGCCCTCACTGGCCGAGGCGCTCCGCCCGAACTGACCTGCGGCGCATCCGCGCGTCCAGTTCGGCATTGATCGCCCCGCCCAGCAACACGGCCCAGACCGACAGATACAGCCACATCATCAGGATGATGACCGCCCCGATCGAGCCATAGATCGCGTTGTAGCTGTTGAAATTCGCCAGATAGACCGAAAACCCGATCGACACCCCGGCCCATGCCAGCGCGGCGACCAGCACGCCGACACTGATCCAGGGGCTACGGAACCCGCCCGGCACGTTCGGACCGAAACGGTAGAGAATCGACAGGCAGGTCACCACCAGCAGGAACATCGCGCCCCAGGGCAGCACCTTGGTCAGCCAGGCCGCGAAGGTGCCGAAGGTAACATAGCTCAGCAGGATCGGCACCACGACGACCGTCACCAGCGCCACGAACAGCGCGCCGATCAGTGCGCCGGTCAGCAGGAAATCCACCGCCCAGCCGCGCAGCCAGCCGCGCGGCGTGGACTTGTGCACCACGTCCAGCCCCGCGACCAGCGCCGAAACCCCGGCCCGTGCCGAATACAGCGCGATCAGCAAGGACAGAAGCGTCGTCCATTGCAGGGCCCGTCGCGGCGCGGTGATCAGCCCCATGACCTGATCGTGGATCAATGCCCCCGCTTCAGGCGGCAGGAAACGTTCGGCCACTTCCAGATAGCCCTGGATGATGAGGGGATCGGCGAACATGCCCCAGACCGCAACGGCGGCCGCGAGGCCCGGAAACACCGCGAACATGGCAAAGAAGGCCACACCGGCGGCGATCAGGCCGAAATGCCCGTCGCCCACGCGCTGCCAGACGGCCACCACGAAATCCCAGACCTGCCGAAGCTGCCTCATGCCGCCAGCATCCCCCGGAATCCGGCCCGGCGCAACTTGAAGCCGCCCCGACCCCGGCGCATGATAGCGCCAACAGGAGGATCCCGATGACCTATGTCCCGAACCCCGACCGCTACGGTCGGATGATCTACAACCGCTGCGGCAGGTCCGGCCTGAAGCTGCCCGCGATCAGCCTCGGCCTCTGGCACAACTTCGGCCATGACACGCCACATGCCACGAAACAGGCGATCTGCCGCACTGCCTTCGACCTTGGCATCACCCATTTCGACCTCGCGAACAACTACGGCCCCCCGCCCGGCAGCGCCGAGGAAGCCTTCGGGGAACTCCTGCGCACCGATTTCCGTTCCCACCGGGATGAACTCATCATCTCTTCGAAGGCCGGCTACCTGATGTGGGACGGCCCCTACGGCGAATGGGGCAGCCGGAAATACCTGATCGCCTCCTGCGACCAGTCGCTGAAGCGGATGGGTCTCGACTATGTGGACATCTTCTATTCCCACCGCTTCGACCCCGACACGCCGCTTGAGGAAACCATGGGCGCGCTGGACCACATCGTCCGCTCGGGCCGCGCGCAATACATCGGGATCTCCAGCTACAATTCCCAGCGCACGCGCGAGGCGGTGGCAATCCTGAAGGATCTGGGCACGCCGCTCCTCATCCACCAGCCCAGCTACAACATCCTGAACCGCTGGGTCGAAACCGACGGTCTGAAGGATACGCTGAAGGAACTTGGCGTCGGCTGCATCGCCTTCGTGCCGCTGGCGCAGGGCATCCTGACGAACAAGTATCTGAACGGCATCCCCGCCGGCAGCCGTGCGACGCAGGACAAGTCGCTGCATGCTTCCGTGGTGGAAAAGGCGCTGGGTTCGGTCCGCAAACTGAACGACATGGCCGCTGCCCGAGGCCAGACCCTCGCCCAGATGGCCATCGCCTGGGTCCTGCGGGACGGCGGCATCACCAGCGCGCTGATCGGCGCATCAAAGCCCGAGCAGGTCGTCGATTGCATCGGCGCGCTGGACAAGCTGGACTTCACCACCGAGGAACTGGCCGCGATCGATGCCATCTCGGAAGAGAAGGACATCAACCTCTGGGCCAGATCCTCCGAGGACTGACGCCACTTCGACCACGCCGTGCTCTCGCCGGAAGCGAGAAGAGCACGACGTGCTCGACGAGCAGTCCTCCAGGGCTTACTTCGCCGCCAGCAGCTCCGGCACCGACAACAGGATGAACTCGTTGTCCGCTGCGCGGTCCAGCGCCCGGCCCGAGGAGAAGGGCAGGTTGTTGTCCACCGCCACCATGATGTGGCTGTCATCGACCTTCATCACGTTCTCGATGGTGAAGAACGGGAAGGTGAAGACCCCCGCCGTGCCGCCTGCCGTCTCCAGCCGCGCCTTGCCGTCCGGGTCGGCGATGGTCATCAGGTCGACATGGCCCAGCCGCTTGGCAAAGCCCTCGGCGTCGATCTGCGCGGTGTCGATCAGAACCACGTTCTTCACCATCGCCGGGGCGGGAAAGCAGTCGGGCTTCGGGTCGCCTTCGCATTTCAGCGCCGGAACACCTTCGCCATTGTCGCGTTCGATCACCAGCGCGCGGGTCTCGTCGATGAAGTTGAAGTCGCCGATCGCGGTCGCCCCTTCGGCCAAGGCGAACTTGAAGCCCTGGCCGGTCCATTCGCCCTTGGCCGGGTCAAAGGCCAGCACGCGCAGGAAGGCGCCTTCGTCCGCGCCCTCGGCGTTCAGCAGCGGCTTCTCCAGCATCGCCCACAACAGGCCCGTGCCCGGTTGCAGGCCCATGCCCTCGTACCCGCCGGACCGCGGCACGGTCCAGTCCTTGCCCTTGACCGACAGCGCGCCGATGCCGGGGGTGTCGGGGCTTTTCAGCTGCGCGCCGTCCAGCATGGTCGGATAGACCGCCCGCACCACGCCGTCGAGGCCCGCGCGGATCAGCCGGGGGCCGAATTCGTCGCCGATCCAGACCTCGTCGCCGACCAGCTGGATGCTTTCCAGATCGAAGTCGGCGCCGCTCAGATAACGGCTGTCGCTGCCCTCATAGGCGATGCGGAAGGGCACCTTGAAGTCGGGATCGCGCAGGAACACCGTCTCGCGCACCTCGACCGTGCCTGCGTCGAAATCCGGGTTCAGCTTGTGGAAGAACAGAAGCGCATCGGGGCTGTTCGCCTTGGACCCGAAGCCGTTGTCGGTCAGCGACAAAACGCTGCCATCCGCCGTCCGCTCCATCGCAAAGCCGGAAAAGCCCTGCAAGGGCTGGCCCCGGAAGGGCAGGCTGATGCCGGTCGGACGCTTGCCGTGGCTTGCACCCGTGTCGCCGGGCACAGTGCCGGGCTCCATCACCCGGGCCGCCCCGGTGAACTTGCCCGAAACCTGCGCATCCTTCGGCGCATCGGCCGGCGCGGGGATATAGCTTGCCGCGGGGATCAGCGCATGGCCGGCAAGTCTTGCGGGAAAGACGGTCTCGGCAGAAACCGGCGCGGCCAGTCCAAGCAGGACAGAGCAGAGCAGAAAGCGCTTCACGGTCATGTCGGGGTCTCCTCTGGAAAGATGACCCCGATCAGGTTTCACCGATCGGCGACTGCCGCATGAAGCCGAGGCAACATGCCGGTGAAACTTTTGCCATGCAGCGTGACGGCCCATGCGGCCCCCGGGCAGGCCGAGGGCCGCAGGTCGTCACTCCGCCGGAACCTTCGCCACCTCGTCCGACAGCGGATAGGGCAGGCGTTCCACCATCTCTTTCGGGCAGACCTGAAGGAAGTTCTGCCGCTCGCGGTCCCAGTTCGACAGGATCCGCTCGGCGATGCGGCTGCCGGTTTCCTCACGGTGCCGGGCGATCAGGCCCTTGAGCTGCATCTCCCAATGCGGATGCCCGACCGCGCAGGTCAGGATCGACTCCAGGTTCATGAAGTCCTCGGCCACGCCCTCGGGATCGTAGACATAGGCCATGCCGCCGGTCATCCCCGCCCCGAAGTTCGCGCCGATCCGGCCCAGGATCACCGCCACCCCGCCGGTCATGTATTCGCAGCCGTTCGACCCGCAGCCTTCAACGACCACATGCGCGCCCGAGTTGCGCACCGCGAACCGCTCTCCGGCGCGACCCGAGGCGAACAGGAACCCGTCCGTCGCGCCATACAGCACCGTGTTGCCGATGATCGTGTTCTCCTCGGCCTTCAAGGGCGAAGACATCATCGGCCGCACGGTGATCGTGCCGCCGGACAGGCCCTTGCCGACATAGTCGTTGGCGTCGCCCTGCACTTCCAGCTTGAGCCCCCGCACCGCGAAGGCCCCCAGCGACTGCCCGCAGGACCCCGTCAGCTTCACCGTCAGATGGTCGGGCTGCAAGGCGTTCCGCATCCCGAACTTCTTCACGATATGGCTCGACGCCCGCGTGCCGATGGTGCGGTGCGTGTTGCGCACCGCATAGGACAGCTGCATCTTCTCGCCCTCCTCGAAGAAGCGCGCGCCGTCGCGGATGATCTCGGCATCCAGCGTGTCAGGCACCGCATTCCGCGGCTTCGTCCGGTCATAGGTGATCGACCGCGCGCCATCCACGGTGATGAGCAGCGGGTTCAGGTCCAGATCGTCCAGGTTCGCGGCCCCCCGGCTGACCTGCGTCAGCAGGTCTGCCCGCCCGATGATCTCGTCCAGCGACCGCGCGCCGATCGACGCAAGGATCTCCCGCACTTCCTGAGCGTAGAAGGTGATCAGGTTCACCACCTTGTCCGCCGTGCCGGTGAACTTGGCGCGCAGGCGTTCGTCCTGAGTGCAGACGCCCACCGGGCAGGTGTTCGACTGGCACTGCCGCACCATGATGCAGCCCATGGCGATCAGCGCGGCGGTGCCGATGCCGTATTCCTCGGCCCCCATCATCGCCGCCATCACGATGTCGCGCCCCGTGCGCAACCCGCCATCGGTGCGCAGCGTCACCCGCTCGCGCAGGTTGTTCATCGCCAGCACCTGATGCGCCTCGGTCAGGCCCATTTCCCAGGGCAGACCGGCATATTTGATGCTGGTCGCAGGCGAAGCCCCCGTCCCGCCGTTGTGGCCCGAGATCAGGATCACGTCCGCCTTGGCCTTCGCCACCCCCGCCGCGATGGTGCCCACGCCGCTGGACGACACCAGCTTGACGCAGACCTTGGCACGCGGGTTGATCTGCTTCAGGTCGTAGATCAGCTGCGCCAGGTCCTCGATCGAATAGATATCGTGGTGCGGCGGGGGCGAGATCAGCGTCACCCCCGGCGTCGAATGGCGCAGCCGCGCGATCAGCGCCGTGACCTTCATCCCCGGCAGCTGGCCGCCCTCGCCGGGCTTGGCGCCCTGAGCCACCTTGATCTCCAGCTCTTCGCAGGCGTTCAGGTATTCCGCCGTCACGCCGAACCGGCCACTGGCCACCTGCTTGATCTTGGCGGACGGGTTGTCCCCGTTCGGCTCCGGCGTGAAATGCGCCGGGTCCTCGCCGCCTTCGCCGCTGTCGGACTTCGCCCCGATCCGGTTCATCGCCACGTTCAGCGTCTTGTGCGCCTCGGGGCTCAGCGCCCCCAGCGACATCCCCGGCGTGACGAACCGCTTGCGGATCGAGGTGATGCTCTCCACCTCCTCGATCGGCACCGGCTTGCCCAGGGGCTTGATGTCCAGAAGGTCGCGCAGATGGATCGGGGGATTGGCCCGCATCGCGGCCGAATATTGCTTCCAGACGTCATAGGACGCCCGGTCGCAGGCCGATTGCAGCATGTGCATCGTCTGCGCTTCCCAGGCGTGCTTCTCGCCCGTGCGCCGCGCCTTGTAGAAGCCGCCGATGGGCAGCACGTCCGCGCCCCCCAGCCAGCCCTTGCGGTGCACTTCCTCCAGCTTCTGCTCGATGCCCGTCAGCCCGATGCCGCTGATGCGCGACTGCATGCCAGGGAAATACTCGGCCACCATGGCGCGGGACAGTCCCACGGCCTCGAAGTTCAGACCGCCGCGATAGCTGGAGATCACCGAGATCCCCATCTTCGACATGATCTTCAGCAGGCCTGCGTCGATGGCATCGCGATAGCGCCGCATCGCCTCGGTCAGCGGGCCGTCGAGAAGGCCGCGCTCGATCCGGTCGGCGATGCTGTCCTGCGCGAGGTAAGGGTTCACCGTGGTCGCCCCGCAGCCGATCAGCACGGCAAAGTAATGCGGGTCGATGCATTCCGCCGACCGCACGTTGACCGAACAGAAGGTCCGCAGCCCCTTGCGCGTCAGCCAGCTGTGCACGGCACTGGTGGCCAGGATCATCGGCATCCCCACCTTCTCCGGCCCCTGATGCTCGTCCGTCAGCACCAGCTGCCCGGCCCCCGAGCGCACCGCATCCTCGGCCTCGGCCCGGATCCGCTCCAGCCCCTGCCGCAGGTCGTCCAGCCCCTCGCCCACCGGGAAGGTGCAGTCGATGAAGGCGACCTGATCGCCGAAGCGTTCGACCATCACCTCGAACTCGCGGTTGGCGATGAAGGGGCTTTCCAGCACCAGGATTTCCGTCTGGCTGGAGCTTTCGTCCAGCACGTTCTTCAGGTTTCCGAACCGGGTCTTCAGCGACATCACCCGGCCTTCGCGCAAGCTGTCGATGGGCGGGTTCGTCACCTGGCTGAAGTTCTGCCGGAAGTAATGCGACAGCGGGCGATAGACCGACGACAGCACGGCGGGCGGCGTGTCATCGCCCATGCTGGCGACCATCTCCTTCCCGTCCTCGGCCATCGGAGCCAGAACCTGCTCCAGCTCCTCGATGGTGAACCCCGCCGCGATCTGCCGCTTGCGCAGCTCCGTCCCGGTAAAGGTCTGCGTCTCGGGCACGTCGCGCAAGAGGCTGTTGAGGTCCACGACCTTCTCGATCCACTCGCCATAGGGCAGGGCGGCGGCCAGTTTGTCCTTGATCTCGGTGTCGTGGTAAAGCCTGCCCTCCACCATATCGACCGCGATCATCTGGCCCGGCCCCAGCGCGCCCTTCTCGCGCACGGTGGTTTCATCGACCGGCACCATGCCGGCCTCGGACCCCGCGATCAGCATCCCGTCGCCCGTCACCACATAGCGCATCGGGCGCAGACCGTTGCGGTCCAGGCCCCCGCAGACCCAGCGCCCATCGGTCATCGCCAAGGCGGCAGGGCCGTCCCACGGCTCCATCACGCTGTTGCAGTAGGAATACATGTCCGCCCAGGCCTTGGGCATGTTCACCGTCTGCTTCGACCAGGCCTCGGGCACCAGCATCGTCTTGGCCATCGGCGCATTGCGCCCCGACCGCACCAGCACCTCGAACACCGCATCCAATGCACCCGAGTCACTCGTCCCGCCCGGAATGATCGGCTTGATGTCCTCTGCCGCCTCGCCGAAGTTGTTCGACGCCATGCGGATCTCGTGGGACTTCATCCAGTTGACATTGCCCTTCAGCGTGTTGATCTCGCCGTTGTGCGCCAGCATGCGGAACGGCTGCGCCAGCCACCACTGCGGGAAGGTGTTGGTGCTGTAGCGCTGGTGGTAGATCGCAAACGCGCTTTCAAACCGCTCGTCCATCAGGTCGGGGTAGAAGGTCGCCACCTGCTCGGCCAGCATCATCCCCTTGTAGATGATGCTGCGGCAGGACAGCGAACAGAGGTAAAGCCCCGCGATACCCGCCGCCGTCGCCGCCTTCTCGATCCGGCGGCGGATGATGTAAAGCTCGCGCTCGAACTGTTCCTGGTCGATGTCCTTCTCGCAGCGGATCAGGATCTGCTCGATCTCGGGCCGCGTCGCGTTGGCCTTGTCGCCCAGAACCGAGACATCCACCGGCACATGCCGCCAGCCATAGATGTAATGCCCCATCCGCAGGACCTCGGCCTCCACGATGGTCCGGCAGCGTTCCTGAGCGCCAAAGTCCGTCCGCGGCAGGAACACCTGCCCCACGGCGATCAGCTTGTTCACATCCGGCTCATGCCCGGTCCGGCGCACCACGTCATAGAAGAACCTGACCGGGATCTGCACATGGATCCCCGCCCCGTCGCCGGTCTTGCCATCCGCATCCACCGCACCCCGATGCCAGACCGCCTTCAGCGCGTTGATCCCGTTCTCCACCACCTTGCGGCTGGGCTTGCCGCTGATGGAAACCACCAGCCCCACGCCGCAGGACGAATGCTCATCCTCGGCCTTGTAAAGCCCGTTCGCATCCAGCCAGGCGCGCTTTTCCTCTTCGGCCCGAACCCAGGCGGCATCGTATTTGGTCATGGCTTACTCCTTTTCGGTCACGGGCAGGGTGGCTGGCAGGATGGTCGCGGGCGCGCGGGCCGTCAGCGCGTCGCAGTCGTATTTCGGCTGGCGGGCAAGGAACCCCTCTTCGCCCGGGAAGATGAACTCCACCGGAGATCCGTCGATCGGCCGCCAGATGCCGTCGCCCAGGTCGGTCTCGCCGGGCCCGGCGAAGAACAGACGCCAGTCCGAGTGCATGTATTCGTTCCCGCGCGACCGGCGGATCAGCTTCCCCGAGCGGTCGTATTCCGCGAACTCGACTTCGGTCTCGCTCAGGGTGATCCCGTCGATCACCACGCTGCGGCCGGTCAGCCGGTCATAGCCCTCGGCCCGGCTGCCCGATCCGTCGGCTTTGGACAGGCTGAAGCTCCAGGTGTCCATGCCTTCTCCGATCAGTTCCGTCATGCTGGCCGGGTCCGCCGGGTCCGGGTCCAGCACCTGCATGATCGGGTCATAGCTTTCGACCCACTCGGCCTCGTGGTTGATGCGCGAATAGAAGAACGGACCTTCCTGATCCATGTCCACCCGCCACTGATCCCCCGGCGCGTCGGCGCTGCACCGGTAATGGTGCGACACCCGGCAGGCCTTGGACTGCACGGTCATGAAGGCCTCGCAGCCTTCGGGCACCGTCCAGCTGGCGGCCAGCGCAGGCGCGGCCGGGACGGTCAGGCAGGCAAGGATCGCAATGGTCCGCATCGCCGGTTCACCTTTCGGATGGGTCATCCATCCTGACGTTTCTTGACATGTCCTGTCCTGGGGTCGGTCATCCGCGCCCGACGGATGCCAGACGCATGCCAGACGCATGCCAGACAGTTGACCGACCGTTCATCATTCCGCCGCCACCGCCCCGGTCTGGGCCAGATAGGACAGGATGGCCTCGGCCGCCTCGCGCCCGTCGCGGATCGCCCAGACCACCAGCGAGGCGCCGCGCACGATGTCGCCCGCCGCATAGACGCCCGGCAGGCTGGTCGCATGGGTGCGGAAATCGGCCTTGATCGTGCCCCAGCGGGTCACCTTCAGCTCGGGCACGCCCCACAGCGTCGGCAGATCCTCCGGTTCGAAGCCCAGCGCCTGGATCACCAGGTCGGCGGGTTCCACATAATCCGCGCCCTCGATCACCTCCGGCGTCTGCCGCCCTGTCGCATCTGCCGGGCCAAGGCGCATCTTCTGCACGATCACGCCTTCGACCTCGGTGCCGCCGGTGAACCCTTTGGGGGCCGAAAGCCACACGAATTCAACGCCTTCTTCCTCGGCATTCGCCACTTCGCGCTGCGACCCCGGCATGTTTGCCCGGTCGCGGCGATAGAGGCACTTCACCGACAAGGCCCCCTGCCGGATCGCCGTGCGCACGCAGTCCATCGCCGTGTCGCCGCCGCCGATCACCACCACGCGCTTGCCCGCGGCGTTCAGCTCGCCGCTCTCGAACTCCGGCACATCGTCGCCAAAGCCCTTGCGGTTCGATACCGTCAGATAGTCCAGCGCCTTCACGATCCCCTTCGCCCCCACGCCCGGAGCCTCGATGTCCCGCGCCTTGTAGACTCCGGTTGCGATCAGCACCGCATCATGCCGGCCCCGGATCGCATCGAAGGAGATGTCCTCGCCGACATTGCAGTTCAGGACAAAGTTCACGCCCCCGTCCGCCAGCTGGGCATTCCGGCGTTCCACCACGTCCTTCTCCAGCTTGAAGCCGGGGATGCCATAGGTCAGCAACCCGCCCGCGCGGTCATAGCGGTCATAGACCGTGACCTGCACGCCCTGCCGTCGCAGCATATCCGCCGCCGCCAGCCCCCCCGGCCCCGCGCCGATGATGCCGACGCTTTCGGGGCGTTCGACATGCGGGCGGATCGGTTTGACCCAACCTTCCTCCCATGCGGTGTCGGTGATGTATTTCTCCACCGCGCCGATGGTGACCGTGCCATGGCCCGACTGTTCGATCACGCAGTTGCCTTCGCAGAGCCGGTCCTGCGGGCAGATGCGGCCGCAGATTTCCGGGAAGGTGTTGGTGGCCTGGCTGATCTCGTAGGCCTCCTGCAACCGGCCCTCGGCGGTCATCTTCAGCCAGTCGGGGATGTTGTTGTGCAAGGGGCAATGCGACTGGCAATAGGGCACGCCGCACTGGCTGCACCGGCTGGCCTGCTCGGCGGCCTTGCGGTCGGCGTACTCGCGGTAAATCTCGTGGAAATCCTGTGCGCGCGAAGCTGCGTCACGTTTTTCAGGCATCTCTTTGCCGACCGTGACAAACTTCAGCATCTTCTGCGTGGCCATGGCTGCGCCTTTCACCGGAATCCTTCGGACATGCTGGATAGCTTGGATCGCGGCGCAGTAAAAGTAAGTATTGCTGACCTATATGACGCTTTTCGGCCCGATGCGTCAGTAAAGCTGACAAATTTCTTCGATAATGGGTCAGTATAGCTGACTTATATCCTGAAAAGCCTTCAGATATTGGCCCAACCGCCATCGATCACATGGGCAACTCCCGTGGTGTAGGAGGATTCGTCCGAGGCCAGATAGACCACCAGCGCGGCGATTTCCTCGGCCCGGGCCATGCGACCGATGGGCTGACGAGCCGTGAAGGCCGCCCGGGCAGCCTCATAGTCTCCGGTAGCGCGCAGCCTTTCCTCCAGCGAGGGGCTTTCCACGGTTCCGGGGCAGATCGCGTTGCAGCGGATGCCCCTGCCGACGAAATCGGCGGCGATGGATTTGGTCAGCCCGATCACCCCGGCCTTGGTCGCGCCATAGACAAAGCGGTTCGGCGCGGCGATCACCGACGAGGCGACCGAGGACATGTTGATGATCGACCCGCCGCCCCGTTCCAGCATCCCCGGCAAGAAGGCACGGCACATGCGGTACATCGCCGTCAGGTTCAGATCGACGCTGAAGGCCCACTGCTCCTCGTTGCAGTCCAGGATCGTCCCGTTGGCGACATAGCCCGCACAGTTGAACAGGACATCCACGGCACCCGCCGCAGCGACCGCCGCCGCGATGTCCTTCGGATCGCGGACGTTCAGAATCCGGGTCTCGATCCCCTCCGAGCGCAGCTCCTCCAGCGTCGCGGCATTGATGTCGGTGGCCAGAACCCGAGCCCCTTCCCGCGCCATGGCCAGCGCGCTTGCCCGCCCGATGCCCTGCCCGGCCGCCGTGACCAGCACCCTCTTGTCCTTCAACCGATCCGTCACGACTCGCCTCCCCTCTGCTTGCGTCCCCGCCCCCGGCCAACCGCCGCGCTATCTCGCAACCCCGGCCAGAGCCCGGTCAAGATGCGTGTAGCCGCCATCCACGAACAGCCATTGCCCGGTCAGGTGACGCGCCCGGTCCGACAGGGCAAAGACCGTCATCGCGGCAATCTCGGCCGCCTCGGTCATGCGCTGGCCCAGAGGAATCCGCGCGGTGATTTCCGCCAGCTTGGCGTCCGGGTTGTCGAAGGTCCGCAGCCAGCGATCGTAAAGCGGGGTCATCACCTCGGCCGGAATGACCGCATTGACCCGCACGCCATGCGGCGCAAAGGCCGCCGCCCATTCCCGCGTCAGACCCAGCTGCGCCGCCTTGGCCGCGACATAGGCCGAGGTATTGCCCTGGCCGGTCACCGCCGTCTTGGAGCTGATGTTGACGATGGCGCCCTGCGCGGCCTTGATATCCTCGGCCAGAAGATGAACCAGCGTGTAATAATGCACCAGATTGCGGTCGAGAGAGGCGCGGAAGGCCTCTGGCCCGGCCTCGATCCCGATGCCATCATTGCTGCCGGCATTGTTGACCAGCCCGTAGACCTGCCCGAACCGCGATCGGACCCCGGCCACCGCGGTCCGGCACTGGGCGTCGCTGGACAGCTCGACCTCGATCCAGCCGGCCTGCGGCCCCAGGCCGGCAAGCCAGTCCGGGTCTGGAGCGCGGCGGGCGAAGATCACCGGGATCGCGCCTTCTGCGGCCAGATCCTCTGAAATGGCCCTTCCGATCCCGGCCGCACAGCCGGTCACCACGACCACCTTGCCGCTCAGGCCAAGGTCCATTGCCGCCCCCCTCCGCTGCCGCAGCATGCTGCGTCCCGGGCGATCCTGACCGACCGGCCGGCGGTGTCAACGCCCAGTTCACCCGCCAACCCCGGCATCTCGCGCCCGCCACGGTGACCGCCGGGATCCGGGTTACGGCATCCTGCAACGACAGGAAAGGGAGTTTGCCATGGAGATACCGGGCGTGATTGCCGCGGAACTTGCCGCATTCCGTGATCGCCGGAGCCAACATCGTCGCCGGCAGCGGCGTGATGGGTCCTGTGCAGATGCTGTTCTGACGCCCGAGGGTCAGTGCAGCCATCAGAAAGGTTTCGCAAATGAACGAAGGGCCCCGCACCCCTACGGAACCCTTCATCCAACCCACGCGCACACCCCTTAGCACCGCGTGTCTGTATTAGGGTCCCGGGCTTCCTGCCCTGACTGAAGCTTTCTCTCCCGAATCCCCGCCCCGTGGCAAGTCAGGAGTATCAAGGCCTTTAGACAAATGCGCGCCAACGCGTGCGGCAAGGCCCGCTCCTTTCGGAACGGGCCGGGCGTGTGTTCCGCAGCCGGGGATTACTGATAGGCGGCTTCCTTGCCGAAGTGCTTGACCAGCAGGTAGTAGAACGCTGCACGGTACTTGTTGCGCTCGGACTTGCCATAGGTTTCGACGGCGGCGTTGATGCCTTCCATGAGTTTGGGGCTGTCGGCAAGGCCCAGCTTCTTCATCAGGAAATTCTTCTTGATCCGCTCCAGCTCCTCTGGGTCAGAGGCGGCGACGGTCTGGGCGTCGTTGTCGTAGATCGAAGGGCCGCAACCGATGGTGACTTTGGTCAGAAGAGCCATGTCCGGCGTCACCTTGCACTTGTTCTTCAGGTCATCGGCATACTTCGCGATGAGCTCGTCTCTCTTACCCATGTTGTCCTCGTTCCTGTTACCTGTCCCGTTCCGCCTTGTCCGGGCGGAGACCGCAACAGCTTACGTTAACGAGACCAAACGGCAACGGGAAATCTCTGCCATGCTTCCCCGCTGGCGACCGAGGGGCCGAAAACCCGGGCTTCAGTAGCGATAGTGGTCCGACTTGAACGGGCCGTCCACATTGACGCCGATATAGTCAGCCTGGTCCTTCCGCAACTCGGTCAGCTTTGCGCCGATCTTCTTCAGATGCAGGCGGGCGACTTTCTCGTCCAGCTGTTTCGGCAGGATGTAGACGCCGGGAGCATAGTCCTTGCCCTTGGTCCAGAGCTCGATCTGCGCCAGCACCTGGTTGGTGAAGCTGGCGGACATGACGAAGGACGGATGGCCGGTCGCGTTGCCCAGGTTCAGAAGGCGGCCTTCCGACAGAAGGATGATCCGGTTGCCCGAGGGCATCTCGATCATGTCCACCTGGTCCTTGATGTTCGTCCACTTGTGGTTCCGCAGGGCCGCGACCTGGATCTCGTTGTCGAAGTGGCCGATGTTGCCGACGATGGCCATGTCCTTCATCTCGCGCATGTGCTCGATGCGGATCACGTCCTTGTTGCCGGTGGTGGTGATGAAGATGTCGGCGGTCTTGACCTCATCCTCCAGCAGCGTGACCTCATAGCCGTCCATCGCGGCCTGAAGCGCGCAGATCGGGTCGATCTCGGTCACCTTCACGCGTGCGCCCGCGCCGCGCAGGGACGCAGCCGAGCCCTTGCCCACATCGCCGTAGCCGCAGACGACCGCGACCTTGCCGGCCATCATCGTGTCGGTGGCGCGGCGGATGCCGTCCACCAGGCTTTCCTTGCAGCCGTATTTGTTGTCGAACTTCGACTTCGTCACGCTGTCGTTGACGTTGATCGCCGGGAAGGGGAGGAGGCCCTTCTTGTGCAGCTCGTACAGACGGTGGACGCCGGTGGTGGTCTCCTCCGACACGCCGCGGATCGCATCGCGCTGTTTGGTGAACCAGCCGGGAGTCGCGGCCATGCGCTTCCTGATCTGGTTGAACAGGCAGACCTCTTCCTCGCTGGTCGGCACGGCGATCAGGTCGGTCTCGCCTGCCTCGACCCGCGCGCCGAGGAGGATGTAGAGCGTCGCATCCCCGCCGTCGTCGAGGATCATGTTGCAGGTCCCGCCCTCGCCGCCGAACTGGAAGATGCGGTCGGTGTAGTCCCAGTAATCCGCAAGCGTCTCGCCCTTGATCGCGAAGACCGGGGTGCCCGAGGCCGCGATGGCGGCGGCGGCGTGGTCCTGGGTCGAGAAGATGTTGCACGAGGCCCAGCGCACATCGGCGCCCAGGGCCTTCAGCGTCTCGATCAGGACGCCGGTCTGGATCGTCATGTGCAGCGAGCCCGCAATCCTTGCGCCCTTCAGCGGCTGCGAGGCGCCGAATTCCTCGCGGCAGGCCATCAGGCCCGGCATCTCGGTTTCCGCAATGGTGAGTTCCTTGCGGCCGAAATCCGCCAGTGCGATGTCCTTGACGATGTAATCCGATGCCATCCTGGCGCTCTCCTTGATCCTTGCTTGGGCGGGCAGATAGCATCGAAACGGCAAACAGACAACAAAGGCCCGAAAATGAAACAACCCCGCGCCTGGCAGAGGATGTTATCTGGCCGGCGTCTTGATCTGCTTGACCCTACGCCGGTCGATGTCGAGATCGAGGACATCGCGCATGGCCTGGCTTTCGTGGCGCGCTGGAACGGGCAGACCCGCGGAGACTGGCCCTATTCGGTGGCGGAACATTCGCTCCTGGTCGAAGAGATCTTCGTCCGCGCCAATCCGGGCATCTCGGCGAAGTGGCGGCTGGCGGCGGTGCTGCATGACGCGCCGGAATATGTGATCGGCGACATGATCAGCCCGGTCAAGGCGGCGGTCGGGCCGGGATACGGCGAGCTGGACCAGCGGCTGACGGCGGCGGTGCATCTGCGCTTTGGCCTGCCTGCGGTGCTGCCTTCGCCGATCAAGAAGGCGATCAAGGCGGCGGACAAGGTCTCGGCCTGGCTGGAAGCGGTGCGGATCGCGGGGTTCCGGGAGGCAGAGGCCGACAAGCTGTTCGGACGGCCCGCGCCGGAGCTGATCCACCGGCTGGAGATACGGCTTCGCCCGCCCGCAGAAGTGCGGGCGGACTATGTCTCGACCGTGGCAAGACTGCTTGCCGACTGCTGACAGCGGCCGGGCATCAGCGGCCCGTGCGGCGCAGATGGTCGGCGGTGTTCAGGCCCTCGATCTCCATGAACTCGCGCGGGCTGCGCCGGACTTCGCGGCGGGGCAGGTAGCGTTCGGTCCGCTGATCCATGCGGGCAGCGATCAGCAGGGCTTCGGCGAAGATATTCAACATGACCTTTCTCCTTTTCGGTTTTCGATGATTGCTTTTGCCATTTCCTGGGCCATGATGCGACTCAGGAAGTCTGCATAAATGTAAGTTTGGCTATCATATGATTGAATGGCACAACCTGCCCTCGCTGACCGCCCTTCGGGCGTTTGCGGCTACAGCAGAGCTGCGGAACTTCAGCCAGGCCGCGCGGGCGCTGAACGTCACCCATGCCGCCGTCGCCCAGCAAGTCCGCGGCCTGGAAGAGGCACTGGGCCGTCCGCTTGTCCAGCGTGAGGGGCGCGGTGTCAGCCTGACCACAGATGGCGAGCAACTTGCCGCCGCCTTGGCGGAAGGCTTCGGCGCGATGCAGCGGGGTCTGGAAGCGCTGCGGGTTGGAGAAGCCGACCGTCCGGTCCGCATCACCCTGACCGCCGCCTTCGCCACGCAGTGGCTGATGCCGCGGCTGAAGGATTTCTGGCAAAAGCACCCAGACATCGGCCTGTCGCTGCATCCCGACAGCAAGGTCGTCGATCTGCACCGCGAACGCATGGACGTGGGCATCCGCTATGGCAACGGCAACTGGCCGGGTGTCGAGACGGAATATCTGACCTCGGCCCGGCTGGTGATCGCAGGCGCGCCCTCGCTGATCGGGAATCGCGACCCGACCATCGCGGACATGGCCGGCATGGACTGGATCCTGTCGCGGAACTGGCCGGAACAGGATGCCTATCTGCGACAACTGGGACTGGACCCGGCGAAGCTTAGCAGCACGGATATCAGCACCGAGGAACTGGCGTTGGCCGCCGCGCGGCAGGGATTGGGGCTGGTGGTGGAAAGCGTCGCCCTGATCGAGACCGACGTGGCCGAAGGCAGGTTGCGCATCGTGCACGAAAGCCGCGAAAAGCTGCCGGCCTATTTCATCGTGTCACTGCCCGGTCCAAAACGCGCAGCAGCCCGGGCATTTCTGAAATGGCTCAGATCCCTGGCCTAGGCGATCAGATCGCCATATCCTCGGGCTTCTTGCCCTTGGCCAGCGCCTCGGAAAACCAGCGCGGCTTGCGGCCCCGGCCCGACCAGGTATCGGCGGGATTGGCGGGATTCGCATATTTCGCCACCGACGGAGAGCGTTTGCGACCCGTCGAAACGCCGGTCAATTCGGCCAGCGAAAAACCTCTCGCCTTTGCGATTTCATCAAGCTCGGCAAGCAGTTCCTTCTTGCGACGATCCTCGAATCCCGCAATCGCCTTTGCTACCTGAGATTGCAGATCCTTCAGCTCTTTCAAGGAAAGGCTATTCAAATCGACGTTCAATGTCCGATCTCCCGTGGATAAGTCCCGCACTTGATAGGACGAATACCGGGCGCACGCAAGGAAACCGCACTATTTGGGGCTGCGCTTTGCCAGAATGCGCTGCAATGTGCGGCGGTGCATGGACAACCGACGCGCGGTTTCCGAGACATTTCGGTCGCACATCTCGTAGACCCGCTGGATGTGTTCCCAGCGCACACGATCCGCCGACATCGGGTTTTCCGGTGGTTCGGGCAGGGCACCGCCGCGGGCCAGAAGGGCTTTGGTCACGTCATTCGCATCCGCCGGTTTCGACAGATAGTCGATGGCCCCGATCTTGACCGCCGCAACCGCAGTTGCAATCGCCCCGTATCCGGTCAGCACCACCACGCGGCAGGAGGGGCGGTTTTCGTGCAGGACCTCGATCACCTCAAGCCCGTTGCCGTCTTCAAGCCGCAGGTCCACAACGGCATAGGCCGGAGGTCGCGCCAGCGCCTTGGCACGACCTTCGGCCACGCTTTGCGCCGTTTCGGGCAGGAAGCCGCGTTTCTCCATCGCCTTGGCAAGCCGCTTCACGAAGGGCTCGTCATCGTCGACCAGCAAGAGCGTGCGATCCGGGCCAAGCTCTGCGGCGAAGTCATCAGTCATCGGCATTCCTGTATCGGTTTAGGTCATTTCATTGCAGCTTTGCCTGCCTCGACAAAACAGGCAACGCTTTCCGCCATCTGTTCGGATGTAATCTCGCGGCGGAAGAAATCCACAAAACCCGTTCCCGGCAACATCAGATAGGTGAAGGTCGAATGGTCAATCAGGTAGAATTCGTCACCGGTGTCGCGGCGCTTGTAGAAGGTCTTGTAAGCCTGCGAGGCCGCCCGGACCTGCTCGGCACTTCCGGTCAGCGCCACCAGCTTGGGGTGCAGGTTCGTTTCGTAATCGGCAAGGGTTTCGGGCGTGTCGCGTTCGGGGTCGATCGAGATGAAGACCGGAGTCACGTCGATGCCGCGCTGGTCCAGAATGTCCACCGCCTCGACATTGCGCGACATGTCCAGCGGGCAGACATCGGGGCAGAAGGTATAGCCGAAATAGACAAGCGACGGTTTCGTCAGCACCTCGGCATCCGTCACCGTCTGGCCGGCGCTGTTGACCAGAGTGAACGGCCCGCCGATCTCGCCGCCCGCGACCTGGCCCTGGCGGCACTGGGCAAAGGCGTCGGCCGGGCGGTCGGAGAGGACATACCAGGCCGATGCCCCCAGCAAGGCGGCAAGGGCCGCAGCAGCCACGGTTGCGTAAACTCTTGTCATCTGCCTGTCTCCCAAGGATCAACGGGTCGCATTGATCTCAGATGGGTGCAGCCTTAACAATGGGCAATCCGCCGACAAGGACATCCAGTCACAGCATGGCCAGCTTCACCACCGGCTTTCTACCCCGGGAGACCGGGACCAACTGGGTGCGCCTGAGAACGCTGATCCTCTTGCGCTGGATGGCGATTGCGGGGCAGATCGCGGCGATCCTGGTCGCAAGCCAGATCTACGGGCTTGACCTGCCGCTTGGGCCCTGCGCCCTGGCGGTCGGGGCCTCGATCCTGGCAAACCTTGCCCTGGTCATGCTGTTCCCGGAAAGTCGCAGGCTGTCCGAGGCCGAAGCCTTCCTGACCCTGCTGTTCGATCTTGCCCAGCTTGGCATCCTGATTGTTCTGACCGGCGGGCTGACCAACCCCTTCGCGATCCTGGTTCTGGCTCCGGTCACGATTTCGGCCAGTGTCCTGCGCCTGCGGTCCACCATCGCGCTTGGCGCGCTGGCGATCCTGATCGTGACTGCCGCACTGACCTGGCACCTGCCCCTGCGCTTTGCCGACGGGCGCGAACTGGTCATCCCTCCCCTGTTCGTCTTCGGCTTCTGGCTATCGATCGTGATCGGCATCCTGTTTCTGGGGCTCTATTCGCGCCGGGTGTCCAGCGAGATGCGGTCGATGTCCGAGGCGCTGCTGGCCACTCAGATGGCGCTGGCGCGCGAGCAGAAGCTGACCGACCTTGCCGGCGTTGTCGCCGCCGCCGCGCATGAGCTTGGCACGCCCCTGGCCACGATCAAGCTGGTCAGTGCCGAACTGATCGAGGAACTGGACGGCCAGCCCGAATTGCAGGAGGACGCCCGGCTGATCCGGGCGCAGGCCGACCGCTGCCGCGACATCCTGCGCGACATGGGGCGGGTCGGGAAGGACGACCGCTACCTGCGGCAGGCGCCGCTGTCCGCGGTCCTGCGCGAGGCGGCAGAGCCGCATCTTGGCCGCGGCAAGGAAGTGATCTTCACCTGCGGTCCTGTCCAGGACGGCAGCGACGAACAGCCAGCAATCCAGCGCCGGCCCGAGATCATCCATGGCCTGCGCAACCTGGTGCAGAATGCGGTCGATTTCGCCCGGTCGCGCGTCTGGATCGAGGGCGAATGGACCGCTCAACGGGTGATCGTCCGCATCACCGACGACGGCGACGGTTTTCCTGCCAGCGTCATCGGGCGGATCGGCGACCCCTTCGTGCGGGCGCGGCGCAGCGACCCGGAACGCGACCAGCGCCCGGGCTATGAAGGCATGGGCCTGGGGCTGTTCATCGCCAAGACCCTGCTGGAGCGATCGGGGGCAGAACTGTCCTTCGCCAATGCGACCGACCCTTTTCTCGCCCCGAAGGACCGCCCGGAGCGCTGTGGCGCGGTTGTCGAGGCGGTCTGGGATGCCGGCGACCTTGTCACCGCGCCCGCACCCGGCGGTCTGGGCGAAAACGCCCGCATCGACGGATGAGCCCGGATTAACCGGCAATTAACCGTTCCCGTCTAGCTTTCGTTAAAGTTGTTTCCTTTTCAGGAGTCCTTGCGGAATGGGCGATCTGGCGATGATCCTGGGCATGGTTCTTGCGGCCTTTCTGGTTGCCCTTTCCGCCCTCGTGCTGATGCAGGCCTGGCTTGACCGGCACCCGGCGCGCGTCGCCAGCATCTTCGACCTGGCCCCGTCGCAGGTTGCCTTCCTTTTTGACGGCGAGCGGCTGATCGACGCCTCGCCCGCCGCCCGGTCCCTGTTGCCGGAAGGCGAGGATACGCGAGCATGGGGCAGGTTGATGGCGCGCTTTGGCCCGGATTTTCCCGGCCTGGCCGAGCGGCTGGCCAGCCTGCCGCGCAGTGGCCAGATCCGGATCGCCTCGCTGCCGACCACGGCCCCGCCGCTGGTCCTGAAGGCCGAGCTGCGCTCCGGCCTTCTGCATCTGGCGCTGGAGGCCGGCCAGACCGAAGCGTCGCCACATCAGCGGCCGGGCCAGAACGACGCGGCCACGGCGGCCGCGCTTCAGCAAGAGGTGCAGGCCCAGCGCGCAATCCTGTCGCGGGCGCCGGTTCTGATGTGGAAGGAGGCGGCCGACGGCGCGGTGATCTGGGCCAACCACGGTTACCTGATCCGCGCGGTCGAGCTGCTGCCGGACGGCGAGGATCTGTCCTGGCCCTTGCCGAAGCTGTTCGACACGGCAGCCGGCAGTTCGACCCGGTTGAAGTTGCAGATGCCCAGCGGCCCGGAATGGTTCGACCTGGTACGGCTGCCTGCTGGCGAGGAACGGCTGTGCTATGCGATGGCGGCCGACAAGGCGGTGCAGGCCGAGACCGCCCTGCGCGAGTTCATGCAGACCCTGACCAAGACCTTCGCCGACCTGCCGATCGGGCTGGCCATTTTCGACCGCTCACGCTGCCTTCAGATGTTCAACCCGGCCCTGACCGACCTGACAACGCTGCCGCCGGAAATGCTCATCGCCCGGCCCTCGCTGAACGCCTTCCTCGATGCGATGCGCGCCCGGTCGATGATCCCCGAGCCGCGCGACTATCGCAGCTGGCGCAAGCAGCTGGCGCGACTCGAGGAGGAGGCCAGCATGGGCATCTTCGAGGAAACCTGGAGCCTGCCGGGCGGCCAGACCTACCGCGTCATCGGCCGACCGCATCCGAACGGCGCGCTTGCCTTCATGTTCGAGGACATCTCGACCGAGATGACGCAGACGCGCCGGTATCGGGCCGACCTGGAGCTGGGCCAGTCGGTGATCGACGCCGTGGAAGACGGGGTTGCGGTGTTCTCGCAGGGGGGGCAGCTGGTGATGTCCAACGCGGCCTATGCCCAGCTCTGGCAACACGATCCGCAGGTGCTTCTGTCCGAGGCCAGCATCACCACGCTGTCCGACTGGTGGCGCGACCATTCCGCGCCGACGCTGCTGTGGGACGACGCCACCGATTTCGTGACCAGCGCCGGGGACCGGACGCCCTGGGAGGGCGATGTGCGCCTGCTGGACGGGCGGCTGATCTCGTGCCGTTTCCGGCCGCTGACCGGCGGCGCGACGCTGATCACCTTCCGCCACCAGGTCGCGGCGCCATTGACCGCGGTTTCCGACAGCCGACTGCGCGAAGAGCTGATGGCCTGAGCCTTGCGGCGGCGGGCGGGACCGCTAAAGTCGCGCCATGTCCGCCGACACCGCCCCAGAACTGACCTTGGCCTTGCCCGATGCCGCCGCGACCGAGGCGCTTGGCCAAAGGCTGGCCGCGCTGTTGCAACCCGGCGACGTGGTGCTTCTGGAAGGCCCGATCGGCGCGGGGAAAAGCTGCCTCGCCCGTGCGCTGATCCGTGCCCGCATCGGCGAAGCCGAGGAGGTTCCCTCGCCCACCTTCACGCTGGTGCAGGTCTATCAGGACGCGGCGGGCGAGATCTGGCATGCCGATCTCTACCGCCTGACGCATCCGGACGAGGTCTGGGAACTGGGTCTGGATCAGGCCTTCGAGACGGCGGTCTGTCTGGTGGAATGGCCCGACCGGCTGGGCAGCCACCGTCCGGACGGGGCACTGACGATCCGGCTGGAGCCGCTGGGCGAAGGCCGCCGCGCCGTTTTCGGCGGCGGGCGTGCCGGTCTGGCCGGGGCGCTGCTGGATGGCTGACCGCGCTGCCGAACTGACGGCCTTCCTGCAACAGGCCGGCTGGGGCGCGGCCGAGCATCTGCATCTGGCAGGCGACGCGTCGGACCGGCGCTACACGCGGCTGCGGCTTGGCGCGGCGACCGCGGTCCTGATGGACAATCCACCCGGCGGTGTGGACGATCCGGTGGCCTTTTCTGCCATGGCCCGGCATCTCTGCGGACTTGGCCTTTCGGCGCCGCAGGTGCTGGCCGAGGATCTGCCGCGCGGCATCCTGCTGCTGGAAGACCTGGGCGACGACCTCTTCGCCCGCCTGATCGCCGCCGAGCCGTCCCGCGAAGCCGTCCTTTATGCCGCGGCGGTGGATGTGCTGGTGCATCTGCAATCCGCGCCGCCGCCCGTGGGCCTGCCCGACCTTTCGGCCGCCGACTTGGCGCAGGCCGCCGCCTTCGCGCTGGACTGGTACGCCCGCGCGGCAACCGGCGTCGGCCCTGACCCCCGGCAGTTCCTCGACGCGCTGACCCTTGTGCTGCGGGCCCATGCCGACGGCCCGCGCGTGCTGATCCTGCGCGACTTCCATGCCGAGAACCTGATATGGCTGCCGGGCCGCGCCGGCCTCGCGCGGGTGGGGCTGCTGGATTTCCAGCTCGGCCAACTCGGCCAGCCTGGCTATGACCTGGTCTCGCTGTTGCAGGACGCGCGGCGGGATGTCGGGCCAGGGACGGAAGCCGCGATGATCTCGCGCTTTGTTGCGGTCACGGGCGCGGATCCTGAGGCCTTTGCGGCCCAGTATGCCGCATTGGGGGCGCAGCGGGCGCTGCGCATCCTGGGGGTCTTCGTGCGGCTGGCACTGGTCGCGGGCAAACCGGGCTATCTGCCGCTGATCCCGCGCGTCTGGGGCCAGTTGCAGCGGAACCTCGCGCATCCCGCCCTGGCCGATCTGCGCGCCGTCTGCGACCGGCTTCTGCCGCCGCCCACGCCCGAAACCCTGCACAGGATCCGCGCCGCATGTCCGCCTATCCCTTCCCGCTGATGCTGTTCGCCGCGGGCTTCGGCACCCGGATGGGGGCGCTGACCGCCGACCGGCCGAAGCCGCTGATCCCGGTCGCGGGCCGCGCGCTGATCGACCATGCGCTTGATCTGGCAGAAGGGGCTGGCGTCGATCGTATCGTCATCAACACCCATTACCGGGCCGAGCAGATGGCGGCCCATCTTGCCGGGCGCGGCGTGGCGATCAGCCACGAGGCCGGGCGGATCCTGGAAACCGGGGGCGGGCTGAAGGCCGCCTTGCCGCTTCTGGGCGCGGGGCCGGTGGCGGTGCTGAACAGCGACGGGATCTGGACCGGGCCGAACCCGCTGACAACGCTTGTCGCCGCCTGGGACGGCAGCCGGATGGAGGCGCTGCTCTTGCTGCTGCCAGTTGAGCGGGCGCGCGCCCATGGGTCGAAGGGGGACTTCCGGCTGGATGCGGAGGGCCGGCTGTCGCGCGGGCAGGGGGGTGAGGATCACGTCTATATCGGCGCGCAGATCCTGAGCCCCGACCGGATCCGGGCAATGCCCGACGAGGTCTTTTCCCTGAACCGGCCCTGGGATGCGATGATTGCCGCCGGTACCGCCTTCGGAGTCCTGCATCCCGGCGACTGGTGCGATGTCGGCCATCCCGCCGGTATTGCCGAGGCCGAGGCCCTGCTGCAAGCTGCGCGCCATGGCTGACCGCCCGCCCATCTTCGCCCTGCCGCCTGGCGCCGACTTCCCTGCCGAACTGGTGGCGGGGTTGCGGCAGCGCCTGTCCGGCCAGCCGCCCGAGGTCATGGCGAAGGTCACGCTGATCCTGAACACCCAGCGCATGCGGCGCCGGGTGACCGAGTGCCTTGTGACCCAAGGCGCAGTGTTCCTGCCGCGCCTCATGCTGGTGACGGAAGCTGCGCTGCTTTCCGACCTGCCCTTGCCGCGCCCGATCTCGCCCCTGCGGCGTCGGCTGGTGCTGTCGGTGCTTCTGGACCGTCTGCTGGCAACGGAAACGACGCATTTTCCGCGCGCGGCCCTCTATGACCTGGCCGACAGCCTGGCCGGGCTGATCGCCGAGATGCAGGGCGAAGGCGTCCCGCCCCAGCGTGTCGCCGCGCTGGATGTGGCGAACCATTCCGCCCATTGGGCACGAACGCAGGCCTTTCTGGGCATCGTGACCGAGGCCCTTGCGGCGGACGCTCCCGATGCCGAAACCAACCTGCGCCGCGCGGTCGAGGGCCTGCCCGAAACCTGGGCCCGGCGTCCTCTGCCGGGTCCGGTGATCCTGGCGGGCTCTACCGGGTCGCGCGGGACGACGGCGCTGTTGATGCAGGCCGTTGCCGGACATCCGCAGGGGGCCATCGTCCTGCCCGGCCACGACTTCGACCTGCCCCACGAAGTCTGGGCGGGCATGGACGACGCGCTGACGGCCGAGGACCACCCGCAGTTCCGCACCCGCCGACTGATGGACCTCTTGGGCTTCGGGCCGCAGGATGTGCAGCCCTGGACCACGACACCGGCCCCGGATCCGGCGCGCAACCGGCTGATCTCGCTGGCCCTGCGCCCGGCGCCGGTCACCGACCAGTGGTTGTCCGAGGGGCCGAAGCTGGCCGACCTTCTGACCGCGACCGAAGGCCTGACGCTGGTCGAGGCGCCGACGCCGCGGGCCGAGGCCATGGCGATCGCCCTGATCCTGCGCGAGGCCGCCGAGGCGGGAAGGCGTGCCGCGCTGATCTCGCCCGACCGCAACCTGACGCGGCGCGTCACGGCGGCACTGGACCGCTGGGGTATCCGACCCGACGATTCCGCCGGCCGGCCACTGGCCCTGTCGGCGCCGGGGCGGATGCTGCGGCAGGTCGCGGCGCTGTTCGGCCAGCGCCTGACGGCGGATGCCCTGCTGGCGCTTCTGAAGCACCCGCTGGCCTTTTCCGGCGCCGACCGCGGGCAGCACCTGATCCTGACACGAGAGTTCGAGCTGCATATCCGTCGCAATGGCCCGGCTTTTCCCACCGCCGAAAGTGTCCGCAACTGGGCCAAGGGGGCGCGTCTTGACCGGGCAGAGACATGGGCCGGAATCGTGGCGGACGTCCTTTGCGACCAGGAGGTCCAGGAACGCCTGCCCCTGACCGCGTTTGTCGCCCGGCACCTGAGCCTGACCGAACGGCTGGCCGCAGGTTTCGACGCGGCGGGGGCTGGGGCGCTGTGGCTGAAGGAGGCGGGAGAAAAGGCGTTCGCGGTGATGCGCGAGCTTCAGGCCGAGGCCCAGGCGGCAGGCGACCTGACATCGGCCGACTATGCGGGGCTGATCCTGGGCCTTCTGAACCGCGAGGACGTGCGCGAAAGCGAGGGGCTGCATCCCGGCATCATGATCTGGGGCACGTTGGAGGCGCGGGCGCAGGGGGCGGAGCTGGTGATCCTGGGCGGGTTGAATGACGGCACATGGCCCGCGCAGCCGCCGGCCGACCCCTGGCTGAACCGCGCGATGCGCAAGGAGGTAGGGCTTCTGCTGCCCGAACGCCAGATCGGCCTGTCGGCGCATGACTGGCAGCAGGCGGTGGCCGCGCCGCGCGTCGTCCTCAGCCGGGCCAGACGCGGAGCCGAGGCGGAAACCGTGCCCTCGCGCTGGCTGAACCGGATGGTGAACCTGCTGGCTGGCCTGCCCGATCAGCGCGGTCCCGAGGCGCTGGCCGCGATGCGCGACCGCGGCGCGGGCTGGCTGCGCCTTGCCCAGGCCTTCGACACCGCTCCGCCTGTGGAGCCGGCCCGGCGCCCGTCGCCGCGTCCTCCGGTTCCGGTCCGCCCGCGTCAGCTGTCGGTGACGCAGATCAAGACCCTGATCCGCGACCCCTATGCGATCTACGCCTGCCATGTGCTGAAACTGCAACCGCTGGACCCGCTGCGCCCCGAAGCCGACCCCCGCCTGCGCGGCACGGTGCTGCACGAGATCCTGGAGCGCTTCCTGAAACAGGGCGGAGGCGACCGCCAGACGTTTCTGGCTCTTGCCGAGACGGTGCTGGCGGACCGGGTCGCCTGGCCTCTGGCCCGGACGATCTGGCTTTCCCGTCTGGCCAAGGCGGCGGATGCCTTCCTTGACTACTCGTCCCGGACCGGTGGCGTGCCGGTGCTTCTGGAGGAAAAGGGCGCGCTGCGCCTGCCGGGGCTGGACTTCACCCTGACCGGCAAGCCCGACCGGATCGACCGGCTGGCGGACGGGCGGCTGATGCTGATCGACTACAAGACCGGCGCTCCGCCTTCGCCCAGGCAGCAGGAGCATTTCGACAAGCAGCTTCTGCTGCTGGCCGCCATGGCAGAAGGCGGCGCCTTCCGGGGCCTTGACCCGGCCGAGGTTGCCCGTGTCGCCTATGTCGGACTGAAGGCGCAGTTGATGGTCGAGGAAATCACCCTGGAACCCGGCCAGGTGGCCGATGTCTGGAAACGCTTCGGCGCGCTGATGGCCAGCTATGCCCGCCCAGGCCAGGGCTACACCGCCCGTCGAGCCCTGGAAAAGGCGGCCGACCCCGGCGACTACGACCATCTGTCCCGCTATGGCGAATGGGAGATGACCGACGACCCCGTGCCCGAGGCTGTGGAATGACCGAAGCCTTCGCCCGCCAGATCGCTGCCGCCAACCCGCGGCGCAACACCTGGCTGTCGGCCAATGCCGGTTCGGGCAAGACAAGGGTGCTGACCGACCGGGTGGCGCGGCTTCTGCTGAACGGGGTCGATCCGCAGCGCATCCTTTGCCTGACCTACACCAAGGCCGCCGCGACCGAGATGCAGAACCGGCTGTTCGAACGGCTGGGCGAATGGGCGATGCGGCCCGAAGCCGCGTTGCTGAAGAATCTGTCCGACCTGGGCGAAGGCGACCTGACCCCCGAACGTCTGGCGCGGGCCCGGCAGCTGTTCGCCCGCGCGATCGAAACGCCGGGCGGGCTGCGCATCCAGACCATCCACAGCTTCTGTGCCAGCCTCTTGCGCCGCTTTCCGCTGGAGGCCGGCGTCTCTCCGGGCTTTGTCGAGATGGAGGATCGCGCCGGGCGGCTGATGCGGGCCGAGATCGTCGAGGAAATGGCCGACGGTCCGCAGGCCCATGTCGTGCGGCGCTTGTCCGAGATCCAGGCCGACGAGGACTTCGGCAGTCTGGTCGAGGCCATCGTCTCCCGGCGCGCGCATTTCGATCCGCCGCTGGACCGACCCGGGGTGCTGCGCCTGTTCGGCCTGCCCGAGGGGGTGGACGACCGCCATCTTCTGTCGCTGGCGTTCAACGGGTCCGAGGACTGGCTGATCGCGCGAACCCTGCCTCTGTTCCGGCAGGGCAGCCAGACCATGCAGGACCTTGCCGCGGTGCTGGCCGCGCATGACTGGCAGGCGCCGACGAAGGCAGCGCTTGAGGCGCTTTATGGAGCGCTGCTGAAGAAGGACGGCCAGCCGAACTTCGCCAAGGTGCCGACGGTGAAGGTCCGCACGGCCATGGGCGACATGCAGCATGACTTCGACGATTTCATGCAGCGTGTCGCAAATGCGCGGGATGCCGAGAAGGCGGTCGCGGCGGCGGAACGGACGCTTGCGCTGCATGATTTCGCCGGTGTCTTCCTGAAGGAATATGCCGCGCGCAAGGCCGCGCGCGGCCTTCTGGACTTCGACGACCTGATCCGCCGCGCGCTGCAGCTTCTGAAGGATCCCTCGCTGGCGGCCTGGGTGCTGTATCGGCTGGATGGCGGGCTGGATCACATCCTGGTGGACGAGGCGCAGGATACCAGCCCCGACCAGTGGCAGCTGATCGAGGAACTGGCGGCGGAGCTGATCTCGGGCGAGGGATCGGCGACGCGGGACCGGACGCTGTTCGTCGTGGGCGACAAGAAGCAGTCGATCTATTCCTTCCAGGGCGCCGATGTCGCGGCCTTTGACCGGATGCGCAAACATTTCGGCGCGCGGCTGGCCGGGGGGGCCGGGCTGGACGACCGCGTACTGGAACATTCCTTCCGGTCTTCGCCCGCGATCCTGAACGTGGTCGATGCCACCTTCACACCGGCGGAACAGGTCGCACTGGGCGGGGCGTCGCACCACATCGCCATCAGCCCGAACCTGGCCGGCCGGGTCGATGTCTGGCCGGTGCTGGAGAAGGCCGAAACCCCTGTACCCGGCCCCTGGGACGAACCGCTGGACATGCGCCACCCCGAGGACGCGCAGATCGTGCTGGCACAGCGGATCGCGCGCTGGATCAAGGAACAGCTGGACCAGGGCACGCAGATCCCGCAGGCCGCCCGCCTGGGCGGGCCGAGCGAACGCCCGGTGCGGCCCGGCGATTTCCTGATCCTCGTGCAGCGCCGGACCGGCGTCTTCCACGACATCATCCGCGCTTGCAAGGCGGCCGGTCTGCCCATCGCCGGGGCCGACCGCCTGCGGCTGGGCGGCGTGCTGGCGGTGCGCGACCTTTCGGCGCTTCTGGCCTTTCTGGACACGCCCGAGGACGACCTGTCGCTGGCCTGCGTGCTGCGCTCGCCGCTGTGCGGCTGGAGCGAGGCCGAGCTGTTCCGACTGGCCCAGCCCCGGCAGGGCTATCTGTGGCAGGCCCTGCGTGCGCATCCGGATCATGCCGAAACGCGGGCCTTCCTGGACGACATGCGCGCCCAGGCCGATTTCCTGCGGCCCTATGACCTGATCGAGCGTGTCCTCAACCGCCACGACGGCCGCCGCAAGCTGGTCTCCCGGCTGGGTCCCGAGGCCGAGGACGGGATCGACGAGCTGCTCAGCCAGGCGCTGGCATACGAGACGGCCGAAGTCCCCAGCCTGACCGGCTTCCTGACCTGGATGGAAACCGACGATGTCGAGGTCAAGCGCCAGGCCGAGGGTGCCGGAGATCTGATCCGGGTGATGACGGTGCACGGCGCCAAGGGTCTGGAAGCAGAGATCGTCATTCTGCCGGAATGTGCGGACTATTCGCCCCCGCAACGGGGACAGATCGAGGTGCATCCCACCGGCCCCGCGCTGTGGAAGATGAAAGAGGGGGAAAGCCCGGCCCTGCTGACCTCGCTGCGCCAGGATCGCGCCGAGCGCGAGGCGGCCGAGCGGCTGCGGCTTCTTTATGTCGCGATGACCCGGGCGCGCTGCTGGCTGGTGGCTGCGGGGGCGGGCAAGGTCACGCAGGACACGACCTGGCACCGCCTGATCGCCGCCGGGGTCTCCGCGCTGGACCACGAGGAACTGGAGGGCGGCATCCTGCGGCACAGCCACGGTGCCTGGCCTGCCCCCTTGCGTCGCGACCCACCGCAGGTCGCCCTGCCCGCCTTGCCCGACTGGACCACCCGCCCCGCGGCCGAGCCTTTGCGGCCGGCGCCGGTGCTGTCGCCCTCGGACCTCGGCGGCCCCAAAGCGCTGCCGGCCGAGTCCGCCCGGGACGCCGAAGGGGCGAAACGTCGCGGCACCGCGCTGCACCTGCTTCTGGAGCGGCTGCCCGGCCTTGACCCCGCGACCTGGCCCGCCCATGCCGAAGCACTGATCGCCGAACCCGCCCAGTGCCAGGCGGTTCTGGACGAGGCCCGGGCCGTGCTGACCCATCCCGACCTTGTGGCCCTGTTCGGCCCCGACAGTCTGGCCGAAGTCGCGGTCGCAGCCCCCTGGCGGGGCCGTATCCTGGCGGGATCGGTCGATCGGCTGATCCTGTCCGCCGACCGGGCGCTGATCGTCGATTACAAGTCGAACGCGGTGATCCCCGACCGGGCCGAAGCCGTGCCGGAAGGCATCCTGCGTCAGCTGGGCGCCTATGCCCACATGGTCGGGCAGATCTACTCCGACCGCCGGATCGAGACGGCGATCCTCTGGACCCGGGCCCCGAGCCTGATGCGCGTCGATCCCGAAATCGTGAGGCAGGCTCTGGACCGCACCACGATCCCTTGACCTTCGCTGCCCGCGTCCATACCCTGCTTATCCGATCAATCCCGCAGGAGAACGCTCATGGGCGCCGCCACTGTCGCCGTCACCGACGCCACCTTCGATGCCGAAGTCCGCAAGTCGCCGGTTCCGGTCGTCGTGGATTTCTGGGCCGAATGGTGCGGCCCGTGCCGCCAGATCGGCCCTGCGCTGGAAGAGCTTGCCACCGAATATGCGGGCAAGGTCAAGATCGTGAAGGTCAACGTGGACGAGAACCCCGACAGCCCCGCCGCCCTTGGCGTGCGCGGCATCCCCGCGCTGTTCATGTTCAAGGATGGCCAGGTCGTGTCGAACAAGGTCGGCGCCGCGCCCAAGGCCGCGCTGGAAAACTGGATCAAGTCGGCGATCTGATCGTCCTTGCGTTACACTGCCCGACGCCCGGCCTTGCCAGAGGTCGGGCGTTCTGCATTCTGGCACAATGGCCAGTCTGAACGTCCTTCTCCTCGGCGGCACCGGCACGATCGGCCGCGCGACGGCGCGGGCCCTGCGGACCGACGGGCATCGGGTCACCGCGCTGATCCGGCCCGAGGCTGATGCCGCGCTGCTGCCCGGATGCACGATCCTGCGGGGGCAGGTCGAGCCCGCCGCGCTGGCACGCGCGATGGACGGGATGGACGCGGTAGTCTCCTGCCTCGCCTCGCGCACCGGCGCGCCGCAGGACGCCTGGGCCGTGGATCACGCCGGCAATTCCGCCGCACTGAAGGCCGCCGTCGCAGCGCGGGTCAGGCAATTTATCCTCCTCTCGGCGATCTGCGTGCAAAAGCCGCTTCTGGAATTCCAGCGCGCCAAGCTGGCCTTCGAAGCCGAACTGCAAGCCGCGCCGCTGGACTGGACCATCGTGCGCCCGACCGCCTATTTCAAATCGCTCTCTGGCCAGGTCGCGCGCGTCGCCAGGGGGCAACCCTTCCTCGTCTTCGGCGACGGTCGCCTCACCGCCTGCAAGCCGATCTCGGACGCCGACCTTGGCCGCTATCTGAGCCTCAGCCTTACCGAGCCGTCCATGCGCAACCGCATCCTGCCCATCGGGGGCCCCGGCCCGGCGATCACGCCGCTGGACCAGGCCGCGATGCTGGAACGCCTCACCGGCCAGCCCGTCCGCATCCGCCACGTCCCCGTCGCGCTGATGCATGGGATCGTCGGCCTCCTCTCCGTTCTCGGCACCCTGTCGCCGCGCCTGAAGGCCAAGGCACAGCTGGCCCGCATCGGGCGCTACTATGCCACGCAATCGATGCTGGTCTGGAACCCCGCCACACAATCCTACGACCCGGACGCCACACCCGCGTTCGGCAGGGACCGGCTGGAGGACCACTACGCCGCCATGCTGCGGGGCGAGGTGGCCGATGACCGCGGGGCGCATGCGATCTTCTGACCGACCCCCGCATCCGTTCTTTCATTCGCAACAGTTTTCCTGTATGGCCCCGCCATCTGAGACGTGAGGCCCGCCCCCGGGGCACATGCAGAGGATGCAGGGGGAGGGGCGGCAATGGGGCCGCCAGATAACGGGGATGACGGCAGGGGCCGCATCTCCAGAGGAAACGATACATGTTCAATGTGACCAAGAAATCGATCCAGTGGGGCAGCGAGACGCTCACTCTGGAAACGGGGAAAGTTGCGCGCCAGGCCGATGGATCGGTGATCGCGACGCTGGGCGAGACCCAGGTGATGGCCAACGTGACCTTTGCCAAGACGGCGAAGGAAGGGCAGGACTTCTTCCCCCTGACCGTTCACTACCAGGAAAAATACTACGCAGCCGGCAAGATCCCCGGCGGCTTCTTCAAGCGCGAGGCGCGGCCCTCGGAAAAGGAGACGCTGGTCTCCCGGCTGATCGACCGTCCGATCCGCCCGCTGTTCGTCGAAGGCTTCCGCAACGAAGTGCTGGTGATGTGCACCGTGCTGTCCTGCGACCTGGTGAATGACCCCGACATCGTGGCGATGATCGCGGCCTCGGCGGCGCTGACCGTCTCGGGCGTGCCGTTCCGCGGCCCGATCGGCGCGGCTCGGGTGGGCTTTGTCGATGGCCAGTATGTGCTGAACCCCTCGATGGACGACATGACGCAGCTGCGCATGAAGCCCGAACAGCGCCTTGACCTGGTTGTCGCGGGGACCAAGGACGCCGTTATGATGGTGGAATCCGAAGCTTACGAGCTGACCGAAGAGGAAATGCTGGGCGCGGTCGTGTTCGGCCACGAACAGATGCAGCCGGTGATCGACCTCATCATCGACTTCGCCGAACATTCGGCCAAGGACCCCTTCGACTTCACCCCGCCGGACTATTCGGCGCTTTATGCCAAGGTGAAGCAGGCCGGTGAGGCCCAGATGCGCGCCGCCTTCGCGATCCGCGACAAGCAGGAACGCACCACTGCCATCGAGGCCGCGGTCGAGGCGATCAAGGCCGCGATGACCGAGGAAGACCGGGCCGATCCGAACCTTTATCCGGCGATCAAGCAGCTGGAGTCGGCGGTCCTGCGCGGCGACGTGGTGAAACACGGGCGCCGGATCGACGGCCGCGACACGAAAACCGTCCGCCCGATCGTCTGCGAAACCGGCGTGTTGCCGCGCGCGCATGGCTCGGCCCTGTTCACCCGGGGTGAAACGCAAGCCCTGGTCGTCACCACGCTGGGCACCGGCGAGGACGAACAGATCATCGACGCCCTGAACGGCAACTACCGGTCGAACTTCCTGCTGCACTACAACTTCCCGCCCTATTCGGTCGGCGAAGTGGGTCGCGTGGGTTCGCCCGGCCGTCGTGAGATCGGCCACGGCAAGCTGGCCTGGCGGGCGCTTCAGGCGGTGCTGCCGGCGCCGACCGATTTCCCCTACACGATCCGCGTGGTGTCCGAGATCACCGAATCGAACGGCTCCTCCTCGATGGCCTCGGTCTGCGGCGGGTCGTTGTCGATGATGGACGCGGGCGTGCCGCTGAAGGCGCCGGTCGCGGGTGTGGCCATGGGTCTGGTGCTGGAAGAGGACGGCGACTGGGCGGTCCTGACCGACATCCTGGGCGACGAGGATCACCTTGGCGACATGGACTTCAAGGTCGCGGGCACCGCGAACGGCATCACGTCCTTGCAGATGGACATCAAGGTGGCCGGGATCACCCCGGAGATCATGAAGCAGGCCCTGGCCCAGGCCAAGGACGGCCGTCTGCACATCCTGGGCGAGATGGCCAAGGCCATCAGCGCGCCGCAGGGTTTCAGCGAATACGCGCCGAAGATCGAGACGATGCAGATCCCGACCGACAAGATCCGCGAAGTGATCGGCTCGGGCGGCAAGGTCATCCGCGAGATCGTCGAGGTCTCGGGCGCCAAGGTGGACATCAACGACGACGGCCAGATCAAGATCGCCTCGAACGATGCCGGTGCCATCAAGAAGGCTTACGACATGATCTGGTCGATCGTGGCCGAACCCGAAGAGGGCCAGATCTACACCGGCAAGGTGGTGAAACTGGTCGATTTCGGCGCCTTCGTGAACTTCTTCGGCAAGCGCGACGGTCTGGTGCATGTGTCCCAGATCGCCAACAAGCGCCTGAACCACCCGAACGAGCTGCTGAAGGAAGGCCAGGAGGTCAAGGTCAAGCTTCTGGGCTTTGACGACCGCGGCAAGGTGCGACTGGGCATGAAGATGGTCGATCAGGAGACCGGCGCGGAAATCACCGAGAAGAAGGAAGAAGCCGCCGAGGGCTGAGCCCTTCGACCGGAGTGCAATCGAAGGCCCCGGCGCCAGGCGCCGGGGCCTTTTGCGTTCCGGCACACGCGTCCCGTTTCACATCGCGGTCACGTCGGCAATGCCCAGGTCGAAGGTTGCGCCGGGGAGGAACTACGGCAGCCGGCTGTCGGCGCAGCGCGCGCGGGTGGCACTTTGGGCGATGATGGCGTCCGCGCCCTGCACCTCGGCCTCGAACCGGATCGTCATCGCCGGCCAGCATTCGCCGCACCCCTCGCTGGCGCCGCGCATCGTGCAGGGCATCCGCGACAGCGCGGATCAGCTTTACGTCCTCCTGCGTCCAGCAAATCTGGACGAATGTTCCGGGTTGCTGCTGTCGCGGACGGCGGATCTGGCAATCGCCCGCAAACTGCCGGAAGAGGAAACCTTCCCCGGCGAATACTGGACAGCGTCACTCTCCGGTCCGACCGGCTGATCGCCTTTCTGCGGCCGGACGGGCGCAGCTTTCAACCCGCGACAGGCCGCCGGAGCCCCTCTTGGTCGCCTGCCCGCCCGAGATCTTCTTCGGCGAGGTGATGTCCGGGCGCATCCTGCCCGGGCGGCAACCGGCGTGTCGCACCGGGATCCCGGTCCCGGATCGCAAGGCGCGCCATGCTGCTGACCGGGCACCCGATGCCGGCTCCGGCACTCAAGCAAAGCTGTCGATGGTCCGGATAGCCCCGTCCAGGGCCTTTCCCTCTTCGTCCTGAAGCGCCGCCTCGCGCAGGCGGCGGCACCAGTCGGCTGCATCCTTCCGGGCGGCTATGCGGGCCGTCGCGGCAAGCACCCGGTCGAACTTGGAATGGCCACGGGCATGGGTGTCCGAATAGCCCTTGATCAGGCGGCGGCAGCGGATCAGTTCTACCGCAAGGTCATAGTTTCGCGCTACTTCGGACAGCGCGGTCTGAAGCCAGCGGTCCAGATGCGCCTGTTCCTGCGCGTGGCGCAGCGTGCGGCGGCGCCAACCTTTCAGGCCGCCAAGGATATGGAGGGTCAGGAAGGCGGGCAGACGGTCGGTCCGCAGCCGGCGCCCCCTGTCGAACCAGCGCGTCAGGCGGGCCATCCATTTTGGGTCCGCCTCCAGCCTCGCGCCCAGGCGGGCAGGAAACAGGCCGACGATCTCGGCCGCGCGGGGATGGAAGAACTCGGTCAGGTGCAGGACGTTGGCCTTGTTCACCCCCATCTCGCTGCGGATGCGATCGAATCGGCGGGCGCAGGTCTTGAGGTCGGCAACCCGGATTATGTCGTCATAAGCCATTGCATTGGCGATGTATTTCGCAGACTCGCGGGACAGTGCCCAGCCATTCGCCGCATCATCCTGCGCCAGCACTCCGCCCAGACGGTCCAGATACTCCGCGCCATAGGCAGCATCCTGGAACTCCACCACCTTGCGCAGTCCGGGCAGCGCCAGTTCGGCCACAGGTGCAGGCAGGGCCGACGCGCGGGCCGCAAGCCTTTCCCATTCCGCGATCAGACGCGCGGGGCCCTGTGCCTTCGGCTCGGGCCTGGACTGCGCCGCAGGTGCAGCTTCAGACGCAGGGTTCGCAGCGACATCGAAGGCCTCTCCAAAGGCCCGCAGCGAGGCCTCCGCCCCCTTGCCACCGGCCTTGATCGCGGTCTCGAACGCCTCGCGCGGGAAGGGGAGCACCCCCGCCCCCGCCAGCGCGCCGAACAGCGAGGCCGAGATGACCGAGCCGCTCTGGATCGCCAGCGCGTCGAAGTCGGCGGCGATCACACGGCGCGCAGCGATCCCGGCTGCGGCCATCACCTCTTCGGACGAGGCGATGCCGTCGCCTGGCACCATCTTTTCCGACACCGCCAGCGCGCGGTGGGTCGAGGTGATGAGGGTGGTGCGGTCCGGCGTCACGAAGCCGCGGATGATCGCGCGCCCGGCCTCCATCATCTCGGCCGTGATCATGATGTCGACATCGCCCGGGGCGGGCATGAGAGAGAAGACGGGGACAGGATCGCCGGGTCTCAGCGGGGCCATCTCCACATAATAGACCGTGGCCCCGGTGCGCTGCGACACGCCCGCGACGCTGGTCGCCTGCGCGGCATAGCCCTGCGCGCGGGCCAGATCCTCGATCCAGCCGGTCAGCACGCCGCCCCCCTGCCCGCCGACCGCAAGGATCGCAAGCTTGATGATCCCCGACAGCCGCGGGTCCGTCTGCCTTGCGTCCGGTTCCAGGCCGATGGTTTCCCGAAGGGTCATGGCCTGACCTCGAACGTCAGCCGCCGCGCAGCGCGGCGGGATTGCAGCCAGCCGATCACGCGGGCACGAAAGGCAGCCATCCGCGCCTCCCATCTCGACGGGTTGTGCACCACGTCTGCGCGGTAGAACGACGGGCAGAGGACGGCGGCATCCGCCACCTCGCCACAGTTGCCGCAGCCGACGCAGCTTTGGTCGATCGACGCCACCGGGTCGTCGCGCAGGGGGTCGTCCAGTTTCTTCAACGACAGCGACGGGCAGCCCGACAGCCGGATGCAGGCATGGTCGCCGGTGCAGACATCCTCATCCACGCCAAACCGGGGGGCCTCGACCCGGCGGCCCTCCTCGATCGCCTTCTGGGCCAGAGGCTTCTCGCGCCGCTGCCTGTTCAACATGCATTCCGACGAGGCGACGATGACCTTCGGGCCGGGCGTGTCGGTGGTCAGCGCCTCTCGCAGCACGTCGCGCATCCGGCCCACATCATAGGTGCGGTCCACCTGCCGCACCCAGTCGATGCCGATACCCTTCAGCGCCTTGGCAATCGGATGTTTCGTCGCCTTGGTCGGGTTGTCCGCGCGGCTGGACATCACATCCTGCCCCCCCGTCGCGGCCGAGTAGTAGTTGTCCACGATCACCGCCACGCCGTCCGACCTGTTGAAGGCCATGTTGGTAAAGCTGGACGACAGCCCGTTGTGCCAGAACCCGCCGTCGCCGATGATCGACACCGGGCGCCGTTCCCCACCCCCGTCGAAGGCGGCGTTGGCCGCGGGGCTAAGGCCATAGCCCATCGTGGCACCCCCCACCTCGAACGGAGGCAGCGCGCCGAACAGATGGCAGCCGATGTCCGCCGAGATCTGAAGCTTCCCCGTCTCCTTCTGCACCAGCTTGATCGCGGCGAAGATCGGGCGCTCCGGGCAGCCGGTGCAGAAACCGGGCGGGCGGATCGGGACGGTCCCGGTCAGGTCGGGGATCGCCGGGCGGTCCTCGTTCGGCGCGCGGACGAGGGCAGGCAGCATCTGCGGCGCGGCGTCCTTGAGGAAGGCCGCAATCCCGTCCAGCATCACCTGCCCGGTGTATTCCCCGGCCATCGGCAAGGGACCCTTGCCGCGCAGCTTGACGCTGGAACCAGCCCGGTAAAGGAAGGTGGACAGCTGTTGTTCGATGAACTCGGGCTGGCCCTCCTCGATCACGAGGACCTGGTCCTTGCCCGCGCAGAATTCCAGAAACTCGGACGAAATCAGCGGATAGGTGACGTTCAGGACGTAAAGCGGCACCTTGGTGTTGCCCCAGAGATCCGCCAGTCCCAACCGTTGCAGTGCGCGGATCACGCCGTTGTACATGCCGCCTTGCAGGACGATGCCGACCGGGGCGGTCTTCGGGCCGAACACCTCGTTCAACTGCCGCTCGCGGATGAACCTCTCGGCATTGGGCCAGCGGTTGCTGATCTTGTCCTGCTCATGCGCATAGGACATGGGCGGCAGCACAACCCGTGCGAAATCCGACTGCGGGTTCGACAGCGCGTCCCTGACCGAAAGCTTCGGGCGTTGGTTGTCGCGGGTCTGGAAGCTGCCGGTGACATGGCAGGACCGGATGCGGACTATCAGCATGACGGGGGTATTGGACGCCTCGGACAGCTCGAACCCGTCCTTCACCGCCTTGACGATGCTGGGCAGGTTGGGGCGCGGGTCCAGCAGCCAGAACTGCGACTTCATCGCAAAGGCGTGGCTGCGTTCCTGCATGATGCTGGAACCCTCGCCGTAATCCTCGCCCACGATGATGAGCGCCCCGCCGTTCACCCCGGAAGACGCGAGGTTCGCCAGCGCATCCGATGCCACGTTCACACCCACCGAGCCCTTGAAGGTGACCGCCCCCCGGATCGGGTAGTGGACGCTGGCCGCCAGCATCGCTGCCGCCGCGGCCTCGTTCGCGTTGGCCTCGAACCGGATGCCCAGCTCGGCCATCAGGTCCTCGGCATCGGCCAGCACGTCCATCAGGTGGCTGATCGGCGCGCCCTGATAGCCGCCGACGTAGCCCACGCCGTTTTCCAGAAGCGCCTTGGTGATCGCAAGGATGCCTTCGCCGGTGAAAGTGTCCCCCTCGCCCTTGCGCAGGTGTTCGACTTCGGCCTTGAAGGAACGTTCGGCCATCTCAGCTCTCCTGCTTGCGGATGTTGGTCAGCATCTTCTGGAGCGTCCCCACGAAGGCGCGGCGTTCCTCGGCCCCGATGCCTCGGAACATGCGCTCCTGCGCTTCGGCCATGCGGGGCCAGAGCGTCTCGAAAAGCGCGCGTCCCGCGTCGGTGATATGGACCCGCGTCGCGCGGCTGTCCGCCTGATCCGTCTCGCGCCGGATCAGACCGTCGGCAGCCAACTGGTCAAGCGCACGCGACAGGGTGGACTGTTCGACCACCGAATAGACCGCCAGTTCCCGGATCAGCGGCCCCTCGATCACCGACAGCACCGCCAGCGCCCGCATCTTCGGCGTCGTCAGGCCCAGCCCTGCCATCTCGTCGCGCAGGGAGGCGTTGTAGCGCCCCATGATCCGGTTCATCAGATAGGGCGCATAATTGGTGAGCCCGATCTCTCCCAGCCGGGGCAGGGCTTCGGGTGGCTTCTCCGGGGGGGACGGATCGGTCATGCGCCCAGACCTTCCGCCGCAAGGAGGCCTGACCCGCCAACGCGATTGCCTCTGCCGCGAGTCACGCCCCGCTTGCGGCCGCCGGTGACCAAGAGCGCCCAAGCCGGCGATGCCATGCGCAAAGCCCCGGCCGGAGCCACCACGTCATGCCCGCGACCGGGAAGCGTGATCGTGTCGGTCCGGCCGCGGCCGTCGCGGACAGCCTCACGTCGCGGGGACAGACTGCGGTCACCCGGGGGTGGCTTGGCTCCGGCGACTAGCGCGTTGATCCCGCAGCCGATGATGACGCGATCCGGTCGCATCCTACCCGCGTGGAACCAGCGCCAGCGCGCGGATCGGCGAGCCGGTGCCCCGGCTGATCTTCAGAGGCGCGGCAATCAGGATCGCCCCCTTGGGCGGCAGCTTGTCCAGGTTGGCCAGTGACGCCAGACCGAAGCAGTTGTTCTTGTGCAGAAGATTGTGCGCCGGGTACGGCGGATCCATCCCGCCGGCCTGGCCCGCATCGGTCCCGATGCACTGGCTGCCCCAGCCGACGATGCCCTTCTGCAACAGATACCGGATCACCTCGGCGGTCGGCCCCGGCGTGTGCGGCCCGGTTTCGTCGGCGTTCAAGAACAGGCCCTCGTCATGCGCCCGCCTGTCCCAGTCAGACCGCAGCACCACCCATTCGTCCTTGCCGATGGCGCCGTGCTTCGCCTCCCAGTCCGTCACATGGTCGATGGTCAGCAGGAAATCCGGGTCCGCCGCGCATTCGGCGCTGAAATCCAGCACGTTGACCGGGGCCACCAGTCGCTGCACGTCCAGCGTGTCGGTATAGCCGTCCGGATAGTCTTTCCCGGTGATCCAGTGATGCGGCGCGTCGAAATGCGTGCCGGAGTGCTCCCCCAGCTCCAGCCAGTTCCACGCCCAGAACGGCCCGTCCTTGTCGTACTCGCTGATCCGATGGATCCTGATCGGCGGAGTGTCCCTGGCGAAATCCGGCGGCAGTTTCAGAAGCGGCGTCTCCGGCCCCAGCACACCCGAGCAATCCACCACCTCGATCCCGCCCGAAGCGATCATCCCCGCCAGCGCGTGCAGCACGTGTGCTGAAGTCATCTAGCTCTCCCCGTTGGCCCGGAAAACCGGCAAGAGGCGTCGGATGCTTCCGGTCGGCAGAAGTGATGCTAGGCAGTAATGGATGCATCTGCAAACAATCTGGTGCCCACTCGACTTGAAAACCTGGACCGGCCCCGCTTCGCTGCGTTTCCAGACGGCAGTTTGGCGGATGGCGCGACCGTGGACGATGAGACGCCAGGCGCTTCAGGCACGGATCCCCCGTGTCTCCTCGGTCTTACCGCACTCGGCCTTGCTTCTGTGCGTTTGCAGGTTTTTTTCGATTGTTTGCAGGCCAGCAGCCAGGTTGGCCCCGATGGTCCGGCCCCCGTCGTGCTCGCTCTGCGCCGGGATCCCCGCCCGCCAGAGCCTGAAGCCCCTTGGCCGGTACGCCGACAGGCCCGACCGCGGCAGAGGCGATCGGGCCTTCCGATGCCCGGTCAGGCCGGCGCCTTGGCAAAGCGCAGGTAGGGCAGCTTGATGTCCAACTCGCCGAACCGCTCCTTCGCCTGATCGTCAGTCAGCGCCAGCGCCACGATCACATCCTGCCCCGGCACCCAGTTGGCGGGCGTCGCCAGCGGCACGCCGTCAGTCTTCTGCACCGCATCGAGCGCCCGCAGGATCTCTGCGAAGTTGCGCCCGATCGACATGGGGTAGGTCATCGACAGGCGGATCTTCTTGTCCGGCCCCACGATGTACACCGTCCGCACGGTCGCCGAGTTCGCGGGCGTCCGCCCCTCGGTCGGCAGGTAGTAGTCGGCCGGCAGCATGTCATAGGCCTTGGCCACCGTCAGGCTGGTGTCGTCGATGATCGGGAAATCGGCGGGGGCGCCGCCGAAGGTCTCGATGTCGCGCTTCCACTTCTCGTGGTCCTGCACGCTGTCCACCGAGACGCCGATCACCTTGGTGTTGCGCTTCTTCCACTCTGCCGCCAATTGCGCCACGGCGGCGAATTCCGTGGTGCAGACCGGGGTGAAGTCGCGCGGATGGCTGAAGATGATGCCGTAGCTGTCGCCCAGCCACTCGTGGAACCGGATCGTCCCGGCGGTGGACTCGGCGGTGAAGTCGGGGGCGATGTCGTTGATGCGGACGGCCATGAGAACCTCGTTTGGCTTGGAATCCTGTCTGAAGGGCAAGATAGGCGAAACGGAACAGAGTTTCATCCCCCCGCAGGTCATGGCAAAGGAATAGGAAAAACCTTCCATGAGGGTGGCTCAGGGGATCAGGTTTGTTCTGCCACCCGACCCTAGTCGAAGGTGCCTGTCACCCGCCCGAACAGCATGAAGGCCCGCGCAGTGCGGGTATCGGCCAGTTCGGCCAGCTCGGCATCCGTCGCATTCGGCTCGAAGGCGGCCACGGTCTTGTCGAAGGCGCGCAGGAAATGGTGCGCGGCGTCGCGGAACACCGGGTCCGACTTCATCCGAGCGGCCGTCAAGGCCAGCGCCGACCGGTCGCGGATGCCCCCAAGCGCGGCGATGGACCTGCCCCGCTCGCCTGCGGCAAAGCGCCGCCAAAGCTCGGGATGGCACATGTCCGGCTTCAGGTCGTCCATATAGATGCCGTCCTGGCTGAGCAGCGTCAGAACATCCTGCGCCGCCCGGATCAGCTTGGCCGAGGTGCGGTCCTCCAGCGCCAGCCGCAGGGCGCGAAAGCCCTCCTTGTCCTCGGGCGTTTCCGGGAATTGCAGCGCCCGGATGAAATGCGCCACCGACAGTGGCGGGCGGAAATCCTCGGCCGGGGTGCCCAGCGCCAGCGTCGGCTGCTCGACCGCGGGCTCGGGCCGGGGCTGCACCAGCGCCGCCTTGCGGTCGGCCGAGGGCACCACATGCGCCGCGTCCCGGCGCGAGGTGAAGCTGGCCGGCGCCGTCTCCGCCTGCCTGGTCGGGGCGGCGATATCGTCGACTCTCCGCTCTGCCGACGGCCTCAAGCCCGGGGTCTGCGCCTGCACCTGGCTGGACCGCATGGCTTCGATCGTGGCCTGCAACCGCTTGGCCTCGGCCCGCAGCTCGCGCACCGACCGCAGCGTGATGACCACCGCCCAGATCAAGGCGATGGGCAGGACGACCATCAAGAGGGTCATGAGAACGCCCAGCGCCCGCGACTCGCTTCCCGGCGGGGTGATCAGCACATAGACCAGGATCAGGACGACCCAGACGACGCTCAGCGCGATGCCGCCGATCTCCAGCCCGCGGTTCGGGCGGTCGTTCAGATGCGCCAGCGGGCCAGAGCCAAGTCCGTTGTCACCTCTGCGCGGTTCGATCACCGGCTTCACCTCGGTGCCATCCCCGGATCAAATATAGCGGATCGACAGGATTTCGTAGGACCGGGTTCCGCCCGGGGTCTTGACCTCGACCGTATCCCCTTCTTCCTTGCCGATCAGCGCCCGCGCCAGCGGCGAGCGCATGTTCAGAAGCCCGTTCTCGATATCGGCCTCGACCTCGCCGACGATCTGGTAGGTCTTTTCCTCGTCCGTCTCTTCATCCACCAGCGTGACCGTCGCGCCGAACTTGATCGGCCCCGACATCTTTGACGGGTCGATCACATCGGCCAGTGACAGGATGCCTTCCAGCTCCTTGATCCGGCCCTCGATGAAGCCCTGCTTTTCGCGGGCGGCGTGGTATTCGGCATTTTCCGACAGGTCGCCATGTTCGCGCGCTTCGGCGATGTCCCGGATGATGGCCGGACGATCCACCGTCTTCAGCTGCTTGAGTTCCGCATCCAGCGCGTCGAAACCGCGCCGGGTCATCGGGATCTTTTCCATCGACATTCCACAGTAAAAGAAGAAGTCACGGATCGGGGCACGATCCATGACTTCGGTCCAGGCTGGCTTCACCTCACCCGATGAAGCCCTGAATTGCAAGGGGGGATGCCGCGGACAGGCGGTGTCCGGTCGGCGGGAAGACAGAAAGTTTCGCGCGGCAATGTGCCTCTGGCGTGATGTTGCGTCACGGTTGACCTCGGGTCGCGCCTGCGGCAACAGGGAAGCCGCGAAAAGCCAGCGTTTCAGGGCAGGGTGGGGCCGCCCGGGGAAGGACAAGCGATGACCGCAATTCAGCGCGAGAAGATGGACTATGACGTGGTGATCGTCGGCGCGGGGCCTGCGGGCCTGTCGGCGGCGATCCGGCTGAAACAGCTGGACCCGGAACGCTCGGTCGTCGTGCTGGAAAAGGGATCCGAGGTCGGCGCGCATATCCTGTCGGGCGCGGTGCTGGACCCCTCGGGCCTGGATGCCCTGCTGCCCGACTGGCGCAACATGGACGCGCCGATCAAGGTTCCGGTCAGGGAGGACAACTTCTATCTCCTCGGCCCCGCTGGTCAGGTCCGCATCCCGAACTGGCCGATGCCGCCGCTGATGTCGAACCACGGCAATTACATCGTCTCGATGGCGAACGTCTGCCGCTGGATGGCCGGCGTGGCCGAGGGGCTGGGCGTGGAGATCTTCCCCGGTATGGCCTGTTCGGAACTGGTGTTCGAGGATGACAAGGTCGTCGGCGTCGTCGCCGGCGAATTCGGCCGCGACCCCGAAACCCGCCAACCGGGGCCCTCCTACGAACCCGGAATGGAGCTGCGCGGCAAGTATGTCTTCCTCTCCGAAGGCGTCCGCGGCAGCCTCGCCAAGCAGGTGATCGAGAAATACGACCTGTCCAAAGGCCATTGCCCGCAGAAATTCGGCCTCGGCATGAAGGAAATCTGGGAGATCGACCCCGCGAAGCACCGCGAGGGCACCGTCACCCACACGATGGGCTGGCCCCTGGGCAAGAACGCGGGCGGCGGGTCCTTCATCTATCACCTTGAGAACAATCAGGTCTATGTCGGCTTCGTCGTCCACCTGAACTACGAAAACCCCCACCTCTACCCCTACATGGAGTTCCAGCGCTTCAAGCACCACCCGATGGTGGCGGACCTGCTCAAGGGCGGCAAACGCGTCGCCTACGGCGCCCGCGCGATCTCCGAGGGCGGCTGGCAGTCGATCCCGAAGATGGTCGCCCCCGGCGTGGCGCTTCTGGGCTGCTCGGCGGGGCTCGTGAACGTCCCCCGCATCAAGGGCAACCACAACGCCATGCTCTCGGGCAAGGCCGCGGCCGAGGCCGCGCACGCCGCCATCACCGCGGGCCGCGCGCAGGACGAATTGACCGCCTACGAGACCGAGGTCCGCACCGGCGCCATCGGGAAAGATCTGAAAAAGGTGCGCAACGTCAAACCCTTGTGGTCGCGCTTTGGCCTGACCGCCAGCCTGGTGGGCGGCGGCCTCGACATGTGGCTCAACACCATCGGCCTCACAGCCTTCGGCACGCTGCGCCATGGCAAGACCGACGCCGCCGCCACCGGCCTTGCCAAGGACCACAAGCCGATCGACTACCCCAAACCCGACGGAAAGCTCTCGTTCGACCGGCTCACGAACGTCGCCTTCTCCTTCACCAACCATGACGAGAACCAGCCCGCCCACCTCGTCCTGAAGGACCCGTCCATCCCCATCGCCGTCAACCTGCCGAAATATGCCGAACCTGCCCAGCGCTACTGCCCGGCAGGGGTCTATGAGGTGCTGGGCGAGGGCGCCGACGCCACCTTCCGGATCAACTTCCAGAACTGCGTCCACTGCAAGACCTGCGACATCAAGGACCCCTCGCAGAACATCACCTGGACCACGCCCATGGGCGGCGGCGGGCCGAACTACCCCAACATGTGACGCCGTCCGGGGCGCGTTTCACGAAAGGTTGTCCGGATCCTGCGCGCCCAATCGCAAGGTCGGGTCTCGCAACATTGCCTGGCCGCCGCGGCCGGGCTACCTTCAGCGCGACCGTCGAGGAGAGGCCCATGCGTTCCGTGATTACCCGCACCTTGTGCGCCCTTGTGCTTGCGGCGGCTCTGGGCGCACCTCTTCAAGCCGAGGACGACATCAACTCCGGCGCCTATCTCGCGGCTCGGATCGCCGAACGCGAGAACGATTTCCGCGCCGCCTTTGGCTGGTATGCCCAGGCGATGGCTTCCGATCCAGGCAATCCGGCGCTTCTTGACGGGGCCATCCTGGCCGGCATCGGCAGCGGAGACATTGTTCCGACCATCGAACTGGCGGCAATCCGGCGCGATCTCGGCAAGGACCGGGGCATCGACCGCAGCCAGCTTGCCGATCTGGTTCTCCTCGCCGACGAGGCACAGCGCGAGGACTATGCCGCGATCCAGGCAGAGGCCGCCGCGGGCCGCGATGTCGGGGACCTTGCCAACCAGCTAGTCCTCGCCTGGGCGAAAGTCGGCGACGGCAGGATGTCCGAGGCGCTCGAGGCCTTCGATACGGTCGCAAAGAGGGAAGGTTACGAGGCGTTCGGCTATTACCACAAGGCCCTGGCCCTTGCCTCGGTCGGCGATTTCGAAGGCGCGGACGAGATCCTGTCCGGCAAGGCCGCCGGCCCGATCGTGGTGATGCGGCGCGGCGTCTTTGCCCATGTGCAGATCCTCAGTCAGCTGGAACGCAACCAGGATGCGCTGGCCCTGCTTGACCGCAGCTTCGGTCCCGGGCCGGATCCGCTGGTCGATCCCATCCGCCGCCGCCTTCAGGCCGGTGAGCCGCTTCCCTTCGATACGGTCCGAAATGCGCGCGACGGCATCGCCGAGGTGTTCTTCTCGATCTCCACCGCGCTGCAAGGCGGCGCCGATCCGGTCTACACGCTGCTTCACCTCCACGTCGCCGGATATCTGCGGCCCGATCACAGCGATGCGCTTCTGATGACCGCCGACGTGCTGACGGACCTGCGTCAATACGATCTTGCCGCCGAAACCTATGCACGGTTCCGGCCCGAGGATCCGGCCTTCGTCACCGCGGAAATCGGCCGGGCAGGCGCGTTGCGGTCGCAGGGCAAGGCCGACGCGGCGATCGAGGCGCTTCGGACGCTGGCCCGGGCGCATGGCGACCTGGTCGGCGTGCAGTTCGCCTTGGGCGACATGCTGCGCGGACAGGAACGGTTTGCCGAGGCCGTGGCCGCCTATTCCTCGGCCATCGAACTTGCATCAGCGGCCGGCAAGCAGGACTGGGTGCTCTACTTCTACCGCGGCATCTGCCATGAGCAGTCGCAGAACTGGGCGCTCGCCGAGGCCGACTTCCGCCGCGCGCTGGAGCTGAACCCGACCCAGCCGCAGGTGCTGAACTACCTCGGCTACGGGCTGGTCGACCGGGGCGAGAAACTGGACGAGGCCCTTGGCATGATCGAGAAGGCCGTCGCGGGCGATCCCAAGCAGGGCTACATCATCGACAGCCTGGCCTGGGCGCTATTCAAGCTGGGCCGCTATGCCGAGGCGCTGGAACCGATGGAAAGGGCGTCGCTGCTTGAACCCGTGGATCCGATCGTCACCGACCACCTGGGCGATGTCTACTGGATGAACAACCGCAAGCTCGAGGCGCGGTTCCAGTGGCGCCGCGCCCTGTCGTTCAACCCGACCGAAAAGGACAAGGCGCGCATCCTACGCAAGCTCGAGGTCGGTCTGGACGCGGTGATGGCGGCCGAGGGCACGGCCCCGGCCCCGGTCAAGGCCGCCGAGAATGGCAATTGAGGCGGTCAGCGAAGCGGCGCCCGCCAAGCTGAACCTCTGCCTGCATGTGACCGGACGGCGGGTCGACGGCTATCACTTGCTCGACAGTCTGGTCGTCTTCGCCGATATCGCCGACCGTGTATTTGCCTCCCCCGCCCGCGGCCTCTCGCTGGTCGTGGCCGGGCCCGAGGGGGCGGGACTTCGGGCCGACGACGACAATCTGGTTCTGCGCGCCGCCCGCTGCATGGGGATCACGGATGCCGCGCTGGTGCTGGACAAGCAGCTTCCCATCGCCTCGGGGGTCGGCGGCGGCTCGGCAGATGCGGCGGCGACCCTGCGTGCGCTGGTCCGGCTGACCGGACGGCCGCTGCCGGACTTGCCGGAGGTGCTGCGGCTGGGTGCCGATGTGCCGGTCTGCCTCGCCTCCCGACCGGCCCGGATGACCGGGATAGGCGATCACCTGGCACCGCTGCCCCCCTTGCCAAGCATGGGCTGCCTTTTGGTCAACCCGCGTCTGCCGGTTCCGACCCCACAGGTGTTTGCGGCACTTGACCGGCACGGGAACGGGCCGCTGCCCGACCTGCCCGAGACCGCGCTGGCCAGTGCCGCGACCTTCGCCGACTGGCTTGCGGCAAACAGCCGCAACGACCTTGTGCGTCCGGCCCGCACTGTCGCACCTGTGCTGGCCGATGTGCAGGCGGCGCTGGACAGCACGCCCGGCTGCCTCTTTTCCCGGATGTCGGGATCGGGCGGAACGCATTTCGGTCTCTTTGCCACCCCCGAGTCTGCTGCGGCCGCCGCCACGCACATCCGTGAGGCCCATCCGTACTGGTGGACGGCCGCCGGACGCATCCTCGACTGACCCCTGTTCCGGCAGGCTGTCATGCCCCGCATGTGACGCGGCGCCGGTCACTGCCCCGGTGCCTGCCGACTGCAAGAAGACAAAGACCATGGGTGCCGGAGAAAACGGCGCGACATTGCGATGTCGGTATGGTTTCCGGGAAGCGTTCCAACCTTACCGTTTCACGGATCCCTTCAGAAATAACTTCGGACCAGGGCCCCCGAAATCAATGCCCAGCCGTCTGCCACCACGAAGAAGACCAGCTTGAACGGCAGCGAGACGACCGCAGGCGGCACCATCATCATGCCCATCGACATCAGGATTGCCGCCACAACCAGATCGATGATCAGGAAGGGCAGGTAGATCATGAAGCCGATCTCGAACGCGCGCTGGATCTCGGACAGGAGGAACGCGGGCACCAGAAGCGACAGCGGCGCCTCGGCTGGCGCGGCGACCGGCGCGCCCACCCGTAGGTCCTGGAGGGTCTGCAATGTCTCCGGATCGACCCTGAGGGCCATGAAGGCGCGGAACGGAGCAATCGCCGCTTGCAGCCCCGGACCGATCTCCATCGTTCCGTTGGTCATCGGCTCGATCCCCTTGACCCAGGCCTCGGTAAAGACCGGATCCATGACGAACCAGGTCAGGAACATGGCCAGGCTGATGATCAGCATGTTCGGCGGCGCCTGCTGCAGGCCGATGGCCTGGCGCAGGATCGACAGGACGGTGACGATGAAGGGAAAACAGGTCACCATCACCGCCAGCCCTGGCAGGATCGACAGGACCGTGATGAGCAGCAGAAGCTGGACAGACCGGAGCGACAGCGTCTCCCCCCCGGCTCCGCCAAGGTCGATCGAGATCTGTTGGGCAAGCGCCGGTCCCGCAATCAGGCCAAGACAGATGGCCAGGGCTGGAACCAGGCCGGCGGAAAGCCTCACAGCCCGCCCCGCAGATTGGCAACCTCGGTCAGACGGACTGCCAGCTGCCCGGCATGGTCGCCTTCCAGCTCGGTCAGCTCGCCCCTGGCAATAAGCCGGTCGCCCACAAAGAGCTCGACCGGATCGTCCACCCGGCGGTCGAGTTGCAGCACGGCGTCCTTCGACAGCCGCAGGAGGTCGCGCACAAGAGGTCGTGCGCGGCCGACCGAGATCGTGACTTCGATCGGGACCTGGCTGAACGGGTTCGTGTCGGCGATGTCGTCCATGGTGTTCCTCAGGTGTTGAGGGTGAAGAAGGCGCGGACCGCGGCTGCGATCTCGGCGGTGACCTGGGACAGGTCAACCTTGGTCTCGGAAGTTCCGAAGCGGATGTAGACCTGGCCCTCGGGCAGCGAGGGTTCTTCCTCGATCACCATCGGCAGGCCGGTTGCCTCGGCCACCAGATCCTCGACCTGGGAACGAACCGCCGGATTGAGCACGAGAGTCAGCGGCGTATCGGCCAGATCTGCGGCAATCGGGCTCAGCGCTTCCAGCACCGTCGGGGCCAGCGCCGCGCGAGCTACCTCCGGCAGGAGCCGGTTGATCATCTCGAGCATCAGCGGCCGGATGGATTGCAGAACATGGCTGCGGGCGTCCTGGAACGTGAAAGCCAGGCTTTGCAGGTTCCGTGCCAGATCTGCCCGCAGTCGTGCCTGGTCTCCTTGTTGCGCGGCGACAGCATCGTCCCATCCGGCGGTGTACCCCTGTTCGAACCCGGCAACCTTGGCCTCTTCCACCGCCGTCACCTCGACCAGCGGTTGCAGCGTGCCGTCGCCGGGCGAAGCGGTGTCGAACACTTCCAGTCGCAGGGCGGGCATCAGGCATGCTCCTCGTCATGTTCCATCCAGCCGCGCAGGATCTCGATCGATTCGGTCTGCCGTTGCTCGATCAGACGGCGGAGCCGTGTTGCGGGATCCTCCGCGCTGTCATCGCCGCCGAAATCGCCGAAGCTCTCGCCCCGGCTGCCGGCAAGGGCGCCGTAGTCCAGCCCGTCATCAACCTCACCCGTCAGCGCCATCCCCTCGGCCGTCGAAACCGGCGGCAGGGCAAGCGGAGGCTCGGACACCGGAAGAGCCGGGCGGTTTGCCGAGGAAAGCACCGGGCGGATCACGAAAAGCCCAAGCACAAGCGCCACAAGCGCAAGCACCGCCGTCTGGATCATCGTCATCACGTCGATCTGCCCGAATGGAGGAAGGATGCTTGCCGATGCCTCGGTTCCGGGGGGAAGCGGAAGTTCCTGGAACTCCAGCGACTTCAGCGTCAGGACATCCCCTCGCGCCTCGTCCAGTCCCACGGCCGAGGCGACCAGTTCGCGCAGGGCGGACAGTTCTTCCTCGGACCGGGGGGCCCAGCTGCGGGTACCGTCGGCCTGCGTTGTCACCACGCCATCCACCATCACCGCCACGGTCATCCGGCGGATGGCGCCCGGATTACGCAGGATCTCGCGCTGGGTTTCCGACACTTCGTAATTCACCCGTTCCCGGGTTTCGGAGCTCTGGCTCTTGCCTTGCCCCCCCGCAGTCGCATCGCCTTCCGGCAGGTTCGAGGCAACCGTCACCGCCCCGCCCGGCTCGGTGCTTGTGCCGCTCCGCTCTTCGGTTTCCAAGGATATGGCGACCCGACCCTGAGGGTCGAACTTGCGTTCGGTGATCGATTCACGGTCGGAGTTGAGCTCGATCGCGACTTCGACGATCGCCTTTCCCGGCCCGACGCGAGCCGAAAGCAGGCGTTCCACATTGCCCTTGATGACGGCGGCACGGTCGTCTGCATTTCCGGTTTCGATGCCCTGCACGTCGCCAGCGCCGATGAGACCGGCGACAGTATCGATGATCTGTACCGCGTCCGGAGTCATCCCCGCGACGGCGCTGGCCACGAGATGCCTGATCGCCCGCGCCTGCCCCTCGTCCAGACGTCCGGAAGCGGTGGTGAGTGTCACCGAGGCCGTCGGCTTGCCATCCGGACGGAAGGTGCGGGTCGGGGCACTCGCGATATGGACACGCGCTGCCCTGACCTGCGGCATGGCAAGCAGGGTGCGGGCGATCTCGCCTTCCTTGGCGCGCCAGTAGGCCGCATCGAACATCTGCGACGTGGTGCCGAAGCCGGACAGCGAGTCCAGAAGCTCATAGCCGCCACCACCGGCCGCGGGCAGCCCGTCTGCGGCGAGGGCCATGCGCAGCCCGTCGCGTTGACCGACATCCACAAGGATCGAATCGCCCCTGATCTCGTAGGCCACGCCCTGCTGGTCGAGAGCCGCCACAACCTCGCCGGCGGCCGCAGGTTCAAGCCCCGCGTAAAGCAGCCCCATCTCGGGCCGACCCGCCATGCGGCTCAGCGCCAGCACGGCCGCAAACATGGCCAGCGTCGCGCCCAGGATGATGATCCGGCGGCGCAGGTCAAGCGAGGTCCAGATGGCGATCAGGTTCTGCAAGTCGATTCTCCTGCTCCGGCGTTCTGCCGTGGCTCACGTTTGATCGGTTGGCCTTAACAATCGGTTAGTGACCTTTGATCTATCTTCGTTCGCATCCCGAAGTGGAGGTGAAGATCATGGCAACGGCAGAAGCCACACTGGAAGAGCCGCCGAAGAAGCGGTCGAAGAAGCCGCTTCTGATCGGCCTCGTACTGGCGCTCGTCCTTGGCGGTGGCGGCTTTTACGCCACGTTTTCAGGCCTGCTTCTGGGCAGCAGCGGCCACCCGCCGGCCAAGCACGGACCCGGCCCGTTAACCGGGATCGACTTCGTTCCGCTGCCGACGATCGTCATCTCGCTGGGCCCCGATTCGGGAAGCGATCACCTGCGTTTCACCGCCCAGCTCGAGGTGGTGGACCAAGCAGCGGCGGATGTCGCCAAGTTGTCACCCCGGATCCTTGACGTGATCAACAGCTATCTGCGCGCGATCGATACCGCATCGATCGAAAATCCGCAGGCGATGGCACGGCTCAGGTCGCAGATGCTGCGCCGCATCCAGGTCGTCTCCGGCGAGGGTCGGGTGCGCGACCTTCTGATCACCGAATTCGTTCTGAACTGAGGCCGGAACCCATGGACCTGATCTCGGATATCCTCCTTGTGGCCGGCTCCTTCGGGGCTGCCATCTACTGCTACGTCCTCTCGAACCGCCTGAAGCGCTTCACGACACTCGAATCCGGGATGGGCGGAGCAATTGCCGTCCTGTCCGCCGAGGTCGACGACATGACGGTCGCGCTCGAGAGGGCGCGCGGGGCGGCCAATGGCTCCGCCGAAAGCCTTGAGGCCCTGACGACCCGCGGAGAGGCGGTCGCCCGCAAGCTGGAACTTCTGGTCGCCTCCCTGCACGATCTGCCCGACGGCGACCCTGCCGCCCAACCGGCCTCTGGCGCTGACCCGTCGCCGGAGACAGAGCGCCGCCTGCGCGTGGTGCGCCGCCGCACGCCGCGCACGTCGCTTGAGGCCGCAGAATGAGCCGCCGTCTGGGACGTGGCGCGTTGTTCGTCGTGGCGATGCTGTTTGCATCGTCTGGCGCCCTGCGCCTTGGATCGGGGATCGGTTCCGCCCTCGCAAAGTCGGAACCTTCAGGCGAAATGGCTCCGATGGTTGGGGATGCCGCCCGGTGCGACATGCCCAGTGCACTTGCCCAGGCTCTTGCACTTCGCGAAGAACGCGTTGCCGCACAGGAGGCCGCACTCAAGGATCGGCTGGCCGCACTTGCACTTGCCGATGCGGCAATCACCCGGCGCCTTGAAGAGCTTCGATCCGTCGAAGAGGAGCTGAAGGCGACGCTCGCCCTGGCTGATGGCGCGGCCGAGGAGGATATCCAGAAGCTCACGGCGGTATACCAGGCGATGAAGCCGAAGGATGCGGCCGCACTGTTCGAAACCATGTCCCCCGAATTCGCCGCCGGCTTCCTTGGCCGGATGCCGCCCGAGTCCGCGGCCGCCATCCTGTCGGGAATGTCAGCCGAAGCCGCCTATGGCGTAAGCGTCATCGTGGCCGGGCGCAATGCAAGCGTCCCCAAGAACTAGCTGCCGCTCAGAGAGTGTTAACCGGGCGGACCGATACTTTCCGCTGAAACTGCGAACAGGACCTTCCCATGCTCGGCTTCGTCGGCATCGCCGTTATCCTCGTCATGGTGTTTGGCGGCTATGTGATGGCCGGCGGCAAGATGGGCATCATCCTCAAGGCCCTGCCATTCGAGATGATCATGATCGGCGGGGCCGCGATCGGGGCCTTCCTGATCTCGAATGACATGTCTGGCGTGAAGCAGACGATGAAGGACATCGGCAAGGTCTTCAAGGGCCCGAAATGGAAGCCGGAGGATTACCGCGACCTTCTGTGCCTCCTGTTCGAGCTGATCCGCCTGGCCCGTGCCAACCCGGTCGCGCTGGAGGAGCATATCGAGTCCCCGGAGACCTCGGCCATCATCGGAAAATACCCGCGCATCCAGCATGACCATGAGGCGATGGATCTCATCTGCGACACGCTGCGGGCGGCCTCGATGAACTACGACGATCCGCATCAGGTGGAAGAGGTTCTGGACAAGCGGATGGAAGCCACGCTGAGCCATGCAATGCACTCCAGCCATGCCTTGCAGACCGTGGCAGATGGCTTGCCGGCTCTCGGCATCGTTGCGGCCGTGCTTGGCGTGATCAAGACCATGGGGGCGATCGATCAGCCTCCCGAGGTCTTGGGCAAGATGATCGGCGGTGCCCTGGTCGGGACCTTCCTCGGCGTCTTTCTGGCCTACGGCCTGATGGGTCCATTCGCGGCACGGGTGAAAACGGTGGTCGAGGAGGACATCCACTTCTATCAACTGATCCGCGAGGTCCTGATTGCGAACCTGCACCGGCATCCGGCCAATATCTGCATCGAGGTCGGACGCCAGAACACGCCGCACCATGTCCGGCCCGGCTTCAGCGATCTCGAGGAGGCCATGCGGAACCTGAAGCAGGAGGCCGCATGATTCGCCCGGCGCTGATCCTGTTGAGCCTTGCCGCGCCTGCGGCGGGCGAAACGGCCCGGGTCTATTCCGGCGAACACGGAGACTTCACCCGCCTTGTGATCGAGCTTCCGAACGGGTCCGACTGGCTGCTTGGGCGCACCGAGGATGGATATGCGTTCGCCACGAAGGATGCAGCGCAGCCGGACTACGATCTTGCGGGGGTCTGGCGGCGCATCTCGCGTGCGCGCGCTTCCGCGATCCTCAAGGATCCGGGCACCGGCGCACTTCGCCTGAGCCTGGGCTGCGACTGCCACATCACTCCGTTCGAATTTCGTCCCGGTGTCGTCGTTCTGGACATCCGGCCCGGAGCGGCCCCGAAAGGATCGGAGTTCGAGGTCGCGTTTGACGGCCAGAGAAAGGGCGCGGCTGAATCGGATCAACCGCAGCCGGCTGGTGGACCCGTGCAAGACTACACCTGGCTTGACACCCGCGCCACGACGACCGTCCCCAATCACACGCCGTCACCGTTGCCACTGCCGCTTGCGACGGGTGGGGTCTCACTGGAACCTCTCCGAAATGAACTTCTCGAGCAGCTGGCGCGCGGCGCGGCGGAGGGAATTGTCGATCTGGGGCTGCCGGCCAAGGCATCGGGAAAGACGCAGGCCGCGTCAGAGGATCTGCCGTGGTCCGGCATCCGCATCGGCGAGCAGCCTGGCCTCGCCACCAGGTTGCCCAACCCCTTTGAGAATGAACGAGAATCCGACCCTGCCTGCACGCCTGAGCCCCTTCTGGACATTGCCGCCTGGGGGGAGGCGCTTTCGCCGCTGGACATCCTGGCTTCGGCAAGATCGGGATTGCATGGCGAGTTCGATATTGCCGACCCGGATGCTGTCCTGCGCTCGGTCCGTCTGCATCTTCACCTTGGCTTCGGCGCAGAGGCCATTCAGATGACAGAACTTGTCAGCGATGCGGCTGAAGCCGAGCCGTTGTCCATCTACAAGTCGATGGGTCGTATCATCGACGGCGAACCCGATCCTGCGACGCCCTTCGCGGGAATGCTGGACTGCGATGGACCGGCGGCCCTCTGGGCCGCTCTTGCCCGGGATCGGCTGCCACGAGGGCCCGGCGTAAACCGGGCGGCCATCCTGCGCGCGTTCCAGTCCCTGCCGTCGCATTTGCGCAGTCATCTCGGAAGCGGACTTGCCGACCGCTTCCTTGCGATCGACGACGCCGACGCTGCCAGGATGATCCGCGATGCGATGTCTCGGGCACCGCAGGTCGAGGCAAAGACGATTGCCCTGCTGGACGCGTCGAACAGCCTGCACCGTGGCGACATCGAAGCTGCCAGACGCCACGCCGCCGAGGCCGTGGCTCTGGACGGAAATCAGGCGACCAGCCTTGTGACGCTTGTCGAGGCGCATTTCCAGGACCAGAAACCGCTGGCCGCAGAGATACCCGAGACATTGCGCGCGCTTCGGGGTGAGATCGGGGCCTCGGAACTGGGCGCGAAGGTCGACCGCGCCATTGTCCTGTCCCTGGCCCTGTCGGGTCAGATGGACGCGGCTTTCAGCTCTGGGGAAGCAGTGGGCAAGGTGCTTGCGGATCTTTGGAATGTTGCAGCGTCGCGCGCGGACGATGATTCGTTTCTGCGCCACGCGGTTCTGCCGACAGGCAACCAGCCCCCGGCACTTCCCCAGGATCTTGCCTTGAACATCGCTGTTCGCCTGCTGGATCTCGGGTTTCCTGATGCTGCCCTTGCCTGGATCGGGCCGGTGTCAACTAGGGACACCGCGAGCCGCAGGTTAGCCGCGGCGCGCGCGCAGCTCGGACGGGGTGACGCACGCGCCGCACTTCAGCTTCTGGAAGGATTGAACGGTGCTGAAAGCGAGTCGGTCCGTGCCGCCGCTCTTTTTCAGCTGGATGACCTTCCACAGGCAGCATCCGCATTGCGGGCAGCGCGAAGACCGGACGACGCGATCCGGGTCGAACTTTGGCAGGGCAAGGATCCCGCCACCGAGTCGGACGTGTCGTCCGTCTGGAAGGACCCGGCCCTGTCACCTTCGGCCAGTGCGCCGGCTGGCGAGACCGGATTGCTTGGCCGCGCCGCAACAAGCGTGGACGCCAGCATGGCCGCGCGCGCTGCCGTCGAGACCTTGCTTCGCTCAGTGCCTCAGCCGTCGGGCAACTGACGTTGCTAACGAACCATAAACCATTGCCCGATAGGGTCTTTTCCAACTCGGGCAGGATGCCCGCACCGCCATGCGCGAAACAGGACGATGATGCCTTTCCGTCGACAGTCTGTTGTCAAGTTGTTCCTGACGCTGACCGTTCCGGTACTGATCTCCGGTCCTGGGCGATCCATGGGCAATCCCGCCGAACTCTGTCGCGAGGCGGCGCACCAGGCGGCGAAGCGGACCGGGGTGCCCTATGCGGTTCTTCTGGCCGTCACGACGCTGGAAAGCGGACGCAACAATCAACCCTGGCCCTGGGCCGTGAACTTCGGCGGGAACGGACAGTGGTTCGACAGCCCGGGTGAGGCTGCGGCAAGCGTCCGTCAAGCACTGCTTGACGGCGCAACGAATATCGACCTCGGCTGTTTCCAGCTGAACTATCGCTGGCATGCGTCAGCCTTCGCTTCACTTGAAGACATGCTGGATCCGCTTCAGAACGCCCGTTACGCGGCAGAGTTCCTTGCGCAGCATTACGCACGAACCGGAGACTGGGCGCTGGCAGCGGCGGCCTACCATTCGGCCACGCCAGAGCATGCCCGGGTCTATCAGGCAAGGTTCGAGGCGACCTATGCGCGCGTTTCACCGGACGATCCGCGGGTCGCCGTCACCGCAAAGGAACGAAAGAACAGCTTTCCGCTGCTGCTTGCAGGAACCGCGGGTCGGAACGGCTCGTTGTTTTCCTCGACCGACCGTCTCCGTCCATTGATCGGGGGCCCGTGAGATGGGCCTGGACTTCTCCCTCCAATCACTGCTCCGCCCTACGATCCTGCTGGCGATCGGACTGATGGCCGTCATTGTCATGATGATCCTTCCGGTGCCGTCATGGCTTCTGGACATCGGTCTGGCGCTTTCGTTTGCCCTGGCGATCCTGATGCTGACGGTAACCCTGTTCATCGACCGCCCGCTGGATTTCTCGGCCTTCCCGACCATCCTTCTCGCCTCCCTGCTGCTGCGGCTGGCGCTGAACGTCTCTTCCACCAAGCTCATCATCGGCCAGGGTCACACCGGAACCGATGCCGCCGGTCATGTGATCGAGGGCTTTGCCCAGTTCATCATGGGGGGCGATCTGATCCTTGGCCTGGTGATCTTCATCGTTCTTCTGATCGTGAACTTCATCGTCATCACCAAGGGCGCAGGCCGCATGGCCGAGGTGGGTGCCCGTTTCGCCCTGGACGGGATGCCGGGACGGCAGCTGGCCATCGATGCAGACATGTCGGCCGGGGCGATCGATCACGCCGAAGCAAAGCAGCGCCGGGAACAGGAGCTTGCCGAGACGACCTTCTTCGGCTCGCTCGACGGTGCATCGAAATTCGTGAAGGGCGACGCGATTGCCGGCCTGTTGATCACCACGCTCAACATCATCATGGGGCTGGTCGTCGGAATCTTCATCCATGGTGTCGACGCGAGGACTGCGATCGAAACCTACACCATCCTGACCGTCGGAGATGGCCTGGTCAGCCAGATACCGGCCGTCATCATCTCGGTCGCGGCAGCCCTTCTGCTCGCGAAGGGCAGTCAGAAAGGGGCGGCAGATGTGTCGTTCTTCGCACAACTCGGCCGGTATCCCGGGGCTTTGGGCACGGTCGCGGCCTTGATGGCGCTTTTCGCGCTGGTCCCGGGCATGCCCTTTGTGCCCTTCATGCTGGCGGCCATCGCCCTTGGTGCCGTCGCCTATTTCCGATCCCAGCCGGAACCGAGATCAGAAGCGACCGATTTGCAGACGCTCGAGGCACCCAGACCAAAATCGCTGGGCGATCTGCTGGACTTCGATGAAATCCACATCGAGTTCGCCCCGAATCTCGTGGCGATGGTTCTTGATCCGGCCACGGGGCTGGACAGCCGCATTGCCAACATGCGGAACCATGTGGCCACGTCCTTCGGCCTGATCCTTCCCGAAATCCGCCTGACCGACGATGGCTCCCTGGCGCCGGGGCACTACCGGATCCGTCTGCAAGGGGTGGAGCGGGCCTCGGACAAGCTCATTCCTGACCGCGTCCTGGTGCTGTTGAACGACGGGATCCCCGCGCCCGACGGCCTGGATACCCGTGAGCCGGTCTATGGCGCCCCGGCCCGGTGGATCCGCCCCGACCAGCAGGAGGATGCCGCCCTCTCAGGTCTGACCGTGGTCACGCCGACCGAGGTTCTTGCCACCCATATGCTCGAGGTTCTCAAGGGCAACCTGTCGCGGCTCCTGACCCTGCGCGGCTTGCGCAAGCTGCTTGACGAATTCGTGCGCCTGTCCGACCCCGTCCGCGCCGAGGCGAACCGACGGCTGCTGGATGACCTCGTGCCCGACAAGGTGCCGCTGGACCTTCTGCACGCCGTCCTGCGGCTGCTCCTTGAAGAGCGGGTTTCGATCCGCAACCTTCCCCTGATCCTCGAAGCCGTGGCCGAGGGTCGCGGCCTCGGGTCACCGGAGGCGATCTGTGAGCATGTCCGCCAGAGGCTCGGCTTCCAGATCGTGGCCGAGTTCAAGCGGCCGGATGGCTCCATTCCGCTGATCCAGCTTGCTCCCGAATGGGAAAAGACCTTTGCGACCTACCAGATCGACAGCGATCGCGGTCAGCGGGACATCGCGCTCCCGCCCGAGCTTTTTGCTCGCCTCGCCAACGGGTTGACCGAACGGTTGAACCGGGCGACCGAAGCGGGCATCTACCCCGCCCTTGTAACCTCTGTCGGCCGGAGACGGTTTCTGCGGACCGTCGTCCAGGCGAAGGGCCTGCAGATGCCGGTCCTTTCCTACGAGGAAATCAGCACCGATGCCCGCCCCTCGCTTCTGGGCCAGGTGCCAGCGTGACCGGGATCATCGAAGCGCTTTCCGGGCTGCTCGATCTCGCCCAGGGTCTGGCCTGGGCCGCGGCTCTGGTCTTCGTCCGGATCGGGGCCATGGTTGCCCTGATGCCGGGTCTGGGCGATCCTGTGGTCCCGCAAAGGATCAAGCTTGCGCTGGTGGTGGCATTGGCAATCGTGCTTGCCCCCGTGCTCGCCGAACGGCTGGCCCGTGACGCAGTCGAGCCATCCTTCGCCGCTCTCGGCGGCGAAGCAGTCTGCGGGCTGATCCTGGGTATCGGGTTGCGACTGTTGCTGATTGCCCTACAAACCGCCGCCGCGATCATTGCGCAGGCAACGACACTGTCGCAACTCTTCGCCGGTGCAGCACCGGACCCGCAGCCCGCCATCGGCAATCTGCTGACGATTGCGGGCATCGCGCTCGCCATGATGGCCGGACTTCATGTCCGGGCGGCCGAACTCGTCCTTCTGTCCTACGACATCCTTCCCGCGGGCCTTCTGCCCTCGGCATCCGAGTCCGCCGATTGGAGCTTAGGGCTGATCAGCCGCTGCTTTGGCCTCGCGTTCACGCTGAGCGCGCCCTTTGTCATCGCATCGCTGCTTTACAACCTGGCCCTTGGCGCCATCAACCGGGCCATGCCCACCCTGATGGTTGCCATGGTCGGCGCACCTGCCCTCACACTCGGCGCCATGGCCATGCTTGCCATCGCGGGACCGGTCATCCTGATGGTCTGGCTCGCGGCGCTGAACGACCATCTCCTGCTTCCCTTCGGAGCCGCGCCATGAGCGGGAAGGAAGAAGATGCCGCCGAAAAGGAACACGAGGCCTCGCAGCAGAAGCTGGACCAGGCCCGGAAGGATGGGGACATTCCAAAGTCGGTCGATCTGCAGACCGCCGCGGCGACCGGAGGGTTTCTTCTTGCCTTGTTCAGTTTCGGCGGCTGGGCCGCACACAAGGCCGGCACGACGGGGATGGTGCTGCTTGATCAGTCCGACCGCCTTTCCTCCCAGATAACGGCTGGCAGCAAGAGTATCGTCGGAGGAATGGTCCTTGGGTTCGCGCTTCCGCCCCTGGTCCTTCTCTCGCTCGCTCCGGCCCTGGTCATCGCGCTTCTCGTTGCAAGCCGGGGCCTTGTCTTCGCGCCCAAGAAACTGGCGCCGAAACTGTCGCGCATTTCGCCCGTTGCGACGGCCAGGCAGAAATTCGGCGTGGAAGGCCTGGTGGAATTCGGCAAGAGCGCGGCGAAGATGGTCCTCGTCGGGCTCATCCTCTACGCCCTGCTCGCTGGCCGGATGCGGGATATTCTGGCCAGCTTGTACCTCAGCCCGGCGATGTCCGCCGCCTTGATGGCGCGGCTGGTGCTCGAATTCCTGCTCATCCTGCTTGCGGTACAGCTGGCCATCGGTGGGATCGACTACCTCTGGCAGGTCAGCCAGCACCGACGCCGTCATCGCATGTCGCGCAAGGAGATGCTGGACGAGTTCAAGGAAAGTGAAGGTGATCCGCATCTGAAATCGGCCCGGCGGCAGCGCGCGCAGGAAGTCGCGACCAACAGGATGCTGGTCGATGTCGCGACGGCCGATGTCGTGGTCGTGAACCCGACGCATTACGCGGTTGCCCTGAGATGGGATCGCAAGAAGGGCAACGCGCCGGTCTGTGTTGCCAAGGGGGTGGACGAGATCGCCCGCAAGATCCGCGAGCGTGCTGCCGAAGCGGGTGTACCAATCCACAGCGATCCGCCAACGGCCCGGGCAATCCACGCCTCGGTCGAGGTCGGCCAGGAAATCCGGGTCGAGCATTACCGTGCGATTGCGGCAGCCATTCGCTTTGCCGATGCGATGCGGCGCAAGGCGGGAAGAAGATGAACAGGCACCGCGACATTGCCCGGCTGGCCCAGCTTGCCCAGATGGTGCTCGACCATCGGCTGCTTCACTTGCGGAGATCTGCGGCGCAGCTGGATCAAAGCCGGGCGCAGCTCTCGGCGGTCAACCAGGCCCCGCATGCCGTCGATCTGGAGCCGATCCTTTCGTCGAAGGTCGGGCTGGACTATGAACGCTGGGCGGATGTTCGTCGTTCCGAACTTAACCTTGTCATCGCGCGTCAGACGGCAGACTGGCTGGATGCCCGTGATGCCGCCCGGACCGCCTTCGGCCGCGTTCAGGCGTTGCAAGCGCTTTCCAGTCGCAAGAGATAGGAACAGATCGCGGCCCGCACGGCTCGGCTGGCCCGTTTGGGGCCATCGGGGAACTTCTTGCCTCCTGACGGGAGCGCAGCCGTCACCGCGCGGCTGGCAAGTAACCGGCACAGGCGCAGTCCGATGGTCTGCCCCAGCGCGGGAGGCCTCCATCGTTTGCCCTGACATTCCAGTCACCTGCCTTTCGGCCAAAGCGTGCCAAGCGTCCAGTCAATTCCGGTGCATCCGCAGGAAGGACCCGGAGACGATCGATGTCTGCCAGACGGCCGCCTGTGGCAGATGTCACGACCGGATCGCGCATGTCATGGACCCAGGCCCTGACGTCGCGGCGAAGGATCCGGCGGATAATGCACAAGCGTCGACCAGACACAGGCGACCAGGCGACAGGGATGCAAGAAGCCCGGCTTCCTGCCGCGCCGGACGGATAGCCGGCCATGCCCCCGCCGACTGCTGCCTGAGCGACCCGCTGCCATCGGTCTGTCGGTCCGTGGATCGGATGGCTGCATAACATTGCAACCGTGCCTGTCGGCGAAGGCTCGTCCTTCCGGGTCAGGACATCCGCAAAAGCGCACAGGGCCCAACCACCCGAAGGGCGTCATTCCGGTTGATATCCGGCGATCAGCTGGTTCAGGCCCACCACGGCCCCCGTCGCGATCGCAACGAGCGTGACCGGTCCCGACCAGGCCAGCGTCGCGAAACCCGTAACCCCCTGGCCGACCGAACAACCCATCGCCACCACGCCGCCGATCCCCATCAGCGCCGCGCCGCCAACCTGGCGGCCCAGTTCGCGCGGGTCCTCGCAGGCCTCCCAGCGGAACAGGCCGCGCAGCATCGACCCGATCAGCGAGCCCGCCATCACCCCCACGACCGAGCCGACCGAAAAGGTGATCCCCCCCGCCGTCGAGGTCATCAGGAAGATCAGCGTCCGTCCGACCGGGGCGGTGAAGGACGGACCCTCGACTCCGATCTCGCCCAGGCTTTCGGCGGCCAGCCAGCTGGTGCCCAGGAAACATCAGGCCACCGCCAGCCCCGCCGCCACGCCCCAGGCGATCTGGCGCGGGCGGGCGCGCAGACCGGGATGCGCCAGAGCCCAGACCAGGAAGCCCGCCGCGAGGGCGACGACGAAGACGGCGGGCGGCAGACCCAGCTGCCCGAGGTCATGAAGGATACCCTGCGGCCCGGTCGCATCGGGCTGCGGGAAAAGCGCCACCCGCAACGGCGCCAGGGGGCCCGACAGCGCGATGAAGCCGAAGATGCCCATCACCACCACGACCACCAGCGACCGCAGGTCCCCGCCGCCAAAGCGCACCAGGGCTCCGAAGCCGCAGTTTCCCGCCAGCGCCATGCCGTAGCCGAAGACCAGCCCGCCAAAGATCGAGGCGAAGGCATTTCACTCGATCGCATGGTAGAATGTGGCACCGAGGTCGATCAGCCCGCCAATGGCGCCGAACTGGGTCGCGAGGATCGCGGTGCCCAACACCACGCCCCAAAGCCGCATCCGGGTCTGATCGCGGCCATAAATCGCCGATTCCAGCGCGCCCAGCGTGCAGAAATCGCCCAGCCGCGCGGCAAGCCCCAGCACCAGACCGCCCGCCAGACCGACGAGCGCCGCCAGCACTCCGATCGGGACCGATTCCAGCATCTCTCCCCCCTCCGGCCGTTCAGCCGTGCTCTGTCCGGTAAAGCCGCGCCAGGACCTCGATCATCGCGGTGACCTTCGGATCCAGCAGCGAATAGTAGATCGCCTGCCCCTCGCGCCGCGCGCTGACCAGACCCTCCAGCCGCAGCCGGGCCAGTTGCTGACTGACGATAGCCTGCCGCGCCGACAGCAGGTTTTCAAGCTCGGTCACGCTTTTCGGTCCGGTCCGCAGGTGACACAGAATCGTGAGCCGCCCGTCGTGCCCCATGGCCTTTAGCAGCGTCGCCGCCTGTTCGGCCCGCGCAATCAGCCCCGACAGATCGCAGTCCTCCGAAGGACTGTCCTCTCCGTCCGTCGCATGAAGATCGCCATCCGCCAAAGCGCCGCTCCGCCTTCCCCCCGCATCGTTATTGCGTGTCGCCGGTGCAGAGGGCAACCCGCCTGATGCATGGAGCCGCGATTCCACGGCGCAGGCGGCCTGGGCGCCTCAGTCCGCCGCGGTTTCCGCGATCAGCCCGGCCAGCAGCGGCCAGAAGAAATCCGCCCCCGGATAGCCCTCGATCCGGTCGGTCTCCGCCCCGTCCTCGACCAGCACGAAGGTCGGCGTGAAGACCGCAGGAGAGACCAGCGACAGGTCCCCCGGCAGAGGATCGCGCAGTTGCAGCCGACGCAGCGGCGCGGCCCTGCCTTCGTCGGTCAGGGGATACTGCGGGGCGATCTCCTCGTTCCAGCGCGCGCAATAAATGCAGCCGGGCTGTTCGAACATCAGAAGCTGTAAGTCGCCTGCCGCAGCCGCGACCCCGGACACCGCAACAAACGCCGAAGCCAGAAGGGCCGGATACGCCACGTTGACAGACGCATAGAAAGATAGAACTATCTCTATATACCTTTGCCGCTCCGGCAAGGCAACGCTTCCCTGGGGAGGAGGGGCGATGCTGGACATTTCCTTCGGCGGCGCGGCTCTGGCGGGGCTTCTGTCCTTCCTGTCGCCCTGCATCCTTCCAATGGTGCCGTTTTACCTGTCCTACATGGCGGGACTGTCGGTGCGCGAGCTGAGCGACGGCGACACCATCGCCCCCGGCGCGCGCGGGCGGCTGGTGGTGCAGGCGCTGGCCTTCGCCATCGGCGTGACCACGATCTTCGTGCTGCTGGGCCTCGGCGCCACCGCGCTGGGCCGCAGCTTCGCCCAGTGGCGCGAGCCCCTGTCCTATGTCGCCGCCGCGGTGCTGATCGTCTTCGGGCTGCATTTCCTGGGGGTCTTCCGCATCGGCCTGCTCTACCGCGAGGCCCGCGTCGAAAGCGCCGGCAACCCCCGCACCCTGGCCGGAGCCTATCTGATGGGCCTCGCCTTCGGTTTCGGCTGGACGCCCTGCGTCGGCCCTGCGCTGGCCGCGATCCTCATGGTCGCCAGCGGCATGGGAGACCTGTGGCGCGGCGGGCTGCTGCTGCTGATCTACGGGCTTGCGATGACCCTGCCCTTCGTGCTGGCCGCGTTCTTCGCCGGGCCCTTCCTGGCCTGGGTCTCCCGTCACCGCGCGCTGATGGGCCATGTCGAAAAGGCGATGGGCGTGATGCTGATCGTCTTCGGCCTCCTCATCGCCACCAACACCGTCAACCTGATCGCCGACTGGATGATCCGCAACTTCGACTGGTCGCTGACCCTGACCTGAAAGGAGCCGCCATGCTGCGCCGCCTGACCCTCGCCGCCGCCCTTGCACTGTCCACGCCTGCCTTCGCCGTCGAACTGGGCGACGACGGGCTGCACAAGCCCGCCTGGCTGCGCGAGACCTTCAAGGATCTGCGCGACGACCTGGCCGAAGCCAATGCCGAGGGCAGGCGTCTGATGCTGATCTTCGAACAGCGCGGCTGCATCTACTGCACCGAGATGCACGAGAAGATCCTGATCGATCCCGCGATCGAGACGCCGATCCGCGACCACTATTTCGTCGTGCAGATGAACCTCTTCGGCGATGTCGAGGTGACCGACTTCGACGGCACCACACTGTCGGAAAAGCAGATGGCGCTGCGCTGGGGGGTGATGTTCACACCCACGCTGATCTTCCTGCCCGAACAGGTGCCCGAGGGCGCCACCACGCCGGACGTTGCCGTGGCGATGATGCCGGGCGGCTTCGGCAAGGAGATGACCGAGGCGCTGCTGATCTGGGTGCGCGACCACGGCTATGACACCGGCGAGAACTTCCAGAAATTCGTCGCCGAACGCATGGGCAAAGGCAACTGACCGTCGGCCAGAATCCCAGGGACAAATTATAGTGACATAGGAATATATGGTTCCTGCTATATTTTTCCTGCCCGACTCCGGATTCCTTCGCATACTGCATACGGAGGAATACTGGGAGGAACACCATGACGCGCCAGCTATGGCTGGTGGTTGCGACGGGTCTGTCTGTCGCGGCCCCGGCATCGGGTGAGGTTGCCCCGAAAGACGTGCACTACAACGAGGGAAAGGTGGAAACCTCTCTCACCGGCGTGCCGGGCGATCCGGCAAACGGCGTCAAGGTGATGACCACCAACGCCCTGGGCAACTGCGTGGCCTGCCACACGATCGCGGCCCTGCCCGACGTGCAGTTTCCCGGAAATATCGCTCCGCCGCTGGACGGAGTGGCCAGCCGCTGGAGCGAAGCGGAACTGCGCGGGATCGTCGCCAACGCCAAGATGACTTTCGACGGCAGCTTCATGCCCGCCTTCTACAAGACAGAAGGCTTCATCCGTCCGGGTGCGGCCTACACCGGCAAGGCACCCGAAGGCGACCTGCCGCCGATCCTGACCGCCCAGCAGATCGAGGATGTGGTCGCCTACCTTCTCACCCTCAAGGAATGACGGCCGCAAGGGCCCAGAACGACAGGAGATTTCCCGTGACCCTCAGCAGACGCAAAGCCCTATCGCTTGGCCTTGGCGGCATCGCATTCGCCGCGATGCCCGGACTTTCGGCCGCCGCCACCCTGGAAGAGCTGACCGCCGCCTTCACTGGCGGGGCAACCCCGGGCACCGACGGCATCACGCTGACGACCCCGGAAATCGCCGAGAACGGCAACACCGTGCCGGTCTCGGTTGACGCGCCTGGCGCGGTGGCGATTGCCCTCTTCGCTTCGGGCAACCCCGAACCGGCGGTGGCGACCTTCACCTTCGGCCCCGCCGCGGGGCGCCAGTTCGCCGCCACCCGCATCCGTCTGGCCAAGACCCAGGACGTGATCGCCATGGCCAGGATGGCCGATGGTTCGATCGTTCAGGCCCAGGCCACCGTCAAGGTCACCATCGGCGGCTGCGGCGGCTGAGAAAGCAGGAGAAAGACAATGTTCGAAGAAGTCAAACCCCGCGTCAAGACGCCGAAATCCGCCGCCGCCGGTGAGGTGGTCACCATCAAGGTGCTGATCTCGCACCCGATGGAATCGGGCCAGCGCAAGGGCGCTGACGGCAACCTGATCCCGCGCCGGATCATCAACCGCTTCACCTGCGATCTGAATGGGGTCAACGTGGTGGATGTGGCCATCGACCCGGCCGTGTCCACCAACCCTATTTCGAATTCGACGCCAAGGTCGATGCCGCGGGCGAAATTCAAGTTCACCTGGTATGACGATGACGGCTCGGTCTACGAGGACGTCAAACCGATCGCGATCGGCTGACGGTCTGGCTCAGGGGAGAAGACAGCCATGCACCGCACAGCCAGGACATATGCAAACCTCGGCCTCTCCGTAGTGGGCGCGGCACCGGCCGAGGATGGGCCGGGGGCCGAAACGCTCAAGGCCCGCTCGGACGCGTTCACTGCACTGGAGCCTTGTGTCGCCTCACCCGGCAACGGGCTGTTGGTCGAAGGCGTCGCCGTGCGCCACCAGACCTGCGGGGGCGGTCGCCGATCCTCCCCGGTGGCCGCCCGCCGACCCACAACTGCATGACCGGTCCGGTCAGACGCGCCTGCGCGAACGGGACCGGCACGACCTAAGACCAAGGAGAACGGGATGATCACCCGGCGCGAATTCCTGCAAGCCTCTCTCGCCGCCTCGGCGCTCTACGGGGCCTCCGGCTTCGGCAAGTGGTCACGCCTGGCCGCGCAGCAGGCGCTGAGCCAGGAACAGCTGTTGCAGTTCGACGATTTCGGTAACCTGACCCTGATCCATGTGACCGACGTCCACGCCCAGCTTCGGCCGATCTGGTTCCGCGAGCCGGAATGGAACCTCGGCGTGGGCGAGGCGAAGGGCCAGCCGCCGCATGTCGTGGGCAAGGCCTTCCAGCAGATGTTCGGCATCGTCCCCGGCAGCCCTGAAGCCTATGCCCTGACCTACGAGGATTTCGCCGCGCTTGGCCGCAGCTACGGCCGGATGGGCGGGATGGACCGGGTGGCGACCGTGGTCAAGGCGATCCGCGCCGCTCGGCCCGAGAGCCTTTTGCTGGACGGCGGCGACACCTGGCACGGCTCGATGACCAGCCACTGGGAATGGACTTTCGGCACCGCCCGCGTGCAGGAGATCGTGGAAAGCCTGCCCTTCCCCTTCCTCGGCGCCAACATCTTCGACGCCGAATGGGACGAACCGGCGTTCGAACCCTACCGCATCTTCGACAAGGCCGGCCTGCGCGTCGCGGTGATCGGCCAGGCCTTCCCCTACATGCCCATCGCCAACCCGCGCTGGATGTTCCCGGAATACTCCTTCGGCATCCGAGAGGACCGGATGCAGGCCGTGGTGGACGAAGTGCGCGCCGAGGGTGTCGATCTGGTCGTCTGCCTGTCGCACAACGGCTTCGACGTGGACAGGAAGATGGCCTCCCGCGTCACCGGCATCGACGTGATCCTGACCGGCCACACCCATGACGCGATCCCCGAGCCGGTGCTCGTCGGGCAGACCATCCTCATCGTCTCCGGCAGCCACGGCAAGTTCATCTCCCGTGTCGATCCGGACGTGCGGGACGGTCAGATGATGGGCTTCCGCCACAAGCTGATCCCCATCTTCTCGGACGTCATCACCCCCGACCCCGGGATGGCCGCGCTGATCGAGACCGAACGCGCACCCTTCAAGGCCAAGCTTTAGGAAGTCATCGGCCAGACCGAAAGCCTGCTCTACCGGCGCGGCAATTTCCAGGGCACCTGGGACGACCTGATCTGCGATGCCGTCCGGGCCGAACGCGACGTGCAGATCGCGCTGTCGCCCGGCGTGCGCTGGGGCGCCTCGCTGCTGCCCGGTGACCCGATCACGCGTGAGGACATCCACAACGTCACCACCATGACCTACGGCCAGGTCTATCGGACCGAGATGACCGGGGAGATGCTGAACACGATCCTCGAGGACGTGGCCGACAACATCTTCAACCCCGATCCCTATTACCAGCAGGGCGGCGACATGGTGCGCGTCGGCGGCATGGGCTTTGTCTGCGACGTGTCCCAGACCATCGGCAACCGGATCAGCGACATGGTGCTGCTGGAGACCGGCGAGCCGATCGACCCCGCGACATCCTACACCGTCGGCGGCTGGGCCAGCGTGAACGAAGGCACCGAAGGCCCCCAGATCTGGGACGTGGTGGAAGCCCATGTCCGCAAGCTCGGCACCGTCCGGCTCGACCCCAACCCCTCGGTCCGCGTGGCCGGGATCTGACCAGAAGGAACGTAAGCCAGATGACAGACGAACCCGTCACCAGCCGCCGCGCCTTCCTCGCCGGCACCGCCGCCGCCGGGGCTGGCCTTGCGGCCAGCGCCGCCGCGGCCCAGACCCCCGATCCGCTGATTACCGAAGTGCAGGAATGGGCCAGCGTGTTCGGCGACCCGGTCGATGCCACGCCCTACGGCCTGCCGATCGAATTCGAATCCCATGTCGTGCGCCGCAACGTCGAATGGCTGACCGAAAGCACGGCCTCCTCGATCAACTTCACGCCGATCCACGCGCTGGAAGGCACGATCACGCCGCAGGGCTGCGCCTTCGAACGCCACCACTCCGGCGCGATCAGCCTGTCGAAACAGGACTATCGGCTGATGATCAACGGGCTGGTGGAAAGGCCCCTGGTCTTCACCTTCGACGACCTGATGCGCTTCCCGCGCCAGATCAGCACCGCCTTCTGCGAATGTGCGGCGAACGGCGGGATGGAATGGGGCGGCGCGCAGCTGGAGGGCTGCCAGTTCACCCAGGGCATGATCCACAACATGGAATACACCGGCGTGATGCTGCGCGACCTTCTGGCCGAGGCAGGCGTCAAGCCCGAGGGCAAGTGGATCTATGTCGAAGGCGCCGATGCCTCGTCCAACGGCCGCTCGATCCCGCTGGAAAAGGCGCTGGACGACGTGATGGTCGCCTTCTTCGCCAATGGCGAGGCCTTGCGCAAGGAACATGGCTACCCCGTGCGGCTGGTGGTGCCGGGCTGGGAAGGCAACATGTGGGTCAAGTGGCTGCGCCGCATCGGGGTCTATCACCAGGCCGTGGAAAGCCGCGAGGAGACCTCGAAATACACCGACCTCATGCCCGACGGCCGGGCGCGGAAATGGACCTGGGTGATGGATGCGAAATCCGTCATCACCTCGCCCTCGCCGCAGGCTCCGATCCGCCACGGCAAGGGGCCGCTGGTCATCACCGGGCTTGCCTGGTCGGGGCATGGCAAGATCACCCGCGTCGACGTCTCGGTGGACGGCGGCAATACCTGGACCCCGGCCCGGCTGACCGGCGACGTGAAGTCCAAGGCGCTGACCCGCTTCCACCACGACATGGTCTGGGACGGGTCCGAGATGTTCATCATGTCCCGCGCCGTGGACGAGACCGGCTATGTCCAGCCCACGAAACAGGCCCTGCGCGAGATCCGCGGGCTGAACAACGTCTATCACAACAACGGCATCCAGGTCTGGTGGGTGCGCGCCGACGGAGAGGTCGAGAATGTCGAAATCGCCTGACTTCCCGACGATCCTTCTGGTCACCGGCTGGGCAACCGCCGCCACCGTGGCCGCCTTCATCTTTGCCTCGACCGGGCAGAAGGCCGCCGAGCCCGCGCCTGCGCCTGTGGTGAAACCCGCCGAGACCGCCGCAGCGCCCGCACCGGACCCCGCGCCCGCACCGGACCCCGCACCCGCGGTCGCCGAGGCCGAGCCCGCGCGCGCGGCCCCCGTGGCCGAACCGGCTGCGTCCGCGACGCCGGTCTCGCTGGCTGACATCAAGCCGCTCGGCCTGGGCCGCGCCGCCCTGCCGGAAGAGATCGAGGCCTGGGATGTCGCCGTCCTGCCCGACGGCACCGGCCTGCCGGTCGGGTCGGGTGATGTGGAAACCGGGGACGAGGTTTTCGGCGAGAGATGCGCCGCCTGCCACGGCGACTTTGCCGAGGGCATCGACAGCTGGCCGGTGCTGGCCGGCGGGGCGGGCAGCCTGACGGACCCGCGCCCGGTCAAGACCATCGGCAGCTACTGGCCCTATCTCTCCACCGTCTTCGACTACATCCACCGCTCGATGCCCTTCGGCGAGGCGCAGACCCTGTCGGTGGACGAGACCTATGCGATCACGGCCTTCCTCCTCTATTCCAACGGGATCGTCGAGGACGACTTCGTGCTGTCGAACGAGAATTTCACCTCGATCGTGATGCCGAATGCCGAGGGCTTCTATGTCGATGACCGTCCGGTGACGGAATACCCGCTGTTCTCGGCCGCGCCCTGCATGGAGAACTGCCGCAGCGCCGCGCCGCAGGTGACCAAGCGCGCGGTCGAACTGAACGTGACGCCGATGGACCCCGACGGCAAACCCGCCGGGACCCTGCCGGTCATCACCCTGGCCGCGACCGGCACGGCCTCTGACCCGGCGACAGCCGAGGCCGCCCCCGCAACCGAGACCGCGGCAGCGCCAGAGGCAATGGCCGAGCCCGCTCCGGTCGAACTGGCCGAGGCCACCCCAGCCCCGGCCGAAGCGGCTGCCGAGCCTGCCGCCGCCACGGGCGACGCTGGCGACCTGGCGCTGGTTGCCGAAGGCGAGAAGGTGTTCCGGAAATGCGCCTCCTGCCACAAGGTCGGCGACGGCGCGAAGAACGGCGTCGGCCCGGTGCTGAACGGCATCGTCGGCGCTCCGATGGCCAGGGTCGAGGGCTTCGCCTATTCCGCCACCCTGGCCGACATGGGCGCCAAGGGCGGGGTCTGGGATGCGGCGGCGCTCCAGGCCTTCCTCGAGAACCCCAAGGGCTATGTGAAGGGCACCAAGATGTCCTTCGCCGGCCTTAAGAAACCCGAGGAGCGAGATGCCGTCATCGCCTATCTCGGGACACTGAAGTGACCACCGCGCGGCGTTCCTGTATCGCGGCCGTCCTGTTCGCCCTCGGCACCCTGCCGGGGGCGTCCGAAGAGATCGGCGACGCCGCACGCGGCGCGGACCTCTTTGCCCGGCAGTGCAAGGCCTGCCACCAGATCGGCGAAGGGGCGAAGAACCGGGTCGGGCCGCAGCTGAACAGGATCTTCGGCCGCCGGGCCGGCAGCGTCGAGGGCTTCACCTATTCCAGGTCGATGGCACGCATGGGCGCGGACGGGCTGACCTGGACGCTTCAGACGCTGGACGCCTATCTCGCCAATCCCAAGGCGCTGGTCTCGGGCACCCGGATGAACTACCGCGGCATGGCCGAGCCCGAGGCGCGGGCGGCGCTTCTGGCCTATCTGCGCGACTGGTCCGACCGGCCGCAGGACATCCCCGAACCCGAACCCACCGCGCGCAAGACCGACCCCGATCTCGCGCCCGAAGTGCTGGCCCTCAGGGGCGACCCGGATTACGGCGACTATCTCGCCTCGGAATGCCAGACCTGCCACCAGGCCGACGGCTCGGATCAGGGGATCCCCTCCATCACCGGCTGGCCGGAAGAGGATTTCGTGATCGCCATGCACGCCTACAAGCAGAAGCTGCGCCCGCATCCGGTGATGCAGATGATGGCCAGCCGACTGAACGACGAGGAGATCGCAGAGCTGGCCGCCTATTTCGCCACGCTGAAATGACGACAGGCGCGGGCCAACCGCGCGGGAAGACGCAACTCAAGGGGAGGAGACCCTGATGAAGCTGAACAGACGCCATTTCCTGGGCACCGGCATCGCCGCCAGCGCCCTGCTGACTGCCCCCACCGTCTGGGGCCAGGCCAAGCCCAAGGTCGTCGTGATCGGCGGCGGCGCAGGCGGGGCCACCGCCGCGCGCTATCTCGCCAAGGACAGCGACGGCGCGATCGAGGTCACGCTGGTCGAGGCGAACCCGATCTACACCACCTGTTTCTTTTCCAACCTCTACCTCGGCGGCTTCTACGAGTTCGAAAAACTCCAGCACGGCTATGACAAGCTGACCGGCGCCGGCGTGACGGTCATCAACGACATGGCCACCGGCGTCGATCGCGCGGCAAGGACCGTGACGCTGGCCGGCGGCCAGGTCCTGCCCTTTGACCGGCTCATCCTGTCGCCCGGCATCGACTTCAGGGACGGCTCGGTCCCCGGCTGGTCGCTGGACGCGGCCGAGATCATGCCGCATGCCTACAAGGCCGGTCCCCAGACCCAGCTGCTGAAGAAGCAGGTCGAGGAAATGCCCGAAGGCGGCGTCTTCGCCATGATCGCGCCGCCGAACCCCTACCGCTGCCCGCCCGGCCCCTACGAGCGGATCAGCATGGTCGCCCATATCCTCAAGTCGAAGAACCCCACCGCCAAGATCATCATCGCCGACCCGAAGGAGAAATTCTCCAAGCAGGCGCTGTTCGAGGACGGCTGGAACCGTCATTACGCCGGCATGGTGGAATGGATCGGCCCCGACTTCGGCGGCGGCAAGGTCGAGGTGCGCCCCGAGGCGATGGAAGTGGTGATCGACGGCGAGGTGACCAAGGTCGCCTGCTGCAACGTGATCCCCGGCCAGAAGGCCGGCAAGATCGCCGAAATCGCCGGGGTCACGGATGACTCGGTCTGGGCGCCGGTGCATCCCGACAGCATGAAGTCGAAGGCCGACGAGAATGTCTGGGTGTTGGGCGACAGCTCGGCCCAAGGCGACATGCCCAAGTCGGGCTTCTCGGCCAACAGCCAGGCCAAGGTCGCCGCCATGGCGATCCGGGGGGAACTGACCGGGTCCAAGACCTTCCCGGCCAAGTATTCCAACACCTGCTGGTCGCTGATCGCCCCCGATGACGGCGTCAAGGTCGGCGCCTCCTACGAACCGACGCCCGAGAAGATCGCCAGCGTGGAAAGCTTCATCTCCGAGGTCGGCGAGGATGCCGCGCTGCGCAAGGCGACCTATGAGGAAAGCCTCGGCTGGTATGCCGGGATCACCGCCGACATGTTCGGCTGACACCTTCCCTGCAACCCGCGGGCGCGACACCCTCGCGCCCGCGCCTTTCCGGGGCCCTCGCCATGCTGAACCGCCGCAGGCTTCTGACCGCCACCGCCGCCGCCGCCACCACGGCCCTTGCGCCCCGCCGTCTCTGGGCGGCCAGCACGCTGACGCTGGGCGGGACGCGGATCGACACGCTGTCGGACGGCTCGCTGGTGCTGCCGGGCGACTTCATCCTCGGCGGGATGCCGCAGGACGAGATGCAGGCCATCGTGGCGAAATACGGACTGCCGACCGACCGGCTGACCCCGCCCTGCAACGTGACGCTTCTGCGGGACGGGACGAACACCGTCCTGTTCGACGTCGGCGCAGGCCCGGATTTCCAGCCCTCGGCCGGCAAGCTGATGGAGGCCTTCGACGCCATCGGCCTGACGGTGGAAGACATCACCCATGTCCTGTTCACCCATGCCCACCCCGATCACCTCTGGGGCCTGCTGGACGAATTCGACGAGCCCCTGTTCCCCAATGCCGAATACATGATCGGCCAGGCGGAATTCGATTACTGGACGAACCCCGATACGGTGGCCAGCATCGGCGAGGCGCGGGCGACCTTTGCGGTGGGCGCCGCACGGCGTCTGGCTGCGATCGCCGAAACCGCAAGGCTTCTGGCGGATGGCGAGGAAGCGCTGCCCGGCATCATTTCCCGGCTGACCCCCGGCCATACACCGGGCCATCTGGCCTACGAGATCGCCGGGACGACCCCCGTCATGGTGATGGGCGACTGCATCGGCAACCACCATGTCGCCTTCGAACGGCCGGAATGGGAAAGCGGCTCGGACCAGGACAAGGCACTTGCCGCAGGCACACGGACCGCGCTGCTCGACCGGCTGGCGACCGAGGGCCATGCGATCATCGGCTACCACCTGCCCGGTGGCGGCATCGGCCGGGTGGAACGCGCCGACACCGGCTATCGTTTCAGCGAGGACATCTGACATCCGCACAGAAAGGGAAATCCCATGCACAGACTGGCCAGCGCCTGCCTCACCCTGCTCGCCTTCGGCGGTTCCGCCCTCGCGCAGGGGGTCACCACCCATCCCTTCGACGGCAGTTTCGAGGACGCCACCTTCGCCGTGGAATCCGCCATCGTGGACAAGGGTCTGGTGATCGACTACCGCAGCCATGTCGGGGCGATGCTGAACCGCACCGGCGCCGATGTCGGCAGCGCAGTGACGATCTACGACAATGCCGACGTGTTCCTGTTCTGCTCGGCCGTCCTGTCGCGCAAGGTGATGGAAGCAGATCCCCTGAACATGGCCCATTGCCCCTATGGCATCTTCGTCACCGACCGCGAGGGGCAGGTTTCCATCGGCTACCGCCACTTGCCCGAAGGCGCGATGCAAGAGGTCCAGGCCCTGCTCGACACCATCGCGCGTGAGGCGTCGCGCGAGTAGGGCCGACGGTTCCGGCGTTGGAACAGGGTCAACCGAAGGTAAACGCCCACGGGCAAGCCGTTGTTTTTATTGAATCTCGAAACCTCACCGCGCGTGGTCAGCGGGTTCAGGCAGCGGCGCGGCGCGCCAGTCCGCCCTGATCGACCAGCCAGTCGGTGACCCCGGCGCCGACCCACATGCAGAACAGCGCCAGCCAGGCCGTGGCCACGAAGATCGATCCTCCCGTGACCCCCGCCCCGATGGCGCAGCCGCCCGCCAGCATCGCCCCGAACCCCATCAGGGCCGCCCCGGTCATCGACCGCCGCATCTGCCCCTCGCCCTCGAACCCCTGCAACTTCACCTCGCGCCCGGCCCAGGCCGCGACCAGCGCCCCGAGGAAGACGCCGGGGACCAGCCCGATGTCGAAATCCAGCGCCGGGTTCTCGGTCAGGAAGAACATCAGCATGTTGGCCGAAGGACCCGAGAAGGTGGCCGAGGTCACGCTCACCGGCTCGAAGGCGACCTGCGCCAGACTGAAGGTCAGCACCCAGCCCAGCGCCACGGCAAAGCCCACGCCCGAGGCAAAGACCATCGCCCGCAGCCCCAGCCCGTTGCGGCGCACCAGGTGGAAGGCCAGCGCCGCGATCGCCAGCCCCAGGAGCAGGCCCGCGCCCTCCGGCAGACCCAGGGCGTGCAGCAGGTTCACGTTCGCCCCGCCCGGCGTGACCCAGAGCCCGGCGATCCAGGCCCGCGCCGGGGCGAGCCAGCCGTGCAGCGACATCTGCGCCACCACCGCGAAGATCAGCCCCGAGACGACGGCCCGCAGGTTCCCCGTCGCCGCCAGCACCAGAAGCCGCCCCGAACAGCCGCGCGCCAGCACCATGCCCGCGCCGAACATCAGCCCGCCGATCACCGCGCCCGACCAGGACCCGGTCACCGCCATCATCCGCGCCTCCTCGCTGCGGAACAGGCCCAGAAGCACCGCCCCCTGCACCCAGATCACCGCCGTCGAGAAGGCCAGCAGCCAGACCGCTACCCGTGGCCCGAGCGCACCGCGCGCGAACTCCACCGTCGCGGCCCGCAGGCAGAAGGACGACCGCTGCGCCGCCACGCCGAACACGGCCCCGGTCACGAGCCCCATGAGAACGGCCACGAGGCCCTCGTCCATATGATCGAGAAGCGGAACCAGATCCATGCCACCCTCCGTTCGCACCAGTCTAGGCGGACAGCGCGGTCATGCCTTGATCTGGATCACGAATCTCCCCGCAAGGCAATCTCCCGAACGCCCTGTCCCGCCTATCGCGCCAGTCCGCCGAGGGTGGTGAAGGCTTCGAACTGTGACAGGAAGATCCGGCCCTTGAAATGCTGCATGAAGTCCGACCGCTTGAGAGCGTCCATCACCGGCCCCTTGACCTCGGACAGATGGAAGCCGACCCCGGCCGAATCGAGGCGGTGGGCGATCGCCTCGAGACTTTCCAGCGCGCTGGCGTCGATCAGGTTCACCGCCGGGCACATCAGCACGACATGCTTCAGCGCGGGCTGGTCGGCGATGCGGTCGTAGATCGCATCCTCCAGCGCGCGGGCATTGGCGAAATACAGGCTTTCGTCCACCCGGATCGTAAGGATCGAAGGATCGGTAAGGACCTGATGCCGCTCGACATTGCGGAAGTGCTCGGTTCCCGGCACCAGGCCGACGATGGCCATGTGCGGCCGCGAGGTCCGCCACAGGAACAGCACCAGCGACAGCAGCACGCCGGCGGTGATCCCGGCCTCCACCCCCACCAGCAGCACGGTCAGGATCGTGACGGCCATGGCGGCGAAGTCGGCCTTGGAATAGGCCCAGGTGCGCCGGATGGCGGCGATGTCCACCAGCGACAGCACCGCCACGATGATCGTCGCGGCCAGCACCGCCTGGGGCAGGAACCGGAACAGCGGGGTCAGGAAGACCGTGGCGGCCAGGATGCCGACGGCTGTGAAGGCCCCGGCCAGCGGCGTCTCGGCGCCGGCGTCGAAGTTCACCACCGACCGCGCGAAACCGCCGGTCACCGGATAGCCCCCCGACAGGGCCGAGGCGATGTTCGAGGCGCCGAGCGCGGTCAGTTCCTGGTTCGGCACGATCCGCTGCCGCCGTTTGGCCGCCAGCGTCTGCGCGACGGACACCGATTCCACGAAGCCCACCAGGCTGATCAGCACGGCGGGCAGCAGAAGCTGCTGCCAGAGCCCAAGGTCGAAGGACGGCATGGCAAAGGGCGGCAGGCCGGCGGGGATGTCGCCGACGATCTTCACGCCCTTCTCCGCCAGCCCGAAGCCGACCACGGCCAGGATCGAGACCAGGATGGCGGCCACCGGCCCGGCCTTGGCGATCAGGTCGGCCAGGCGGGGCCGAAGGCCCCTCGCGATCAGCAGCGGCTTGAGGTTCTTGCGTGTCCAGAACAGGAATGCCGTCGCCGCAACACCGATGACAAGCGTATAGGGATTGAAGCCGCCGATCCTCTCCACGAGGCCGGTCACAAGCTGCGGCAGGGTGTCGCCCTCGGCCCTGATGCCCAGGAGATGCTTCAGCTGGCTGGCCGCGATCAGGATGCCCGAGGCGGTGATGAAGCCCGAGATCACCGGATGCGACAGGAAATTGGCCAGAAACCCCAGCCGCAGCACCGACATCGCCACCAGGACGAGGCCCGACAGGAAGGCCAGCGTGATCGCGGCGGTCAGGTATTCGGCGCTTGCCGGTGCCGCGACCTGCCCCGCCGCCGCCGCCGTCATCAGCGAGACCACCGCAACCGGCCCCACCGCCAGCGCCCGGCTGGTGCCGAAGACCGTATAGGCGATCAGCGGCAGGATCGAGGCATAAAGCCCCACCTGTGGCGGCAGGCCCGCCAGCATGGCATAGGCCAGGCTCTGCGGCACCAGCATGATCGTCACGATCACGGCGGCGACCAGATCGCTCTGGGCATCGGTCCGGGAATAGGCCGGAGCCCAGCCGAGGATCGGCAGGAGGGGCTTGAGGAAGGTCACGAGGCTTGTCCTGTCCTGGGGCGTTGAACCGGGCGGATCGCCTAGAGTGTGTTGAGCGGCACCTTGAGGAACCGCTTGCCGCTTTCGTCCGGCGGCGGCAGTTCGCCCCCGCGCATGTTCACCTGCAAGGACGGGATGATGAGCTTGGGCATGGCAAGCGTCGCGTCGCGCGCCTCGCGCATCCGCACGAATTCATCCTCGGTGATTCCGTCGCGCACATGGATGTTGTGCGCCCGCTGCTCGGCCACCGTGGTTTCCCAGCGGATCTCGCGGCCGTTCGGGCCGTAGTCATGGCACATGAAGAGCCGTGTCTCGCCGGGCATCGACAACACCCGCCGGATCGAACGGTACAGCGTGCGCGCGTCGCCGCCGGGGAAATCGGCCCGGGCCGAGCCGCCGTCGGGCATGAACAGGGTGTCGCCGACAAAGGCCGCATCGCCGATCACATGCGTCATGCAGGCCGGCGTGTGGCCCGGCGTGTGCATGGCAAAGGCCGTCATGCCGCCGATCCTGTAGGTGTCGCCGTCCTTGAACAGCCGGTCGAACTGGCTGCCGTCGCGCTGGAACTCGGTCCCTTCGTTGAACACCTTGCCGAAAGTTTCCTGCACGATGGTGATGTTCTCGCCGATGCCGATCTTGCCGCCCAGCTTTTCCTGGATATAGGGCGCGCCCGAGAGGTGGTCGGCATGGACATGGGTCTCGATCAGCCATTCCAGCGTCAGGCCGTTCTTCTGGATGAAGTCGATCACCCGGTCGGCCGAGGCATAGCTGATGCGACCGGCGGCATAGTCGATGTCCATCACACTGTCGATGACCGCGCAGGAAGTGCTGGCCGGATCACGCACGACATAGGTGACGGTGTTGGTCGGTTCGTCGAAGAAGGCCGTGACTTCGGGCTTGACCGAAAGATCGACGGGATAGGGAACGGGAGCGAAGGTGGTCATGGTCTGTCCTCCTGGAGGGATCAGGCGGTCTGGCGACGGGGCAGGGCTTGCAGCCAGCGGGCAAGCAGGATGCCGGCCCCCATCGCGATCAGGAAAAGTGCGGTCGGCCAGGGCGCGAAGCCCAGCGCGGGAATGGCCCCGCCAGGGCAGAAGCCGGAGATGCCCCAGCCCAGGCCGAACAGGGCCGATCCGCCGATCAGCCGGGCGTCGATCGTGCGGGCGGTCGGCAGGTGGAATTTCGCGTCGAACAGCGGGGCCTGGCGGCGCGCGAAGATCACGCGGTAGCCGATGAATGTGGTCATGAGCGCGCCGCCCATCACGAAGGCAAGGCTGGGGTCCCAGGTGCCGAGAGGATCGAAGAAGTTCAGCACCTTGGCCGGATTGGCCATGCCCGAGACGGCAATGCCGATGCCGAAGACGAGACCCGCGACAAGGGCAGAGAGGATGCGGTTCATGGGATCAGTCTCCGAAGACGTGGCGCATCAGGGTGACGGTAAGGAAGGTCGTGGCCATGAACGTCAGCGTCGCAACCAGCGAGCGCGGCGACAGCCGGGCCAGGCCGCAGACGCCATGCCCCGAGGTGCAGCCCGACCCGTAAGTCACGCCAACGCCGACAATGACCCCGCCGATGGCCAGCAGCACGCCGGTCGTGGGTGCGGCGAAGGCGAACTCTGCCCCGATCAGGGTGGCGATCAGCGGCGCGGCGATCGCGCCAGCCAGGAAGGCCAGCCGCCAGGGGCTGTCGGGACTTTGCGGCTCCAGCACGCCGCCAAGCATGGCGGTCATGCCTGCGATGCGACCGTTCAGCGCCATCAGGATCACGGCGCCGAGGCCGATCAGGACGCCGCCGACGAACGATGCGAATGGGGTGAATTCAGTGACCATACGGTGTGGGCTCCGTTGTTTGGAGAGTGATTCCGAGAGAAGGCGCCGCGCAGGTTCGGGAGGATCCGACACCCTGCGCAGGCGCTTTCCGTCAAGTGAGCCAGGCTGCGGACCGGCACCTACCGACCGCCGGACCCTCGCTCATGCCTTGGTGCCGGGGCAGTTCCGGATACCGAAGATCATGCGGGCCGGGCAGAACCTGGGGGCCGCCCCAGGCATCACGACACCCATCGCTGCCGGCGCCCAGGCGGCAGGAAACCCGGCCGACGGCAGCACGAGGGGGGATGCCACCAGAACCGCCACTAGAATGACGCACAACGCGCGATCAGGAGATCCGACATTTGCCATTCCCTTTTCTTGCACGGCGACAGTATTGCTAAGTATATTCGAAAGTGCTAAAGTGTCAAGCATGAAAGCCGATGCCCTTGCCGCAACAATCAACCCGTTGGAGGCGAAAGCCGAAGAGGTTTCCGCCATGCTTGCGGCGATGGCGAACTCTCGGCGCCTGCTGGTTCTGTGCGCCCTTCTGTCGGGTGAGAAATCGGTCGGCGACCTTGCAGCCATCGTTCACCTCAGCCCGGCTGCCCTCTCGCAGCATCTGGGCAAGATGCGCGCGCTGCGCCTGGTGGCGACGCGCCGCGACGGCCAGACAATCTACTACCGACTGGCCAGTGCCGAGGTCGAGGCCGTGCTGGAAACGCTGTACCGGCTTTACTGCATGTCCGACTGCTAAGGTGCCAGCCGGTCGGGGTGGGTGTGCCCGACTTTGGCGCGGTGCGGTCAATTTCGATCATGACCACGATAAATCGGCAGGTCTGGTCGCCCGCTGTGACGGTTGCAGACCTTCGCCCGCGGACCATAACGCGCGCGCAGATCGCTCGGCGGCCCGCCGATCATCAAAGCGTGGAAACCGCCGCTGATCACATGCCGGTCTTCAACTCGGCAGACACCCCATGGCTTGTCAGGCAGGAGCGGCCCGATCGCAGCCCGGTCTGCATCCGTATCCGTCAGATCGCGCCCGTCCTAAGGAACCACCTCTATTCGCAGAAGTTGAATCTCGAGCCCCGGCCGATGCAACGCCTGTTCATGGGTTCACAGCTTAGACGTCCTGCCGCGCGATGTCGGTGATCAGGATGTTGGTCACCACCCCACCCAGCACAAGCACCGCGGCTTCTTTCAGCGTGTTTCGCAGCACGACCAGGTTGGAACCATCGGTGAACGAACCGGAGAAACCGCCGACATTGGCGTGATCGAACAGCACCTGGAGAAAGGCGTCGCGAAGCTTTGGTTCCCGCTGATAGACGGCTTCGGTATTTCCGGGCGCGACTTCCAGTGACAGGGATAGCACCACCATCGAGGCGACGCGCCCGTTCTTCACCACCGGAACGACGAACTGGTTGTTCATCTTGACATATTCGGCTGCCCCTTCAACCTGGCCCTCACTGTTCGCCGAATGGTCGTCGGCCTGTTCGTCCGAAACGTGATCCGCTCCCTCTCCCGTCGCGGCGTGCTCTGCGTCCTCGGAACTCGGACGCAAGAGCAATCCGGCGCCGACTCCGCCGCCCAGGCCGATCAAGGCAAGAAGAACGGGCAGGATCTTGCCGATCATGGTCAGAACGGCATGACGATGTCGGCGACCTGCTGACCGTAGGTCGGCTGCTGCATGTCGGTGATCTGGCCGCGCCCTCCGTACGAGATCCGCGCGCCGGCGATCTTGTCATAGGTGATCTCGTTCTGCCGCGAGATGTCGTTGGGACGGACATATCCGGTGACGATCAGTTCCCTCAGTTCGAAGTTCACGCGCACCTCCTGCTGACCTTCGATCCGCAGGACACCGTTGGGAAGCACATCGATGACTGTCGCCGCGATGCGCAAGGTCAGCTTCTCGGAGCGGTTGACCGAACCGGAGCCCTTGAAGGTGGACGATGATTTCGCCGCGTAGGCCTCATCCATGCTTGCCCCGTCCGGCAAGACTTCGTTGATCCGTTGCGGAATACCGAGAAGATCAGGGATGCCAGAGGACTGCTTGCCGCTGCGGCTTCGGCCGGTCGAGTTCGAAATACTGGCACTGTCATTCATCTCGATCACGACTGTCAGGATGTCACCGCGCCCGGTCGCCCGGCGATCTCCGAAGAGCGACTCGTTGCCCGCGCCCCAGAGCGACGAGGCGACCGTCTCGCCCTGCGGCTTGGCTTCCGAGGGGAAGGTTGCGGAACTCAGCGCGTAATGCTGGTTGCTTGCGGCGATGTCCGAGAACTCGGGCGCGCGACCGACCTGTTCCAGCTTGCTGCACCCTGCCAACGCAAGGATCGAGACCATCAGTATCCGCTTCATCATCCTATTCTTTCCATCCGACATAGACTGTTCCGTCCGGGCCGACCCGTCCCGTGACCGTGTTTCGCGAACCGATGTTCATGACGCGGACCGACTCGCCTTCGGCGGCGCGGCCGAGAGAGCGACCCTCGGTCGCAATCGCCAGCCCGCCCGAGAGATAGACCAGCGTCACCAGCTGGTTGCGCTCGACCATGGTGGGAGGTCCAAGATCGGCAAGCCGCACCGGTTTGCCAGCGTAGATCGTGACACGCGCCTCCAGACCGAATGCGGCCGCCGGATCCTGGATCGATCCCGGCAGTTCGGCATCGACGACAACAAGGTCGTCGGGCTGGACGATTGCCTTCGCGCGGATCGTCCGGGACGCGACCACGCTTTCGGCGAAGGCTGGCTGCGCGACAACAAGAAGCAGTATCACCCGCCACATCAGCGCACCTGTGTCGTTGCTGCCAGCATCTGATCGGCGGCGGTGATGACCTTGGCGTTCAGCTCGTAGCCGCGTTGCGCCTTGATCAGCTCGGTCACTTCGCGCACGGCATCCACCGAACTGCTCTCCAGATAGCCGTGCCGCAGGATACCCAGCCCGTCCAGCCCGGGTGTGCCCGAAAAGGCGGCTCCGGAGGCCGGGCTTTCCAGAAACAGGTTCGACCCGATGGCCTCCAGACCCTTCTCGTTCGGAAAGGAGGACAGCGTCAGTTGTCCGATCAGCTCGGGGTCAACACGATCGGCGAAGTCGGCCCAGACCTCTCCGGACGGGCTGATGGTCAGGCCGCGCGCGTCGGACGGAATGGTGATCCCCGGCACGACCGGATACCCGTCGGAGGTCACGATCAGCCCTTCGGCCGACCGCTTGAGGGCACCGTCGCGCGTGTAGCCCGTTTGCCCGGAGGGCAGCTGCACCTCGATATAGCCGTTTCCGTCGATCGCAAGGTCGAGGTCCCCGCCCGTCGCCTCCAGCGTCCCCTGGCCGATCACCACGGAGACCGCCGCCGGTCGCACTCCAAGACCGACCTGGACCCCGGTGGGCAACATGCTGCCGTCCACCGAGGACACGCTGCCGGGGCGCGCCAGTTGCTGATAGGTCAGATCGGCAAAATCCGCGCGCCGCGGGTTGTAGCCGGTGGTCGACATGTTGGCGAGGTTGTTCGACACGACATCGACCTTCATCTGCTGGGCGGTCATGCCGGTCGCGGCAATCTGAAGGGCCTTCATTCAAGCCTCCTATCGACCAAGGGTCGTGATGACGCCGCGGACACGTTCGTCTTCGGCATCAAGGAATTTCTGGCCAAGCTCGTAGGCCCGCTGAACCTCGATCATCCGGGCGATTTCGGACACGGGCTCCACGTTGCTGTTCTCGAGCATGCCTTGCAGGATCGTGGCCCCCTCCGCCGGTTCCACTTCGCCGGCCGAGAAGAGCGTGCCCGACTGGTGCCGCAGGGACAGCGGATCGGCGGGTTGCCACAACCCGATCTGGGCGACCGGCTGGCCGTCGGCAGACAGGGTGCCATCCTGCGCAACGGCCACGCCCCTGGTCTGGGGTGGCACGAAGACCGGCGCGCCGCCCGCGTCGAGCAGACGAAAGCCGTCAGGCGTCATCAGCTCTCCCTCGGGCGAGGGCACAAAGCTTCCCGCCCGGGTCAGACGTTCGCCCTGCGGGGTTTCGACAAGGAAGAATCCGTCACCCTGGATGGCAAGGTCGAACTGGCCGCCGGTCTGGCTGAGCGTCGCCTGCGTCAGATCGACGTGGCGACCGCTGGCATGGGCCATCGACAGGGAGGGCCCCTGATCCAGCGCCGCAACATATTCCGAGAAGATGACCCCCTCGCGGCGGAAGCCCGTGGTCGAAGCGTTCGCGATATTGTTGGCCACGACCCCCATTTCGCGCATCAGGCCCGACTGGCGGTTCAGCGTGGCGTATCCGGCGGCGTCCATGTCAGCTTCCTGCAATCAAGGGAACAAGCGCGTCGGTGAAGAAGGCGACAAGGGTGGTGGTCATGAAGCCCATCGAGAGCCAGAACACCGCCAGGATCGCGCCGGCCTTCGGAACGAAGGTCAGGGTCATCTCCTGGACCGAGGTCAGCGCCTGGAACAGGCCGATCACCACGCCCACCACCAGAGCCACCGTCAGGACCGGGGCAGAGATGACCACCGCAACCCACAGTCCCTGGCGCGTCAGGTCATAGATCAGCGCTTCGGTCAGCCCGCCGCTCATACCGGCATCCTCAGGATTTCCTGATAGGCCTCGACGACACGATCCCGCACGGTGGCCACGGTTTCGACGGCCAGCTGCGACGAGGCAAGCGCCTGCACCAGGGCATGCGGATCGGCATTGCCGGTCATCGCCGCGCGGGCCGTCCTTTCATGCTCTTGCAGAGCCTCGACGAAATTGCCGGCAAGGCGTGCAAAGCCCTGGTCCGCTGCCCCCGGCTTTGGCTGAGGGGCAGCGGCATGCCGGGCATTCGCGTAGGCCTGACTGACGAAAGAGCTTTTCACATCCATTCTGGATCTCCCTTACCGCCGCAGAAGGTCGAACAGGCTTTGCGTCATCTGACGTGCCTGGTCGAACATCCTGAGGTTCGCCTCGTAGCTGCGCCGCGCTTCGCGCGCGTCAGCGATTTCGATCACCAGATCGACATTCGAGCCGTCGTAGTGACCGGTTGCATCGGCCAGCGGATGGCCCGGGTCGTAAACCCGCACCAGCTCGCTCCGATCCAGTTTCACCGGGCCGGCTTCGACCAGCCCGGTATCCATCGCGCGTTCGAAACTCATCACCTTGCGGTGGTAGCCGGGCGTGTCGGCATTCGCGATGTTTTCCGATACGTGGCGCAGCCGCATGGCCTGCGCCTCCATCCCGGAGGCCGCAAAGGAAAGCGAGGAGATCAGGTCGTTACTCATGCCTCACCCCCTACCGCGGCCGGCCAAGGCTGGACCGGATCACCTCCGAGGTGGCCCGGTAGATCGCCAGCGCCATGTCATGGGACTGGCGGGCCTCGACCGATTTCACCATCTCGGCTTCAAGCGAGACGGAGTTGCCATTCGGTGCCGCGTGGCCCCTGACCCGTTCCGGAATCGGTGTTGCGGCTTGCCGGTCGGCGGTAAGGTGGCCACGACGCGTCGCGCGCATCGAAACGCCGCTGTCGTGGAAGACCTCGGCAAAGGCTGGCAGATCCCTGGCCTTGTAGCCCGGCGTATCGGCATTCGCGACATTCTCGGCAATCACTGCCATGCGCGCCCCGGAATGTGCCGCAAGTGCCTGCGCCATCCGGGTCAGATCCAGTTTCTCGAACATCGGGGCTTCTCCCTCGACCAGCTTCACCAAGGCTTAAGGGTGATTCGTTTAGAAAGGGTTGAAAGCGAACAAAGGGAGAATCCCGTGACCGGACTTTTCGATGGCCTGCTTGCGGAAATTGCCACCAGGTCGCCGGTCCGGCGCGTTGGGCGGGTGGTGGAAACACGCCGCGGACTGGCCGAGGTCAACGGTCTTGAGACGGCAGCCATCGGCGACCGCGTTCTGATTCACAGCCGGGACGGCTCGGCGGGAGGGGAGGTGTTGCGGCTGGCACCGGGACGGTGCTGGGTTCTGCCCGATGCATCGGGCGACGGGATGGCGATCGGAGACCGGGTAGAACTGCTGGGCCCGGCCGAGATTGCCCCGGATGACAGCTGGATCGGTCGGATCATCGATCCGATGGGCCAGGCGCTTGACGGCAAACCCCTTCTGCGCGGGGCACGACCGCGTTCCCTGCGTGCGCCGGCCCCGGCGGCCTCGAACCGTCGTCGTCTGGGGCCGCGCCTGGAAACCGGGGTCGCGGTTTTCGATACGCTTCTGCCGTTGGTGCGCGGGCAGCGGATTGGCCTCTTTGCCGGGTCGGGGGTCGGAAAGTCGTCGCTTCTGGCCAGGTTCGCCCGCGGGGTCGAAGCAGAGGTCGTCGTGATCGCCCTCGTCGGCGAACGCGGCCGCGAACTGCGGGAGTTCACCGAGCGCGTCCTGGGCCCGGAGGGAATGGCGCGCAGCGTTGTCGTGACCGCAACCTCCGACCAGTCGCCGCTGATGCGGCGCATGTGTGCCCTGACCGCGATGGCGGTTGCCGAGCATTTCCGCGACCAGGGCCGGCATGTTCTGCTTCTGGTCGACAGCGTGACCCGCTTTGCCGAGGCGCATCGAGAAGTCGCGCTGGCGGGCGGAGAGGGGGCTGCGCTGCGCGGCTATCCGCCTTCGCTGACCCAGGCGATCATGGGCCTGGCCGAAAGGGCAGGGCCGGGGCCGGAAGGGACCGGCGACATCACGGCGGTCTTCTCTGTCCTTGTTGCCGGGTCCGACATGGAGGAACCCGTCGCGGACATCCTGCGCGGCGTCCTTGACGGGCATGTCGTGCTGGACCGAAGGATAGCCGAACGCGGCCGGTTTCCGGCGATCGATCTGCTTCGGTCGGTATCGCGTTCATTGCCCGATGCCGCGTCGGAGGAAGAAAACCAGGTCATCGCCGAGGCGAGGCGGTTGCTGGGCGCCTACGATCGCGCCGAGATGATGATCCAGGCCGGCCTTTACGCCGCGGGCTCTGACGCGCAGATCGACCGGGCCATCAAAGTCTGGCCTGACCTCGACGGCTTCCTGGCCGAACCGTCCCCGCAATCGGGAATTGCGGGCAGTTTCGAGCGGCTGAGGCGCGCTCTTTCGGCATGAACGACCCTAGTTCAGGGCCGCCCCGACGTCGGCCCGGACAAGGCTGGCCGCGATTGCGACCAGGACCAGGCCACCCGCCCAGCCCATCGCTTCGCGCGCCCTCCAGCTGTCGTTCAGGGACCTGGCAATAGCACCGCCCAGCCAGCCACGAGAAGATCGGCGGTGATTGCCGTAAGCGGCACCAGGATGCCCAGCAGAAGCAACTGAGTTGTCAGGTTGCCCGCGTTCGCCGGTTCCGCACCCTGCGCGACGAAGGGTGGCAGGAAAAGCGCGAAAAACAGCACGGTCTTCGGGTTCAGCAGTTCGACGGCTCGGATGATGTGACCGCCCCCCGACGGCATCGATGTGCCGAGGTGGGTCTGCGAGGATCCACAAAGGAGGACGGTCATGCTGGATGTTACCACTGTCGGGCTCGACCTGGCGAAGAA
>NZ_JAANHS010000050.1 GCF_011174775.1 Rhodobacter calidifons
ATCCTGATCAAGCAGGCCCGCGCCGAATATCACGGTGACGATCAGCGCCAGCTACACCACTCCATGGGACAGCATCGCGTCTCGGACTTGAAGCCGGGGATGCGGGGCATTCGCCAGAACCTCAGAGGATGCCGGAGAAGCCCGACATTTGAGGTATTATAATACCTCATAGGCCTGAATAGGACAGAGGGGGATTGCTGTCCTTTCCATTTTTTTGAAACTCTACCGACGGCTGTAACAGACGGTGGAGATTGCGGAATGCCACTTGCCCGGACAATTGCGCCCTTTTCGTTTGGTCTTCTTGCTGCGGCATGCGTATCGGATCAGACGCTTGGGCCCTCAACCGACAACATCCTGAGAACTTACATAGGAGACACTCCGGCGGCCTTTGCCACCTATTCGGGTTTGACCCCGGTTTCCAGCCTTCAGACAGATGCCGGAATGGTGTTCCAGTTCGCGGGCATCGGGCCGACAGCCATCTACAGCCCCTCCACCCCATCCTTCCAGAATATCACCGATCCGGGTATTGCCGCCGGGTTCCGCTCGATCGGCGCGGCCATGACCGGGCCAGCATTCGCCGTGCAGGCGCGATGCCAGGTTCAACTGGTGACCGAGCGAATCAACTGCCGCGGCAACATGGACAGCTTCCGAGTCGTGGAAATCGTGTATGACGGGGCTTGCGGCATGGTGCAGCCGAACGCCGCCTGATCCGCGACGGATTGGCCGTCCCGAACGGGAAGCAGCCGATCCACGCACGACAACCGTTGCCTCGTTCCCTTCACTCCGGCAGAACGGCCAGCACGGACAAGGACAAGCACAGGACGCGATCATGCCGACACTGGACTGGATCGGCTCGGATGATGTGACCGCCCCCCGACGGCATCGATGTGCCGAGGTGGGTCTGCGAGGATCCACAAAGGAGGACGGTCATGCTGGATGTTACCACTGTCGGGCTCGACCTGGCGAAGAA
>NZ_JAANHS010000051.1 GCF_011174775.1 Rhodobacter calidifons
GTGCCGCGGCCGAGGCGGTTTGAGAGCTGGTAGATGCGGAGCGCCAGCGTCTGGCCGGGCCCGAGCGGCGCACCCCAATCACTGGTCTGCTGGGCGGCGGTGTAGAGAACGGACGTGGTGGTGCTGGTCATCGTGCGCTTGACGACAGCCCCGTCGAGGATCTGGACGTCGTAGCTCACGAAGTCCTCGCCCAGCGGCACCTCGACCTGTTCCCAGGCATCGGCGACCAGTGCGCGGGATCGGCGCGTCCATCGGATGGTCAGATCGCCAGGGCTGCGGGCCGTCCGCAGGCTGTTCGACATGGACCGGCGCGAAGGGGACAAGGCCCCGCCCGGTTGGGGTGAAGCCCAGTGCGGCATAGCTCGGATCGCTGACCGCCCGCGCGGCCGGACCCACGCGCCAGTTCCACGGCAGGCCGAGGTCCGCCTCGGCGATGGGGAGGGAGGCCAGCGTCGAATCCAGCAATATCACCCGCGCGCCAGCCGGTGCCGGGTTGCCCATGGCGTGTTCCGTCCCGCGCTGGCCACGCAGCAGGCGGGTCAGGCGGTACCGGCCTGGCGCGATCAGTTCGGCTTGGCCAGCCTGCACGATTTCCCATTGGCCTGCGGCGCTTTCGACCGCGAGGGCATTGGCCCCGCCGAAGAGGGCCACGTCGGTCACGCTTTCCAGTGTGCCTGACAGAAGATCGACGACCAGCTGGTTGCCCCGGTCGAAGCGCGAGGTCGGCCCCGGAAACAAGCCGAAGGCTAGCGTGCCGATCCGCGCCCGACTGCCGAAGCTAGTCAGGAGGTTGAACCCGTCCGTCGAGGCGCTGCGGAACACCGCGATCTCGCCCGGCCAGGGGCTGGCATGGGCGGCGATCAGGGGGCGATGCGCGGGCTGGTCCTCGCTGATCTGCGGCAGGTCCAGCATCACC
>NZ_JAANHS010000052.1 GCF_011174775.1 Rhodobacter calidifons
TGTGTGACGCCGCATCTGAGGCCGGACACATGTCAGCACCCGATGACGCGCCGGGATCAGGCCCGAAGTTCCCTCTTGCGCAAGGGGCGGTTACACATGTTGCACAAATCTCCTGAGGGGATTCATCTCGTGAATCCAGCGTGATAGCTGGGGTGTATGAGCAGACCGACACCCCCGACCTACAAGACCAGGAACTGGCCCGCCTATAACGAAGCGCTGAAGCGCCGTGGTTCGCTGACGATCTGGTTCGATCCCGCGATGACCTGGGACGCCGCGCCGACCGGCAAGCGCGGGCGGCAACCCGACGACAGCGACGCCGCCATCCAGACCTGCCTGACGATGAAGGGTGAAGGGCGCCCGGAAAACAGTCCAGTGGACTGTTTTCAGCTCTGAACGGGCGAAGCCCCGAGACGGTTCGGCATGGCGCTCCGCCAAATCACAGGGTTCGTCGAGAGCCCGGCTCGCGCCTGATCGGCCTGGACTGGGCCGTGCCCGACTTCAGTACGCTGTCGAGACGGCAGAAGACCCTGAAGGTCAACATTCCTTATCGCGGCTCGGACGGTCCGCTGCACCTGCTGGTGGACAGCACCGGGATCAAGGTCGAGGGCGAGGGGGAATGGAATGCCCGCAAGCACGGGGGCACCAAACGCCCCTCGCCACGGTTTCTCGAACCGGTGGCGAAACCATGGCTCGACTGGCGCAAGATCCACATCGGGATCGACGAGAGTGAGGAGGATCAGGAAACGGTCCAGTGGACCGTTTCCCCGACGAACACTGGAAATCCGGGCGGCCGAGTTCACCACGAGCGATGTCGGCGACGCCCCGATGCTGCCCGACCTGCTCGACCAGATCCCGCCGGAGCAAGAGATCGCCAGCGTCACCGCCGACGGCGCCTTCGACACCCGC
>NZ_JAANHS010000053.1 GCF_011174775.1 Rhodobacter calidifons
GACCTGGGACGCGCGACCCTATCCTTTCTTTCCGGAACTGACCGGGATCTGGACGGACGGGCCGAACTGGCGGCTCGGCCACTGGCTGACGGGGCGGCTGGGCGCGGTATCTCTCGCCGCCCTCGTGCGCCACCTGTGCCTGCGAGCGGGCCTCTATGAGGCATTCATCGACGTCTCCGGCCTCTGGGGCGCGGTCGAGGGCTATGTCATCGGCGCCCTCGAAAGCCCTCGCGCGTCGATTTCCACGCTGGCCCGGCATTTCGGCTTCGATGCCATCGAGACCGAAGGCATGATCCGCTTCGTCATGCGCGGCCGTGCCTCGGTCGCGACACTGGCGCATGACGACCTCGTGGCATCCCGCGAAGGGGAAGCGCTGGAACTGGTCCGCGCGCAGGAAACCGAACTGCCGCAGGCGCTGAAGTGGCAGGTCGCGCGCACCGACGAGGACTATGATGCCGCCCTCGTGGAAGCGCGGCGCATCACGGTCGATACGACGCGCATCGCGTCCGAGAGTTTCCCGATGGCCATCCCGCCGAGGGTGAGGCGGGTGCGCCACGGGTTCGAGCACCCGCCGAACGAACGCCGCTGCCGCCGCGCGCTGATGGAGGCCTGGATCGGCCGGGAAAGCGCCACCTTCCGTCTGCCGCCCTCGCGGCTGGCCCTCGATCCGGGCGACGTGATCCGGCTCTCCCATGACGGCCGGGAGGTGGAATTCCGCCTCGTCTCGGTCGCCGATGCCGAGGCGCGGGGCGTCGAGGCGGTGCGTCAGGACCGCGCCGCCTATGACCTGCCGCCGGGGGATCC
>NZ_JAANHS010000054.1 GCF_011174775.1 Rhodobacter calidifons
GGAACCGATCCCGAAGGCAGAAGACCATGGTTCCGCATGCTGACCTCCGCCCGCTGCACTCTGCCCTGATCGTGGACGACCATCCGCTGTTCTGCGACGCCCTGTCGATGACGCTGAAATCGGTGGCGGGGATCGAAGAGATCGAGACGGCGGACCGGCTGGAGACGGCGATCCACCGCGTCGATCTGAGCCCGGCGCCGGATGCGATTGTCCTGGACCTGAACCTGCCGGACGTGAACGGGATCGACGGGCTGATCCGGCTGCGGCAGGCGGCGGGCGAGGTGCCGGTGCTGGTGGTGTCCTCGCTGGCGGACAACCGGGTGATCGGGGCCTGTCTGGCCGCCGGAGCTGCGGGGTTCGTGCCGAAGCATTCGCACCGCGAGGTATTCCGCGCGGCCTTCGACGCGCTGCGCGAGGGCAAGCGGTTCCTGCCCGAAGGGTATGAGCCGGTGCCGGAGGGCAAGACGCGGGGCTCGGCGAAGGAAGAGGCGATCGGGCGGCTGGCGCTGCTCACGCGGCAGCAGGCGAAGATCCTGCAACTGATCTGCGAGGGGCTTCTGAACAAGCAGATCGCCTATGAGCTGTCGATCGCCGAGACCACGGTGAAGGCCCATGTCACCGCGATCATGCGCAAGCTGGGGGTGCAGAGCCGGACCCAGGCGGTGCTGATCGCGCGCGAGACCAATTTCTCCAGCCTGATGCCCGAGGACGGCTGAACCCGCCCGCGACACCTGCGCAAATCCCTTGCCCGATGGCGCG
>NZ_JAANHS010000055.1 GCF_011174775.1 Rhodobacter calidifons
CGACACCGCCACTGCGAAGATCTCGGCGCGCGGGGTGCAGGTGCATTACGGCACGACGCATGCCTTGAAGGATGTCGATGTGGACATCCTGGACCGGGCGGTCACTGCCTTCATCGGGCCCTCGGGCTGCGGCAAGTCCACCTTCCTGCGCTGCCTGAACCGGATGAACGACACCGTGGCCTCGGCCCGGGTCTCGGGGAAGATCACACTGGACGGCCAAGACATCTACGCGCCTTCCGTCGATCCGGTGCAGCTGCGCGCCAAGGTCGGCATGGTGTTCCAGAAGCCGAACCCCTTCCCGAAGTCGATCTACGACAATGTGGCCTACGGGCCGAAGATCCACGGCATGGTGCGATCGAAGGCAGAGCTGGACGGGATCGTCGAGGCCAGCCTGAAGAAGGCGGCGCTGTGGAACGAGGTGAAGGACCGGCTGGACAGCCCCGGCACCGGGCTGTCGGGCGGCCAGCAGCAGCGGCTGTGCATCGCGCGGGCGGTGGCGACCAGCCCCGAAGTGCTTCTGATGGACGAGCCCTGCTCGGCGCTGGACCCGATCGCGACGGCGCAGGTCGAAGAGCTGATCGACGAATTGCGCAGCCATTTTTCCGTGGTGATCGTGACGCATTCGATGCAGCAGGCGGCCCGGGTCAGCCAGAAGACGGCCTTCTTCCACCTGGGCAATCTGGTGGAATACGGCGACACGACGCAGATCTTCACCACCCCGAAGGACCCC
>NZ_JAANHS010000056.1 GCF_011174775.1 Rhodobacter calidifons
CCGGGCGTGGTCGCCGGCTGCTTCCCGCAGCTCTACGGCGCACTTGCCGGCAACCCGCCCGATCAGGTGATCACCCTGTGAGCGTGACTGCGCGGGGAGAACCCTGTGAGGGAAGCGCCCTGCGACGGGCGGCCGCGCGGCTCTGGCATGCACGGCGCATCCGGCGGCTGGTGCAGGCGCTCCTCGGCGCGGATGCGGTGGTGATCGTGAACGAACTGCCCTGCACCCAGGCCGCCTGTCCCGGCCCGGCCACGCAGATCACCATCCTCGGTTTCGACATGTCGCGGAGGGTCTTGCTGATCCACCGCCCGACAAGCGAAGTGGCAGCGGCGGACCTTTCACAGCTTCTGCGTTGAACGCGCAGCAGTGTCGGCCGTCGCCGCGCTTTGACGCAACAGCACGTCCTGTTGTTTCCGTGCAATGCCAGCGCGTGGGACCTGTTGGCACGCACTCCGAGGCCATTCGCCGATGGAATGCGAGGCCAAGCCTTCGGGCCCGCCTGACTTTGCGGTTCCTACAACTGGGAACATTTCCCAGCCAGGGTAACTGACAAGGGGGCGCGACTTGCAGTTCCATAAGTTGTCGGGGTGCGCCTGCGTCCAATGGGCGTCAGTCCGGTCGTAGCCAGTCAGAAATCCGTCTCGAGGTAGACCCCGGCGCAGTCGTAGGCGACGGCGGCGGCCGTCGCGCCGGTGTTCAGGAAGA
>NZ_JAANHS010000057.1 GCF_011174775.1 Rhodobacter calidifons
GCGACCAGTGCGCGGGATCGGCGCGTCCAGCGGATGGTCAGATCGCCAGGGCTGCGGGCCGTCCGCCAAGGCTGTTCGACATGGACCGGCGCGAAGGGGACAAGGCCCCGCCCGGTTGGGGTGAAGCCCAGCGCGGCATAGCTTGCGTCACTGACCGCCCGCGCGGCCGGGCCGACCCGCCAGTTCCACGGCAGGCCGAGGTCAGCCTCGGCGATGGGCAGGTAAGACAGCGCTGCATCCAGCACGACTACCCGCGCTCCTGCCGGGGCTGGATTGCCCATGGCGTTCTCTGTCCCGCGCTGGCCACGCAGCAGGCGGGTCAGGCGGTACCGGCCTGGCGCGATCAGTTCGGCCGCACCCGCCTGCACAATCTCCCACTGGCCTGCGGCGCTTTCGACAGCGAGGGCATTGGCCCCGCCGAAGAGCGCGACGTCGGTTACGCTTTCCAGCGTTCCGGACAGGAGACCAACCACCAGCGCGTTGCCCCGGTCGAAGCGCGAGGTCGGGCCGGGAAAGAAGTCGAAGGCCAGCGTGCCGATCCGCGCACGGCTCCCGAAGGTCGTCAGGAGGTTGAACCCGTCCGTCGACGCGCTGCGGAACACCGCGATCTCGCCCGGCGAGGGGCTGGCATGGGCGGCGATCAGGGGGCGATGCGCGGGCTGGTCCTCGCTGATCTGCGGCAGGTCCAGCATCACC
>NZ_JAANHS010000058.1 GCF_011174775.1 Rhodobacter calidifons
TGCCCGACCTGCTCGACCAGATCCCGCCGGAGCAAGAGATCGCCAGCGTCACCGCCGACGGCGCCTTCGACACCCGCAAGTGCCACCGCTGCGGGGGCTTACGCGGCCCCATCAGGGGCCACGGTCCCCCTTCGCACCATTGCGGCACGAGGTGCCGCTGCGTTCGGGCATGCCCTCGAACCGGTGGCGGGCATGCCCTCACTCCCGCCCCGCAAGAACGCGAAGCCCTGGAAGCCCGACACCGCCGGGGCTGTCGCACGCAACGAGATCCTGCGCACCTCAAAGCGCGTCGGGCGGACCATCTGGCGACGATGGTGAGGGGCCAGCCCGCCACCGGTCCGAGGGCGGCCCCGAACGATATCACCGCCGAAGCCGTGCAAAGACCAAGATGCACTGCGTCAAGCTGCCGGGTCAGCGCCTGTCCGCCGTTCGCCATCGGGCTCGAACCGATGGCGCCTCGATGGCTCACCTTCGACCGTCAGGTTGCGGAGTTCCAGGTCAGGGTCATTCGCCATTGTCGCTCGGACCGATGGCGCGACATGGCTCATTGCTCAACGGCTTCACCGCACTCGGCACACCCATCACTGAGGCCAAGGGATAAGTCCGTCTGGGGGAAGGGGAACTCTGGCCTTCAGGAGATTTG
>NZ_JAANHS010000059.1 GCF_011174775.1 Rhodobacter calidifons
GTCCGCCACCGGTTCGAGGACCATGCCGAACGGCAAGCGCGAGGTTCTCGGCGTCGCCACCGGCCCATCCGAAGCGTTCGGGCGATGGCCCTCACCCTTCTGGACCGACTTCCTGCGGTCCTTGGCCGACCGGGGCCTGCGCGGCGTGAAACTGGTGATCGCCGACGACCACAAGGGGCTGCGGGCCGCTGCCCGCCGGGTGTTCAACGCCACCCATCAACGCTGCCGCATTCATTGGATGCGAAACGCGCTGGCCCACGCCCCGACCAAGCAGCGCACCGCCGTGGCGGCGATGCTGAAGACGCTCTTCGCGCAGGAAACCAAGGCCGAGGCCGAAGCCCAGTGGGAGATCGTGGCCGACGCGCTCCGCGAAAAGCAGCCCAAGCTCGGGGCCCTGATGGATGCCTCCCGTGACGACGTGCTGGCCTACATGTCCTTCCCACGCGAGCACTGGACCCAGATCGCCAGCACGAACCCGCTGGAGCGGGTGAACCGCGAGGTGAAGCGGCGCGCCGACGTCATCGGCGTTCGGGCATTCCTTCGGACCGATGGCAGTCATGCCCTCACTCCCGAACGACGAGGCCATCATCCGCCTGGTCGGCGCGTTCGCCATTTTGCTTGAACCAATGGCG
>NZ_JAANHS010000005.1 GCF_011174775.1 Rhodobacter calidifons
CCGCCGAGGGGCGGGGCCGCCTGGTCGCGCTGGCCGAGCGGCTGGAGGCGGCCCCGGCGGCGCGGTTCGCCCGGGCGCGCGACCGGCTGGAGGCGCTTGACCGGACCCGGATGACGCTGGGCTACCATGCAACGCTGAAACGGGGCTATGCGGTGGTCCGGGCGGACGGGGCGGTCGTCACCTCGAAGGCAGGGGCCGAAAAGGCGGCCGCGCTGGAGATCGAGTTCGCCGACGGGCGGATGGCGGTCGGGAACCGGCCTGTCCGGCGGGCGAAGGGCGCTGAGGACGGCGGGCCGGACGGCGGGCAGGGCAGCCTGTTCTGACCGGGCCGATTCCGGCGGGACGGTGTGGCCTGGGCCGTCCCTCCCTGCCGGCAAGGGACGCGGGACTTCGGCGGCCTCAGACCCCGAAATAGCCCTCGCAGGTCACGATCTCTGGCGAGGGATACAGCAGGATCGGCGGGTTGGCCCGGTCGCCGTCCAGCCAGGCCATCAGCCAGTCGCCGCGGTCGTGGTAGGTCCAGCAATAGGGCTGCGGCTCGCCGGGGTAGTCGAAGCAGATCAGCGCGCCCTGCGGGCGCCAGCGACCTTCGAGGCAACGTTCGGCATCGCGCCAGATCGCGCGGCGGCCGGGCAGGAAGGTTTCCACCCCGTAGCGGCCGGTCTGGTCATGGGTGTCGAAGGTGCGACCCTGCACGAAGGTCTCGAAGGCCTCGGCCGAAAGCGGCGGGTCGGTCTCGGCATGGACCGCGAACCCGCAGGCCAGGGCGGCGGCCAGAAGCGCCGGGCCGCGCATCGCGGGCATCATGCGCCGATTCCGGGGCCAGGACAGGCCGGGGGATCGGGCGTCTCGGCGATGGTGACCGGCGGCGTTCCGGGCGGATGCGCGGTGTAGAGCGCATCGAAACCGTCGGCGGTGCGGGTGATGATCCAGCAGTCGGGCTCGCTGTCGGTTTCGTACTTGAAGCAGATCGCGGGGCCATCGGCATACCAGTGCCCGGCGGTGCACTCCGCGCCCACCGCCGCCCAGCGGACCCGGCGGCCGGGCAGATATTGCTCGACGCCATAGACTGCGCCGAACTCGGACCAGGTCATGCTGCGGCCCAGGGTGAGCGCGTCGAATTCCTCGGCCGTAACGGGGTCTTCGGCGCAGACCGGGCCTGCGGCAAGAGCAACGAGCAGGCAAGGCAGTCCGCGCATGGTCAGACCCCCACGTCGGGGCCGGTGCAGGCCAGAGGTGCCGAGGCCTCGGTCACCTGTTGCGGCGGCGTGTCCGGGGCGGCCGACAGGGGCTGCGCCACGACCGTCTCGCCCTCGCGCCAGTAGTGCCAGCAATGCACGCCCGCGATGGCCGGATAGACAAAGCAGATCGCCTCGCCATCCGCAAACCAGCTGCCGTCGATGCAGGGACCGCCTCTGTCGGCATCGCGCACCCGGCGGCCTGCGAAATAGGTCTCCGAGCCCAAGATCTGCCCATCCACCGCATAATCGAGCGTCTTGCCCCGCGACCAGTCGTCGAATTCCTCGGCCGTCATCAGGGTCTGCGCTGCAAGGGGCTGAGCCGTGAGAAGCCAGACCAAGATCCCGACGCGCATGGTCAGACCCCCACGTCGGGGCCGGGGCAGGGCAGGGGCGTCGTGTCGGCCGCGGTCTCGTACAATTCCTGACCCGGCGCGGCCTCGGTCGACAGCGCCACCAGCGCGCCGTCCTTCAGCCAGAAGATCCAGCAGGCGGGCCGCGGGTCGCCGTCATAGACAAAGCAGATGTCCTGTCCCGCAGGATACCAGCTGCCGTACTGGCAGGTGTCGGCCGTCACGCTCCAGCGGACCTTGCGGTCGGCCATGTACTGCTCGATCCCGAACAGGACGCCGTCCTGCCGGTAGGTGATGGTCTTGCCGGTGACATGGGCCTCGAACTCGTCGGCGGTGATCGGGGGCTCGGCGGCGGCGAGCGTCGGCCAGAGCACAAGCAGCAGGGCAGGCAGGCGCATCGGTCTAGACCCCCACATCCGGGCCACGACAGGACAGGGGCGCGGTCGCCACGGTCACGCGGCGGGGGGCGTCGCCGGGCCGGTCGTCGAAGGACCGTGCGGTGACAGCCTCGCCATCGCGCCAAAGGGTCCAGCAATGCCTGAACGGGTCGCCGTCATAGACGAAGCAGATATGCCCGGACCATTCGTGCCAGGACCCTTCCAGGCACTGGCCATCGCTGCCGGCCCAGCGGACGCGGCGGCCGGGCAGATATTCCTCGGTGCCGAAGATGCCGCCCTCGTTGGCGAAGTCGAGCGTCCTGCCGGTGGCGAAGGCGTCGAATTCCTCGGCGCTCATCCGCGTTTCGGCGGCGGCGGAGGCTGCGGCGCACGACAGCAAGAGGGCAAGGCGCAGGGTCGGGCGAAGCATCGGTCAGACGCCCAGATCCGGCCCGGGGCAGGGCAGGGGGCCGCCCCCGCGTGAGGATTCCAGGATCTCCCAGCCGCCGCCCTCGCCCATGTAGCGGCCGCGGATCCTGCCATCCTCAAGGAAATACAGCCAGCAGGCCGGGGTCGGGTCGTTTTCGTAGTCGAAGCAGATCTGGTCCCCCTTCTGATACCAGACGCCATAGATGCACAAGTCGCCCTCGAAGGCCCAGCGGACCCGGCGCCCTTCAAGATATTCCTCTGTCCCGAACAGCCCGCCGCCGTAGTCGTAGGTGATCGTGTCGCCCCGGGTGGCCGCGTCGAAGGCCTCGGCGTCCAGCGGGGTTTCGGCAAGCGCCGGCGTGGCGGCAAGGATCAGGGCAAGGCGGAAGGCACGCATGTCGGGCTCCATCAGATCTGGCGCGAGAGTGCCAGAGGCGGGGCGGGTTGGCCAGTCAAGCCGCCGTGTCCGCGGGTGCTGCCGCAGGTCGGGTTTCCCGCCATCGGGCCAGGTGAGGCGCGATGGCGCGCCGCCATGTGCGCGGGGCAAGCGCCAGGGCACAGGCCAGGGGCAGGGGCCAGGGCAGACGGGGGGCCTCGTCCGCCGGCGGCAGGATGAGGGCGGGGAAGGCGCGGCCGGGGTGGACATGGTGGTCGGAATGGCGCGGGGCGTTCAGCATCATCGCCGAGGAGAACCAGTGCGCAGTGTTCCAGCTGTGGGCGGGGCCGACGGGTTCCGGTTTCCCGTCCGGCCGCCGGGTTCGGGTCAGGCCGTAGTGCTGGACGTAGTCGGACAGCAGGATCTGGCTTTGCGCATGCAGCGCAAGGCAGACCCAGGCGAGAAGGCCGGGCAGGCCGGCGATCAGGAAAGCAAGTGCGAGGGCGGCCAGGCCGATCGCCAGATAGGCGGCGTAGGGGTGCAGGCCGCGCCCGGCCACCCCCTTGCGCAGCGCCGTTTCCGCCTTGGCGCCTTCGCGGAAGCTGCCGATCCAGGCGCGGGGGGCGAAACGGTAGAAACTCTCGCCCGCCCGGGCGGTGTTCGGATCGTCGCGGCTGGCGACGTGGCAGTGGTGGACCAGCCGGTGGGCGCTGGCGTGCTGGCCGAAGAGCAGGGCGGAATAGACCGTGGCCCCCAGGCGGAACAGGGCGCGGCGCGGGCGGTGGATCAGCTCGTGCGCGGCCGGATGCGCGACCTGGCCCAGCCAGAAGCCCGCCGCGAAGAACAGAAGCACCCGCTGGCCCCCGGTCAGGCCCGAGGCTCCGGCAATGCCCCAGGTGGCCAGGGGCAGAAGGACCAGCGCGCCGCATCCTGCCGCCACCAGCAGCGCGTCGGCAGCCGGAAACTCGCCGTCCTCGGCCGGTGCGGCGGTCAGGGGGATCAGCTGGTCAAGGACCAATGTCAGCACCGCCATGTAGAGAAATCCCGCCCAGAGCCAGCCGCCGCCAAGCGCCAGCCCGGCCGCGATCAGTGCCAGCGGGCCAAGCGCGGCCAGCGCAAAAAGGGGAAGGGGCAGGGGGCGTGCTTGCATCGGGGGTAATGTGCGGTGAAGTCTGGCGCGGGGAAGGCGGAGGGCAGGATGCCGGACAAGTTGGGCGAAATGCTGGCGGTTGCAACCGCAATTCCGGCACTGGCGGCGGCGGTCGTCTTCTGGCTGCGCTTTGCGACGCGCGAGGTCAAGGGTCCGGTGGGAGCGGCGGTCAAGACGGCCTCGACCGGCCTTCTGGCGGTTCTGGGGCTGGCCCTGGCGGTTGCCCTGTCGCCGGGGGGCTGGTTCTGGCTGTTTGCGCTGGGGCTGGCGCTGGGGGCGCTGGGCGACCTGATGCTGGCGCTGGGCGGCCTGCGGCGGTTTCTGGCCGGTGTGGCGGCCTTCGGCCTGGGACATCTGGCCTATGCGGGCGGTTTCCTGTGGCAAGGCGCCGCGCTTGGCTTCGACGGCCTCTCGCTGCCCGAGGGGCTGGCGCTGGGTGGGCTTCTCGCCCTTCTGGCCTCGACCGAGGTCTGGCTTGCCCCGCGCACCGGGGAATTGCGCGCGCCGGTGCGGGGCTATGTCGGGCTGATCGGGCTGATGGGCGCTGCGACGCTGATGCTTCCGGCGCATCCGGGGCAGGGCATCCTGCGGATCGGGGCGGCGCTGTTTCTTCTCTCGGACCTGCTGCTGGCGCTTCAGCTTTTCGTGGTCAGGGATGCCGGATGGCGGCGGCGTCTGGCGCTGACGCTCTGGCCCGCCTACTGGGCGGGGCAGGCGCTGATCCTCTGGGGCGCGGTGCAGTTCGCGGGCGTCGGGTGAGGGATCGCTGCCAGCGGGGCAACGGCGCGACCCGTCGTGCGACGGCGTCTTCTCCTCGCAAGCCGGGCGGCGCGCGACGAGGAGCCGCAGGCGAACGAGGAGCCCGGTTGCCGGGAGGTCCGGGCCGATGCACTTCCAATGCCGGGCCAAAGCGACTAGGTGAAGGGAAACAGCCCGGGGGTGCCGCCCATGTCGTTCTTCAGAAAGCTCAAGGAGCGCATGTTCCGCTCTTCGGACCGGATCGGCGAGGGGCTGGAGGCGCTGGTCGCAGAGGGTGCCGAGGCGCCGAAGGATCCGCCGCCGGAGATCCCCGCCCCCCCGCCGGACCTGCCGGCCCCCGCGCCGCCGGAACTGCCCCAGCCTTCGCATCCCGACCCTGACCCGCCGCCGCCCGAGGATCCCGCCCCTGCTGACCTCGGCCGCCCGGCGACGGCGGCCGGGACCACGCCCTCGGCCGAGCCCGCAAGGCCCGGGCTTCTGGGGCGGCTCTTCGGCCGGGCCCAGGCCGAAGAGCCGCGCCGGGTGCTGGATGACGCCATGCTGGAAAGCCTGGAGGAGCTGCTGATCCAGGCCGACATGGGGGTGGACACCGCCGTCCGGGTCACGGCGAACATCGCCGAAGGCCGGTTTGGCCGGAAGATCTCGACCCGCGAGCTGCGCGGGGCGCTGGCCGAGGAAGTGGCGCGGATCATGGCGCCCGTGGCGCGGCCGCTGCCGCTTTATCCCCAGAAGCCGCAGGTCGTGCTGGTGGTGGGGGTGAACGGTTCGGGCAAGACGACGACGATCGGCAAGCTTGCCAGCCAGTTCAAGGCGGCCGGCAAGCAGGTGGTGATCGCGGCGGGCGACACGTTCCGCGCGGCGGCGGTGGAACAGTTGCAGATCTGGGGCAACCGCGCCGGCGTGCCGGTCCTGACGGCTCCGGAAGGGTCGGACCCGGCCTCGCTGGCCTTCGACGCGCTGACCCGGGCCAGGGCCGAGGGTGCGGATCTTCTGATGATCGACACGGCGGGGCGGTTGCAGAACCGGGCCGACCTTATGGAGGAACTGGCCAAGATCGTCCGCGTCATCCGCAAGGTGGACCCGACCGCGCCGCACAACACGCTTCTGGTGCTGGATGCCACCACCGGACAGAATGCGATCACCCAGGTCGAGATCTTCCGCAAGATCGCCGATGTCTCGGGGCTGGTCATGACCAAGCTGGACGGGACGGCCAAGGGCGGCGTGCTGGTGGCCCTGGCCGACCGCTTCGGGCTGCCGATCCATGCGATCGGCGTGGGCGAGCAGATCGACGATCTGGCGCCCTTCGACCCCGAGGAGTTCGCCAGGGCCCTGGTCGGGGCCGAGGCATGATCCGGCGCGCGGTCCTCGCGCTGTTTCTGGCCATGGCGCCGGGCGGGCCGGCTCTGGCCGAGACCAGCCTGTGCCGGCACGTCTGGGATCGGGTGTCCGCCACGCTGGGCGCGCTTGGCCGGGTCACGGCAGAGGCCGTGGCACAGGAGGGCGACTGGTGTCTGGTCAGCCGCCCGGTCCTTGACATCGACGGGCGATATGCGCCGGACTGGCATCTGGATCGGCTGCGGTTTCGCGGCAGCGCGCCGGTCTGGCTGGTGGACGGATCGGTGCCGCCCGAGTCGCTGGAGGTCGCGGTCGAAGGTCTGCGTCTGGTGGTGCAGACCGGAGATGCCCAGTTCGACTGGCTGTACGCGGCGCAGGCTCGGGCCAACACCATCGCGGCCGAGGCGTCGCTGGCCTGGGAACCCGCCGCGCGCCTGTTGCGGCTGGAAGGGCTGCGCGTGGATTTCCCCGGCGCCAATGCGCTGGACCTGCGCGCGGTGGTGGCGGGGGTGGACCTGTCCTCCGCCGGGGCGATGCAGATGTCGGCCACGGGCTTTTCCCTGACCGAGGCGGACCTGCGGATCGAGACGCATGGTCTGTTCGAGGCCTATCTGCTGATGCCGCTGGGGGTGAACCTGCTGCCCTCCGAGGGCGACATGCAGGCCGCGGCCGAAACCTTGCGCGGCGATCTTCTCGACCTCGTCGCCGCCTTGCCCGAGCCTAGCGTTTCCCCCGCCAGCAAGGCGGCGCTGGTGGGCGAATTGCCGAACCCGGCGGGGGTGCTGACGCTTTCGCTGCGGGCTGAGTCCGGCATCGGGCCGGCACGGCTTGCCGGATATGCCCTGACCGGCATGCCCGCGACGCTGGCCGAGGCAGCGCCGCTGCTTCGGGGGGTGGTCGTGGATGTCGGGTGGAGCCATGGCGATGCGCCTTAGGCTGGCGCTGATCCTGGCGCTGGCCGCGGGTCCGGGCGCGGCCGAGACGGCGGTGGACTGCGCCAGGATGCCGGACCTTCTGCGCGACCTGTCCGGCCTTGCGGTCACCGCCCCGCCTGCGGCAAGTGCGGAGGACTGGTGCGTCCTGGACGGGGCACGGCTGGGACCCGATGGCGGTCCGCGCATCACGGCGGCGCAGTTGCGGGCCCGCGCGACGGCGGACGGGCCGGAGATCCTGTCGCTTGCGCTGGAGGCGCGCGGGCTGCGTCTGGCGCCGGATCCCCGGGACCCTGGGATGCCGGACTGGCTGCGCGACCTGTTGCGGTTGCAGTCGGGCGATCTGCGTCTGATGCTGCGGCGCGAGGTGGAGGCGGACCGGCTGCTTCTGGATCTGGCGCGGCTTGATCTGTCGGGGGGCACCATGCTGGAGCTTTCAGGCGCGCTTGCCGGGGCAGGGATCGCCCCGCGAACGCTGCCGTCCGGTCGGCTGCGGCAGGTGCGGCTGGTGTGGCGCAGCGACGGAAGCACACTGCGCCCGGTGCTGGCCGCCTGGGGCGCGCGGCTGAAGCCGGGCCTCGCCGAAGGCGCGGCGGTAGAAGCGGCCCGCGCGGCGCTGCTGGCGCTGGCCGCGGCGGTGCCCGCAGGCGCGCTTGGCGAGGTGGCGCGGAAAGAGCTGGAGTCGGCGATCCGCGCCCTGCCGCAGGGGCGGGGCAGGCTGACCGTGGACCTGGCTTCGGAAGGCGGGATCGGCGCGGCGGATCTTGGCCTTCTGGCCCTGTTGCGCGACCCCTCCGGCTCCGATGCGCTGGCGCAGTTCCTGGCGGGCAGCCGGCTGGACATCGACTGGCAGCCGGGCATCCTGCCCTGAACGCAGGTCCGGTGCGAGGGCCGGGAAAAGGGCACCCCCTGGTGCCGCAGGCAGAGACGACAAGGAGCAGGCAAGGTCATGGCCGGACGGAAGATCAACCCGATTATCAAGCAGGTGCTGGAACTGGGGCCGACCCTGGTCTTCTTCCTGATCTACATGCGGATCAAGGACGAGACCTACACGCTGGGCGGGACCGACTATTCCGGCTTCATTGTGGCAGCCCTGATCCTGGTTCCGCTGCTTCTTGCCGCAATTTTCGCGCTATGGTTGTTGACGGGCACGATCAGCCGGATGCAGATCTTCGTGGCCGTGATGGTCGTGGTCTTCGGCGGGCTGACCGCCTGGTTCAACGACGAGCGCTTCTTCAAGATGAAGACCACGATCGTCTATGGCACCTTCGCCCTGATCCTCGGCGCGGGGCTTTTGCGGGGCAAAAGCCTGCTGCAATGGGTGATGTCCGAAGCTTTGCCAATGAAACCAGAGGGTTGGATGATCCTGACCCGTCGGCTGATGTGGATGTTCGCGGGCCTGGCCGTGGCGAACGAGATCATCTGGCGCACGCAGAGCACCGAGCTCTGGGTCAAGCTGGAGACTTTCGCCATGCCCGCGGCCCTGTTCCTGTTCCTGATGTTTCAGTTCATGGCGCTGCAACGCTTCATGATCGAGGACCCCGAGGACAAGTCCTGACAGGATGCACAGGATTGCCCCGCAAGGGTCCGGGTTCTGCCCCAGCTCTGCCTTGATGCGCCGCTACACCGGAAGGCGAGCAAAAGGGAGACACCCCATGCACCGCACACCTTTCGATCTGGTCCGCCTGTTCCTGAGCCTGTTCCAGGATCTGCCGCCCCTGTCCCGATCGCTGTATCTGCCGGGCGCGGTGCTTCTGGTGGGATATCCGGTCCTGTCAGTCGCCTATGGTCCCGACCATTCCGGCGAAGCCTTCGCCACGGCCTTCATGGCGGCGCTGGCGATGCGGATCGGGATGGGGTTCGAGGGCATGGTGCGGCGGCTGCTGACCCGCTATTCGGTCGCGCAGGCGGTGGGTTGCGCGCTGGCCTTCGCCGGTCTGCCGCTTCTGGTGCTGGCGCTGGCGGATGATCCGCTGTGGTGCCAGCGGATGCAGAGCCTGTTCTACGTCGTGATCGGCGGCATCTTCCTTCAGGACGTGCTGAAGGGCAGCACGGCGACCGCCGCCAGCTTCTGGCCGGATGCCGAGATGCGCGAATATCTGCCGAACCTGACCCGGATGATGGTGATCTACAACTTCGCCTTCCTGCTGATGAACGAGACCATGATCCGGGCCGTCGATCCGTCGCACTGGCTCCTGTTCTGGGCGGTGCTGCCGATCATCGGCCATACGGTCCTGCGCGCCATGGTGCTGACCGTCATCAATCTCGACGACAACGGCCACCGGGCCTGACCGGCCTGGCGGGCGGCGACTTTCATCAAGCCCTTTGACCCCCAAGTTCCTTTGAAAAGGGCGCCGGAAGGCGCCCTTTTCTTGCCGCCGGGATAGCTAGGCTGCCGGAAGACCCGACCCGAGATCCATGCCGCGCGCGCCCAGGATCAGCCGCGACCAGCGTCGGCCAGGCCGGTGGACGGGCAGGTTCTGCGCCGAGAGCCGGCCCTCGATCAAGGCGCGGTACAGCGCGATCGTGCCGGGGCGCAGATATGGCGACCAGTGGCAGATCCGGCGCGGAGGGTCGGGCAGCGCGTGTCCCAGGCTGGCGAGGGCGCTCAGCGTCCGCGGCTGGTCGATCCACAGATCGTGCCAGTTCGGCCGGCTGCGCCCCAGACCCTGGCCGATCGAGGTGCTCAGCCCCAGATGGATGCCCCATTCGAAACAGGCGTCGAAGAGATCGTTCTCGCGCGTGGTGACGTTGACCACCTCGACCGTCCGTCCCGCGGGCGTGTCCAGGGCGGCAAGGGCCCGGCCCCGGGTCTCGGCCGCGGCCAGGAGGATGATCCGCTCGATCAGCCCGGCCGGCAGCAGCGGCAGCGCCGACAGCGAGACGCGGGCGCCCATGGAATGGGCGACGACCTGGACCCTGCGGCCCGACATCTCGTGGACGGTCAGGGCGATCTCGGCCAGGGCCGGTCCGGTCCGGCCCGCCCGCAGATGCGCGCGCCAGGGATCGCATTTCGCGTTCCAGCCCAGCGCGATGCCAAGGGCCGAGCGCCCGTCCAGCCCCAGATGCCGGGGCCAGCTGACCGCGCGCCGGTCGTCGGTCGGCGGGTCGAGCGAGAGGATCGAGCCGTGCGGGCAGTCCCTGGCGAAGCCCGGCGCATAGCGCCAGCCATGGATCATCACCACCACTGGCGCGGTCGCGGGCAGGGCGGCGAGGCGGCGCTCCAGCCGGGCGCGGTCGAGCCTGAGACCGAAGGCGCCGGCATCGGCGCGGATCGGTCGGGCCTCCTCCATCCGGGAGCCCTGGGTCTGGAGAGCGTCAGTCTGGGGATCGTCGGTCATTGCCAGTCGACCACTACTGATTGTGTTGCCAACGCCTTTGCCGCAGGCGGGCAACGCTGCGATGACGCGGCCGTGACAGGTCGATGACGCCGCCGCCCTGTGGCCGCTTGACCACAGGCTGGCGCGGGCGTATCAGGCGCCCCGTGGCGCTTTGTTACCGGATTGCGGGCCACGTTAAACAAGCCGCTAAAGAGGTGAAGGGCATGGCCCCGGCACCTTTGGTTTGCCGGGGCTTTTTCTTTGCCGGAGGGCGCCTGAGATGACGAAGGACTGGAAGACCCGCACGCAACTCGTGCATGAGGGCAGCCGACGCAGCCAGTATGGCGAGATGGCCGAGGCGATCTTCCTGACCCAGGGCTTCGTCTATCCCACGGCCGAGGCCGCCGAGGCGCGGTTCGTCAAGGCGGGCGCGGACGAGTTCATCTATGCCCGCTATGGCAACCCCACGACGCGGATGTTCGAAGAGCGCATCGCCGCGCTGGAAGGGACCGAGGATGCCTTCGCCACCGCCAGCGGCATGGCGGCGGTCTCGGGCGCTCTGATGTCCTGCTTGCGCGCGGGGGATCATGTGGTCAGCGCGCGCGCGCTGTTCGGCTCCTGCCTCTATGTGCTGGAAGAAGTGTTGCAGAAATTCGGCGTGCGCGTGACCTTTGTCGACGGGGCAGATCTCGACCAGTGGCGCGCGGCGGTGACGCCGGGGACGAAGGCGGTGTTCTTCGAATCGATGTCGAATCCCACGCTGGAACTGGTGGACATCCGCGCCGTCTCCGAGATTGCCCGCAAGGCGGGAGCCCTGGTGATCTGCGACAACGTGTTCGCGACGCCGATCTTTTCCCGCGCGGTGGAACAGGGCGCGGATGTGGTGGTCTATTCGACGACCAAGCACATCGACGGCCAGGGCCGGGCGCTGGGCGGGGTGGTCTGCGGCACGACCGGGTTCATCCGCAAGGTGCTGGAACCCTACATGAAACACACCGGCGGCTCGATGAGCCCCTTCACCGCCTGGATGCATCTGAACGGCCTGGCGACGCTGGACCTGCGCTGCCGGGCGATGGCGGACAGTGCACTGACCGTTGCCCGCGCGCTGGCGGCGCATGGGAAGGTGACGAAGGTGATCCATCCCGGGCTGGAAAGCCACCCGCAGCACGCGCTGGCGATGGCGCAGATGGGCTCGGGCGGGACGCTGGTGACCTTCGAGATCGCCGGCGGCAAGGAGGCGGCCTTCCGTTTCATGAATGCGCTTCGGATCGTGAAGATCTCCAACAACCTGGGCGATGCCCGGACGATCGCGACGCATCCCGCGACCACCACGCACCAGCGCCTGCCGCAGGACCAGAAGGACAGGCTGGGGATCACGCCCGGGTTGATCCGCCTGTCGCTGGGGCTGGAGGATGCGGACGACCTGATCGCCGACCTGACCCGGGCGCTTTCGGTGGCGTGACCGTCGCAATCGGTGCTTGCCTTGGGCGGCGGAATGCCTATCTGATGGAGACCTGCCACGGGCCAGGGTGATCCGGCGGCGGGGCTTGCGCGTAACACTCTCCGGAAATTGACGGCGCCTGCCTGCGGGCCGCGCCCGAACCGAAAGGAACTGCCCATGAATGTCCATACTCCTGAAATCGACCGTCTTCCCACCCGGGAAGAGGCCGAGGCGGCGCTGGCCGTCCTGCGCCAGTGGGCAGGCAGGACCTCGGACGAAGAGATCGCCCGGCTGGATTCCGCCGTGGGCTGGCTGGTGCCGGGGCAGGGCTATCCCGTGCTGTCGCGCAGCTACCCCGAGACATTCCGGCCGGACGCGGGCTATCGGGCCTCGCTGCCCGACCTGCAAAACGGGCCGGAAAGCCTGATCCGGGGAGCGAAGGCGCGGATCCAGCATGTCGGCATCTCGAATTTCCGCCTGCCGGTGCGCTTTGCCACCCGCGACGGCGCGCCCATCATGCTGGAAACCAGCGTGACCGGCACGGTCAGCCTGGAGGCCGAGAAGAAGGGCATCAACATGAGCCGCATCATGCGGTCCTTCTATGCCCATGCCGAGAAGGAGTTTTCCTTCGGCGTGATCGAGGCGGCGCTTGACGATTACAAGACCGATCTCGGCGCTTTCGACGCGCGCATCCAGATGCGGCTGTCCTTCCCGATGCGGATGGTGTCGCTGCGGTCGGACCTGACCGGCTGGCAGTATTACGACATCGCCCTTGAACTGGTCGAGACCGCCGGGGTGCGCAAGCGCATCGTGCATCTGGACTATGTGTACAGCTCGACCTGCCCGTGCAGCCTGGAACTGTCGGAACATGCCCGCGCCACACGGGGGCAGCTGGCCACGCCGCATTCGCAGCGCTCGGTCGCGCGGCTGTCGGTGGAGCTGACCGGCGAGATGGCGATCGAGGATCTGGTGGACCTCGCGCGGGGGGCGGTGGTCACCGAGACGCAGGTCATGGTCAAGCGCGAGGACGAGCAGGCCTTCGCCGAACTGAACGCGGCGAACCCGATCTTCGTCGAGGACGCGGCGCGGCTGTTCTGCGATGCGCTGCGGGCCGATCCGCGGGTGGGCGATTTCCGGGTGGTGGCCAGCCATCAGGAAAGCCTGCACAGCCACGACGCCATCAGCCTTCTGACCGAGGGCGAGACCTTCGCGGCCGAAAGCCTGGACCCGCATCTGTTCCGCACGCTCATCCACGCGCGCTGAGCGATGGATTGACCAAAGGCGCGGGGCGGCGTAGCCATGCCCGACCATGGTTGACTTCCGCCCCGTCGCCTATGTGATCGGTCGCATCCTGATCGTGCTTGCGATCCTGATGCTGGCGCCAGCCATCCTGGACTGGCGCGCGGGGCTTGCGAACGGGCATGCCTATCTGGCCTCGGCGGCGCTGACCGGGGTCACGGGGGCGGCGCTGACGCTTTCGACGGCCAATGCGTTGGGCCAGGCGCTGGACACGCGCCAGGCCTATCTCCTGACCGCCTGCATCTGGTTCCTGGTGCCCTTCTTCGGCGCCCTGCCGTTCTGGATCGGAGCGCCGCAGCTGTCCTTGCTGAACGCCTATTTCGAGGCGGTCTCGGGGATCACGACCACCGGGGCCTCGGTGATTTCCGGGCTGAAGGAGCTGCCGCAGAGCGTGAACCTCTGGCGCGGCATGCTGAACTGGCTGGGGGGCCTGGGGATCGCGTTCATCGCGATGATCTTCCTGCCCCTGATGCGGATCGGGGGGATGCAGTTCTTCCGTACCGAGGGCTTCGACACTTTCGGAAAGATCCTGCCGCGCGCCACCGACATCGCCAAGCAGCTTCTGATCGTCTATCTGTCGCTGACGGTCATGACGATGACGGTCTATGCCATGCTGGGCATGCCCGCCTTCGAGGCGGTGGTCCATGGCATGACCACCGTGGCGACGGGCGGCTTTTCCACGAACGACGATTCCTTCTCCGGCTATCCGCCGCCGATCCACTATGCCGGCGCCTTGTTCATGTTTCTCGCCAGCCTGCCCTATATCCGCTATGTGCAGCTGCTGAACGGCTCGCCCCTGCCGCTGTGGCAGGACGCACAGGTGCGCGCCTATGTGCGCTGGCTGGGGTTTGCGGTGCTTTCGGTCTGCCTCTGGCGGGCCTGGACCGCGAATATCGGTTTCGAGCAGGCCTTCCGGGAAAGCCTGTTCAACCTGGTCTCGATCATGTCCTCGACCGGCTACGGCGCCGGCAGTTTTGCCGGCTGGGGCGGGTTCATGCTGATCGTGGCCTTCGTGATCGGCGTGATCGGCGCCTGTTCCGGATCTTCGGCTGCGGGTCTTTCGATCTTCCGCGTGCAACTGGTGATCGCGGTGCTGCGGCGCGACCTGCGGCAGATCGGCAGCCCCTCCAGCGTCGATCCGATCCGCTACCAGGGCCGCGCGGTCGAGGATGACGTGCTGAACGCGCTGATCCTGTTCGTTTCAAGCTTCATCCTGATCCTGGGCGTGGCGAGCGTGGGCATCACGCTGATGGGGGTCGACAGCGTCTCGGCCCTGTTCGGGGTCTGGACGACCCTTGGCAACGTGGGCTACGGCTTCGGTCCCCTTGTCGAACGTACCGGCACCTTCATCGACTATCCGCCGGGCGCCATCGCGATCATGACGCTGTGCATGATCCTGGGGCGGCTGGGCCTTCTGGCGATCTTGGTGCTGGTGCTGCCCAGTTTCTGGCGGCGCTAGCCGCGCGGGACCGCGCGCCTCGCCACAACCCGCCTCGTGCGCCTTCGGCTTCTCGTCGGTGGGTCAGCGACGAGGGACGCAGTCCCGAGGAGCCGGAGGGCGCCGTTTCACTCCCAGCACGAGACCAGCGCCGCCACGTCCGTTGCGGTTTCGGACAGGGCCGCCGGGGTCAGCGGCCCCGTCCGGTTGGCAGAGGCCGGCACGATGCCGGCCGGGGCCAGCAGCCGGGTGATCTCTTCCGCCGACAGCGCGAAGGCCACGCCGTCCGGCATCTGCCTGCCGCCCTGCGGGCTTGCGGGCAGCAGCATCCCCAGCACATTGCCCGCGCCGTCCAGAACCGGCCCCCCGGCATCGCCGGGCAGGGATTGCAGCGCCAGACGGCGCAGCGCGGTCTCGCCGTTCAGGCCGGTCAGATCCTCCAGCGTGCCGAAAGTGATGACCGGGGCGGGCAGGCGGTCCTCGTAGGAATAGCCCGGAACCGCGACTTCGGCCCCGGGCCGGGGCGCGGCGTCGGCAAAACCGGCGACGGCCCGCGGCGACAGCGGGGTCCTTGGGGTCAGGACCGCCAGACCGCTTGCGGCATCGGCCAGGGTGACGCGGGCCTCGGTCGCGCGGTCGATGGTGACGCGGGCGCAACCCTCGACGGCCTCGGTCGTGGTCAGCACCGCGCCCTCGGGCGTGACGAAGAATCCGGTGCGGCTGAGCCTCGGCTTGCGGACCTCGAGTCCGGCCAGAAGGCCGGCCCGCGTCTCGGCCGCCATCGCCATCATGCCGGGGTCCAGCACCGACGCGCCATCGGGCGAGAAGCTGTCCTCGATCGCCTTGACGATTCGCGCATCGCGCGCCGAGTTGCCGGGGGTGGAGATCAGCATCCAGCCCTTGATCCGCCCGCCCTTCAGCTGGGCCGAAACCGTGGTATCGGCCTTTGCCGAGGTGCCACGGATGCGGAAGCTGCGCTCTCCCCGTTCGCGCGGGCCGTCAAGCGGCACCGAATCCAGCGTCTGCAACACGTCATACAGGCCGTAAAGCGCCGCCTGATCGCCCGGTTGCGAGATCAGCACGATCCGCGGGCCGTCCGGCGTCTTGGGGCGGTAATGGACGAAGGGCGGCTCGTAGCGGTCGAACTCGACCAGGCCCAGGGGCAGGGTGACGGTGATCCCGGATTCGGCCTCGACGACCTCGGTGAAGCCGAAGGCCGCGATGTCCCCCTGCCAGGCGTCCAGAAGCGCCCGGCGCTGGCGGGTGGTCAGGATCCCCGTCGCCTCGACGCCCTGCGCCTCCTGCCAGGCCGCCATGGCATTGCGCGTGCCGGGGCCGAAGGCGCCGTCGATGGCGCCGGGATAGAAGCCGAACCATCGCAGCGCGCTTTGCAAGGCGCGCCGCTCCTCTGGGGTCAGCAGGATCTCGCTGTCGCGGGCTTCGGCACGGGTCTCGTCGGGCAGCAGCACCGGATCGGGCGCGGCGACCGCTTCGGCCGGCGCGGCCTCGGGCCCGGGCTCGGGCAGGGGCTCGGGCTCGGCCGCGGCAAGCGTCTCGGCAAGAGCCGCCGCCGCGCCATCCTCGGGGTAGAACTGCGCGCCATAGCGGGCACCATCGGCCACGAAACTGTCCGAGGGCACGCGGCCCTCGCGCTTCAGCAGGCCAAGGCGGATCGGCGCCTCGTCGGCGGGGTAGGGGCCAAGCGCGATGCCGTACCAGCCCGAGCCCAGCCGGAAGCCCGCGGTTTCGGGAAACTCGGCCGCATAGGCGCGGGCGCGGTTGCGCGCGGTTTCAAGGTCGGGATGCGCCTCGATCTGGACCCAGGCCCGGCCCTCCTGCGCGGCAGAGCGCGTTGCGGGCACAAGGCTCAGCACGACAAGAAGCAGGGCAAGAAACGCAAAGGGTCTGAACATGAACGGGTCCCGGGGCCGGTAGAGGATCGGGCCGACATTAGCCATGGCGCGCGCCGCGGCAAGGGCGAACAGGGGCGCATCGGGTCACGATTGCGCCGGTCCTTTCCGGAATTGACCCTTCCGTGCCCGCCGGATAGGGAAGGCGCGAGTTTCGCCGCTGCCCGGGGGCCGCCCATGTCCGACGCCACCACCACCACGCCCAGAAGCTTTCAGGAAATCATCCTGCGGCTTCAGACCTACTGGGCCGCGCGGGGCTGCGCGGTGCTGCAACCCTATGACATGGAGGTCGGCGCCGGCACCTTCCATCCAGCGACCACGCTGCGGTCGCTGGGCACCCGGCCCTGGGCGGCTGCCTATGTCCAGCCCTCGCGCCGCCCGACCGACGGGCGCTATGGCGAGAACCCGAACCGGTTGCAGCACTATTACCAGTATCAGGTCATCATCAAGCCCAGCCCGCCCGACTTGCAGGACCTCTATCTCGGCAGCCTCGCGGCCATCGGCATCGACCTTGCGCTGCACGACATCCGCTTTGTCGAGGATGACTGGGAAAGTCCCACCCTTGGCGCCTGGGGCCTGGGCTGGGAGGTCTGGTGCGACGGGATGGAGGTCAGCCAGTTCACCTATTTCCAGCAGGTCGGCGGGCATGACTGCAAGCCGGTCTCGGGCGAGCTGACCTATGGGCTGGAACGGCTGGCGATGTATGTGATGGGCATCGATCATGTGATGGAAATGCCCTTCAACGACCCCGACAGCCCGATCCCGCTGACCTACGGCGACATCTTCCGCCAGACCGAAGAGGAATACAGCCGCCACAACTTCGACGGCGCCTCGACCGAGATGCTGTTTCAGCATTTCAAGGACGCCGAGGCCGAATGCGAACGCCTGCTCGCTTTCGACGCCGACGATCCGAAGTCGGGCAAGCGGATCGTCATGGCGCATCCCGCCTATGACCAGACGATCAAGGCCAGCCACCTGTTCAACCTGCTGGACGCGCGCGGCGTGATCTCGGTCACCGAACGCCAGGCCTATATCGGCCGGGTCCGGGCCCTGGCGAAGAAATGCGCCGATGCCTTCCGGTTGACCGAGGCGGGGGCGGACCTGTGAATGCGGGCAAACTCATCGTGGCGGCCATCGTGATCGTCGCTGCCGTCGCGGGCGCGTTTCTTTGGTACACGGCCGAGCGCGCCTTCTATGAACCCGTGGCCTTCACCCCGGGCGCAGAGATCCGTCTGGTGCCGCTGACCTCCGACCAGCCCGAGCCGATCCTTGTCGATGCGATCGAGGGGATCGACGCGGCTTCATCGCCCATCAAGTTCCGGGCCTGCTTCACCACGCCCCTGTCGCTGGCCATGCTGACCGAGACCTACCGCCCCTACGAGGGCGCGGTGCCGCTGGTCGCGCCCTCGAACTTCCCATGTTTCGACGCCATGGCCATCGGCCGGGCGCTGGAGACCGGCGAGGCGCTGGCCTTCCTGTCCGAGCCCGAGATCCGCCCCGGCGTGGACCGGGTGGTCGCCGTCTTCGGCGACGGCCGCGCCTATGCCTGGCAGCAGACCAACAGCAGTCTGAAGGACTGACCCATGCCCGATTTGCTGATCGAACTTTTCTCCGAGGAAATCCCGGCGCGGATGCAGGCCCGCGCCCGCGAGGACCTGCGGAAACTGGTGACCGACGGTCTGGTCGAGGCCGGGCTGACCTATGCCTCTGCCGGCGCCTTTTCCACGCCGCGGCGGCTGGTCCTGTCGGTCGAGGGGCTGACGGCGGAAAGCCGACCGCTGCGCGAGGAAAGGAAAGGGCCGTCCACAAGTGCGCCGCAACAGGCGATCGATGGGTTCCTGCGCTCGACCGGCCTGAGGCTCGACCAGCTGGAACGCCGGGCGGACAGGAAGGGCGAGACCTTCTATGCCGTGATCGAAAAGCCGGGGCGCAAGGCGGGCGAGATCGTGGCCGAGGTGCTGGAGACCACGATCCGCACTTTCCCCTGGCCGAAGTCGATGCGCTGGGGCTCGGGCAGCTTGCGTTGGGTGCGGCCGTTGCAGTCGATCCTCTGCATCCTGTCGGACGAGACCGGCGCGCATGTGGTGCCCGTGTCGGTGGACGGGATCGCGGCGGGCAACACGACCGAGGGCCACCGCTTCATGGGGATCGGGCGGTTCACCGTGACGGGCTTCGACGATTATGTGGTGAAGCTGAAGCGCGCGAAAGTGGTGCTGGACAGCGCCGAACGCGAGGCCGCGATCTGGCAGAGCGCGCACAACCTGGCCTTTGCCGCCGGGATGGAGGTCGTGCCCGACCCCGGCCTTCTGACCGAGGTCGCGGGGCTGGTGGAATGGCCGGTGCCGCTGATGGGCCGGATCGCTGACGATTTCCTCGACCTGCCGCCCGAGGTGTTGCAGACCTCGATGAAGGAACACCAGAAGTTCTTTTCCGTGAAGAACCCCCGGACGGGCCGGATCGAGGGCTTCGTGACCGTCGCCAACATCGAGGCGGCGGATGGTGGCGCGGTGATCCTGAAGGGCAACCGGAAGGTGCTGGCCGCCCGGCTGTCGGACGCGAAATTCTTCTGGGAGAACGATCTGCGCGTCGCCCGCGCCGGGATGGGCGAGTGGGCCGAGGGGCTGAAGGCCGTGACCTTCCACGCCAAGCTGGGGTCGCAGGCGGAACGGGTGGAGCGGATCGCGGCGCTGGCGCGCGAGATTGCCCCGCTGGTCGGGGCGGATCCCGACGACGCCGAATGGGCGGCACGGCTGGCGAAGCTGGACCTGCGCTCCGCGATGGTGGGGGAATTCCCGGAGTTGCAGGGCGTGATGGGCCGCTATTATGTGCTGGAGGCTTTGCAGACAAACCCCGCCCCGGACTTGATCCGGGAGCCCGCCCCGGACTTGATCCGGGGCCTCGGGGAGGCAAGCGGAGGCCCCGGGTCAAGCCCGGGGCGGGCATCCGCGATTGCCGACGCCGCGCGCGACCACTGGCGGCCGAAGGGGGAGAATGACTCCGTTCCCACCGAGCCGGTGTCGGTCGCCGTGGCGCTGGCCGACAGGATCGACATGCTGACCGGGTTCTGGGCGATTGACGAGAAGCCTACCGGGTCGAAGGACCCGTTTGCGCTGCGGCGGGCGGCGTTGGGGGTGATCCGGTTGGTGCTGGGGAATGGGGTGAGGGCACCACTGCTTGGCTGGCTGCGCCGGGCCATGGGCAGGCATGTCTCCGATACGCTGGAGGCGGGCCAAGACCTCCTCTCCTTCTTCCACGACCGCCTCAAGGTCTACCTCAAGGACCAGGGCATCCGGCACGACATCATTGATGCCTGCCTTGCCATGCCGGGGAATGACGACCTGACGCTTCTGGTGAAACGGGCCGAGGCGCTGGCGGCGGTGATGAAGACCGAGGACGGGTCGAACCTGATCCAGGGCTTCAAGCGCGCCGCCAACATCCTGGCGCAGGCCGAGGCGAAGGACGGCGTCGAATATTCCTTCGGTGCGGACCCGAAATTCGCCGAGACCGACGAGGAACGCGCGTTGTTCGCTGCTCTGGACAGGGCCGAGGCCGAGATCGCCCCCGCGATGCAGGCCGAGGATTTCCCGCGCGCCATGGCCGCGATGGCCGCCCTCCGCGCCCCCATCGACGCCTTCTTCACCGCCGTCCAGGTGAACAGCGACAACGAGATCATCCGCCGCAACCGGCTGAACCTTCTGCACCGCATCCGGGCCGTCTGTTCCGGTGTGGCGGATCTCGGCCGGATCGAGGGCTGACCCCGCGCCCCGGACTTGATCCGGGGCGGGTTTTCGCGGCGCCCGAAGATTCGTCACAGTGCTGACATGTCACGCTTGCGCGACGGGTCTTTCGGCGTATGTTGCATCTGAACATCGGGTGCCGCAGTGCAGAAACACGATCCCATTGCTGAATTCGCCCGGATCACGCCCTCGGCGCAGATCGCGACGGCGACGCATGGCTGGCGGGCGAAATGCCTGCAACGGCTGGTGCGGCTGGACCTGCCGGTGCCGAAATCGGTCGCCCTGCCGGCCTCGACCGTGCGGGCGATTGCGGCGGGGCACGGGGTGGAGGTGCAGGGCATCCTCGACCATTTCGGCGACGGGCCGCTCATCAGCGTGCGGCCAAGCCCGGCAAACCCGGACTGGGGCGGTCCTGCGACGATCCTGAACATCGGGATGAACGCGAAACGCCATGCCCGCCTGGCCGAAACCCATGGCGAGGCGGCGGCGGATGCGCTCTACCTGCGCTTTGTGCAGGCCTATGCGATCCATGTCGCGCGGCTGGATCCCGACGTGTTCGACGGGCTGAAGCCGGGACCCGGCGCGCTGAAGGAGGCGCTGCGCGACTACGAGGTCGAGACCGACGAACCCTTCCCGCAGGACCCCGCGCGGCAGCTGGCCGAGGTCCTGCGCTCGATGGCGCGGGCCTGGGAGGGCACCTCGGCGCGCCTTCTCCGCCAGGCCAAGGGCGCGCCGGACGAGGCGGCGCTGGGTCTTGTCGTGCAGGAAATGGCGCAGGGCATCGGGCAGGGGATCAGCGGATCGGGGGTGATCCAGTTCGTCGATCCGGTCACCGGCCAGCCGCAGATCACCGGGCGCTATCTGGGCCAGAGCCAGGGCCGCGACGCGCTGAAGACGACCGAAGCACTCTATCTGACCCACGACCCGCGCGGCCCCTCGCTGGAGGATGTCGCGCCCGATCTCTTCGCGACGCTCGTCGAATACGGCGCCACCTGCCGCACCCGCCTGCGCGAGGAGATGCAGATCGAGTTCACCATCGAGGACGGACGGCTTGCGGTGCTGGATGCGGTGAAGGTGCCGCGCTCGGCCCGGGCGGGGCTGCGGATTGCCGTCGCGCTGGCCGAGGACGGGATCATCCCGAAGGATGAGGCTGTGCTGCGGGTCGAACCGCGTGCGCTGTCGGAGCTTCTGCACCACCAGGTCGATCCGCGCGGACCGCGCGACGTGATCGCCAGGGGCATCGCCGCCTCGCCGGGGGCGGCGACGGGGATTCTGGTGTTCTCCTCGGCGGCGGCGCAGGCGGCGGCGGCGCGCGGCGAGGCCTGCATTCTGGTCCGCCGCGAAACCGCGCCCGAGGACATCCGCGGCATGCATTCGGCAGCGGCGGTGCTTACCGAACGCGGGGGCATGACCAGCCATGCAGCGGTGATCGCGCGCGGGCTGGGGCTGCCCTGTGTGGTTGGGGCCTCGGACCTGCGGCTTGACGCGCGCGACCGCAAGCTGACCGCACCGGACGGGCGGGTCTTCCGCGAAGGCGACGTGGTGACGCTGGACGGATCAAAGGGCGAGGCGCTGGCGGGTGCGGCCGAAATGCTGCCCCCGGCGCTGGACGACAGTTTCCGCAGGCTTCTCGCCTGGGCCGACGAGGTGCGCGACATCGGCGTCAGGGCCAATGCCGACACGCCTGCGGATGCCGAGACCGCCCGCAAGTTCGAGGCCGAGGGCATCGGCCTCTGCCGCACCGAACACATGTTCTTCGACGAGGACCGCCTTGTCGTCATGCGTGAGATGATCTTTGCCGATGCGCCGGGCGACCGGGCGGCGGCGTTGGCCCGGCTGTTGCCGATGCAGCGGGCGGACTTCGTGCAGCTCTTTGAAATCATGCAGGGACTGCCGGTCTGCATCCGCCTGTTCGACCCGCCCCTGCACGAATTCCTGCCTCAGACCCGCGAAGGTCTGCGCGAACTGGCCGAGGCGCTGGACCGGCCGCTCTCCGAAGTCACCCGCCGCGCCGAGGCGCTGACCGAGGTCAATCCGATGCTGGGGATGCGCGGCGTCCGGCTGGGGGTGGTGCTGCCGGAAATCTATGACATGCAGGCCCAGGCGATCTTCGAGGCGACGCTCGAATCCGCCCGCCGCGGCGCCCCCGTGGTGCCCGAGATCATGATCCCCCTCGTCAGCGCCCGGCGCGAGGTGGAGCTGGTCAAGACCCGCATCGACGCGCTGGCCGCCATGGTGCGCACCAGGGCCGGCGCGGGCTTCGACTACAAGCTGGGCGTGATGGTGGAAACGCCCCGCGCGGCGCTGCGGGCCGGAGAGATCGCCCAGCACGCGGCCTTCCTGTCCTTTGGCACCAATGACCTGACGCAGATGACCTACGGCCTGTCGCGCGACGACGCGGGGCGCTTCATGAACACCTATGTCCGGCAGGGCGTCTTTCCCGAGGACCCGTTCCACATGCTGGACGTGGACGGGGTGGGCGAACTGCTGCTGATCGGGGCCGAACGCGGCCGCAGGACGCGGAAAGACCTCACACTTTCCATCTGCGGCGAGCATGGCGGCAACCCGGAATCCATCGACTTCTGCCGCCGCGCCGGCTTCGACTATGTGTCCTGCTCGCCCTATCGGGTGCCGATGGCGCGGCTTGCGGCGGCGCACCTGGCGCTGCTCGATCGGAAAAAACCGTTTAGAAACAATTAATTGTAACGAAATCTTCAGGGTTTTCGGCGGTATTTCGCTTATGCAGCATTGATTTGCGTTGCAAATCTGCAACAGCGGTGGACCCCGGCCGCCGGTTCGCCTAACTGCCCCGCTGCTTGTCAAGGCGGGGAAACTTCCGCCGGGAAACCAAAGACGGAAGAGCAGAATGAAACGCATCATCGCGACGCTGACGCTGGCCCTTGGCCTGGCGGGAGGCTCGGCCATGGCGGAATCGGGCTGGAAATCCAGTCTTTTCGGCCTGGCGCCGACCGCGGCCGCCTACAGCACCGAGCTGAAGCGGCTGCCGCCGCCGGATCTGGACGCGCCTTTGCCGGCCCATGCCCTGACCGAGGGCATCACCGAGGACTGGCTGATGTCACGGCCCGAGCCTGAAGGCGATGCCGAATGGCAATGCCTGACCGAGGCGCTGTATTTCGAGGCCCGGGGTGAAAGCCTGGAAGGGCAGATCGCCGTGGCCGAGGTGATTCTGAACCGGGTGGAGAGCCCGCTTTATCCCCGCACGGTCTGCGGCGTGGTCAGGCAGCGGGTCGGGGGCTCGTGCCAGTTCTCCTATGTCTGCAACGGCAGGACCCGGATGCGCGAACCGGCGGCGGCCGATCTGGCCGGGCGCATCGCCCGTGCCATGCTGGACGGGGCGCCGCGCCTTCTGACCGAGGGCGCCACGCATTTCCATGGCCGGGGCGTGAAACCCGATTGGTCCAGGCGCTTTCCGCGCACCGCGGCCATCGGGGCGCATGTCTTCTACCGCCAGCCCGGTTCGCGCGGGTGATGTCGCCAATCGCGGTTTCTCCGACGCCTTCCCGCTTGGCCCGCGCGCAGCCCGTGGTATGACGGGCCGAACGGCGGAGGTGCCCCGATGAGCGACATAGAACTGGCTTTCGCCCATCCCGAGGATCGGGCCGAGGCATCCGCCGGGGCCGCCCCACGCGACCGGATCAGCTTGCGCGACCATGTGGTCGAGGCCGAGATCGGCGCCTTCCAGAAGGAACGCGGCCACAAGCAGCGCCTGCGTTTCAACGTGGTGGTCGAGGTGCGCCCGGTGACCGAGCCGCTGGAGGATGACGTGGACCGCATCCTGTCCTACGACCGGATCACCGAAGCCATCGCGGCGGAACTGGCGGCCGAGCGGTTGAACCTGCTGGAAACGCTGGCCGAGCGGGTGGCAGAACGCATCCTGTCCGAACCCGCCGCGATGCGTGTCTTCATCCGCATCGAAAAGCTGGACATCGGCCCCTATGCGCTTGGGGTGGAAATCGCCCGCTCGCGTGCCGAACGCCCCGTGCAGCGGGCGGGGCTGGAGGGGATGGAGGCGGTGCATCCCCTGGTCGTCTTCCTGGACAATGCCACGATCCGCGCGCCGGACCTGTCGGCGCGTCTGGACAGGTTGCAGGCCGAGGGGTTGCCGATGATCCTGACCGTGGGTCTGCCCGACCTGCCGCGTCCCCTGACCGGGCACAAGCCGACCCAGCGCCGGGTCGATCTTCTGGCCATCGAGCAGAACGCCTGGACCCTGGCCGCCCGCGATCCGCGCTGCGTGGTGGTGGCGACGCGGACCGAGATCGACTGGGCGATGAAGCGCGGGCAATCGGTGGTCTGGGCGCCGTCGAAACTGGTGCTCGACGCGGTGGACGGGCCGAAGGGCACCGATCCGGTGGGCCTGGCGCTCTGGCTGGCGGAAACCATGTCCGCCGCGGCGATGGTCGTTCACGGCGAAGTTGCAGTTCCGGCAGGAAGCCGCGTTCCGGTAAGGCGCGTCTGACGCTTCCCCCTTGAAATGCCCGTTTTCTTCGGTCACTCCGAAGGCCATGGAGTATTTCCGTCCCATTGCGATGACCGACGCGGCCCGTCCGGCCGGGGCCTTTGTCCTTGCCGGGGGCTGGTGCTGGTTCGACCGGGTCGAGGTCCTGTCCCGGGCGGCGCGCGGGCGGCTCATCCCGGCATCAAAGGTGCCTCCGGCGGTCCTGCACCGCCTGACCGCCCCGCGCCCCGCCTTCGCCGGGCTGACGCTGGACCGCCCGCGCCTGATGGGCATCCTGAACGTGACGCCGGACAGTTTCTCGGACGGGGGCCGCTTTCTGGCGCCCGAGGCGGCGCAGGCGCAGGCCGAGGCCATGGCGGGCGGGGCCGAGATCATCGACGTGGGCGGCGAAAGCACCCGGCCCGGCGCGCTGGAGGTGCCGCAGGACGCAGAGATCGCCCGCACCGTCCCGGTGATCCGCGCCCTGCGCGCGGGCGGGCTGACCATGCCGATCAGCATCGACACCCGCAAGTCCGGGGTGGCTGCGGCGGCTCTGGAGGCCGGAGCGACCATCGTCAACGACGTTTCGGCCTTCGACTTCGACCCGCTGCTCGGGCCGCTGGTGGCACGGACGGGGGTTCCGGTCGTGCTGATGCATGCGCAGGGCGTGCCGGCCTCGATGCAGGACGATCCGCGCTATGACGACGTGCTTCTGGATGTCTACGACGCGCTGGCCCAAAGGCTGGCGCGGGCCGAGGCGCTGGGGATCGGCCGCGACCGGATCGTGCTGGACCCCGGCATCGGCTTCGGCAAGACCCTGGCGCACAACCTGGCGCTTCTGCGCGGGTTGTCGCTGTTTCATGCCCTGGGCTGCCCCTTGCTGCTGGGCACCTCAAGGAAACGCTTCATCGGCAGCATCGGACGGGCCGAGGCGCCCGAGACGCGCGCGCCCGGCTCCATCGCCACCGCGCTGGCCGGGGTGGCGCAGGGGGTGCAGATCACCCGTGTGCATGACGTGGCCGAGACGCGGCAGGCGCTGCGGCTGTGGCAATCCCTGAACACCGACCATCTGGAGGGCGAGGCATGACCCGCAAGCTGTTTGGCACCGATGGCGTCCGCGGGCGCGCGAACAGCTGGCCAATGACGGCCGAGCTTGCGCTTCGGCTGGGCGCGGCGGCGGGGCGGTATTTCCGCCGTGACGGCTCGGGCGCGCACCGGGTGGTGATCGGCAAGGACACGCGGCTGTCGGGCTACATGCTGGAAAACGCGCTGACCGCGGGGTTCTGTTCGACGGGGATGAACGTGCTGCTGCTCGGCCCGGTGCCGACGCCGGCGGTGGGCTATCTGACCCGGTCGATGCGGGCGGATGTGGGCGTGATGATCTCGGCCAGCCACAACCCGCACCAGGACAACGGGATCAAGTTCTTCGGCCCGGACGGGTTCAAGCTGTCGGATGCCGCCGAGGCCGCGATCGAGGCGCTGGTCGAGGGCGAGATCCAGCCGGCCCGGCCCGAGAACATCGGGCGCGCGAAGCGGATCGAGGACGGGCGCGGGCGCTATCAGGAATTCGTCAAGACCTCCTTCCCCACCGGCCTGCGGCTGGACGGGCTGAAGGTGGTGATCGACTGCGCCAACGGGGCCGCCTACCGCGCCGCGCCCGAGGTGCTGTGGGAACTGGGCGCCGAGGTGATCCCGGTGGGGGTCTCGCCGAACGGGACCAACATCAACGACCGCTGCGGCTCGACCCATACCGATACGGCGGCCGAGGCGGTGGTCGCGCATGGGGCGCATGTGGGCCTGGCGCTCGATGGCGATGCCGACCGGATCATGATCCTGGACGAGAAAGGCCGCGTGGCGGACGGCGACCAGATCATGGCGCTGCTGGCCGCGCGCTGGGCCGAGGAGGGGCGGCTTCAGGGCGGCGCGCTGGTGGCCACGGTGATGTCCAACCTCGGGCTGGAGCGGTTCCTGGCCGCGCGCGGCCTGCGGCTGGAGCGCACGGCGGTCGGCGACCGCTATGTCGTCGAACGAATGCGCGAGGGCGGCTTCAACCTGGGGGGCGAGCAGTCGGGGCATATCGTGATGACCGATTACGCCACGACCGGCGACGGGCTGGTGGCAGGGCTGCAATTCCTGGCCGAGATGGTCCGGACCGGGCGGCCCGCCTCCGAACTGACCCGCAGCTTCGAGACGGTTCCGCAGCTGCTGAAGAACGTCCGGTTCACGGCCGGGGCGCGGCCGCTGGAGGTCGCTTCGGTCCAGGCGGTGATCCGGGCGTCCGAAGCGCGGATCGAAGGGCGGGGGCGCATCCTGATCCGCAAGTCGGGGACCGAGCCGCTGATCCGGGTGATGGCGGAATGCGAGGACGAGGCCTTGCTTGCGGCGGTGGTGGACGACATCGTCGGCGCGGTGGAAGCCGCGGTCTGAACCGGCGTTCCGGGCGAGCCTTGCATTGCCCTTCGGCCCGGCCCCGCGTCGCGGGCGAAACCGGCTGGCCTCCTCGTGCGACTTCGTCTTCTCGTCGGCCGGCAGGCCTGCCTTGGCCCCGCACCCCGCCGCCCCGCCGCCCGCCCGCCTAGCCCTGCGGCTTCGGCGCCAGCGCAAAGTCGCCGCGATAGGCCAGCCGGCCGTGATGGGTGATCTGCGCGTTTTCGTGACACCAGATCTCGCCGCCGCAGCCGCTGATCCAGCGGCGGCAGAAGGACGTGTCCTCGCCATGCATCACCGCCCCGCCGCGCCCGCGCAGATGGCTGAAGAAGTCGTGGAAATCCGCCCCCGGATAGCCCGGACCGTTGAACCCCGGCACGGGCAGGGCGACCCCGGCCGCGACCATCCGTTCGGGCACGGCGCGCCGGATCAGCATGAAGCCGGTGCCCGCGCCGGGCACCTTTCGAAAGCCGTTGCGGACTTCGTGGGGCCAGGCTTCTCCGGCCTCGTAGGCCTCGGCGATGTTGTAGCGCAGCGATTCGGCCAGCAGGTCGGCGGTCGAGGCGCGTTCGGCCTCGGGTCTTGCGGCCTCGCGTTCGATGGCGGCGCGGAACTGCTGCCAGCGCATCTGGCGCTGGGGATAGGCGGCAACGGTGAAATCGGCGTCGAACTCCAGCAGGTCGAAGAAGAGCTGCGGCTGATAGCTCATGTCGCTGTCGAGAAGCAGCGCATGGGTAAACTTCTTGTCGGCCAGAAAGCAGGACATCAGGTAATTGCGCGAGATCACCAGGTCGGACCATTCGTAGGTCTTCAGCGCAAAGGGGATGCCGCGGCGTTGCAGCGCCTGGGTCAGGCCCAGCAGGCTGTGAACGGCGGGGGTGTCGATCTGCCCGCCGGTCGGCATCAGGATCATCAGGGTGGTCATTCGGGCCCTCGTTCCGGGGTGCCACAGGCTTTGCGGCGCGGGTTGGGCTTGTCAAGTCTGGAACCGGGGCCGCCCCGGGGCCGTTGTCCCGATGACGGCGCTGTGGAGCGCCCCAATCAACGGCGGCCAAGATGACCATCGGAGCGATTGTTTCCTTCCTGTCCCTGTTCACCCTTCTGGCCGTTGCCGCGCTGGCGCTGATCTCGAAAGAACGCACGAAGGCGCGGATGCGTGACCCCAATGCACCGGTCTCGACTTTGGCGCAGGATGGCAAATATGGCGGCGTGGCCTTCCTGCTGCCCCCCGATGCGCGTCCGCGTCGCGTCGTGATCGAGCCGCGCCCGGCGGTGATGGGTTAACGCAGGGGCTGCCAGCCGTCGCTGCACAAAAGGCTACGGAACCTCTGCGTGCAGGTGACGGTTGCGCCGTCGGGCAGGGCGAAGCGCAGGCTGAAGCCGAACATGACCCCCTGACCGGCGATACCGCGTGCCTCGCCATCTCGCGGTGCGCGGCCGCTGGGCTGCACCGGCACCCTGCGCCCGTCGCGCTCCAGCGCGCTGATCGGCCGGGCCGCAAGGTCGCTGACCGCCATGCTGGCACCGAGATTGGTCAGGACGAACCACAGGACTGCCAGGGCGATGAGAGCGACGGGGATCCATTTGCGCATGGCGGTTCCCGGAAGCATGGGCGCCCCGAGGGGCGCCCGACGACCCTAGTTCCGGGCCTTGTCCACCAGCTTGCCCTTGCCGATCCAGGGCATCATGGCGCGCAGCTTCTCGCCGACCTTCTCGATCTGGTGCTCGTCGTTCAGGCGGCGGGTCGCCTTGAAGAAGGGCTGGCCGACGGCGTTTTCCTGCATGAAATCGCGGACGAACTTGCCGGTCTGGATGTCGTGCAGGACCTCTTTCATGCGCCGCTTGGTTTCCTCGCGCGGCAGGATGCGCGGACCCGAGACATATTCGCCGTATTCGGCGGTGTTCGAGATCGAATAGTTCATGTTGGCGATGCCGCCTTCGTAGATCAGGTCCACGATCAGCTTCACCTCGTGCAGGCATTCGAAATAGGCCATTTCGGGCTCATACCCGGCCTCGACCAGGGTCTCGAAGCCCATGCGGATCAGCTCCACCAGACCGCCGCAGAGCACAGCCTGTTCGCCGAAGAGGTCGGTCTCGCATTCCTGGCGGAAGTTGGTCTCGATGATCCCCGACCGCCCGCCGCCGATGGCCGAGCAGTAGGACAGGCCGATCTCCATCGCCTTGCCGGTCGCATCCTGGTGGACGGCCACCAGGCAGGGCACGCCGCCGCCCTTGAGATATTCGCCGCGCACGGTGTGGCCGGGGCCCTTGGGCGCCATCATGATGACATCGACGCCCTTCTTCGGCTCGATCAGGCCGAAATGGACGTTCAGGCCGTGGGCGAAGGCGATGGCGGCCCCTTCGCGCAGGTTGTCGTGGACGTATTGCTTGTAGGTCGCGGCCTGAAGCTCGTCGGGCATGGTGAACATGATGAGGTCGCACCAGGCGGCGGCTTCGGCGATGCCCATGACCTTCAGGCCCTCGGCGTCGGCCTTCTTCGCGCTGGGCGAGCCCTCGCGCAGCGCCACCACGACGTTCTTGGCGCCTGAATCGCGCAGGTTCAGCGCATGGGCGTGGCCCTGGGAGCCATAGCCGAGAATGGCCACCTTCTTGTCCTTGATCAGGTTCACATCGCAGTCGCGGTCGTAGTAAACGCGCATCGGGCGTCCTCCATTGGTTGATGGCGGCACAATAGGCGTTTCCGGCGCGCATCCCGTGCATTCTTTGACGATCCTGGTGGATTGTGCGAAGGATCATTCACGGAATGATGAATCTCTGAGAAATCCATGCAACTGGACGACACCGACCGCCGCATCCTGCGCCACTGGCTGGCGGAGCCGGGGCAGGACCGCGCCGTGCTGGCCGAGCGCGCCGGGGTGACGCCCGCCACGCTGTGGCGCAGGCTTGACCGGCTGCGCGCGGGTGGTCTGATCCGGTCCGAGGGCGCGCGGATCGACTGGCGCGCGCTGGGCTATGCGGTGGAGGTGAGCCTCCGCTTCACGCTGGACAAGACCAACCCACGCGCCTTCGACGAGTTCATCGCGGCGGCGCGCGAGGTGCCCGAGGTGATCGGGATCGAGACCTTCCTGGGCCGGGTCGATGTGCGGCTGAACGTGATCGCGCGGGACATGGGCCACTGGACCGGCATCTACCGCGACCGCATCCTGACCCTGCCGCATATCGCCGAGGTGGAGGCGCTGATGCTGGTCGCCACCATCAAGGAGACGGGGGGGTTGCCGCTGTGATCGACCTTGACGACACCGACCGGGCGATCCTGCGGGAGCTGGTGGCGGATGGGACCCTGTCGGCGGGAGAGCTGGGGCGGCGGCTGGGGCTGAGCCAGCCCGCGGCCTGGCGACGGGTGCGGCGGCTGGAAGAGGCGGGGGTGCTGAAGGGCCTGGCGGTGGAGGTGGACCGCGAGAAGCTGGGCTTCGGCGTGACGGTGTTCCTGGGGGTGAAGCTGGCCACCAAGGGCCGGGTCAGCCTGGAGGACTTCGAGCGCGCGGTGCAGGCGATCCCCGAGGTGCAGGTGGTGCAGCATGTGCTGGGGCTGTTCGACTACCGGCTGCGGGTCGTGGCGCGCGACATCGCGGATTTCGAGCGCGTCTTGCGCCGCCGGATCATGACGCTGCCGGGGGTGGGCAACGTCGAGGCCAACGTGCTTTTGACCGAGGAACGTCGCCCCGGACCCCTCGGCGTGGCGGAAACGGCCGCGAATCCGTGATCCGGCGCGGCTAGGGTCGGGGCAAACCGGGAGACCCAGATGAAGATCGCCAGATTGGAAACCTTCGACACACCGTTCGTCTGCTTCGTGAAGGTCACCGCGGATACCGGCGATGTGGGCTGGGGTCAGACCTCGACCTATCAGGCCGACATCACGGCGGAAGTCTTCCACCGGCAGGTTGCGCCCCATGCCCTGGGAACCGAGGTCGCCGACCTCGACGACACGCTGCGCCGCGTCTATGAGCGCGAGCACAAGTTCCCCGGCAGCTATCTGCGCCGGGCGCAGGCGGGGCTGGACACGGCGGTCTGGGATCTGCGGGGGAAGGTGGCGGGAAAGCCGGTGGTCAGCCTGCTGGGCGGAACGCCGGGGCGTGTGCGGGCCTATGCCAGTTCGATGAAGCGCGACATCACGCCCGAGGACGAGGCAGCGCGGTTCCTGCGTCTGCGCGATGCACATGGCTTCGACGCCTTCAAGTGGCGCGTCGGCGCCGAAGTCGGGCGCGACCGGGACGAATGGCCGGGGCGGACGGAAGCGGTTATCCCCATTGTTTCCAAGGCTCTCGGCGACAAGGTTGAGAAACTGGTTGATGGCAATTCCTGCTATTCCCCGGCGAAGGCCATCGAGGTCGGGCGGATGCTGGAAGATCACGGCATCGGCCATTTCGAGGAGCCGTGCCCTTACTGGGAGGTCGATCAGACAGCCGAGGTCCGCGCGGCTTTGAACATCGACGTGGCGGGGGGCGAGCAGGATTGCGAGTTCACAGCCTGGCAACTGGCCATCGAGCACAAGGCGGTGGACATCCTGCAACCGGATATCCTGTATCTGGGCGGCCTCTGCCGGACGCTGGAGGTCTGCCGGATGGGGCAGGCGGCGGGCCTGCCGATCACGCCCCATGCGGCAAACCTCGGTCTGGTGACGATGTGCACGATGCACCTGCTGCGGGCGATCCCGAACCCGGGGAAATATCTGGAGTTTTCCATCGAGGGCCCGGATTACTATCCCTGGCAGGAGGGCCTGTTCCGGAACGACCCCTACCGGATCGAGGACGGCCATGCCACAGTGACGGATGCGCCCGGCTGGGGCGTCGAGATCAACCCCGACTGGCTGGCCCGCGCCCGCCATCGCGTTTCGGAGAGGAGCTGAGATGCCAGGACTGCACGCCCATATCGACCCGGAAGGGCTGGAGGAATTCTCGGTCGTCTTCACCGACCGCAGCCTCAACCACATGTCGGCGCGGTTCCAGCAGGTGATGCGCGACGTGTCGGGGATGCTGAAGGAGGTTTACAAGGGCTCGGCCGTGGCTCTGGTCCCCGGCGGCGGGTCCTATGCGATGGAGGCCGTCGCGCGGCAGTTCGGGAAGGGCCGGGTGCTGATCGTCCGCAATGGCTGGTTCAGCTATCGCTGGACGCAGATCTTCGAAGCCGGCGGGTTTGCGGCCGAGACGACGGTGGTGATGGCCCGCCAGACCGGGAACAGCGCGACGGCGCCCTATGCCCCGCCGCCGATCGAGGAGGTGGTGGCGAAGATCCGCGCGGCCCGCCCCGAGGCCGTGTTCGCGCCGCATGTCGAGACCAGCGCCGGGATCATCCTGCCCGACGACTATATCGCGCAGATGGCGGCGGCGGCGCATGAGGTCGGCGCGCTGATGGTGCTGGACTGCATCGCCTCGGGGTGCATCTGGGTGGATATGGCCGCGACCGGGGTCGATGTGCTGATCTCGGCGCCGCAGAAGGGCTGGTCGGCCTCGCCTTCGGCGGGCGTCGTGGTCCTGTCCCCGGCGGGCGAGGCGCGGCTGGCCGAGACCACGTCGAACAGTTTTGCGCTGGACCTGAAGAAGTGGCGCGCGATCATGGAGGCCTATGAGAAGGGCGGCCATGCCTATCACGCGACGATGCCGACCGATGCGATTGTCGGCTTCCGCGACGCGATGGTCGAGACGCAGGCGATGGGGTTCGAGGCCGCCAAGGCCGCGCAATGGGCGCTGGGGCGCGCGGTGCGGGGGATGCTGGCCGAGAAGGGCGTGCCCTCGGTTGCAGCCGAGGGCTTCCAGGCGCCGGGGGTGGTGGTCAGCTATACCGCGGACCCGGATATCCAGAACGGCGCGAAGTTCCGGGCCGAGGGGTTGCAGATTGCGGCGGGCGTGCCCCTGCAGGTTGGCGAGGGGCCGGACTTCCGCACCTTCCGCATCGGGCTGTTCGGGCTGGACAAGCTGAAGGACGTGGAGGCGACCGTCGCACGTCTGCGGCGGGCGGTCGAGGCGGTGCTTTAGGCACACAGGCCGGAGGAGAGCGTCTCCGACCTGTGCGTTTCGGCAGTCAGCGCGCCGATCACTGGGCCGTCAGGATCGCCTTGACGGCACCGGCCGGGTCCTCGCCTGCGCCCAGGTTGTCCGAATTCGCGAAGAGCGAGACGATCTGGGCATATTGCGAGTTGGTCAGGTCGGACAGGTCGGTACCCGGAAGCCAGGCCAGGATCTGCGACTGGATGGCCGAGGACAGCTGCACCGGAGCCTGCTGGGCAAAGGCGCCCGTGGCGGTCGCGGCAACCATAGCGGTGACAAGAGCGAAGCTTTTCATTTTGTAATCCTTCGGTTTTCTGTGTGGTCCGCCTGTCTTGTGGCGGTGACCCAGAGATGGGGTATGCCGGGCGGATAGGGAAATCACGGCTTCATCGCCGCACCTCGCCCATCTGTGATGCGGCGTGCATCTTGCGCCAGGAAAGCTGCGGAAAAGCCAAGGTTTGCTGACCTCGGGCGCAAGCCGTTGTTCACGGGCCTTGCCGATCTCACGGCTCTGCGACTCCGTGCGACAGGCCTGTGCAAAAATGCACGAAACTTCAGGGCTCTTGCGGCGTAACCGGCGTTCGGCCGACCCGGAGCCCGGCGCGCATCAGCATCCGGCGCACGGGCCGGGCGGAATACAGTGCGTCCAGCGCCTTGGCGCGCAGGTCGCGCAGAACCGGCGCCCCGGCCATCGAGGCGCGGTTCAGCAGGTCGATCCCCGTCACCCGGGCGCGCACTTCCAGGTGGCGCTGGCGGTGGTAGGCCGTGGTGACAGCGGCCTGGCCGGGGTCGTCGCGGTGCGCCTCGGCCAGGGCCAGCAGGGCCGCCAGATCGGCCAGACTCATGTTCAGACCCTGCGCGCCGATGGGCGGCACGACATGGGCGGCCTCGGCGATCAGCACGGCCCGGGGGCCGGACAGGCGCTCGGCGATCTGGCTGATGATCGGCCAGACCGACCGGCGCGACAGCAGCGTCAGCGGGCCCAGCACATGGGCCGAGCGTAGGCTCATCTCGGCCTCGAAGGCGGGAACCGGCAGGGCGGCCAGACGGGCGATCTCGGGGCCTCGGTCCATCCAGACCACGGCCGAGGCCGGGCGGCCGTCGCGGTCGGGCAGGGGGACCAGCGTGAAGGGGCCGCCGGTGCGGTGCACCTCGGTCGAGACGTTCCGGTGCGGCAAGTCATGCGCCACGGCGAAGGCCAGCGCCTTCTGGCCGTAGCGAACGGTCTGCGCAGCAATCCCAAGGGCTTCGCGGACTGGCGAGCCGCGACCGTCCGCGCCGACCACCAGCCGGGCCGAGACCCGGGCGCCGTCGCTCAGCGTGACCAGTGCCTCGGTTTCGCGGGGCAGCATCCGGGCAAAGCCGATCCCGGGGCGGAAATCGACATTCGGCGACTCGGCCAGCCGCGCCACCATTTCGCGCCGCAGAAGCCAATTGGGCAGGTTCCAGCCGAAGGGGGCATCCGAGATGTCGGCGGCATCGAAGTCACGGGTCAGCCGCGCCTCGGGCTCGGGGCCGCCCGCGTCGATGATGCGCATCACCTGCAAGGCCGCGGCATGTGGTTCAAGACGCGACCACAGCCCGGCAGCCTGCAACACCGGGATCGAGGGTTGCAGGAAGGCCGTCGTGCGCAGATCGGCGCCGTCCGCATCGCCTGCCGTGACGGGCGGGGCGGGATCGACGCAGATCACACGGAATCCGGCCGCGCCGAAGGCACAGGCCGCCGTCAGCCCGGCGACGCCGCCGCCGGAAATCAGGATGTCACAGGTTTCGCGCATGTTGGGCCCCTTCCACCGTCAGCATAGGTCAGTGCAGTCGGGCGGGCCAGTGGACAGCTCGTCTCAGGGGCGCGCCAGGATGACGAGGATGACGAACATCACCGGCACCAGCCCGACCGCCGTCAGCACCAGCGCGGGCAGGCCCCAAGTCTGGACCGCCATCACCACTGCGGTCAGCACGATGACCAGAAGGTAGTAGATCGTATCGACTTCGCGCTCGATGTCGCGGATCACGCGGCCGACGACCGGCAGGCTGCGGGCGATGCGGCCCGGCAGCGCGGTCAGGGAAAGCGGGGCGCTGGTAGCGGTCATTTCGGCATCCTGTCTTGTACTCGGCATCCTGTCTTGTACTCGCTCCGTTATGTAACGAGCCGGGACGGCAAGGGGATGTGACCGGATGTCACTCCACCAGGCGGGCCAGGAAACCGGCGAGATCCGGGGTGTGGTGGTGGATGTGATCGGCCGGATCCGGGCTGGGGGCGACATGGACCGTCCGCATGCCCAGCCGGTGGGGGACGGCAAGGTTGCGGCTGTCGTCCTCGAACATCGCGCCGCGCGTCGGGTCCAGACCGTCGCGGGCAAAGACTGTGGCAAAGGCGGCTGCATCGGGCTTGGGGTGGAAATCGGCGTGCTCGACCCCGTAGATCGCGTCGAACAGTCCGGCAAGTCCGCGCGCGGCAAGGACTTTCTCGGCATAGGGTGCGCAGGCGTTGGTGTAGATGATCCGCCGGCCCGGCAGGCGCGCCAGGCTGCGCGCCAGCGCTGGATCGGGCGACAGCACCGAGAAGTCGATGTCATGCACCTCGGTCAGGTAGGGGCCGGGGTCCACGTCATGTTCCCGCATCAGGCCCGCAAGCGTGGTGCCGTAGGTCTGCCAGTAATGAGCCCGCAGATGGTCGGCCCGGGCGCGATCGACCTTCAGCGCCCGCATCACCCAGTCGGTCATGCGCAGCTCGATCTGGTCGAAAAGCCGCACCTCGGGCGGATAGAGCGTGTTGTCCAGGTCGAAGACCCAGGTGGTGACGTGGGCGAAATCCTGTTCCGGCATGTGACAGGGTGTAGTGTCGCGCTGCGGCATTGGGAAGGGTTGATCGCAGGGGGATGCGCGGCTTATGGTCCGGACCGCGCAAGGGGGACGGAGCAGGTGCAGAAAGACGCCTACACGCTGATCATGGAAGCGATCGAGGCCGGGGTCTACAAGCCCGGCGACCGGCTGGTCGAAAGCGAACTGGCCGAAAGGCTGGGGGTCAGCCGGACCCCGGTGCGCGAGGCGCTGCAACGGCTGGAGACCCAGGCGATGCTGACCCGCGACGGGCGCAGCCTGATCGTGGCCAGCCTCGATCACAACCAGCTGGCCGAGCTTTACACCGTGCGGACCGAGCTCGAGGGGCTGGCCGCGCGGCTGGCCGCACGCCACGCGACGCCCGAGGAGGTGCGCGTGCTGAAAAGCATGGTCGCCGAGGATCGCGCGCTTCTGGGCGGCGACCCGAAGGCGCTGTCGCGCGCCAACAAACGGTTTCACAAGCAGATCCACCTGGCCAGCCACAACCGCTTCCTGGTGCAGCAGCTGGATCTGGTGCACCGCAGCATGGCGCTGATGGCCAACACCTCCTTCGCCGCCGAGGGGCGCGACGAGGTGGCCCTGGCCGAACATGCCCAGATCGTCGCCGCGATCGAGGCGGGCGATGGCGAGGCCGCCTATCTCGCGCTGAAGTCGCATATCAGCCAGGCCTTCGAGACCCGGCTTCGGATCGACGCGGGCGAATTGCGGATGCGCTGAGCGGCGCGACGGGTGCGGCTCGTCGACGGACGGCGTCCTCTCCTCGCTGACGACGCCGGCCACCCCCAAAGCGGAGCAGTTGCGTCAGGTGCCGCAGAAGGTGACGTAGGGGCCAAGGCCGGCAGGGGCGGGAAGCATGTAGGGCTCGGCCCCAGCAAAGGGCTGGCGGACGGCAGCGAGCAGGGCGTGGAAGGGGGCCATGTCCCCCTCGGTCGCCGCGGCCAGTGCCTCTTCGACCTTGTGGTTGCGCGGGATCACCGCCGGGTTGGCCCCGGCCAGACGCTCTGCCGCGCCTTCCCCGGCACGGGCACGCCAGCGGGGAAGCCAGGCCTGCATCCGGGTGAAGTCGTGAAACAGCGGGCGCAGGGCGGCCTCGTCGCCCAGGCGGCGGAAGGTGAGCGTCCAGTCCGCCCCCTCCATCGCGGCCATCAGGTCGTCGGCCAGCTCCCCGTCGCCCGCGTCTTCCCCGGGCAGGCCAAGCTTGCGCCGCATCACAGCCAGCCATTCTGCCCGGAAGCGCGGGGCGATGCCAGCCAGCCGGTCGTTGGCCAGCTCGACCGCCCGGTCCGATGACGGGTCGAAAAGCGGCAGCAGCGTTTCGGCAAGCCGGGCGAGGTTCCAGCCCAGGATCAGCGGCTGGTTGGCATAGGCATAGCGGCCCTGGTGGTCGATCGAGGAAAACACCGTGCCGGGAGCATAGGCTTCCATGAAGGCGCAGGGGCCGTAGTCGATGGTCTCGCCCGAGATCGCCATGTTGTCGGTGTTCATCACGCCATGGATGAAGCCCAGGCCCATCCATGCCGCGACAAGGCGCGCCTGGGCGGCGATGACGGCGTCAAGCAGGGCAAGATAGGGCTGATCGGCCGCGGCCAGGTCCGGGTAGTGCCGGGCAATGGCATGGTCGGCCAGCGCCTTGACCGTCTGGCCGTCGCCGCGGGCGGCAAAGAACTGGAAGGTCCCGACGCGCAGATGGCTGGCCGCGACGCGGGCAAGGACGGCGCCGGGAAGTTTCGTCTCGCGCCAGATCTGCTCGCCCGTCGCCACCACGGCCAGCGCGCGGGTGGTGGGCACGCCCATCGCCGCCATGAACTCGGAGATCAGGTATTCGCGCAGCATCGGGCCCACGGCCGCCTTGCCGTCGCCGCCGCGCGAGAAGGGCGTCGGGCCCGAGCCCTTGAGCTGGAGGTCGAAGCGGCGTCCGTCGGGGGCCAGGATTTCGCCCAGCAGATGCGCCCGACCATCGCCAAGCTGGGGCGAGAAACCGCCGAACTGGTGGCCGGCATAGGCTTGCGCGATGGGGTCGGCGCCGGGCGGCAATTCGGCGCCCGAAAACCAGCGGGCGGCCTCTGCCTCGGTCAGGGTCAGGCCAAGCTCGGCTGCAAGCGGATGATTCAGGGCCAGAAGCCGCGGTGCCGGTGCGCGGTCCGGCACGACGCGCAGGAAGGTGCCCGGCAGATCGCGGACCCAGGAATGGTCGAAGGCGATGGTCATGCCGCAGATATGCGGCGGCAGACCGCCCGAGGCAACCGGCGCGACGCCGATTTCCGTCCGGAAATCGGTCCGAATTCCGCAGGGAATTCGGCCACGGGGGCGAACCGGGGGGGCGAAAGGGTGTTGCGGATGGTCGGGGCGGCGGGATTCGAACTCGCGACCTACGGTACCCAAAACCGTCGCGCTACCAGGCTGCGCTACGCCCCGACTGCGCCACCCTTAGCGGCATCGCGGAGGAATGAAAAGGCTCAGCCGTCGCAGGGCCATGCCGCAAGGTCCGCGGGGATGGACGGATGGCGCAGGGTCGCACCCGGACCGATGCCCAGCCGCGCGGCCAGGCCGCCGTTGATCTCCAGCACGAACATCACGCCCGGGCCGCCATCGATCGCGGTCAGATCGCCGGGAACGGCATCGGCATGGACGCGCGTCACCGTTCCGGTCCGGTCGGCGAAGATCATGTCCAGCGCGATCAGCGTGTTCTTCATCCAGAACGCGGGCCGCCCCGGGGTTTCGTAGACGAACAGCATGCCCTGCGACAGGGGCAGGCTTTCGCGGAACATCAGGCCCTGCGCCCGTTCCGCCGGATCGTCGGCCACTTCCACGGCAAAGCTTTCGCGGCCCCCCGCTCCGCGGATGTCAAGCCGGTCGGGGGCGCAGGCGGCCTCGGCCCAGGCGCTGCCCGGCAGGGCCGCCAGGAAGACCGCCAGCAGCCGCCGGCCGGCCATCACGATTTCCCGCGGCTTGCGGCTTCCCAGGAAACGACCTGAACCGCCATCCGCCCGCGCCGGCCTTCGATCACGCGCAAGGCCACCGCCTCGCCGGCGCTGAGATCCGCAAAGCCCGAGACGCGCAGCACCTCGGCATGGATGAAGATGTCCTCCGGCCGCCCGAAGACATTGGCAAAACCGAAGCCCTTGCCCTTGTCGAACCACTTCACCCGCGCCGGTTCCAGGTCCAGTGCCAGGATGTCGGCGCCCAGCATCTGGGCCGCATCCTCGCCCAAGGGCAGGGCGAGTCCCTCGGGCGGATCGATGCGCTTGACCTCGACAGCCTGCACCCCGCGCTGCGTCCGCTGGATGCGCACCTCGATCCCGGCCCCATCCGCAACCGAGCCCTGACCGTAGTTCCTCAGTACGTTTGCGTGCAGCAGGATATCCGAATCCGTCTGGTCGGATACGATGAACCCGAATCCTTTGGATGGATCAAACCACTTCACGCGACCATGCACGACCTGCACGGTCTCATCTTCTTCCGTCATAAGCAGAGCCTTCTCCCCAGAATGAGCCCTAGGTCGCACTGATGGCGGAATTGGCCGGCCGGGATCAAGGGCAATTCATCAATTGGCCAACTATTTTTGCGCGGTCTGGAATCAAACTACGGGTTCAGTCGGGCGATTTCCCAGCCAGACCTTGCGTCAATCCTGCGCCAGCGAAAGCGGTCGTGCAACCGGAATGCGCCATCCGCCCAGAATTCGATCTCGACGGGGGTGATGCGGAAACCGCCCCAGAAGGGGGGGCGGGGCGGATTGGGGCCCTTGGCGACGGCCACGCGCGCAGCCTCGGCCATCAGCGCCTCGCGCGAGGACAGCGGCTGCGACTGCCGGCTGGCCCAGGCCCCGATGCGCGACTTCAGGCTGCGGCTGGCGAAATAGGCATCGGCCTTCGGCCCGTCCTCGCGGGTGACGGTTCCGCGCACCCGGATCTGACGGCGCAGCGATTTCCAGTGCAGGACAAAGGCCGCCTTGCCCGAGGCCGCGATCTCCTGCCCCTTGGCCGAGCCGTAGTTGGTGTAGAAGACGAAGGCCTCAGGCTCGATCTCCTTCAGCAGCACCATGCGGACATTCGGCATGCCCTCGGCATCCACCGTGGCCAATGCGATGGCGTTGGGATCGTTCGGCTCGACCGCCTCGGCTTCGGTCAGCCAGGCCCGCGCGATTGCGAAAGGGTCGTCGCCTGCGAAGATGCCGCTGCGGTCCATGAATGCTCCTTGCCACGCCCTGCGGACCTGCCTTGAAGGAAGGACCCGCTTCGCCTACACGTCAGTGTCACCGAAAAATGGGCGAGGGGCCGGGAATGTCAACGGGACTGATGCAGGGCAAGCGCGGGCTGATCATGGGCCTGGCCAATGACAAGTCGATTGCCTGGGGCATCGCGCAGGCGGTGGCGGCGCAGGGGGCGGAGCTGGCGTTCTCCTATCAGGGCGAGCAGTTGAAGAAACGGGTTGCACCCCTGGCGGAAAGCCTGGGCGTGCCGAAGCTCTTCGAATGCGACGTGGCCAGCGACGCCAGCATCGACGCGCTCTTCGCCGCGCTGAAGGCCGAATGGGGGACGCTGGATTTCCTGGTCCATGCCATCGGTTTCGCCGACAAGAACGAGCTTCGCGGCCGCTATGTGGACACCTCGCGCGCGGGTTTCGCGCTGGCCATGGACATTTCGGTCTATTCCTTCACCGCCGTCTGCCAGCGCGCCTCGGCGATGATGGGGCCGGGGGGCAGCCTGCTGACGCTGACCTATTATGGTGCGGAAAAGGTCATGCCGCATTACAACGTGATGGGCGTGGCCAAGGCGGGGCTCGAGGCGTCGGTCAAGTATCTGGCCGAGGATCTGGGCAAGGACGGCATCCGGGTGAACGCGATTTCTGCCGGGCCGATCAAGACGCTGGCCGCCTCGGGCATCGGCGATTTCCGCTATATCATGAAGTGGAACGAGCTGAACTCGCCCCTGCGGCGCAACGTGACGCAGGAAGAGGTCGGCAAGGCCGCGCTTTTCCTTCTGTCGGACCTCGGCTCCGGCACGACGGGCGAGAACCTGCACGTCGATTGCGGCTACCATGTCGTCGGCATGAAGGCGATCGAGGCACCGGACATCGACCTGCTGTCCGCCAGGAAAGAGGGCGGACAGTGACGCCGACCGCCTTCTCGGTCTTTGTCGGGCTGGTGATCCTGGCCGCGATTTCGCCCGGCCCGGCGGTGCTGATGTCGGTGCGGACCGGACTGACCGAGGGCCTGCGCACGGGCTTCATGCTGGCGCTGGGGATCGGGGCCGGGGCGGTGGTCTGGGCCTCGGCGGCGATGTTCGGGCTGACCCTCGTCCTTGCGGCCGCCCCCGCGCTCCTCTGGGCGCTGAAGCTGGGCGGTGCGGCCTATCTGGTCTGGATGGGCTGGCGGCTCTGGCACGAGGCGAAAACACCTTTCATCGCAAATGACGACCGCCCGGTGCCGCGCAGCGCCGCCTCGGCCTTCCGGCTGGGGCTGTTTACCCAGCTGGCCAACCCCAAGCCGGCGGTCATGTTCTCGGCCATATTCCTGGGCACCGTGCCGCCGGGGACCGCGCCCTGGGTCTATGCCGCGCTTCTGGTCATCATCTTCTCGGCCGAGACGCTGTGGAACACAGCGGTTGCCCGCATCTTCTCGCTTCAGCGCACCCGCGCCGGATACATCAGCCTGAAGACGGTCATCGACCGCAGCTTCGGGGGCCTTCTGGCCCTGCTCGGGATCAAGATCGCTGCCACCTGACGGAGGACACCATGTCGCCTGACCGCCTGCCGCATGAAAAGGGATTTCACGTCAGCTGGGACCAGATCCACCGCGACGCGCGCGCGCTGGCCTGGCGGCTGGACGGCAAGGGTCCGGGCGAGGGCGGGACCTGGAAGGCCGTGGTCGGCATCACCCGCGGCGGGCTGGTGCCGGCGATGATCGTCAGCCGAGAACTCGACATCCGGGTCGTGGATTCGATCAGCGTCAAGTCCTACCATTCCGGAGGCGGCAAGGCCGACCAGCGGCGCGAGGCCCAGGTCATCAAGGCGCCGAACCCCGAGGTGATGGGGGACGGGTCGGGCGTGCTGATCGTCGATGACCTGGTGGACAGCGGCAAGACGCTGGAACTGATCCGCAGCCTGTATCCCAAGGCGCATTTCGCCTGCGTCTATGCCAAGCCCGAGGGCGAGAAACAGGCCGACACCTACATCACCTCCGTCAGCCAGGACACCTGGATCTTCTTCCCCTGGGACATGGCGCTGCAATATGTCCAGCCCTTCCGCGGCGCGGACTGACCGCTCCTCGCCTCATGGCATGCGCTCGTCGCTGACGGGCCGCGCCCCACGACGAGAAGCGCAGCGCACGAGGAGTTTGCCTTGCCCCTTCCCCTGAACCCCGCCTTCGCCGCGACCGACCCGCCTCCCGTGATGGAGGCCCGGCGCTGGATCGAGGGCGTCCGCTTTCCCGCCGACCGCCCGCTGATCAACGTCAGCCAGGCCGCGCCGGTGGACAGCCCGCCCCTGGCCCTGCGCCAGGCGCTTGCCGAGGCCGCGTTGCACGACCCCCAGGCACATCTCTATGGCCCCGTCCTCGGCCTGCCTGCGCTGCGCGAGGAAATCGCGGCGCAATGGTCGGCGGCCTATGGCGGCGCGGTCACGCCTGACCAGGTCGCGATCACCCAGGGCTGCAACCAGGCCTTCTGCACCGTCCTCGCCACCCTGGCCGGGCCGGGGGACGAGGTGATCCTGCCCACGCCCTGGTATTTCAATCACAAGATGTGGCTTGACATGGCCGGCGTCCGCACCGTGCCGCTGGACACCGGTCCCACGCTCATCCCCTCGGCCGATGCGGCCGCGGCGCTGATCACCGACCGCACCCGCGCCATCGTGCTGGTCAGTCCGAACAACCCCGGCGGCGTGGAATATCCGGCCGAGACGCTGGCGGCCTTCCGCGATCTGGCCCGCGCCAGGGGCCTTGCCCTGATTGTGGACGAGACCTACCGCGACTTCGACAGCCGCAGCGCGGCGCCGCATGATCTGTTCGCCGCCCCCGGCTGGCCGGAGACGCTGATCCAGCTTTACAGCTTTTCCAAGGCCTACCGGCTGACCGGCCACCGCGTCGGCGCCATCGTCGCCAGCGCCGCGCGGCTGGCCGAGGCCGAGAAGTTCCTCGACACCGTGGCCATCTGTCCCAGCCAGCTGGGCCAGATCGGCGCGCTCTGGGGGATGCGGAACCTCCGGCAATGGGTCGCGGGCGAACGCGACGAGATCCTCGCCCGCCGCGCCGCGATGGTGGCGGGCTTCGCGGCGCTGCCCGGCTGGAAGCTTCTGGGCTGCGGCGCCTATTTCGCCTATGTCGAGCATCCCTTCGACATCCCCTCCGACCAGCTCTGCAAGCGCCTGGTGACCGAGGCCTCGCTGCTGATGCTGCCGGGCACGATGTTCCAGCCCGAAGGCTCGCCGGCCGGCCAACGCCAGATCCGCATCGCCTTTGCCAATGTCGATGTGGCGGGCATCGCCGAGGTGATCCGGCGTCTCGCGGCCTTCCGCCCCTGACGGGCCCGTGACCGACCGCGCGCCGGGGCGATCTTGACCTTGCCCCCCGGGGGGCTTCCGACTATTCACCTCGAACGAAGCAGACGAAGGCGGACCCATGGCCAAGACCCCGACCGAAGACGGCAAACGCCCGCGCGGCAAGGTGCAGGAAGTGGCGGTCTGGACCCTGATGGGAATGCTGATCCTGGGGCTCGGCGGCTTCGGCATCACCAGCTTTTCCGGCGGTGTGACCAGGGTCGGCAGCGTCGGCAGGATCGACATCACCCCCGACGACTATGCCCGCGCGCTCCAGTCCCAGGTGAACGCCTTCTCCCAGCAGATCGGCCAGAGGATTTCCGTGCAGGAGGCCCTGGCCTTCGGCATCGACCGGCAGGTCATCCAGGGCCTGATCGCACGCGCCGCGCTGGACAACGAGGCCCAGCGGATCGGCCTGTCGGTCGGCGACGCGGTCGTGGCCTCGGAACTGATGCAGATCAACGCCTTCAAGGGGGCTTCCGGCGGCTTCGACCGTGCGGCCTATCGCTATACGCTTGACCGCCAGAACCTGACCGAGGCCCAGTTCGAGGCCAACCTGCGCCGGGACATCGCCCGCGACCTGTTGCAGGGCGCCATCGCCGGCGGCTTCGTGGCGCCCGCCGCGCTGACCGACACGCTCTATGCCTGGGCCGGGGAACGGCGCGGCTTTTCCATGCTGCGCCTGGCCGAGGCCGACCTGCCCGCCCCCCTGGCCGAACCGACCGAGGCCGAATTGCAGGCGCATTACCAGGCGCATCTCGACCGCTTCACCCGGCCCGAGGCCAAGCGCATCACCTATGCCGCCCTCTTGCCCGAGGCGATCGCCAAGGATCAGCCGGTCGATGACGCGATGCTGCGCAAGCTCTACCAGGACCGGATCGCCGAATTCGTGACGCCCGAGCGACGGATCGTCGAGCGGCTGGTCTATCCCGACCAGGCCGCCGCCGAGGCGGCGATGGAAAGACTTGCGGCCGGGTCCTCCTTCGAGGATCTGGTTGCCGAACGCGGCCTCACGCTTTCGGCCGTCGATCTGGGCGATGTCGAGGAGGACGAGCTGAACGGCGCCGGTCCGGCGGTCTTTGCCGCCGCCGAAGGCGAGGTGGTCGGACCTCTCGACAGCAGCCTCGGGCCGGCGCTCTTCCGGGTCGTAACCGTGCTTTCCGCCGAGGAAACCAGCTTCGAGGAAGCCCGCGACACGCTGGCCGTCGAGTTCCAGACCGATGCCGCCCGCCGCCTGATCGCCGACCGGGTGGAAGAGATCGACGATCTGCTCGCCGGCGGCGCGACGCTGGAGGATCTGGCCCGCGAGGCCGGGCTGACGCTTGCGACGCTGGACTATGTTCCGGGCCAGCCGGGCGATGCGGCGATCGAGGGCTACCCTGCCTTCCGCGCGGCGGCCGAGGCGGTGAAGGCAGAGGATTTCCCGCAGGCCATCCTGCTGGAGGACGGCGGTCTGGTGGCCCTGCGGCTGGACGAGATCGTGCCGGCCGCCCCGATCCCGCTGGACGAGGCAGCCGAGCGGGTCGCCGAGGACTGGCGCAAGGACGCGCTCGCCGCCGCCCTGGGCGCCCGGGCGACCGAGATCAAGGCGGCGCTGGAAGGCGGCGCCTCCATCGGCAGCTTGGGCATCGTCGACGTGACACCCGAGATCGACCGCAACGGCTTTGTGGCCGATGCGCCCGACAGCCTTCTGACCGAGGTGTTCCGGATGTCCGAAGGCGAGATCAGGGTGATCGAGGCCCCCGGCTTCGTCGCCGTGGTCAAGCTTGACCGCATCCTGCCTGCCACGACCGAGGGCGAGGAGGCCGAGGCGACCAGGGCCGCGCTTGCGGCTCAGGCGCAACGCGCCATCGCCAGCGACGCCTTCGCCGCCTTCACCGCCGCCCTGACCGCCGAGGCGGGGATCACGCTGGATCAGGCCGCGATCAACGCCGTGCACGTGAGCCTGCCCTGATGCAGCTGTCGCCGGATTTTGCCGCGTTCGAGGCGGGCTGGAACGCCGGGAAGAACCAGATCGTCTGGGCGCGGCTGGCGGCCGATCTGGACACGCCGGTCAGCCTGATGCTGAAGCTGGGCGATGCGCGCGCCGACACGTTCATGCTGGAATCGGTGACCGGCGGCGAGGTGCGCGGGCGCTATTCCATCGTCGGCATGAAGCCCGATCTCGTCTGGCAATGCCGCGGCACGCGGGCCTTCATCAACCGCGAGGCGCGGTTCGACCGTCAGGCCTTCACCGACCTTCCCGGCCACCCCTTGCAGACCCTGCGCGACCTGCTGGCCGAATGCCGGATCGAGATGCCCGAAGGCATGCCCGCCGTCGCGGCGGGGCTGTTCGGCTATCTCGGCTATGACATGATCCGGCTGGTCGAACATCTGCCGGACGTGAACCCCGACCCCCTGGGCCTGCCCGATGCCGAACTGATCCGGCCCTCGGTGGTGGCGGTGCTGGATGGCGTGAAGGGCGAGGTGACGGTGGTCGCGCCTGCGTGGGTCGCCTCGGGCCTCTCTGCCCGCGCGGCCTATGCGCAGGCCGCCGAACGGGTGATGGATGCGCTGCGCGATCTGGACCGCGCCCCTTCCGCCGCACGCGACCTGGGCGAAAGCGCGCCGGTGGGTCCCGCGACGTCGAACTTCACGCACGAAGGCTACAAGGCCGCGGTCGAGAAGGCCAAGGAGTATATCCGCGCGGGCGACATCTTCCAGGTCGTGCCCTCGCAACGCTGGGCGCAGAAGTTCACCCTGCCGCCCTTCGCCCTTTATCGCTCGCTGCGGCGCACCAATCCGTCGCCCTTCATGTTCTTCTTCAACTTCGGCGGCTTTCAGGTGATCGGCGCCTCGCCCGAGATCCTCGTCCGCCTGCGCGACGGTGAAGTCACCGTCCGCCCCATCGCCGGCACCCGCAAGCGCGGCGCCACGCCCGAGGAGGATCGCGCGCTGGAGGCGGACCTTCTGGCCGATCCCAAGGAACGGGCCGAGCATCTGATGCTTCTCGACCTCGGCCGCAACGACGTGGGCCGGGTGGCGAAGGTCGGCACCGTGCGCCCGACGGAAACCTTCGTCATCGAACGCTACAGCCATGTGATGCACATCGTGTCGAATGTGGTGGGCGAGATCGCGGAGGGCGAGGATGCCCTGTCGGCCCTTCTTGCGGGCCTGCCCGCCGGCACCGTGTCAGGCGCGCCGAAAGTGCGGGCGATGGAGATCATCGACGAGCTGGAGCCCGAAAAACGCGGCGTCTATGGCGGCGGGGTCGGCTATTTCGCGGCAAATGGCGAGATGGACTTCTGCATCGCCTTGCGCACGGCGGTACTGAAGGACGAGACACTCTATATCCAGGCGGGCGGGGGCGTGGTCTTCGACAGCGACCCCGAGGCGGAATATCAGGAAACCGTCAACAAATCCAACGCCTTGCGCCGCGCGGCCGAGGATGCGGGCCGCTTTGCCGGGCGCGGGAACGGCTGACCGGGCCTGCTCGTTCGCCTTCGGCTCCGCCTCGGCAGGCGGTCAGCAAGGAGGCACCAAGTCCGACGACGCGCGGGTCTCAGTCGATCTTCATCACCGCCGTCACCGGCGCCAGGGCCACCGTCGCGGCCTTGCCCTCGACCGTCCATTCCAGCAGCGCCGCCACCGTTTCCGGCGTGGCGGTGCCGACAACGCTGACCCGGCCATCCCGCCCGGCCTTGAACACCGCCCGGTCCAGCAGCCGGCGCAACGCCACCTTGTCGCCCCCGGCGGTGTCGAGGTCGCGGAACAGCACCGCAGCCTCCAGATCCTCGCGCCGGGCGACCTGATCGGCGGCATTCAGCCCTTCGTCGCGGGTCAGAAGGCCCCGGCCCTGTGCCTTCAGGATCGGCACCACGACGCTTGCCAGCCCGCGGTTGTTCTGGAAGGCCGGATCGGCCAGATCCATCGCCGCCACGGCTTCGGGCAGACCCTGTGCCATCGACTGGAAGGCCACTTCGACATCGGCAGGCTTGGCGCCATCGGCGATGCCGGTGACCAGCATCACCACCTCGTGCCCCGCGGCCCGGTAGATCGCCGCGTGCTCTGGCGTGGCGGGGTCCAGCGGGTCAAGCGCAAAGCTGACCGGGAAGGGCAGGGCGGCAAGGGCGGCGCGGTCAAGCTCGGGACTGCCCGGGTCGATCAGGATGATGGCCAGGGGCGGCTTGGTCCCGGCGTTCTCCCAGACTGCCGCGAACTGCGCGATCGGGCGCGGATCGGCAGGGAGGTCGGCAGGGACATCGGCGGGGGCGGCCTCGGCCGCGGGGGGCGGCGCGGCGTTGCTGCCGCGCCGGACGACCACGCCCTGATCCTTGCCGATCAGGCCGGGCGCCGGGGCGAAGGTCGATCCCTTGCCCGCTTCGCCCGTCGCGTCGGACCTGGCCGCATCGTCGGTTCCAGGCATGCCCTCGACAACGGTGCCTGGCAGGTCCGTGTCGTCGCCCCCGGCCTCGGGTGTCGCCGGCGCGGGCGCCGTCTCGGCGGCGGGCGCTTCGGGTTCGGGCAGGGGCTCCGCCTGCGGTTGCGGTGCGGGCAGGACAGAGACCTCTGCGCCAGCTTCGGCGGCAGGGTCCGTGGCAGCCTCCGGGGCGGGCCGTTCCGCCTCCGGGCCCGGCTCTGCCGCCGGATCCTGTGCCGCTTCGCGCGCCGCCTCTGGCGCTGCGGGCAAGGCCGGCGCCTCGGCGGTGGGCGGCTTGGCCACGGCCGGTGCGGCCTCGGTCAGGGCGGACGCCGCTTCTGCGAGCGCTGTCTCCGCCGGTTCTGCCGAAGGCGCGGCGGGTGCGGGCGCGACGGCCGCCGTGTCCGGCAGCGCGGCTTCGGTCTCGATTTCCCCCGTCGCGGCAAGCCCGCCTTCGGGAGGGGCGACCGGCTCTGGCGCGACAGCCGGAGCGTCGCTGGCCGTCTCGGCCAGGGGGCCGGGCGCGGCGGCCGCGGCGGGCGGGGGAACCTCGGCCGGGACAGGGGCCGCAGCTTCGGCGACCTCGGCCGCCGGGGGTTCGGGGGCCGCCGGGGCCATCTCGGCTGCGGCAATCCCGGGCTGGATGGCGCCGGCCGGTTCGGCCACAGGCTCGGGCTCGGGTGCGGGTTCGGGCACCGGTTCAGGTGCCGGTTCGGGCGCGGGTTCCGGTTGCGCCGCGACGGCAGGCGCAGGGTCGGCCCCGGCCACGGTTGCCGTTTCCCCCGTCACGGCCGCTTCGGCATCGGCTTCGGTCGGCCCGGCTGCGGCGATCGCGCCGTCGGCTGCGACCGTGACCGGGGCGCGTGCATTGTCATTGGCGGGCGTCAGCGGCGCGACCACCGATCCGATCACCAGACCGCCCGCAACCAGAAGGCCGCCTGAAGCCATGCCGAGTAGGAATTTGCCGACCACCTCTGCCTCCTGCTCCCGCCCCTGGGCGCGGACCGGACAGGGCCATCGTTTCGCGCCTGCCCGACCCCGCCCGCCGGTTCGCCCGGCGTCCTGTCCCTGATCTGCGGGCAGTATAGCCTGCGGTTGCGCAGCCTTCACCCCTTTTTGTCCTGCCGTCAATATCTTGCGCGGCATCTGCGGCCCGGCTGCATGATCGACGCAAGCGGCGGGGGCCAACAGGCGAGGGCAGGGGAAGTGGAGGCGGGTACCGGAATCGAACCGGTCTACACGGATTTGCAATCCGCTGCGTAACCTCTCCGCCAACCCGCCGCGAAGCTGGGGACGGGATAGCCGAAGCCACCGGGCTCTGCAAGGGCAATGGCGGGGCAATCCGCCCCGGGCGGGCTTGACTTGCACCGGGTCGGCGCGGATTGTCCGGCGCAAGCGCGCAGGGAAGGGCTTTCGTGCAGAGGATCCTCATCACCGGGACGGCCGGCTTCATCGGCTTCCACCTCGCGCGGCATCTTCTGGCGGCCGGCCACCGGGTGCACGGCTATGACGGCATGACCCCCTATTACGACGTGACGCTGAAACAGCGGCGCCACGCGATCCTGCGCGATCTGCCCGGTTTTTCCGCGACCGAAGCGATGCTGGAGGACATGGCGACGCTGACCCGCGTGGCCGGGGATTTCGCCCCGGATGCCATCATCCACCTCGCCGCACAGGCCGGGGTCCGCTACAGCCTGACCCATCCCCGCTCCTACATCGAGACCAATTTCACCGGCAGTTTCAACGTGCTGGAGATCGCGAAGGAACAGCAGGTCAGGCACCTGATGATCGCCTCCACCTCCTCGGTCTACGGCGCCAGCCCCGAAATGCCGTTTCGTGAAACCGACCGCACCGATCATCCGCTGACGGTCTATGCCGCAACCAAGAAGGCGGTCGAGGCGCTGTCGCATTCCTACGCCCATCTCTGGGGCCTGCCGGTCACGCTCTTCCGCTTCTTCACCGTTTACGGCGCCTGGGGGCGGCCCGACCTGGCCTATTTCAAGTTCACCAGGGCCATCCTCGAAGGCAAGCCCATCGACGTCTACAACCATGGCGAGCTCTGGCGCGACTTCACCGCCGTCGAGGACCTGGTCGAGGGCGTCACCCGCCTTCTGTCCCTTGCGCCGCCACTGCCGGAGGCACGCGGCATCCCGGTCGAGGGCGACAGCCTCAGCCCGGTCGCGCCGCACCGGATCGTCAACATCGGCAATTCGGACAGGATCCACCTGCTGGACTTCATCCGCACGCTGGAAACCCTGCTCGACCGGAAGGCGACCTGCAATTTCCTGCCGATGCAGCCCGGAGATGTCCCCGCGACCTGGGCGGATTGCTCGCTTTTGCAGCGACTGACCGGTTTCCGTCCCGCAACCGATCTTTCAGTCGGCCTCAAGCCCTTTGTGGACTGGTATCGCAGCTACTACCGGGTGTAAGGTCTGGCCATAACGGCGGCATGGGTCTGGTCCTAACGAAGACTGGCAAGATGCGGGATCATGCCGCGCAGATCGAACCGAAAGGATGTCCTCCCGTGGAAGACTATGCAGGCCTGAACGACATCGGCGCCGTGGTCGAGGCCGACCGCGCGCATGTCTGGCACCATCTGTCGCAGCACAAGCAGTACGAAACCGTCGATCCCCGCGTCATCGTCGAGGGCAAGGGGATGCGGGTCTGGGATGCCAGGGGCAAGGAGCACATCGACGCGGTCTCCGGCGGGGTCTGGACCGTGAACGTGGGCTACGGCCGCGAACGGATCGCCAATGCCGTCCGCGACCAGCTTTTGAAGCTGAACTATTTCGCCGGCTCCGCGGGGTCGATCCCCGGGGCCATGTTCTCCAAGGCCTTGACCGAGAAGATGCCGGGCCTGACCCGCGTCTACTATAACAACTCGGGCTCCGAAGCGAACGAGAAGGTGTACAAGATGGTGCGCCAGATCGCGCATCGTCACCATGGCGGCAGGAAGTGGAAGATCCTCTACCGCGACCGCGACTACCACGGCACCACCATCGCCGCGCTTGCCACCTCGGGCCAGGACCAGCGCGCGATGCAGTACGGGCCCTTCCCCGATGGCTTCGTCCGCGTGCCGCATTGCCTGGAATACCGCAAGCAGTGGGACGTGGAGAACTACGGCCAGCGCGCCGCTGACGCGATCGAGGAAGTCATCCTGCGCGAAGGCCCCGACACGGTCGGCTGCCTGATCCTGGAACCCGTGACCGCCGGCGGCGGCGTCATCGTCCCGCCCCAGGGCTATTGGGAGCGGGTGCAGGACATCTGCAAGAAATACAACATCCTCCTGGCCATCGACGAGGTCGTCTGCGGCGTGGGCCGCACCGGCACCTGGTTCGGCTATCAGCACTACGGGATCAAACCGGACTTCGTGACCATGGCCAAGGGGGTGGCCTCGGGCTACGCCGCGATTTCCTGCACCGTGACCACCGAGGCCGTGTTCGAGATGTTCAAGGACGACGCCTCGGATCCGCTCAGCTATTTCCGTGACATCTCCACCTTCGGCGGCTGCACCGCGGGCCCGGCGGCAGCCTTGGAGAACATGAAGATCATCGAGGAAGAGGGCCTGTTGCAGAACACGCTCGCCATGGGCGACTACTGCCTCGACCGCTTGCGCGCGCTCATGGACAAGCACAAGGTCATCGGCGACGTCCGCGGCAAGGGCCTGTTCCTCGGGGCGGAACTGGTGGCGGATCGCACCACCAAGGAGCCGATGGACGAGAAGAGGGTCCAGGCCGTCGTCGCCGACTGCATGGCGCAGGGGGTGATCATCGGCGCCACGAACCGCTCGTTGCCGGGGATGAACAACACCCTCTGCCTGTCGCCCGCGCTGATCGCGACGAAGGACGACATCGACGAGATCACCACCGCGATCGACGGCGCGCTGACGCGGGTGTTCGGGTAGGGACTTAGGCCCATTGCGGGCGGCGAGGGTGTCCGGGAACGGGCACCCCCGCCCAGTCCTGCCGCGTAGGGTGCGCTACAGCGCGCCGGCCCTCGCGATTCGCCAGTCATGGTTAACCCCGCGAATGCCCGACAGGGTGCCATACGCTTGCCAGACGCATGGCAGACAGATGCCAGACGCTGCCTTGTCCGATGGCGGACCCGATCAACAGCGCGTTCTGAAGGGGATACCCGCGGGGTTTCGACGTGACCTTTGGCTTGACTTCCCTTCCCGACCGGCCCCCAAACTGGACTCATGCCCGCCATCCCCGTCGAAGCCTTCTACCTGACCCCCGGAGCCTCCGGTTCCCTGCAACAGCAGATCAGGACCATGGTCACGCAAGGCATCCTCTCCGGCCGCTTCAGGCCCGGCAGCCGGATGCCCTCGTCGCGCGGCTTGGCCGAACACCTCGGCGTCAGCCGGATCACCGTGACGCTCGCCTATGCCGATCTCGTCTCCTCCGACTACCTCACCTCGGCGGGGCGGTCGGGCTATTTCGTCTCGGACACCGCCCCCCTCGCGCCCGAATTCCCCGAAGGGCCGCCCCGGGCCGAGGCCATCGATTTCAAGGCCCTGACCGGCGGCCGCTTCACGCGCACCCCGCGCGTCGAACGGCCCGAGGACTGGGACCGCTACCCCTTTCCCTTCATCTACGGCCAGGCCGACCCGACGCTCTTCGACCACCAGAACTGGCGGCAATGCGCCCTGCGCGCGCTCGGCAAACGCGACTTTGCGGCGCTGACCACCGACTATTACGACCGCGACGACCCCCTGCTGATCCAGGAGCTTCTGCGCACCATCCTCCCCCGCCGCGGCATCGCCGCCCGCGAGGATGAGGTCCTTCTGACCCTCGGCGCCCAGAACGCGCTGTGGATCGCCGCCACCACGCTGCTCGGCCCCGGTCGCCGCGCCGTGGTGGAAAACCCCGGCTACCCCGCCTGGCGCGCCATCGTCGCGGCAACGGGGGCCACGGCGATCCCGGTGGATGTCGATGCCCAGGGCCTGCCCGTGCAAACCATTGATGCAGATGTGATTTTCACCACCCCTTCGCATCAGTGCCCGACCAACGCCACCATGCCGGTGGACCGACGCGTGGCGCTTCTGGGGGCCGCAGAGGCGCAAGGCGCAATCCTCATCGAAGACGACTACGAATTCGAGATGTCCTTCCTGAAGCCCGTCGCCCCGGCGCTGAAGTCGCTCGACCGGAACGGCAGGGTGATCTATGCCGGGTCCTTCTCGAAATCCGTCTTTCCCGGCCTGCGGCTCGGCTACCTCGTCGGCCCCCCCGGCTTAATCGCCGAGGCGCGGGCGCTGCGGGGCCTGATGCTGAAACACCCGCCCGGCCATATCCAGCGGACCGTGGCCTATTTTCTCGGCCTCGGCCACTACGATGCCCTCGTCAACCGGATGAAGAACGCCTACCGCCGCCGCCGCCAGATGATGTCCGAGGCCATCGCCGCCGAGGGTCTCACCGTGGCAGGTCAGGGCGGCTTCGGCGGATCGAGCTTCTGGATGCGTGCGCCCGAGGGTCTGGATACCGAACAACTGGCCCTGGCCTTGCGCGGCGAAGGCGTCCTGATCGAACCGGGCCGCGCCTTCTTTGCCGGGGACGGCCCGCGCAATTTCTTCCGGCTGGCCTATTCCTCCATCGCCCCGCAACGCATCCCCGAGGGCATCGCACGGATCGCCCGGGCGGTAGCGCGTCGATGACGTCCTGACGCCCCGCTGGCGACGCGAAGCCGAAGGCGCGAAGCAGGGGCGGTCGCTGGCCATACCGGGGCGCATGAACTGGCCCTAAGCTCGGTCTCGGCGCCGCTGTAGGCTGCGAGTGACTGGCCTTATCGGGCCGATCGGGACATGGAGAAGTGCGATGAAGATGACGACAGAGGAAGCCTTTGTTAAGGTTCTTCAGCTACATGGCATCGAACACGCCTTCGGCATCATCGGCAGTGCCTTCATGCCGATCTCTGACCTGTTTCCCAAGGCCGGGATCACCTTCTGGGACTGCGCCCACGAAGGGTCCGGGGGCATGATGGCCGACGGGTTCACCCGCGCCTCGGGCAGGATGTGCATGATGATTGCCCAGAACGGGCCGGGCATCACCAACTTCGTGACGGCGGTCAAGACGGCCTACTGGAACCACACGCCGCTGCTGCTGGTCACCCCGCAGGCCGCGAACAAGACGATCGGGATGGGCGGCTTTCAGGAAGTGGAGCAGATGGCGCTGTTCCGCGACATGGTCTGCTATCAGGAGGAGGTCCGCGATCCCTCCCGCATGGCCGAGGTGTTGAACCGCGTGATCCTGCAAGCCAAGCGTCAATCGGCCCCGGCACAGATCAACGTGCCGCGGGATTTCTGGACGCAGGTCATCGACATCGCCCTGCCCGCGGTGGTGGAGTTCGAGCGCCCCTCGGGCGGTGAGGAGGCCATCGCCCGGGCGGCGCAGCTTTTGTCCGGCGCGAAGTTCCCGGTGATCCTGAACGGCGCGGGCGTGGTGATCGGGGGGGCGATCCCGGCCTCGATGGCCCTTGCCGAACGCCTGACCGCCCCGGTCTGCGTCGGCTATCAGCACAACGACGCCTTCCCCGGCTCGCACCCCCTGTTCGCGGGGCCGCTCGGCTATAACGGGTCGAAGGCGGCGATGGAACTGATCGCGCAGGCGGATGTGGTGCTGGCGCTCGGGACGCGGCTCAACCCCTTCTCGACCCTGCCGGGCTATGGCATCGACTACTGGCCGAAGGGCGCGAAGGTGATCCAGGTGGACATCAACCCGAACCGGATCGGCCTGACCAAACCCGTGACGGTGGGGATCGTGGGCGATGCGAAGAAGGTGGCCGAGGGGATCCTCGCGCGCCTCTCCAAGACCGCGGGCGATGCGGGGCGAGAGGAGCGCAAGGCCTTGATCGCGCAGAAGAAATCGGCCTGGGCGCAGGAACTGGCCTCGATGGACCATGAACAGGACGATCCCGGAACCACCTGGAACGAACGCGCCCGCAAGGCCAAACCCGACTGGATGAGCCCCCGGATGGCCTGGCGCGCGATCCAGGCGGCGCTGCCGCGCGAGGCGATCATCTCCTCCGACATCGGCAACAACTGCGCCATCGGCAACGCCTATCCCAGCTTCGAGGCGGGGCGGAAATACCTCGCCCCCGGCCTTTTCGGCCCCTGCGGCTATGGCCTGCCCGCCATCGTGGGCGCCAAGATCGCCTGCCCCGACACGCCCGTGGTGGGCTTTGCCGGGGACGGAGCCTTCGGCATCGCGGTGACGGAACTCACCGCCATCGGCCGCCCGGAATGGCCCGCGATCACCATGGTCGTCTTCCGCAACTACCAGTGGGGGGCGGAAAAGCGGAACTCGACGCTGTGGTATGACGACAATTTCGTCGGGACCGAGCTGAACGAGCAGGTGTCCTATGCCGGGATCGCGCGCGCCTGCGGTCTTCAGGGCGTGGTCGCGCGGACGATGGAGGAGCTGACGGCGGCGCTGCGGCAAGCCATCGAGGACCAGATGAGCCACGGCAAGACGACCCTGATCGAGGCGCTCATCAACCAGGAACTGGGCGAGCCCTTCCGCCGCGACGCGATGAAGAAGCCGGTCGAGGTCGCGGGGATCTCGAAAGCCGACATGCGGCCGCAGGTCGTCTGATGCCCTATGACCTTGGCCCCGGCGCGCTGGTCTGGCTCGCCGTGGCCTGTCTGGTGGCCGGGTTCGTGCGGGGCTATTCGGGGTTCGGCTTCTCGGCCCTGCTGATCGCGGCATCAAGTCTTGTTACCAATCCGCTGAACTTCGTGGCCGTTGTGGTCATTCTGGAAACGGTAATGTCCCTCCAACATGCCAAAGGGGCGGGGCCGGATGTGGACTGGCGTCGGGTCGGCTGGCTTCTGGGCGGGGCGGCGGTCGGATTGCCGCTGGGCCTCTGGGTCCTGACCGGGGTCAGCGAGAACACCGGGCGGGCGGTTGTGTCGGGCTATGTCCTGCTGATGTGCGTCGTGCTGCTGGCGGGGTGGCGGCTTGCGGCCGAGGTCAAGGGGGCGGGAAACGGGCTGGCGGGGGTCATCTCGGGCCTGGCCAATGCGCCCGGCATGGGGGGGCTGCCGGTGGCGGCCTTCTTCGCCGCGCAGCCGATGCCCGCATCGGTGTTCCGGGCCACGCTGATCGCCTATTTCCCGCTTCTCGACCTCTACTCGGCGCCGCTCTACTGGCTGGCCGGGCTGGTGACCTGGGACACGCTCTGGGCCGCGCTCATCGCGCTGCCCGTGACGCTGTTCGGCAACTGGCTCGGGGGGCGGCACTTCTTCGGCACCGACCCGCAGGAGTTCCGCCGCTTTGCCATCGTCCTGCTTGCCGGGCTGGCCGCACTCGGGCTGGGAAAGGCGCTGCTCTGATGTGGCTGATTGTGAACGCAGGTTCGTCTTCGCTGAAGCTGAAACTCTTCGAAGGCGAACAAGAGGTCGGAAATATCAGGCTGACCGAGATCGGCCCGGATGGTCACGCGGCGGCGCTGGCCGCAGGGCTGGCGCGGGCGGGCATCTCTCCGCGTCGGCTGACGGCAGCGGCGCATCGGGTGGTGCATGGCGGGGCGGGGCTGACCCGGACCTGCCGGGTGACGCCCGAGGTCCTGCGCGAAATCGCGGCCTGCATCCCGCTCGCCCCCCTGCATAACCCGGCGAATCTGGCGGGGATGCAGGCGCTTGCCGCCTTTGCGCCCGACCTGCCGCAATATGCGGCCTTCGACACCGCCTTTCACGCCACGAACCCCGAGGTGGCGACGACCTATGCCCTGCCGAAGGCGGAGCGTGACCGGGGCCTGCGCCGCTATGGCTTTCACGGGATCAGCTATGCCGCGCTGGTGCGCATCCTGCGGGGCAGGGGAGAACTTCCCGAACGCCTGCTCGCCTGTCATCTGGGCAATGGCTGTTCGATGGCGGCGATTGTGAACGGTCGTTCGGTTGCGACGACGATGGGCTATTCGCCGCTGGACGGGCTGACGATGGGCACACGGTCCGGGTCGATCGACGGGAACGCGGTGCTGCGGCTGGCCGAACTCCACGGGGTGGAACGTACGGGCCGCATCCTCAACCGCGAAAGCGGGCTGCTTGGCCTGGCCGGTCACAGCGACCTGCGCGCGCTGCATGCGGCAGGCACGTCCGAGGCGCGCTTTGCGCTGGAGCATTTCGCCTATTGGGCGGTGCGCCACGCCGGGTCGATGGTGGCCGCGATGGGGGGGCTCGATGCCGTGGTCTTCACCGGGGGCATCGGCGAAAACGATCCCTGGATGCGGAAGGAAATCCTGTCCGGCCTCGGGTTTCTGGGAGTATCTCCCGACCTTGCCGCGAATGCCCGGAACGAAACGCGCCTGCATGATACGACATCCCGTGTCGTTATCCTTGTTGTGCCAGCCGACGAGGAACGCCAGATTGCCCTTGAAGCGCAGGCCGTCAGGGCCGGGGAGGGCGCGTGAATCAGCCGAGGGTGGACACGCAACGCAAGGTCGGCGACGAGGTCCGCCAGACAACCTGCTACATGTGCGCCTGCCGCTGCGGGATCAACGTGCATCTGAAATCGGGCAAGGTGGCCTATATCGAGGGCAACCGGGACCATCCGGTCAACAGGGGCGTCCTCTGTGCCAAGGGCGCCTCCGGGATCATGCAGGTCACCGCGCCGTCGCGCCTTCGCGCGCCCCTGCGACGCGTAGGCCCCCGGGGATCGGGGGCCTTCGAGGAGATCACCTGGGAAGAGGCGCTGCAAACCGCCGTTTCCTGGATGAAGCCCCTGCGCGAGACGGCCCCCGAGAAGCTCGCCTTCTTCACCGGCCGCGACCAGAGCCAGAGCCTCACCGGCTGGTGGGCGCAACAGTTCGGGACGCCGAACTATGCGGCCCACGGCGGATTTTGCAGCGTCAACATGGCGGCGGGCGGCATCTACACCATCGGCGGCGCCTTCTGGGAATTCGGCCAGCCGGACTGGGAACGGACGAAGCTGTTCGTCCTGTTCGGGGTGGCCGAGGACCATGACAGCAATCCGATCAAGATCGGTCTGGCCAGGCTGAAGGCCCGCGGCGCGCGGATCATCAGCGTGAACCCGATCCGCACCGGCTATTCGGCGGTGGCCGACGACTGGATCGGGATCACGCCCGGCACGGACGGATTGCTGATCCTGTCGCTGATCCATTGCCTGCTGGAGGCGGGGAAGATCGACCTCGACTACCTCGCGCAATGGACCAATGCGCCCTTGCTGGTGAATGGGGCCGAGGGGCCGGAGAAGGGCCTTTTCGTCCGCAACGCCGAAAGCCAGCCCTTCGTCATCGACCGCCGCACCGGCCATCCGGCGCCCTGGGACGGCAAGGATGTGCAGCCCGATCTCGGCGCGGAATGGCAGGGCAACCGCACGGTCTTCCGCCACATGGTCGAGGAATACCTCAAGCCCGCCTACGCGCCCGAGGCCGTGGCCGCCCGTTGCGGGGTGACGGCGACGCGCATCCGGCAACTGGCGGCGGAACTGGCCGATGTGGCCTTCAACCAGTCGATCACGCTGGACCGGCCCTGGACCGACTTCCGCGGCAAGCAGCACGCCAACATGCCCGGCCGCCCGGTCAGCTTTCACGCCATGCGGGGCATCTCGGCCCATTCGAACGGCTTCCAGACCGCCCGTGCGCTGCATCTGTTGCAGATCCTGCTGGGCGCGGTGGAAACCCCCGGCGGCTACCGCCTGAAACCGCCTTACCCGAAGCCCGTCGAGGCGCATCCGACCCCGCATTTCGTGACCTCCCCCGGCAAGCCGCTGACCGGCCCGCATCTGGGCTATGTCCGCTCGCCCGACGACCTGTGCCTGCTGCCCGACGGCCAACCGGCGCGGATCGACAAGGGCTTTTCCTGGGAAAATCCGTTCTCGGCGCATGGCCTCATGCACATGGTCATCCCCAACGCCCATGCCGGGGACCCCTACCGCATCGACACGCTGTTTCTCTACATGGCGAACATGTCGTGGAACTCCAGCATGAACGCTGCCCGGGTGATGGAGATGCTGACGGAACAGCGGAATGGCGAGTATGTGATCCCCCGGATCATCTACTCCGACGCCTATGCGAGCGAAATGGTGGCCTATGCCGACCTGATCCTGCCCGACACGACCTATCTCGAACGCCACGACTGCATCAGCCTTCTCGACCGGCCGATCTCCGAACCCGACGCCGCGGGCGATGCGATCCGCTGGCCGGTGGTGGAACCCGACCGGGACGTCCGCTGTTTCCAGTCGGTCCTGCTGGAACTGGGCGCGCGGCTCGGCCTTCCGGAGATGGTGAACGAGGACGGGACGGCGAAATACAAGGACTATGCCGACTATATCGTGAACCACCAGCGCCGGCCCGGTGTCGGGCCGCTGATGGGATTCCGGGGCAATGGCGAGGCGGAAGGGCGGGGCGCGCCGAACCCCGACCAGCTGAACCGCTACATCCAGAACGGCGCCTTCTATCAGGCGCATGTGCCCGAGGAAGCCGCCTTCTACAAACCCTGGAACGCCGCCTATCAGGACTGGGCAGTGCGCCTTGGCCTTTATGAGACGCCGCAGCCCTACCTCTTCAACATCTGGTCCGAACCCATGCGCCGCTTCCAGCTGGCCGCCGAGGGCTTTGGCCCCCGCCAGCCCCCCGACCATCTGCGCGCGCGGCTGAAACAGGCGATGCACCCTCTGCCGATCTGGTATCCGCCCTATGGCGACGCGGACGCGGCCTTCGGCTATCCGGTCCATGCCCTGACGCAACGCCCGATGGACATGTATCACTCCTGGGGCAGCCAGAACGCCTGGCTGCGGCAGATCAGGGGGCGCAACTACCTGTATCTGCCGACGAAGATCTGGCAGGCGCAGGGGTTCGAGGAGGGCGACTGGGCGCGGGTGTCCTCGCGTGCCGGGACCATCGTTGTGCCGGTGGCCCACATGGCCGCGCTGAACGAGAAAACCGTCTGGACCTGGAACGCCATCGGCAAGCGCAAGGGCGCCTGGGCGCTGGACGAGAACGCGCCCGAGGCGACGACGGGCTTCCTTCTGAACCACCTGATCCCGGAACTGCTGCCGGACCGCGAGGGCAGGCGCCTGTCGAACTCCGATCCGGTGACGGGCCAGGCCGCCTGGTTCGACCAGCGGGTGCGGGTCGAACGGGTCCCGGCCGAGGATCACCCGCGCGGAACGGTAGAGCCGATGCTTCCGCGCCTCCCCGACCCTCCGCGCACCGGTGGTGGCCGGGCGCAAAATTCTTCGAAGAATTTTGCCAAAAGTTTTCGAAAACTTTTGGCGCCCGGCGGGGAGGCCGCGCGATGACCGCCCTGCCGCAAACGACCGCAAGGAAACTCGGTCTGGTCATCGACCTTGACACCTGCGTCGGTTGCCAGGCCTGCGTCACCGCCTGCAAGGGCTGGAACGACGCGGGTATCGGCCTGTCCGACCAGGATCCCTACGGTGCCGATCCCTCGGGGACGTTCCTCAACCGTGTCCATTCGTACGAGGTCGCCATCCCCGATGCCCCCGCGCAGGTCGTGACCTTCCCGCGCTCCTGCCTGCACTGCGACAACGCGCCCTGCGTCACCGTCTGCCCCACGGGGGCCAGCTACAAGCGGGCCGAGGACGGGATCGTGCTGGTGAACGAAGACGCCTGCATCGGCTGCGGCCTCTGCGCCTGGGCCTGCCCCTATGGCGCGCGCGAGATGGATGCGGACCAGGGCGTGATGAAGAAATGCACGCTCTGCGTCGACCGGATCTACAACGAGACCCTGCCCGAGGAAGACCGCGAGCCCGCCTGCGTCCGCACCTGCCCGACCAACGCGCGCCATTTCGGCGATCTCGCCGACCCGGACAGCGCGGTGTCGCGGCTGGTGGCCGAACGCCAAGGCTATGACCTGATGCCCGACATGGGCACGAAACCCACCAACAAATACCTGCCGCCGCGCAGGAAGGGTCCGGGCGATGCCAGCCCGCTGGCCCCGCTGCTTGACATCAAGGCCACCGGGATCGCCGGGTGGCTGGACCGGATGCTGGGGAAGCTATAGGATGCATCCCGCGCTGTCCGTGATCCTGTTCTCCACCCTCTCGGGGCTGGGCTTCGGTTTCCTCGCCTTCCTCGGCTGGGGGGCGCTGATGCCCTCGGGCTGGGCCGCCTTCTTCCTCTGGGCCCTTGGCTACGGGTTGGCCGTCGCGGGGCTTCTGGCCGCGACCTTCCACCTCGGCAACCCGCGTAACGCCCTGAAAGCCTTCACCCAATGGCGCACGAGCTGGCTGAGCCGCGAAGCCTGGGCTTCGGTCGCCACGCTTGTGATCCTTGCGCCCGTGGCGCTGTCCGACATCTTCGCCCTCGGCCTGCCGCGCCTGATCGGCCAGATCGGCGGTGCGCTTGCCATCCTGACCGTCTTCACCACCGCGATGATCTACACCCAGATCCGGGCCGTCCCGCGCTGGCACCACTGGCTGACGCCGGTGATGTTCCTGACCTTCGCGCTTGCTGGCGGGGCGATGCTCTCGGGCCGCGCCTGGGCGCCGCTTCTGCTCCTGGCCTTGGGGGCGGTCCTTCTGGCGCTCTGGCGGGTGGGCGACGGGGCCTTTGCCCGCGCGCGGCAGACTCTGGGGACCGCCACGGGCCTTGACCGGCTGGGTGTGCCGTCTGTCCTCGACCCCGCCCATACGGCGGGAAACTACCTGAAGCGCGAGATGATCTTCGTCGTCGGCCGCAAACATGCCGCCAGGCTGCGCAGGATCGCCCTCGCGCTGGCCTCGATCCTGCCCGCGCTGATCCTTCTACTGCCGCTGGGCGTCTGGGGCATCGCGCTGGCGGCCCTCCTGCACCTGGCCGGAGCCCTTGCCGCGCGCTGGCTGTTCTTTGCCGAGGCCGAGCATGTCGTGGGGCTTTACTACGGCGCGCGGGGATGATCCCTTGCGCGCATGAGCGCCTTCAAGACCTATGACATCCGCGGCCGTCTTGGAACGGACCTGACCGAAGCCATCGCCCACCGGATCGCCCGGGCCTTTGCCCTGGTGACCGGGGCGGATGCCGTGGTTCTGGCGCGGGACTGCCGGGAAAGCTCGCCGGCGCTGGCCGATGCCGTGGCGGCGGGGCTGGTGGCGCAGGGGGTGCGGGTGCTTGACCTGGGGCTTGCGGGAACCGAGGAGATGTATTTCGCCACCGCCCATCTTGGCGCAGGCGGCGGGATCTGTGTCACCGCCTCGCACAATCCGCGCGAATACAACGGGATGAAGCTGGTCGGCCGCGGCGCGGTGCCGCTGCCGGACGGCGATTTCGCCCGGATCCGCAGTCTGACCGAGGGGGCGGAGGCCCTGCCCGCCGCCCCGGGCGGGGCGCGCGAGGATCGGTCTTCGACGCGTGCGGCCTATGTCGCCCATGTGGCCGCGCTGGTCGGGCAGGGGATCGGGCCCTTGCGGCTTGTGGTGAACGCGGGGAACGGCGCGGCGGGGCCGACGCTGGATGCGCTGGCCGAGGGGCTGGCGCAACGGGGGGCGCGGCTGGACCTTGTGCGGATGCACCATGCGCCCGACGGGACCTTCCCGAACGGCATCCCGAACCCGCTTCTGCCCGAGAACCGCCCGGTGACGGCCCAAGCGGTCAGGGCAGCCGGGGCCGACATGGGCGTCGCTTTCGACGGCGATTTCGACCGGTGTTTCCTGTTCGATGGGGCCGGGGGCTTTGTCGATGGCGAGCATGTCGTGGCGCTGCTTGCCGCGGCCCATCTGGCGTCGGAACCGGGAGCCACGATCATCCACGATCCGCGCGTGATCTGGGCGGTGCAGGATGCGGTGCGGCGCGGTGGCGGGCGGTCGGTGCTGGCGCCCACGGGGCACATCTTCCTCAAGGCCGCAATGCGCCGCGAGGGCGCGGTCTATGGCGGCGAGATGAGCGCACACCACTATTTCCGCGGCTTCATGGCCTGCGATTCCGGCATGATCCCCTGGCTGCTGGTGGCCCGCCTTGTCAGCCACTCGGGGCGCAGCCTGACCGATCTGGTGGGCGCGATGCGGCGCGACTTCCCCTCTTCGGGCGAGATCAACTTCCGCGTCGCAGAGGTGCCGGCGGTCGTGGCCCGTGTTCAGGCGGCGCTTGCACCAAAGGCACGGTCGGCCGACCACACGGACGGCCTGAGCCTGGATTTCGGGGACTGGCGGATGAACCTGCGCGCCTCGAACACCGAGCCGCTTCTGCGGCTGAACGTCGAGGCGCGGGGGGACGCGGGCCTTGTGGCCGCAGGCGTGGCCCGCGTCAGGGCCCTGATCGAGGGCTGAGCCCCTCAGGCCGAAACGGTGGATGCTGCCGGTTGCTTGCGCAGGATCGGCCAGCCGCGGCGGAAGACCGGTATCCGCGGCAGGTCGTCGGCAAGGCGCTGCAACGAGGCCTCGCGCCGTTGCAGACGTTCGATCTCGGCGCGGATTTCCAAAAGTTCGTCGGCAAGGGTCAGTCGGGAAGCGGCCATCTGGTCCTCCTTTGTTCTTCATCGCCAGCATCGACTCGAAGTCTGAAGACTTTGCTAAGTGCCGGAACGTTTGCAGTCTGTTTCCAGCCGGGCCGCTTGTCTCGCGGCTGTTCGGCGGGCATCCTGCGGGAAAAACCGGACCTGCTTGCATGTGGACATTCAGCCTGCTCAAGGCCCTGGCCCTCTGGGTCAGGCTTGCGCCGCTTCTGGCGGTTCGCCTTGCGGTATTTGCAAGCCTCGCCCTTGGCGCAGGCCTGGCAGCCTGGACGGGTGCCTGGGCCGCCTTCGTCATGGGCCCGGCCCACGGCCAGGGCGGGCTGGCTCTTGACCCGGTGTCCGGCGCCCTGACCGGCGGGGTGATCGCCGCCGTTGTCCTGGCGATCTGGCAGGCGCGCAGGCTTGCCGTGCAGCAGGCCCTGCTGATCGCGCTGATCTCTGACCTGCATGACGGCCTCCGGTTGCCCCTCGGCCCCGGTCAGATCGGCCATGCCCGATCCGCCGTGGCCGCCCGCTTCGGATCGGTTGCGGACCTTCAGGCGCTGGCACGCCATGTGCGCAGCGTCACGGGTGTCATCCCCGCGCTGGCCGAGGGGGGCGGACTGCTTGCGCTGCCTTTTCTGGGTCGCCTTGCACAGGGCGGGCTTGTGGATCGGGTCGTGCTGGCCCATGCCTATCGCGCCCGCCCGGAAAACGCCTGGGAGGCCGCGCATGACGCTCTGGTGCTGGCGACCCAGAACGGGCGCGACCTCCTGGCGACCGCCGCAAGGCTGACGGCGGCGGGCTGGGCGGTGACGGCGGCACTGGTCCTTCTGCTGGCGCAGCCGCTGGCAGGACTGTCCGCGACATGGCCCGGCAACGGGCCGGTCGGCGCCCATGTCGGCGCGGCGCTGCTGGCCCTGGCCCTGCGCGCGGCGCTGGTGCAGCCGTTCCTTGCGGCCTGCCTGTGGCAGATGTTCCAGGGTCTTGTCGCCGGGCAGGCGCCCCTCGGCGAATGGCGCGGGCGTCTGACCCGAGTTTCCGTCCCCTTCCGGACGCTTGGAGAGAAGGCCCTTTCCTGGGCGCCGGACGGGCGCGGCGCGGCCTGACCGGGCGCGCCCTCTGCAACATCCACCCGCATGAAACGGCTGCGATGGCCGGTTGCGGCAACGCGGCAACTGTGGCAAGACTCGACGCAGCCGCAAACAAGACCGATGAGTTCAGAATGAGCGAATTCGCCAGCCGACGCATGATGATGGTGGATACGCAGGTCCGCCCCTCGGACGTGACCAAGCTCCCGATCATCGATGCGATGCTGACCGTCCCGCGTGAGACCTTCGTGCCCGATGCCCTGCGCGAGGCCGCCTATGTCGGCGAGAACCTGCCGCTGGCGCCCGACCGGGTGGTGCTCGAGGCGCGGACCCTGGCCAAGCTGCTGGACGCGCTGGACATCCAGCCTGGCGAACTTGTGCTCGATATCGGCTGCGGTCTTGGCTATTCGGCCGCCGTCATCGCACGGCTGGCCGAGACGGTCGTTGCGGTCGAAGAGGACGAGACCCTGGCCGCCGAGGCACAGCGGATCCTGTCGGAAGAGGGCGTGGACAATGCCGTGGTGGTGACGGGCCGGCTGGCCGAAGGCTCGGCCAAATGCGCGCCCTATGACGTGATCACGGTCGAGGGCGGTGTCGAGCAGATGCCGCAGGCGATCCTGGACCAGGTGAAGGACGGCGGCCGGATCGGGGCCGTGTTCATGGAAGGTGCCGTGGGCACGGCGCGGATCGGCTACAAGGTCGCCGGTCGCGTGACCTGGCGGCCGATGTTCAACGCCTCGGCCCCGGTCCTGCCGGGCTTCCGGAAGGAAAGGGCCTTCACGCTCTAGGTCTGTGCGACCCTGTCCGGCACCGGCGAACGGTCCGGACGCGAACGAAATGCCTGGCGATCAACGCGGGCCTCAGGAAAGCGAAAAACATGCGTGGATGGCTTCTGTCGATGGTCGTGGCTCTGGCCGGGGCCTTGGCTTTGCCGGCGGCGCAGGCGGAAACCCTGACGGACGCGCTGATCGCCGCCTACAGGAACTCGAACCTGCTGGACCAGAACCGCGCCGTGCTGCGCGCCGCCGACGAGGATGTGGCCGTCGCGGTGTCGTCCCTGCGTCCGGTCGTCTCCTACACCCTCCAGGGCGCCTGGCAGCGCGCCGACATCACCACGCCCAGCGGACCCGCCGTGTCAGAGGGCCTCTCGGCCGCACTGACCCTCAGCGCGGAACTCATGCTTCTGGACTTCGGTCGCCGCCAGATCGGGATCGAGATCGCCCGCGAAAGCGTGCTGGCCACCCGGGCCGCGCTGGTCGATGTCGAGCAGAACGTGCTTCTGGCCGCCGTGCGCGCCTATGTCGATGTGCGGCTGGCGCAAGAGGTGGTGGCGCTGCGCCAGTCGAACCTGCGCCTGATCACCCAGGAACTGCGCGCCGCGCGCGACCGGTTCGACGTGGGCGAGATCACCCGCACCGATGTCTCGATCGCCGAGGCGCGGCTGGCGGCCTCGCGCGCGGCGCTGGCGGCGGCCGAGGGGCAACTGAAGATCGCGCGCGAGGCCTACAAGGCCGCGACCGGCGCCTATCCGCACGGGCTGGCGGCCTTGCCACGGGCGCCGGCCCTGCCGCGCACGATGGAAGAGGCGCAGGCCGTGGCCCGGGCGACGCATCCGCTGCTTCGGCAGGCGCAGCACCAGGTGACGATTGCCGATCTTCAGGTCGAACTGGCCAAGGCGAACCGCCGGCCGACGGTCGGGGCAGGGGTCACGCTGCGCACCGATGACAACGACCGGCAGGCGCAGTCCTTCGGGCTGACGCTGAACCAGACGCTTTATGCCGGCGGGCGGCTTTCGGCGTTGCAGCGCAAGGCCCTTGCCGGAAAGGATGCCGCCCGCGCCGGCCTGCAACAGGTCGCCGTCGGGATCGTGCAGAACGTGGGCGTCGCCTGGGCGAACCTTGCCGTCGCCTCCGCCTCGATCGAGGCCTCGGACCTCCAGATCCGCGCCGCGCAGGCCGCTTTCGACGGTGTGCGCGAAGAGGCGGCGGCGGGCACCCGCACCACGCTGGACGTGCTGGATGCCGAACAGGAACTGCTTGACGCCCGCAACGCCCGGCTCGAGGCCGAGGCGCAGCGCTATGTCGCGGTCTATCAGGTGCTGGCGACGATGGGCCTGCTGACGGTCGATCACCTGAAACTTGGCATCCCGACCTACGACCCCGAGGCCTATTACGGCGCGGTCAGGAAGGCACCCGCGCACAGCGCGCAGGGCAAGAAGCTGGACCGAATTCTGGAAAAGATCGGGAACTGAGGGCCACAACTTCGCGACAATCGGCGGTTTCTGTTGCTATTCGGGGGCTTGTGGCGCTAAGTTAAGACCAGTTCCACGCCAGCGAGCGGATGATCCCGATGGTCGGCCCCTTAAGCTCGGAAGAGATCGAGGATGTCGTGTCCTCTGTGCGTCGGCTGGTGTCGAACGAACTGCTTCCGCGCAGCCCGAGCCGTGACCTGACCTCCGAACGCCTGCTCCTGACGCCGGCGCTGCGCGTCGTGACCGAGCCTGTCCCCCTGGCGCCGCTGGTGCTTGACGCTCCGGTTGTCGAGGCCGCCCCGGGGCGTGATGCCGACCATGGCGCGGATGCCGCCCCGGACGAGGCGCTCGCCGAACTTGTCCCGCCAGAGCCTGCCTTCCGCGCCGAGGACGCCGCAGAGGACCCTGGTCCCGCGCAGCCGCTGGGCGCTGATCCGGCCCTGGATCTCGAGCCGGATCTGACGCCGGTTTACCTGGCCCCCGCGGACGATGTCGCTCCGGTCGGCGAGTCCCCCGCCGCGCCCGTCGAACGCGACGTTGTGGCCGGGCAACCCGAGGCTGACGACATGGCTTATCAGATCATGGCCGAACCGGTCGAAGCCGCCTGGCAGGACGCCCTCTGGGTCGAACCGCGGCCCGTGTCGCTGGGCGAGGTTGCGCTGGCCTCGGAAGAGGCCGAGGTTCTTGCCGATCCGGCTGTGGCAAGGCCGACAGCTGACGATCCCTCCGAGGCAGCGATGTCCGAAGCCGGGGATCTGGCCGGGCCGGTCGGGTCGGATAGCGATGATCCGGTGCCCTTCGTTCCCTTCCGGCGCCGGACCGAGCAGCTTTCGGCACAGCCGGCTTCGGGCGAGGTGCCCGCCGCGCCGGCGGCTGACAGCGCGGCCGAGGCCGAAAGGGCGGCCACCGAATTCGTGGATGCCGATGGCATGCCGCTTGCGGTGCTGGACGAGCTGGCCTTGCAAGAGATCGTGCGCCAGACCCTGCGGGCCGAGCTGCAAGGCGAGCTGGGCGAACGGATCACCCGCAACATCCGCAAGTTGGTGCGGGCCGAGATCAACCGCGCCTTCGTGGCACGCGATCTGGACTGACCTTACCGACCTGAGCCGCATGAAAAAACGCGCGCCCTTGCGGACGCGCGTCGGACCTTGATTGCCGGTCAGATCAGGGTCAGGCGGCTTCGGCCTGTTCCAGTTCCAGGGCATGACGGCGCTCGGATTCTTCGCGGCTCAGCGCGACCGAGGTGCGCACGCCCTTGGCGACGAATTCCATCAGCCCCTTGACCACGCGCTCGTTCGGGTCGATCCCGGCGCAGGACAGAACTTCGCGACCGTCGCGCGAACGCGCCCAGCGGGCGATCTGTTCCGGGCCGTTGCCGTATTTCTTGTCGTCGGCAATGGCATCGTCCAGCGCCGCCAGAACCACGGCGGCGAAAAGCTTGCGTGCACGTTGACCCTGCTCGAAGTTGAAGGCCGTGCTGTCGATGGTGTCACGCATGGTGGATTCCTTTGTTCTTGCTCTTGTCTTTCGCGGTATCCGCGGTTTCTAACGGTTTGAACACGATTCGGGGGCTTCCGGTTTGGAATGACGGGCATGCAGAAATTGCATGGCTTGCATCAGCCGGAACAGCATCTAGTCGGTCCGTTGCCGGGCCAGTAACGACATTTAGGGACCGGGTGCAGCATTTCAACCTTTGGTAAGGATTTTCTTGCATGACCGCACGGTGCCGGGGTCAGGCCAGCCTGACCCGTGCATCGCCTGCCGCAAGGTCACCCTCGGCCCGGTCAAGGCGCAGATGCGCGATGCCCGCGCCGCCGGCCTGGGTGAACAGGCGGCCCACCGGCCGGCCGTCGGGATCGGTGATCTCGGTCCCCACCGGGGCGGCGCCTTCGACGCTGACCCGCACCAGACCCTTGCGCAGTTCGGTCTTGTGCTTCATCCGCGCGGTGACTTCCTGGCCGACATAGCAGCCCTTGCGGAAATCCACCCCGTGCAGCCGCTCGAAGCCGGCTTCCAGGATATAGCTGTCCTCCGGCACCAGCTCGATCCCGCTTTCCGGGATGACGTGCTCCACCCGGATCCGGTCCCAGTCGATGGCCGGATCGGGGCCGGCGGTCTCGGACCAGGCCCGCCAGCCCAGCGCGGGATGGCGGGGATCGGGCAGGGCACCCTCGGGCGGCGCGTCCAGCCCGCGCAGCACATGCAGCCCGGACGGGGCGATCTGCACATCCGAGCGCAGCCGGTACATCGTCAGCCGCCGCAGCGTGTCGTCGGCAAGGCGCGAGGCGATGTCGATCAGCAGCGTCCCGTCCGGCCGGCGCACGACGAAGAAATCGGCCAGATACTTGCCCTGCGGCGTCAGAAGTGCCGCCCAGACGATGCCGGGCGCCTGCTCCAGCGGGCGCAGGTCATTCGTCACCAGGCCTTGCAGGAAGCCCAGGGCATCCCTGCCGGTCAGGGTCCAGACGGTGCGGTCGGGGGCGGCCTCGCCTTGCATCATGGGGCCAAGCCTAGGGCGGCCGCGGGTCGGACGGAAGGGTCAGTCACGCAGTTGTGCCTCTTGCAGCTGCGCATAGGCCCCGCCCCGCGCCATCAGGCTGTCATGCGTGCCTTCCTCGACCAGACGGCCGCGATCCAGCACCAGGATCCGGTCCGCGCCCTTCACCGTGGACAGCCGGTGCGCGATGACCAGCGTCGTCCGCCCGGTCCGGGCCCGCGCCAGCGCCTGCGACACCGCCGCCTCGGTGCGGGTATCCAGCGCCGAGGTTGCCTCGTCCAGAAGCAGGACCGGCGCATCGGCCAGAAGCGCCCGCGCAATCGCGATCCGCTGCCGCTGCCCGCCCGAGAGGGCCGAACCGCGTGTCCCCGCCGGCGTCTCCAGACCCTGCGGCAGCGCGGCGGCAAAGCCCGTGACCTCGGCATCGGCCAGCGCCTGCTCCAGCTGGGCCGGGTCGATGCCCTGGCGGCCCAGAAGCAGGTTCTCGCGCAGGGTCTCGTCGAACAGCGCCGCATCCTGGCTGACCGAGGCCAGAAGCGCGCGCTGGTCGAACAGGCTCATCTCCTGCACATCGACGCCGCCGATCAGGATGCGGCCCGCCTGCGGCTCGATCAGGGCCGAGATCAGCTGGAACACAGTGGACTTGCCCGCGCCCGAGGCGCCCACCAGCGCGGTGACCTTCCCGGCCTCGGCGGTGAAGCTGAGCTCGTGCAGCACCGGGCGGTCGGGGTAGGCGAAGCTGACGCCCTCGAAGCGGATCTCCGGCGCGCCCGGCGCGGGCAGGGCGCGGCTGACGGCGGGGCGGCGGGTGTCGGGCCGGGTGTCGAACAGGGTATAGATGCGCGCCAGGCTGGCCTCGGCCACCTGCCATTGCCCGGCCAGGTCGCTCAGCCGCCGGATCGGCTGGAAGGTCAGCGCCATGGCGGTGAAGAAGGACATGAACTCTCCGGTGGTGCGGTTGCCTGCCGCAACTTCGCTGCCGCCCAGCATCAGCACGGCGAAGAAGCCGATCCCGGTGACGACATCGACCAGCGCCGGCATGGCCGCCCGGCCAAGCGCGGTCTTGACCTCGGCGCGGCGGATCGTGTCGACGATCCGCTGGAAGCGGCCGGCCTGATAGGCCTCCATCCGGTTCAGCTTCACCGCCTGGATGCCGTGGAAGATCTCGTCCAGCCGGGTTGCGCGCAGGCCGGCCTGCTGGCGCGTCAGCATCGCCTTGCGCCAGAGATAGCGGCGCAGCACCAGCGCCGGCAGCAGCAGCATCGGCGCCCCGACCAGCGCCGCCAGCGTCCAGAGCGGATCGATCAGGATGGCGACGGTGAACAGCCCGATCAGCGAGACGACATCGCGCCCCACGCCGCCGATCACCAGCACCGCCGCGCCTTGTGCGGCCAGCGTGTCGCCCTGCACCCGCTCGATCAGCATGCCCGGCGCATGGCGCTGGTAGAAGCCCGCGTCCAGCGTCAGCAGGTGCCGCACCAGATCGGCCTGCATCGCCCCCGCCGCCGCCTGGTTTACCCGCGCCAGCAGCCAGCGCCCCATGACCGAGGTCACGGCCCTTACCAGAAACAGCCCCAGGATCGCCCCGCCGACCCAAAGCAGCAGCCCCGACCCGCCGGGGGCGAAGACCTGGTCGAACAGCGGATTCAGCATGTAGGACAGAAGGCCCAGCGTCGAGCCCTCGATCATCATCACCAGGAAGGCCAGCGCCATCAGCGGCAGATGCGGCCGCAGGTAGCCGCTCCAGAACCGGCCGAACAGCTGGCGAGAGGTATAGGCGCGTTCGGGTTGCAAGGGCGGGACAGCCTTCCTTCGGATCAGCCGGGGTGTAGCCGGAAAGCCCGCCCCTCGCAACGTGCCCCGCGCTCCCTGCCGCGCGCAAGGCGGGTCGCGCAAGGCGGGTCGCGCAGGGCGCCCGACCGCGGCAAGCCCGGTTGACGCTGGCGGCGCGCGGGCCTAGCCATGGCGCAGCCGCTCAGGAGACCCTCATGACCCTCGCCGCCGGCCGTCCCTATCTGGCCATTCCCGGACCTTCGGTGATCCCCGACCGCGTGTTGCGCGCGATGCATCGCGGCTCGCCCAACATCTACGAAGGCCCGCTGATCGAACTGGTGGCCGGCCTGATGCCCGATCTGCGGCTGGTCGCCGGGACAACGGGCCATGTTGCGATCTACATCGGCAACGGCCATGCGGGATGGGAGGCGGCGAATGCCAACCTCTTCAACCGGGGCGACAGGGCGCTGGTGCTGGCGGTGGGGCAGTTCGGCCTGTCCTGGGCCAATTCCGCCCGCGCGATGGGGGTGGAGGTCGAGGTCATGGACTTCGGCAAGTCCTCCCCCGTGGACATGGGGCGCGTCGAGGCCGCCCTGCGCGCCGACACCGGGCACCGGATCAAGGCGGTGCTCACGACGCAGGTCGATACCGCCAGTTCGATCAAGACCGACATCCCTTCCTTGCGCGCCGCGATGGATGCCGCGGGGCACCCCGCGCTTCTGGCGGTGGACTGCATCGCCTCGCTTGGCTGCGACGAGTTCCGGATGGACGACTGGGGCGTCGATGTGATGGTCTCGGCCTGCCAGAAGGGCCTGATGACCCCGCCCGGCCTGGCCTTCGTCTGGTTCTCGGAAGCCGCCCGCCTGCGCTGCGGCCGATCCGACCTTGCGACGCCCTATTGGGCCTGGGGCCCCCGCGCCGAGCCCGAGGAGTTCTGGCAGCTCTGGGACGGGACCGCGCCGACGAGCCACCTTTACGGCCTGCGCGAGGCGCTGGACATGATCGCCGAAGAGGGTCTGCCCCAGGTCTGGGCGCGTCACCACACGCTGGCCCGCACGGTCTGGGCCGCCTTCGACGCCTGGGGCGCGGGCAACCCGGCCATCGCGATGAACGTGGCCGACCCTGCGCATCGCGGCTGGTCGGTGACGGCGGCCCGGCTGGGGGCGCCGCACGCCACGCGCCTGCGCGACTGGTGCGAGAAACAGGCCGGCGTCACTCTGGGCATCGGCCTTGGGATGGCACCCTCGACCGACCCGGCCTATCACGGCTTTCTGCGGGTGGGCCACATGGGGCATGTGAACGCGCACATGACCCTGGGCGCGCTTGCGGTGATGGAGGCGGGGATGATCGCGCTGGACATTCCCCACGGGGAAGGGGCGCTGTCCGCCGCCGTCCGGGTCATCGGCACCGGGGCCTGACCGGCGCGCCCCTGGCCGGCCCCGGAGGGTTTCACACCCTCCGGACCTCCCGTGGAGTATTTGTCCATGGGCAAGCCATTCACGCTGTCCGGTGGCACGGGTTTTCGTCGTGCACAGAGATGCGGATGATCTCGTCACAGCCGCTCTCGGCGATGAACCCCAGCGACCGGGCGGTCTTCGCGCCGCAGGCCTGGGCCCAGGAAGTGACGACACCGGGTCGGGCTGGTGGCGGATCAGGTCCATCGCCGCTTGCCCTGCCACGCGCCGCAGCGTCCTGATCATCTCGGCGCTGCGGGCCGACAAGCCGGGCATCGACAGCGCGCGGCTGGGGCCAAGCCGGCCGGTTTCCAGCGTCGCTGCGCAGAAGGAACCCGGTCGCGGCGCGGGGGCTGGCGAACCAGTGCCGCAAGCTGTCGCGGACGGGCAGGGTGGCGGGCAACCCGCTCAGGGGCTCGCGCAGGATCGAGGAATAGAAGCCCGAGGCCGCCCGGTTCGGCGCGCCGGGGCGGATGCAGATCGTGGGCAACCGCAGCGCGACCCCGTTCAGCCCCCGGCGCGAACAGTCGGACAGCAGCAGCGCGGTCATCGCCTTCTGCGTGCCATGGCTCGTGCGCGGGGTCAGGTGGAAATCGTCCGGGATGACCTTCGGAAAGGGCGCGCCGAAGACCGCGAGCGAGGAGGCGAAGACCACGCGCGGGCAGTAATCTGGGATCGCGGCGATGGCGTCGAACAGGGCGCGCGAGGCGTCGAGGTTGACCGCATAGCCCCTGGCCAGGTCCGCCTCGGCCTCGCCCGAGACCACGGCGGCCAGATGGAAGATCAGCCCCGGCCGGTCCTTGACCAGGATCGCCGCCGCACCTGGATCGGCCAGGTTCAGCGCCAGTGTGACCGCCCCGTCCACCGGCGGCGGGGCCACCACATCGGCCAGCGTCAGCCGCGAGAAGGGCAGGGCGCCGCCCATGATCGCCGCGGTCAGCTTGCGGCCCAGCATCCCCGCCGCGCCCAGGATCAGGATCGGCATGGCCCCCTCCGTTTGCCGGAAGGGGACCACATCAGCCGCGACAAGCCAAGCGGATCAGCCGCCGTTCCTGGCCAGCCAATCCTTCATCCATTTGATCTCGGCCTCCTGCGCCGCGATGATGCCTTCGGCCAGCTTGCGCACCTCGGGGTCCTTGCCGTGTTCCAGCACGATCTTCGCCATCTCCACCGCGCCCTGATGGTGCGGGATCATGCCGCGGATGAAATCGACATCGGCATTGCCGGTGAACTCGATCGCCATCCCCTCGTGCATGCGGGTGTTGGCCGCCATGAAGGCCATCGCGGCGGGTCCCATGTCGCCCATCATCGCGTGGCCTTCGTGGCCGGTTGCGGCCTCTTGCGCAAGGGCCGTCGCAGCCGCTGCGGCGGCTGCGATACCCAGGGCCAGGGTCACAGGTTTCAGCATGGCAGGTCTCCTTCGTTCGCGTTCCGCCTCTTTTCCGACCTTACCCCATGGGAAGGAAACTCATTTCGGCGTGACCGGGAATTGTGCCGCGGCTGTGCACGACCTCAGCCGATCTGTGCGCAGCGCCCCCCTTTCCGCCGCCCCTGCACCGGCGTATCCTGTGCGACAGGTGGACATCGCAAGTGGTGACAAGAGTGCAGCGCAAGGGGCAGAGGCCCGTCGTCGGGATCATCGGCAACAGCTACCTCATCAACGGCAGCTATCCGTCGCATTCCGCCGGGACGATGAACACCGCCGCCGTGGCCGAGGTTGCGGGCTGCGTGCCGCTCATCATCCCGTCCGACCCGCGCTACATCAGCGTCGAGGAGCTTCTGGAGCTCTGCGACGGCTTCCTCTTGACCGGCGGGCGCCCGAACGTCCATCCCAGCGAATATGGCGAGGAAGAGACCCCCGCCCACGGCGCCTTCGACCGGGGGCGCGATGCGATCACGCTCCCGCTGATCCGGGCCTGCGTGGACCGGGGCCAGCCTTTCCTGGGGATATGCCGGGGCTTTCAGGAGGTGAACGTGGCGCTTGGCGGTACGCTGCACCCGGAGATCCGCGATCTGCCGGGCCGGATGAACCACCGCATGCCGCCGGACGGCACGCTGGAGGAATGTTTCGCACTGCGCCATGTCGTGACCTTCACCGAAGGCGGGGTGTTCCACCGCCTGCTGGGCGCGCGTGAGGTGATGACCAACACCCTGCACGGCCAGGGCATCGCCCGCCCCGGCTGCCGCATCGTGATCGACGGCCACGCCCCGGACGGCACGCCCGAGGCGATCTATGTCAAGGACGCGCCCGGCTTCACCCTGTCGGTCCAGTGGCACCCGGAATGGAACGCGGCCAGCGACCCGGTCTCGCGTCCGCTGTTCCAGGCCTTCGGGGCGGCGGCGACGGCCTGGGCTGCGGGCGAGCGGCCGGGGGTCGCCAGGCGCCGCTCGGCCTAGGCGGGCGGAATTGCGCCAGATCAGGGTGACCCTGACTGAGGTCGGATAGGCTTGGTGCGTCCACAGGAAAGGGATGCGCCATGTATCTGCTGATCGCCTATGCCACGACCGACGGCCAGACCCGCAAGATCGCCCGCTTTGCCGCTGACCGGATGGCGGGGCAGGGCCAGGCCGTCGAACTTCTGAATGTCGAGGATGCCGAGGGGCTGGACCTGTCCCGCTTTGACGCGGCGATCCTGGCCGGTTCGCTGCATGCCGGGGGGTTCCAGAAGGCGCTCGCCCGGTTCTGCGCCTCGGCCAGGACCGAACTTGCGCAGATGCCCACGCTGTTCCTGGCCGTGTCGCTCTCTGCTGCCGGGCAGGATCCGGACGACTGGTCGGGCCTGCACAAATGCCTTGCGGCCTTCCAAGCGGATACCGGCTGGACCCCGGGAGAGGTGGAACATGTCGCGGGGGCCTTCAGGTTCTCGGAATACGACTTCTTCCGCGCCTGGGCGATGCGCCGGATCGCCGATCAGAAAGGCGAGAAGGTCGAGCCCGGCAAGGACAAGGAATACACCGACTGGGCGGCGCTTGGACGGCGGCTTGACGCCTGGCTCGCCGGCCTTTCCTCACGCGTCACAGCGGGCGCAGCTTCAGCTTCGTGATCCGGTTCTCGCGCCGCTGCATCACCGTGAAGCGGAACCCGTGGAAACTGAAGACCTGGCCCTCGTTCGGGATCATCTGCGCCTCGTGGATGACCAGGCCCGCGATGGTGTTCGCCTCGTCATCCGGCAGGCGCCAGTCCATCGCCCGGTTCAGGTCGCGGATCGTCATCGACCCATCGACCAGCCAGGAGCCGTCCTCGGTCTGCACCAGACCCGCATCCTTGCGCACCACGTCGAATTCGTCGGTGATGTCGCCGACGATTTCCTCAAGGATGTCCTCCAGCGTGATCAGCCCCTGCAAGGCGCCGTATTCGTCCACGACCAGCGCGAAATGCGTCCGCCGCGCCAGGAACTCGCGCATCTGTTCGTCCAGCGTGGTGGTGTCGGGGATGAAATAGGGTTTCATCGCCACCTTCACGATGTCCAGCGCCTCGATCCCCGGCGCGTCCGGGCCGCGGACCAGCCGGTCCACCTCGCGCAGAAGGTCCTTGGCATGGACCACGCCCAGGATGTTGTCGTCGCTGTCGCGAAAGATCGGCAGCCGGGTATGGGGCGAGGCCAGGACGCGGGTGATGATCTCTCCCGGCGGCAGGTCGGCGTCGATCATCTCGATCTGGCGGCGGTGGCGCATGATCTCGTCCACCGTGCGGTGCGCCAGGTCCAGCGCTCCCAGCAGGCGGTCGCGGTCCTCCTTCTCCACCGCGCCCTCGGAATGACCCAGCGCAATGGCCCCGGCGATCTCCTCGCGCAGCGCCAGAAGCGGGTCCGAGGCATCGGCGCGCATCCCGAACAGACGCAGGATCGCGTTGACCAGCGTCCGCACGACCACGATGACCGGGGAAAAGACCAGCGTCACCAGGCGGATGGCCGGCGCCACACGGGTTGCCACGGCCTCGGGATAGGTGATCGCCACGGTCTTCGGCATGACCTCGCCGAAGATCAGGACCAGCACGGTCATCACCAGCGTGGCCAGCGCCACGCCGCTGTCGCCGAACAGCCGGGTCAGCAGCGCGGTGGCAAGTGCGGCCGACAGGATGTTGACGATGTTGTTGCCCAGAAGGATCGCGCCGATCATCCGCTCGCGGTCGTCGGTCACCCGCAACGCGGCCTGTGCCCCGCGTGATCCGCGATCGGCCTGCGCCTTCAGCTTTGCACGCGACGAGGCCGTCAGCGAGGTCTCGGACCCGGAGAAGAAGGCGGACAGCATCAGCAGCGCCAGGATGGCGGCAGTGGTCAGCCAGAAGGCAGTATCAAAGGTCTCGGGTGTCATCGTCTCGTTCCGGGTTCAGCCCTTGCGGGCCAGGGGATGCCTGGTCAGGACAAGGTCCTTCAGATGGTCGTCCAGCACATGGGTGTAGATTTCCGTCGTGGCGACATCGGCATGGCCAAGCAGGGTCTGGATCACCCGCAGATCGGCGCCGTTGGCCAGAAGATGGGTGGCGAAGGCATGGCGCAGCACATGCGGCGTCACCCGCGCCGGCGACAGGCCCGCCCGCACCGCGACATCCTTGACCAGCGCATGAAAATACTGACGCGTCAGATGGCCCTCCCGCCCCTCGCCGGGAAAGAGAAAGCGCGAGGCCGGGCGTCCGGCCTGCCGCGCGGCCTCTTCCGCGCGGTCGCGCTCGGCCAGCCAGGCCGCCAGCGCCGCGCGGGCGGGGGTGGAAAGCGGCACCATCCGCTCCTTGTCGCCCTTGCCCTTGACCAGGATCATGCGCGGATCGCCCCGGACGGCGGCGACCGGCAGGCCGACCAGCTCGCTGACGCGCAGGCCCGTGGCATAAAGCAGCTCGAACAGCGCCGCGTCGCGCAGCCGGTCGGCTTCCGTCCGGCCCCGGCTCCGCGCCGCCTCCATCAGCCGCGCGACCTCGGCCTCGCTCAGCGTCCTGGGCAGGCCCTGCGCCTTTCCCGGCCCGGTCAGCCGCAGCGCGGGGTTGTCGCCGCGCCAGCCTTCCTCGAAGGCAAAGCGGTAAAGCTGTCGGATCGAGGACAGCCGCCGCGCCCGGGTGGCCTTCGACAGGCCCTGCGCATCGCAGGCCACAAGATAGTCCTCCACCGCCGCGCGGTCGGCCCCGGCCAGCCCCGCCCCGCGCCGGTTCAGCCAGTCGGCGAAATCCACCAGGTCCCGGCCATAGGCCAGCTGCGTGTTGCGCGCAGCCCCCAGATCGGCGGCCCTGGCGTCCAGGAAGGTCGAGATCCAGCGGCTCGACTCGGGGTCGGGCATGGCCGGCTAGCCCCTCCGTTCCAGGATCATCAGCTCCAGCGCCGTGCGCCGGGCCACCGCGTCCAGCCCCGCCAGGCGCAGGATCGACAGGCCCTCCGTCACCCCGCGCAGGTCGCCCTTGACGCCCCGCCCGATGCTGTCGATCGCAACGATGACCGCCTCGCCGGTGCGGTTGCCGTCCAGCAGCCGCTGCCCCTCGACCGAAGGCGTCGGGATGCGAAAGGCGGCCGAGATCGCGCGGGCCATGCTGTCTGGGGGCAGGGCCTCGGCCCCGCGGCCAAGCGCGATCGCGGTCAGGAAGGCCTCTTCCGGCGTGGTCGGGCTCGCCCGCCGGGCCCAGGTCTCGGCATGGGGCGACAGAAGGCCCACCCGGAAGGCGATGTCGGCCGCCGCGCCGGTCAGCGGCAGGTCAAGCAGCGCCTTGGCGTAAAGCGTGGCGAAGGGCACTTCCAGCTCGGCCTCCTGCATCCGGTTCCAGACGGCGGGCAGGGTGGCGGCGACGCGCGCGGGATCGCCCGCCGCCATGGCCGCGTCGAAGGCCTGGAAGGCGGCCGCCCGGTCCCAGACCCCGCCCGAGGCCGCGGGCGTGTTCTCGGTGTAAAGGCCAAGGATGACATTCGGCGGGATCGTCCCGGCCCGGGTCAGCCGCTCGGCCGCCTCGATCCGGGCCTTCCAGCCCGAGCGGGGCCGCAGTTCGGCGTAGGAAAAGGCGATGGGCAGGCCGTCGGTCGGCAGGGGCTCGCCGATCGCGGCATAGATCATCCAGTCCAGCGGCGTCACCGGGCTGGGCGGCGGTGGGACCGGCTCGCCCTCGTAAAGGTCGGGATCCAGGAACCGCGACAGAAGCTGCTCCTGATCCGCGCTGATCTGGCCAAGCGCGCTGGCGGTCCGGATCGTCAGCGCGGCGGTGTTCCAGTCGCCCGACCGCGCCAGGCAGAAGATGCGCGCGGGCAGGGTCGGCGCCAGATGCGGCGCGTTGGCCATGCCGTCGCAGGCCCGGTCCTCCGCCCCGGTCAGCAGCGCCACGTCGAAGGCCCGGCGGAACAGTTCGGGCGAGGTCACGCCCGCCGCCTCGATCAGGGCTGCCGCCTGCTCCAGCGCGCCCAGCGCCAGAAGCTTGTCGATCCGCACCAGCAAAAGCTCGCCCCGGCCCCCGGCGTCGATCGGCGGGTTCAGTTCCGCCAGCAGGATGGTCAGGAACAGCTGGCGCAGCGCCGGCAGCGCGTCGTCGGGATGCGAGACCAGGCTTTCCGCGATCTCGCGCGTCAGCCCCGCCCCCCAGAAGCCGCGCGGCAGGCCCGAGACCGAGGGCGAGATGAGGCCGACCCCGTCGGGCGCCGGTCCGTCGAGCGACGAGGTGGTCACGTCGGCGGGCAGCGTGGTTCCGGCAGCGGCCACGGGGGGTTCGTCCGGCAGCACAAGGCCCGCATCGGGTGCTGCGGCGGCCGGTGTGGCCACCGATTGCGACAGCCAGTCGATGGCCGACAGCGGGCCGCCGGTCGTGCCGGCCTCCTGCGCTGCGGCGGGCTGGATGGCAAGGATCAGGAACAGGACACCGGCTGCACTAGTCCGCATTCAACACCACTGGCTTCTTCACCTCGCCCTGCACCGGGGACAGGTCGCCCAGATAGGCATAGACGGTCAGCCCGAGGAAGCCAAGAATCACCAGCAAGAGGAACGCCTTGATGATCCGACCCATGATGTAGCCCTTCCTCGACTTCTGCCATGGGCTTCATCCCATGGGCGTTTCTTGCCGCTCGTCGCCGCCCGATCGGCGGTGCGTCGCGGGTATCCGTTCGAATGTATATAGCATTCGCCAGGACTTCACGCCATTGAGGGTGGAAGTTTTCCCGTCGGCAAGTCCTTGCCCGGGATCGGCAGGGCCAGGGGAACCGGAGGGACATGACGAGGCTGGCAAAGACTGTGGTGCTGGTGGGGATGATGGGCGCGGGCAAGACGGCCGTCGGCACCGCGCTTGCCCGCCAGCTTGGCGTCGAATTCCGCGACAGCGACGAAGAGATCGTCCGCGCCGCCAACCGCACCATTGCCGAGATCTTCGAACGCGACGGCGAGGCCTTCTTCCGCGCCCGCGAGACCGAGGTCATTGCCCGCCTCCTGCGCGGCACGCCCTGCATCCTGTCCACCGGCGGCGGCGCCTTCCTGTCGGGGCCGAACCGCCGGCTGATCCACGATGTCGGCGTGTCGGTCTGGCTGAAGGCGGATCTCGACCTGTTGTGGCAGCGCGTGCGGCACAAGACGACGCGACCGCTGCTGCGCACGCCGAACCCGCGCGAGACGCTGCGCGCGCTTTACGAGGCGCGCCAGCCGTTCTATGCCCTGGCCGACATCACGGTCGAAAGCCAGCCCGACAAGACCGTGGAGGACATGGCCCGGCGGGTGCGCGAGGCGCTGAGATCGCGGCCCGATGTGCTGGAGGAGGCGACGTGAACAGGGTTGCGGTGGATCTGGGCGACAGGTCCTACGAGGTGCGCATCGGTCCCGGCCTGATCGCGCGCGCAGGCGCCGAGATCGCGCCCCTCCTGCGCCGGCCGCGCGTGGCCATCGTCACCGAGGAAACGGTGGCCGCCCGCCATCTTCCCGCCTTGCAAGCGGCGCTCGCGGCCGAGGGCATCGCCGCCTCCGCGCTGGCGCTGCCGCCGGGCGAGGCGACGAAGAACTGGGACAACCTCGCCCGCTGCACCGAATGGCTGCTGGAGCAGAAGGTCGAACGCCGCGATCTGGTGCTGGCCTTCGGCGGCGGGGTGATCGGCGATCTGGTGGGCTTTTCCGCCGCCATCCTGCGCCGCGGCGTGCGCTTCGTGCAGCTGCCCACCACGCTTCTGGCCCAGGTGGACAGTTCGGTCGGCGGCAAGACCGGGATCAACACCGCGCAAGGCAAGAACCTGGTCGGCGCCTTCCACCAGCCCAGTCTGGTGCTGGCCGACATCGACGTCCTGTCCACGCTGCCCGATCGCGACTTCCTGTCGGGCTATGGCGAGGTGGTGAAATACGGCCTTCTGGGCGATGCCGCCTTCTTCGACTGGCTGGAACGCGAAGGCCCCGCGATCCGCGCAGGCGATGCGGCGGCCCGGCTGCGCGCGGTCACGCGCTCGGTCGAGATGAAGGCCGGGATCGTCAGCCGCGACGAGACCGAAGAGGGCGAACGCGCGCTTCTGAACCTGGGCCATACCTTCTGTCATGCGCTGGAGAAGGCGACCGGCTATTCCGACCGCCTTCTGCACGGCGAGGGCGTGGCGATCGGCTGCGCGCTGGCCTTCCAGCTTTCGGCGCGGCTGGGCCTGTGCAGCCAGGAGGAACCCTCGCGCCTGCGGGCGCATCTGGCGGCGATGGGGATGAAGGTCGATCTGGCCGACATCCCGGGCGACCTGCCGGGGGCCGAGACGCTGATCGCGCTGATGGGGCAGGACAAGAAGGTGGTGGACGGCCGCCTGCGCTTCATCCTGGCGCGCGGGATCGGCCAGGCCTTCGTGGCCGAGGATGTCCCGGACGAGGCCGTGCGCGCCGTGCTGGACGACGCGCTTGCCGGGGCGCTTGCCGGGCGCTGATCAGAACAGAAGCTTGTAGACGTTGCCGTTGGTGTCGCTGGCCTGGCCGGTGCCGCTGGCGGTGCCCGAGCCCACCACGAAGGTGCCCTGCACCCGCGTGCCGTCGTCGCAGACCGCGTAGATCTCGCCGTTGTTCACCCCGGCGACCGTCTCGCGCTTGCTGCCGACCTCGCCGCCGGTCTTCTTCAGCGTCAGCGCCAGCCCCTGCGAGTTCGACACCACCCGCGGCGTCAGCGAGGTCCAGGTGCCGGTGCACTTGCCGCGCTTCGGCAGACGGAAGCTCAGCGGACCCGAGGTGCTGTTGGTGTTCTTCGCCACCGCCCGGATCACCAGCGTCGGATCGGCCTCGGCGATCTCGCCCGACAGCGGATAAAGCTGCATCGTGCTGGTGGTATCGGCGCAGGCGGCCAAGGGCAGGATCAGGGCCAGGGCCAGGCGGCGGGTCGTCTTGCGGCTCCCGCCGGGAACGGCCGGGCGCGGGCGCGACAGGTTCGGGTCAGGGGTCATGGGCGGGACGTCTCTGCTCGGCCGTAAGGGGCGCACCGTCGTTCGGGCACGGCCCCCGCGGGGCACGCGGCCGGGACAGGCGCGGTGCGACCCGCCCGACAGGCGCGTCTATGAAGCGAAACGGCCCCTCTGTCCAGTGCATTGCCCGGTCTATCACGCCGGCGCGATGCCGCTGCGCGATCAGCTTGCGGCAAAGCGCAGCAAGGACCGCAGCGAGGTCAGCGCGCGCCTGCCCGGGCCTTTCAGCGGGCTCTGGCGCGGATGCCAGCCGCCGCCCGCATGGTTCAAAAGCGACTGCGGCATGTGCCGCATCAGCCCGGTGATCGTGTCGGCGATGATCTCGCTGGCCAGGGGGCCCAGACGCTCGCCCCGGCCATGGTGGCGCGCCTCGGCCAGCACGTACAGCCAGGGCGGGGTCTCGGCCAGCATGCCCAGCCCTTCCGCCAGCTCGCGCAGGCCCTGCTTGCCCGGGGCGCTTTCGGGCAGGGCGGCGCGCAGCTGATCCGCGTCCAGCGGCACCAGCCCGCAGGCCCGGGCCAGCACCTGGCCAAAGGGGATCCGACGCTGAAAGCCCCGCATCAGGTTGCGGAACAGGATCGAGCCATGCGCCGCCACTTCGGAATCGCCCATCGCGCTCAGCATCCCTTCCGCGAAGGTCAGGTCGATCTGCTCGGCCCCGCCCGGACCGGGCCCGGGTTTCGGACGCCGGGTCATCCGGTCCCAGTCGATGACCCAGTGGTCGGGCAGTTGCAGCGTCTCGGCCAGTTCCGGGTGCCCCATGTTGCCATGGGTGGTGAAGGCGAACAGGTCCTGCAACCTTGCCCCCGCGCGGTCGATGCGCCCGCCGCGGCCGAAATTGGCGTTGAAGTCGTAGGTGGCGCCGACCATCGAATGTCCGAAACGGAAGGCCGCGGTGGTGAATTCCAGCGGCACGGCGCGCGGGGCGGGCAGCTTCTGCGGGCGCTCGGCAAAGGGGGCGCGCAGGGTCAGGGGGGACAGCAGCTCTGCCAGGAAATCGTGCAGGATCAGCCAGTGGTAATGCAGCGTGACCAGTTGCCTTGCCCTGGCGAAACAGGCGGCCCGATCCGGCGTCTCGCCCTCCAGCGCTGCCACCGCCTTGTTGTGGAACAGCAGAAGCGCCAGGTGCAGCTGGCTGACGATCAGGTTCTCGTCATTGCGCCGGTCGGCGATCAGGGGCTTTCCGTCCAGCCGCAGGATGTCGGGCGCGCCCCGGTCGTGGTGGATGCGCGCGGGGTCGCGGCCCCTGGCCCGGAAGACCTGCGCCGCTTCGGTTCGGGTCTTGCCCAGGCGGAACCGCTTGCCGTCCGGCGCATAAAGCGCCCGGATCTCCGGGTCGGCGCTGTCCGGCCCGTCGCCGTACAGGCTGTCCAGCGCCAGAGGCTCGGCCTGTTCGTTGACGAAGTTCGCCAGGATCACCGGCACCGGGGCCCGCTGCCACCTGTCCAGCCCCGGCGGAAGCCCGGTGTCGATGACCCCCATGCCCGCCGGGGGCGCGGCCAGCGTGACCACATCACCCACCGGGGCCGAGATGTCATGGTTCACGAACTGGCCGAAATAGGTGTAGACCGGCGCCAGCCGCATCGGCAGCACCTGCGGCGCGGACAGGATGGAGCGGCTGTCCTTCTCGAAGGACTGCAAGCGCCGGAAGCTTTCGGCCGGCGTGGTGCCCTGGAAGCAGCCCACATCGGCCCGGCGGGCGAGGTCGGGGAACAGATAGCAGAAGCCGGACTGCGACGGCCTGGCCGTCTCTCGGCGCGGCGCGGCGGCTCGGGCGGGTCCGAACAGGCTGTGCGGGGTCGAGATCGGCGGCATGGCGGCCTTTCGGCAACGGGATCAGAAGGGTTCGGGCAGGGTCGGCCGGGGCTGGTCCGGACAAAGCCGGGCATAGCGCGGGCAGTCGATCCGCCCCCGCATCGCGCAGAGACCGGGCACCAGCACCCGGACCGCAGGCAGGGGGTCGCCGGGCAGGGTCATGTCGATGCCCAGAGCCCGGTGCCCAAGCCGGTCCAGCCGTTCCAGAAGGGCAGGCATCTCCATCGGCCGGGCCGGCCGTTCCGGCCCCGGCTGGAACTGCGGCTGCCCGATCAGCGAGGCCGCGGCCAGCCAGGCGGCCGCTTCCGGATCCCCGGCCTCGCGGGCGTGTTCCAGACTGACCTCGGTCTGCACCATTTCCGTGACCGCGGCGAGGGCGGCATCCTCCAGCACGGGCCGCGCAGCCGCGCCCATGGCGACGGTCCGCCCGTCGGGATCGGCCGAGGCGGCCACCACGACCGGCAGGCCGATGTCGCTGGTGATCTCGATCAGCCGGGTCTGCCGGGCGCGCTGGTGCAGCCACCAGTAGAGGCGCGGCTGGTGGGCGTCGATGATCTCGGTCTCCACCCGGCCGCCCGGCAGCCGGCCATGCCACCACAGGGCCAGCGCATCGCGCTCGACGCATTCCCACAGCCCCCGGGCCAGCGCGCTGTCGCGGTCCGGCCCGACCGCGCATCCTGTGGAATTGGCATCCTCGCGCAGGGGCTCGCCGAGGATCGCCGCGCAATCCAGATAGACCTCCTGCGCCGGCACCTCGACCGTCGCCCCGCTGACCAGATCGCTTGTCGCGACCATGGCGATGCCGTCCCGGCGCGGCAGTCGGCGCAGGTCGGACAGGTGCCGCTGCGCCAGGCTCGCGCGCAGCTCCAGCGCCTCGGCACCGGCCGCCAGCATCGCCTGCTGCGGCGTCATGCCCCGTCCGGCCGGCAGCCGCGGCTTCAGCCCGGTCACCCCGTCATCCGTCGGCAGGGCGACGGCCAGGAACAGCGGCGCATCGGGTTCGTCCAGGGCGAGGATGCGGAAATCGTCGTCCAGGGCGCGCGCCAGTTTCGCGATCAGCTCGGCCGGATTTTGCTTCATTCCCGCATTCAAGGCAGGATGACCCGCGGGATCAAGGACGGAATCGGTCGCCGCCGGCGCATTTCACGCTGGCATCACGAACCGGCCGGATACTGGTTCCGGGCGGAAGAGCGGCAACAGCCAGGGCAAGGGGAGAGACGGCGGAATGGTGGGATTCTTCAATCTGAAAAGCAATGTGCTCGCCGATCAGGTCGATACGGGCGAGGCGATCATGCGGGTCAGCAGAAGCGTGTTCAAGGACTCGCCGAATTCGGAATGGAAGAAGTTCGAGGACGACACCCGCGGCTGGCTGCATGCGAACGGCTACCGCTATGACGGGCCGGGCGCCGGGCCGAACGGCGAGATCCCGGACAGCGTGCAGATCGTGCCGGTCTATGACACGGCGAACCGGATGCATGTCCGCATCCCCTGGGCCGGCCTGCTGAAGAACCCGCCCGCCGTGGTGGACGAACCGACCTACGGCAATACCCAGTCGATCCGCTTCAAGGTGCTGCTCGCGCGCTATTTCATGCGGCACTGCCGCTAGGGCAGGCCGCCCCGGGCCCGGGCGTCCGGGCCTAGGCGTTCTCGGCTGCCATGGCCCGGGCCAGCCGGATGCCCCTTTGCAGGGACAGGCGGCCTTCGGGCCAGTTGATCGGCAGCGTGTCCAGCACCCAGGCCTCCAGATCCTCGTCGGTCGGGGGGGTGCTGCCTTCCCACATCTGCGTCGCGATCCGGCGGAAGGTCGCATAGGCGCGGGCGGCCTCGCGCGTCTGGCCCAGATGCGCGTAAGAGGCCACCGCCCAGACGCCCAGGTCGGGAAAGCCGTCGGGGCATTTCTCGACCGTGGCGATGGTGGTCTCGTGGTCGCCGGCCATGAAGTGGATCCCGGCGAGATAGGCGATGTAATACTCGGGATAGATCGGGTTCAGCCGCAGCGCCTGCTGCGCCAGGTCCCTGGCCAGATCGACATGTCCCAGGAAGCCCAGCCCGCTGGCCGCCGCGATCAGCGTCTCGGCATCGTTCGGGTTCATGTCCACCGCCAGCCGGAAATGCGAATTGGCCCGTTCCGGCGACCGCGCAATGGCCCAGTTCCAGGCCATGCTGATGTGGCAGCGCGGGTCATAGGGGTCCAGCGCGATCGCCTCGCGCGCATGGCGGAAGGCGGCGGCGCAGTCGGCCTTGCGGTTGGCGTAACCGGGCCGGACCATGCAGCGCGTGCTCAGCACCTGCGCGAGGCTCGCGTGGCTGCCGGCAAGGCCGGGGTCCAGCTCGATCGCCTTCAGGAACAGGGCTTCGGCCTGGGCATCCGCCTCGGCCGACCAGAGCCGCGACAGCTGATGCCCCTTCAGCCACAGGTCATAGGCCACCGGATTGCCGGGCGTGGACCGCGCATGGCGCAGCAGCGTGATGTGGTTCACCTGACTGGCCAGATGCGCCGCCACCGCCCCCGCGACCGAGGAACTGACCTCCTGCAACTCGTGCTCGGCCACCGGGTAAAGCTGGGACCAGACCTCGCTGCCGTCGCGGCAATCGATCAGCGTGACGAACAGCTTGCCCTGGCCCGTGCGCCAGTCCAGCACGCAGTCCACCGCGAAATCGGCGTCGATCACCTGGCCGACGGCGGTGAAATCGACGGCCGTCGTCGAATTGAAGCCGCTCGACGGCCAGGGGATCACGATCCAGCAGCGAAAGCGCGACAGGCAGGACTTGGCCAGAAAGGCGAACCCCTCGCCGAGATAGTCCTTGCTGTCATCGACATAGCGGGTCAGGGGCGGGCGGATGGTGATCCGCGGCGGGCCGTTGCGCGTCAGGGGCGCTGGCGCTGCCAGGGGCGCCGCGGCGGAGCGCTGCAACGAGACCTCGCCGCTCTTGATCGCGACCAGAAGCGCATTCGTGGCCTCGCTCGGCTCGCTGTCCAGTTCTTCCGCAAGCGCCTGTTCCAGCAGCCCGTATTGCCGCAGCGCCGCCGACTGGTCGCCGCGCTGGGCGTGAAAGCGCATGATGAACTGATGCGCAAGCTCGTGGCTGGGTTCGACCCGGACCAACTCTTCGGCGATGCGGGTGTCGGCGAAGCTGTTGGCCGCGATCAGCCTTTCCAGCTGGTCGGTCAGCGCGCCGGTCAGGATCGAGCGCAGCTGCGTCCGTTCGATCTGCAACCAGGCCTCGAAGACCGGCGCGCTGGGCTGGGCCGGGCCGAACAGTTCGCCCTGCCAGAGCGCCGCCGCCGCCAGAAGCGCGCTCTGGTCGTGGGTCGCTGTCGCGATCAGCTCGCGGAACCGCCGCACGTCCAGATCGAACGCCGCCGACTTCAGGCCCACCGAAAAGCGGTCGGCCTCGATCACGTCCGCGTCCTGCGGGCCCAGCACTTCCTTCAGCTCGCGCAGCGCCTGGCGCAGGCTGGACCGCGCCAGCGTCTCGGGTGCCGGGTCCCACAACAGCGAGGCCAGCTGCTCGCGGTTTATCCGCTGGCCGGGGGACAGCAGCAGAAGGCCCAGCAGAAGCCGCGTCTTGCGCGTGCGGAACGCCAGGTCCTCTCCGGTCGCGATGCGCGCGACCCGGCAGGCACCGAGAAGATCGACCTGGAAGCGGAACATGCGAACTGGCCCGGGATCAGAGAGTTCAACGATGCACCGAAGCAAGGCGGCCTTTCAACAGACCACGGCCAGGAAATCCACCAGAGTCCGGCGCTGTGGCTCTGCGGTTGCCCCGCGGCGCGGATTTGGCGCTGAGGTCGCGGGAAAATCACGCAGGCCCGGCTTGTCTGACCTTGCTCTGCACACATCGTCGCGGGGCGGGAAATGCGATTTCGAAACATGACTTCGCCAATACGCGAGATCGGGATGAAGGCCGTCCTTGCCATGTCGCCTGTGCCGCCGAGGTGCGGACGACCCTGGGCCTGCCTGCGAACTAGGTCGCCCCGGCCGCGCCTCAGCCTTTCAGGAAGGGCGCGGCCGTCATCGTGGCGGGGACCGGCACGCCCAGGCGCGTCAGGATCGACGGGGCCAGCGCCAGCTGGTGCAGCACCTCGTCCTCGGGCGGCAGCGGGCTGTCGCCGAAATAATAGAAGGCAAAGTCGCGCTGGTCCTCGCCGGTCCCGCCATGATGGCCGCGCGCGTCCTGGCCGTGGTCGGCGGTGACGATGACCTCGTATCCCGCCTGCCGCCAGCGGTGCAGGAAGGGGGCAAGCACCGCATCCAGGTGGCCGCAGGCATGGTCCATCTCGGCGCAATCGTGGAAGAAACGGTGGCCCATGCTGTCCAGCGTGCAGCTGTGCAGGATGCCGTAGTCGATGCCCTTGACCTCGCAAAGGCGTGTCAGCGTGCCGAAGAGGTCGTAGTCCGAGGGCGTCATCTGGTTGGCCTGCCCATAGCCGTGCATGGTGTGGAACCGGCCATGGGTGATCGGGCCGCCGGGTTCGTCATATTCGATGTCGCGCACCACATCGAAGGGCGCGCGGTTGAAGAACTCCGACCAGTAGCTGTGCGTGACGGCACCGGTCCTGCGGCCTGCCTTCGTCAGTTCGCTGAACACATCGGGAAACTCCAGCCGCCGGATGTCGGCATTGTCCCAGATCCGGTGCACCTGCGGCGGCAGGCCGGTGTGGATCGAGGCATAGCACGAGGCCGAAGTCGAGGGCAGCACCGACCGCATCCGCCGGACCCGCGCCTCGCCCTGTTCGACCCAGCCTTCGAGGTTGCCGAACAGCCGGCGCCAGTTGCGCCAGGGCACCCCGTCCAGGATGATGAGCAGAAGCTTCGTCACGTCACAGTCTTCCCGCAAACACCCGGCGCGCCCCGAAATTCCGCGAATTTCGGTCCGATTTCCGCAGGAAATCGCGCCCCCGGTTCAATTCCCCGCGCTCTCCATCTTCCGGTGCGCGATCACCTGCTCCAGCCAGCCCTGTTCCATCTCGGGCACCGAGGACAAGAGCAGGTCGGTGTAATCGTCGAAGGGCGGGGTCAGCACATCCGACTTCTGCCCATAGCGCACCACCGCCCCCTTGAACATCACCGCGATCTTGTCGGAAATCGCCTTCACCGTTGCCAGGTCATGGGTGATGAACAGATAGGCCACCCCCGCCTCGGCCTGCAACGCCAGCAGAAGCTTCAGGATCCCGTCCGCCACCAGCGGGTCCAGCGCGCTGGTCACCTCGTCGCAGATGATGAGCCGTGGCTTCGCCGCCAGCGCGCGCGCAATGCAGACGCGCTGCTTCTGCCCCCCCGACAGTTCGGCCGGATAGCGCTGAGCAAAACCCTTGCCCATCTCGATCTGGTCCAAGAGCTCCTGCACCCGGCGGTCCCTCTCGGCCCCGCGCAGCCCGAAGTAGAACTCCAGCGGCCGCCCGATGATCGTGCCCACCGTCTGGCGCGGATTCATCGCGGTGTCGGCCATCTGGTAGATCATCTGGATCTCGCGCAGGTCGTCCTTCGTGCGCCCCGCCAGATCCGCCGACAACTGCCGCCCGGCAAAGGTGATCCGCCCCTGGCTCGGCGGCAACAACCCGGTGATCGCGCGGGCCAGCGTCGATTTGCCCGAGCCCGACTCCCCCACCACCGCCAGCGTCTGCCCGGCGGGAAGTTCGACCGAGACATTCTTCAGCACGTCGAAATTCGTCCCCCGATACCGCGCCGTCAGGTTCTGCACCTGCAACACCGGCGGGGCAGGGGGCTTTTCCTCGTGCTCCAGCCCGCGGACCGACACCAGCGCCCGGGTATAGTCCTCGCGCGGGGCGTGGATGATCTGCCCGGTCTCGCCCAGTTCGACCATCCGGCCATGGCGCAGCACCATGATCTCGTCGGCCACCTGCGCCACCACCGCCAGATCATGCGTGATGTACAGGGCCGCCACCCCGGTATCCCGGATCGCCTCCTTGATCGCCGCCAGCACGTCGATCTGCGTCGTCACGTCCAGCGCCGTCGTCGGTTCGTCGAAGATCACCAGATCGGGCTTCGGACACAGGGCCATCGCCGTCATGCAGCGCTGCAACTGCCCGCCCGAGACCTGATGCGGATAGCGCAACCCTATCGTCTCCGGGTTGGGCAGGCCCAGCTTGCGGAACAGCCCCACCGCGCGCGCCTCGGCCTCGGCCTTGCCGCAGAGCCCATGGTTCAGACAGGTCTCGATGACCTGCTCCATGATCTGCCGGGCCGGGTTGAAACTCGCCGCCGCCGATTGCGAGACGTAAGTCACCTCGCGCCCCCGCAGAGCGCGCAAGGTCCTGGCATCGGCCAGCCGGATCTCGCGCCCGTTCAGGTGGATCGTCCCCCCGGTCAGCCGCACCCCGCCGCGGCCATAGGCCATGGCCGACAGGCCGATGGTGGATTTGCCCGCCCCCGACTCGCCGATCAGCCCCAGCACCCTGCCGCGCTCAAGCGTCAGGTCCACGCCATGGACCAGCGTGACCTCCCTCGGCGGCTCGCCCGGCGGATAGGACGTCGCCTCGATCACCAGGCCCCTGATCTGCAACAACGGCTCAGCCACCGCGCCCTCCTTTCAGGCTGGAGGTCCGGGTCAGGATCCAGTCCGCGACGAGGTTCACGGAAATCGCCAGCGCGGCAATCGCGGCGGCGGGCAGCAGGGCGGCGGACTTGCCGTAGATCAGCCCGTCCTTGTTCTCTTTCACCATCCCGCCCCAGTCGGCCAGCGGCGGCTGGATGCCAAGGCCCAGGAAGGACAGGGTCGAGATGAACAGGACCGCGAAGATGAAGCGCAGCCCGAACTCGGCCACCAGCGGCGACAGGGCATTGGGCAGGATCTCGCGGAAGATCACCCAGCCGCCTTTCTCGCCCCGCAGCCGGGCGGCCTCGACAAAGTCCATCACCGCGATGTCGGCGGCGACGGCGCGCGACAGGCGGAAGACGCGGGTGCTGTCCAGGACCCCGATCACCAGGATCAGCACCGTCAGGTTCAGCGGCAGGACCGACAGCATCACCAGCGCCACGATCAGCGAGGGGATCGCCATCATCAGATCGACCATGCGCGACAGCAGCTGGTCGATCCAGCCGCCCTTCACCGCCGCCAGGAAGCCGAAGAACGCCCCCAGCGAGAAGGCCAGCAGCGACGAGGCCAGCGCCACGAAGATGGTGATCTGCGCGCCGTAGATCAGGCGGCTCAGGATGTCGCGGCCGATGGTATCGGTGCCCAGCCAGTGCCGGGCCGACATGCCCTCCCACTGGCCGCCGGAACTGTCCGAGATCGGATAGGGCGCGATCCACTGCGCGAAGATCGCGACGAAGAGGAAGGTGCCGGTCAGGATCAGGCCGATGAGGGCAGAGAGCGGGATCCTCATTTGGGGTGCCTCAGCCGCGGATTGGCCAGGATGCCGATGATGTCGGCCAGCATGTTCAGGAAGATGTAGACGGCCGCAAAGATCAGCCCCACCGCCTGCACCACCGGCAGGTCGCGCTTGGTCACATGATCGACAAGGTATTGGCCCAGGGCGTTGTAGCCGAAGACCACCTCCACCACGACGACGCCGACGACCAGATAGGCCAGGTTCAGCATGACCACGCTGACCACCGGGGCGATGGCGTTCGGGAAGGCATGGCGCCAGATCACCGTCATCGGCGACAGGCCCTTGAGTTCTGCGGTCTCGATATAGGCCGACTGCATCACGTTCAGGATCGCGGCGCGGGTCATCCGCATCATGTGGGCCAGGACCACCAGCACCAGCACGATGACGGGCAGCGCGACGGCGTGCAGCTTGGCCCAGAAGCTCATGCCCGGAAAGACCATGGCCACGGGCTGGAAGATCGGAATCAGCTGGGTGAAGAGGAAGATCACGAAATAGGCCGCGACGAATTCGGGCAGGCTGATCGTGGTCAGCGTGATGCCCGAGATCAGCTTGTCCGGCCAGCGCCCGGCATGGCGCGCGGCGATCAGGCCCAGCAGGATCGCCAGCGGCACGGCGATGACGGCGGCGCAGCCGGCCAGGAACAGCGTGTTCCCCAGCCTTTGGCCGATAGCCTGCGCGATATCGACGCCATTGGTCAGCGAGGTGCCCAGGTCTCCGGTCAGCACGCCGCCCAGCCAGGCGAAATAGCGCGTCAGCGGCGGGTCGTTCAGGCCCAGCTTCTCGCGCAGGTTCTCCAGCGCCTGCGGCGTGGCGGACTGGCCCAGGATGGCTTGCGCGGTATCGCCCGGCAGCGCCTCGACGCCGAGGAAGATCACGGCCGAAACGGCCAGCAGCAGCAGGAGGCCCAGCGCAATGCGCTGGACCACCAGTTTCAGGATCGGATGCACGGGCGAAGCCTCAGGCCAGCCAGCACTTGATCAGCGCCCTGCCGTTCATCAGCTCGCCGTTGGGGTCCGGCTCCCAGCCCGCGACCTCGTTGCGCCGGGCCTCGACCCAGTCGTTGAACATCGGCAGGATCAGCCCGCCCTCGTCGCGCAGGATATGGGCCATTTCCGAATACAGGGCTTTCCGCTTGTCCTGATCCAGCTCGGCGCGGGCGGCGATCAGAAGCTCGTCGAACTTCGCGTTCCGGAACTTGGTGTCGTTCCACTCTGCGGTGGACAGATAGGCGGTGGAATACATCTGGTCCTGCACCGGACGCCCGCCCCAGTAGCTGGCGCAGAAGGGCTCGACGTTCCAGACGTTCGACCAGTAGCCGTCATCGGGCTCCAGCTTCACCTGCAACGGAATGCCCGCCGCATTGGCGCTGGCGGCGAAGAGGTTGGCGGCATCCACCGCGCCCGGGAAGGCCCCCGGCGCCGTGCGCAGGATGATCGGGCTGCCGTCGTGCCCGGACTTCCGGTAATACTCGGCCGCCGCCGCCGCGTCGTATTCGCGCTGCGGGATCGTGTCGTCGAACAGCGGATAGGCCGCGTTGATCGGGAAGTCGTTGCCGACCGAGCCGAGCCCGCCGAGGATCTTCTCCACCTGCTCCTTGCGGTTGATCGCCAGCTTCAGCGCCATCCGCAGGTCATTGTTGTCGAAGGGCGGCTTGTCGCAATGCATGATGAAGACGTAATGCCCCCGGCCCGGAGCATGTTCGATGGTGATGCCCGGCGCGCCCTTCAGAAGCTCGACGATCTTCGGATCGACCCGGTTCATCATGTGGATCTGGCCCGACTGCAAGGCCGCCGTCCGCGCGGTGTTGTCGTTGATCACGATGATCTCGACCTGATCGGCATGGGCGCCGTTCGCCGCATCCCAGTAGTTCGCATGCCGCTCGAACACATGGCGCACGCCGGGCTCGTTGACGGCAACCTTGTAGGCCCCCGCGCCGATCCCCGCCGCCGGATTGTCGAAACCGCCGCCCGGCTGGATCACCAGGTGATAGTCGGCCATCAGGTAAGGCAGGTCGGCATTGCCCGCGGCCAGCGTCAGCGTCACCATGTCGCCCTCGGCCTTCATCTCCGCAATGCCCTGCACGATCCCCAGAGCCCCCGACTGCGACTTCTCGTCGGTGTGCCGCTTCAGCGTCGCCACCACATCCTCGGCGGTCACGGTCTTGCCGTCGTGGAACTCCACCCCCTGACGGATCTTGAACTTCCACTCCGTCGCATCGGCGTTGGACGAGATCTCCTCGGCGATGCGATGCTCGATGGAACCGTCCGGGGCCACATCCACCAGCATCTCGCCCCAGGTCATGTTGACCGCAAAGGGCACCTCGGAGGCCGCCAGCGCCGGGTCAAGGCTGTTGGTGGATTCCCCGCCCTGCATCCCGGCGCGCAAGATGCCGCCCTTCTTGGGCTCGGCCCGGGCCGCCTTGCCGAACAGCGCCGAGGCCAGCCCCGCCGACACACCCAGCGCCGTGGTGCGGCCCACGAACTCGCGCCGCGTCATCCGCCCGGCCTTCGCCTGCGCCACCATCCAGTCAAGCTGTCTGTGCTTGTCGTCCATTGTCGTCTCCCTGTTTGGCCCCCGTTACGGGGAGTCTTTTGTTGACTTGAGAATCAATAAACTGCGAACCGCGCCGTGCGACAAACCTTTTCTTGCCCCGGCTCACACAAAGTGGCGTGCGACCTCCTCGTCCCAGTCGCGCCGGAAAACGACCTGATCGCCCTCCCAGGCGGTCAGCGTCGCCTGCATCCGCAGATGCGTGGCCGAAGCCGTCATCACCGTCTCCGCCCGCGTCCGCACCCGCCAGTCGCCGCGCGACAGCCGCTGCTCCCAGGTGATCGCGGCCCGGGCCGACAAAGGATCGGCGCCGATCTCCCAGCGCTCGGTCGTCGTCTCGCCCGTGACCAGGCCGTGGCCCAGGTTCTCCGTGTCGCCCGTATCCTCCTCGACGACCAGCGCATGGGTCCCCGCGATCAGGTCGCTCTCGATCCGGCGGCCGGATTTCCCCTCGCGCAGCACCCGGTGCGCCCAGGGCGTCGCCGTCTCGGCCTGCGGGGGAGTCCACTCCTCCTCCGATCCTCGATGCACCGGCAGATCCAGGCTCGCCTGCATGAGGGTCAGCACCGCCGCCTCGGGGCTGGGCCAGACGAAGGGCCAGTAGGTCGTGGACAGGGCCAGCCGCAACCGGTGCCCCGCCGCCAGCCGATAGCCCATCTGGTCCAGCACCACGACCACATCCTCCGCCACGCCGGGCCGCATCGGCTGCGGGCTTTCCGCGCTGTGGCGATGGCAGAGATTCAGGATGCCATGCGCGATCCTGGTGGAGGACCCGTCCGGCGCCACATCGCACAGCCGGGCCACGACAAAGGCCAGAGGCTTGTCCGAGGCCAGCCGCAGCGTCAGCCGCGCCGCCCCCAGCAGCTCCAGCGGCCCGGTCAGAGGGGGCCCGTCGAAACAGACCGACAGCGCGTCATCCGCCCGCTGGTCGCCCGCCATTTCCGCATTCAGCCCCATCGGAAAGAACTCGCCCGCCGCCATCCCCAGATGCTGCGGCGTGCAGACCCGGGACGACAGCGGCCCCGCCAGCCCCAGCCCCGCATCCGACACCGGCAAGACCCGGCGACTGACGCGGCGCGAAGGCCATTCCGCCTCGGCGATCCAGTGGCCGTCCCGATGGGCAGCACTCGGGTCCGGGGGCGCGGAATGCAGCATGTAGGCCCGCAGGGCTGGGTCATCCTCGGCGCCGTTCGGGATCCCCTTCAGCCAGCGGTCCCACCAGCGGATCGCCAGTTGCAGAAACCCGATCCGCGGCCCCGGCACCGCCGTATGCGGATACTGGTGCACCCAGGGGCCGATGATCCCCTTCACCGGGCCCTTGGCGCCTTCCAGCAGCTTGGCGACCGTGTTCATGTAATTGTCGTTCCAGCCGCCGATCGACAGGATCGGCACGGTCATCCGGTCCCAGTCCTCGCAGATCGAGCCGTGCTTCCAGTAGGCATCCCGCGTCTGGTGCGCCGCCCAGCGCGGGGCAAGGAAGGGCTCTGCGACAAGCCGCTTCAGCCAGTCTTCGCGCCAGCCGTTCCGCAGCATGGGATCGGCCGGACGCGAGGAGTAGGACAGCATGACCGAGCCCCAGCCGAAATTCTCGCCCAGCAGCGCGCCGCCCTTGAAGTGGATGTCATCGGCAAAGCGGTCGGTGGTGGAATAGACGCTGATCACGGCCTTAAGCGCGGGCGGTTGCAGGAAGGCCGTCTGCAAGCAGTTGAACCCGCCCCAGCTCTTTCCCATCATTCCCACCGCGCCGCTGCACCAGTCCTGTCTGGCCAGCCAGCCGATCACATCGCAGGCGTCCTGCAACTCCTGCGCCGAGTATTCGTCCTCCATCAGCCCGTCGCTGTCGCCGTTGCCCCGGATGTCCACCCGGATACAGGCATAGCCATGACCCGCGACGTAAGGGTGCATCAGCTCATCCCGGGGCAGGGTCCCGTCACGCTTGCGGTAGGGGATGTATTCCAGCACGGCCGGGACGGGTTTCGCCTTGGCGCTCTGCGGCATCCAGACCCGCGCCGACAGGCGGGTGCCATCGGGCATCGGGATGGGCAGGTCCTCGATTTCGGTGACCGTTTCCGGAAAACTGCTGCGGATCGTCACGAGACCCCTCCGATTCTCTGCCTCCATCGGATATTATCCGTTCGTACAATTCAAGCCTCGCGTGAGCCTTCTCCTGCGCCTTCGGCTTCTCGTCGGAGCGCCATGCGCGATCTCCTCCCCCGCGAGGAGCAGCGAAGTCCCCGACGAGCGGCCTCGAGAGAAGCCCTAACCAAACGTAAATACCCGCACGCAACCCATTGATTTCCTTGGTCCCGAAAAAGCCGCCGCGCGCGGCGCACCCGCCTGTTCACCCCCGCACAGCCCCCGCGCGCCGGGATCGGGATGAAATTCCGCCCCCTCGGGTCTACCTTCCCTTCCAAAGGAGACCGCCCATGTGGAACCCGCTTCTCGACCCCTCGATCCCGATCGGCACCCAGGTCGACCAGATCGAGACCGTGATCGTCCCCCGCGCCCGCGACCTCGGCGGCTTCGAGGTCCGCCGCGCCCTTCCCTCCGCCCAGCGGCAGATGGTCGGCCCTTTCATCTTCTTCGATCAGATGGGCCCGGCCGAGTTCCTGACCGGGCAGGGCATCGACGTCCGCCCCCACCCCCACATCGGGCTCGGGACGGTCACCTACCTGATGAAAGGCCGCCTCCACCACCGCGATTCCTTGGGCACCGACGCCTGGATCGAACCGGGAGCGGTCAACTGGATGCTGGCGGGGCAGGGGATCACCCATTCCGAACGGACCGACGGCGCGGCCCGCAAGGCCCCCCTCTCGATGTTCGGCCTCCAGACCTGGCTCGCCCTGCCGAAGGATCGCGAAGAGGACGCCGCCGGGTTCGCCCACCTCGGGCGCGACCAGCTTCCCGAACTCGAAGGCGAGGGCAAACAGGTCCGCCTCATCCTCGGCCATGCCTGGGGGGAGACCGTCCCCCTCCGGATGCCCTCCGAGGTCTTCTACGCCGACGCCCTCCTCCAGCCAGGCGCTTCCATCCCCCTCCCCGACGACCAAGAGGACCGGGGGGTCTATGTCCTGCAAGGTGAGGTCACCTGCGCCGGGCAGACCTTCGAGGCGGGCCGGATGCTGGTCTTCCGCCCCGGCGACCGGGTCTCGGTCCAGGCCGGCCCGCAGGGTGCCCGGGTGATGCTTTTGGGCGGGGCCACGATGGACGGTCCCCGCTTCATCTGGTGGAACTTCGTCGCCTCCTCCCGCGAGAAGATCGAGGCGGCCAAGGAGGCCTGGCGGGCGGGCGACTGGATGCACGGCCGCTTCTCGCTGCCACCGGGGGATGACAGGGAATTCATCCCCGCCCCGGAAAGGTAGGAATGGCCGCTGAAAAACCTGTGCCACCCCATTGACGCCCCCGGGGGAAGCGTCTATCCCGCCTGCCACGCGCGGTGGTAGCTCAGTTGGTTAGAGTACCGGCCTGTCACGCCGGGGGTCGCGGGTTCGAGCCCCGTCCACCGCGCCAGCCTTTCCCGTCACAAGCCCATAAGGGCGGCCACGCGTGGGCAGCCTTTATAACACAATGAAATCAATGGGTTGCTTGCGGGCGTCAACCATCGGTCAACGATGTTTCGGGTCATTTCCGCAGCATTCGCCGACGCAGGGGCAGGGCGTCCTTGGGCAGGTGGGGCGACTGCATCGCGGCTGAGGGCAGCTGCACCGGATCCTGCCGCTTTTCCCGCTTGACGCCCCCCGACCAACCCCTTATCTGGCCCCTCAGCGCGCGGTGGTAGCTCAGTTGGTTAGAGTACCGGCCTGTCACGCCGGGGGTCGCGGGTTCGAGCCCCGTCCACCGCGCCAGTTTTTTCTTCCGAAGGGCATGTCTATTGGCCTCGTCAGACGGGCGGGTCAGGGATGTCGGTCAGCCCGTCAGACCAGACAGCCGAACCGCGTCGAGGCAACGATGCTGAACCAGGGCGGCGGTAGAGACTGGGAGGATTGCGCAATCCTGACCCCGGCCGAGGACGGAACGACGCTGCGGTTCGACCATCCCGACGGGACCTCGGTGGTTCGGAGCCGCTGCCCGTGATCGCCTGCGGCATCGGCAAGGCTTGACCTTGCGCATGGGGCGGATCAAGCCTTCGCGCGACGTTCAACCGGAGCTGACGGATGCACTTTCTGGACAAGCTGCCCCTGTCGGTTCTGGTGATCGCCGCGCTGACGCTGGGCCTGGCGCCGTTCTTCCCCGAGCCGCATATCTGGGAAAAGCTGAAGATGCTGGTCGCCGGGCAACTGGTGAAGCCGGTGGACATCTTCGATCTGGCGATGCACGCGGCACCCTGGGTTCTGCTGGCGGCCAAGCTGGCGCGGATGGCGGTGGCGCGGGGGTAGCGGAGTCGGGGCAAGCCCCGACCTACAGCGTCATGCGATAGCGGATGTGGCCGTCGTTGTCGCAGAACCGGTCATACAGGCGGCGGGCGGTGGTGTTGGTGATCTCGGTCAGCCAGTAGAGCCGCCGCCAGCCGTTCGCGCGGGCGATGGCGATCAGGTCCTCGATCAGCGCGCGGCCCAGGCCCTGGCCGCGGGCTTCGGGGGCGACGAAAAGATCCTCCAGATAGCCGTCATCGCCCATCACCCAGGTCGAGGGGTGGTGCTGGTGGATCGCAAAGCCCTGCGGCACCCCGTCCAGCACGGCCAGACGGACGGTCAGAGGGCAGGCGGGGTCCATCAGGCGGGTCCAGGTGAAGGCGGTGACTTCAGGCGGCAGGGCCATGCCGTAGCCGTCGCAGAACCCTTGCCAGAGCCGCAGGAAATCCGTTTCGTCCGAGGAGGTTGCATTGCGCAGTTCAAGCATCTTGCGAAGCCGGTCACGCGATGCGCGCCAGAATGCGCGCCCAGGAGCGGATGCCCTTGTGGAAGGATTCCAGGTCGTATTTCTCGTTCGGGGAATGGATCTGGTCGTCGTCGCGGCCGAAGCCGATCAGCATCGCGTCCATGCCGAGGATCGACTTGAAGTAGCCCGCCACGGGGATCGACCCGCCCGCCCCCACGAAGGCGGCGGGGCGGCCCCATTCCTCGGTCAGCGCCTGGCGGGCGGCCTCGAAGGCGGGGTCGGAGATTTCCATCACCGAAGCCGGGGCGCCGTCGCTGCCGCCGTGCCAGATGATCTTGCAATCGGCGGGCATCCGGGCCTCGGCCCAGGCCTTGAAGGCGGCGATGATCTTGTCGGGGTCCTGGCGCGAGACAAGGCGGAACGAGACCTTGGCATGGGCTTCGGCCGGCAGCACGGTCTTGAACCCGGCGCCGGTGTAGCCGCCCCACATGCCGTTCACCTCGGCGGTCGGGCGCGACCAGATCTTCTCCAAAGGCGTGCGGTCCTGTTCCCCGGCAGGGACCGACAGGCCCACGTCGGCAAGGTAGCGGGCATGGTCGAAGGCCAGCGCCTGCCATTGCTGGCGAAGCGTATCGGGCAGTTCGTCCACATCGTCGTAGAAGCCCGGCACCTGCACCCGGCCCTGCGAATCGTGCAGGTCCGCCAGAAGGCGCGCCATGAGGTGCAAGGGGTTCTGCGCCAGCCCGCCATACATGCCGGAATGCAGGTCGCGGCTGGCGGCGCGGATGGTGAATTCCGCCTTGCAAAGCCCGCGCAGCATGGTGGTGATGGCTGGCGTCGCGCCCTCGAACAGCCCGGTGTCGCAGATCAGCGCGAGGTCGCAGGACAGTTCGTCCCGGTGCGCTTCAAGGAAGGGGATCAGCGAGGGGGAACCCGACTCCTCCTCGCCCTCGAGGAAGATCGTGAGCTTGCCGGGCAGGGTGCCGTGGACGTCCTTCCAGGCCCGGCAGGCCTCGATGAAGGTCATGAGCTGGCCCTTGTCGTCCGAGGCGCCGCGCGCGCGGATGACGCGGCCCCTGGGGGTGTCCTGCACCTCGGGGTCGAAGGGCGGTCGGTCCCAAAGTTCAATCGGATCAACGGGTTGCACGTCATAGTGACCGTAGAACAACAGATGCCTGCGCGCCCTCTCCGCCATGGGCCACGACCATCGGATGCCCCGGGGTCCGCGCCGCGCGGGCGTCGAAACCCAGCGCGGCAAGGTCGGCGGCGATCAGCTCGGCCGCGCGGGCGCAATCGGCCTTGTAGGCGGGGTCGGTCGAGATCGAGGGGATGCGCAGCAGGTCCATCAGCCGGTCCAGCGACTGCGGCAGGGTTTCGTCGATGCGGGCAAGGACGGCGTCCAGCGACGGGGGGGGCATGGCGGTCTCCGGAATTTGATCGCGACGCAGCCTAGCAGGCGGCTTGGCACTGTCCAGAGCGCGCGGGCTGCGGTAAGGAAGGCTGTCGGGGCGACAATTCGTCGGATTGGCAGGCCCCGTTGCTTGACCGAAATCAAGGCAGCCAGGCGGAGGTTCGTCCAGAACCTGCGCAAAAGGAACCGGGACGCATGACCAGATACGACGACGACATCGACGCCAGCCTGCAACGCCTGCACGACGAGGGGCGCTATCGCACCTTCATCGACATCGCCCGGGAACGGGGGCAGTTTCCGCATGCGGTCTGGACCCGGCCCGACGGGACGACGAAGGCGATCACCGTCTGGTGCGGCAACGACTATCTGGGCATGGGTCAGCACCCCGAGGTGCTGGGCGCGATGCATGCGGCGCTGGACGCGACCGGCGCAGGGTCGGGGGGCACCCGGAACATCAGCGGCACCACGGTCTGGCACAAGCAGCTGGAGGCAGAGCTGGCCGATCTGCACGGGAAAGAGGCGGCGCTGGTCTTCACCAGCGCCTACATCGCAAATGACGCGACGCTGTCCACGCTGCGGACGATCTTTCCGGGGCTGATCATCTATTCCGACGCGCTGAACCATGCCTCGATGATCGAGGGCGTCCGGCGCGGCGGGGGCGAGAAGCGCATCTTCCGCCACAACGATGTGGCGCATCTGCGCGAACTGCTGGCGGGGGACGATCCGGCAGCGCCGAAGCTGATCGCCTTCGAATCGATCTATTCGATGGATGGGGACTTCGGCCCGATCCGGGACATCTGCGATCTGGCCGCAGAGTTCGACGCGCTGACCTATCTGGACGAGGTGCATGCCGTGGGCATGTATGGCCCGCGCGGGGCGGGGGTGGCCGAACGCGACGGACTGATGCAGCGCATCGACATCATCAACGGCACGCTGGCCAAGGCCTATGGCGTCTTCGGCGGCTATATCGCGGCCTCGGCCCGGATGGTGGATGCGGTGCGGTCCTATGCGCCGGGGTTCATCTTCACCACCAGCCTGCCGCCGGCGGTGGCGGCGGGGGCGGCGGCCTCGGTCCGGTTCCTGAAGGGTGTGGGCGGGCAGGCGCTGCGGGCGCAGCATCAGACCCAGGCCCGGATACTGAAGACCCGGCTCAAGGCGCTGGGACTGCCGCTGATCGACCACGGCAGCCACATCGTCCCGGTCCATGTCGGCAACCCGGTGCATTGCAAGATGCTGTCGGACATGCTGCTGGAGGACCACGGGATCTATGTCCAGCCGATCAACTTCCCCACCGTGCCGCGCGGCACCGAACGGCTGCGCTTCACCCCCTCGCCGGTCCACGGTCCGGACGAGATCGACCGGCTGGTGCGCGCGATGGATGCGCTTTGGGCGCGTTGTGCGCTGAATCGCGCCGAAGCGGTCGCCTGAGGGGTTTGCCCGGTGGAAATGCCCTTGTCCTGTGCTACGGTTTGGCCAATAGAACAAGGCGAGTGAGTCGCTGGGGAAGGCGACCGCGTAGAGTGGTGCACCGAAGGGGACAGGGCGCGCATGATCGGTTGGAGGGCGAAACCTTCGACAACCGAAGAGGACAAGCCAAAGGGCTTTGACGACTTCGAGTTGCGTCTGGGCGACCTGATGCGCGGCGAGAGGGCCACGCTGGGCAAGTCGCTGCTTGACGTCCAGCGCGAGCTGAAGATCAAGGCCACCTACATCGCCGCCATCGAGAACGCCGACCTTTCCGCCTTCGAGACCCCAGGTTTCGTCGCGGGCTATGTCCGGTCCTATGCGCGCTATCTGTCGATGGACCCGGAATGGGCCTTCGAACGGTTCTGCGCCGAGGCCGGCTATTCTCCCTCGCACGGGTTGTCGGCCGCCGCCGCACCGCAGCAGATCGTCAAGGCCCGGGCACGCCGCGATGTGGGCGATGCGCTGGCGGATCCGAACGCCAGCTTCATCCCGCGCGGCGAGGCCATCTGGAGCCGGATCGAACCCGGCGCCGTGGGCTCCGTCGCCGTGCTGGTCGTGCTGATCGGCGCCATCGGCTATGGCGGCTGGTCGCTGTTGCAGGAAGTGCAGCGGGTCCAGCTTGCTCCGGTGGACGAGGCGCCGACCGTGGTGGCCCAGATCGACCCGCTGTCCGATGTCGGTCCCGCCGCGACGCAGATCGTCGCCAGCCGCCCGGCCGAGCCGACCGCGCAGGCGGTGGCCAGCGTCGAAGGACAGGCCACGGCGGATGTGATGGACCGGCTCTATCGCCCGCAGGCGCTGGACGTGCCGGTGCTGACCTCGCGCGATGGTCCGATCGCCGCGATCAACCCGCGTCAGACCGGCGTCCTGGCCGAACTGGCCGAGGCCGGCAGCGTCGATGCCGCCATCGACGAGGCCCTTGGCGCCGAGGTGCAGGTGATCTCGGAGGCGAAGGAGGGGATCGAGGTGCTGGCTGTCCGTCCCTCATGGGTCCGGGTCAACGCCGCCGACGGCACGGTGCTGTTCGAGAAGATCCTCGATGCCGGGGAACGCTATGCCGTGCCGCCCCTGGAAACCGCTCCGGTGTTCCGCACCGGCAATTCGGGGTCGATCTACTTCGTCGTGGATGGCGTGCCCTATGGCCCGGCGGCTCCGGGGGCCAATGTGGTCAAGGACATCAAGCTGTCGCCCGAGGCGCTGACGCAGAACTATGCCCAGGCCGATCTGACCAAGGATCAGGACCTGGCCAATTTCGCCACCGCGGATGCGGCATCGCTGCTGGCGGCGCCCACGGTCAGCGAATAGGACTTCGGCCTCTTCCGCCCATTGCCGCAGGCCGCCGCGCGGCTTATGCTGCGCGCGCACTGCTAGGGAAGCCCGACCCATGACCCACAACCCCGTCCGCCCCTGGCGCAACATTGCGCGACGGGTGTCGCGGCAGATCCGCGTGGGCAAGGTGCTGGTGGGCGGCGATGCGCCGATCTCGGTCCAGACGATGACCAACACGCTGACGACCGACGTCGCGGCCACCATCGCGCAGATCCAGCGCTGTGCCGTGGCGGGGGCGGACATCGTTCGGGTCTCGACCCCCGATGAGGCCTCGACCAAGGCGCTGAAGGAGATCGTGGCCGAAAGCCCGGTGCCCATCGTCGCGGACATCCATTTCCACTATCGCCGGGCCATCGAGGCGGCCGAGGCGGGCGCGGCCTGCCTGCGGATCAACCCCGGCAACATCGGCGACGCGTCGCGGGTGGCCGAGGTGGTGCGGGCGGCCAAGGATCACGGGTGCAGCATCCGCATCGGGGTGAACGCGGGGAGCCTGGAAAAGCACCTGCTGGAAAAATACGGCGAGCCCTGTCCCGAAGCGATGGTGGAATCGGGCCTCGATCACATCAAGCTGTTGCAGGACAACGATTTCCACGAATTCAAGATCAGCGTGAAGGCGTCGGACGTGTTCCTTGCGGCCGCAGCCTATCAGCAGCTGGCGGACGCCACCGACGCGCCGATCCATCTGGGGATCACCGAGGCCGGGGGACTGGTCAGCGGCACGGTGAAATCGGCCATCGGACTGGGCAACCTGTTGTGGATGGGGATCGGCGACACCATACGCGTCAGCCTCTCGGCGGATCCGGTGGAAGAGGTGAAGGTCGGCTTCGAGATCCTGAAGTCGCTGGGTCTGCGCCACCGGGGGGTGACGATCATCTCCTGCCCCTCCTGCGCGCGGCAGGGGTTCGATGTCATCAGGACCGTCGCGGTGCTGGAGGAACGGCTGGCCCATATCACGACCTCGATGAGCCTGTCGATCATCGGCTGCGTGGTGAACGGCCCGGGCGAGGCGCTGATGACCGACATCGGCTTCACCGGCGGGGGCGCGGGCAAGGGGATGGTCTATCTGGCCGGCAAGCAGGACCACACCCTGTCGAACGACCGGATGATCGACCATATCGTGGAACTGGTCGAGAAGAAGGCTGCCGAGATCGAGGCGGCCGCGAAGCTGGCGGCAGAGTAGTCCCGCCTCCCCCTGCGGCTTCGCCTTCTCGTCAGTGCGCGGGCGAGGAGGAACGCATGTTCCGAGATTTCACAGCTAGCCGTCGGTTCGGGCGTCGGCCACGAAATCCTGCATGACCTCAAGCGGCGCATAGCCGCGCATCACCATGTCCTTCAATACGAAGGCCGGCGTGCCGGAGATCTGCATCTTGTCGGCCAGCGCGTGGTTGTCGCGGATCACCTGCATCACCTCGGGCGCCTGCATCCGGTCGAGAATCGGCTGCGCCGCAAGGCCAAGGTCACCCGCCAGCCGGCCCAGCGTTTCCGGGTTCGGCTCGCCCCGCAGCCGTATCAGCGCGTCATGCGCCTTCGCATAGGCCGCGTCGCCGTGCAGCTGGCGCACCGCGATGGCGAACTGCGCCGACATGAGCGATGCCTCGCCCAGGATCGGGAATTCCTTGACCACAAAGCGGATGTTGCCGTCGGTCCGGATCAGTTTCTCGACCTCGTCATAGGCCTTGCGGCAATAGCCGCAGCGGTAGTCCATGAACTCGACAAGGGTGATGTCGCCTTCCGGGTTGCCGCCGACCCAGTCGTTGGCATTGCGGAAGATCTCGTCGTGCAGCGAGGCGACCGTCTGCACGTCGCGCAGCGCATCGGCCGCTTCCTGACGCGACTGCAACACGTCCATCGCCTCGATCAGCAGCTCGGGGTTTTCCAGCAGATAGGCCCGGACTTCGGCGCGGAAGGCGGCGCGTTCGGCATCCGTCATGGTGGAGGGGGCGGCCGGGGTCTCGGCCAGCGCGGGCAGGCTGGCAAGGCCGACGATCAGGCCAATGGCGAGGCGGGTCATGGGGTCTCCTGCGATGGCCGGATGCGGCGGCAGGGAGGATAGGGGCGGGCCCTGGCCGAAGCAAGCCACTCGCCGCATTGTGATCCCCGTGATCCCCCTAACCGTTGTGATCCGGGGGCCACGCCGGCTCGCGCAGCCGTGCGGGTGGAATTTACTTCCCCCGTCCAGGCGGGGATAAATCCGGCATGCGACTGGTCCGCCCGCTTTTTGCTGTCCTGTTCATGCTTCTGTCCCTGCCGGCGGGGGCCGAGGCGCTGTCGGCGCTGGCGCGGGTCGATCCGATGCGCTCGGCGCTGGTGGCGACGGGGGAGGGGCTGGAACTGCGGCTGACGCTGAGCCAGCCGGTGCCCTGGCGGGTGCGCCTGTTGGACGGCCCGCCGCGGCTGGTCATCGACACGCGCGAGGTGGACTGGTCGGGGGCGCAGGTCCTGGCCATGGTCCGACCGGCGCTGGCGATGCGGGCGGGGTCGTTCCGGCCGGGCTGGTCGCGGCTGGTGCTGGAACTGGACGGGCCGCACCGGCTGGCCCGGGCCGAGATGGTGACGGGTGCGGCCACGCGCATCGACATCCGGCTGGAGCCGACCGATGCGGCAAGCTTTGCTGCCGAGGCCGCGCGCGCCGACCTGCCGGAATGGGGCCTGCCCGACGCCGCACGGCTGCCCCCGCAGCCCGCCGCGGGGCTCGGGCCGATCACGGTCGTGCTGGACCCCGGCCATGGCGGCATCGACCCGGGGGCGGAACGCGACGGCACCAGCGAGGCCGCGCTGATGCTGACCTTCGCGCGCGAGCTGAAGGAGGCCCTTGTCCGCGACGGGCGCTTTCGCGTGGTGATGACGCGGGAGGACGATGTCTTCGTGCCGCTGGAAACCCGCATATCGATCGCGCGCGCGGCCGGGGCGGACCTGTTCCTGTCGCTGCACGCCGATGCGCTGGCCGAGGGCGATGCGCAGGGTGCCACGGTCTACACGCTGGCGCCCGAGGCCTCGGATGCCGCCTCGGCCGCGCTGGCCGAGCGGCATGACCGCGACGACCTTCTGGCCGGGGTGGACCTGAGCGATCAGGACGACCTCGTGGCCGAAGTGCTGATGGACATGGCCCGCACCGAGACGCGGCCGCGCAACGACCGGCTGGCCGAGGCCCTGGTCGGCGCGCTCAGGGCGGCCGAGATCCGCATGCACCGCCATCCGCGCCAGACCGCCGGATTCTCGGTGCTGAAATCGCCCGACATCCCCTCGGTGCTGCTGGAGGTCGGCTTCCTGTCTTCGGACCGCGACTACCGGCGGCTGGCCGATCCGACCTGGCGGGCCCGGCTGGCCGGGGCGGTGGTGCAGGGCATCGTTGCCTGGTCCGAAGAGGATCGGTCACTTCGGGCGCTGGCCGCGCCCTGACCCTTGCGAAACGCCGCCCGCGCCGCCACTTGTGACCGGCCAAGGTTTTGACGCGGGCGCGCGTCTGGTATACTGCGGGTCCAGATCAGCGGGAGTTCCGGGTGCTTCGATTTGTCGGCAATGTGTTGGGCGGCCTGTTCTCCCTGGTCACGCTGGGGCTGGTCTTTGCTGCGCTGACGCTGGGCGGGATCTTCTACATGTATTCCCGCGACCTGCCCAGCCATGAGAACCTGGCGCAGTACACCCCCGCGACGATCAGCCGGATCTATTCGGGCGAGGGGCGGATCATCGACGAATTCGCTCAGGAGCGGCGGCTTTTCGTTGCCTCGGAGGACATTCCCGATCTGGTGAAGCAGGCCTTCATCAGCGCCGAGGACAAGAACTTCTACCGCCACCACGGCTATGACACCCGCGGCATGATCGCGGCCCTGATCGAGGCGGTGAAGTCGCGCGGCGAAAGCATGCGGGGGGCGTCCACCATCACCCAGCAGGTGATGAAGAACTTCCTCCTCGACGGCTCGCGCAGCGTCGAACGCAAGATCAAGGAGATCATCCTGGCCACGCGGCTGGAGCAGACGCTGTCCAAGGACAAGATCCTGGAACTCTATCTGAACGAGATCTTCCTGGGCCAGAATTCCTATGGGGTGGCGGCGGCGGCGCAGACCTATTTCAACAAGCCCCTGACCGAACTTGCCCCGCACGAAGCCGCGATGCTGGCCGCGATGCCGCAGGCGCCGGGCAAGTATCACCCGGTGACGGCCAGGGAACGGGTGACCGAACGGCGCAACTATGTCCTGCGCGAGATGTGGCAGAACGGCTATATCGACGAGGCGACCTATCTGGCCGAGAAGGAGATGCCGCTGCGTTCGGTGCAGAACGGCGATTTCGAGGCCTTCCGCGACGCCCTGCCGCCGCGCGACTATTTCACCGACGAGATCCGCCGTCAGCTGTCGGGCGTCTTCGGCGAACAGGAGTTCTTCACCGGAGGTCTGACGATCCGCGCGACGGTGGACCCCGAATTGCAGGAAGCTGCCGCCGCTGCGCTGCGCAAGGGGCTTGAGGATTATGACCGCAGCCTGGGTGTCTGGCGGGGCACGGGGCTGAGGCTGCCGGCCGAGGTGCTGGGGTCCGAGGCCAGCTGGCGCGAGGCGCTGGCCGCGGTCGATGTGCCGCGCGACATTGCCACCTGGTTCCCGGCCGTGGTGCTGGAGGTTGGCGAAAACGCAGCCCGGATCGGCATCGAAGGTGTGATGGATGACGAGGACGGCCATTTCATCCCGGCCGAGGACGTGAAATGGGCGCGCAAGCGGCTGCCGGACGGCCGGCTTGGCCCGAAGGCCAAGGTGCCGGGCGATCTGGTGTCGGTCGGCGATGTGGTCCTGGTGCGCACCGTCACCAACAAGGACGGTACCTTCAACCGCTGGTCGCTGCGCCAGGTGCCCGAGGTGCAGGGCGCCTTCATGGCGATGGACGTGAACTCGGGCCGGGTGCTGGCGATGCAGGGCGGGTTCTCCTACCAGTTCTCGGTGTTCAACCGCACCACCCAGGCCGCGCGCCAGCCGGGCTCGAGCTTCAAGCCCTTCGTCTATGCCGCCGCGCTGGACAGCGGGTTCACCCCCGCCACGATCGTCGTCGATGCCCCGATCGAGGTCGATACCGCCCAGGGCTTGTGGACGCCGAAAAACGCCTCGGGCAAGTTCTACGGCCCCACCCCCCTGCGCACCGGGATCGAGCAGTCGCGCAACCTGATGACGGTGCGGATCGCCCAGGAAATCGGGATGGAGACCGTCGCGGGCTATGCCGAACGCTTCGGGGTCTACAACCGGATGGGGCCCTATCTGGCCAATGCGCTGGGCAGCCAGGAAACGACGCTGTTCAAGATGGTGGCCGCCTATGCGATGTTCGCCAATGGCGGCGAAAGGGTAGAGCCGACGCTGGTTGACCGGGTGCAGGACCGCTTCGGTCGCACGATCTATCGCCACGACAAGCGGGTCTGCGAGGATTGCAGCGCCCCCGAGCTGCCGCGCGGGCAGGGGGTGCGCATCTCCACCAACCGCGAGCGGGTGATGAACGCGATCACCGCCTATCAGCTGACCAGCATGATGCAGGGCGTCGTCCAGCGCGGCACGGCGCGCGGCATCAACCTGCCGGTGCCGGTGGCCGGCAAGACCGGGACGACGAACGACGCCAAAGATGTCTGGTTCATCGGCTATACCTCGAACATCGCTGCGGGCTGCTACATCGGCTTCGACCAGCCGCGCTCGTTGGGCGGCGGCGCCTCGGGCGGCGGCTTGTGCGGCCCGGTCTTCGAAAAGTTCATGAAGACGGCGATCAAGAAATATGGCGGCGGCCCGTTCAAGGTTCCGCCGGGCGGCTATTTCCGCAAGATCGACCGTTTCACCGGGATGCCGCTGCCCGACGATGCCACCGGCGACAATGTCGTTTCGGAATACTTCCGCGAAGGCGAGGACGCGCTGGTCGGGCTGGGCTATGTCGTGGACGGTGGTTTCGCCATGGGCGAGAACCTGCCGCTGTTCGCCTATGGCGAAGGCGAGGGCGTGGTCGACCAGGGCAAGACGGTGACCAATTCCGAAGGCAAGAAGGTCGTGGTGCCGAAGAAGGCCGATTTCGGCACCGTGTCCTCCGGCGGGCTTTACTGACGGCTGCAAGCCACGAAGGCCGTGCCCTTGCCGGGGCGCGGTCAAACCCTTATGACCGCCTCCGCAAGACCAAAGGTGGACCCGACCCATGCGCGCCGAAACCCAAGCGAATGTCGAAGCGATCGAGAAGACGCTGAAGCTTCTGGCCCAGCGGATGGACTGGGAAACCGCGCCGCACCGGCTGGAAGAATTCGACGCGATGATCGAGGCGCCGGACCTGTGGAACGATCCGGCCAAGGCGCAGAAGCTGATGCGCGACCGTCAGGCACTTCTGGATGCGGTGGCCTCCTACAAGCTGATCGACAGCGGGCTGAAGGAGAATGTCGAGCTGATCGAACTGGGCGAGGCCGAGGGCGATGCCGAGATCGTGCGCGAGGCCGAGGCAGCCCTTGCCGATCTGGTCAAGGTCGCCGAGGCGAAGGAGCTTGAGGCGCTGCTGGACGGCGAGGCGGACGGCAACGACACCTTCCTGGAAATCAACGCCGGCGCGGGCGGCACCGAAAGCTGCGACTGGGCCGCGATGCTGGCGCGGATGTATGTCCGCTGGGCGGAAAAGCGCGGGTTCACCGTCGAACTTCAGTCGGAAAGCGAAGGCGACGGCGCGGGGATCAAGTCGGCCAGCTACAAGATTTCCGGCAAGAACGCCTATGGCTGGCTGAAGACCGAGGCCGGGGTGCACCGGCTGGTCCGCATCTCGCCCTATGACAGCGCGGCGCGGCGGCATACCTCGTTCTGTTCGGTCTGGGTCTATCCGGTGGTCGATGACAACATCGAGATCGAGGTGCTGGACAAGGACATCCGCATCGACACCTTCCGCTCCTCGGGCGCGGGTGGGCAGCACGTCAACAAGACCGACTCGGCGGTGCGGATCACCCACTTCCCCACCGGGATCGTCGTCACCTCGTCCCTGAAGTCGCAGCACCAGAACCGCGACATCGCGATGAAGGCGCTGAAAAGCCGCCTGTATCAGATGGAACTGGACAAGCGGAACGCCGCGATCAACGAGGCCTACGAGAACAAGGGCGACGCCGGCTGGGGCAACCAGATCCGGTCCTATGTGCTGCAACCCTACCAGATGGTGAAGGACCTGCGCACGGGCTATGAGACCAGCGACACGCAGGGCGTGCTGGACGGGGACCTGGACGGGTTCATGCAGGCCACGCTGGCCCTGAAAGCCTCGGGCAAGAAGCGCGGCGACATCGAGGATGTCGACTGATCGGCCCCCGGTCATGAGGGAATGCCCGCCCCGGACCTGATCCGGCTGTCCTGCGGCAAAATCCTTGCCTGACGCTTCGCCTCGCGCTTAATCTTCGGGCATGAGCGTCACACATCCGCCCGCCGTGCCCGAAGTGAACGAGGTCGATGTCTCCGACCTCCGGGCCAGCCTTGCGGCCGGATGGCAGGACTTCCGCCGCGCGCCGCTTCTGGGGCTTGCCTTCTCGGCGTTCTATGTGCTGGGCGGCTGGCTGATCCTCTGGGCGATGACGGCCAAGGGCCAGCTCTGGTGGACGCTGCCTGCCGGCGCCGGTTTCCCGATCCTCGGCCCCTTCATCGCCTGCGGGTTCTATGAAATCTCCCGCCGGCTGGAAGCAGGCGAGCCGCTGGTCGCAGGCGAGATCTTCGGCGTGATCTTCCGCCAGAAGGACCGGCAGATCCCGGCCATGGCGGCGGTGATCGTGGTCTATTTCCTGTTCTGGAACTTCCTTGCGCACATGATCTTCGCGCTGTTTCTGGGGAATGCCACGATGACCAACGTGTCCTCCTCGCTGGCGGTGTTCCTGACGCCGCCGGGGCTGATGATGCTGGCCTTCGGCACGCTGGTCGGCGCGGCCTTTGCGACGCTGCTGTTCTGCCTGACCGTTGTCAGCCTGCCGATGCTCTTGGACCGCGAGGTGGATTTCGTCACCGCGATGCTGACCAGTTTCGCCTTGGTGCGCGAGAACCCCGGCGTGATGCTGGGTTGGGGCGCGCTGATTGCGGTGTGCCTCTTCCTGGGGATGCTTCCGGGCTTCCTCGGGCTGTTCCTGGTCCTGCCGCTCTTCGGGCATGCCAGCTGGCACCTCTACCGCCGCGCGATCACCTGACCGGACGCCTGACCAGCAGCGCCAGCACCGCCGCCAGCGCGGCCATCCCGCTGGCCGTCAGCGCCACCGTGCCGAAGGCCGCCCCGGTCGCGGCCAGATGCGCCGCCGTGTCGCCCGTGACGCCGAACCCCGGGCCGCCCGGCCCATAGGCCGCCGCCGCCATCCGGCCCAATAGCGCCACCGCGATCAGCCCCGCGACCCGCGCCACCGCGTTGTTCACGCCCGAGGCCGCGCCCTGTTCGCCATCCTCGGCCCCCTGCATCGCTGCCGCCGTCAGGGGCGCCACGACCAGACCCAGACCGAAGCCCGCCAGCGCCGTGAAGGGCACGACATGGGCCCAGAACTGCCCGTCCGGCGCAAAGTGCCACAGCGCCGCATAGGCCAGAGCCACCAGCGCGGACCCTGCCGCCATCAGCGGCCCCGCACCCCAGCGGTCGGCCATCCGGCCCGCAGGCGCCGACATCACCCCGATCAGCACCGAGATCGGCAGAAAGGCCGCCGTGACCTCCAGCGCCGTCACGCCCCAGGCCGAAACGGCGGTCATCGGCAGGTAGAACATCACCCCGTTCAGCGCGAAATACAGCGCGAAGGTCACCAGATTCGTCACCGCAAGCGTGCGGTTGCGAAACAGGCCCAGCCGCAGCATCGGGGCAGGGGCCACGGCCTCCCAGGCCACGAAGGCCGCAAGGCTGGCCAGGGCGGCCAGCGCCACCCGGACCGGAGCCGTGGCATCGGTCAGCGCCCAGGCCATCAGGCCAACGCCGAGCGTGGCCAGACCCGCTCCGACCAGATCGACGCGCACCCCCGGCCTGCCGACATCGCCCGGCGTGCGGCCCTGCACCAGCCAAAGCGCGGCAAGGCCGAGCGGCAGGTTCAGCGCGAAGATCAGCCGCCAGCCGATCTCGCCGCCCCAGGTGACGAACATGCCGCCCAGGACCGGCCCCAGCGCCGTCGTCAGTGTCGAGGCTGCCGCCCAGAGGCCAAGCGCCCGGCCCCGCTGGGCGCGTGGATAGGCGCGCGAGACCATGGCCATCGACCCCGGCACCATCAGCGCAGCACCCACCCCCTTCACGGCGCGGGCGGCGATCATCTGCTCTGGCGTCATCGCGACCGCACAGGCCAGCGACCCCGCCACGAAAACGAGGATCCCCAGCGAGAACACCCGCGCGGTCCCGAAGCGGTCGCCCATCGCGCCGCCGACCAGCACCAGCGAGGACACCGCCAGAAGATAGGCCGCATTGATCCATTGCGCCTGCGCGAGGCTGGCCCCCAGCGCGGCGCGCATCGCGGGCATGGCGATCGAGGTCACGGAACTGTCGATGAAACCCATCGACGAGGCCAGGATCGCGGCCCAGAGGATGATCCTCCGGTCCCCCTCGGCACAGAAGGAAACGGGCACCGGAGTGCCCTCCGATGCCCGCAAGACGGTCATGTCGGATGCGGCTTACTCGGGGTCTTTGGCGGCGGCAGCCGCGTCCAGCCGCACGGTGCCGGCACCGGGGCGGCCGTTGGACAGCGGGTCTTCCTGCCGCTGGACCGAGCCTTCGAAATGCGCGCCGGATTCGATGGCGATGGTCTTGTGGATGATGTCGCCCTCGACCCGCGCGGTGGAGGTGAGCCGGACCTTCAGGCCGCGGACGCGCCCGATCACCCGGCCGTTGACGACGATGTCGTCGGCCACGATCTCGCCGCGGATGGTGGCGCTTTCGCCCACTGTCAGAAGATGCGCGCGGATGTCGCCCTCTACCGTGCCCTCGACCTGGATGTCCCCGGTGGTCCGCAGGTTGCCCACCACCGTCAGGTCCGAGGACAGGACAGAGGCCCCCGCCTTGCCCTTCGGCGCCGAAGGCGTGAAATCCATGGACGGCTTGGTCATCGGGGTCTCCGGGGCTTTGGGCTTCTCGGCCTCGGCCTTGGGGCCCGGCTCGTTGATGCGGCTCTTAGAAAACATTCTTCGCTGCCTTTATGAAGGTCATCGGGTTTACGGGGGTGCCGCCAAGGCGGACCTCGTAGTGAAGGTGGGTGCCGGTGGACCGGCCTGAATTGCCCATATCACCGATCCGGTCCCCGCGCGAGACCCTTTGGCCCACCTCGACCCGGATCTGGCTGAGATGCGCGTAGCGCGTCTCGACGCCGAAGTCATGGCGGATCGTCACCAGCCGGCCATAGCCGTTGTCCCAGCCGGCATGGACCACCACACCGTCCGCGGTGGCATAGATCGGTGTGCCGTAGCTGCCCGCCAAGTCGGTGCCCTCGTGCATCCTTATGCCCGCACCCTTGGGGTCGCGGCGATAGCCGAATCCGCTGGTCCAGCGGAACGCGCTCTTGACCGGCATCGCGAAGGGCAGCTTGAAGGCGGCGATGCGGTACATGTTCATCCGGTCCAGCCCGTTCAGGATCGCGTTGGCCCGGATTTCCTCGGGTGTCACGATCCCGCCCGAGGTCGAGAACGAGATCGGCGTCAGCGGGCCGCCCTGGCCGGAATAGCCCTTGCGCACGGCCTCGATCAGGTCGTCGGGGGACATGCCGGCCTCGCGGAACATCTTTTCCAGCGGCTCGACCGAAACGGTCAAGGCCTCTTCCAGTCGGGCGAAGATCGCCTCGTTACGCAGTTCCTGCGCCTCCTTCGCCTCGGCGATCAGGCGGGCTTCCTCGCGGGCGGCCTCGGCCTCGGCCAGTCCTTCGTTCCGCGCTTCGGCGGCGTCGCCCAGGGCGCCGGTCAGGAATTCCAGCGTGGCCATGGCATCCGCGACCCGTCCGGCCTCGGTCGCAACGCCGGACTGTTCGTTCAGCGCCAGCGTCACCCGCTCCACCTCGCCCCGGGCGATGTCGCGTTCCTTGATGACGTGGCGCAGCGTGTCCTGGATGGCCTCGATGCCGGTCTCCAGCTCGCGCCGGCGGTCTTCGGAGGCAAGCAGCTTTTCCTGCATCTCGGAGATCTGCGTCAGGGCGATGTTGAAGCGTTCCTGTGCCCGAGCGGCCTCTTCGGCGCGCAGGTCGCGGTCGGCGGACAGCGCGTTCAGCCGCTGTTCGTACAGCGCCTGCCGGCGCGCCGACTGTTCGCGCGCCGAACCGGCGCCGATCGAATCCATCATGATCAGGGCGGTGGCAACGATGGTCCAGGCCAGGGCCAGCGTGCCGCCCACCAGCGCCATGATCTGGGTGGCGGGCCGCAGGCGGATGAAGCGCGTCTCGGTGTCGGACTTCAGGAAAAGCCGCTGTTCGGGGAAATGCCGCTCGAGGATCTGGTGATAGCGATAGGCGAGACGATTCAGCACGTTGGGGTCATCCGTTCATAGCCCTGGCAGAGGCTTCGCTACGTTACCCCAAGGCGTAAAACCCCGGGCGTGGCCCTGCTTATCCACACCATTTCAGAGCCGCAACAATTTTGACCATATCACGGGACTTTCCGCGCGGGACAGGGTTTTCATCGGCAAGAAACCGCCGATCAGTCCGTCGCCTCGGCCAGGGGCCAGTAGAAGTCGGGCGGAAGCCCGGCATCGGCGCGCTTCTCCTCGTTGAACGGGGGTTTCAGGCTGCCGTGGAAATGCCGGCGGACAAGGGCGTGGAACACCTCCTTCGGGTCGGTCCCGTCGCGCCCGCACAGCCAGTTGAACCATTTGGAGCCATAGGCGACATGGGCGACTTCCTCGGCATAGATCACCTCCAGCGCGGCCAGCGCCCGGGTCTCGCCATGCTTGCGGAAGACCTCGATCATGCCCGGCGTCACATCCAGCCCGCGCGCCTCCAGCACCATAGGCACCACGGCCAGCCGGGCAAGCAGATCCCCGGCCGTGTCCTCGGCCGCGCGCCACATGCCGGCATGCGCGGGCAGGGCGCCGTAATGGCTGCCCATCGCCTCCAGACAGTCGCAGATCAGGTTGAAATGCCTGGCTTCCTCGTCGGCGGCCTTCACCCAGTCGTCGTAGAAGCCCAGCGGCATCGGCCGGTCGGCGAAGCGGGCGATGATGTCCCAGTGCAGATCCACCGCGTTCAGCTCGATATGCGCGACGGCATGCAGCAGCGCGATCCGCCCCTCGCGCGTGCCCGGGCGGCGGCGGGGCACGTCCTTCGGCGCCAGAAGCGCGGGCCGGTCGGGACGCGCCGGACGCAGGGGCGGCGTTGCCTGGCCGATGGGCAGGGGCTGACCGGCCTCGCGCGCGGCGAACCACCGCGCGGCATGGGCGCGTCCCAGTGCAGTCTTGGCGCGGCCATCGGCGGTGGTCAGCACCTCGACCGCCATTTCGGCAAGGGACAGGGGCATCAGGAGGCTCCCGCAAATCTTTTCGAAAAGATTTGCAAATTCCTTCGAAGGAATTTGCGCCCGGACTTATGTCACAGCGCCCTCGCCGCCGCCAGCACCTCGTCGGCATGGCCCTTGACGCTGACCTTGGGCCAGACCCGCGCCACCTTGCCCTCGCCGTCGATCAGCACCGTCGTCCTTTCGATCCCCATGTAGGTCTTGCCATACATGCTTTTCTCGACCCAGACCCCGTAGTCCTCGCAGGTCCGGCCCGCCTCGTCCGAGGCCAGGATGATCGACAGCCCGTGCTTCTTGCAGAACTTGTCGTGGCTTTTCACGCTGTCCTTCGACACCCCGATCACCGTGGTCCCGGCAGCGGCAAAATCCGCCAGGCGGGCGTTGAAATCCTGGGCCTCCAGCGTGCAGCCGGGGGTGTCGTCCTTGGGGTAGAAGTACAGCACCACCTTGCCCGGACGGAAGCCCGACAGCGTGACCGTGCCGCCGCCGTCGCGGGGCAGGGTGAAATCGGGGGCGGTCTGTCCTGCGGAAATCATGCGCTGCTCCTTGCCGAAAAGGAAAAGTGACTTCCCATCTAGTTGCCTTCGCGCAAAGATAAAGGCACCAGAGCAGCAATCGACAAGCCCCCGCACGGGGCGCGCGCACAGCACGGGCAGCGAGGCCCCAGCTCAGATGAACGACCAGAGGCCGGGACCGGAGGGCGGGACCATACCCGTCACCCCGCCCGAGCGCCAGAACCAGGCCACCCCCTCCCCCCGCCGCCCGCGGCGCGGGCGCGGAAGGTTCAGCCTGACCGTCGTGCTGAGCCTGGTCCTCATCGCGCTGGGCCTTGGCTATCTGACCCTGGCACACACGGGGCGGACGCTGCATCTGCCGACATGGGGGGTGGCCGAGATCGAGGCGCGGCTGAACAATAACCTGGCCGGGGCGCGGCTGCCGCCCGGGGCGGCGCTGTCGCTGGGCGAGGTCGAACTGGCGGTGGACCGCGATTTCTTTCCGCGCTTCCGGCTTAGGGACGTCCGGCTGATCGGAGCCAACGGCCGGTCCCTGCTGACCCTGCCCGAGGCCACGGTGGCCTTCGATCCGGCGGCGCTTCTGTCCGGGAGGGTCCGGCCCAGCCATCTGCGGCTGACCGGTGCCCGGCTGGCGGTGCGGCGGGACATGACCGGGGCCATCGACCTGCAACTGGACGAGCGCGACGCGGGCCCGGCACCGCGCGACCCGTCCGACCTGCTGACGGCGGCGGAGTCGCTGTTCTCCAGCCCCGCGCTGGCCTCGCTTCGGGTGATCGAGGCCGAGGGGCTGAGCCTGTCGCTGATCGACGAACGCGCGGGACGCAGCTGGCAGGTCGGCGACGGGCGACTGGTGATCGAGAACGCCGAAACGACGCTTCAGGCAGAGCTGGGGCTGACGCTTCTGGACGGGACCGATCCGGCGCAGGCGGTGCTGACGCTTGTCTCGGACAAGACCGCCGAAACCGCCCGGCTCAGCGCGAAGGTCGACAACATCGCCGCGACCGACCTTGCCGTCATGGCCCCGCCGCTGGCCTTCCTGGGCTTCGTGGACGCGCCGATCTCGGGCCAGCTTGCGGCGCGGCTGGACGAAGGCGGGCGCTTTGCCGGGCTGTCGGCGCGGCTGAGCCTGGCCGCGGGCAGCCTGGCGCCGGGGCAGGGCGCGCGGCCGGTGGCCTTCGACCGGGCGGCGCTCTCGCTGGGCTATGACCCCGCAGCCGCGCGCATCCGGCTGGACGGGCTGACGGTCGAAAGCGCCTCGCTTCGGCTGAAGGCCACGGGTCACGGCGACCTTCTGGGCCGCGAAGGCCAGCCGCTTGCGCCCGGTGCGCTGCCGGAAAGCATCCAGGCCCAGATCGCCTTCGAGGAGGTGATGGTCGATCCCGAAGGCCTGTTCGAGGCCCCGGTGCGGTTCGGCAAGGGGGCGCTGGACCTGCGGCTGAAGCTTGAGCCGTTCCGCGCCGACATCGGGCAGCTGGTGCTGGTCGAGGGGGAGGAGCGGCTCTTGCTGTCCGGCTCGGTCTCGGCCGCGGCCGAGGGCTGGAGCGGGGCGCTGGACCTGCACCTGAACCGGATCGCGACCGAACGGTTGTTGAAGGTCTGGCCGGTCTCGGCGGTGCCCAGAACCCGCGACTGGTTCGCCCGGAACGTCGGCGAGGGCCTGCTGACCGATGTGCAGGCGGCGCTGCGGCTGAAGCCGGGGGTGCAGCCGGTGTTCAACCTGGCCTACGAGTTCTCGGATACCGATGTCCGCTTTGTCCGCACCCTGCCGCCGATCCTGAACGGGCGCGGCCATGCCACGCTGGACAACCGCAGCTATGTCGTCGCGCTGGACCAGGGCCATGTCATCGCGCCCGAAGGCGGGCGGATCGAGGCGGACGGCACGGTGTTCCGGATCCCCGACATCACCCAGCGCCCGGCGACCGCGCAGGTCGATCTGGTCACCCGCGCCAGCCTGACCGCCACGCTGTCGCTGCTGGATCAGGAGCCGTTCAGCTTCTTCTCCAAGGCCGGGCAGCCCTACAACCTGGGCGACGGGCGGGCCGAGCTTCGGGCGCGCGTGGTGATGCCGCTGAAGCCGCAGATTCCCTTCGAAGAGGTCAGCTTTGCCGTTGCCGGCCGGATTCTCGACTTCACCTCTCCGGCGCTGGTGCCCGGTCGCATCCTCGCCGCGCCCGAGGTCGAGGTCGCGGTGGATACCGAGGGGCTGCGGCTGTCGGCGCAGGGCCGGCTGGACCGGATGCCCGTCGATCTGACCTATGTGCAGGGCTTCGGCCCCGAACAGAACGGGCGGGCGCGGGTCAACGGCACGGTGCTGCTGTCCGACCGGGTGCTGCGCGATTTCGGGCTGGAACTGCCCGCCGGCGCGGTCAAGGGCGAGGGGCCGGCGGCGATCGATCTGGCGCTGGTCAAGGGCGCGGCCCCGGAACTGACGCTGACCTCGAACCTGACCGGCCTTGCGCTGCGGCTGGATGCGCTTGGCTGGTCCAAGCCGGCACAGACGCGGGCCGCGCTGGACCTTGATGCGACGCTGTCGCGCCAGCCGGTGGTGACCCGCCTGTCGCTGAAGGGGCCGGGCCTGGAGGCGCGCGGCAAGGTCACCACGCGGGAAGGCGGCGGGCTGGACAAGGCGGTGTTCGACCGGGTGATCGCGGGCAACTGGCTGGATGCGGGCATCACGCTGACCGGACGCGGGCGGAATGCGGCGCCCGACGTTGCGATCACGAAGGGGACGCTGGACCTGCGCCGGATGCCGGACAGCGGCAGCGACACCGGGACCGGCGGGCCGGTGACGGTCCGGCTGGACGAACTGCGCATCTCGGACGGGATCCGGCTGACCGGCTTTCGCGGCGAATTCGCATCCAGGGGCGGGCTGAGCGGCCGCTTCACCGCCGGGGTGAACGGCGCGGCCGAGGTGGCGGGTACGGTCGGGCAGGTCAGGGGTGGCACCGCCGTCCGCATCACCTCGGAAAACGCGGGCGCGGTGATGGCGGCGGCGGGCATCTTCGACAAGGGGCGGGGCGGGTCGCTGGATCTGTCGCTGGTCCCGCGGGGGCCCAAGGGCGAATACAACGGCAAGGCCACCTTCTCGCGTCTGCGCGTCCAGGGGGCGCCAGCCCTGGCCGAGCTTCTGTCGGCGATCTCGGTCGTGGGGCTGCTGGAGCAGATGAACGGCGCAGGCCTTGCCTTCAACACCGGCGAGGTGACCTTCGTGATGACGCCGAAAGGGGTGGAGATCACCCAGGGCTCTGCCGTCGGCGCCTCGCTTGGCATTTCCTTCGCCGGGCTCTATCTGACCGGCAGCGGCAGGATCGACCTTCAGGGGGTGATCTCGCCGATCTATCTGGTCAACGGGGTGGGACAGATCCTGACACGGCGCGGCGAAGGGCTTTTCGGCTTCAACTACCGGCTGACCGGCACCGCCGAGGCGCCGAACGTCTCGGTCAACCCGCTGTCGGTGCTGACGCCGGGGATGTTCCGCGAGATCTTCCGCCAGCGTCCGCCAAGCCTGCGCGGCACGGAAGGGGCATCGGGCGGATGAAACTGTCCGATTTCGACTTCGACCTGCCCGAGCGGCTGATCGCCACCCGGCCCGCCCGGCCCCGCACCTCGGCGCGGCTTCTCCTGGCCGAGGGCGACCGGATCGCCGACCGGCATGTCTTCGACCTGGTGGACATCCTGCGCCCCGGCGACCGGCTGGTGCTGAACAACACCAGGGTCCTGCCCGCGCGCCTCTTCGGCACCCGCCAGCGGGGCGATGCGGTGGCGAAGGTCGAGGTGACGCTGCTGGATCCCCGCGCCGGTGGCGGCTGGCGCGCGCTGGCCAAGCCCTTGCGCAAGGTGCAACCGGGCGAGGTGATCCGCTTTTCCGATCGCCTTTCCGCGACGGTGGCCGACAAGTCGGACGCCGACCTGACGCTTGCCTTCGACCTGACAGGAGAGGATTTCGACGCCGCCCTGGCCGAAGCGGGGGTGATGCCGCTGCCGCCCTACATCGCGGCGAAGCGCGCGGCGGACGATCAGGATCGCACCGATTACCAGACGGTCTTTGCCCGTCATGCCGGGGCCGTGGCCGCCCCGACCGCCTCGTTGCATTTCGACGAAGATCTCCTGCGGCGGCTGGCGGCGAAGGGCGTGGCCTTCACCGAAGTCACCCTGCACGTCGGCGCGGGCACCTTCCTGCCGGTCAAGGTCGAGGACGTGACCACGCACCGGATGCACGCCGAATGGGGCCGGGTTTCGGCGGCGGCGGCGGCAGAGATCAACGCGACCAGACGGGCAGGGGGCCGGGTCATCCCCGTGGGCACCACGGCGCTGCGGCTGATCGAAAGTGCGGCCGATGCGGCGGGCGTCGTGCAGCCCTTCGAGGCCGAGACCGACATCTTCATCTACCCCGGCTATCGTTTCCGCGTCACCGATGCGCTGATGACCAATTTCCACCTGCCGAAATCGACGCTGATGATGCTGGTCGCTGCGCTGATGGGGCAGGACCGCATCCGCCGCATCTACGACCACGCGATCGACCGGGGCTACCGCTTCTTCTCTTACGGCGACAGCTCGCTGCTGGTGCCCGCGCCCTGATCCGCCCGGCGCAGGAAGCCCAGCCAACTGCCGTCGTCGCGTCCGCGCGGCGCAAGGCCAAGCTCGGCCCGGTCGCAGGCCCGGAACCCGCAGGCCTCCAGCAGCCGGACCGAGGCACGGTTCCCGGGGTGCACCCGCGCCGTGATCCGCCGGATCCCGGGCTGCTGCACGGCCAGCCGGTCCAGAAAGCGCCGCACCATCTGCCGCCCCAGCCCCCGGCCGCGCGCCGCAGCGCCCAGCCAATAGCTCAGCTCTCCCGCCGCGGGGTCGGCCCCGTACTCCAGCCGCACCTGACCCACCGGCCGCCCGCCCAGCGTGGCCACACGCACCTTGTGGTGCGTGCCTTCGGTGGACAGCGCGATCAGCGCGCGGCAGGTGTCGTCGTCCAGCCGCGCGGGCCGGTCCTCCAGCATCCAGGTCCAGAGCGAGGGGTCGCACAGAAGCGCGCGGTAGATCGGCAGGTCGTCCTCGACCCAGACGCGCAGTGTCAGGCTTTCCGGCCGGGGATGCACGGGGCGGCCCGGCACCTGCTTGAACAGGGGCAGCCGACCCACATGCCAGGACAGCGGCGGCGCAAGGTCGCCTTCCTCATCGGCGGCAAGCGGCACCCAGCCCTGTTGCAACGGGCAATAGGCAAGCTCGGTGCCCGCCGCACGGGCACGGGCCAGTTCCGCCGCGTCCAGCACGCCGTCAAATCGCTTGCGCAGAATCGTGTCGTCCTGTCGCGCCATGGCGTCCTCTCCGGAAAATGGTGAGGCAATCCTCAACAGATGGGGGCTGGGCGCCGGGATTCAACCGCCATTCAAGGAAACAATCCGTGCGCCCTCTCTGGGGGCGGTTCGTGGCCCGGCTCCGCGGTCCGGCTCTGGCGTCCGGCTTGCCTTGCGGGCGAAGTTCGGGCAGGCAGGGCGGGCAAGCGGCTGCGGAGATGCGAGGGGGCGATGCTGAAGGTTCTGACCCAGTCCTGGCCGCTTCTGATGGGTGTGATGCTGCTGATGGTCGGCAATGGCGTGCAGGGCACGCTTCTGGGCATCCGCGGCAATATCGAGGGCTTCTCGACCTATCAGCTGTCCTATGTGATGGCGGCCTATTTCCTGGGCTTCCTGTTCGGCTCCTGGGCCGCGCCCCGGATGATCCGGCGGGTCGGGCATGTGCGGGTCTTTGCCGCGCTCGGCTCGCTGATCTCGGCGGTGCTGGTGATCTACCCGGTCTATCCCGACTGGATGGCCTGGACGGCGCTGCGGGTGCTGGCGGGCTTCTGCTTTTCCGGCATCTACATCACCGCCGAAAGCTGGATCAACAACACCGCATCGAACGACACCCGGGGCCAGGCGCTGTCGGCCTACATGATCGTGCAGATGCTGGGCATCATCGCTAGCCAGGTGATCCTGAACCTGCCGGACCGCACGGGCTTTGCGCTGTTCATCATTCCCTCGGTGCTGGTCTCGCTGGCCTTCCTGCCGATCCTGCTGGCCCCCACGCCCGCCCCGGCCTTCGACGGCGCGCGCCGCCTTGCCTTCCGCGAACTGTTCCGCATCTCGCCGCTGGGCTGCGTGGGGATGCTGCTGACCGGCGGAGTCTTCTCCGCCATGTTCGGCATGGCGGCGGTCTGGGGCGCGCAGAAGGGGCTGTCGGTCGGGCAGATCTCGGTCTTTGTCGGCGCGATCTATGTCGGCGGCCTGGTCCTGCAATATCCGGTCGGCTGGGCTTCGGACCGGATGGACCGCCGCACGCTGATCATGGGCCTTTCGGCGGTTGCGGCGCTGGCCATGGCGGTGGCGGCCTTCGTATCCTTGCCCTTCCCGGCGCTGGTCGTGGTGGGCATGGTGCTGGGGGGCATCACCAACCCGGTCTATGCGCTGCTGATCGCCTATACCAACGACTTCCTCCCGCGCGAGCAGATGGCGGGCGCCTCTGCCGGCCTGATCTTCCTGAACGGCTTCGGCGCGGTCTTCGGCCCCACCGCGACCGGCTGGATGATGGAGACGACCGGCCCCTCGGGCTTCTTCCTGTTCATCGGCCTGCTCTATGTCGCCCTTGTCGGCTATGCCGTCTTCCGCATGACCCGCCGCGCCGCCCCCGCCGTCACCGGCGCCTACCGTTCGGTCACGCCGACCGCCTCGCCCCTGGCCGTCGAGGCAGTGCTGGACGAGGCCGCCAGGGACTGACGATCAGCGGTTGCGATATCCGCCGATCCCTGCAAGTCTCTGACCCAGCAGGGAGGCCGCCATGTCCGATCCGATCGCGCTTCTGGATTTCTGGCTGCACGAGGTCGGGCCGCAGGGCTGGTATGCGGGGGGCGACGAGATCGACACGCTCTGCCGCGACCGGTTCGCCGATCTCTGGCAGGCCGCGCAGGACGGCGGGCTGGATCACTGGGCCGAGGGCACGGTCGGCACTCTGGCCTATCTGATCCTGACCGACCAGATCCCGCGCAACATCCACCGCGGCACCGCGCTGGCCTTCGCCACCGATGCCCGCGCCCGCGCCGCCGCCCGCAGGGCGCTCGATGCCGGCTGGGACATGGGCGCGCCGGAACCCGAACGCCAGTTCTTCTACATGCCCTTCGAACATTCCGAGGACCCCGCCGATCAGGCCCTGTCGGTGCAGCTGATGACCGAGCGTCTGGCCTCCGACCCCGACATGGCGCTGCACGCCCGCGCCCATCGCTGGGTGATCGACCGCTTCGGCCGCTTCCCCACCCGCAACGCGGCATTGGGTCGGACCAGCAGCCCGAAAGAGCAGGCCTGGCTTGACGAAGGCGGTTATGCGGCAGTGGTGAACCGGCTGAAAAGCCATGCGCCGGACGCATAGGGCCACGGCAGCCCCGGCGTTGCCTGGGGTTTCCGGATAGTTTAATGGCAAACTACTTTTTCCAGGGAGGGAAGAATGGCTGCCCAGAACTTCGACGTGATCGTGATCGGTGCCGGACCGGGGGGCTATGTCGCCGCCATCCGGGCCAGCCAGCTGGGCCTGAAGGTCGCCATCGTCGAACGTGAACATCTGGGCGGCATCTGCCTGAACTGGGGCTGCATCCCGACGAAGGCGCTTCTGCGCAGTGCCGAGGTCTTCCACCTGATGCACCGCGCCAAGGAATTCGGCCTGAAAGCGGACGGCATCGGCTATGACCTGCCCGCTGTCGTCGCCCGGTCCCGCGCGGTGGCGAAACAGCTTTCGGGCGGCATCGGCCATCTGATGAAGAAGAACAAGGTCACGGTGTTCATGGGCACGGCGACCCTGCCGAAGAAGGGCACCGTTTCGGTGAAAACCGACAAGGGCACGGAAGAGCTCACCGCGAAATCGATCATCCTTGCCACCGGCGCCCGCGCGCGGGAACTGCCGGGGCTGGAGGCCGACGGCGATCTGGTCTGGTCCTACAGGCACGCCCTTGTCGCCAGCCGTATGCCCAGGAAGCTCCTCGTCATCGGCTCGGGCGCGATCGGCATCGAATTCGCCAGCTTCTTCAACACGCTGGGCGCGGATACCACCGTGGTCGAGGTGATGGACCGCATCCTGCCCGTCGAAGACGCCGAGATCAGCGCCTTCGCCAGGAAGCAATTCGTCAAGCAGGGGATGAAGATCCTGGAAAAGGCCGCGGTGAAGAAGCTGGACCGCAAGAAGGGCACAGGCGTCACCGCCCATATCGAACAGGCGGGCCAGGTCACCACGCAGGACTTCGACACCGTCATCTCTGCCGTGGGGATCGTCGGCAACGTGGAAAACCTCGGGCTTGAAGCCCTGGGCGTGAAGATCGACCGCACCCATGTCGTGACCGACGAATACTGCCGCACCGGGGTCGAGGGGCTTTATGCCATCGGCGACATCGCAGGCGCCCCCTGGCTGGCGCACAAGGCCAGCCACGAAGGCGTGATAGTGGCCGAACTGATTGCGGGCGGGCATCCGCATCCGATCAAGCCGAACTCCATCGCGGGCTGCACCTATTGCCACCCGCAGGTCGCCTCTGTCGGCCTGACCGAACAGAAGGCCAAGGACGCGGGCTATCAGGTGAAGGTCGGCCGTTTCCCCTTCATCGGCAACGGCAAGGCCATCGCGCTGGGCGAACCGGAAGGCATGGTGAAAACCGTTTTCGACGCCAGGACGGGGGAACTTCTGGGCGCCCATATGGTCGGCGCGGAAGTGACCGAACTGATCCAGGGCTATGTCGTCGGCCGCACGCTCGAGACGACCGAGGAAGACCTGATGAACACCGTCTTCCCGCATCCGACCCTGTCGGAGATGATGCACGAAGCCGTGCTCGACGCCTATGGGCGGGCACTCCACATCTGATGGCCTCCCTCAACCGGGTCGTCATGCAAAGGGAAAGCCGGGACTGGATCACCAGTCTTGGCCCCGAGAAGCTGGATGTGCTGGAACTGTCGGGAAAATGGGGGCAGGGCTTTCCGTTCCGCAGCTACCTTGCGCTGAACCGCTGGAAATTCGACCCCTGCAAGGGCCCGATGCTGGATGACCGCGGCAAGGTCGTCCGCTTCGATCTCATCCTGGCCAACCAGGTGTGGGAGCATCTGGACCGCCCCTATGCCGCCACCCGCAACATCTACCGGATGCTGCGTCCGGGCGGCTGGTTCTGGGTCGCGGTGCCGTTCCTTGCGCCCTTCCACGGCGCGCCGGTGGACTGCTCGCGCTGGACTGCGCGGGGTCTGAAGAACCTGCTGGTCGAGGCCGGCTTCGACCCCGACCGCGTGCAAGGCCACCAGTGGGGCAACCGCCATGTCGCGGCGCGCAACCTCGAGCTGCCCTGGCCGCCCGAATTGCGCGAGGACGACGACCTGAGCAACGACCCGGACTTTCCGGTCGTCGCCTGGGCCATGGCGCAGAAGGATGGCTCTCAGTAGTCGGTTGCCGCGCCGCAACGCCCCAACTGCTCGCCCAGCATCCGTGTGAACAGGGCATCCCGCGACAGTCCGGCAGCTTGAAGGAAGTCGGCCTGCACCCTGTAGGCTTCGGCCTCCAGCGCCGCCGGACAGCGCGCCGCCCGGTCCGCACCTTCGGCGAACTGTGCGGCATGGACCATCTCGTGCAGCAGGAAGCTCTGCCCATAGGCCGTGGTCAGGTCGAGGTCCGGGGCCAGCTCGATCCGGCCGCTGTCGGGGAAATAGGCCCCCGCCTGCGACCGCAGCCCCGGCTGGTCCTCCAGCAGCGCAAAGCCGATCTCGGGGCAGGCGACGGGCGCATGATCGGTGGTCCTGACCAGGGCAAGGTTGAGCTCGGCCACCAGCGGGCACAGGTCCCCGGCCTGCGCCGGGAGGGCACCGACAAACGCGGCAAGGGGCAGGGCGGCGCACAGGGCTTTCATGAAACCCATGCTGAACTGTCACGGAAAATTTGCAAGAGCGTCATGCACCTGTGACTGAAAGAGAAATCGCCCTCTGCTCCTTCGCGAATCGGAAGACGAGAGAGGTTAAGAAATCCTGAACGCCCGCAGCCAAGCCCTTGAAAACAAACGCCCCGCAAAACGCGCCACGCGCGGCGCCCCTCTGGCATCCCGCCGCCCTTCCCGCTACCACTGCCCCATGCGCCCGCTTCCCCCCATGCTGCTCGTCCTCCTCCTCTGGGCCGCCGGCCTCGGCGCGGCCGCCCAGTTCGGCAAGATCTCGATCCTGTACGATTCCCTCCGGGCGACCTATGGCGGGAACGGCGAGGTCGCCCTCGGCCTCGTCGTCTCCATCGTCGGCATGGTCGGCCTGATCTTCGGCACGACCGCCGGCCTCCTCGTCGCCCGCATCGGCCCCCGCCGCGCCATCGTGGTGGCCCTGGCCGCCGGGGCGGCGATGTCGGCGCTCCAGTCGCTGATGCCCGCCTACCCGCTGATGCTGGCCAGCCGGATCATCGAGGGCGCAAGCCACCTGGCCATCGTGGTTGTCGGCCCCACGATGATCGCCGCACTGGCGCCCGAACCGCGCAGGCCGCTGGCGATGACGCTGTGGTCCTCGTTCTTCGGCGTGACCTACACGATCCTGGCGCTGATCGGACCCCATGGCGGCCCGACCGCGCTGTTCCTGGGTCATGCCGCCTACATGGCCGCATTGGCCGCCGTCCTGGCGCTGACCCTGCCGCCCGATCCGCAAGGGCAGGCGCTGCCCCTCGGCAACCTTGCGCGCCAGCACGCCGACATCTACGCCTCACCACGCCTGGCCGCGCCGGCCATGGGGTTCTGCGGCTATACCTTCCTCTATGTCGCCGTCCTGACCCTGATCCCGCCCGAGACGCCCGAGTCCCACCGCGCCCTGATCGCCGCCGGGATGCCGCTGGTCTCGATTGCGGTGTCACTGACGCTGGGGGTCTGGCTGCTGGGCCGGATGAGCGCCGTCCGCCTGGTTCAGACCGGCTATGCGGTGGCGGTCCCCGGCTTCCTGATCCTGTGGCTGTTCTGGGGGCAGGGGGCGGGCATGGTGGCGGGAGGCTTCCTGCTGTCGGCCGCGTTGGGCATCGTGCAGGGGGCGAGCTTCGCCGCGATCCCCGAGCTCAACGCCACGGCCGAGGATCGCGCCCGCGCCGCCGGGGCGGTGGCCCAGCTGGGGAACCTGGGCACCACCACCGGCACGCCGGTGCTGGCAGTCCTGCTGGCCAGCGCCGGTCCGGCGGGACTTACGGTCGCCGCCGTCGTTCTATGTGCCTTCGGCATTGCGGTGCACGCCCTGCAAAAGGCCCGCCGCGCGCGTCAGGCCGCGTAGGGCACGACCGCACCGCCTCCCGCCACCCAGTCGCGCAGGCCCCCAAGGTTGGTGATCGGGCCATAGCCCAGCCGGGCCAGAGCATCGGCGGCCATCCCCGACCGCCCACCCGATGCGCAGTAGACCGCGATCGGCAAGCCTTGCGGAAGTTCACAGTTCGGCTGGTTCGGGTCGCATTTCAGGCCCAGAATCGACAGAGGGATCAGTTTCGCCCCCTTGGCCACGCCGGACGCCTTTGCCTCGGCCACTTCACGGACGTCCAGCAGCAGCATCTTGCCCTGGGCCACCTGGTCGGCGACCTCGGCCACGGTCAGGGGCGGAGCGGGGGCTTTGCGGAAAGCAGAGAACATGGGGCACCTCGGTTTGTTTTTCAGAAATATATATACATATTTGAAAGTGATAAATTAAAGCCCCCGTCGACGATTTTTGTGTTCATGGTCCGTTCACTTTTTCCGGTTGGAGACTCGGCAAAACCGTCCTATGTCTTGCCCCTGCACCTTTGGGGTCGGTCATGGCGGAACAGAAGTTCATCGAAGTGCGCGGCGCGCGCGAGCACAACCTCAAGGGCGTCGATGTCGCGATCCCGCGCGACAAGCTGGTGGTGATTACCGGGCTGTCGGGGTCGGGCAAGTCCAGTCTCGCCTTCGACACGATCTATGCGGAAGGCCAGCGGCGCTATGTCGAATCGTTGAGCGCCTACGCCCGCCAGTTCCTCGACATGATGGGAAAGCCGGATGTCGATCACATCTCGGGCCTCAGCCCCGCGATCAGCATCGAACAGAAGACCACCTCGAAGAACCCCCGCTCGACCGTCGGCACGGTGACGGAAATCTACGACTACCTGCGTCTGCTGTTCGCCCGTGTCGGCACACCCTATTCGCCCGCGACCGGCCTGCCGATCACCGCGATGCAGGTGCAGGACATGGTGGATGCGGTGATGGCCATGCCCGAAGGCACGCGCGCCTATCTGCTGGCCCCGATCATCCGGGACCGGAAGGGCGAGTACAAGAAAGAGTTTCTGGAGCTTAGGAAGCAGGGCTTCCAGCGGGTGAAGGTCAACGGCGCCTTCCACGAGCTGGAGGAACCCCCGACGCTGGACAAGAAATTCCGCCACAACATCGACGTGGTGGTGGACCGGATCGTGGTGCGCGAAGGTATCGAGACGCGCCTGGCCGACAGTTTCCGCACCGCGCTGAACCTGGCCGACGGGATCGCGGTGATCGAGCTGGCCGACGTGAAGGAAGGCGAGGAGCCCACCCGCATCACCTATTCCGAGAAATTCGCCTGTCCCGTCAGTGGCTTCACCATTGCCGAGATCGAACCGCGCCTGTTCAGCTTCAACGCCCCTTTCGGTGCCTGCCCGGTCTGCGACGGTCTGGGGGTGGAGCTGTTCTTCGACGAACGCCTTGTCGTACCCGACCAGAACCTGACCCTGCTGCAAGGCGCCATCGCGCCCTGGGCCAAGTCGAAATCGCCTTACCTGACGCAGACGATGGAGGCTTTGTCGAAGCACTACGGCTTCAACCTCAAGGCCAAGTGGAAGGATCTGCCCGACACTGTGAAGGACCTGTTCCTGCATGGCTCCAAGGGTGAGGAGATCGAGTTCCGCTATGACGAGGGCGGCCGGGTCTATCAGGTCAAGCGGGTCTATGAGGGGATCATCCCCAACATGGAACGCCGCTACCGCGAGACCGACAGCGCCTGGAGCCGCGAGGAGATGGAGCGCTACCAGTCCAACCGCGCCTGCGGGGCCTGCGGCGGTTATCGGCTGAAGCCCGAGGCGCTGGCGGTGAAGATCGCCGGGCTGCACATCGGCCAGGTGGTCGAAATGTCGATCACCGAGGCCCATGCCTGGATCGAAGGTGTCGCCGGAACTCTGACGAGACAGCAGAACGAAATCGCCAGGGCAATTCTGAAGGAAATCCGCGAACGTCTTGGATTCCTTGTGAATGTCGGGTTGAACTACCTGACGCTCAGCCGCGCGGCGGGCACGCTGTCGGGCGGGGAGTCGCAGCGGATCCGGCTGGCATCCCAGATCGGCTCTGGCCTGACGGGCGTCCTTTATGTGCTGGACGAACCGTCGATCGGCCTGCACCAGCGCGACAATGATCGGCTTCTGACCACGCTGAAGAACCTGCGCGATGCGGGGAACACGGTGCTTGTGGTGGAACATGACGAGGACGCGATCCGCGAGGCGGATTATGTCTTCGACATGGGGCCGGGGGCCGGGGTGCACGGCGGGAGGGTGGTCAGCCACGGCACGCCCCAACAGGTGGCTGCCGATCCCGCCAGCCTGACCGGACAGTATCTTTCCGGCGCGCGGGAGATCGCGGTGCCGAAGACCCGGCGCAAGGGGAACGGCAAGGTGCTGACCGTGGTCGGCGCGACGGGGAACAACCTGAAGAACGTGACGGCAGAGTTTCCGCTGGGCAAGTTCATCTGCGTGACGGGTGTCTCGGGCGGGGGCAAGTCCTCTCTCACCATCGAGACGCTGTTCAAGACCGCCGCCATGCGCCTGAACGGCGCGCATGAGACGCCCGCGCCTTGCGAGACGATCAAGGGCTTCGAGCATCTGGACAAGGTGATCGACATCGACCAGCGGCCCATCGGTCGGACGCCGCGTTCGAATCCAGCCACTTACACCGGGGCCTTCACCCCGATCCGCGACTGGTTCGCCGGTCTGCCGGAATCGAAGGCGCGCGGCTACGGGCCGGGGCGCTTCAGCTTCAACGTCAAGGGCGGGCGCTGCGAGGCCTGTCAGGGCGATGGTGTGCTGAAGATCGAGATGAACTTCCTGCCGGACGTCTATGTGACCTGCGAGACCTGCAAGGGCCAGCGCTACAACCGCGAGACCTTGGAAATCAAGTTCAAGAACAAGAGTATAGCCGATGTTCTTGACATGACATGTGAAGATGCGCGCGACTTCTTTCAGGCCGTCCCCGCGATCCGCGAGAAGATGGAGGCGCTGTGCGAGGTGGGCCTGGGCTACATCAAGGTCGGCCAGCAGGCGACGACGCTCTCGGGCGGCGAGGCGCAGAGGGTGAAGCTGTCCAAGGAACTGTCCCGCCGGGCGACGGGGCGGACGCTGTATATACTTGATGAACCGACCACGGGTCTGCACTTTGAGGATGTGAGGAAACTTCTGGAAGTCCTTCATTCCCTTGTCGATCAGGGGAATACGGTGGTGGTGATCGAACACAATCTGGACGTGGTGAAAACCGCCGACTGGGTCATCGACATCGGCCCCGAGGGCGGCGACGGCGGGGGCGAGATCGTGGCCACCGGCACACCCGAGGACATCGTGAAGGTCGAGGCGAGCCACACCGGCCGCTACCTGAAAGACCTGCTGCGGCCAAGGAAAATGGCGGCGGAGTGATCCGCCGCCGCACCGGTTAACCCACTCAGGCCTTCTTCATCGGGCAGGTCGAGATGCCGAGGATCGAGTAGAGCGGGCAGGTGCCGAACAGCCCCGTGGCAAGCGGCACGAGCCCGATCAGCTTGGCAAAGTGCCAGAAGCCCTGACCCTGATCGACGAAGAACCACACCAGAAGGGCAAGCCCCACCACGATCCGCAGCACGCGGTCGATACCGCCGACGTTGGTCTTGAACATGTCCGTTCTCCTTGGTTGACCGAATGTCGCCTTTATAGCGATTCGGGCGGTCGGGGTCTGTGACGTGGTCACACAGCCTGGTCGGCAAGGCGCTTCAATTCGGGCAGGTCGCGCAACCGGACATGGCCGCGTTCCACCGAGACCCAGCCCTGGCGCTCGAAGGCTTCCAGCCGCCGCGACACCACCTCGCGTGCCGAACCGATCCGGGCGGCCAGTTCGGCCTGGGTGGCGGCAACCGCGTCCCCCTCGGCCAGGTCGAGCAGGGCTGCGGCCAGACGCACCTCGATCCGCTCGAAGGCGACCCGCTCCAGCAACTGGGTCAGTTCGGCCATCCGCTGCCCGAAGGCGCGCAGGACAAAGCCGCGAAAGCCGGGGTCGCCGTCGATCAGGCGGCGGAACAGCGCGCGCGGGATGACCACGACACGAATGTCCGAGGCCGCGATCGCCTCGCCGGAATAGGGTTCGTCCCCCATCAGGCCCAGCGTGGTCTGCACGCAGCTTTCGCCGGGTTCGACTGCGTAAAGCAGGATCTCGCGGCCAGAAGCGGAGGTCAGGCGCACTTCGATCCGCCCCTCCAGCACCACGACGAAGCCTTGCGCCGCATCGCCGGGGCGGAACAGCACCTGACCCCTGGCGAGCTGCCGCGCAGGCAGGTCGGCCAGCAGGCGGCAGCTTTCGGGCAGAAGGCCGAGATCGTCGAACCACATGCCGCGATCATGGCGCAGGTGCGCCCGGGCGCAAGCGAAAAGGGGGGCCGAGGCCCCCCTTTCCCGTGGGGTAACGCAGATCAGTCCAGCGCCTTGAAATTCAGGCTGGCGCCTTCCTTGATGCCGCTGAACCAGCGCGCGGTGACGGTCTTGGTCCTGGTGTAGAACCGGAAGGCGTCCGGCCCATACTGGTTCAGGTCGCCAAAGGCCGACTTCTTCCAGCCGCCGAAGCTGAAATAGGACAGGGGCACCGGGATCGGGAAATTGATCCCGACCATACCCACGTTGACCCGGCTGGCAAAGTCGCGCGCGGTGTCGCCGTCGGCGGTGAAGATCGCGGTGCCGTTGCCGTATTCGTTGTCCATCACCAGCTTCAGCGCGTCGTCGTAGGACTTGGCGCGGACGGTGGACAGGACCGGGCCGAAGATCTCTTGCTTGTAGATCTCCATGTCCGGGGTGACATGATCGAAGAGCGACGGGCCGACGAAGAAACCGTTCTCGTAGCCTTGCAGCGTGAAGCCGCGGCCGTCCACCACCAGCTTCGCGCCCTGTGCGACGCCCGAGTCGATCAGGCCCAGAATCCGGTCCTTCGACGCCTTGGTGATGACGGGACCGAAATCCACATCGTTTCCAGCGGTATAGGGGCCGACCTTCAACTTCTCGATCCGCGGCACCAGCCGTTCGATCAGGGCATCGGCCGTCCTTTCGCCCACCGGCACCGCGACCGAGATCGCCATGCAGCGTTCGCCCGCCGCGCCATAGCCCGCGCCGACCAGCGCGTCGGCGGCCTTGTCGAGGTCGGCGTCCGGCATGATGATCATGTGGTTCTTGGCGCCGCCAAAGCACTGCGCGCGCTTGCCGTTCGAGGCTGCCCGCCCGTAGATGTATTGCGCGATGGGGGTGGACCCGACGAAGCCCACGCCCTGGATCACCGGATGGTCCAGGATGCCGTCCACCACTTCCTTGTCGCCGTTCACCACCTGCAAGACGCCATCCGGCAGGCCCGCCTGTTGCAGAAGCTCGGCCAGGAACAGCGAGGTCGAAGGCACGCGTTCCGAGGGTTTCAGGATCATCGCATTGCCCGAGGCGAGCGCCGGGCCGATCTTCCACAGGGGGATCATCGCGGGGAAGTTGAACGGCGTGATTCCGGCAACGACGCCAAGGGGTTGGCGGATGGCGTAAAGGTCGATGCCGGGGCCGGCCGAATCCATCGCCTCGCCCTTCAGCATGGCGGGGGCGCCCATGCAGACCTCGATCACCTCAAGGCCGCGCTGCACGTCGCCCCTGGCGTCGGGGATGGTCTTGCCGTGTTCGCGGGCCACCATCTCGGCCAGCTTGTCCATGTTCTGGTTGATGAGTGCCCCGAAGGCCATCATCACCCGCGCCCGGCGCTGCGGGTTGGTCGCGGCCCAGCCGACCTGGGCCTTGGCGGCCTCCTGGATCGCATGGTCGAGCTCTCGCGGTGTGGCCAGCGCAACCTTTGCCTGCACTTCGCCCGTGGCTGGGTTCATGACATCGGCAAAGCGGCCCGAGGTGCCGGCGACGCGCTTGCCGTTGATCCAGTGTCCGATCTCTTGCATGGAATTCTCCCGATTGTGCTGGCGGTCTTTTACCCTTGCACAATCGCCAGACAAAGCGGCAATCTTCCAAAAGCGTTTTGCAGAAATGCAGGGCTATGCGGCGCAGGTCCCGCGCCCGTCGGGGCGCCACGACGAGAAGCGCCAGCGCGGGAGGAGTGTTCGGTGGACTGGGACGATCTGCGCCTGTTCCTGGCCGTGGCGCGGACCGAAAGCCTGTCGGCGGCCGGGCGGCGGCTGAAGATCGACCCCGCCACGGTGGGCAGGCGGATCGCGCGGCTGGAAGAGGCGATGCGCGCGCGGCTTTTCACCAAGTCGCCGCAGGGCTATGCCCTGACCGAGGAAGGCGCGCGGCTGATCCCGCATGCCGAAGCGGCCGAACGCGCGGCCCTGGGCGCTGCGGAATGTCTGTCCGGCCCCGGCGGCCTGACCGGGCTGATCCGCCTCGGCGCGCCGGACGGCTGCGCGAACTACCTTCTGCCGCAGGTCCTGGCGCGCATCTGCGACGCGAACCCGGGGCTCGAGGTGCAGATCGTGGCGCTTCCCCGCGTCTTCAACCTGTCCAAGCGCGAGGCGGACATGGCCATCGCCGTCAGCCGACCCGAGGCCGGGCGTCTGACCGTGCAGAAGCTGACCGACTACCAGCTGCATCTGGCGGCCAGCCGCGCCTATCTGGCCAGGGTCGCGCCGATCCGCGACGTGCCGGACCTGGCCGGGCACCGCATCGTCGGCTACATCCCCGACATGATCTTCGACAAGGAACTGGACTATCTGGCCGAAATCGGGATCGGGCCGGCCACGCTCACCTCGAACTCGGTCTCGGTGCAATTGAACTGGCTGCGGTCCGGGGCAGGGGTGGGGGTGGTCCACGATTTCGCGCTGCCCTCTGCCCCCGGCCTGACCCGCATCCTGACCGACCGGATCAGCCTGACGCGCGCCTTCTGGCTGATCCGCCACGAAAGCGACGCGCGGCTTGACCGGCTGAACCGTTTTGCCGACCTGTTGACCCGCGAGACGCGGGCCGAGATGGCTCGGCTCGAGGCGGCGTTGCGGCTTGGCGAACGCCAGACTTGACAGAACACCCTTTCCGGACAGACCCTTGACCTCCGGTCAGAGGGAGGGGCCGTCCCATGCTCGTTCAGCAAATCCTCGCATCCAAGGGCGATCTCAAGGTGGTCACGGTGGCACCAGGCACCACGGTCCAGGAGGTCGCAGGGATCCTGTCGGCCAGGCGGATCGGGGCGGTGGTCGTCTCGGCCGACGGCAAGCATGCCCTTGGCATCGTCTCTGAACGCGACATCGTGCGCGAACTGGGCAAGCGTGGCGGGGCTTGCCTGACCGATCCGGTGGAATCGCTGATGACGACGAAGATCGTGTCCTGCACCCGCATCGAAGGGACCGATGCGGTGCTGGGTCGGATGACCGACGGCCGCTTCCGCCACATGCCGGTGATCGAGGACGGCGCGATGGTTGGCCTGATCTCCATCGGCGACGTGGTAAAGGCCCGGCTGATGGAACTGGCGGCGGAGAAGGAAGCGCTGGAAGGCATGATCAAGGGCTTCTGACGTCGGGAAACCGCTTGCGTCGGCGCGCGCAATATTGTTGCGTGCGCTGGTCATTGGGCCGCGGGGGGAGCCATGCGCATCGGTCTGTATCCTGGGACCTTCGATCCCATCACGCTTGGCCATATCGACATCATCCAGCGGGCGATGGCCCTGGTGGACCGGCTGGTGATCGGCGTCGCGATCAACCGCGACAAGGGTCCGATGTTCGGCCTTGAGGAACGGGTCGCGATGGTCGAGGCGGAATGTGCCGCGATCCAGGCCAGGACCGGGGGCGAGATCGTCGTCCACCCGTTCGAGAACCTGCTCATCGACTGCGCCCGCGATGTCGGCGCCGGGATCATCATTCGAGGGCTGCGGGCCGTGGCGGATTTCGAATACGAATTCCAGATGGTCGGCATGAACCGCGCGCTGGACGCCAGTATCGAGACGGTCTTCATGATGGCCGACGCGCGGCGGCAGGCGATCGCCTCGAAACTGGTCAAGGAAATCGCGCGGCTGGGCGGGGATGTCTCCAGTTTTGTCACACCCCCGGTGCAGAAGGCGCTGCGGTCCCGGCTGTCGGCGTCGGAATGATCTTTCCAGCCTTGGGTTCCCCGATCATTCATGCCAGATGATGCGGAATGTCAGGTGCAAGGGCGCGGGAGGACGGTCGTGACGCCTGTCCGGGGGATCAGCCAGTGGGATCCAGGCCTGCTGCCGATCTGGCTGCGCTGGTCATCTGCGGTCCTGACCTTTGCCCTGGCCTTCTGGCTTCGCCACAGGCTTGACGGCGCGCTGCCACCCGGCTTTCCCTATCTGACCTTCTTCCCGGCGGTTCTTCTGGGCGCCCATTTCCTGGGCACGCCGCAGGGCATCGCCATCGCGGTCGCGGGCCTGTTTGCTGCCTGGTATGCCTTTGTCCAGCCGGTCAACAGCTTTGCGCTGACCTGGGCCAGCGTCGTTGCGCTGCTGTTATACGTCTTCATCGTCACCACGATCATCCTGCTGATCCACATCATGCAGCGGGCGATGCGCGCGCTGGAGGCCGAGCGTCAGGCCAATGCCGCCCTGGCCGAGCAGCGCCGGCTGATGTTCCACGAGCTTCAGCACCGCGTGTCGAACAATCTGGCGACGGTCTCGGGTTTGCTGAAGTTGCAGCGCCGCACGGTCAGTGACGAGGCCGCAGGTGTCGCCCTGGACGATTCGGTGCGCCGTATCGATCTGGTCGCCCGGATCATGCGCAACCTGCACGACCCCTCCGGTCAGACCGTGGACATGGCGCGCTTCCTGGCGGATACCGGGCGCGACATCCTGGAAAGCGCCGGCGCCGGAGAGCGTATCCAGTTGCAGGTGCAGGCCGACCCGCTGCTGGTCGGCCCGGACGTCTCGGTTCCGCTGGGGCTGATCGCGACCGAACTGGTGTCGAACACGCTGGAACACGGCTTTCCCGGCAACAGCGCGGGGCGGATCGATGTCACGCTGGGGACAATATCCGATGCGGGAAGGGCGCTGCTGCGGATCCGCGACAATGGCAAGGGCCTGCCCGAGGGCTTCGACATCGAGAAGGCGCGCAGCCTTGGCCTGTCGATTGCCCGCCAGTTTGCCAGACAGTTGGGCGGCACCCTTGTCATGGAGCGCCGTCCGGAAGGCGGAACCGAGGCCCGCCTGGAATTCAGCTACAGAGCCTGACGGTCAGGCGGCCTTGCCGTAGACCGCCTCGCGCGCGATCCGGTCGGCGTCCGCCGGGAAGATCCCGAGGTCCAGCGCAATGTCGGCAGGCAGGTTTGCGATCTCGTCGCGGGTCTTGCGGTACAGCGCGTAATTGGTGGCTGCGGTCTTCAGCATTTCATAGACGGAAATCATCTTCATCATCCTTCCTCATCCGCGAGCGGTCTGCCTTTCCTGCTCGCATGATCGGAAGATAGGGGGCCCGTTAGCGCAAACAACGGATGATGCTGCGGTGCAGCTATGCAAAAATTGCATGGCTTCGGCATGAAAGAAGGCGCCCGAAGGCGCCTTTTCCACGGTATTTCAGAAGGTTCAGATCAGCTTGCCCATTGCCACGGCCGTATCCGCCATGCGGTTGGAGAAGCCCCATTCGTTGTCATACCAGCTCAGGATCGACACAAAGGTCCCGTCCATCACCTTGGTCTGGTCCATGTGGAACACGCTGGAATGCGGATCGTGGTTGAAGTCGGACGAGACCAGCTTTTCATAGGTGTAGCCGAGGATCCCCTTCAGCGGGCCATCGGCGGCGGCCTTGATCGCCTCGTTCACTTCCTCGACCGTGGTCGCGCGCCTGGCGATGAACTTAAGGTCCACCACGCTGACGTTCGGGGTCGGCACCCGCATCGCGAAACCGTCCAGCTTGCCCTTCAGCTCGGGCAGGACCAGCCCCACCGCCTTTGCCGCCCCGGTCGAGGTCGGGATCATCGACAAGGCCGCCGCGCGGGCGCGGTAGAGGTCCTTGTGCATCGTGTCCAGCGTCGGCTGGTCGCCGGTGTAGCTGTGGATCGTGGTCATCATGCCCTTCTCGATCCCGATGGCGTTGTGCAGCACATAGGCCACGGGCGACAGGCAGTTGGTGGTGCAGGAGGCGTTCGAGACCACGATGTCGTCCTTCGTCAGCGTGTGGTGGTTCACGCCATAGACGATGGTCTTGTCCGCGCCGTCGCCGGGGGCCGAGATCAGCACCCGCTTGGACCCGTTCTCCAGATGCGCCTGGCACTTCTCCTTCGAGGTGAAGATGCCGGTGCATTCCATCACGATGTCGACATCGCCCCAGGGCAGGTCGGCAGGGTTCCGCAGCGCCGTGACCCGGATCGGGCCGCGGCCCACGTCGATCGTGTCCGCGCCCGTCGTCACCGTGGCCGGGAACTTCCCATGCACCGAGTCATAGCGCAGAAGGTGGGCATTGGTCTCGACGGGTCCCAGATCGTTGATCGCGATGACCTCGATGTCGGTGCGGCCCGATTCGATGATGGAGCGCAGAATGTTGCGCCCGATGCGTCCAAATCCGTTGATGGCAACCTTGACGGCCATGTGTCTTCCTCCGAAGCAGGGACCCGTTCCCGATAGCGCTAACAATGCCATATCGCCGGGAAATGCAACCGCAGTTTGACGGTGTCAGTTCCAGAAATCCACCCATTCCACGAGGTCGAGGAACTTCCGCGCCAGAAACATCAGCGCCGACCCGCCGTTCAGGGCGATATCGGCGATGATGCCGGCGAGGATCACAAGGCCCAGCCAGAGCGCGATGGTATTGGTCACGGTCGGCCCCCTTCACGGGGGCCGACGCCCCCTTACTGCGCAAGCCGCCCCATGACCCCGGCCACATCGGCCATCCGGCAGGAGAAGCCCCATTCGTTGTCATACCACGCCAGCACGCGAACGGAACGGCCCGCAACCTTGGTCTGGTCAGGCGCGAAGATCGACGATTGCGGCGTGTGGTTGAAGTCGATGGACACCTTCGGTTCGGGGTCATAGGCCATGACCATGCCCATGTAGCCTGCGCAGGCTTCCCTTACGATTTCGTTGACGTCCGAGACCGTCACCGACTTCTGCGCGATGAAGGTCAGGTCCACCGCGCTGACGTTCGGGGTCGGCACCCGGATCGCGCTGCCTTCCAGCCGCCCCGCCAGTTCCGGCAGCACCTCGCCGATCGCCTTGCCCGCCCCGGTCGAGGTCGGGATCATCGCCATCGCCGCCGACCGCGCGCGATAGAGGTCCTTGTGCCGCCGGTCCAGCGTCGGCTGGTCGCCGGTATAGCTGTGGATCGTGGTCATGATGCCCGATTCGATCCCGATGGCGTCGTTCAGCACCTTGGCCAGCGGCGCCAGGCAATTCGTCGTGCAGGAGGCGTTCGAGACGACCTTGTGCTCGGGCAGCAGGCTGCGGTGATTGACGCCGTAGACCACCGTCAGGTCGGCGCGTTTCGCGGGGGCCGAGACCAGCACCCGCCTGGCCCCGCGCGTCAGATGCACGGCGGCCTTGTCGCGGTCGTTGAACTTGCCGGTGCATTCCAGCACCACGTCCACACCCTGCCAGTCCAGTTCTTCCGGGTTGTAGCTGGACATCACCCGGATCGGCCCGCGCCCCAGGTCCAGGCCGTCCTCCGTCACCTTCACGACGCCCGGAAACCGGCCGTGCACGCTGTCATAGCGCAGAAGATGGGCGTTGGTCTCTACCGGCCCTGTGGCGTTGATCGCCACCACCTGCACGTCATTGCGGTTCGATTCCGCGATATGCGCCAAGGTGCAGCGCCCGATGCGGCCAAAGCCGTTGATGCCGACAGTCACGGTCATGAAGAAAATCCCCCTCTGGTGCCTTGCCCCGCCTTAGCCGCTCCATCCCGGCGCGCAAGGCAGAAAACGACACCTTTTCAGCATGTTAGCGCAATCTTCGCCTGTTTGCGCTAACCTGATGCAGCGCTTTGCCGACTCCGGCGTTTCCGGCTACATCAGCGGTTGAACCGAACCGGGGCAGGGCATGAGCGGACTTCTCGCACTTCTCGACGACGTGGCGGCCATCGCCAAGGTGGCGGCAGCCTCGATCGACGACGTGGCCGCTGCGGCCGCCGAGGCCGGGACAAAGGCGGCGGGCGTGGTGATCGACGACGCCGCCGTCACGCCGAAATACGTCCACGGCTTTTCGGCCGACCGCGAATTGCCGATCATCTGGCGCATCGCTCTGGGGTCGCTGCGCAACAAGCTGGTGATCCTGCTGCCGGGGCTTCTGGCGCTGGATGCCTTCCTGCCGCAGGCGATCACGCCGCTTCTGATGCTGGGGGGGGCCTATCTCTGCTTCGAAGGTGCCGAGAAGCTGGTCCATGCCTTTGCCCCCCATGCCGATCATGAGATCGAGCAGGATTTCGACCCCAGGGACCCGACGCATCTGGAAGAGGAAAAGGTCGCCGGCGCGATCAAGACCGATTTCATCCTGTCGGCCGAGATCATGACCATCGCGCTGGCCACCATCGAAAGCCCCAGCTTCTGGCTTCAGGCGGTGACGCTGGCGGTCGTCGGCACGCTGATCACCGTCGCGGTCTATGGTGCCGTGGCGCTGATCGTGAAGATGGACGACGTGGGCCTGCACATGGCCGCCACGGGCCGCACCTCGGGGGGCAGGGCGCTGGGGCGGGGGCTGGTCAAGGCGATGCCGAAGCTGATGGCCTTCCTGTCCACGGTCGGGACGGCGGCGATGCTGTGGGTCGGCGGGAACATCGTAATCCACGGGCTTGAGGTGACGCATCTCTGGGAATGGCCCTACCAGACGATCCACCATGCCGCCGAGGTGGTGGCCCATGCCGTTCCCGTGGCGCAGGGTTTCGTCGCATGGCTGGTGACGGCGGCGCTGGACGGGGTGTTCGGGCTGATCCTGGGAGTGCTGCTGATCCCCGTGGCGACGCGCGCCATCGGGCCGCTCTGGGCCGCTGTCACCGGAAAGACGAAGGCCGCGCATTAGGCGCGGCCGGCCTTGGCTTGTCGAAGGGACCGGAGGTCAGAGCAGGGCCTTGGCCTTTGCCACGGTCGCCTCGGCGGTGATCCCGAACTCGGCATAAAGCCGCTCCATCGGGGCCGAGGCGCCGAAGGTGGACATGCCGACGAAATCCGCCTTCGCCTCGCGCCCGCGTTCGCCCAGAAGCCAGCGGTCCCAGCCCTGCCGGACGCCCGCCTCGATCGCCACGCGCACCGGGCCGGGGGGCAGGACCTTGCGGCGGTAAGCCTCGTCCTGCGCGGCGAACAGTTCCATCGACGGCATGGACACGACACGGGTGCCGATCCCCTCGGCCTCCAGCGCCTCGCGGGCCTTCAGCGCGATCTCCACCTCCGAACCCGTCGCCATCAGGATCACCTGACGCTTGCCCGTGGCTTCGGCCAGCACATAGGCGCCCCTGGCGACCATGTTCTGGTTGGTATGGGTCTTGCGTACGGCGGGCAGGTTCTGGCGGGAAAGGGCCAGCACGGTGGGCCGGGTCTTTTCGGTCAGGGCGATTTCCCAGGCCTCCGCGACCTCCACCAGATCGGCGGGGCGGATGACCAGCGTGTTGGGCGTCGCCCGGCTGATCGCCAGATGTTCGACCGGCTGGTGGGTCGGGCCATCCTCGCCCAGACCGATCGAGTCATGCGTCATCACATAGACCACCGGCACGCCCATCAGCGCCGACAGCCGCATCGAGGGGCGGGCATAGTCGGTGAAGCACATGAAGGTCCCGCCATAGGGGCGGATGCCGCCATGCAGCGCCATGCCGTTCATCGCGGCGGCCATGCCGTGTTCACGGATGCCGAAATAGACGTAGCGACCCTTGCGATCCTCGGGGGTGAACACGCCCAGGTCCGCCGTCTTGGTGTTGTTCGACCCGGTCAGGTCGGCCGAGCCGCCGATGGTTTCGGTCATCACCGGGTTCACCGCCGCCAGCACCTTTTCCGACGCCGCGCGGGTGGCAAGTTTCGGCAGGTCCGCCACCGCCTGCTTCTTCACCGCCCGGATGGCCGAGGCGAGCTTCGCGGGTGCCTCCAGCGCGAAGATGCGCCTGAACTCGGCCTGTTTCGCGGGCGAGAGCGCCGCCATCCGCGCCTCCCATTCGGCGCGGGCCTTTGCCCCACGGGCACCCAGCGATTCCCACCAGGCCTTGATCTCGGCCGGCACCTCGAACGGCCCGCCGGTCCAGCCATAGGCCTCTTTGGCGGCCTGCAATTGCGCCTTGTCGGTCAGCGCGCCGTGGCCCTTCGAGGTGTCCTGCGCCGCATGGCCAAGCGCGATATGCGTCTTGCAGGCCACCATCGCGGGCCGGGGGCTGGCCTTGGCCGCTGTCAGCGCCCGGTCGATGTCTGCCGGATCATGCCCGTCGCACTCGAACACATCCCAACCAGAGGCCGCAAACCGCGCCTTCTGGTCGGTGATGTCGGCGATGCTGACCTTGCCGTCGATGGTGATGCCGTTGTTGTCCCACAGCACGATCAGGCGGCTCAACTGCTGCTTGCCCGCCAGACCGATGGCTTCCTGAGACACCCCCTCCATCAGGCAGCCGTCGCCCGCGATGACCCAGGTGTAGTGGTCCTGCACCTTGGCCCCCCAGCGCGCGCGCAGGGATTCCTCGGCCATGGCAAAGCCCACGGCGTTGGAAATGCCCTGACCCAGCGGCCCCGTCGTCGTCTCCACCCCCGCGACATGGCCGTATTCCGGGTGGCCCGCGGTGATCGCGCCCCACTGGCGGAAATTCCTGATCTGGTCCAGCGTCATGTCCTCGTAGCCGGTCAGATAGAGAAGCGCATAGATCAGCATCGACCCATGGCCTGCCGACAGGATGAAGCGGTCGCGGTCCGGCCAGCGCGGCGCCTTGGGGTCGAACTTCAGGTGCTTCTCGAACAGGACCGTCGCCACATCGGCCATGCCCATCGGCATCCCCGAATGGCCCGAATTCGCCGCCGCCACCGCATCCAGCGTCAGAGTGCGGATCGCGGTCGCGCGCATCCAGTGGTCGGGGTTCTTCTGGCGCAGGGTCTGGATGTCCAAGGCGGCATTCCTTCGGGCTGAACAGGGCGGATGGCTTGGGCGTCGTCCTAACCAGCGCGGCCGGCAAGATCAAGCTTGGACCCCAAGGCCTTGGCAAGAAAGGCCGGTCGCCTTTCCCGGGTTTCGCGCTAAGATCGACGGAAGAATGGGGCGGGCGATTCGACTTGTCGTCGTCCGCCGGTGACCGGGTAGAGGGATGCTGCCCGGGGTCAGGGGGCAAGGGATGCAGGAAATCATCGAACTGGAAAAGCGGATCGCCGCGGCGCTGGACCGGATCGACAAGGGGCTCGACCGCCTGCCGGCACCGGGAAGGTCGGCGGCCTCTGGGGCGGGGGTCTCGGGGACGGATGCGCTGTTGCGCGCGCAGCTGGAAGAAGAGAAATCGCTGACCGCCCAGTTGCAGGCCCGGCTCCGCGCCGCCAGCGCCCGCGAGGCCCGGGGGGATCTTCAGGAAAAGATCGACCGGCTGACGCAAGAACTGGACGTGCAGGGGCTGGAACTGCAACGCATGCGCCGGCTGAACGCCGCACTGCGCGAACAGCTGGAAGCCCTGCGCTCGGCCCAGGTTGCCGGGGTCGCGGAACCCGGCCAGATCAACAAGGCGATGCAGGTCGAGCTGGAGGCCCTGCGCGCCCTGCGCCTGACCGAAATCGCCGAAATGGACGAGATTCTCACCGCGCTTGAACCCCATATCACGGAGGCCAGCCATGCCTGATCTTGAAGTCATCATCGGAGGACGACCGTTCCAGGTCGCCTGCCAGCCGGGAGAGGAACATTTCCTGCGAGCAGCCGCCGGGATGCTGGACGCCGAGGCGCAGCCCATCGTCGCCCAGCTGGGCCGGCTGCCCGAGTCGAAGATGCTGCTGATGGCCGGGTTGATGCTGGCCGACAAGACCGCCGCGATCGAAGACGAGCTGCGCAGCCTGCGCGCCCGCGTGGCCGAGCTGGAGGCGCGCCCCGTGGCGACGCGGGACGTGGCGGTGGTGCCCAAGCAGGTCTCGGACACCCTGGCCGAGATCGCGGCGCGCGCCGAAGCCATGGCTGCACGCATCGAAGAACAGGTGCGCGCATGATCCGCCCGGCCCTGATCGCTATGCTGATGCCCGGCGTAGCCCTTGCCGCGCCCGAGTTCCAGGCCGTCACCTATTACTGCGACCGCGGCGTGCAGGTCCCCGCGACCTATGTCAACACGCCCGAAGGCAGCCTTGTCGTGCTGATGGTGGACGGCCGCCAGATCACGCTTCTGGGCGAACAGGCCGCCTCCGGTGCGCGCTATGGCTGGCCCTCGGACGGGTCGACCTATGTCTGGTGGACCAAGGGACAGGAGGCGACGCTTTACTGGAAGACGCCCGAAGGCGAAAACCCGATCGCGACCTGTCTGGGCGACGGTTGACCGCACCGGGCCGGGCAGGGCAGGAGAACCCGCGCCCCGCCCGCTTTCGCACTGACCGGCACCGGATCAGGCGTTCGCTTCGCGGATCTTGTCCGCAGCGGCCTTGTCGAAGGCCACGCCCTTCGCTTCGAACAGCTGGTCCAGCTCGCCCGAAAGGGTCATCTCGGTAACGATGTCGCAGCCGCCGACGAATTCGCCCTTCACGTAAAGTTGCGGGATCGTCGGCCAGTCGCTGAAATCCTTGATGCCCTGGCGGATCTCCGGGTCGGCCAGGACGTTCACATCCTGATACTCGACCCCCATGAAGTTCAGCACCCCCGCCACGCGGGACGAGAACCCGCATTGCGGCATCATCTTGGTGCCCTTCATGAACAGGACCACATCATTCTTCTCGATCGTCTCGCGGATCGTCGCCTCGGCACTCATCGCCTGATCTCCTGTGCGTCATCCTCAAGGGCCTCATAGCCGCCCGACCGGCTTTGCGCCAGATAGGCCGCCATCCGGCGTTCGCTTTCCAGCGTTGCCGCGCGCCGCCGCTCGTAGGCCTCATCCGGTACCGGCGGATGTCCGTTCCGGCGCTGCCTGCGGGAGTGCAGCAGGCTGACGATCCCGATCAGCGGCAGAGCGGCGGTCAGCAGACCGCTCAGACCCGTCCCTCCCAGACCCGCCCCCATGGCCATCAGTCCGGAGCCTTTGTCGTCAGCGCCAGCGCGTGCAGCGCGCCGTTCGGGCCGTCCATCTTGCCTTTCAGCGCCGCATAGACCGCACGCTGCTGCTGGACGCGGTTCATCCCGCGAAAGCTTTCGTCGATCACCTCGGCCGCGAAATGCGCGCCGTCGTCACCCTGCACGCTGATCTTCGCGTTCGGAAAGGCCTCCCGGATCAGGGCTTCGATGTCGCGGGCTTCGATGGGCATGGGCGGTCTCCTTCTGGCCAGAACCTAGGCCCGCGCCGCCAGCGGTTCAAGGGCTTCCCATTCCGACCGCAGGATGCCGTAGAGCAGCCGATCGACCGTCCGGCCCAGCACCGGCACATAGTCGTGGTCCCGCTGCCGGGCCTCCAGCACGAAGCCCGCCCGGGCATAGACCTTCTGCGCGCGGAAATTCTCGCCGCTGCAATCCAGCCAGACGCGCCGCCCGCCCAGAGTGCCGAAGGCATGGTCCAGCAGCAGGCGCAGGAAGCGGTCGCCCTGGCCCTTGCCCGCCTCGTCCAGCGCAAGCCGCATCAGCTCGATCCGGCCCGAGGGGTCGCCGATCTCGCAGAAGATCGCGAACCCGGCGGGGCGGCCTTCCGGCTCCCAGATGCGGATCTCGCAGTCGGGGGCGTTCAGATAGGCCTGCAACCCGGCCTCATCCTCGTCAGTGATGAAGGGCCGGTATTCCGCCCGGCCCGCCAGCGCGCGGATGAAGGCAAAGTCGCCCGGTCCGCCCCGCCGCAGCATCAGAGCCCGACCTTGTCGGCAAAGGCCGTCCGGTAAAGCCGCGACAGCTCGGCCATCGGCGCGCTGTCGCCGCCCATGGACACGACCGCCCCCCCGAACTGCCCGACCCGCGTCAGGGGCACGCCCGCCGCCTGTGCCGCCGCCTGCAAGCCCGCCAGATCGCCCGGAGCCACTGCCAGCAGATAGCGCGCCTGATCCTCGCCGAAGAGGGCAGGGGTGCCGGTCACGTCAAGCGTCACGCCCAGCCCCGCGCCTTCCGCCATCTCGAAGGCCGCCAGCGCCAGCCCGCCGTCGCTGAGGTCGGTGCAGGCGCGGATCGCCTTGCGGTTCGCGCGGACAAACTCCCCATTCCGCCGCTCGGCCACCAGATCGACCGGCGGAGCATCGCCCGCCTCGATCCCAAAGGCCTCGGCCAGAAGCGCGGATTGCCCCAGATGGCCCCGCGTCTCGCCCACCAGCACCGCAAGGTCGCCCTCGGCAGGCCGGCCCGCGATCAGCTCGTCCATCGTCCGCAACAGCCCCACCGCGCCGATCGTGGGCGTCGGCAGGATGCCCTTGCCATCCGTCTCGTTGTAAAGGCTCACATTGCCCGACACGATGGGCATGTCGAGCGCCCGGCAGGCCTCGCCGATGCCTTGCAGGGCGCCGACGAACTGGCCCATGATCTCGGGCTTTTCCGGGTTGCCGAAGTTCAGGTTGTCGGTCGCGGCCAGGGGCAGGGCGCCCACCGCCGTCAGGTTGCGATAGGCCTCGGCCACCGCCTGCCTGCCGCCCTCGACCGGGTTCGCCTTCACATAGCGCGGCGTCACGTCGCTGGTGAAGGCCAAGGCCTTCCCCGTGCCATGCACCCGCACCACGCCCGCCGGCAGGCCCGGCGTCACCAGCGTATCGGCCCCCACCTGGCTGTCGTACTGTTCATAGACCCAGCCCTTGTGGGCATGGCTGGGCGAGCCGATCAGCGCACGCAGACCATCCATCGCCCCGATCTCGGGCACCTCGCCCAGAGGTGCCGGCGGAGGGGTCGGCACCCAGGGCCGGTCGTATTCCGGCGCAGAGGACGACAGTTTCGACAGCGGAATATCCGCCTTCACCTCGTTGCCGTGCAGGATCAGGAAGCGGTCCTCGGGGATCGTCTCGCCGACGATGGCAAAGTCGAGATCCCACTTCTCGAAAATCGCCCGCGCCTCGGCCTCCTTTTCCGGCTTCAGCACCATGAGCATCCGCTCCTGGCTTTCGGACAGCATCATCTCGTAGGCCGTCATCCCCGTCTCGCGCTGCGGCACGTCGTCGAGTTGCAGCTTGATGCCAAGCCCGCCCTTGTCGCCCATCTCCACCGCCGAACAGGTCAGCCCCGCCGCGCCCATGTCCTGGATGGAAATGACGGCACCCGACGCCATCAGCTCCAGACAGGCCTCCAGCAGGCGCTTTTCGGTGAAGGGGTCGCCCACCTGCACCGTGGGGCGCTTTTCCTCGATGGTGTCGTCGAATTCGGCGGATGCCATCGTCGCCCCGCCGACGCCATCGCGGCCCGTCTTGGCGCCGAGGTAGACCACCGGCATCCCCACGCCCGAGGCCGCCGAGTAGAAGATCTTGTCCGCATCCGCGAGACCGGCCGCAAAGGCGTTGACCAGACAGTTGCCGTTGTAGGCAGCGTGAAACCGCACCTCGCCGCCCACCGTGGGCACCCCGAACGCATTGCCGTAGCTGCCGATGCCTTCCACCACGCCCTTGACCAGATGCGCGGTCTTGGGGTGATCGGGCAGGCCGAAGGACAGCGCGTTCATCGCCGCGATGGGCCGCGCGCCCATGGTAAAGACGTCCCGCAGGATGCCGCCGACACCGGTCGCCGCGCCCTGATGCGGCTCGATGTAAGAGGGGTGGTTGTGGCTCTCCATCTTGAAGATCACCGCCTGCCCGTCGCCGATATCGACCACGCCCGCGTTTTCCCCCGGCCCGCAGATCACCTGCGGCCCGGTGGTCGGCAGCTTCTTGAGGTGGATCTTCGAGGATTTGTAGGAACAATGTTCGTTCCACATGGCGCTGAAGATGCCCAGTTCGGTGAAGGTCGGCTCGCGCCCCAGGATGTCCAGCAGACGCTCCCATTCATCGGGCTTGATGCCATGCGCGGCCACGACGTCGGCGGTGATGAGCGGTTCGGCCACGGCGGTCCTCCTGACGAATTGATCCGGCCCCGCTAGTAATCCAAGCGCGCAAGGGCCGAAAGGGGCCTTCCCGACTTTCCAGTGCCATGCTAGCCCTTGGGGCGGGAGGACATCATGCGGATTTCACGCAATACGCTCTGGCAGTCGCTGTCGGACCGCTTGCGCCCGGTCGTGGCCACGCTTTTTGCCCGCATCTGGCCGGGCCTCGACCAGAAGGGGGCCGAGGCGCGTTTGGCGGCCCTGTCTCCTCGCGACGAGGCGACGGTGATCCTGTCCGTGCTGCTGCTGCTTTTCCTCTGCGCCGTCCTTGCCGCACAGTTCGGCTGGCTGGGCATGGCCGTGTATTTCCTGGCCGTGATCCATCTCGCCAGGTGACGGTATGCCGCCGCATACGGTATGCGGCAGTATGCGATTGAAAATACTAGACTTTTTGTCGCACCTCTGATCCGGCCACGGTGACGCGGCGTAACCCCTTCACGACATCACGCAAGGAGAGGTACATGGACGGCGCACTTGGTTTCCTGACTTTCGGCACGCTCGGCTTCGTGGCGGCCTTTGCTTATCTTTCCGCCCGCGCGACCGAAAAGCGGCGCCGCGAGGGGGGGCCGAAATCGGCACTGGCCCGCGGAAAATACGCGAAGATCGAAGAAGAGGCGGCAGCCCGTCGCGTCTGACCGCCCGGCAGCACGTCAGAGGGGCCCGGCACGGGAACGTGCCGGGCCCTTCCTTGTGATGCCTGACGCGTCGCGTTGCGCGACCGACCATGGCGTGCCGACCTGCAACCGGGTGCTGGGGCGCGAACCGGACACCGCTCCCGGTCGGGGATCTTCGGGCAAGCCCGCCCCGGCCGCCATGCAGAAAAGCCGCGCGGCACCGTGACGAAAAAAAAGGCCGAGCGTTGCGCTCGGCCAAGTCCAACAGGGAGGTACGAAGGGGCAAGAGCCAAGCTCATCGCCACTTCGGATGTTCAAATAGTGCCCCATGCTTGCGCAAACAAGTCCGGAATGCCCGACGTTTGGGCAAGGCCGCTATGCAGATGCTGCATGGCAGCATTTCAGGCGGCGGCATCCTCGGACTGGCGGCGGCGGAAGGCCATGATCTCGTCGACCACGAAGTCGCGGAAGGCCGCGACGCGCTTGGAATGGCGCAGCTCTTCGGGATAGGCCAGGAACACCGGCACCTCGGCGCTTTCGACATCGGGCAAGACCCTGACAAGGTTCGGGAAATCCTCGGTCAGATAGTCCGGCAGCACCCCGATCCCAAGATGGTTCAGCACCGCCTGCAACACCCCGAAATAGTTGTTCACCGTCAGCGTCGAGGGGATGTCATGCGTCATCAGCTCTGCCACCAGCATCGCGCCCGCAGCGACCTGCGGCGTCCCGGCATGTTGCGCGATCAGCCGGTGGCTGCTGAAATCATCCATCGTCTCGGGCGTGCCGTGCGTGGCCAGATATTCGGGCGTCGCGAACAGCTGCATCCTGATGTTCATCAGCCGCTTGCGGATCAGGTCGGCCTGGGACGGCTCCTTCATCCGGATCGCCACATCCGCCTCGCGCATCGGCAGGTCCAGAACCCGCTCCTCCAGCATCAGGTCGATCTTCAGCGCCGGATACTTCTCGTACAGTCGCGCCAGCCGCGGGGCCAGCCACAGCGTGCCGAACCCCATTGTCGTCGTCACACGCAGCTCGCCGAAGACCTCGTCCTCGCTGTCGCGGATCCGCGCCGCCGTCGCATCCAGCCGCCGCACCATCTGCTGTGTGGCATCATAGAGCAGCTCGCCCTGTTCGGTCAGGATCAGCCCCCGCGCGTGGCGGTGGAACAGAGTGACCGACAGGCTTTCCTCCAGCGCGCGGATCTGGCGGCTGACGGCCGACTGCGACAGGTGCAGCACGTCGCCGGCATGGGTCAGGCTGCCCTTCTCCGCCACGGCGTGAAAGATCCTCAGCTTGTCCCAATCCATGCCAACCCTCGTCCCTGCCGCAATCGTCACCGTAACACGCCCTGCGTCAGATAGGGAAACTTCCACCGATGTAAAGCCACAGCTTCCGGTCCTGACCTCCGCGCTTGGCCCTTTCACCCCCTGCCGCTCCGCCCTATGATCCGCGGAAAGGCAACCTGCGCACGGGATGCGCCACAGGCGAAAGAGGCAGGCATGGCGGTTGGCGTCTTCGATTCGGGCCTTGGCGGGCTGACTGTTCTGGATGCGTTGACAAGGCGCCTTCCTGACGTCCCCTTTGTCTATTTCGGTGACAATGCCCATGCGCCTTACGGCGTCCGTGACGCCGACGACATCTTCCGCCTCACCTGTGCCGCCACCGAACGGCTCTGGGGCGAAGGCTGCGACCTGGTGATCCTTGCCTGCAACACCGCGTCCGCCGCTGCCCTTCGGCGCATGCAGGAAACCTGGCTGCCGCCCGACAAGCGGGTGCTTGGCGTCTTTGTTCCACTGATCGAGGCCTTGACGGAGCGCCAGTGGGGCGACAATTCCCCCCCCCGCGAGGTGGCCGTCAAGCATGTCGCGCTCTTCGCCACGCCCGCCACCGTCGCCAGCCGCGCCTTCCAGCGCGAGCTTGCCTTCCGCGCCATCGGCGTCGATGTCGAGGCCCAGCCCTGCGGCGGCGTGGTCGATGCCATCGAACAGGGCGACGAGATCCTGGCCGAGGCGCTTGTCCGTTCCCATGTCGAGGCGCTGAAGCGCCGGATGCCGAACCCCGAGGCCGCGATCCTGGGCTGCACGCATTACCCCCTGATGGAAAAGGTGTTTCAGGACGCGCTGGGGCCGGCGGTCAAGGTCTATTCCCAGGCGGATCTGGTGGCCGAGGCGCTGGCCGATTACCTGAACCGCCGCCCGCAGTTCCTGGGGACGGGCACGGAGTCGAAGTTCCTGACCACGGGCGATCCGGCCTCGGTCTCGAACAAGGCGACCCAGTTCCTGCGCCGGAAGATCGCCTTTCAGGCGGCCTGACCTCCGGAAACGAATTCGGGGTGGGCAAGGATGCCCACCCCACGCAAGAGGTCCGATCCGGGCGTGTCCTGACGGAAGTCAGTCCTTGGCGCGCTCGACGTAGGAGTCGTCGTCCGTGTTGATGACAATCCGCGTGCCCGGCCCGATATGCGGCGGCACCATGACGCGAAGGCCGTTCGAAGTCATCGCGGGCTTGTAGGACGAGGATGCCGTCTGCCCCTTCACCACGGGCTCGGTCTCGACGATCTCGACGGTGATCTTCTGCGGCACTTCGATTGCGATCGGCACGCCTTCGAAGGTCTTGAGGTAGCAGCGCATGCCTTCCTGAAGATAGGGCTTGTTGCCCCCCATCACGTCTTCGGTCACCACGACCTGCTCGTAGGTATTGGGCTCCATGAAGTGGAAACCCTCGCTGTCCTCGTAGAGGAAGTCATATTCCCGTTCGTCGACGGTGGCCTTCTCGACCATCTCGGTGGTCCGCCAGCGTTCCGACACCTTCACCCCGTCCGAGATCCGGCGCATGTCCACCGAGGTGGTGGGGGTGCCCTTGCCGGGGTGGAAGTTCGAGGCGGTCAGGACGACATAGAGCTTGCCGTCCATCTCGACGACGTTGCCCTTGCGAAGCGAGGAGGCGATGACTTTCAAAGGTCGGGTCCTTGTTGTAACGGGGACCGGTCCCCAAAGACCGGCATCTGCCCGGGCCCCTAACCGATCCGAACCGGAATTTCCAGATGAATCCCGCATCCCCCCCGTCCACCCCGTGGTGGAGCCCCTCCCGCCACGCCGACCGCCGCCCGATCCTTCTGGCGCGCAACCGGATTCAGGCGGCGATCCGGGCCTGGCTGGCGGGGGAGGGCTTCACCGAGGTCGATCCGGCGGCGCTGGCGGTCAGCCCGGGCAACGAGGCGCATCTGCACGGGTTCGCGACCCAGGCGATCGGGAACGACGGGGTGGGGCGGCAGATGTATCTCCACACCTCGCCCGAATTCGCGATGAAGAAGCTGCTGGCGGCGGGAGAGCGCCGGATTCACGCCTTCTCGCACGTCTGGCGGAACCGGGAGCGCGGGCCGCTGCACAGCCCCGAGTTCACGATGCTGGAATGGTATCGGGTGGGCGAGGGCTACGAGGTCCTGATGGACGACACGATGGCCTTTCTGCGGCTGGCGGCGCGCGAGGCGGGGGCTTCGGTGCTGCGGTTCCGGGAGCGGACCTGCGATCCTTTTCTGGAGCCGGAGCGGCTGTCGGTGGCAGATGCCTTCCGGGCGCATGCCGGGGTGGATCTGATGGCCTCGATCCGGGCGGATGGCACGACGGATGCCGGGCGGCTGGGGGCGGAGCTGGACCGGATCGGGGTCAGGCGCGCGGCGGATGACACCTGGTCGGACATGGCAAGCCGGGTCCTGTCGGAGAAGGTCGAGCCGAAACTGGGCGAGGGTCGGGTGACGATCCTCGATCTCTACCCTGCGGCGGAAGCGGCTCTGGCCCGGAAGGTGCCGGGGGATGCCCGGGTCGCGGAGCGGTTCGAGGTCTATGCCTGCGGGGTGGAGCTGGCGAACGGCTTCGGAGAGCTGACCGACGCGGGCGAGCAACGGCGGCGGTTCGAGGCGGAGATGGCGGAGAAGGCCCGGGTCTACGGGGAGAGCTACCCCCTGGACGAGGAGTTTCTGGCGGCGTTGGAGATCATGCCGGCGGCTGCCGGGATCGCGATGGGGTTCGACCGGGTGGTGATGCTGGCCACAGGCGCGCCACGGATCGAGGAGGTGATGTGGACTCCCGTTCCCTGATCTGTCTGCTCCGTCAGCCGTCCACGCGCGGGCAGAAGCCGGTAGCCGTTGATTTCAGGGGGTTGGCTGAGGGCGTTCAGGTATTCTTGACCTTTGGCCGCTTGCTTGCTGGGGGCGGTTTTCGAATTGGGCGCTGACGCGCGAAGCCCTTTTGTCTCGTCGTCGGGCTGCGCCTCCTCCTCGGGCACTGGGGGTTTTCCACCCCCAAACCGCCGGAGAGTATTTGGCACATGAGCAAGTTGCCTGGACCGGATTTGTGCCGGTTGCACGCTGTCGTCTTGCATTGAGCGCATGCACGGCGCAAAGAGGGCGCGTTTCTGTGCAGGAGCCGCGCCATGACCCATCGCATCGCCATCCTCGGGGCCTCGGGCTATACGGGGGCAGAGCTTGTCCGCCTGATCGCGACGCATCCGTCGATGCGAATCGTGGCGCTTTCGGCAGACCGCAAGGCGGGGATGAGCATGGCCGAGGTGTTTCCGTTCCTGCGGCATCTGGACCTGCCGAAGCTGGTGAAGATCGACGAGATCGATTTTGCCGATGTCGATCTGTGCTTCTGCGCGCTGCCTCATGCCACGACGCAGGAGGTGATCGCGGTTCTGCCCAGGTCCTTGCGGATCGTCGATCTGTCGGCGGACTTCCGGCTGCGGGATCCGGCAGAGTACGAGAAGTGGTATGGGCAGCCCCACGCGGCGGTCGAGATTCAGAAGGAGGCGGTCTATGGGCTGACCGAGTTCTACCGCGACGAGATCAGGGCGGCGCGGCTGGTGGCGGGGACGGGCTGCAACGCGGCAACCGGGCAGTACGCGCTGCGGCCCCTGATCGCGGCCGGGGTGATCGATCTGGACGATATCGTGATCGACCTGAAGGCGGGCGTTTCGGGGGCGGGGCGGTCGCTGAAGGAGAATCTGCTGCACGCGGAATTGTCCGGCGGCACGCACAGCTATTCGGCGGGCGGAAAGCATCGGCATCTGGGCGAGTTCGATCAGGAGTTCTCGAAGGTCGCGGGCCGCAAGGTCGAGGTGCAGTTCACACCGCATCTTCTGCCGATGAACCGGGGGATCCTGGCCACGGTCTATGTGAAGGGCGATGCGAAGATCGTCCACCAGACGCTTGAAAAGGCTTATGAAAACGAGCCTTTTCTGCAAGTGCTGCCCTTCGGGTCGCTGCCGTCCACGCGCGACATCGCGGGGTCGAACTTCTGCCATCTGGGGGTGATCGGCGACCGGAAACCGGGGCGCGCCGTGGTGGTGGCGGTGCTGGACAACCTGACCAAGGGGTCCAGTGGCCAGGCGATCCAGAACGCCAACCTGATGCTGGGCCTGCCCGAGACCGAAGGCTTGATGCTGGCGCCGGTCTTCCCCTGACGACTCGTCCTGCGCCTTCGGCTTGTCCTCGCGGGGGCGACGCGGGACGAAGGCACCGAGGAACGGGGGTTGACCAGGGTCAAGGCATACCCACCTTTGAGATGAGACAAGGCCGCGACGGCAAAGGGTGCAGGCAATGACGGGCAGGCAGGAATTCCGCGGGTTGAAGGGGCTGAAGAAGCAGCGGCGCATCCAGGTGATCCTGCTGGCCGTGGTGGCGCTGATCGCAGCGACGGGGCTGGTCGGTTATGCGATGCGGGACGGGATCAACTTCTTCCGCTCGCCGAGCCAGGTCGTGCAGGCGCCGCCACCGCCGGGCGAGGTCTTCCGCATCGGCGGGCTGGTGGTCGAAGGCTCGATCCGGCGGGGCGAAGGCACCGAGGTCAGCTTTGCGGTGACCGACACCAATGCGACGGTTCCGGTGCGCTATTCGGGCATCCTGCCGGACCTGTTCGGCGAAGGGCAGGGCATGGTGGCACTGGGGCGGATGGAGGGCGATACCTTCGTGGCAACCGAGGTGCTGGCCAAGCATGACGAGACCTACATGCCGAAGGAAGTGGTCGACGCGCTGAAGGAGCAGGGGGTCTATGTCGACCCCAAGGCCAGGCCCGAAAGCTGAGCGCACGGTCGGGCAGGGCGGCGTTAAGGCTGCCCGGGCAGGCTGTCCCCGTCAAAGGGGGTGCCCATGCCGAATGTCCGTCAGATTGCCGAAGAGATCGTTGCCCGCGAGGGCGGTTTCGTGAACGACCCGGACGATCCGGGCAGGGCGACCAACCACGGGGTGACGATCGGGACGCTGCGGCGTCTGGGGATCGACGTGAACCGCGACAGCCGGATCGACGTGGCGGATGTGAAGGCCTTGACCCGGGCGCAGGCGGTCGAGATCTATCTGGAGCATTACTACAGGCGGCCGGGGATCGCGGCCTTGCCGGAGGTTGTGCAGGCCAGCGTCTTCGACATGTATGTGAATGCGGGCGCCAATGCGGTGAAGATCCTGCAACGCCTGCTGACCGACATGGGGTTCCCCTGTGATCCCGACGGGGTGATCGGGCCGCAGACGATCCGGGCAGCGCAGATGGCCTGGGAGGCCGCGCCCGCGCATCTGGCGGATGCCTACGGGATCGCGCGGCGGAACTACTACTACGCGCTGGCCGACAGCCGCCCGGCAAGCCGCAAGTTCGCCCGCCGGAAGGATGGCGGCAAGGGCGGCTGGATCACGCGGGCCGAGGAGTTCATATCACCGAAATACCATCTGACCGAGGCGCAGCATCGGGCGAGGGTCGCCGCATGGGGCTGATGGGCAAGTTGGTCGGCGGCGCCGGGTCGGTTGCGGCTCTGGGCGAGGCTGCGAAGGGGGTGGCAGAGGTCTTCGTGCCAAGCGCCACCAGGCGGATGGAGTATTCCGCCGAGGCGCAGATGGCGGCGCTGCGGCAGTTGGGTGAGGAGTATCAGCATCCCGCGTTGTCCTGGTTCGACCGGCTGGTGAACGGGTTGAACCGGCTGCCGCGGCCGTTTCTGGCCTTCGGGACAATCGGGCTGTTCGTCTATGCGATGGTGGACCCCGAGGCTTTCGCCTTCCGCATGGTGGGCCTGAACGCGGTGCCGGAGCCCCTGTGGTGGCTGCTGGGGGCGATCGTCGCCTTCTACTTCGGGGCACGGGAGACGCATTACTTCCGCAACCGGACCGTCGTCTCGCCCTTCGCGGCATCGCCGGTTGCGCCAGAGGAGAACGCGGCGCTGGAGGAATGGCGGCGCGGCTGATGCCACTGGTGATCCTTGACCTCTGATCGGGCCTCTGGCATGGCCAAGGGCATCAGAGGATGTGATCAAATGAACCTGTTCGCCGATATCCGTGAGCTTGTGGTGGCCGAGCTGGAGGCGCTGATGGCCGAAGGCGTCCTGCCCTCGGGGCTGGACCTTTCTGCCGTGGCAGTCGAGCCGCCGCGCGATGCCGGGCACGGTCACATGGCGACCAATGCGGCGATGGTGCTGGCGAAACCGGCCGGGATGGCGCCGCGGGCGATCGCGGATGCGCTGGCGGTCAAGCTGATGGAGGATCCCCGGATCGCGGGGGCCGATGTGGCGGGGCCGGGGTTCCTGAACCTGCGGCTGGAACCGGCGGCCTGGCAGGGGCTGGTGCGCGAGGTGCTGGTGCAGGGGATCGGGTTTGGCCGGTCCCGGCTGGGCGCGGGGCGCAAGGTGAACGTGGAGTTCGTCAGCGCCAACCCCACGGGGCCGATGCATGTGGCCCATGCCCGGGGCGCGGTGGTGGGCGATGCGCTGGCCGCTTTGCTGGACTTTGCGGGCTATCAGGTCACGCGGGAATACTACATCAACGACGGCGGGGGCCAGGTCGATGTGCTGGCCCGGTCGGCCTATGAGCGCTATCGCGAGGCGCATGGCCTCAGCCCCGAGATCGCCGAGGGGCTGTATCCCGGCGACTATCTGATCCCGGTCGGCCAGGCGCTGAAGGACAGGTACGGCGACAGTCTTCTGGACCAGCCGGAAAGCGTCTGGCTGGCCGATGTTCGGACCTTTGCCACCGACATGATGATGGCGATGATCCGCGAGGATCTGGCGGCGCTGGGCGTCACGATGGATGTCTATTCCAGCGAGAAGGCGCTGTATGGCACGGGCCAGATCGAGGCGGCGATCGAGCGGCTGAAGGGGCTGGGGCTGATCTATCAGGGCGTGCTGGAGCCTCCGAAAGGCAAGGCGCCGGAAGACTGGGAGCCGCGCGAGCAGACGCTGTTCCGGTCAACCGCCTTCGGAGATGATCAGGATCGTCCGGTGCAGAAATCGGACGGCTCATGGACCTATTTCGCGCCGGATATTGCCTATCACTACAACAAGGTGCAGCGCGGCTTCGATGAGTTGATCAACATCTTCGGCGCCGACCATGCGGGCTATGTCAAGCGGCTGAAGGCGATCGTCAGCGCGCTGTCCGAGAACAGGGTCGCGCTGGACATCAAGCTGATCCAGCTGGTCAAGCTTCTGAAGGGCGGGCAGATCGTCAAGATGTCCAAGCGCGCGGGCACCTTCGTCACCCTGCGCGACCTGATCGACGAGGTGGGCCCCGATGTCGTCCGCTTTGTCATGCTGACGCGGAAGAACGACGTGCCGCTGGACTTCGACTTCGACAAGGTGACGGAACAGTCGAAGGACAACCCGGTCTTCTATGTCCAGTATGCCAATGCCCGCGTGAACTCGATCCTGCGGAAGGCGCGCGAGGCGGGGCTGGATGTGAGCGATGCCTCGCTTTCGGTCGCGCATCTGGCACATCTGGGCCACGAGGCGGAACTGGAGGTCATCCGCAAGCTGGGCGAATGGCCGCGGCTGGTGGAAATCGCCGCCAGAGGGCACGAGCCGCACCGGGTGGCCTTCTACCTGTATGAACTCGCCTCGGACTTCCACGGATTGTGGAACAAGGGCAATGACGACGACAGCTTGCGGTTCATCCAGGAGGATACCGCAAAATCTCTGGCGAAAATCGCCCTTGCTCGGGCCGTGGGCGTTGTTATTTGCGCAGGCCTTGGTATCCTTGGCGTGACTCCGGCCGAGGAAATGCGCTGACCACAGGCGCCCAGGCCGATGCAGGACGATGCGAGGGGCGGAACAACCACCCCGCAGGCAGGGGCAGCAGATGGCGGACGCGGATTATGATCTCGGCGGCGGCTTCCCACATGATGGGGCCGCGTCGTCGCGGTCCCTGCTTGACCCCGACCGCGCCGCGCGGGTGCAGCGCATCGTCAACATCGGTGGGGCGCTGACCTCTCTGGCGCTGGTCGTCGGCCTGGGGATCTGGGGCTACCGGCTGGCCGTGCGCGATGTGAACGGCGTTCCGGTGATCCAGGCGATGGAAGGGCCGATGCGGATCGCCCCGGCCGACCCGGGCGGCGCGATTGCCGACCATCAGGGCCTTGCGGTCAACGAACTGGCCGAGACCGGCGCCGCGACGCCGCCGCCCGAGCGGCTGGTTCTGGCGCCGCGTCCGATCGATCTGTTGCCCGAGGATGCTGCGGGTCTGGCGGGGATGCTGCAACCGGGGCTGACCGAGGCTTCGGCGCCGACCGGGGCGCTCCCCGCAGGGCAGGATCTTGCGCTGGCCGCGGCGCCGCCCACCGAAAGCGCCGATCCGACCGAGATCGCCATTGACGCCGCCCTGGCCGAGGCGCTGGGCGAAATCCCCGATGCGGCCCTTTACGATCCGTCCGTCGAGCTTGCGCTGGACCTGGACGCGCCGGAACCGGCCCCGGCGGGGGCAATGGTCGTCTCGATCCGTCCGAAGGCGCGGCCCGGGGCGCGTGCGGCGGTGGCACCGGCGCCCGTCGCGGCGCTGCCTGCGGCCAGCGAGGTCGATCCCGCCACGATCCGGCCCGGCACGCGCCTGGTGCAGTTCGGGACCTTCGACACCGCCGAAGAGGCGCGGGCAGCCTGGGCGCGGTTGCAGGGCCGCTTCGGCGAGGTGATGGCGGGCAAGTCGCCGGTCGTCCAGCCGGCCGAAAGCGGCGGGCGGACCTTCTACCGTCTGCGCGGCCATGGCTTCGAGGGCGAGGACGACGCGCGCCGGTTCTGTTCGGCCTTCGTGGCGGAGGGCGCGACCTGCATCCCCGTTCCGCACAAATGACCCTTGGGGCAGGTGTCGGAACCGGGGCGGCGATCTTCGGCTGTGCGGGGCCGGAACTCTTGCCCGACGAACGCCGCTTCTTTCGCGAGGCCGATCCGTTCGGCTTCATCCTCTTTGCCCGCAATGTCGAGGATCCCGCGCAGCTGCGCCGCCTGACCGATGACCTGCGCGCGGCGGTGGGCCGTGCGGCGCCGATCCTGGTTGATCAGGAAGGCGGCCGCGTCCAGCGCCTGCGCGCGCCGCACTGGCGCGAATGGGCCCCGCCTCTGGATACGGTGGCGGCTGCGGGCTCGGTCGCGGCGGCCGAACGGCAGATGCGGCTGCGGGCCATGGTCATCGCGGCGGAACTGGCGGCGGTGGGGATCGATGCCGACTGCATCCCGACGCTGGACGTGGCGCGGCCCGGGACGCATCCCTTCCTGCTGAACCGCTGCTATGGGCGCGACCCGGAGACCGTGACGCGGATCGGGCGCGCGGTGGCCGAGGGGCTGATGGCGGGCGGCGTCCTGCCGGTGATGAAGCACATGCCGGGGCACGGACTGAGCCAGGTCGATACCCACCACGATCTGCCCAGGGTCACGGTGTCGCGGGCAGAGCTGGAATCCGTCGATTTCGCGCCGTTCCGCGCCTTGTCCGACCTGCCGATGGCCATGACTGCGCATCTGGTCTTTGCCGCGCTGGACCCGGATCGGCCGGCGACGCAATCTCCGGAAATGGTCCGGGTGATCCGCGAGGAGATCGGGTTCCAGGGGCTTCTGATGTCGGACGACCTGAACATGCAGGCCCTGTCGGGCAAGCTGGCCGAGCGCACGGCGCGGACCATCGCTGCGGGGGTTGACATCGCGCTGCATTGCAAGGGCGACCTGGACGAGATGATTGCGGTTGCCGGGGCCGCCGGGACCATGGGTCCGCAGACCCGCGCCCGGGCCGAGGCGGCCCTGGCCGCGCGCCGGTTGGCTAAGGTCGATCTGAAGGCGGCGCTGGCGGAACTGGCGCATGGCTGAGGCAGACTGGGACCAGCCCGAACGCATCGCGCCCGAGGACCGGCTGGCCTCCGAGGCGCTGATCGTCGATGTCGACGGATTCGAGGGGCCACTGGACCTGCTGCTGACGCTGAGCCGCACGCAGAAGGTGGATCTGCGCAGGATTTCCGTTCTGAAGCTGGCCGAGCAGTATCTGGGCTTTGTCGAACGGGCGCGGTCGCTGCGGATCGAACTGGCGGCGGACTATCTGGTGATGGCGGCCTGGCTGGCCTTCCTGAAATCGCGGCTGCTGCTGCCGCCGGAACCGGGAGACGAGGGGCCAAGCGCAGAGGATCTGGCGGCGCATCTGGCCTTTCAGCTGGAACGCTTGCAGGCGATGCGCGATGCGGCGGCGCGGCTGATGGGGCGCGACCAGCTGGGGCGCGACTTCTTCGCCCGCGGCATCCCCGAGGACATGACGCATCATCGCAAGGTCGTCTGGACGGCCACGCTTCTGGACCTGATGCGCGCCTATGCCCGGATCCGCACCAGGGACGAGTTCCGCCCCTTTGTGCTGGACCGCGAACATGTCTACACCATGGAACAGGCGCTGGAGCGGATGCGCGGGCTGATCGGCTATGCCGGCGACTGGGCGACGCTGGTCAGCTTCCTGCCCGAGGGCTGGGATGTCAGCCCGATGGCGCGGCGTTCGGCTCTGGCAGCGCATTTCGCCGCGGTGCTGGAACTGGCGAAAAGCGGGCAGGTGCGCCTGCGCCAGAGCGAGACCTTCGCGCCCATCGAACTGCGGCTGAAGGACGGCAGATGACCTCGGACCCGACGACCCCGGCAGACAGCCTTTTCGACGCCCCGCCCATGGGCGAGCAGGAGCGGATGGTCGAGGCGATCCTCTTTGCCAGTGCCGAGCCGGTGCCGCTGGCCGAACTGGTGGCGCGGATGCCGCATGGCTCGGACCCGGCCGAGGCGCTGGCGCATCTGCGCCGCCGCTACGAGGGGCGCGGGGTGAACCTGGTCCGGGTGGGCGATGCCTGGGCCTTCCGCACCGCGCCGGACCTGGGGTTCCTGATGCGGCGCGAGACGGTCGAGACGCGCAAACTGTCGCGCGCGGCGATCGAGACCCTGGCGATCATCGCCTATCACCAGCCGGTGACGCGGGCGGAAATCGAGGAGATCCGTGGGGTTGCGGTCAGCCGCGGCACGGTGGACCAGCTCTTGGAGCTGAACTGGATCCGCCTGGGCCGGCGCCGGATGACCCCCGGCCGCCCGGTGACCTTTGTCGTCACCGAAACCTTTCTCGATCATTTCGGCCTGGAATCCGCCCGCGATCTTCCGGGGCTGAAGGAGCTTCGCGCCGCCGGGCTTCTGGACAACCGGCCCGCGCCCGGCCAGTCCTTGCCCGGCGACGACGAGGACGAGGCCACGACCGGCCAGAGCGAACTCTTCGAGGACTGAACGGAGGCAGGCATGGACCTGAACCGGCTTTTCAACATGCTGACCCGGATGTTCATTCGCAGCGCGACCAAGGCGGGCGTCGATCATGCCGCGCGCAAGGGCAAGCCCGAGGCTGGGATGACGCCCGAAGAGCGCCAGCAGGCCCGGCGGGCGCGCGATCTGGCGACACGGGCGCAAAAGGCGCAGCAGCTGGTGCGCCGGCTGTGGCGCTAGCCCTGCCGCGCCGACTGGGCCGCCGTCAGCCCGACCGGAACTGCTTGGCAAGCTTCAGCCCCTGGCCCTGATAGTTCGAGGCGATGCCCGCGCCGTAAAGGGTCTCGGGCCGTTCGGCCATGCGTTCATAGACCAGCCGGCCCACGACCTGCCCGTGTTCCAGCACAAAGGGCGCCTCATGGCAGCGCACTTCCAGCACCCCGCGCGAACCCGCACCCCCCGCAGCCGCATGGCCGAAACCGGGGTCGAAGAAGCCCGCGTAATGCACGCGGAATTCGCCCACCATCGCCAGATAGGGCGCCATTTCGGCGGCATAGTCGGGGGGGATCGTCACCGCCTCGCGGCTGACCAGGATGTAGAAGGCGCCGGGATCCAGGATGATGCGGCCTTCGCTTGTGTGCAGCTCCTCCCAGAAATCCTGCGCCGGGTAATGGCCGATCCGGTCCAGATCGACGACCCCGGTATGCGGCTTGGCCCGGTAGCCGACCAGCGTGCCGGTGGCGGGTTTCAGATCGACGGAAAAGCCCAGGCCTTCGGAAATCACCGCCGCGCCCGAGACCAGCGGATCGGCGGCATGCAGCGCCGTCAGCTCGGCATCCGAAAGTACCGCATGACCCCGGCGGAAGCGGATCTGGTTCAGGCGCTGACCTTCGCGCACCAGGACCGAAAAGCTGCGCGGGCAGACCTCGGCATAAAGCGGGCCGGTGTAACCTTCGGGAATCCGGTCGAATTCGCTGCCGCCATCGGTGATGGTGCGGGTCAGAAGGTCCAACCGGCCGGACGAGCTTTTGGCATTGGCAACCGCTGTCACGCCCGGGGGCAGGGCCAGGCTTTCGGCCAGCGGGATGACATAGACGCAGTTCTTTTCCAGCACCGCGCCCTCGGCAAGGTTCACCCGGTGCATGGTGAATTCCGCCAGCCGGTCCTGCACCCGGCGACCGTGACCGGCCAGGAACGAGGCCCGCACGCGGTAGGCCACCGGGCCGAGCCGCAGGTCAAGGCTGGCGGGCTGGATCTGGTCGTCGCGGATCGCGGGGCTGGCGGACAGCGCGCCCCGACTGATCAGCTGGCGCAGCGCCTGGGCGGGCAGGACTCCGGATGTCATGACGCCCTCCCACAGGCCGGATGTGAAACCGCCCGCGCTGCCGGATGGCAGGCGGGCGGGTTTTCGATGGTCGGGCCGGAGAGATTCGAACTCTCGACCTCCCGCCCCCCAGACGGACGCGCTAACCAGGCTGCGCTACGGCCCGACACGGGGGGATACATACCCGTATTCCGGGCCGGTGCAAGCGGGAAAGCGCATCGGCGGGTCAGTCGGCGCTGCCTTCGGCACGGGCGGCCAGACGCGCGCGCAGGGCGCGGATCCGCAGCGCGATCCCGGCGATCTCGGGCGTCCGCGGTTGCAGGGCGCCGGGTTTCAGCGACCGGATCAGGCCGGCGAAAGTGACGTCATCGCGCCGGCTGGGCTTGCGCGCGGCGGCGGTGGCTGCGGTGGCTGCTCCAAAGGCGGGCGGGGCGTCGAACAGCGGCAGGCCGGTTGGGGCCGGGGCAGCCGGCTGGGCGGGCGATCGCGCGGGCGGCTCGGCCACAGCCTCGGGTTCGGGGACTGTTTCGGGGGCCGTTGCAGGGGCCGTCGCGGGGGCCGTTGCGGGGGCCATGTCCCTGACAGCGACGACGCCGGCTTCGGCGACCGGATCGGCAGCCGGGGCGGGCGCGGCAGGGGTGACGGACAGATCGCCCAGCGTCACGCTGTCGTCGGTCAGCCCGGCGACCTGGCGTACGCCGTGATCGCGCAGGATCTTCTGCACACCGCGAATCGTCAGGCCCTCGTCATGCAGAAGCCGCTTTATCCCGGTCAGGAGCGCGACATCCGAGGGACGATAATAACGCCGCCCGCCCGCGCGCTTGACCGGCTTGATCTGCGGAAATCGGCTTTCCCAGAACCGCAGCACATGCGCAGGCGTGTCGAGATGCTCGGCAACCTCGCTGATGGTGCGGAAAGCCTCTGGCGACTTGTCCACCCGTCAGCCCCCCTTTCAGCGCTTCTTCCCGGCTGCCACGCGGTCCTTCATCAGATGCGAGGGACGGAAGGTCAGCACGCGGCGGGGGGAAATCGGGACTTCCTCGCCGGTTTTCGGGTTGCGGCCGATGCGCGCGGTCTTGGAGCGGACCGAGAAGGTGCCGAAGGATGAGATCTTCACCGTCTCGCCCGCCACCAGCGCGTCGGACATGTGTCGCAGCACGGATTCGACCAGGTTGGCGGATTCGTTGCGGCTAAGACCGACTTCGCGAAAGACGGCTTCGCTGAGGTCCATCCGGGTCAGTGTCTTCTCGCTCATCTCATCCCCCCGACTGTGATCGCGTGAGGATGCGGCGGATGGATTTACGAGTCAATATCAACCACTTGGGAAGCGGTGTTAAAGGCGCCTACCAGCGCAGGACGACCGAGCCCCAGGCCAGGCCGCCACCTATGGCCTCCATCACCAGAAGGTCGCCGGGCTTGATCTGGCCGCGCTGCTTGCCCACCGACAGCGCCAGCGGGATCGAGGCGGCCGAGGTGTTGCCGTGGTCCTGCACGGTGACGACCACGCGCTCCATCGGCACCTGCATGCGTTTCGCGGTGCCCTCGATGATGCGGATATTGGCCTGATGCGGCACGATCCAGTCCACATCCTCGGGCGTAAGGCCCGCCCTGTCCAGCGCGGTGCGCGCGGTTTCGGCAAGCTTTTCAATGGCATGGCGAAAGACTTCCTTGCCTTCCATCACCAGATGCCCGGTGGTCCCGGTCGAGGTGCCGCCATCGACGTAAAGAATGTCCTTGTAGCGCCCGTCCGAATTCAGGTCGGTCGCCAGGATGCCGCGGTCCGCGGTGGTGCCGGTGCCCTCCACCGCCTCCAGCACCACCGCACCGGCGCCGTCGCCGAAAAGGACGCAGGTCGTGCGGTCCTGCCAGTTCATCAGCCGGCTGAAGGTCTCGGCACCGATCACCAGCACCCGGGTCGCCTGGCCCGAGACGATCAGCGCATTGGCATTGGCCAGCGCATAGACGAATCCCGCGCAGACGGCCTGGATGTCGAAGGCGAAGCCCCTGGTGATCCCAAGTGCGGCCTGCACCATGGTGGCGACCGAGGGAAAGGTCAGGTCCGGAGTCGAGGTGGCGACGATGATCGCGTCGATCTGGGAGCCGTCGATCCCGGCATCGGCAAGCGCTGCCTGGGCGGCGCGGGTGGCAAGGTCGCTGGTCGTCTGGCCATCGGCGGCGAAATGGCGCCGTTCGATCCCGGAACGCGAGCGGATCCATTCATCCGAGGTATCGACAATGGCCTCGAACTCGGAGTTGGGGACGACACGTTCGGGCAGATAATGCCCGACGCCCCTGACTGCGGCGCGTATCGTCATTCGGTCGGATAGCCTCCGGTCGCTGGCCCCGCGGCGTCACGGTCGGCCTCCTCACGTGCGGCATCCTGCCCCGCGGCCTCGGCGGATGCAACCCGCGCGGCGAGACGTTCGAGGAAACGCACCTGCGCCAGCTGATAGGCCAAGCCGATCGCGGCCGCGATCCCGGTGGCATCGGCCGAGCCGTGCGACTTGACCACGGTGCCGTTCAGACCCAGGAACACGCCCCCGTTCACCCGGCGCGGGTCGATCCGCATCTGAAGCCGCCGGAAGGCGCCCGAGGCCAGCACCGCGCCAAGCTTGGCCATCAGCGTCGAGGTCAGCGTCTGGCGCAGCAGATCGCCGACCAGCCGCGCCGTGCCCTCGATGGCCTTCAGCGCGACATTGCCGGTGAAACCGTCGGTGACGATCACGTCCACCCGGTCGGAGAGAATGTCGGTGCCCTCGACAAAGCCGATATAGGCAAAGCTTCCCGCATCCGCGCTGCGCGAGAGAAGCGCATGCGCCTCGTGCAGTTCGGCACGGCCCTTGTGTTCCTCGGTGCCGACGTTCAACAGGCCGACCCGCGGCCGCACGATGGCCAGGCCGTTGCGGGCGTAAGAGGCGCCCATGAAGGCATATTGCAGCAGGTCGGCGGCGTCGGCCTTCACATCTGCCCCCATGTCCAGCATCACGTTCATCTTGCCGGGGGTGGGCGTCGGAAAGAGGCTGGCGATGGCGGGGCGGTTCAGGCCGGGCAGCTTGCGCAGCCGCAGCATCGACACCGCCATCAGCGCGCCGGTATTGCCGCAAGAGACGGCCGCGGCCGCCTCGCCGTCCTTCACCGCGTCGATGGTGGCGAACATCGAGGTGCCCTGGCCGTGGCGCATGACCTGGGCGGGCTTGTCCTCCATCTTCACCACGCGCTCGGCATGGCGCAGCGTGATCCGCGACGAGAGCGCGGGATGGCGGTTCACCAGCGGGCGCAGCACGGCCTCGTCGCCGTGCAGGATCACATCCATCCGCGGATGCCGGGCCAGGGAATCGGCAAGGCCGGCAACAACGGCTGCCGGCCCGCGATCGCCACCCATGGCGTCAACCGAAATGACGACGCGCTCGGTGGCCGGGGCAGACGCAGACTCGGGTCCGAGTGCCATCGGGGCGCGGGCGCGATAGGCGCGGCTTACGCCGCGTCTTCGTCCAGATCGACTTCCCGCGCCATCGAGACGACTTCGCGCGAATCGTAATGGCCGCAGGCGCTGCACACATGGTGCGGGCGCTTCAGCTCGCCGCAGTTCGGGCATTCGTTCGGGTTGGCGGCAACCAGGGCGTCATGCGCACGGCGCATGTTGCGGCGGGAGCGGGTGGTGCGGTTCTGCGGGACAGCCATGTCTCAACCTTCGGTCAGTGGGGACATGCGCCCCGGTTTTCCTTTTCGTCGCAGCACCGTCCACCGGATTCGGCATCGGGAACCTGTGCTGCAGAGCAGCTTGAACGAGGCGCGGAACATACTCGGATTTCGGGGCGGTGCAAGCCCCTTTTCGCGCCCCCGACGCAAGGTCCGGGCGGTGGGCTGCCTAGCCTTCCTCCGGCCCCGGATCGGCCTTCGCGGCAAGCTTCGCGGCCAGGTCCTGAAGGCCGGCAAAAGGCTTCAGATCGCGGTCCGACAGGGGCGTGACGCCTTCGGCGGCGTGCAGGGCCTGGCCGAAGTCGGCCCCCGGCGCGCGCGGATAAAGCGGCAGGGAAAGGGCCAGCGCCTCGGCGGCGATCTCGGCCAGGTCGATCACTTCGGGCATGGGCTCGGTCGTGTCGTCCTCGGGCATCTCGACCTCATCGCCCTCGGGCGCGGCCAGGCCGGCGACATAGCGCCGCTGCACGGGTTCGTCGATCAGCGCGGGCACCGGCGCGAGGGTGATCCCGCAGGGCTGATCGGCGCGCGCGGTCAGTTGCGCCACAAGCAGAAGTTCGTCCCGCCCGACAGGCCGGATTTCCCCGGTCAGCTCCAGCGCATGAAGCGCGAGAAGGTCGAGGTCCGCCGCCAGCGCCGCCCGCGCCTCGGCCTCGGGACGAAAGCGGAAGCGGGTGGGCTTGCGCGGGCTGAGGCCGCCGGTGCGGAACCGGGTGGGGGCGGCGGCGGCGGGACCGGAGGCTGGATCGGAGGTCGGACTGGACATGGGGCGGGCCTTTCCGGCTGGGCCGGACCTTCGGGGGTGCGGCGTTCCATTCTTGAACTCGGGGCACTTAGTCTGTTATCCCGAACGCCAAGGGTTTTGAAGAACCCGCGTCGGATTCCGGCGTCGCAACGGGCATGAGGGCAGGGATGGCAGATTTCCGGTTGGCGCGGTCGGTCCTTGCGGCCTGCCACCTTGCGCGCAGGCAGGGGCTGGTGCTGATCCTGACGGCCGTGGTCGCGGCCTGTTCGCCGATCTACCGCAACCACGGCTATGTCCCGTCCGATCAGGATCTCGCGCAGGTCGAGATCGGCCGCGATACGCGCGAGACGGTGGGCGAGAAGATCGGGCGACCCTCGACCTCCGGCCTTCTGAACGATGTCGGCTGGTTCTATGTGCAAAGCCGCTTCAAGACCGTCGGCCCGCGCGAGCCGCAGGAGATCGACCGTCAGGTGGTTGCGGTGACCTTCACCGACAAGGGGGTGGTGGAGAACATCGCCCGTTACGGGCTGGAGGACGGCCGGGTGGTCGAACTGTCGCGCCGCGTGACGCAGCCCAACGTGAAGGGCCTGTCCTTCATCCAGCAGCTTCTGGGCAGCTTTGGCCGCATTCAGGCCAGCGATGTTCTGGCCCGGTAGGACCGACGGCGCGATCTACTCCTCGGGCTCGAAGGTCAGCGCGACGCCGTTGATGCAGTAGCGCAGGCCGGTCGGCGCAGGGCCGTCCGGGAAGACATGGCCCAGATGCGCGTCGCAGCGGTTGCAGTGCACCTCGGTCCGGCGCATGAACCAGCTGCGGTCCTCCTGTTCTCCCACCATCTCGGGGTCGATCGGGGCATAGAAGCTGGGCCAGCCGGTGCCGCTGTCGAACTTGGTGGCCTGGTCGAACAAGGGGGCGCCGCAGCAGACGCAGCGGTAGGTGCCGGGCACTTTCGGGAAGTTGTCATGGGTGAAGGCGCGTTCGGTGGCGTGCTTGCGCGTCACCCTGTAGGCGAGGTCGGACAGCTGGGCCTGCCATTCGGCGTCGCTCTTGACGATCTTGTCCATGCGGGTCTCCTTTAGACCCACGTATCTAGGATGCGCGGGGCCACGGGAAAAGTCATGTTGCCGATCCGTAAAGGCAAGTTGATCGCTCGGCTGGCCCATGGGGCGGGGGACATGCGCCGCGTGATGGCGTTCCGACGGGCGGCGTTTCCGAGGGTCGCGGGGGTGGAAGAGGACGCCCATGACGCCCTGTCGGCGCATGTGATGGTCGAGGGGCCGGAGGGCCTGCTGGCCTGTTTCCGCCTGATGCTGTTCGGCTGGGGGGCGGGCCTTGCGCAGGGCTACGCGGCGCGGTTCTACGATGTTGGGCCCCTGTCGGGCTATGCGCGGCCCATCGCCGAGATCGGGCGGTTCTGCGTCAGGCCCGGTGGGGTGCATCCCGATGTGCTGCGGCTGGCCTGGGGGGCGATGACGCGGATCGTGGACGAGGGGCAGGCGGGGCTTCTGGTCGGCTGCACCTCGTTCCGGGGGGCAGGGTGGGAGGCGCACCGGGCGGGGCTGTCCCTGCTGGCGGCGGAGTTCGTGGGGCCGGCGGAGCACCGGCCGGGGCGGAAGGCGGCGGAGGTGGTCGGGCTTGATCTGGCCGGGCCGCCGGGGGACAGGCGGGCGGCGCTGGCGGGGCTGCCGCCGCTGTTGCGGTCCTATCTTGGGATGGGGGGCTGGGTCAGCGACCACGCGGTAGTGGACCGGGAGCTGGACACGCTGCATGTCTTCACCTGCGTCGAGGTGGACCGGGTGCCTGCGGCGCGGGCAGCGAGCTTGCGGGCGGTGGCGGGGTGGCGCGCCGCGCGCGGCGCAGGTCCTGGGGTAAGCAATTTCAAGGGGTTGGCTGTGGGTGTTCAGGTTTCGTTAACCCCTGACGCAGCCCTCAGCCGCCGCCGTGGACCGCCTTGATCGTGTCGCCGATGGCGTAGGCTTCGGCCTCCACCGCCTGATGGTCGCGGACGTAGCGGCGAGCGAAGCCCATCAGGCCCCAGCGGTGGAACTGTTCGACATGCTTCACCTCGTGACCCCAGAGCGCGACGTTGTTTTCAGCGTCCGACGCATGGCGGAAGATGATCGTGTCGATGGCGGTGACGGCGGTCGCATCGCCGTAGCGCATGGCGAGCGACTGCACGCTGCCGTCCTCGGGCGCGCCGACGCGGTATTCGATGCTGTCGAGGAGGTCGGCCGGATACCAGGCCAGGAGCGCCTCGCGGATGTGCCGCGGCATCGGTCGGGTGCCCTGCTGCCAGGCGGCATCGCGCGAGGCGACCAGCGCGCGGGCCAAGGCGGTCGCGGCGATCTCGTAACCGGTCTCCAGCGCGGCGGTGGGGTCGAGGAGGGATTGAGCCTGCGGCGGTGTCGCGGGCAGGGCCGCGAGCAGAAGGGCGAAAAGCGGGGCGGCACGCATGGGCGAAGGGTGCCAAGGTTCGGCCAGGGCCGCAACCGGGGCAGGGGGGCGGTGACGGAAAGGTGAGCGCGTGCGGCGGCGGGGCGGTTATCAGAAGGAGCGCGTTCCGCGCAAGGCTTTTGTCTCGCGGGTTTGCGTGAAGGACGCAAACCCGCTCGGGCGTGCCTCCGGCGGGGATATTTGCGGACAGATGAAAGGGCTGTCCCCGCTTGTCGGGTTACGCCCGGCCCCTGCGCCCGCCGCGCCGGCCCCCGGCGGCCTGGGAGGCGGCGGCGGAGGCTTCGGCGAAGGTCATGCCGCCTTCCACCGATTCCAGCACCTTGGCGAAGCGGATCCATTCGCCGCCGTTCGGATCGTGGTTCATCAGGAAGTTGGCGGCGCGGATCGCCTCCATCTCCTGCTGGCGGACGGGGTTCATGATGGCGCTGGTCATGCCGGCGCAGATCGCCATGGGCAGGAAGGCGCCGTTGATGCCGTGGCGATGCGGCAGGCCGAAGGAGATGTTGGAGGCGCCGCAGGTGGTGTTGACGCCAAGCTCTTCGCGGAGGCGGCGGACGAGGGTGAAGACCTGTTGACCGGCGCTCGCCATCGCACCCACCGGCATCACCAGGGGGTCGACCACGATGTCATGCGCGGGGATGCCGAAATCGGCGGCGCGGCTCACGATCTTCTTCGCCACGGCGAAGCGGACATCGGGGTCGGGCGAGATGCCGGTGTCGTCGTTCGAAATGGCGACGACGGGGACGTTGTATTTCTTGACGAGCGGCAGGACGAGTTCCAGCCGTTCCTCCTCGCCCGTGACCGAGTTCAGCAGCGGGCGGCCTTCGCAGGCCTGAAGGCCCGCTTCCAGCGCGCCGGGGACCGACGAGTCGATGCAGAGCGGCACATCGACGGTCTGCTGCACGATCTCGATCAGCGCCTTCATCAGGGGTGGCTCGACGAAATTGTTGTCGGCATAGCGCGGGTCTTCGGCCATCTTGTTGGTGAAGACGGCGCCCGAGTTCACGTCCAGCACCGTGGCCCCGCAGGCGACCTGTTCGAGCGCGTCCTTGATCACGGTCTCGAAATTCCCGGCCTCGAGTTCGGCGGCGAGCTTCTTGCGGCCCGTGGGGTTGATGCGTTCGCCGATCACGCAGAAGGGTTCATCGAAACCGATGACGACGGTTTTCGTTTTGGATTCAATGACGGTACGGGTCATTCTTGAGCCTTTGGATTAAGCGGAGACAGAGGCGGGAACGCCCGAAGCGCCGCCGTGTTCGGTCACCCACTGGGCATTGGTCCTGATGCCGCCGAGGGGGAAGAAGTGGACCTGCTCGATCCCGAAACCGGGGTTCGCGGCCTTGTGGGCGGCGAGGTCCTGGAGGATCTCGGTGGGTTCGTAAGGAAGGAGGAGCTTGGTCACGTCCATCGCGCGTTTCTGGAGGACGCGCAGGCTGGGGCCGACGCCGCAGGCGATGGCGAACTTGATGAGCGTTTGCAGCTTGGCCGGACCCGCGATGCCGATGTGGACGGGCAGCTTGATGCCTTCGGCCTGGAGGCGGTTCACCCAGTCGATCACCGGCTGGGCCTCGAAGCAGAACTGGGTGGTCATCGCCATCCGGGCGTCGGTGCGTTCGGCGAAGGCGGATTTCCAGCGGGCGGCCTCCATCACCATGCGGTCGGAGCCGTCGGGGTCGATGTCCCTGTTGCCCTCGGGGTGGCCGGCGACGTGGAGCCGTTCGAAGCCGGTGAAGGCGCCGGTTTCGAGGAGTTCCATCGAGGAGGCGAAATCGCCCACCTGCGCGGCGGGGTTGCCGGCGAGGATGAGGCCCTGCCGGACGCCTACATCCTTGTAGCGGGCGACCCAGTCGAACAGCGTGGCCTTGTCCTTGATGATGCGTGCGGGGAAGTGGGGCATGGGCTCATAGCCTTCGCGCTTGATCCGCGCGGCGGTGGCGACCATGTCCTCGATCGGCGTCTCGATATGGGCGATGTAGACGCGGGTGCCGGCGGGCAGGATGTCGCGGAAGCTTTCCACCTTTTCGGCGGTGCGGGGCATGACCTCGATGGAATATCCCTTCAGGAAGGCCTCGAGCGATCCGGTCGCGGGTGCGGATTCTTCCTTTCGGCGGAAATTGAACAGGGCCATCACGGTCTCCTTCAGGGTGGAAGGCCTGGGCGGGGACATGGGGCGCGTCAGGCCCTGGCCCAGCCTTCGGCGTCGATCAGGGTCTTGAGGCGGGCGGTGTCGTATTCGGCTTCCAGCCTGGCGGCATAGTCGGCGGCGATGGTGTCGGGCTCGCCATCGATCTCGGCGACGACGGCCTTGCGCCATTCGGCCAGATAGCTGTCGGTGTCGCGCGCGCCGACCTTCATCGCGCAGCGGTCGATGGCCTGTTCGAAGCGTTCGGAAAGCTGGACCTTCGATCCGCGACGGCCCTTGCCGACGATGACCTGCGCCGGGATGTCGCGCCAGTAGACGATGGTGACTTCGGCCATGTTGCGATGATTCCCCTTGCCGGTGCTGATCCCGTTGATACGGGCCGATCCCCGACAACCGATGTCGGTTTTCGACATGGCGGAAGCGGGATGCGACCCGGGGCGCGAAGCTATGCGACGCGGGCGCGGTTGTCCAACCCGCAGAGGATGAGAAATCTTCACCTTGTTCATGCATCAGGTCGATGCAGGGGACCTGCGGTGTCGCAGGGGCGCGCAGGGGCAGGCGTCGGCGGCAGGTCGGGTGCGATCCGGTCACCAGCGGCTGGCGAAGCCGATCTGCATCCGGCCGATCTCGATCCTGGTTTCGCCGGTGGGCACGTAGTCGGGCAGGGGTTGCGCGCCGAGGTCGATGTGATCGTAGCGGATCGTCAGGCTGAGGCCGTCTGCGACCTGCCTCTCGGCGCCGACGGCGAGGGTCCAGCCGGACAGGTCGGCGTCGGCATAGGTCAGCAGGCCGCCCAGATTGGTCGCCGTGACCGACCCGCGCGCCCAGCCGCCTTCGGCAAACAGATGCGCCTTGCCCGCGGCAAGTCCGATGCGCCCGGTCAGGGTCGTCAGGTTGTCCACCTCGGTCGCGCAATCGGCGCAATTGATGAACAGGGCGTTGCGCGGTCGGGCGACGTGGCTGCCGGGGCCATAGTCGATCCGGGCGCCATAGGTCAGCCGGTTGCGCTGCCAGTCGTGCCCGAGGCTGAGCACCAGCCCGTTGCCCCGCCAGTCGCCCGGCACAAGCTCCAGCCCGCTGGAGGCCTGGCGCCAGCTGTTGCCGCCCTGGGGGGCGGCAAGGGCGAGGCCGAGGTAGGGGCCGCTCCAGTCCGGGACGGCGTCGGACGCAAGGCGCGGTGCGGGTTGTTCGGCCGAAGCCGGCAGATGGGGCGACATGAACAGAAGGGCCGCAAGCGCGACCGCGTGCCGACAGGTCATCTCTGCCTCTTTTTCTTTTTTCCGAAGGCTAGGCACCAAGTGCCGCCCCCGTCAACATTTGCGCGCAGGCAGGGGCGCACCGGCGCCGGGGCTGTGCAGATCCGCCACAGGGCGAGGGCTGCGATGCGCGCTTGCACCGGCGGAGGAAGCCGACTACCCTTGATCCAACCACAGATGGAGGGCGGTCATGACGCCCGAGCGTCCCCGTAGGGCGGACGCGACTGAGGCGCAGGTCGAGACGCCGCACAGCTTGTCGCAGGCCGTTTCCCGCGCCGATGAGCCGTCAGCCCTATCCCGGCCGGGGCCGGCCCCGCTTTACGCGGCGCTGGATCTTGGCACCAACAGTTGCCGGATGCTGATTGCCCAGCCACAGGGCAGTCAGTTCGCGATCGTGGACAGCTTCTCGAAATCGGTACAGCTGGGCATCGGGCTGGAAGCCTCGGGCCGGCTGTCGCGGGCCTCGATGGGGCGCGCGATCCAGGCCCTGCGGATCTGCGAGAAGAAGATCGCCAAGCACGGGGTCCGGCGCATGCGGCTGGTCGCGACCGAGGCCTGCCGGCGTGCGCGCAACGCCCGCGACTTCATCCGCCAGGTCCGCCGCGAGACGGGCCTGGCGCTGGAGATCATCGCCCCTGAGGAGGAGGCACGGTTGGCGGTGATCTCTTGCGCGCCGCTGGTCAGCGCGACGACCGAGCAGCTGCTGGTGGTGGACATCGGCGGCGGCTCGACCGAGCTGGTCTGGATCGACCTGAGCACCGTGCCCCCTGCCGACCGGGCGCGGGCGATCATGCGGCTGCACGCGGGCTTTGACGCGCAGGGCGAAGGCGCGGTGGCGCGGGTGGTGGACTGGATCAGCGTGCCGCTGGGCGTGGCGACGCTGAAGGACCAGTTCGGCGATGTGGACGACGATTCCGCCCGCTTTGCGCTGATGAGCTGGTTCTTCGAGGAGAACCTGGCCAGCTTCAGCCCCTACAATGCCGAGCACCCGCGCGAGGGGTTCCAGATCATCGGCACCTCGGGCACGGTGACGACGGTGGCGGCGTCCTTCCTGAACCTGAAACGCTATGACCGGACGAAGGTGGACGGGTTGCAGATGACCAGCGACCAGATCGACCTGGTGATCCGGGAATATCTGGCGCTGGGGCCGGAAGGGCGGCGGACCGACCCGCGGATCGGGCGCGACCGGCACGCGCTGATCATGTCGGGGGCGGCGATCCTTCAGGCCCTGATGCGGATCTGGCCCACGGACCGCTTGTCGGTCGCCGACCGGGGCCTTAGGGAGGGGCTTCTTTATGCGCAGATGAGCGCGGATGGTGTCCTGGAAGACGGGCCTGACACATGAGCGAGAAACCGACCTCGGGAAAGCCGACCTCCGGACGCGGCCAGCGCGAGCTGCGGGTGCGGGTCAAGACCGCGAAGGGGCGGAAACTGTCCTCCACCCTCTGGCTGGAGCGGCAGCTGAACGATCCTTATGTGCAGCGGGCGAGGCGCGAGGGCTATCGCGGACGCGCGGCCTACAAGATCATCGAACTGGACGACAAGTACGGGTTCCTGAAACCCGGCGCGCGGGTGGTGGATCTGGGCTGCGCGCCCGGCGGCTGGTGCCAGGTGGCGGTTGTGCGGGTCAATGCGCTGGGGCAGAACCCGAAGAAGCCGGTGGGCCGGGTGCTGGGCGTGGACCTTCAGGAGGTCGAGCCGATCGCCGGGGCAGAGATTCACCAGCTGGATTTCCTGTCCGACGAGGCGGACGAGAAGGTCAAGGGCTGGCTGGGCGGCCGGGCGGATGTGGTGATGTCGGACATGGCGGCGGCGGCCTCGGGCCACAAGGCGACGGACCATCTGCGGATCGTGGCCCTGGTCGAGGCGGCGCTGGCCTTTGCCTTCGACGTGCTGGAGGACGGCGGCACCTTCGTGGCCAAGGTGCTGGCGGGCGGGGCCGAGAACGAGATGCAGGCCATGCTGAAGCGCAACTTCCGCAAGGTGGCGAATGTGAAGCCTCCGGCCAGCCGGGCCGACAGTTCGGAAAAGTTCGTGGTGGCGATGGGGTTCCGCGGACGGGAGATCGAAGCCGCGGCGGTCTGAGGGACGCCTCCTCGTGCGCCTTCGGCTTCTCGTCGGGAACCGAGCCAAAGGGAGGTCAGCGAGGAGGCGGCAAGGGCCATCGACGCGCGGTTCGGTGCGGCGCGCATGAAAAAGGCGCCCGAAGGCGCCCTGTTTCGCGGTGCGGAAAGGATCAGCCGCCCCAGCTGCGGACCGGGCCGCAATCCATGTGGACGAAGTTCGACCGCGAATACTTGCCGACCCCGCCCGAGGCGCAGGCCGCGGCCGCGTTGGCCATCTGCCCGACCGAGCGCGACTGAAGCCGGAGGTCGGCCGCCTTGCCCACCATGTGCAGCGAATTCTTCGCCACCCCGCGCGAGCGCGACCGCAGCATCGCGTTGGTCCGGGGCGAGCGGTAGCCCGACAGGAGCATGTAGGGTTCGGACACGTCCATCAGCCGGTGCGCCGCGGCCATGATGTCGATGGTGCGCATGTCCATCTTCACCGCCTCATCCGTCCGCCAGTCGCGCATGAAGTGGTTGATTTCCTTGATGACCTCGGGGATGTATTCGCCTTCGATCCAGTAGATCGTGTCGATGCTTTCGCCGGTGCGGCCCGAATACATGCGGATCCTGCGGATGTCGCCGGCCCCCTTCAGCAGACCGAAAGCGTTGGTGTAGGTCGGCGCCGCAACCAGAGCCGTTGCCGCGAACGCACCAAGAAGGCCGCGTCGCGAGACGCTGTTGAGCTTGATGTCCGTCATTCTGCCGTCTGTCCCCGTGCTGTCTTCGACTGCCGTAGCGCAGCTCTCGTGCCACTTCTTCCCCAAGTGCAGCCACGTTATTGCACATGTCGAATCGAAGCCCAAGCGCCGATTGTCCGCCAGGGCGGCAGCACAACCGACATCGGCAAATTTCTGCTTAACCGCGGTGAAATTCGCCCTGTGTGGTGGAACTGCACCTGTTTCGGCGTCGTCTGTTGCCCGAGGCGACACAATCTGGCGGCCACGACATGGGTCTTCCGCATTGTGAATGGACAAGGCTGTCCGTTGCGGGGAAACATGGCGCAAATGGTTCAAGTCGTTGAGAACGAGGACAGAATGCACTTTCATTCCCTGCGCAAGCCTTTCGGCCGGTCCTGGCTTGTGCCCCTCGCCTTCGTCCTGAGCCAGGGCATCGCGCCTGCGGTTCCGGCGCAGACGGCGGCCTTCACCCGGTCGCTGGCCGCGACGGCCTCTTCCGACCAGGTCGTGGCGGACTGGTATCGCGAGACCGGCTACCGGACGCTGTGGACCGGGCCCGAGGATGCCGGGCGGCGCGCGGCCTTTCTGGCGGCGATCCTGTCGGCGCGGGACCATGGCCTGCCGGTGGCGCGCTATGACGCGGCGGCGCTGATGGCGCGGCTGCGGGCTGCCGAGACCGAAGGCGACCGTGGCCGGATCGAGGTGGAGATGACCCAGGCCTATCTGGCCTGGGCGCGCGACCTGACTTCGGGCGCGCTGGAGCCGCGGAAGGTGGACGCCGGGATTGTGCGCGAGATCGACCGGATCGACCCGAAGACCCTGCTGACCCGTATCGCCAACGGCAACCCCGAGGCGGTGCTGCGATGGCTGGAGCCGAAATCGCCGGTCTATCTGCAACTGATGAAGGCGAAGATCGGGCTGGAGGCGCAGATCGCCGCCGGCGGCTGGGGCGCGCCGGTCGCGGCCAGGCCCCTGTCCCCGGGCGACAGCGGACCGGCGGTCGTGGCGCTGCGCGACCGGCTGGTTCGGATGGGCTATCTTGCCCCGACCCCGGTCGCCAGCTACGACCGCGGGTTGCAGATTGCGGTGACCGCGTTCCAGCTGGCCCATGGGCTGACGCCGGACGGCGTGGCGAATGCCGCCACGCTGGCCGAGATCAACCAGCCCCCCGAAGCCCGGCTGAAATCGGTGATCGTGGCGATGGAGCGCGAGCGGTGGATGGACATCGACCGCACGCGCAAGCACATCTGGGTCAACCTGCCGGATTTCCGGGCGAAGATCGTGGACGGCGGCAAGACCATCTTCGAGACCCGGGTGGTGATCGGCAAGAACGTCCCCGACCAGCGAAGCCCCGAGTTTTCCGACGAGATGGAGCACATGGTCATCAACCCCTCCTGGGGGGTGCCGCGGTCGATCATCGTGAAGGAATACCTGCCGCTGTTGCAGCGCAATCCGAATGCGGTCAGCCACTTGCAGGTGATCGACGGCCGGGGCCGCGTGGTGTCGCGCGGATCGGTCAACTTTGCGGCCTATTCCGCCAAGACCTTCCCCTTTGGCCTGCGCCAGCCGCCCTCGGACGGCAATGCGCTGGGCAAGGTGAAGTTCATGTTCCCCAATCCCTACAACATCTATCTGCACGACACGCCGTCGAAATCGCTGTTCGACCACGAGGTGCGCGCCTACAGCCATGGCTGCATCCGGGTGGCGGACCCCTTCGGTCTGGCGCACGAGCTTCTGTCCTGGCAGGTCGACAATGCAGAGGCAGAGTTCGAGGCGGCGCTGAAGACCGGCAAGGAGACGGTGGTCAGGCTGCAAGAGCATCTTCCGGTCCACCTGGTCTATTTCACCGCCTATCCCGATGCCCGGGGCCGGATCAGCTATCGCCGCGACGTCTATGGGCGGGATGCGGCGCTGTGGGAGGCCCTGGAAGCGGCCGGGGTGGAACTGGCGGGCGTTCAGGGATAGACCTTTGGCAGGAATGCCCGGGGGAAGCATGGGCCATACGATCCGTGACATCGCAGCCGCTCTGGGGGCCGAGGCGGAGGGTGACCTTGATCTGACCGTGCGCGGCGCGGCCGAGCCCGCAGCGGCCGGGCCGGACCAGATCGCCCTGGCGATGGACCCGCGCTATGGCGAGGGCATCGGCAAGGGCCGGGCGCAGGCGGCGGTGGTCTGGCCGGGCGCGGACTGGCGGGGCATGGGGCTGAAGGCGGCGATCTTCGCGCCGCGCGGGCGGCTGGCCATGTCGGGGCTGACGCGGCTGATGGACCCCGGGCCGGCCATCGCGCCGGGGGTGCATGCGATGGCGCTGGTGGACCCGTCCGCCCGGATCGGCGCGGGTGCGGCGATCGGGCCCTTCGTCGTGATCGGTGCGGGCGTGGTGATCGGGCCGGGGGCGCGGATCGCCTCGCACGTGTCCATCGCCGAGGGCGCGCGGATCGGGGCGGATGCGCTGATCCTGCAAGGCGCGCGGATCGGCGCGCGGGTCACGATCGGCGACCGTTTCATCTGCCAGCCGGGGGCGGTGATCGGGGCGGACGGGTTCAGCTTCGTCACGCCCGAGAAGTCCGGCGTCGAGGAGATCCGCGAGACCCTGGGCAGCCGCGCCGAAATCCGGGATCAAAGCTGGACGCGCATCCATTCGCTGGGGGCCGTCACCATCGGCGATGACGTGGAAATCGGCGCGAATGTCTGCATCGACCGGGGCACGATCCGCGACACTGTCATCGGGTCCGGCACCAAGCTGGATAACCTGGTGCACATCGGCCACAACGTTCAGGTCGGGCGCGACTGCCTCTTGTGCGGGCAGGTCGGCATCGCCGGGTCGGCGCGGATCGGCGACCGGGTGGTGATGGGCGGGCAATGCGGGGTGAACGACAACATCTTCGTCGGCGATGACGTGATCTGCGGCGGGGCGACCAAGGTCTTCACCAATGCGCCCGCGGGGCGGGTGCTGCTGGGCTATCCGGCTGTGAAGATGGAGACCCATGTCGAGATCCAGAAGGCGCTGCGCCGCTTGCCGCGGCTTGCCAACCGGGTGGCGGCGCTGGAAAAGGGCAGGGCGGGCGAGTCGGGGCCGGAGCGGGACTGATGCGGGCAGAGATCGAAGCAGCGGTGATCGAGATCCTGGCGCGGCAGCTGTTGCTGCCCGCCGCCGAGATCGCGCCGGATGCACGGATCGAGGATCTGGGGCTGGACAGCCTGGGCAAGGCCGAGGCGATCTTCGCGCTGGAAGAGCGGTTCGACATCAGCGTGCCCTTCAACGCCAACGAGCCCGACCAGCCGAATTTCGACTTCTCGACCGTGGGCAGTATCGTGCGCGGCGTCGAGGCGCTGATCGCCGCGAAGGCCGGATGAGGCGGGTTGTCGTCACCGGCCTCGGCACGGTGAACGCGCTGGCCCATGACCTTCCGGGCACCCTGGCCGCCTTCCGCGACGGGCGCTGCGGCATCGGCCCGCTGACCTTCCGCGAGGCCGAGCGGCTGAGCATCCGCATCGGCGCCGAGGTCCGCGACTGGCGGCCGGAAGAGCGGTTTCCTGCGAAGGATCTGCCGCTGCTGGACCGGGTGACGCAATATGCGCTGGTCGCGGGGGCCGAGGCGGTGGCGATGGCCGGCCTGCCTGCGGCGATCGGCCCGCGCGGGGGGGCGATCCTGGGCACCGCGGCGGGCGGCATCGGGACCTGGGAGGACAGCTATCGCGCGGTCTACGCCGAAGGGCGCAACCGCGTCTCGCCCCTGGTGGTGCCGCGTCTGATGCACAATGCGCCGGCCGCGCATCTGTCGATGCGGCATGGGCTGGGGGGTCCGGTGCTGGCGGTGTCCTCGGCCTGCGCCAGCGCCAATCATGCGATCGGGCTGGCCTTCCAGCTGATCCGCGCCGGGGCGGCGGAGGTGATGCTGGCGGGCGGGACCGAGGCCATGCTGTGCTTTGGCGGGGTCAAGGCCTGGGAGGGGCTGCGGGTGCTGGCCCCCGATGCCTGCCGCCCGTTCTCGCTGGGCCGAAAGGGGCTGGTGATCGGCGACGGGGCCGGGGTGCTGGTCCTGGAGGCCGAGGACCACGCGCGGGCGCGCGGGGCGCGGATCCTGGCCGAGGTCGCGGGTTTCGGGATGACGGCGGACGCGGCCGACATCGTGGCACCGGGCGGCGATGGTGCGGTGCGCGCGATGCGGGCGGCGCTGGCCGATGCGGGCCTGGCGCCGGAGGAGATCGGCTATGTCAACGCGCACGGCACCGGCACGCTGGCCAACGACCGGGCGGAAGCGGTGGCGATCCGCGAGGTCTTCGGTCCGGCGCCGCCGCCGGTTTCCTCTACCAAGGCGATGCATGGCCATGCGATCGGCGCGACCGGCGCGCTGGAGGCGATGGCCTGCATCCAGGCCCTGACCGAGAGCCTGCTGCCGCCGACCGCGGGCGTCCTGGCGGCCGACCCGGACTGCGGGCTGGATGTCGTGGTCGGACAGGCGCGCCCGGCGCAGGTGACGGCGGTGCTGTCCAATGCCTTCGCCTTCGGCGGGCTGAATGCGGTGCTGGCCTTCCGCCGCGCCGACTGACGCCGTGCCGAATGACAGCGGCCGGCCCGAAGGCCGGCCGCAAGGCAAGGTTCCGCGCGACCGCGAAAGGCGCGGGGATCAGGGATTGGCCGCCGGAGCCGTAGCGCCCGCGGCCTTTGCGGCCTCGTCCGCGGCGTCGTTCGCGGCGGCCACCGCGTCATAGCCGGCGGTGAAGCCCTTGAGCGACAGCGTCAGTTCCACCTTTTCGTCCGGGGCGACGAAGGGGACGATGACGATCTTCGCATTCGCCCCCTTCTTCATCTGCGCAATCTCTTCGGCGGTAAAGCCGACCCGGGCCACGCAGCCGATCTGGGTGCAGAAGGTGAAGGGATAGGCCTTGGGTTTCGCCGAGTCGATCTGCAACATCATCCCGGCGGTCAGCAGCGTTTCCAGCGGCGCGATGAAGGTGGCCCCGGCGACGGCCGGCCCCTGGGTGCCCTTGGGCAGGTTGAACATGGTGAACTCGGCCACCGAATTGCCGTCCTTGTCCTTGAGCAGCATGTAGAGCTGGCAGGGATCCTTGCCGGTCTCGGTCCGGACGCAGCGCTGTTCCCAGGCTTCGAAATTGGCGGCGACATAGGTGCTGCCCGGACCATCGGCGGCTGCACCGACTTCCTGGCCGAGCGAGAGATTGTCGGCGGTCGGTGCGTCAGCCGCAACGGTTCCGTCGCCCTGGGCGGGCGTCTCGGTGGTCTGCGCAGCCAGCGGGCCCGAGGTCAGGGTCAGCAACAGGGCGAGGGCGATGCTCGTGGTCTTTGCCATCTTCGACATTTCCTTTGGTCGGTCGAGTGTCTGGGGGTCTCTAGCATGGCGGCAGACCCGAGTCAGGTGCGAAAAGCATGGCCCGGCAGGGTTCTGCGCGCGCGCCCGGGGCATCCCGGCGCGTCTCTGACGCGCCTTTGGCGAAAATGGAAAAGGGCCGGCAAGACCGGCCCTTTTCGTGACTGTTTTTGCTCCCTGTCGGACTGGCCGACTTCATGGATAGCGACGCTACGGCGGAAAACCCTGCCCGTCAACGGGTTCTTTTGCAGAACGAAGCGGAAAAAGCCGCGCCTTTTCAAGGGCGCGGCCAGTCGACAGGGAGGAAGTCACCGCCGGACCCGCCAAGTCCCGAGGTCCGGCCAGTTGAGTCTGGCAGAATGAGGTTAACAATGTATGTTCGGTCCGGTGAGCAGGGCATGACCGGCCGGAGAGGCGGTTCAACCGGGGATTGTGGGTGGCGATGGCGACGGAACAGACAGGCGAAGCAGAGAGCATCTTCATCGGCGGCGGCGGCGAGGGCTATGGACTGCCGCAGCGGCTCTTGCTGAAATACGGCAACCGTCACGGTCTGATCGCGGGCGCCACCGGGACCGGCAAGACGGTGACATTGCAGATCCTGGCCGAGGGCTTTTCGGCGGCGGGCGTTCCGGTATTCATGGCGGATGTGAAGGGCGACCTGGCCGGGATCTCGGCGCCGGGCTCGGCCGAAGGCAAGCTGCACGACGCCTTCACGAAGCGCGCGGCGCAGATCGGCCTGGACCTGCACTATCGCAGCTTTCCGGTGATCTTCTGGGACCTCTTCGGCGAGAAGGGGCATCCGGTCCGCGCGACGGTGGCCGAGATGGGGCCGCTTCTGTTGTCGCGCCTGCTGGAGTTGAGCGAGGCGCAGGAGGGCGTGCTGAACGTGGCCTTCCGGCTGTCGGACGAAGAGGAACTGCCGCTGCTGGACCTGAAGGACCTTCAGGCGCTGCTGACCTTCGTGGCCGAGAATGCGCAGGCGATCTCGGCGCGCTACGGGCTGGTGTCGAAAGAGTCGGTCGGCGCGATCCAGCGGCGGCTGCTGGTGCTGGAGAACGAGGGCGGGGCGGGGCTGTTCGGCGAGCCGGCGCTGGACCTGATGGACCTGATGACGGTCGATCCTTCGGGCGCGGGGCGGATCAGCATCCTGGCCGCCGACCGGCTGATGCATTCGCCGCGGCTTTATGCGACCTTCCTGCTGTGGCTTCTGTCCGAGCTGTTCGAGGCGCTGCCCGAGGTGGGCGACCCGGACAAGCCGAAGCTGGTCTTCTTCTTCGACGAGGCGCATCTTCTGTTCACCGATGCGCCCAAGGCGCTGATTTCCAAGGTGGAACAGGTCGCGCGGCTGATCCGGTCCAAGGGGGTCGGGGTCTATTTCATCACCCAGAACCCGGCGGATGTGCCGGACAACATCCTCGGCCAGCTGGGCAACCGGGTGCAGCACGCGCTGCGCGCCTTCACCGCGAAGGATCAGAAGGACCTGGCCAAGGCGGCCGAGACCTACCGGCCGAACCCGCGCTTCAGGATCAACGAGGCGATCCGCGACGTGGGGACGGGTGAGGCCGTGACCTCGCTGCTGGAGGCAAAGGGGATCCCGGGCATCGCGGAGCGGACGCTGATCCGGCCGCCGTCGAGCCAGCTGGGCCCGATCGACGATGCGGCGCGGGCGGCGGTGATGGCGGGCTCGCCGGTCCGGGGGAAATATGAGCAGGTGCTGGACCGGGAAAGCGCCTTCGAGAAGCTGCGCGCCCGGGCCGAGACGGCGGCGCGCGAGGCGGCCGAGCTGGAGGCGCGGCAGGCCGAGGAGAAGCGCGAGTTCGAGCGCGCCCGGCGCTATGACGGGCAGGGCTACGGCACGCCGAAGCCGCGGACGACCAGTGCGTCCAGCCGGTCGGATTCGATCGGCGAGGCCTTTGCCAAAAGCTTCGCGCGTCAGCTGGGCACCCGGTCGGGTCAGGCGCTGGTGCGCGGCGTTCTGGGCTCGCTGTTCGGCAAGCGTTAACCGGCCGTCAACCTGTATCGGGGCAGGATCGGCGCATGTCGATGCTGCCGCCCGTCTCTCCCGAACAGTTCCTGGCCGAACTTTTCAGTTCGCGCGCCGCGGCCACCGGCGCGGTGATCCGGCGCAATGCGCGCGACATCGACCGCTATTACGGCCGCGCCGCCTTTCTGGAGGAGATGCGGCGCCGGGGGTTTTCGGTGGTGGAGAATGCGGGGCAGATGGTGATCTTCTGCAACCGCGAACCGATCCGCCGTCTGGCGTGACGGCAGGGCCGGGCGCGATTTCCTGCGGAAATCGGTCCGGAAAGCGCAGGGTTTCCGGGGTGGCCCGGTGACATCGGTCGGGAAATCGGATCATCTCGGCGGGCGAGTCGGGAGGAAGACATGAAACGGTCACGCATCAACGAGATCATGCGCGCGGCGGATGAGATGATCCGCCGCTACGGTTTTGTGCTGCCGCCCTTTGCCAACTGGTCGCCCGAGGAGTTCAAGGCGCGCAAGGATGCCAGCGCCATCGTCACGGCGCGCTGCGGCTGGGACATTACCGACTATGGCCAGGGCCGGTTCGACGAGATGGGGCTGTTCCTGTTCACCCTGCGCAACGGGCGGCTGGCCGACCTCAAGCGCGGCGGCGGCATGTGCTATGCCGAGAAGCTGCTGATTTCGCGGCAGGATCAGCTTTCGCCGATGCACACTCATGTCATCAAGGCCGAGGACATCATCAACCGCGGCGGGGCGACGCTGGTGGTCGAGCTTTACGGATCGGACGATCAGGGCAATTTCGCCTGGGACCGCGGCGGCATGGTGCGCTGCGACGGGATCGACACGCCCTATGGCCCGGGGACCAGGCTGAAGCTGGCTCCCGGCGAAAGCGTCACGCTGATGCCGGGGGACTGGCATGCCTTCTGGGGCGAGGGGGGCGATGTGCTGATCGGCGAGGTCTCGACCGTGAACGACGACCTGACCGACAACATCTTCCGCGAGCCCATCGGCCGCTTTGCCGAGATCGAGGAGGACGAGGCGCCCTGGCATCTTCTGGTCAGCGATTACGACCGCTGGTTGCAATGAGGAAGGGGGCGCCGGGCGCCCCTGTTCGATGTCGGGCCGAAGGAAGGCTCAGTTGCCTTCGGTTGCGGGCGGGCAGAGGCCGTTCACCAGCGGACGCGGGCAGGCGGTGGTGGCGGGCGAGCCTCCCGGCGTCGTCGCTGCCGGAGTTGCCGCCGCGCCGGTGGCGATACTGGGTGGCGGCAGCACCTTGAGGGCCGGGATCGCATTGGCCGGGATCTGGGCCGGCTTGGCCACCGCAGGCCCGGCGGCGACCTTCGGGGCCACGGGTTTCGGAATGGTGAGACCCTTCGGCATCTCGCCCGAGGCGGTCAGCACGATCACCTTCTCGCCGCCCTTCACCCGGTTGTAGAGATCCAGCACATCCTGGTTGATCATCCGGATGCAGCCGGACGAGGCGTTGCGGCCGATCGACTGCCATTCCGGCGTGCCGTGGATGCGGTAGCCATAGTCGCGTCCGCCCGAGGTCAGATAGATCGCGCGCGCGCCCAGCGGATTGGTCGGACCGCCAGGCTGGCCGACCTCATCGTACTCGGCCAGTTCGGGCCGGCGGGCGATCATCTCCTTCGGCGGGATCCAGCGCGGCCAGGGCTTCTTGTCGGCCACGATGGCCTCGCCGGACCATTCGAAGCCGGCCTTGCCCACCGCGATCCCGTAGCGGATCGCCTTGCCGTCGCCGAGGACATAGTACAGCAGCTTGGTCGCCGGGTTAATGATGATCGTGCCCGCCGGCTGGTCGGTCTTGAACGAGACCACCTGGCGGCGGTAGGTTTCCGGGATCTTCTCGACCGGCAGCGCCGGGATCGTGATGCCGGAATCCATCGTGGCAAGGTAGACGTTCTCATCCACCTTCGGCACCGGGGCGGTGCTGGCGGCAGGCCCTGCCGTCGGCTCGACGCAGGCGGCCAGCAGCGCGAGCGACATCAGGGCCGGAGCCAGTGCGGAACCGCGAAAGGCCAGTGCGGAACCGCGAAAGGGAAGGCGCGAAGTCATGGTCATCAAACGGATCCGTATCAGAAGGCCTGCCGACAGGATGTCGCAGGCGCAGTCCCGCTCACGCTAGACGAGCGTTATCCACAGGTCAAACCTCCGCAGCGGGCGAAGCCGGTCACGGCACTGTGAGAATTGCTGATTTTCCCCATGGCGTTGCGCTGCCGCCGCAGGTTGCGGGCCCGATCGGGGCGGGCTGCGGGCAGGCCAGCGGTCACAGCGCCGTGCGCAGCGACCAGAGTTCGGGGAACAGCTCGACCTCCAGCATCCGGCGCAGGTAGGCCACGCCCGAGGTGCCGCCCGTGCCGCGCTTGACGCCGATCACGCGCGCGACCGTGGTCAGGTGGTTGAAGCGCCAGCGGCGGAAGTAGTCCTCGAAGTCCACCAGCTTCTCGGCCAGTTCATAGGCCTGCCAGTGGCGCGACGGATCGCGGTAGACGGCGGCCCAGACCGCCTCGACGCCGGGATGCGGCGTCCAGGGCTGGCGCAAGGGGCGCGCGAGGACCTCGTCCGGGACGGCGTGCCCCGCGCGGGCGAGGAAGTGCAGTGCCTCGTCATACAGCGGGCGGCGGGCCAGTTCGGCCTCGAGCCTTGCGGTCAGGTCGGGGCGATGCGCGTGCGGGCGCAGCATGGCAAGGTTGCGGTTGCCCACGGCATATTCGATCAGCCGGTACTGCCAGGACTGGAAGCCCGAGGACTGGCCCAGGCTTTCGCGGAAGGCGGTGTAGTCCGAGGGCGTCATGGTGCGCAACACGTCCCAGGCCGAGTTCAGCTGCTCGAAGATGCGGGCCACGCGGGCCAGCATCTTGAACGCCTCGTTCACGCGGTCGGCGGCGATCATCCGGCGCGCGGCGTCCAGCTCGTGCAGCGCCAGGCGCATCCAGAGTTCAGAGGTCTGGTGCTGGATGATGAACAGCATCTCGTCATGGGCATCCGACAGGGGATGCTGGGCGTCAAGGATGCGGTCGATCTGGAGGTAGTCGCCATAGGACATGCGGCCGTCGAACGCCATCTGGGCGCCGTCCTCGGCGGGGTTGAAGGGGCAGGTGGTCATGTCGGTCTCCGGTTTTGAAAGGGGTTTTCAGGAACGGAGAGCAGGCTTTCGGTTCAGGATCGACAGGGTGCCCATGCGCCGCCAGAGCGCGACCCAGCCGGCGGGGCGGCAAAGAGGGGGCAGGGTCAGTTGCCGCATGGCAGGCCAAGCGCGCGGCAGGTGCCGGGTGAAAGCCGGCGGTCGGGGGCTTCGGGGTCGGCCACGCCCATGTCGCCCTTCCAGGACAGCACGGCCCAGCCCATGCCCGCGGCCTCGGCGGCGCGGCGCTTGTCGGCCAGGAAGGCGTGATACCATTCGATCGGCTGGGTCACGCCGTCCGCGGTGTGCAGCGCGCCGAATTCGCCCAGAAGGATGCGGTCGCGCGGGATGCCGTGCGCATCCGCCCAGGACGCGGCGACCGCGATCTCGTAGGTCGCGTCGCTGTCGGCCGTTCCGGCATAGGCCTCGACCTCGCGGGCGATGGCCCCTTCATCGGCCAGGCCCTCGGCCTCGGCCATGCGGGCGGCGGAGTCCGCAATGACCCGGGCGGCGGTGTCTGGCGTCATCAGCGAAGGCGGATAGGGCAGGTCGCGCAGGTAGCGGACCGGGGCCTCGGTCCAGACCGCGCCCTGGTGGCTGTAGGCGAAGGGGACATAGCTGTGGAAGGTCCAGAGCACGCTGTCATCGCCGATATGCGCCGGGTCGAGACTGGCCAGCGCATTGGCCTGGCCCCAGCAGGCGCCGGTCAGGATGATCGTGAGGTCGGGCGCCTCGGCGCGGGCAGCGGCGTGGAGTTCGGCCTGCATCGCCGGCCATTTCGGCGGCGCGCCGGCATAGACGCCCTCGCAGTCGAAACTGGGTTCGTTCAGCAGTTCCAGCGCGACGCGGTCCTGCGGCAGCTCGGCCAGCCTTTGGGCGATCCGCGCCACCAGGGCCACATAGTCGGGGAAATGGCTGCCAAGCAGGCTTTCGATGCCGCCGATTTCCGCGCCGCGGGGCAGGGGGTGCAGGTCGAGGATGACCTTCAGGTCGGCATCCAGCCCCATCTGCACCGCCGCGATCATGCCGTCGATCAGCCGGTCCTGCTCGGCCCCCGGACCTGCGGCCAGGGCGGGGCCGGGGTCGGTGGGCATGCGGATGAAGTCGAACCCCTGTTCGGACAGGGCCTCCATCATCGCGGGCGTCACCATGCGACGCCAGTCGGGAAAGACGGCCAGCGCCTCGGGATCGGCCCGAAGCTCGGCGATCGAGCCCCAGTTATGCCACAGGTCGCCGTTGATCCCCCGTTTCAGCAGGATCGGCTCGGCCCCGGCAAGGCTGCCTGCCAGTGCAAGGGCAATGCAGAGGGTGAGGGAAAGGCGCATCCGACGATCCTTCAGGTGACCCGTGCGCGGGTCTTGAATTCCGGCTTGTCCCAGCTGCCGTAGTCCATGATCTTCGCCAGCACGGATACGGCACGGGCCACGTCGTCCTCGTCGATATAAAGGGGCGTGAAGCCGAAGCGCAGGATGTCCGGCGCACGGAAGTCGCCGATCACGCCCTCGGCAATCAGCGCCTGCATGATGGCATAACCTTCGGGGTGGCGGAAGCTGACCTGCGAGCCGCGCATCAGGTGCGAGCGGGGGGTGGCCAGGTGCAGCATCGGCGCGCGGGTCTCGATGCCCTTGATGAACTGGTCCTGAAGGCGCAGTGATTGGGCGTGGACCTCGCGCAGGTCGATGCCGTCCCAGACGTCAAGTGCGGCGTCGAGGGCTGCCATCTGAAGGATCGGCGGGGTGCCGACGCGCATCCGCTCGATCCCCGCGCCGGGGCGGTAGGTCAGGTCGAAGGCGAAGGGGCTTTCGTGGCCAAGCCAGCCCGACAGCGCCGGGCGGGCCACATCGGCGTGGCGGGGGGCGACGTAGATGAAGGCCGGGCCGCCGGGGCCGGAGTTCAGATACTTGTAGGTGCAGCCCACCGCGAAGTCGGCCTTGGCCGCTGTCAGGTCCACGGGGATCGCGCCCGCGCTGTGCGCGAGGTCCCAGACCGTGAGCGCCCCCATCTCGTGCGCGCGTTTCGTGATGTCGGCCATGTCGTGCCGTCGGCCGGTGCGGTAGTCCACCTCGGTCAGCATGACCACGGCGACGGTCTCGTCGATCGCGGCCATCACCTCTTCGGGGGCGACGGTCTTGAGGCGATACTGACCGCCCAGCGTGCGGCACAGGCCCTCGGCCATGTAGAGGTCGGAGGGGAAGTTGCCGGTGTCCGACAGGATCACCCGGCGCTTGGGGTTCATCTCCAAGGCCGAGGCGAGCGCCTGGTAGACCTTGATCGAAAGCGTGTCGCCCAGGACCACCGTGCCGGGGGCCGCGCCGATCAGCCGGGCGATCCGGTCGCCCATCGCGGCGGGCAGGGCCATCCAGCCGGCCTTGTTCCAGCCGCGGATCAGAAGCTCGGCCCATTCGTCCTGCATCACCCGGGCCATCCGGTCCGGTGCGGATTTCACCATGGGCCCCAGAGAGTTGCCGTCGAGGTAGATCACCCCCTCGGGCAGGTGGAAACGGGCCTTGGTCGCGGCAAAGTCGATGGGCATGGGCGGATCCTTCCGGGGTTCGGCCTGTCATGCCGCCTCGGGCGAGAAATTTCAAGCTTGAAATTTCTCCGGTCCCGGCGCGACCAACGGAATGACGCAGGGAAAGGCGGCAGCGGGTTCCGGGCTTGCAGGCCGCGGCGCGGGGTGGTTTAGACGGGTCATCCCCAGGAGGTTCGCATGCGCCCGACCCTTCGCGACATCGACATCCCGCCCAGCTGGCTGGCGCTGCATCTTGCGGCGGCCTGGGCCTTGTCCAAGGTCTCGCCCGCCCTTTTCGGTGCCGCCGGACGGCTTGGCGGGCTGATCCTGGTGGCCTCGGGCCTTGTCCTGATGGCGGCGGCGGTGGCAGAGATGGCGCGGCACAGGACCACGGTGATCCCGCGCCGGAACCCCTCGGCTCTGGTGACGGGCGGTGTCTTCCGCCTGTCGCGCAACCCGATCTATCTGGCCGATGCGCTGATCCTGCTGGGCGCGATCCTCTGGCTGGACGCAGGTCTGGCCCTGCCGCTGGTCGCCGGTTTCGTCTGGCTGATCCAGACCCGGTTCATCCGCGACGAGGAGGCCCGGCTGACCGAGGCCTTCGGGCCGGAGTTCGACCTCTGGGCCGCCCGCACCCGGCGCTGGTTCGGGCGGCGGGGCTGATTTCATGCTGCGGCCGCAAACGGGGTTTGAAATATTGTTGCGCGATGGTAAGTGCAACGAGTCAGATTATGGCGCAAGCCTTGCAATCGGGGGATGGGTGTGAAGATAGGCGCTTTGACAGAGGTCTTTCCGGGCGAGAACCGGGTGGCGATGACGCCGGATTCGGCGACGCAACTGGCCAAGCTGGGACATACGGCCTGCATCCAGGCGGGCGCGGGGGCCAAGGCGGGGTTCTCGGACGCGGCCTATGCGGCAGCAGGGGTCGAGGTGCTGCCGGATGCGGCCTCGGTCATCGCGGCGGCGGATGTGATCGTCAAGGTGCGGGGGCCGGATGCGCAGGAACTGGCGGCCTTGCGGGACGGGCAGACGCTGATCAGCTTCTTCTGGCCCGCGCAGAACCCCGAGCTTCTGGAAGCGGCGGCGAAGAAGAACCTGACCATCATCGCGATGGACATGGTGCCGCGGATTTCCCGCGCGCAGAAGATGGACGCGCTGTCCTCGATGGCCAACCTTGCCGGCTATCGCGCGGTGATCGAGGCGGCGAACAATTTCGGCCGCTTCTTCACCGGCCAGGTGACGGCAGCGGGCAAGATCCCGCCCGCGAAGGTGCTGGTGGTGGGCGCGGGCGTGGCAGGGCTGGCGGCCATCGGCGCCTCGGTCAGCCTGGGGGCTGTGACCCATGCCTTCGACGTCCGCCCCGAAGTGGCCGAGCAGATCGAATCCATGGGCGCGAATTTCGTGTTCCTGGAGTTCGAGCCGACCCAGGACGGCGCGGCGACGGGGGGTTATGCGGCGCCCTCCAGCCCCGAGTTCCGCGAAAAGCAGCTGGCCAAGTTCCGCGAGCTGGCGCCCGAGATGGACATCGTCATCACCACCGCGCTTATCCCCGGCCGGCCCGCGCCGAAGCTGTGGACCGAGGACATGGTGCGCGCGATGAAGCCGGGCAGCGTGATCGTCGATCTTGCGGCGGAACGCGGCGGCAACTGCGACCTGACGGTGCCGGACCAGAAGATCGTCACCGACAACGGCGTGACGATCATCGGCTACACCGATTTCCCCAGCCGGATGGCGACGCAGGCCTCGACGCTCTATGCCAACAACATCCGCCACATGCTCGCCGACCTCACGCCGAAGAAGGACGGCGTGATCCTGCACAACATGGAGGATGACGTGATCCGCGGCGCCACGGTTGCGCATATGGGGGCGGTGACCTATCCGCCGCCGCCGCCGAAGGTGCAGGCGATCGCGGCGGCCAGGCCCAAGGAGAAGCCGAAGGAACTGACGCCCGAGGAGCGCCGCGCGCAGGAGGTCGCGGCCTTCAAGGCGCAGACGCGCAATCAGGTGTCGCTGCTGACGATCGGAGGCGGCCTGATGCTTCTGGCGGGGCTTTATGCTCCGGCCAGTTTCATGAGCCATTTCATCGTCTTCGTGCTGGCGGTCTTCGTGGGCTTTCAGGTGATCTGGAACGTCAGCCACAGCCTGCACACGCCGCTGATGGCGATCACGAACGCCATTTCCTCGATCATCATCCTTGGGGCGCTGATGCAGATCGGGTCGGGGTCGTTTATGGTGATCCTGCTGGCGGCCCTGTCGGTCTTCATGGCCGGGATCAACATTTTCGGTGGCTTCATGGTCACCCGGCGCATGCTTGCCATGTTCCAGAAGTCGTAAGGGGGCCGTCGTGGGAACAATTGATAGCACCTACTACCGCCTGACCTGCAGTGTCTGTGGAAATGCTGAAACTTTATCTGCTCATCAAGGCGGATCAGGATGGTCCCCGGGTAACTGGGGTGTCTTGGGACCGGCTGTTCACTTCGATGTTGAAGAGGATCCAGGTAATCTGGGCAGTGGCCCCGAGGTAACCTCAGCGATCTGCAAGAAATGCGGCGTTGAAGCAAAAATAGAGAACAAGATGTTCTCGAAACCGACGGGTTGGTGAGGTAGCGCAGATGGCTTACGGATTCACCACGGCTGCCTATGTCGTTGCGGCCGTTCTCTTCATCCTCTCGCTGGGCGGGCTTTCGGGGCAGGAAAGCGCCAAGCGCGCGGTCTGGTATGGCATCGTCGGCATGGCGCTGGCGGTCCTTGCCACGCTTTACGGCCCCGGAGCGGGGCTCTGGTGGCTGTCGGTCGCGCTGATCGCGGGCGGCGGGGTGCTGGGCTGGATCGTGGCGCAGCGCGTCCAGATGACCGAGATGCCGCAGCTGGTGGCCGCGATGCACAGCCTGGTCGGCCTTGCGGCGGTCTTCATCGGCTTCAACACCCATATCGAGATGATCCGCCTTGCCGGCATGGACGAGGCCGCGCGCGCCGCGCTGACCGGCTTTGCCGCGACGGTGGCGCACAAGACCGGGGCCGAGATCACCATCCTGCGGATCGAGACCTTCCTCGGCGTCTTCATCGGGGCGGTGACGTTCACCGGCTCGGTCATCGCCTTCGGCAAGCTGGCGGGCAAGGTGGATGGCAAGGCGAAGAAGCTGCCCGGCGGGCATGCGCTGAACGCGGGCGCGGCGCTTTTGTCGCTGGTCCTTCTGGTCGTCTATCTGCAATCGGGCTCCACCCTGGCGCTGATCGTGATGACGCTGGCGGCGCTGTTCATCGGCTATCACCTGATCATGGGCATCGGCGGGGCGGACATGCCGGTCGTCGTCTCGATGCTGAACAGCTATTCCGGCTGGGCGGCGGCGGCGATCGGCTTTTCGCTGTCGAACGACCTGCTGATCGTGGTCGGCGCGCTGGTGGGTTCCTCGGGGGCGATCCTGAGCTACATCATGTGCAAGGCGATGAACCGCAGCTTCATCAGCGTGATCCTGGGCGGGTTCGGCAACACCACCGGCCCGCAGATGGAGGTGACGGGAGAACAGATCGCCATCGATGCCGAAGGGGTCGCGGCGGCGCTGAACGATGCCGAAAGTATCATCATCATCCCCGGCTACGGCATGGCGGTGGCGCAGGCGCAGCAGTCGGTCAGCGAACTGACCCGCAAGCTGCGTGCCAGGGGCAAGAACGTCCGCTTCGCCATCCACCCGGTTGCGGGTCGGCTGCCCGGCCACATGAACGTGCTTCTGGCCGAGGCGAAGGTGCCCTACGACATCGTGCTGGAGATGGACGAGATCAACGAGGACTTCCCGCACACGGATGTCGCCATCGTCATCGGGTCGAACGACATCGTGAACCCGGCCGCGCAGGAGGACCCGAACAGCCCCATCGCCGGGATGCCGGTGCTGGAGTGCTGGAAGGCCAAGCTGGTCATCGTGTCGAAGCGTGGGCAGGGGACGGGGTATTCCGGCATCGAGAACCCGCTGTTCTACAAGGAGAACACGCGGATGTTCTACGGCGACGCGAAGAAGTCGCTGGATGCGCTGCTGCCGCTGATCGAGTGAAAACGGAAGGGCGGGCAAGATGCCCGCCCTTTCTTCCTAGTCCTTCCGCGCAGCGCGCTTGCGTTCGTTCGGGTCCAGTTCCCGCTTGCGCAGCCGGATGATCTTGGGCGTGACCTCGACCAGTTCGTCATCGTCGATGTAGGCGATGGCCTCTTCCAGGCTCATCCTGACATGCGGGGTCAGCCGCACCGCCTCGTCCGAGCCGGAGGCGCGGATGTTGGTCAGCTTCTTGCCCTTCAGCGGGTTGACCTCAAGGTCGTTGTCCCGGCTGTGTTCGCCGATGATCATGCCGGTATAGACCTGTTCCTGCGGGCCGATGAACAGGCGGCCGCGTTCTTCCAGGTTCCACAGCGCATAGGCCACCGAAACCCCGGACTCGGTCGAGATCAGCACGCCCTGCCGCCGCCCCTGGATCGGGCCCTTGTGCGGCGCCCAGCCGTGGAAGATGCGGTTCAGCACGCCCGTGCCGCGCGTATCGGTCAGGAACTGCCCCTGATAGCCGATGAGACCCCGCGACGGCACATGCGCGATGATCCGCGTCTTGCCGACACCGGCGGGCTTCATCTCGACCAGCTCGCCCTTCCGCTCGCCGGTCAGCTTGTCAATGACCGCGCCGGAATATTCGTCGTCCACATCGATGATGACTTCCTCGATCGGCTCGTGCCGGACCCCGTCGATGTCCCGCATGATGACGCGGGGGCGGCTGATCGACAGTTCGAACCCCTCGCGGCGCATGTTCTCGATCAGCACGCCCATCTGGAGTTCGCCCCGGCCCGAGACCTCGAAGGCCTCGCCGCCCGGCGTGTCGGCGACCTTGATCGCCACGTTGACCTCGGCCTCCTTCATCAGCCGGTCGCGGATGACGCGGGACTGGACCTTGGTGCCGTCACGGCCCGCAAGGGGCGAATCGTTGATGCCGAAGGTCACGGTGATCGTCGGCGGGTCGATGGGCTGCGAGGGAAGGGCCGTGTCCACCTCCAGCGCGCAAAGGGTATCGGCCACGGTGGCCTTGGTCATGCCCGCAAGCGTGACGATATCGCCCGCGACGGCCTCGTCGATCGGGGTCTGGCTGAGGCCGCGGAAGGCGAGGATCTTCGTCACGCGGAACTGCTCCAGCCGCTCGCCGGTGCGCGACAGGGCCTTGAGCGTGGTGCCGGTGCTGATGCGGCCGGATTCGACGCGGCCTGTCAGGATGCGGCCCAGGTAGGGATCGGCGGAAAGGGTGGTGGCCAGCATCGAGAACGGCTCGTCCACGCGGGCCAGCACCTTCGGCGCGGGGACGTGGCGCACGATCAGGTCGAAGAGCGCGGACAGGTCCTTGCGCGGCCCGTCCAGCTCCAGATCGGCCCAGCCCGACCGGCCCGAGGCATAGACATGCGGGAAATCCAGCTGCTCGTCGCTGGCGCCGAGATTGGCGAAAAGGTCGAACACCTCGTTCAGCGCGCGGTCGGGTTCGGCGTCGGGCTTGTCGACCTTGTTCAGCACCACGATGGGGCGCAGGCCCAGGGCCAGCGCCTTGGTCAGCACGAACTTGGTCTGCGGCATCGGGCCTTCGGCGGCATCGACCAGAAGGCAGACGCCATCGACCATCGACAGGATCCGTTCGACCTCGCCGCCGAAATCGGCGTGGCCGGGGGTATCGACGATGTTGATCCGGGTGCCGTGCCATTCGACGCTGGTGCATTTCGCCAGGATCGTGATGCCGCGTTCGCGTTCGATGTCGTTCGAATCCATCGCGCGTTCCGAGACGGCCTCGTTGGCGCGGAAGGCCCCCGACTGTTTCAGAAGCTCGTCCACCAGCGTGGTCTTGCCGTGGTCGACGTGGGCGATGATCGCGATGTTGCGCAGTTCCATGGGGTCCGTTCCTGTAGGGTTGCGGCGCCCTTACAGGGTTTTGCGGCAACTGGCCAGAGCCTGTCAGGCCGCGATATAGCGGTCGCGGCGATGGTTGACGGCAAGGAACAGCGAAAAGACGGCGGCGCCCAGAAAGCTGTAGGCCAGGGTCTCCAGCGGCAGGATCAGGGCGGCAAGCGCGAAGATCACCACGTCGGACAGAAGCTGCGCATGGCCTGCGGGGAAGCCGGTGCGGTCCTGAAGCTCGATCCACAGGACCGAAAGTCCGCCGAAACTGCCGCCGTGGCGGATGGCGGCCAGGGCGGCGATGCCGAAAAGGAGGCCGAACAGGATCGCGGCCACGGCGGGTTCGATCCGGCCGAGTTCGATCCAGCGCGGCAGGACGGCGACAAGGGCGGACAGGGCGGCCGTGGTGACGAGCGTTTTCAGCGCGAAGGCAGCGCCCATCCGCTTGCAGGCGAGGCCGAGGAAGGGCAGGGTGACGGCAAAGTAGACGGCCGCGAAGGGCAGGCCGGTCAGATGGGCGATCAGCACGGCAAGGCCGGTGGTCTGTCCGGTGACAAAGCCCATGTGGGTCAGGATATGCATCCCCAAAGCGGCCATTATGACGCCGAACCCGATGCCTTGCGCGTCGTCAACGGCGCTGTGGCGGGGGCGGTCGGCGATCTGGTCGGGACGGTCGGGCATCGGGGGGCTCCTGCGGCTGGAAAGGTCATACATCCTGCCGCAGAAAAGTCAATAATGCTTACCTAAATCCGTTAGGCCAGAAAAAGGGCCGGAGGTTTCCCTCCGGCCCATGCATGGTGCGCTTTAGCGCACCCTGCGCAAATTACCCCTTCAGCGCCTTGTTCAGGTATTCGTCGACCTTCTCCAGAAAACCCATCGTGGTCAGCCATTTCTGGTCCGGCCCGACCAGGAGCGCGAGGTCCTTGGTCATGTACCCGTCCTCGACCGCCTGCACCGTCACCTTCTCCAGCGTGGTGGCGAAGTTCATCAGCGCCTCGTTGTTGTCCAGCGTCGCGCGGTGCTTCAGACCCCCGGTCCAGGCGTAGATCGACGCGATGGAGTTGGTCGAGGTCTGCTTGCCCTTCTGATGCTCGCGATAGTGGCGGGTCACCGTGCCGTGGGCGGCCTCGGCCTCGACGATCTTGCCGTCGGGCGTCATCAGCACGCTGGTCATCAGGCCGAGCGAACCGAAGCCCTGCGCCACGATGTCGGACTGCACGTCGCCGTCATAGTTCTTGCAGGCCCAGACATAGCCGCCCGACCATTTCAGCGCGCTGGCCACCATGTCGTCGATCAGCCGGTGTTCGTAGTGGATGCCCTTGGCCTTGAACTTGTCCGCAAACTCGGCGTCGAAGACCTGCTGGAAGATGTCCTTGAAGCGGCCGTCGTAGGCCTTGAGGATGGTGTTCTTCGTCGACAGATACACCGGCACCCCGCGCTGGAGGCCGTAGTTCAGCGAGGCGCGGGCGAAGTCGGTGATCGAGTCATCCAGGTTGTACATCCCCATGTAGACCCCGGCGGACGGCGCCGAATAGACGTCCTTCTCGATCACCGTGCCGTCCTCGCCGACGAATTTCATCGTCAGCTTGCCCGCCCCGGGGAACTTGAAGTCCGTCGCGCGATACTGGTCGCCGAAGGCGTGGCGGCCGACCACGATGGGCTGGGTCCAGTGCGGCACCAGGCGGGGGACGTTCTTGCAGATGATCGGCTCGCGGAAGATCACGCCGCCCAGGATGTTGCGGATCGTGCCGTTGGGCGACTTCCACATCTGCTTCAGGCCGAATTCCTCGACCCGGGCCTCGTCCGGGGTGATCGTCGCGCATTTCACGCCGACGCCGTACTGCTTGATCGCGTTCGCCGCGTCGATGGTGACCTGATCGTTGGTGCGGTCGCGCTCCTCGATCCCGAGATCGTAATATTTCAGGTCGATGTCGAGATAGGGCAGGATCAGCTTCTGCTTGATGAAGTCCCAGATGATCCGGGTCATCTCGTCGCCGTCCAGCTCGACGACGGGGTTGGCTACCTTGATCTTCGACACGGCTGACCTCCTTTGGGATTCGGTTGCAGGCTGCATAGCGGAAAAAGTGGGCCATGGAAAGGGCGGTATGCGATTGTATACCGAATGGCCGTCCCGCTCTTTGCGCCGCTCGTCGTGGACTTCGTCCGTCCTCGCTGGGGTGGTCTGCGACGAGACGCCGAAGGCGCACGAGGAGCTATCCGAACCGGGGCCGGGCCTTTTCGCGGACCCAGTCCCACAGCGCGGGCGCGCCCCTGGCGATCCTGGACCCGACACGGGCCTCAAGCTGGTCGTAGGTCACACCATAGGTTTCCCAGGTGCCGCCACCGCTCATCAGGTTCGCCATCACCGGCTGCACCCGGTCCAGGCTCTTGGCAAAGCGGGCGTCGGGGGTCTCGGCGGCCTCGAACTCTTCCCACAGCGCGCGGAGGCTTTCGCCGAGGTCGGGGGGCAACAGGCCGAAGATGCGCTCTGCGGCTCGCGCCTCTGCGGCCTGCGTCGCCTCGCTGCCATGGGCCTGGCCGTTCCGGGAATGGATCGGCACGTCGCCCACGTCGATCTCGACCAGATCGTGGATCAGGAGCATCCGGATCACCCGGTCAATGGACACCCCCGGCCCGGCCTGATCGGCCAGCACCAGCGCGTAAAGCGCCAGGTGCCAGGAATGTTCGCCGGAATTTTCCACCCGCGAGCCATCGACCAGGGTCGTCGCGCGCAGGATCTGCTTCAGCCGGTCGGCCTCGTTCAGAAAGGCGAACTGGCGTTCCAGCCGGTCGGTCAATGGCCCATGCCGCCGAAATCGACCGGGGCTTCGGGGGCCTCCTCGATCTCGCCGCGCTTGGCGGCAAGCGCCTTTTCCAGGAACTCGCGGCCGCGCCGTTCGGCCAGACGGACACGGACCGCGGTCATGTAGGCCTCCTGGAAGGTCGGAGAGGCCGCCATCAGAACCTTGGCGACCTTCTCGTAGAAGCGGTCATCGCCCAGTTCGGCTTCGGCGGCCAGCACGTCGTCGGCCAGCTGGTCGGCCATTTCCTGCAAGGTCGCCATCAGCGCGTTGCCTCCGTCAACCTCCGGCGGACATAGTCCGAAACGGTCTGGATCATCGGCTGCATATGCGCCTCTTCATCCTTGAAGAAATGGTCCGCCCCCTCGATCTCGGCATGGGTGATGGTGATGCCCTTCTGCTCGTGCAGCTTGCTGACCAGGGCCCGGGTGTCCTTGGGCGGCGCGACCTTGTCGGCGGTGCCGTTGATGATCAGGCCCGAGGAGGGGCAGGGGGCAAGGAAGGAGAAGTCATACAGGTTCGCGGGCGGCGCCACCGAGACGAAGCCGGTGATCTCGGGCCGCCGCATCAGAAGCTGCATGCCGATCCAGGCGCCGAAGGAAAACCCCGCGACCCAGCACTGCTTGGAGTTCTGGTTCATCGATTGCAGATAGTCCAGCGCCGAGGCCGCATCCGACAATTCGCCGATGCCCTGGTCATATTCGCCCTGGCTGCGCCCCACGCCGCGGAAGTTGAAGCGCAGGACCGTGAAGCCCAGATTGTAGAAGGCATAGTGCAGATTGTAGACGACCTTGTTGTTCATCGTCCCGCCATAGGCCGGGTGCGGGTGCAGCACGATCGCGATCGGCGCGTCGCGGTCCTTCTGCGGATGGTAGCGGCCTTCCAGACGTCCGTCGGGACCGGCAAAGATTACCTCGGGCATTGCACTTTTCTCATCCAGGAGCGTGCGATTTCTTGACGCTTTCGCTCGGCTAAACTAGAACCGTTCTAAAGCTGGCATGCGGCCTGGCGACCGGGGCCAACTTTTCGGGGCTTGACTGAGGTAATGTGCGCGGCGCGTGGCGTCAATGCGGTTGCATGGGCCGCGCGGGCCAGGAGGCGGGAATGAAGCTATCGACCAAGGGGCGCTATGCGATGGTCGCCCTTGCAGACCTTGCCCTGGCGCAGGGCGACGATCTGGTGTCGCTGGCGGCGATTTCCAAGCGGCAGGACATCAGCCTGCCCTATCTGGAACAGCTGTTCGTCAAGCTGCGCCGGGCTGGGCTGGTCGAGGCCGTGCGCGGCCCCGGGGGCGGCTACAAGCTGGCGAAATCGCCCGACCAGATCCGTATCAGCGAGGTGATGCAGGCGGTCGAGGAGACGGTGGATGCGATGCACACCGGTGCGGGAGCCAGCGGCGGGCTTTCGGGCACACGGGCGCAATCGCTGACCAACCGGCTGTGGGAAAGCCTTTCGGCCAATGTCTATGTCTTTCTGCACCAGGTCCGGCTGTCGGATGTGGTGAATAACGATCTCACCCCCTGCCCGGCGGTTCCCAGCCTGTTCCGCGTGGTGGACGAGGAATGAGCCGCCTCTACCTGGACTGGAACGCGACCGCGCCGCTGCGGCCCGAGGCGAAGGCGGCGATGCTTGCGGCGATGGAGGTGGTGGGCAACCCGTCCTCGGTTCATGCCGAAGGACGGGCGGCCAGGGCGCTGGTGGAACGCGCGCGGGCGCAGGTGGCGGCGGCGCTTGGGGCTGACGGGGCGGATGTCGTCTTCACCAGCGGCGCGACCGAGGCGGCGGCGTTGGCCTGCGCCGGGCGCGGCCTGGTCTGCGCCGGTGTGGAGCATGATGCAGTGGCCGCCTGGTGCGAGGCGGGTCTGGCGGTGGACGGGCAGGGCCGGGTGACGGTTCCCGACCCGCCCCGGTCGGCGCTGCAACTGGCCAACAGCGAGACCGGCGTGATCCAGGACCTGCCCCAGGGCCTGGCGGTCAGCGACCTGACGCAGGCCTTCGGCAAGATTGCCTTTGCCTTCAACTGGCTGGGCTGCGACAGCGGGCTGGTATCGGCGCACAAGCTGGGCGGGCCGAAGGGCATCGGCGCGCTGGTGGTGCGGCAGGGGGTCGAGGTGCTGGCGCAGCTGAAGGGCGGCGGGCAGGAGATGGGCCGCCGCGCCGGGACCGAGAACCTGATCGGCATCGCAGGCTTCGGCGCCGCGGCCGAAGCCGCCGCCCGCGATCTGGCGAACGGCGTCTGGGAGGAGGTCGCCGAACTTAGAAATATTCTAGAAATGCAGTTGTCGGCCGCGGAAAATGAGACTATTTGCGTCGGGAATGGTTCGCCGCGCCTGCCGAACACGCTTTGCCTGATCGCGCCCGGCTGGAAGGGCGAGACCCAGGTGATGGCGATGGATCTGGCGGGGTTCGCGATTTCCGCCGGTTCGGCCTGTTCCAGCGGGAAGGTGCGGACCAGCCGTGTCCTGACCGCGATGGGCCTTGATCCGGCCCTTGCGGGCCAGGCGATCCGGGTCTCGATCGGCCCGGGGACGAGACGAGACGAGGTGCTGCGGTTCGGGGAAGCCTGGACCAAGGCCTATGCCAAGGCCCGCGCGCGGGCTGCCTGAAGGGATGATGCCGATGACCGCCGCTCTGGACACTTCCGAAGCCGTCGAGATCCGCGAAGGTGTTGATCGCGGGACCGTCGAGACCGTGCAGGCGATGGCCGGCAAGTACAAGTACGGCTGGGAAACCGAGATCGAGACGGAATATGCGCCGAAGGGTCTTAACGAGGACATCGTGCGCCTGATCAGCCAGAAAAACGGCGAGCCGTCCTGGCTTCTGGACTGGCGGCTTGACGCCTTCCGCCGCTGGCAGAAGATGGAAGAGCCCCGCTGGGCGATGGTGCGCTATCCGGAGATCGACTATCAGGATCAGTACTATTACGCCAAGCCGAAAAGCATGGCGAAGAAGCCGAAGTCGCTGGACGAGGTGGATCCGAAGCTGCTGGCGACCTATGCCAAGCTGGGGATTCCCCTGAAGGAACAGATGCTTCTGGCCGGAGTCGAAGGCGAGGCCGAGCCGCGCAAGGTGGCGGTGGATGCGGTCTTCGACAGCGTGTCCGTGGGCACGACCTTCAAGGCCGAGCTTGCCAGGGCGGGCGTGATCTTCTGCTCGATCTCGGAAGCGGTGCGCGAACATCCCGATCTGGTGCGGAAGTATCTGGGCTCGGTCGTGCCGCCGACCGACAACTTCTTTGCCACGCTGAACAGTGCCGTGTTCAGTGACGGGTCCTTCGTCTACATCCCCAAGGGCGTGCGCTGCCCGATGGAGCTGTCCACCTATTTCCGCATCAATGCCGAAAACACCGGCCAGTTCGAACGGACCCTGATCGTGGCCGACGAAGGGTCTTACGTCAGCTACCTGGAAGGCTGCACCGCGCCCAAGCGCGACACGAACCAACTGCACGCCGCCGTAGTGGAGATCGTGATCCTGAAGGATGCCGAGGTGAAATATTCGACCGTCCAGAACTGGTATCCGGGCGACGAGAACGGGGTCGGCGGCATCTATAACTTCGTCACCAAGCGCGCCGATTGCCGGGGCGACCGGGCCAAGGTGATGTGGACCCAAGTCGAGACCGGGTCGGCGATCACCTGGAAATACCCCTCCTGCATCCTGCGCGGCGACGACAGCCAGGGCGAGTTCTATTCGATCGCCATCGCCAACAACGCCCAGCAGGCCGATACCGGGACGAAGATGATCCACCTTGGCAAGCGGACGAAATCGCGGATCGTCTCCAAGGGCATCTCGGCGGGCCGGGCGCAGAACACCTATCGGGGGCTGGTCTCGATGCACCCCAAAGCCAGGGACAGCCGCAACTATACCCAGTGCGACAGTCTGCTGATCGGCGACAAGTGCGGGGCGCACACAGTGCCTTACATCGAAGTTCGCAACAATTCCTCGCGCGTGGAGCATGAGGCGACGACCTCGAAGGTGGACGACGACCAGCTGTTCTACTGCCGTTCGCGCGGCATGGACGAGGAAGAGGCCGTGGCCCTGGTGGTGAACGGCTTTTGCAAGGAGGTTCTCCAGGCCCTGCCGATGGAGTTCGCGATGGAGGCGCAAAGCCTGGTCGCGATCAGCCTGGAAGGCTCGGTCGGCTGACCTGCCATGGCCAAGGCGCTTGCACAGGTCCAGCCCGACGCAGCACGGCCCCCGGTCGTTCTGGTCTCGGCCATGCGCAACGAGGGCCCCTTCGTGCTGGAATGGCTGGCCTATCACCGGGTGATCGGGGTGGATCGGGTGGTTATCGTTTCCAACGGCTCAACAGACGGGTCAGATGACCTGCTGGCCGCTCTGGCAGAGGCGGGGGAGATCACCTTTCTGCGCACCACGCCCGGCTACGGGGTCGCGCCGCAGGCGGCGGCTGTTCAGGCCTTCGAGGCCGAGGTCGGCTATCAGCGCGGCGCCTGGTATCTCTGGCTCGACGCAGACGAGTTTCTGAACGTTCACGTCGGCGAACGCACGGTGCAGGCGCTTCTGGACCGGCTGGGGGGCGCCGGGGCGCTGATGCTGAACTGGCGGCTGTTCGGCTCGGGCGGCAACGACAGCTTTCCAGGGCGGCACATCTCGGGCCATTTCATCGGCGCCTCGAAGCTGGGGTTCGTTGCCAATCTGGAAACCAAGCCGATGTTCTGCTTCGGCGACAGGTTTGCGGGTTTCTCGGCCGATTCCGTTGGCCTGCCGCGCCTTGTCGACGGGGCCGCGGTCACGGCGGACGACTGCCTTGGCGGCAATGGCAAGCCCCTGGACCCGAAGAACCCCCGCACCGCACCCTGGCTGGAGCGGCGGCCCTACACCGGACGCACCAACCTTGCCTCGCGGCATGAATTCGGCTGGGACCTGGCGCAGATCAACCACTATTCCGTCCGCACGCCCGACCATTTCCGCCTGAAGGCCGCGCGGGGCAGGGGCATGGTCTCGACCGGCCCGCGCCGCCCGAATGTGCGCCACACGCCGGAATATTTCGACCGCTTCGACCGGAACGAGGCCGAGGATCGGTCAATCCTGCATTGGGAAGCGGCGGTCACCGAGGAAATGGCCCGCCTGATGGCGCTGCCCGGCGTGGCCGAGGCGCAGGCTCGGGTCAACGCGCTGGTGGCCGAGGCGCTGGCCGCGTTGGATCACGGCCGGAACCCCGGGATGGACGCCTCCGCGCCTCCGACACCGGTTGTCATTCGCGGCATGGATGCAGACCACGAGCAGGAGACCGAAGCGCCCAGCTTCAAGCTGACCTTCGGCCCGGCCGAGGCAGAGGTGGTCCGGCGCCATTATGCGGCGGCAGAGACGATCCTGGAATATGGCAGCGGCGGCTCGACCGTTCTTGCGGCGCGGCTGGGCAGGGCTGTGTTCAGCGTGGAAAGCGACCGGGCCTGGGCCGAGCGTCTGGCCGATCATGTTGCGCCGATCTCGGACCGGGTGCATGTGCACTGGGCCGATGTCGGGCCCACCGGCGCCTGGGGCATGCCGGCCGGTTCGCGCGACTTCCGCCGGTTTCACGGCTATGCGCTGTCGGTCTGGGACCGGCCGGATTTCGTGCAGCCCGACCTGGTGCTGATCGATGGCCGGTTCCGCGCCGCCTGTCTGGTGGCGGTGCGCTTGCGCGCGACCCGGCCCGTCACCGTGCTGTTCGACGACTATCGCAAGCGCGCCTACTACCATGGGGTGGAAGCTCTGGCCCGCAAGGAAGAAATGGTGGGTCGCATGGCCCGCTTTACCGTCACCCCCGGCGCGATCCCGCCCGAGATGGTCACCACGGCCATCGGCTGGTTCACCGATCCGCGCTGACGCCAAAGGGAAGAAAGATGCTGGAAATCAGGAATCTGCACGTCAAACTTCAGGAAGAGGACAAGGTGATCCTGCGCGGGGTGGACCTGACCGTCGGCGCGGGCGAGGTCCATGCGATCATGGGGCCGAACGGGTCGGGCAAGTCCACCCTGTCCTATGTCCTGGCGGGCCGCGACGGCTATGAGGTCACGGAAGGTTCGGCGAGGCTGGAGGGCAAGGACCTTCTGGACATGGAGCCCGAGGAACGCGCCGCTGCCGGTCTGTTCCTTGCGTTCCAGTATCCGGTGGAAATCCCCGGCGTCGGCAACATGACCTTCCTGCGCACCGCGGTGAACGCGCAACGCAAGGCACGCGGCGAGGCGGAGCTTTCCGCCGGCGACTTCCTGAAAGTGGTCCGCGAAAAGGCCAGGACGCTGAAGATCGACGCCGAGATGCTGAAGCGCCCGGTCAATGTCGGCTTCTCGGGCGGTGAGAAAAAGCGCAACGAAATCCTGCAGATGGCCATGCTGGAGCCGCGCATGTGCATCCTGGATGAAACCGATTCGGGGCTTGACGTCGATGCGATGAAGCTGGTCGCGGACGGCGTGAACGCCTTGCGCAGCGACGGCCGGTCCTTCCTGGTCATCACCCACTACCAGCGGCTTCTGGACCATATCAGGCCGGATGTCGTGCACATCATGGCCGCGGGACGCATCATCAGGACCGGGGGCCCGGAGCTGGCGCTGGAGGTCGAAAACAACGGCTATGCCGACATCCTGAGCGAGGTGGGCTGATGGCACTGCCGAAGGCGAAGGAAGACGCGCTTGCCGCGCGGCTCGCCGCTCTCCCGGCGCTGTCGGGCAAGGGGTGGCTGGCGGCGGCGCGGGCCGAGGCTCTGGCCCGGTTGCAGGCGATGGGCCTGCCCGCACGGCGCGACGAATACTGGCGCTACACCGATCCGGCCAGCCTGAACGCGCCCGAGCCGCTGCCGGCGAAGCGCTTTGACGTGACGGACGAGGCGGCACCCTTCGACGGCATGGACCGGCTGAAGATCGTCTTCGTCGATGGCGTGTTCGATGCCGCGGCCTCGGACGATCTGGCGCTGGCCGGGGTGTCGATCGAACGACTGGCCACGGCAGAGGAAAAGGACATCCACTGGGCGCAGGGCATCTATGGCGTCCTCGAGGCGCGCGGCCAGACCCCCGTGGCCCGCCCGCTGGCCGCACTGAACTCGGCCTTTGCCACGGATGGCGTGCTGATCCATGCGACGGGCCGGGCGAGCAAGCCGGTTTCCCTGATTTACGTCCATAATTCAGAGACTTCCGACGCGATCCTGCACCATTGCATCAAGCTGGACCCCGGCGCGGAACTGACGCTTCTGGAAAACGGCCCGGCGGCGGCGCGCTTCTCGAAGGTGATGGAGGTCGACATCGCCGATGGCGCCAGCTTCCACCACATCCGCCTTCAGGGGCGCGACCACGAACGCCGCGCCGTGACCCATCTCTTTGCCCGGCTCGGCGCGAAATCCGACCTGCGGTCCTTCACGCTGACCGCGAACGGGCGGCTGACGCGGAACGAGGCGGTGGTGGAGCTGACCGGGGACGAGGGCCGGGCGCATCTGGCCGGGGCCACGGTCGGGGACGGCGGGTTTCACCACGACGATACGGTCTTCATCACCCATGCCGCCGTGGCCTGCGAAAGCCGCCAGGTGTTCAAGAAGGTGCTGATGAACGGGGCCACGGGCGTATTCCAGGGCAAGATCCTGGTGAAGCCCGGCGCGCAGAAGACCGACGGCTACCAGATCAGCCAGAGCCTGCTTCTGGACGAGGACAGCCAGTTCCTCGCCAAGCCCGAACTGGAGATCTACGCCGACGACGTGAAGTGCAGTCACGGCTCCACCTCCGGCGCCATAGACGAAACCGCGCTGTTCTACCTGCAATCGCGCGGCGTGCCGCGGCGGCAGGCGCAGGCGCTGCTGGTGCTGGCCTTCCTGGCCGAAGCGATCGAGGAGATCGCCGACGAGGCGATCGCCGAGGACATCCGCGCGCGGCTGGAACGCTGGCTGGCCCGGCACGGATCGAAAGGGTAGGGTGCATGGCGGTCACGACCGATCTGGTCGCCACCTGGGCGCGCCCGCGCCGGATCCTGCGCCAGCATCTGGCGCGCGGCCGGTCCGAGCCCTTCGCGCTGTCGCTGCTGATGGTCTTCCTGATCCTGGCCTTCATCGGCCAGTGGCCCGGCGCGGCGCGCGCGGCCTTCCTGGCGGGAGAGCCCTCTGCCTGGCCGCGCATCCTGCCCACGGCCTACGGGCTGCTGGCGGCGGTGCCGTTTCTGTACGGGCTTGCCGCGCTGGGGCACCTGGCGGCGCGGGCGATGGGCGGGCAGGGCAGCTGGTACGGCGCGCGGGTCGCGCTGTTCTGGGCGCTGGCCTCGGTCGGCCCGCTGATCCTGTTGCAGGGGCTGGTCGCGGGGATGATCGGCCCCGGCCCGGCCCTGACCGTGGTCAGGTTGATCGTCGGCCTGGCCTTCCTGTGGCTCTGGGCCACGCTCTTGCACGAGGCCGAACGCGGATGAGCCTGACCGACCGCCTGATCGCCCTGGCCCGGCTGACGCTGGAGGATCCCCGCACCGCCGCCCGGGCGCTTTTGGCCGAGGACGTGCCGCTTCCGGCCCGAAGTGCGGGGCTGCTGCTGGTGGCGGTGGTATCTGCGCTGCTGGCCAGCGTGCAGATCGGGCTGAGCCCGCAGCCGATGGACCCGATCAGCGCCTTCATGCTGGCCAGTCCCTTCCGCGCGGCGGTGGTGCAATGGGTCTTCCTTGCGCTGTCCGTCCTGTTGATCCACCGCGTCGGCCGCGCCTTCGGCGGCCGGGGCGCGTTTGCGGATGCACTGCTGGTCGTCGTCTGGCTTCAGGTCCTGATGCTGGTGGTTCAGGCGCTGCAACTGGTGACGGGGATCCTGATCCCGCCGCTTGCGGGGTTGATCGGCCTGGGCGGCTTTGCCCTCTTCCTGTGGCTGATGACCTGTTTCATCGCCGAACTGCACGGCTTTGCCTCGCGCGGGAAGGTGTTCCTCGGCATGGTTGTCACCGCCTTTGCCGCCGGCCTCGTGCTGGGTGTCCTGGTGATGCTGCTTGTCGGGCCGGAGGCCCTTATGCCCAATGTATGACGTGACGAAGATTCGCGCCGACTTCCCCATCCTTGCGCGGGAAGTGAACGGCAAGCCTTTGGTCTATCTGGACAATGGCGCCTCGGCCCAGAAGCCGCAGGTGGTGATTGACGCGGTGACCCGCGCCTATTCCCAGGAATATGCCAATGTCCATCGCGGCCTGCATTACCTGTCGAACCTGGCCACCGAGAAATACGAGTCCACCCGCGGCATCATCGCCCGCTTTCTGAACGCCGCCTCGGAAGACGAGATCGTGTTCACCTCGGGCACGACCGAGGGCATCAACCTCGTCTCCTACGCCTGGGCCGCGCCGCGCCTGGAACCGGGCGACGAGATCGTGCTGTCGGTGATGGAGCATCACGCCAACATCGTTCCCTGGCATTTCCTGCGCGAACGCCAGGGGGTGGTGCTGAAATGGGTCGAGGTGGACGGCAAGGGCGACCTCGACCCGCAGGCGGTGCTGGATGCGATCGGCCCAAAGACCAAGCTTGTCGCCGTTACGCACATGTCGAACGTGCTGGGGACGGTGGTCGATGTCGCCGCCATCTGCCGGGGCGCCCGGGAAAGGGGCGTGCCGGTGCTGGTCGATGGCAGCCAGGCGGCGGTCCACATGCCGGTGGACGTGCAGGCCATCGGCTGCGACTTCTATGCCGTGACCGGACACAAGCTATACGGGCCAAGCGGCTCCGGCGCGATCTTCATCCGGCGTGAGCGTCAGGCCGAGATGCGCCCCTTCCTGGGCGGCGGCGACATGATCCGCGAGGTCGGGCGCGACGCCGTCACCTGGAACGACCCGCCGATGAAGTTCGAGGCCGGCACCCCCGGTATCGTCCAGCAAATCGGTCTGGGCGTGGCGCTTCAGTATCTGATGGACCTCGGCATGGCCAATGTCGCGGCGCATGAACGGGTCTTGCGCGACTACGCCCGCGACCGGCTGGCGGGGCTCAACTGGCTGAACGTGCAGGGAACATCCGAAACCAAGGGCGCGATCTTCAGCTTTACCCTGGACGGTGCGGCCCATGCGCATGACATCTCCACCATCCTCGACAAGCGCGGCATCGCGGTGCGCGCCGGAACGCATTGCGCCATGCCGCTGATGGCACATCTGGGCATCTCCGCCTCATGCCGCGCGTCCTTCGGGCTTTACAACACCACCGAAGAGGTCGACGCGCTGGTCTCGGCCCTGGAACTTGCGCACGAACTTTTCGCCTGAGCGCGGTCCGCCATTGAAACCCCCGGCGGCTTCCGCTAAGGACGCCGTCAGGCACCCGTAGCTCAGCTGGATAGAGTGCTGCCCTCCGAAGGCAGAGGTCACAGGTTCGAATCCTGTCGGGTGCGCCACTTCCCTGCATTGCGATCCGACCCGCCCGGCGCCGTCCGCTTTCCCGTCGTGTGGCGGCTTTGCGGGCATCCGGGCCGTTCGGCCTGCCATTCGGCGGACATTCAGCAGACCGCCCCTTGCCTTCTTGCAAATGCTTCTCATTTACATTCTAATCTCCCCAAAACCGGAGGCCAAATGCCGTCTCGCCGTCTTCTTCTGCTTGCACCGCTGCCGGCTGCCCTGCCGCTTCCGGCGCTGGCCGAGGCGCGGCTGAAGGTCGTGACCACCTTCACGGTGATCGCCGACATGGCGCGGAACGTCGCCGGGGACGGGGTCGAGGTCGTCTCGATCACCAAGCCGGGGGCCGAGATCCACGGCTATGAACCGACCCCGCGCGACATCGTCGGCGCGGCGGATGCCGATCTCGTGCTCTGGAACGGGCTGGGGCTCGAACGCTGGTTCGAGCAGTTCCTGAGCAATCTCGCCGGGGTCCCTGCCGCCACGCTGACCGATGGCATCACGCCGATCTCGATCACCGGAGGGGATTACGACGGCCGCCCGAATCCGCATGCCTGGATGAGCATCGACAATGCGCTGATCTATGTGGATAACATCGCGAAGGCGCTGTCCGGTGTCGATCCGGCCCATGCCGCGACCTATGCCGCCAATGCCGCGGCCTACAAGGCGCAGCTCGCCGCCGCCCTCGACCCGCTGAAGGCGCAGATCGCGGCGCTGCCGGAGGATCGTCGCTGGCTGGTCACCTGCGAAGGCGCCTTCAGCTACCTGGCCCGCGACCTGGGCCTGAAGGAGCTTTATCTCTGGCCGATCAACGCCGACCAGCAGGGCACGCCCCGCCAGGTCCGCGCCGTGATCGACGGGGTGCGTGAACATGGCATTCCGGCGGTGTTCTGCGAAAGCACCGTGCCCTCGGACCCGGCCGAACAGGTCGCGCGCGAGACGGGTGCGGCCTTCGGCGGCGTGCTTTACGTGGACAGCCTGTCCGCGGCCGACGGGCCGGTGCCGACCTATCTCGACCTCCTGACCGTGACCACCGAAACCATCGTGCGGGGCCTCGCGTCCGCGAATTGAGGATGACATGCGCGACGACCGGGCTTGCGAAGGCATTTTCGCCGAAGGGCTTACCGTCACCTACCGGAACGGCCTGACCGCGCTGACCGATGCCAGCTTCGCGGTCCCGCAAGGCACGATCACGGCGCTGGTCGGCGTCAACGGGGCGGGAAAGTCCACGCTGTTCAAGGCGATCATGGGCTTCGTGCCGCTGGCGCGCGGCACGATCCGTCTTCTGGGCCTGCCTGTGCGCGAGGCGCTGCGGCAGAACCTTGTCGCCTATGTTCCACAGGCGGAAGAGGTGGACTGGTCCTTCCCGATCCTGGTCGAGGATGTGGTGATGATGGGCCGCTATGGCCACATGGGCTTCCTGCGCCGCCCCTCGGCCGCCGACCGGGCAAAGGTGGATCAGGCGCTTGCCCGTGTCGGCCTGTCGGACCTGCGCCACCGCCAGATCGGCGAATTGTCCGGCGGTCAGAAGAAGCGCGTCTTTCTCGCCCGCGCGCTGGCGCAGGAGGGCCGGATCATCCTTCTGGACGAGCCCTTCACCGGCGTTGACGTGAAGACCGAGGAACAGATCATCGCCCTCATGCGCGACCTGCGCGACGCGGGCCATGTCATGCTGGTCTCGACCCACAACCTGGGCTCGGTCCCCGATTTCTGCGACCGGACCGTGCTCGTCAAGGGCACCGTCCTCGCCCATGGCCCGACCGAAACCACCTTCACCCGCGAGAACCTCGAACGGGCCTTCGGCGGCGTCCTGCGCCATTTCACCCTGGGCGGCAGCGACCTGCACGACGACGACGATGCCCGCGAGATCTCGATCCTCACCGACGACGAACGCCCCTTCGTGCAATACGGTCGCAAGGACCAGACATGACCATGCCATTTGCCCATGTCGCAAATACTCCCGCCGGAGGCCGCCCGAGCCGGTTGCGCGCGCCCCGCGCGCAGAGGCGAGACAAGAGGCTTGCGCCGCAAGGCGCGCAATCTGCCAACCGCCCCGACCCGTGCGCAGGTAGCCATGCTTGAGCCCTTCGCCTACAGCTACATGACCAATGCGATGGGCGTCTCGGCCCTGGTCGGCGGGGTCTGCGGGCTGCTGTCGGCCTACCTGATGCTGAAAGGCTGGTCGCTGATCGGCGATGCGCTGTCCCATTCCGTGGTGCCCGGAGTCGCGGGGGCCTATATCCTGGGCCTGCCCTTCGCGCTTGGCGCCTTCCTGTCCGGAGGCCTTGCCGCCGGTGCCATGCTGTTCCTGTCCAGCCGAAGCGGGCTGAAGACGGACACGGTGATCGGCCTCATCTTCACCTCGTTCTTCGGCCTTGGCCTGTTCCTGATCTCGGTCTTTCCCACCTCGGTCTCGGTCCAGACCATCATCATGGGCAATGTGCTGGCGATCTCGCCCGGCGACAGGGTGCAGCTTCTGCTGATCGGCGGCATTTCGGCCCTGGTCCTGCTGGTGCTGTGGAAGGACCTCATGGTCACCTTCTTCGACGAGGCGCATGCCCGCGCCATCGGGCTTCGGCCCGGGGTCCTGAAACTGGTGTTCTTCACGCTTCTCGCGGCCTCGACCGTGGCCGCCATGCAGACGGTCGGGGCCTTCCTGGTCGTGGCGATGGTCGTGACGCCCGGCGCCACCGCCTATCTTCTGACCGACCGTTTCCCCCGGCTTCTCGCGCTGGCAGCCGGGATCGGCGCGTCCAGCGGCTTTGCGGGGGCCTACCTGTCCTATTTCCTGGACGGAGCGACCGGAGGCGTGATCGTCCTGTTGCAGACCGCGCTTTTCGCGCTTGCCTTCCTTTTTGCCCCGAAGCACGGGCTGCTGGCCGCGAAGGCCCGGGCGAGGGCGGCATGATCGAGTTCCTCCTCCAGCCGTTCCAGTTCCCGTTCATGCGGAACGCCTTCTGGATCGCGCTGATCGTGGCCCCGCCCACCGCGCTTCTGTCCTGCTTCCTGGTCCTGAAGGGCTGGGCGCTGATGGGCGATGCGGTCAGCCACGCGGTCCTGCCGGGGATCGTGCTGGCCTGGCTGGCCGGGCTGCCGCTCCTCATCGGAGCCTTCGCCGCCGGGCTCGGCGCGGCGCTTCTGACCGGCTATCTGGCCGACAACAGCCGGGTCAAGCGCGACACCGCGATGGGCGTGGTCTTTTCGGGCATGTTCGCGGCCGGCATCGTGCTTTACACCGCCTTTCCGAGCGAATGGCACCTGGACCACATCCTCTTCGGCAACATGCTGGGCGTGGGGGCCGAGGACCTGCGGACCTCGGCGCTGATCGCCGCGCCGGTCACGCTGATCCTTGCCCTCAAGTGGCGCGACCTGATGCTGCATGCCTTCGATCCCGTGCAGGCCCGGGTCTCGGGCCTGCCGACGGGGCTTTTGCACTACGGACTTCTGGCGATCCTGGCGCTGACCATCGTCGCCACGCTGACCTCGGTCGGGCTGATCCTGGCCATCGGCCTGCTGATCGCGCCCGGTGCCATCGCCTTTCTCCTTACCCGCAGCTTCGGCGCCATGCTGGTTGCCGCCACCCTGGTCTGCCTTCTGGCGATGATCGGCGGCGTCTGGGCCAGCTTTCACCTGAATTCCGCCCCGGCCCCGACGGTGATCCTGATCCTGACCGGCATGTTTGGTGCCGCCTTTCTGCACCGGACGATCCGCGGCCGCACCGCCTGATCCGGCTTTACGCCGGCCCGGCCAGCCCTTACCCATGGGGCCATGACCGGACCGACCCCACTGACCCGGGCGACCGACGCCCAGCTTCAGCGGCTTGCCGCGCTGCCAGCGGGTCCCGACCGGCTGGCCGCGCAGCTGCGGCAGCTGGCGAAATGGCGCGCGATCGTCCTGGCGAACACGCTGCTTCAGCGCAGCGGCGGCCGGGTCGCCCACGGACCCTTCGCCGGCATGCACTACGCCGTCCCCGCTGCCGAGGGCGGCCGCGCCCCGCGTCTGTTGGGTGTCTACGAGGCCAGCCTGCATCCCGTGATCGAGACGGTGATCTCCCGTGGCTATCCCCAGGTGCTCGATATCGGCTGCGCCGAAGGTTACTATGCCGTGGGCCTGGCCCGGCGCATGCCGTCCAGCCTGATCCATGCCCGCGACACCAACCCCGCCGCGCGCGCCTTGTGCACCGAGCTTGCCCGCGCGAACGGAGTCGAGGACCGGCTGCGGATCGCGGGCGCGGTCGGCCATGCCGATCTTGCGCTTTGTGCCGAGGCGCCGACCTTCATCCTGTGCGACATCGAAGGGGCCGAGGCCGAGCTTCTGGACCCCGCCCGCGCCCCGGCGCTGGTCCGCGCCGACCTCCTGGTCGAGGTGCATGAAGGGATGCGCCCGGGCCTGCTGGCCCTGCTGACCGACCGTTTCGCGCCCTCGCACCGGATCACCCGCATCGACCGCAGTCTGCGCCCCGACCTCTTGCCCGACTGGGCCGAGATGCTGTCCGACCTCGACCGCCTGCTGATGCTGTGGGAATGGCGCGCCACGCCGACGCCCTGGCTCTGGATGGAAAGCCGCTGATGCCCGACCCGACCCCTGCCGCCAATGCCGCGATCTGGTTCACGTCCGACGGCTACGACCCGGCGCGCAGGGGCATCAACGGCCGCCGCGTCGCCGGCGAAAGCTTCCTGCGGGGCTTCTTCACCCATGGCCGGGTAGAAGAATTCGTCTCGGTCGCCCATACGCAGGGCGACCACGCGGCCTTCGCCGAAATGGCCCGTGCCGCAGGCGTGACCCGGCCCTTGCGGGCGGTCCGGCTGGATGCGCCGGCCGCGATGGCGCCGGTCGAGGTGCTGCATTATCCCGCCCCGATCAGCGCCGCCGAGTGCTGGCGCCGGTCGGTGCACGGGGCGGCGGCCTGGGCGCTGTGCGGCGTGACCCATACCACGGCCACGAAGAACGTCATGCAGGCTCTGTTCGACCTGCGCGCGGCGCCGCAGATGCCCTGGGACGCGGTGATCTGCACCTCGGACGCGGTCCAGGCCTCGCTGCGCCGGTTGATGGAACTGGCCGAGGCCCATCTGGCCCACCGCTTTCCGGGCGCGGTCCTGCCGGCGCGGCCGCTGTTGCCGGTCATTCCGCTGGGTATCGCCTGCGATGACTTCCAGCCGGACCCGGCTCTCGGCCAGGAGCTGCGCGCGCGCATCGGAGCCGCGCCCGGCGATGTGGTCGCCGTCACCATCGCGCGGCTGACCCCGGACGAGAAGTTCGACCCGCTGCCCCTGTTCCTGGCCATGGAACAGGCCGCGGGCGAGGTCCGCGCCTTCGGCGGCGGCAAGCTGCATCTGGTGTTCTGCGGCCAGTTCCGAGAAGAGCTCTGGGAAGCAATCTATGCCAGGGCCGCGGTCCGGCTGATGCCCTCCTGCGGCTATCACCTCATGGACGGCGGCAACCCGCAGGACCGCAAGGCCACGCTGTCGGGCGGCGACATCTTCGTCTTTCCGATCGACAACCTTCAGGAAACCTTCGGTCTGGCACCGGTCGAGGCGATGGCGGCGGGTCTGCCGGTGATCGTGACGGACTGGGACGGGATGAAGGATACGGTGACGCCCGAGGTGGGCATCCGGGTGCCAAGCGAACTGCCCCGCGCGGGGCTGTCCGGTTACATCACCCAGCGCTTCCTGGGCGGGACGGATGCCTATGTGCAGTATCTCAGCCAGGTCTCGGCCCTGACGCCCGTGGATGTCGGCGCCTTCGCCCGGGCGCTGGTGACGCTGGCGATGGATCCCGACCTGCGCGCGCGGATGGGGGCCATGGGGCAGGCCCGGGCGCGGGCGCTGTATGACTGGCGCGCGGTGATCCCGCAGTATCAGGCGCTCTGGGCGGAACAGCGGGCGATGCTGGCCCACGCCCGGGCAAGGGGCGGGCCCGGGCTTGCGCCCTGCGCGCCCGCGCAGGTGCCGGTCGGTCCGGCAGTGGAAGAGATGTTCGCCGCCTATCCGACGCGCTTCGCCCCGCCAGAGCGTCGTCTGGCCGCCCGGCCGCCCGAGGATCGGCCGCCCCCGGCCGAGATGTTCGCCCTGCGCAACTACGCGCTGCGCCGCCGCCTGATCGACGACCCGGCCCGGATCGAGGCGGTGCGCGCCGCCTATGCCGCGGCAGGCCCCGGCGGCGCGACCGAGGCCGAGATCGGCGCCGCCCTGCGCCTGCCGCCCTCGGTCGTCGGCCGCGCGGCGCTCTGGCTGCTGAAATACGACTACCTGGTGGAGGTGTCATGACCGACCGTTCGATCCTGATCACCGGCGCGGGCGCCGGCATCGGCCGCGCCACCGCGCGCGCCTTCCTGGCGGCGGGCTGGGAGGTCAGCCTCCTGGGCCGGCGCCGCGCGGCGCTGGAGGAAACCGCAGGCGATGCCCCCGCGCGTATTCTGGTGGCGGATGTGGGCGACCCGGCCGAGGTCGAGGCCGCCTTTGCCCGGCTGCCCCGGCTGGACGTGCTGTTCAACAACGCCGGCATCTCGGCCCCCGCCGCCCCCATCGACGAGATCCCGGTCGAGAAATGGCTCGAGGTCAGCCGCACCAACATCACCGGCATGTTCCTCTGCGCCCGCGCGGCCTTCGGACTGATGCGCCGCCAGACCCCGCGCGGCGGACGGATCATCAACAACGGCTCGATTTCCGCCCATGTGCCGCGGCCCGGCTCGGTGCCCTATACCATGTCGAAACATGCCGTGACCGGCCTGACCCGCACCCTGGCCCTGGACGGCCGCGCCTTCGACATCGCCTGCGCGCAGATCGACATCGGCAATGCGCTGACCGACATGGCCGCGAAGTTCCAGACCGCCGTGCCCCAAGCCGACGGCAGCATCCGGGCCGAACCGGTGATGGATGTGGACCATGTGGCCGCAATGGTCCTGCACATGGCCAGCCTGCCGCTGGAGGTGAACACCCCCTTCGTCACGATCATGGCGCGCGACATGCCCTATATCGGGCGCGGCTAGCGGCAGGCGGCGCCGGGCGGCGCCTCGGGCCCTTGCCCTGCCGGCGCGGCGCGGGCAAGGTTGCGCCGAAGGCCGGCGGGCGGCCGAGGCCGTCATTCCGGCGTCATCGGCCCCTGGCATCCCGCACCGGTCACCGCGACCGCAACCCCCACGCCGCGCCCGCTGCGCAAACAGGACCCAGACCATGCTCCGCCCCTCTGCCTTCACCGCCCCCGGCCGCTTCTGGCGCGGGAACCTGCACACCCATTCCACGCGCTCCGACGGTGTGCTCGCGCCCGAAGAGGTCTGCCGCCGCTACCGCGACGAGGGCTATGATTTCCTGGCGCTGACCGACCATTTCATCGGCGCCTACGGCTATCCGATCGTCGATACCGTGCCCTTCCGCACCAACAGCTTCACCACGATCCTCGGGGCCGAACTGCATTCGGGTGCCATGGCCAACGGCGAGCTGTGGCATATCCTGGCCGTGGGCCTGCCGCCGGACTTCGCGCCCTCGGACAGCCCCGGCTTCCTGCCGAAACCGGGGCAGGAAAGCGGGGCCGAGATCGCCGCCCGCGCCGTCGCTGCCGGGGCCTTCGTCGCCATCGCGCATCCGCAATGGTCGGGCCTGACCCTTGCCGATGCGCGGTCGATCACGGCGGCCCATGCGGTCGAGATCTACAACCACGGCTGCGCCGCCGGCTGCGACCGGCCCGACGGCGCGGCGATTGCCGACCTGCTGTTGACCGAAGGCCGGCGCCTGAGCCTGATCGCCACCGATGACGCGCATTTCTCGGAACCCGACCATTTCGGCGGCTGGGTGATGGTCAAGGCCGAGGCGAACGAGCCCGAGGCGCTGCTGGCCGCGTTGAAGCGAGGGGATTTCTATTCCTCGCAGGGGCCGGAGTTGCGCGATGTGGCCGTGGATGGCGACAAGGTGGTGGTCGAATGTTCGGCCGCCGTCTCGGTGGTGGCGCTGGGGCATGGCACCGGCGCCAAGGCGGTGCACGGGGCGTCGATGACCCGGGCGGAAGTGCCGCTGCAGCGGCTGAACGACAGCCCATGGCTGCGCGTCGCGGTGATCGATGCGGCCGGAAAACGCGCCTGGTCGAACCCGATCTGGCTGCGATAGGGCAGGAACGGGCGCAGTCTCGGCGCCCCGGATTGCTCTGCCGGCGCCTGGTTCGCCAGCCTTCTGGCGCGGCGCGAATCTGCCAACTGGCCGGGCCGAGCGCGACGGTGAAGCAGACATTTCTGCGCCATGCGCGCCAGGTGCTGCCTGCGGGCGCTGGAAGGCCGCTTTCCGGGCGCACCGGAATTCGAAACGAATTCCGGGCCGGTTTCCGTGCCGGAAACCGGCGCCCGGCCGATCAGGTGCCGAGGATCGCCGGCAGACGCAGCCCGTGGTCCTTCGCGCATTGGATCGCGGTTTCGTAGCCCGCATCCGCATGCCGCCAGACGCCGCTGGCCGGATCGTTCCACAGGACGCGCTCCAGCCGGCGCGCGGCCTCGGGCGTCCCGTCCGCGACGATGACCACGCCCGCGTGCTGGCTGAACCCCATGCCCACCCCGCCCCCGTGATGCAGGCTGACCCAGGTCGCGCCGCTGGCGGTGTTGACCAGCGCATTCAGCAGCGGCCAGTCCGACACCGCGTCCGACCCGTCCTTCATCGCCTCGGTCTCGCGGTTGGGTGAGGCGACGGACCCCGAGTCCAGGTGATCCCGCCCGATCACGATGGGGGCCTTCAGCTCTCCGTTTGCCACCATCTGATTGAACATCAACCCGGCGCGGTGCCGGTCGCCCAGCCCGATCCAGCAGATCCGCGCGGGCAGGCCCTGAAACGCGATCCGCTCGCCCGCCATGTCCAGCCAGCGGTGCAGATGTGCATTGTCGGGGAACAGCCGCTTCATCGCCGCGTCGGTCTTGCGGATATCCTCCGAATCGCCCGACAGGGCGCACCAGCGGAAGGGGCCGATCCCCTTGCAGAAGAGAGGGCGGATATAGGCGGGGACGAAACCGGGGAAGGCGAAGGCGTTCTCGAACCCCTCCTCCTTCGCCACCTGCCGGATGTTGTTGCCATAGTCGAGCGTAGGGACGCCTGCGTTCCAGAAGCCGACCATCGCCTCGACATGGGCGCGCATCGAAGCTCGCGCGGCCACCTCGACCGCCTTGGGGTCCGTCTCCTGCCGCGCGCGCCAGTCGGCCACGGTCCAGCCCGCAGGGCAATAGCCATGCAGCGGGTCATGCGCTGACGTCTGGTCGGTGACGATATCGGGGCGCGGCCCGCCAGCCTGCATCCGGCGCAGAAGTTCGGGAAAGACTTCGGCGGCATTGCCCAGCAGGCCCACGGATTTCGCCTCGCCCTTCGCGGTCCAGTCCGCGATCATCGCCAGCGCCTCGTCCAGCGTATGGGCCTTGGCATCGAGATAGCGGGTGCGGATACGGAAATCGATCCGCGTCTCGTCCACCTCGACCGCAAGACAACATGCCCCCGCCATCACCGCAGCCAGCGGCTGCGCCCCGCCCATGCCGCCCAGGCCCCCGGTCAGGATCCAGCGGCCCGAGAGGTTCCCGCTGTAATGCTGCCGCCCGGCCTCGGCAAAGGTTTCATACGTCCCCTGCACGATCCCTTGCGTCCCGATGTAGATCCAGGATCCGGCGGTCATCTGGCCGTACATCATCAGGCCCTTGCGGTCCAACTCGTTGAAATGCGCCCAGGTCGCCCAGTGCGGCACGAGGTTGGAGTTGGCGATCAGCACGCGGGGCGCATCCGCATGGGTGCGCACGATGGCAACCGGCCTGCCCGACTGCACCACCAGCGTCTCGTCGCCCTCCAGATCCCGCAGGCTTGCCACGATGCGGTCGAAGTCGTCCCAGGTCCGCGCCGCCCGGCCGATGCCGCCATAGACCACCAGTTCGTGCGGGTTCTCGGCCACGTCGGGGTGCAGGTTGTTCATCAGCATCCGCATCGCCGCTTCGGTCTGCCAGCTTTTGCAGGTCCTTTCGGGGCCGGTCGGCGGGTAGATGTCGCGCAGGTTGTGGCGGGGGTTCGACATTGTGGGCTCCTTCGCTGGTGGGGACCCCCGGGGCGCTTCGCCCCCGGACCCCCGAGGATATTTGTGGACAGATGAAATCAGGCGAGGTCGGGCATCGGGATGGCGGCGGCCCGGCTGAGCGCGCCTTCGGCGACAAGCGCGGCCGCGCGGGCTAGGTCGGGGGCCAGGTAGCGGTCATCGGCCAGGGCAGGGACCTTGTCGCGAAGCGCGCGGACCGCCGCCTGGAGGGGCGCGGAGGTGCGCAGCGGGGCGCGGAATTCGATCCCTTGCGCCGCGCAGAGCGCCTCGACCCCGAGGATCACGTTCAGGTTCGCGACCATCCGCCCCAGCCGCCGCGCGCCATGGGCGGCCATGCTGACGTGGTCCTCCTGATTGGCGGAGGTGGGAGTCGAGTCGATAACCGTGGGATGGGCGAGGTGCTTGTTCTCGCTCATCAGCGCGGCAGTCGTCACTTCGGCGATCATCAGGCCGGAGTTGAGGCCGGGCTTCGGCGTCAGGAAGGCGGGCAGGTCGAAGCTGAGCGTCGGATCGACCATCAGCGCCACCCGGCGCTGCGCGATGGCGCCGATCTCGGCCACCGCCATCGCGATCATGTCGGCAGCAAAACCAACGGGTTCGGCGTGGAAGTTGCCACCGCTGACGATCTGCCCATCGGACAGCACCAGCGGATTGTCGGTGGCGGCATTCGCCTCGATCTCCAGCGTCCGGGCGGCCATGCGCAGCACGTCCATTGCCGCGCCGGTGACCTGCGGCTGGCAGCGGATGCAGTAGGGGTCCTGCACCCGGCTGTCGCCCTCGCGGTGGCTTTCCCGGATCTCCGACCCGGCCAGCAGCGCGCGCATTGCCGCTGCTGTGGCGATCTGGCCCGGCTGGCCGCGCAAGCTGTGGATTTCCGGCTCCAGCGGCGCGGTCGAGCCCATGATCGCGTCGGTGGACAGCGCCGAGATCACCAGCGCCTCCTGCGCCGCGCGCCAGGCCTGGAACAGGCCGGCCAGCGCGTAAGCGGTCGAGAACTGGGTGCCGTTGATCAGCGCCAGCCCCTCCTTCGCCCCAAGAGTGATCGGTGAAAGCCCATTCATCGCAAGGGCTTCGGCGCCGGATTTCACGTCGCCATCGACCATCGCCTCGCCATGGCCGATCATCACGGCGGTCAAATGGGCCAGGGGGGCGAGGTCTCCGCTGGCGCCGACCGAGCCCTGATCGGGGATCACCGGGGTCACGCCTCGGGCCAGCATGGCTTCAATCAGCTCCACGATGACCGGGCGAACCCCGGATGCCCCGCGGCCAAGCGAGAGGAGTTTCAGCACCATCATCAGCCGCGCCACATCCCGGGGCATGGGCGCGCCCACCCCGCAGCAATGGCTGAGGATCAGATTTTTCTGAAGCTTGGTCGTATCTTCCGGGGCGATCTTGATGCTTGCCAGCTTGCCGAAGCCGGTGTTCACCCCATAGACGGCTGCCGTCCCCCCGGCTGCCGCCGCAATGTGACCGGCGGCGCGTTCGATCCCGTTGCGGGCACTGTCATGCAGGCGGGCAGGCAAGCCTTGTCTGTATATACGCGCCAGCTGCGACAGGCTGACCTGGCCCGGGATCAGGATTTCAGGCGTCAAGCTGGCCTCCGTATATACGTTTGTGCAGGGGGGTTGCGCCGATCCGATAGCTGAGTTCCGCAGGATGGTGGGCGTCCCAGATGCAGAGGTCGGCCCGCTGGCGCGGCGCGATCCTGCCCCGGTCGGACAGACCCAGGGCGCTTGCGGCATGCAGCGTCGTCCCGGCAAGGGCCTCCAGCGGCGTCAGACGGAAGAGGGTGCAGGCCATGTTCATCGCCAGCGTCAGCGAGGCCATCGGCGAGGACCCGGGGTTCAGGTCGGTCGCCACCGCCATCGGCACGCCGGCCGCGCGCAGGGCGCCGATGGGCGGCGTCCGGGTCTCGCGCAAAGTGTAGAAGGCGCCGGGCAGGATCACCGCCACGGTTCCGGCCTGCGCCATCGCCGCGATGCCTTCGGGCGAGAGATATTCCAGATGATCCGCCGAAAGCGCCCCGTGACCTGCCGCGAAGGCCGCGCCGCCCCGGTCGCTCAGCTGCTCGGCATGCAGCTTGACCGGAAGGCCAAGCGCGCGGGCCTCGGCAAACAGCGGCGCAAGTTCATCGACGGAAAAGGCGATGGTTTCGCAGAAGGCATCGACCGCATCGACCAGCCCCTCGGCATGCGCGGCGCGCAGCGAGGGCAGGGCGACCTCGGTGATATAAGCCTTTGCGTTGTCTTTGAATTCCGGCGGAACGGCATGGGCCGCCAGATGAGAGGTCCTCACCGTCACCGCGCGGTGCCTGTCGATCTGCCGCGCGACGCGCAGCATCTTCAACTCGTCCCCGACGGTCATCCCATAGCCGGATTTGACCTCGACCGTGGTGGCGCCAGAGGCCGTCAGCTGGTCGATGCGGGCAAGCGCGCCGGACAGGAGTGTGTCCTCGGAGGCCGCCCGGGTGGCGGTCACGGTCGCCATGATCCCGCCGCCGGCGCGGGCAATCGCCTCATAGCTGGCGCCGTTCAGGCGCAGCTCGAATTCTTCGGCGCGGTGTCCCGCGAAAACCGCGTGGGTGTGGCAGTCGATCAGGCCGGGGGTGACAAGCCTGCCCCCGCAGTCGAGGTGGGGCAGTCCCCGGTGGTCTGCGGGCAGATCTGCCATCGGGCCGACCCAGGCGATCCGGTCCGCCTCGATCACCACGGCGCCGTCCCGGATCAGGCCGTAATCGCCCGATCCAGCCGCGGGGCTCATCGTCGCAAGGGTGGCATGGGTCAGGAGCATCGGCTTGCCTTATGACTGCATGTCCGGCTAATATGTCTAGACATAATTCAAGTCAAGCGAGTCGCCATGATCCTGCACGCCGCATCCGCCCTCTTGCCCGACGGCTGGGCGAAGGACGTCCGTATCCGCGTCGCGGCGGGCCGCATCGTCGAGGTGACGGCGGGCGTGCCGGGGCAGGGCCATGGCGTGATCCTGCCCGCGCCGGTCAATCTGCACTCGCACACCTTCCAGCGCGCGATGGCCGGCCTGATCGAGGCGCGCACGGCGGGGCGGGACAGCTTCTGGTCATGGCGTGCGCTGATGTACCGCTTTCTCGACCGGCTGAGCCCCGAGGACGTGCAGGCCATTGCGGCGCAGGCGATGGTCGAGATGGCCGAGGCGGGCTTTGCGGCGGTCTGTGAGTTCCATTACCTGCACCATCCGGTCGGCGGCGGCAGCTATGCCGACCCGGCCGAGATGTCCGCGCGCATCGTGCAGGCTGCGCGGGATACCGGCCTTGGCCTGACGCATCTGCCGGTGATCTACGAACAGGGCGGGGTGGACGGGCGGGCGCTGTCGGGCGGGCAGCTGCGGTTCGGCTCCTCTCCCGAGGTCTTTGCCAGGGTGCTGGAGAGCGCCGGGCGCGCGCTGGCCGGTCTGCCGGATGCGGTGCTGGGCGTGGCACCGCATTCCCTGCGGGCGGTCAGCCGCGGGACGCTGGGCCGCGTCGCGGGGATGACCGGCGGGCCGATCCATATCCACATCGCCGAACAGCTGGCCGAGGTGGCCGAGGTCCAGGCTGCCTGGGGCGCGCGCCCGGTGGACTGGGCCTGCGCGAACCTGCCGCTGGACGGGCGCTGGTGCATGATCCACGCGACCCAGATGACACCGGGCGAGGTGGCTGCGCTGGCCCGCAGCGGCGCGGTCGCGGGCCTGTGCCCGATCACCGAGGCGAACCTGGGCGACGGCATCTTCGACGGCCCCGGCTGGCTGGGGGCGGGCGGCGCCTTCGGGGTCGGGACCGACAGCAACGTCCGCATCTCGCTGGCCGAGGAGCTGCGGCTTCTGGAATATTCCCAAAGGCTTGCCGGCCGCGCCCGGGCGGTGATGGCCGATCACCGCTCCACCGGTCGGCTGCTGTGGGAGGCGGCGGTCAAGGGTGGCGCGCAGGCGGCGGGGCGAGGCCGGGGCGGCATCGCGGTCGGGGAATGGGCGGACCTTCTGGCGCTGGACACCGGCGATCTGCGGCTGGACGGCCTGGAGGGCGACCGGCTGCTGGATGCCTTCGTCTTTGCGGGCCGCGACGGGCTGGTGTCCGACCTCTGGTCGGCGGGCCGTCCCGTCGTGCGTGAGGGCCGCCATGTCGCGCGCGAGGCCGTCGCGGCGCGTTTCCGCGCCACCATGCAGCGCCTGCGGGACACGCTGTGACGCTGGGCTGGGAAGAGATCCGCGCCGAGGTGCTGCGCCGGATCCGGGTGCGCGACTGGCCGCCCGGCGCGCTGATCCCGGGCGAGGAGGCCCTGGCCGAGGAGTTCGGCGTGGCCCGGGCCACGGTGAACCGCGCGCTGACCGCGCTGGCAGAGGCGGGGGTGATCGAACGCAAGAAACGCGCCGGAACCCGGGTGGCCGCGTTGCCCGTCCGTCGCGCGCGGCTGGAGATCCCGGTGATCCGGCTGGATGTGCTGGGGCGGGGCCTCGCCTATGACTTCCGGCTCATGGCCGACCGTCAGGTCCCGGCCCCGGTCCCGGTGGCCGCCCGGCTGGGCCTGCCCGAGGGCCAGCCGATGCGCTATCTGGAGACCCTGCACCTGGCCGGGGGCCTCCCCTTCGTGCTGGAGACGCGCTGGCTGAACCCCGCCGTCCTGCCCGATCCGCCGCCGGATTTCGCCGCGGTCAGTGCCAACGAATGGCTGGTGACGCATGTGAGCCTGGTGTCCGGCGACATCGCCTTCACCGCCGAACCGGCCACCCCGCGCGAGGCAGAGGTGATGGGCGTGGCCCCGGGGACGCCGCTGCTGGTGGCGGAGCGGACGACGCAGGGGATGGCGGGACCGGTGACCCTGGTGCGGCTGGCCCATGCGCCGGGGCATCGGGTGGTGATGACCTTCTGAGGCGGGCGCAGGGGTCCGCGCCACGCGCGGCATGGTCGGGCAGCCAAGGCTTGCAACGGGTTGGCTTTGGTCGTCGGGCGCAAGTCAGGGATCGGGATCTGTGTTCCCGTCGCGGCCCCGAGCCGGCCCCGAGCCGGGTGGTGCGCTGTAGCGCACCCTGCGCTGGTGGCGGCGGGTCGGGACAGTCGGGCTGAAGCCCGGCCTACGGGTTCGTCGCGGGTTGCGCCGGGGCTGTGCCATCGGCAGGGGCCTCGCCTGCCGCATCCCCTGCCGGAACCTCGGGCGGCGCGGTCAGGACGCCGTTCAGCCAGATCCCTTCCGCCACTTCGCCCGACTTGTAGGTCAGCTTGCCCTGGCCCTCGCGGCGGCCGTCCTTGAACATGCCTTCGTAGACATCGCCACCGGGATAGGTGGCCGTGCCGCGCCCTTCGATCCGGCCTGCGACCCACTGGCCGACATACCTGAACCCGTCGGTCGTCGAGAACTCGCCCTCGCCGTCGCGCAGGCCCGCCTTGAAGTCGCCCTTGTAGAGGCTGCCATCCGGATAGACCGCGGCGCCCTGGCCCTCGCGCTGGCCATCGACCCAGTCGCCCTCATAGCGGTAGCCGTCGGGATAGGTCATCACGCCCTTGCCCTCGGGCCTGGCGTTGCGGAAGGCACCCTCGTAGACGCGGCCGTCCGGGTAGGTCGCGCGGCCCTGGCCGGTGATGACGCCCGCCACCCAGTCGCCCTGATAGGTGGACCCGTCGGGATAGGTGATCGCGCCCTGGCCGTGCGGCTGGTCGGCCTTCATCGCGCCGATGTAGACCGATCCGTCGGGATAGGTGATGGACCCCGTCCCCTCCATCCGGCCCGCGACCCAGCTGCCTTCGTACTTGAACCCGTCCGGCGTGGTGAAGCTGCCCTGGCCATGGCGGCGGTCCTTGACCCATTGGCCGAAATAGATGTCGCCGTTCTTGTGGGTCAGCTTGCCCTCGCCCTCGCGCAGGCCGTTCACGAAATCGCCTTCGTACACATCGCCGTTGGGCTGGGTCAGGATCCCCTTGCCGTTGATCTGCCCGTCTACCCAGGCGCCCTGATAGACCAGCCCGTCCGGCATGGTCAGCCGACCCTGGCCCGAGCGCTGACCCTTGACCAGCGTGCCTTCGTAGACCGTGCCGTCGGGATAGGTGATCCTGCCGCGCCCCTCCTTCACCCCCATCACCCAGTCGCCCTCGTAGGTGTAACCCGAGGGATTGGTCAGCTTGCCCTTCCCGTGATGACTTCCCTTGACGAAGCTGCCTTCGTAGACCGAGCCATTGGCATAGATCGCCACCCCTTCGCCGGTCATCTCGCCCTGGAACCAGTCGCCCTCATAGGTGCGGCCGTCGGGCGAGGAGATCTTGCCCTTGCCGTCGGGCTGGCCGTTCTCGAACGTGCCCTCGTAGACCGAACCGTTGGGATAGCGCGCGGTGCCCTGGCCGGTGATCTGGCCCTCTACCCACTGGCCGGAGTATTCGAAGCCCGAGGGCAGTCGGTAGGTCCCGGTGCCGTGCTGGCGGCCGTTCAGGAAGGTGCCTTCGTAGACCGAGCCGTCATCGTATTGCTTGGTGATGATCTCGCCGTCCTGGGCCTGCGCGGGCAGGGCGATGGCGGCAAGAAGCAGGGCTGTCATCAGGCGCATGGACGAATCCTCGGTGCGATTGTCGGCAGGGTAAGGGCGAGGGTCGGGTGTGACAAGGATTTGACGGTAAAGGCTGCGGCATGGTGGCGTGACCACTTTCCCTTGTGCGTTTGTCTGCTACAGTCCATGCATCTGGTGGGGGCCCCGATGACCGACACGTTCAACCTGATGCTGGCGCAGCTGAACCCGGTGGTGGGCGACATCGCCGGAAACGTGGCGCGGGCCAGGGCCGCCTGGGCGAATGCGCGGGCGGCGGGGGCCGACATGGCCGCGCTGACCGAGATGTTCGTGACCGGCTACCAGACCCAGGACCTGATCCTGAAGCCTGCCTTCGTAAGCGCGGCGATTGCGGCGGTGGAGGCTTTGGCGGCGGATTGTGCCGACGGCCCGGCCATCGGCATCGGCGGGCCGGTGCGGCAGGGCGGCAAGCTCTACAACGGCTATTATGTGCTGGAGGGCGGGCGGGTCCATGCCCGCGTCCTGAAGCACCATCTGCCGAACGACGCGGTCTTCGACGAAAAGCGGGTCTTTGCCTCGGCCGATGTGCATGGGCCCTATGTGGTCAGGGGCGTCCGCATCGGCACCCCGATCTGCGAGGATGCCTGGCACCCCGATGTGGCCGAAACCCTGGCCGAGACGGGGGCGGAGATCCTGCTCATCCCCAACGGCTCGCCCTATCACCGGGGCAAGCCGAACCTGCGGCTGAACCTGATGGTGTCCCGCGTGGTCGAGACGGGCCTGCCGCTGGTCTACCTGAACATGGTGGGCGGGCAGGACGATCAGGTGTTCGATGGCTCCAGCATGGTCTTGAACCCCGGCGGGCGGCTGATGGCGCAACTGCCGCAGTTCGACGAATGCGAGGTGATGGTGACCTTCCGGCGCGGGGCCGAGGGGTGGCGCGCCGACCCCGGCGAGATCGCGGAAATCCCGCCGATTGGCGAGGCGGATTACCGGGCCTGTGTGATGGCCCTTGGCGATTACATGCGGAAGACGGGGTTCAAGAAGGCTCTCCTGGGCCTGTCCGGAGGGATCGACAGCGCGATTGTCGCGGCAATGGCGGTGGATGCGCTGGGGCCGGAAAACGTGCGCTGCGTGATGCTGCCGTCGGAGTTCACCAGCCGGCAGTCGCTGGACCTGGCGCTGGCGGCGGCAAAGGCGCTTGGGTGCCGGTATGATACGGTGCCGATCAGCGGTGCGCAGGCGGCGGTGGGCGAGGCCCTGGCACCGCTCTTTGCCGGGACCGAACCGGGGATCACCGAGGAAAACATCCAGTCCCGCCTGCGTGGTGTGATGCTGATGGCCCTGTCGAACAAGTTCGGCGAGATGCTCCTGACCACCGGCAACAAGTCGGAAATGGCGGTGGGCTACTGCACGATCTACGGCGACATGAACGGCGGCTACAACCCGGTCAAGGACATGTACAAGACGCGCATGTTCCTGACCGCGCGCTGGCGGAACGAAAACCACCGGCCCTGGATGAAGGGCCCGCCGGGCGAGGTGATCCCCGAGGCGATCATCACCCGGCCTCCCTCCGCCGAGCTGCGCGCCAACCAGCGCGACAACGACAGCCTGCCGCCCTATGAGGTGCTGGACGCGATCCTGGAATGTCTGGTGGAAAAGGAGATGTCGGTGGCCGAGATCGTCGCCCTTGGCTTCGACCGCGCCACGGTGAAGAAGGTGGAGCATCTGCTCTACATCGCGGAATACAAGCGCTTCCAGTCGGCCCCCGGCGTGCGGCTGACGCAGAAGGCCTTCTGGCTGGACCGCCGCTATCCGATCGTGAACCGTTTCCGCGATGACAGCTGAGATCGTCGTCTCGCATTTCTACGCGCTCCGCGACCCGGCGGGGTTCGACCGCGCGGCGCGGCTTCTGGTCGCGCGGCTGCGACTGCAAGGCCCGGAGGGGGTGCGCAGCTTCCGCTTTCTGGGTGCGGGACCGACCGAGCGGCGCCTCGTCGCGGTCTTTGCCGGGCCGGAGCCCTGGGTCGCGCTGCATGACACCACGCTGACCTGGCCCGAGACCGTGGCCCTGCGCGCGGCGGCGCGGCTGGTGCGGACCGACCTCTACGGCCCGATCCCGCCACCGGTGCTCGACTGGGTCCTGCGGCTGGGACTTGGGCGGATGCTGCGGCACGACGGGGTGCCGATCACCGGCTATCCGCAAGGCAGCGAGCGCAATCCGCCTTCTATCTGGCGTCGCGAAAGTGCCGGGCGACGAGCTGGGTAAGCTTGCGGTGCAGGGGCAGGGTCCGGTGCCGGATGTGGATCGCGGCAAAGACCGGCTGACGCAGGTCGGGGGCATCCTCGACAGCCATGAAGCGCCCGCCCGCGATCAGGTCGGCTGCCGTCTTTTCCAGCACATAGCCTGAGCCACCCATCGCTGTCAGCAGCGACACCACCGATCCCGACTGCCCGACCGACACGGGTGAGGCCGCAAGCGCGGGCGTCAACTGGCGGTGCATCTCCTCGAAGGCCGGGGAGAAATGGGCAAAGACGAAGCGGTCGGGCATGACCTCGGCCAGGCGCGGCGTGTCGGTCGAGACCATGCGGTAGGTCACCTCGCCCACAGAGTCGAAATGCAGGTCCGGGTGGGGTTTGGGCGAGAACATCACCGCGAAGTCGAGGATGCCGGTCAGAAGATCGGCGCACATCTGGTTGGAATAGTCCGGCTCGATGTAGAAGGCGGTCTGGGGCAGGGCCGCGCGGAACTCGGCCACCCAGTCGCCCAGGTAGACCGCCGCGAGGTCGTTCTGGATGCCCAGCCTCAGAAGCTGTGCCGCGCCTTGCGGTATCTGGATGCGGCGTTTGGCCTCGTTCCATTCATGGCGCAGCGCGCGGGCGTGGGGTTCGAACCGCTTGCCTTCGGGGGTGAGGTCGGTGCCCGCGCGGGATCGGTCGAAGAGGCGCTGGCCCACGGCCTGTTCCAGTGCCGTGACGCGGGCGGAGACAGTGGATTGGGTGATCCGCAGACGTTCAGCCGTGCGGTGGAAGCTGCGGGTCTCGACAAGGTCGAGGAAAGTGTCGAGGAGATCGATCTGCATGCGTTGCGCCTCGTGGCCGGCCCCGGGGGTTTTCCACCCCCGGACCCCCGGAGGATATTTGGGGACAGATGAAGGTCCCTTGATCGGAGTTGTCGATCAATAGCCCGGTTCCGACCGAATTGAAAGCGGGCGCCGTGCAGCGGATAGTGGCGCGCGGAACGGGGAGGTGGCGATGGCGGAATTTGCATCGGCTCGGGTGGTCATCATTGGTGGCGGGGCGGTGGGGGCCTCGGCGCTGTATCACCTGGCGAAGGCGGGATGGACCGATGCGTTGCTTCTGGAGAAGAACGAGCTGACGGCGGGGTCAACCTGGCACGCGGCGGGGAACGTGCCGACGTTTTCCGCGTCCTGGTCGATCATGAACATGCAGCGCTATTCGGCGGGCTTGTATCGTGGTCTGGGCGAGGCCGTCGGCTATCCGATGAACTACCACGTCACCGGATCGGTGCGCCTTGGCCATTCCAGGGAGCGGTTGCAGGAGTTCCGCCGTGTCGTCGGCATGGGGCGTTATCAGGGGATGGACCTGGACGTGCTGGCGCCGGAAGAGATCACCTCGCGCTATCCCTTCCTGGAAACGCATGATCTGACGGGTGCGCTTTACGACCCCTATGACGGCGACATCGACCCGGCGCAACTGACGCAGGCGCTGGCCACGGGCGCGCGGAAGCTGGGCGCGCGGGTGGAGCGGTTCTGCCCGGTGACGGCAGCGCGCTGGACGGGTAGCGAATGGGTGCTGACGACGCCGAAGGGCGAGGTGCGCGCGGAATATGTGGTGAACGCGGGCGGCTATTATGCGGCTCAGGTGGGGGCGATGTTCGGGCGGCGCGTGCCGATGATGGTGATGAGCCATCAGTACATGCTGTTCGACACGATCCCGGAGCTGGAGGCCTGGACGAAAGAGGTCGGCCACAAGCTGCCGCTCTTGCGCGACGTGGATTCGTCCTACTACCTGCGGCAGGAGAAGATGGGCTTCAACCTCGGCCCCTACGAGAACCCCTGCCGCGCGCATTGGGCAACGCCGGACGACCCGATGCCCGAGGATTTCAGCTTCCAGCTCTTCCCCGACGATCTGGAGCGGCTGGAGTTCCAGATCAACGACGCCATGGCCCGGGTGCCGCTTCTGGCCAGGGCGAACCTGACCAGGGTCATCAACGGCCCGATCCCCTATACGCCCGACGGTAACCCGCTGATCGGGCCGATGCCCGGCGTGCCCAACGCCTTCGAGGCCTGCGTCTTCACCTTCGGCATCTGTCAGGCGGGCGGCGCCGGCAAGGTGCTGGCGGAATGGGTGACGGAAGGCGCGACCGAATGGGACATGTGGTCCTGCGACCCGCGCCGGTTCACCGGCTGGGAGGATCACGACTATCTGGTGGCCAAGGGGATGGAGGTTTACGGCCACGAATACGCGATGCATTTCCCGATGGCGCGCTGGCCTGCCGGGGCGGACCGCAAGCTGTCGCCCGTGCATGACCGGCTGAAGGCATTGGGCGCCCAGTTCGCGCCCTACAATGGCTGGGAGCGGGCGGAGTGGTTCGCCCGGCCGGGGGACGACACCTCATGGGAGGCGACGCAGACCTGGGGCCGGGCGGGCCCGTGGGAGGCGCGGATCCGCGCGGAATGCGAGGCGGTGCGGGACGGGGTCGGGGTTCTCGACCTGCCCGGTTTCTCGCGGTTCCTGGTCAAGGGGCCGGGGGCACGGGCGCATGTGGCGGGCCTCACCGCCTCGCGCCTGCCCGCGCCGGGGCGGATCGGCCTGATCTATTTCGCCGACGACCGCGGCCGGATCGTGACCGAGATGTCCTGCATGGTGCATGGGGAGGATGAGGTGGGCCTCATCACCGCCGCTGTCGCCCAGTTGCACGATGCCGATGTCCTGCGGAAGGGCCTGCCCGAGGGCTGCGTGATCGAGGATCACACCGACGCGGTGCATTGCTTCATCGTGACCGGGCCGAAGGCGCGCGATCTGCTGGCGGGGATGGCCGAGGCGGACCTGAGTCTGCCCTGGCTGTCGGTGCAGGAGGCCAGGGTGGCGGGCAAGGATGTGGCGCTGGTGCGGGTCTCCTTTGCCGGAGAGCTGGGCTGGGAGATCCATTGCGACCGGGCCGATGCGCCCGCGATCCTTGACGCGCTGCTGGCCGGGGGGGCGAAGCCCTTTGGCATGAAGGCGCTGAACAGTTTGCGGATCGAGAAGGGCTATCGGGCCTGGAAGGGCGATCTGTCCACCGATTACTCGCTGCTGGAGGGCGGGCTGGAGCGCTTCATCGACTGGGGGCACGACTTCCCGGGCAAGGCGGCTTTACTGGCCGAAAAGCAGCGCGGGGTGAAGAAGCGGTTCGTCAGCCTGAAGGTCGAGGCGGGGGAGTGCGATGCGCCCTACATGTCCACGCTCTGGCACGGCGGGCAGGTGGTGGGCGAGACGACCTCGGGCGCCTGGGGCTATCGGGTCGGGCATTCCATGGCGCTGGGGATGCTGCGGGCGGACCTCGCGGTGCCGGGGACCGAGGTCGAGGTGGAGATCTTCGGTGACCGGGTGAAGGCCGTGGTCCTGCCGGACGGGCCGGCCTGGGACGCGAAGAACGAGCGCATCCGCGCGTGATTAGCGGCGGAGCCGGGGGTTTCACACCCCCGGACCCCCGTGGGATATTTGTGGACAGATGAAAGACCGGAAGAATGGCTGGGATTCCAACCAAGGCGCGGGCGGTGGTGATCGGGGGCGGGGTCTCGGGCTGTTCGGTGGCCTATCACCTCGCCAAGGCGGGCTGGACCGATGTGGTGCTTCTGGAGCGGCGCAAGCTGACCTGCGGCACCACCTGGCATGCGGCGGGGCTGATCGGGCAATTGCGCGGGTCGGCGAACATGACGCGGCTGGCGAAGTATTCGGCGGACCTCTACCGCGGGCTGGAGGCCGAGACCGGCGTTGCCACGGGGATGAAGCAGGTCGGCTCGATCTCGGTCGCGCTGACGGTCGAGCGGCATGAGGAACTGCTGCGGCAGGCGACGGTCGCGCGGATCTTCGATGTCGAGGTGCATGAGATCTCGCCTGCCGAGGCGAAGGCGAGATATCCGCATCTGAACATCGACGGCGTGGTAGGCGCGGTGGCGCTGCCGCTGGATGGCCAGTGCGACCCGGCCAACATCGCGATGGCGCTTGCCAAGGGCGCGCGGATGCGGGGGGCGGCGATTTTCGAGGGCGCGCGGGTGACGCGCGTCACGACCTCCGGGGGCCGGGTGACGGGGGTGGATTACGAGACCGCCGAGGGGCCGGGGCACATCGCGGCCGATGTGGTGGTGAACTGCGGGGGCATGTGGGGCCGCGACCTTGCGGCGCAGAATGGCGTCACGCTGCCGCTGCACGCCTGCGAGCACTTCTATCTGGTCACCGAGCCCGTTCAGGGTCTTGGCGACATGCCGGTCCTGCGGGTGCCGGACGAATGCGCCTATTACAAGACCGACGCGGGCAAGATGATGCTGGGCGCCTTCGAGCCCAAGGCCAAGCCCTGGGGGATGGAGGGGATCCGGCCGGACTTCGAATTCGACACCCTGCCCGAGGATTGGGAGCATTTCATGCCCATCCTCGAAATGGCGACCAACCGGATGCCGCTGTTCGAAAGCGCGGGTATTCACACCTTCTTCAACGGACCAGAAAGCTTTACCCCCGACGACCGCTACTACCTGGGCGAAGCGCCGGAGGTGAAGGGCTATTGGATCGCGGCTGGATACAATTCCATCGGCATCGTCTCGTCGGGCGGGGCCGGGCAAGCCTTGGCGCACTGGATCACCGAGGGCGAGCCGCCCTTCGACCTGTGGGAGGTGGACATCCGCCGCGCCCAGCCCTTCCAGAAGAACCGGCGCTACCTGAAGGAACGGGTGTCCGAGACGCTGGGCCTCCTCTACGCCGACCATTTCCCCTATCGCCAGATGGCGACCGCGCGCGGGGTGCGGCGCAGCCCGATCCACGAGCATCTGAAGGCGCGCGGCGCGGTGTTCGGTGAAGTCGCGGGCTGGGAACGCGCCAACTGGTTCGCGACCGAAGGCCAGGAGCGGGAGTATCGTTACAGCTGGAAGCGGCAGAACTGGTTCGACAACCAGCGCGCCGAACACATGGCGGTGCGGGAAAGCGCGGGTCTGTTCGACATGACCTCCTTCGGCAAGATCCGCGTTGAGGGGCGGGATGCCTGCGCTTTCCTGAACCGCATCGCCTCGGCGCAGATGGACGTGCCCGTGGGCCGGATCGTCTATACGATGTTCCTGAATGATCGCGGAGGGATAGAGGCCGATCTTACCGTGACGCGGCTGTCCGGGACCGCCTATCTGGCGGTGGTGCCGGGGGCGACCCTGCAACGCAACCTCGCCTGGATGCGCGCCCATGTCGGCGACGACTTCGCCGTCATCACCGATGTTACCGCCGCCGAAGCCGTTCTCTGCCTGATGGGTCCGCAATCGCGCGAGGTGCTGGCAAAGGTCTCGCCCGACGACTTCAGCAATGCCGCGCATCCCTTTGGCATGGCGCGGGAAATCGAGATCGGCATGGGCCTCGCCCGTGCGCACCGCGTCACCTACGTCGGCGAGTTGGGATGGGAGCTGTATATACCAACCGACCAGACCGCCCATGTCTTCGAGACGCTGATGGAGGCGCAGCCGGACCTCAAGCTCTGCGGCCTCCACACCCTCGACTCCTGCCGGATCGAGAAGGCCTACCGCCACTGGGGCCACGACATCACCGATGAGGATCATGTGCTTGAGGCGGGCCTTGGTTTCACCGTCAGCCGGAAGAAACCGGCCTTCCTTGGCCGCGACGCCGTTCTAAGGAAAGAACAGCAGGGCCTTGACCGCCGCCTGGTCCAGTTCCGCCTGAAGGATCCCGAGCCGCTCCTCTTCCACAACGAGGCGATTGTCCGCGACGGGGAAATAGTGGGGCCCATCACCAGCGGCAACTACGGCCATTTCCTCGGCGCGGCGATCGGCCTTGGCTATGTCCCCGCCAAGGGGCAGACCGACGACGACATCCTCGGCTCCAGCTATGAAATCGAGGTCGCGGGCCAGCGCCATGCGGCCATCGCCTCGCTTGTCCCGATGCACGATCCGAACTCCGAAAGGGTAAAGGCATGACCGACCTCTCCGACCTGCCCGGCGAGACCTGCGAACCCGCCCGCGCCCGCCGCTCTGGCGGTCGGCAGGCCCGCGTGGCCCTGCGTGCGGCACCTCTGGCCGACGACGTGAAACCCGTCCGCGCGGGCCTGCCCGGCGGCCAGTATAAGCCGCTGACCGAGGCCGGGATCCGGCAGATCCACTCAGCCGCGCTGGACGCGCTGGAGCAGATCGGCCTCTCGCAGGCCCCGCCGTCGGGTGTGAAACTCCTGACCGAGGCCGGCGCGATCCTTGGCGATGACGGCCGCATCCGCTTTCCCCGCGCGCTGGTCGAGGACATGCTGGCCATCGCCGCGCGCAACATCACGCTTTACGCCCGCGACCCGAAGCACGACCTGCACCTGACCGGGACCAACGTGCATTACGGCACGGCGGGCGCGGCGGTGCATATCGTCGATCCGGTCACGCTGGAGTATCGCGACAGCACCGCGCAGGACCTTTATGACGCGGCGCGGCTGGTCGACAATCTGGACAACATCCACTTCTACCAGCGCACCATGGTCTGCCGCGACGTGGCGGACAACAGGGAGATGGACCTCAACACCCTCTACGGCAGCCTGGCCGGGACGGTGAAACATGTCGGGACCTCGTTTTCCGACCCCAGCCACGTCGCCGACTGCTTCGAGCTGATCCACATGGTCGCAGGTGGCGAGGAGAAGTGGCTGGAGCGGCCTTTCGTCAGCAATTCCAACTGCTTCGTCGTCCCGCCGATGAAATTCGCCGAGGAATCCTGCATCACCATGGAGGACTGCATCCGCCGCGGCATGCCGATGCTGCTGCTGTCGGCCGGGCAGGCGGGGGCCACGGCGCCCGCGCCGATCGCGCTGGCCATCGTGCAGGCGGTGGCCGAATGTCTGGCCGGGGTGGTCTATGTCAACGCGATCAAACCTGGCGCTCCGGCGATCTTCGGGACCTGGCCCTTTGTTTCCGATCTCAGAACGGGCGCCATGTCCGGCGGGTCGGCGGAACAGGCGTTGCTGACGGCGGGTTGCGCGCAGATGCACCGGTTCTACGACCTGCCGGGCGGGGCGGCCTCGGGGATCAGCGACTCGAAACTTCCCGACATGCAGGCGGGCTGGGAGCAGGGGATCACCAACGCGCTGGCGGGCCTTGCGGGGCTGAACATGTGCTACGAGGCGGTGGGGATGCATGCCTCGCTTCTGGGGTTCTGCCTTGAATCGCTGGTGCTGGGGGATGACCTGCTGGGCCAGACCATGCGGCTGGTGCGCGGCATCGACGTGACGCCGGATTCCACCAGCATCGAGGCGATGAAAAAGGTCTGCCTCGGCGGGCCCGGGCATTACCTCGGGTCGGATCAGACGCTGAAGCTGATGCAGACCGAATACATCTATCCCAAGGTCGGCAACCGCATGTCGCCCAAGGAATGGAACGAGGCGGGCAAGCCCCTGCTTCTGGACACCGCGATTGCCCGGAAGAACGCAATCCTGGCCAAGGCGGGCTGCCGGGTGGACCCGGAGATCGACGCGGCGATCCGAAAGCGGTTCAACATCTACTTCAAATAAGCCTCATAAGATACGGGAACGAAATGCATTACGGATATATCGGCCTTGGCAATCTTGGTGCGGCCTGCGCGGGCTGTCTTGTGAAGGACGGGTTCAAGCTCACGGTCCATGACCTGAACCCGAAGCTGGCCGACCCCCTGGTGGCAGCGGGTGCCACGCTGGCGAACAGCGCCGAGGAGCTGGCGGCTTCCGTCGATCATGTCATCACCTGCCTGCCGTCGCCCGCGGTGTCCGAGCGGGTCCTGCGCAACATCCTGCCGCATATGCGGAAGGGGGCAAGCTGGGTCGAGATGTCCACGCTGGGGCGGGACGAGGTGCTGAAACTTGCCGCCGCCGCCGCCGAAGCGGGCGTGCGGATGATGGAACTGCCGGTCACCGGCGGCGTGCATCTGGCCCATCAGGGCAAGATCACCATGCTCGCGGGCGGGGACAGGGACCTGTTCGATCTGCACTACAGGGCGATGCAGGCGATGGGCGACCGGATCTTCCACATGGGGCCACTGGGGTCGTCCTCGATCATCAAGGTCATCACCAACATGCTGGCCTTCATCCACCTCAAGGCCACCAGTGAAGCCTTGATGCTGGCCAAGCGCGGCGGGCTGGATCTTGGTCAGGCCTGGCACGCGATCAAGGCCAGTTCCGGAAACAGTTTCGTGCATGAGACCGAAGGCGCGCTGATCCTGAACGGGTCCTACGACATCGCCTTCAACATCGACCTGGCGCTGAAGGACCTGGGCTTTGCGCTTGGCTTCGGCAAGGAATTCGGCGTGCCGCTGGACCTCGCCGCGATGACCCACCAGACCTATATCTCGGCCAGGGCGGCCTATGGCGGCGAGGCGCAGTCGCCGATGATCGCCAAGCTGCTGGAGGATCTTCTCGGCACCGACCTTCGCGCCCCGGACTTCCCCGCGCGGCTGGAGTGACGGCTTGAGGGCGCTGCGGGCAGGGGTTAAGGTTCGGTAAATGCCCACAGCCAAGTCCTTGATCTTGCTGGGGGTCAATCCCTGCCCACGCGTGGGCAGCCAACCGGAGCCGCCATGACCGCCGACACCGACGCCCGCATCGCCCGCCTGCTGCACCACCGGAAGGCGGGCCTTTCCCAGGGCGAGCCGGTCGTCCCCCCGATCTCGGTGGCGACCACCTTCCATCTGCCCCAGGCCCAGGGGGCCGCGCATCACTACGGCCGCTCGGGCCAGCCGACCTGGGACGCGGTCGAGGCGCAACTGGCGATCCTGGAAGGGGCCGAGGTGGTCAGCTTCCCCTCGGGCATGGCCGCGATCACGGCGGCGCTGGTCTGCTGCCTGAAGGCCGGGGCGAGGGTGATGATCCCCTCGGACGGCTACTATGTGACTCGCCTTCTGGGGCGCGACCTGTTGCAGGTCTATGGGGTCGAGGTGGTGCAGGTCCCGACGCTGGAGATGGCGGATCGCGACTTCGCCGGGTTCCAGGTGATCTACATCGAGACGCCCTCGAACCCCGGCCTTGACGTGGTGGACATCGCCGCGCTCGCCCGCCGCGCCCATGCCGCCGGGGCGTTGCTGATCGCGGACAACACCACGATGACGCCGCTTCTCCAGCGCCCGCTGGACCTTGGGGCGGATCTTGTGGTGGCGGCGGATACGAAGGCCCCGGCGGGGCATTCCGATGCGCTCTTCGGCCATGTCGCGGGGCGGGATGCCAACCTGATGGCGCGGGTGCGGGAATGGCGGCGCCAATCGGGCTCGGTGCCGGGGCCGTTCGAGGCCTATCTGGTGCATCGGGGGCTGGAGACGCTGGAGGTGCGACTGTCCCGGATGTGCGCTTCGGCGGCGGTGATTGCCGAGCGGCTGGCGGCGCATCCGAAAGTGCGGGGCCTGCGCTATCCGGGCCTGCCGGGCGATCCGTCGCATGGGTCCGTCGGCGGCCAGATGGCGAACGGCGGCTTCCTGATCGGCTTCGAGCTGGCGGGGGAGGCGGAGGCCGAGGCGTTTCTGGCGCGCTGCCCGCTGATCGAGCAGGCGACAAGTTTCGGCGGTGTCCATACGGCAGCGGAACGCCGCGCGCGCTGGGGCGATGCGGTGGCGGAGGGGTTCATCCGGCTGTCAGTGGGGGTGGAGCCGGTGGAGGTGCTCTGGTCGGCCATCGACGCGGCGCTGGAGGGGTAGGGGGGCAAGAGTTTTCGAAAACTCTTGCAAATTCCTTCGAAGGAATTTGGCGCCCGGACTTACAGACTGACGAGAATCCGCGCCGCCTCGGCCTGAAGATCGGCCAGTTTCGTCCGGTCTTCGCCGGGGAAGAACCGGGCACGAGTCGCTGTGGGCAGGGCCTTCGGCTCGGCGATCACCACGCGCGGCCCGTGTTTTGCCGTCTCGGCCTGCCAGCTGCGCGCCAGCGCCATCTGCGCGGCCTTCGTGGCCCCGTAGGCACCGAAAAAGGGCTGCCCGGCGCGGGGGTCGTCGAGGAAGAGCGCAGTGCCGCCATGCGCCCGCAGCAGGGGCTCGACCATCGGGATCAGCATGCCTGTTGCGCGGGCGTTGGTGGCGATGGACTTCTCCCAGTCCTTCTGGTCGATATGGCCTGCCGGCGCCAGCGGGGCCGCATGGATCGCCGCGTGGACCCAGAGGCCAAGCCCGCTCCAGCGGTCGTGGATGGACAGGCAGAGGTGGCGCATCGCGTCGTCGTTCGTCACGTCCATCGGTGCGAGCGTCAGCGCCCCGGCGCCGGGAAGGCCCGCCTGTTTCACCCGGTCGTCCAGCTCTTCAAGGCCGCCGACAGTGCGTGCGACCGCCACGACATGCCAGCCGCGGAGCGCCAGCTGTTCGGCAATGGCGGACCCAAGGCCGCGCGAGGCGCCGGTAACGAGGGCAAGTCTGTCGGTCATGGGGCAGTCCTCCTGGCGGCGTCGGAGCCTCCGGCGGGAGTATTTTTGAAATGGGCAAATGGCAAGGGTGCGTCAGGCCCTGCGACCATGAGCGGCTGCGATTTTGGCCTGGCGGGCGGCGAGGCGGGCGGCGATCGCCGCGCTCACTCTGCCGCCTTCATCTGGAAGCCTTCCTCGATCTTGTCGGACGGGGCCACCGGGTAGTCGCCCGAGAAGCAGGCGTCGCAGAATTTGGGGTTGGCGGCGTCGCGGCCGGCGGCTTCACCCGCAGCGCGGTAGAGGCCGTCGAGCGAGATGAACTTCAGGCTGTCCACACCGATCCAGTCGCGCATCTCGTCCTCGGACATCGTGGCGGCGAGGAGTTTGGAGCGTTCGGGCGTGTCAACGCCGTAGAAGCAGGGCCAGGCGGTCGGGGGTGAGGCGATGCGGAAGTGGACTTCCGCCGCGCCGGCCTCGAGGATCATGTCCTTGATCTTGCGGCTGGTGGTGCCGCGCACGACCGAGTCGTCCACCAGGATCACGCGCTTGCCCTTGATGAGCGCGCGGTTGACGTTCAGCTTCAGCCGCACGCCCATGTTGCGGATGTGGTCCGTGGGCTCGATGAAGGTGCGGCCCATGTACTGGTTGCGGATGATCCCCATGGCGTAGGGAATGCCGCTTTCCTGGCTGTAGCCGATGGCCGCGGGAGTGCCGCTGTCCGGCACCGGGCAGACGAGATCGGCCTCCACCGGGGTCTCGCGCGCCAGTTCCACGCCGATCTGGCGGCGGGTCTCATAGACCGACCGGCCGCCGATGATGCTGTCGGGTCGGCTGAAATAGACGTTCTCGAAGATGCAGAAGCGGGGTTTCGCCGGGGCGAAGGGGCGGGTAGAATCCACCTTGTTGCCCTCGATCACCACCATCTCGCCCGGCTCGATCTCGCGGACGAACTCGGCGCCGATGATGTCGAGCGCGCAGGTCTCGGACGACAGCGCCCAGCCCGAGTCGCCCAGGCGCCCCATGACCAGCGGGCGCACGCCGAGGGGGTCGCGGACGCCGATCAGCTTGGTCCGGGTCATGGCGACGACCGAGAAGGCGCCTTCCACCCGGCGCAGCGCGTCCTTGATGCGTTCCGAGAGGGTCTTCTGGATCGACCGCGCCATCAGGTGGATGATGCATTCGCTGTCGGAGGAGGACTGGAAGATCGAGCCACGCTCGATCAGCTCGCGGCGGAGCGCGGCAGCGTTGGTCAGGTTGCCGTTGTGGGCAATCGCGCAGCCGCCCATCGAGAATTCGCCGAAGAAGGGTTGTACGTCGCGGATCGCGGTGGCGCCCTTGGACCCTGCGGTGGAATAGCGGACATGGCCGATCGAGAGGGACCCGGGCAGGGTGTCCATTACCTCGGGCTTGGTGAAGTTGTCGCGGACATAGCCGAAGCGGCGGGCCGAGTTGAAGCCGTGGTCGGGGTGGTAGCTGACGATCCCGCCCGCCTCTTGCCCCCGGTGTTGCAGCGCGTGCAGCCCAAGCGCCACGAAGTTCGACGCATCAGCCACGCCGATTACGCCGAAAATCCCGCATTCCTCCTTCAGCTTGTCGTCGTCGAAGGGGTGCGAGCGGAAGGGGGCCATGCGTCCGAATCCTTGCCTGAAGCCTTGGCCCGCTATCTACGGCAGCGGCTCGGGGCTGTCACGTCCCGAAACGCCGGTCGCGGCCTAGGGATTGGTGGTCGGGGCCACCGGCGCTGGCGCGGTCTGGATCTGCGGGGCACCGCCGGGGGCGCAGACATTGGTCAGATCGTTGTAGCGATCGACGATCCAGCCGGGGGCGTCCTTGGGGATGTTCTCGTCGATCTGGCGCTGGAAATTGGCAAAGACCAAGGCTGTACGGGAATCGTCGATCATTGCGATCTTCTGGTCCGACAGGACGCGATCATAGACGATGAAGGCGATGGCGATCAGCAGGATGCCCCGCGCCGCGCCGAAGAGGAAGCCCAGCGCCTGGTCGATCCCGCCAAGCGCCGAACGCTGCACCGCCCCGGCGAAGAGCGGCGTGAAGAGCGCGGCGACGATCAGGCCGACAACGAAAACGCCCGCGAAGGCAGCCACAACCGACAGTTCGCAGCTGTCCGACAGGAATTCGCCCACCACGGGGAGTTCCTTGACCAGGGGCTGCACGCCCGGGGCGAAATAGTAGGCGGCGATGGCGGCCCCGATCCAGCCGAGGATCGCCATCAGTTCCCGGACCAGACCGCGCGAGAAGGCGAGGATGGCCGAAATGATGATGATGAGCGCCGCACCACCATCGACTGCGGTCAGGTTTTCCATTCGTTACGTCCCCAATCCCGATCTTTCACCAAGGGCTTATCCCGCCCCGAACATCTCGCCCACAAACGCCGTCAGGTCCGCCATCTGTCGGACCGTCAGCCCTGCGGCCCCCTCGAATTTCGAATGGGACGGCACGGTCGCCTGTGAGAAACCAAGTTTCGATGCCTCTTTCAACCTGTTTTCGGTCTGGCCCACCGGGCGCAAGGCACCCGACAGGCTGATCTCGCCGAAAAGCACCATGTCGGGCGGGATTGCCACATCCTCGCGCGCCGACAGCAGCGCCCCGGCGACGGCAAGGTCGGCGGCGGGTTCCGAAACCCTGAGGCCGCCGGCGACATTCAGGAACACGTCGAGGCCTGCGAAGGGGATGCCGCAACGCGCCTCGAGCACGGCGAGGATGGTCGAGACGCGTCCCGGATCGAGCCCCACCACCGTGCGGCGCGGGCTGGCAAGCGTGGAGGGCGCGACGAGGGCCTGGATCTCGGTCAGGACGGGCCGCGTGCCCTCGATCCCGGCAAAGACCGCCGATCCGGGGGCGGGCTGGTCGCGGTTGGCCAGGAACAGGGCCGAAGGGTTCGGCACCTCGGCCAGGCCGCCGCCCGTCATCTCGAACACGCCGATCTCGTCTGCCGGGCCGAAGCGGTTCTTCACCGCGCGCAGGATGCGGAACTGGTGACCGCGCTCGCCCTCGAAATAGAGCACCGTATCGACCATGTGTTCCACGACGCGGGGGCCCGCGATCTGGCCGTCCTTGGTGACATGGCCGACCAGGACGATGGCAACCCCGCGCCGCTTGGCGAAGGTGACCAGCTCATGCGCCGCCGCGCGTACCTGCGAGACCGAGCCGGGCGCGGCCTCGACGCTGTCGAGCCACATGGTCTGGATCGAGTCGATGATGGCAAGCGCGGGGCGTTCGGCGTCCAGCGTGGTCAGGATGTCGCGCAGGTTGGTTTCGGCGCCGAGCGCGACCCGGGCATCGGTCAGACCGAGGCGCTGCGCGCGCATGCGGACCTGGGTTGAGGCCTCCTCACCAGAAATATATATACATTTCAGACCTTTGCGGGCAAAACTTGCTGCTGCCTGCAAGAGCAGCGTGGACTTGCCGATCCCCGGATCGCCGCCCACCAGGATCGCCGAGGCCGGGACAAGGCCGCCGCCGAGCACGCGGTCCAGTTCCTCCAGTCCCGACGAGGCGCGGACCGGCGGGGCTTCCTCGGTCGCGAGGTCGGACAGCGGGATCGGCCGACCCTTGGCCCCCAGCGACCTTGGCCCGGTCGAGAGCGGTGCCTCCTCAACGATCGTATTCCACCCGCCGCAAGCGTCGCACTTGCCGGCCCATTTGCGATAGGCGGTGCCGCAGACAGTGCAGGTGAACGAGGTCGTCTGTTTCATGAGGCGCGACAGTGACGGGTCTTTTGGGCAGGATCAAGGCGCGGGTGCGACCGGAATTCCTGCGAATTCCGGTCCGGAGCCCGTTCGGGCTCCGATCCGATTTCCGCTTGGAAATCGCTCGGTTTCATCGGCCGGGATTCGACTTCCAGGAAATCAGGATCGAGGCCAGGATGCAGCCGGTGAAGAGATAAAGGCCCCAGGCTGTCTCGATCGTCACCCAGCCCGTGCCCTTGCCGATGACGATGTAGAGCGCGATGAGGAAGACCTCGGCCATGGCAAGCTTGCCCAGGAATTCCAGCGCCGGCAGGGCGCGTGGTGACAGGAGCCGCCAATGCAACAGCGCAAGGCCGATGGTCTTGGCATAGGGCGCGAAGATCGCAAGGAAGGTCACGATCAGCGCGAAGGCAGGGTCCGAGCGCCACAGCGACTGCAACCCGGTGATGACGCTGATCTCGTCCATTCCGAAGACCGGCAGGACGGCGGCGCGCAGCAGCGGCGCGAACCAGGAGATCGGGAAGAGGACGAGAAGGGCGAGGTTGAGGTATCTCATGTCCGGCGCCTGGGGCCTTCGTCGGAGTGGAGGCTGTCACATCCACCAGACCGCCCGTGGTGTCTTTCCGCCGGGGCAGGCAAGGGTTGCCGGTCGGTCCATCGCTCAGCGCACACTTTCGATCGGCCCCTCGGCCCGGCCATGGATGAACTGTTGCACGTAAGGGTCTGTGGTTTCGTCCATTTCCGACACCGGACCGGTCCAGCGGATCACGCCACCGTGCAGCATCGCCACCGTGTCCGCAATCGCGCGGACCGAGGACATGTCGTGGGTGATGGTCATCGCGGTCGCGCCCATCTCGACCACGATTTCGCGGATCAGGTCGTTGATGACGCCGGCCATGATCGGGTCGAGGCCGGTGGTGGGTTCGTCGAAGAAGATGATGTCCGGGCTTGCCGCGATGGCACGGGCGAGGCCCACCCGCTTTTGCATCCCGCCGGAGAGTTCGGCCGGGAAGAGGTCGGCGACCTCGGGCTTCAACCCGACCCGGCGCAGCTTTTCGATGGCCAGCGCGCGCGCCTCTGCCTTCGGCAGCGCAGCCTCTCCGCGCAGGAGGCGGAAGGCAACATTCTCCCAGACCTTCAGGCTGTCGAACAGCGCCCCGCCCTGGAACAGCATCCCGAAGCGGGCAAGGAAGGCGTCGCGGTCGCGGCCGGACATGGACTGCGCGGTCACGTCGCGTCCGTCCAGCATGATGGTCCCACGGTCGGGCCGGATCAGCCCGAGGATGCATTTCAGCAGCACCGACTTGCCCGTGCCCGAGCCTCCGATGATGACCATCGAGGTTCCCGAGGCAATGCTCAGGTTCACGCCTTGCAGGACGGGATTGTCGCCAAAGCGCTTGTGGACCCCGGAAAGCTCGATCATGTGGTGAAGAACACCTCGGTCAGGACGTAGTTCGCCGCCAGGATCAGCACCGAGGCCGAGACGACGGCCGATTTCGTGGCCCGGCCGACCCCTTGAGCGCCGCGGGCCGAGTTCATGCCATGATAGCAGCCCATCAGCGCCACGATGAAGCCGAAGACCGCTCCCTTGACGAGGCCGGACCCCACGTCCCAGACCTCGAGGAAATCGGTGGTGTTCTTCAGATAGGCGGCCGAGTTGAAATCCAGGCGTGTCGTGCCGACCAGCCAGCCGCCCATGATGCCGATGGCATCACCCACCGCGACCAGGACCGGCATCGACAGCGTTGCGGCGATCACGCGAGGCACGGCAAGGTATTTCAGCGGGTTCGTTGACAGTGTGACCAGGGCGTCGATCTGTTCGGTCACCTTCATCGTCCCGATCTCGGCGGCGATCGAGGAGGCCACACGCGCGGCGACCATCAGCCCGCCGAGGACGGGGCCAAGTTCGCGCGTCATGCCGATGGCGACGATCGAGGGGACCACCGATTCCGCATTGAAGCGCGCGCCGCCGGCATAGATCTGCAAGGCCAGCGCGCCGCCCGTGAAGATGGCGGTCAGCCCGACGACCGGCAGCGAATACCAGCCGATCTGAAGGATCGCGGTGCCAAGCTCGCGCAGATAGAACGGCGGGCGCAGGATATGGCCCAGCACCGCCCCCGCGAACAGGGCCACCCGGCCCAGGGCCGCGATCGCCATCAGGACCGGGCGCCCCAGCGCGCCAAGGACGGCCGTCATGCCGGGCGTTCCTGGTAGCGGCGCGTGTAGCGGGGCCCAAGCGCCGTCAGGATCTCGTAGCCGATGCTGCCCGCCATGGAGGCCAGGGCATCGACCCCCTGGTGCGGGCCGAGGATGTCGAGCGCGCGGGGCACCTCGGGCAGGTCGGTGATGTCCACCGTGATCAGGTCCATCGACACCCTGCCGACAAGCGGGCAGGGCGTGTCGCCGTCCCAGAGCTGCGCCTTGCCCGAGAGGCTGCGCAGCAGCCCGTCGGCATAGCCGCCCGCGACCGTGGCGATGACCGAGGGCCGTTCGGCGACCCATGTGCAGCCATAGCCCACCGCCTCGCCGCGGGCGACCTCGCGGGTCTGGATCACCGGCAGCGACAGGGTGACGGCGGGAATCGCCCCGCCGTGCGGCAGGCCGCCGTAAAGGCCGATGCCCGGGCGGGTCAGGTCGAAATGATACTGCGGCCCCAGAAGGATGCCCCCGGTCGCTGCGAGGCTGCGCGGCAGGCCGGTGCCGTCGGTCATGTCGTGAAAGACCTTCAGCTGTGCCGCGTTCTGCGGGTGGTCGGGTTCGTCGGCGCAGGCCAGGTGGCTCATCAGAAGTTCCGGCCCCGCCTCGATCAGGATCGGCGCCACCGCCTGCCATTCCACCATTTCGACGCCCAGCCGGTTCATGCCGGTGTCCAGCTGCACGCCGAACGGGTGGCCCGGCAGCGATTCGAGATGGCGGGTGATCTGTTCGAGGCTGTTCAGCATCGGCGTCAGGTCGAGATCCTGGATCATCTCGGTGTCGCCCGCCATATGGCCCGACAGCACCGCGATCTGCGGGCCGGGGCCAAGCGCCTGGCGCACGGCTGCGCCTTCCTCGGCCAGCGCCACGAAGAACCGCCGCGCCCCGGCACCGGCCAGCGCGCGCGCCACCCGTGTCACGCCCAGGCCGTAGGCATCCGCCTTCACAACGGCCGCGGTCTGCACGCCCGGGCCGCTCATCCGGTCCAGCCCGCGCCAGTTCGCCGCTATTGCATCAAGGTCGATCGTCAGGGTTCCGCTTGCCATGCGGCTGTTTCGACCGGGGCGGGGTCGGGGTCAAGTCAAAAGCGGGCAAGACTTGCCCTTCCGGCGCGCATGGGCAAGGCTGGACCGGCAGGTGGGAAAGAGGCGGCCTCTGGTGTCCGGGCAGATCCATGACTCGGGCGAGGATGCGGGTCTGTACCTGACGGTACTATGCTGGATCGGACTGGGGCTGGCGGCGCTGGACGCCTTCGTGCAACCCCTGCCGGCCGGGCTGGTCCGGGCGGCGCTGGCGCTGGCCTATCTGACCGGGGCCTGCCCCCGCTGCGAAGCGCGGTGGCCGATCTCTGGCGGCTGCGGCGGCTGGACATCGACCTCCTGATGGCGGTCGCGGCGCTGGCAGCGGCGGCGGTCGGGGCGGAGCTGGAGGGGGCGGTGCTGCTGGCGCTGTTTTCCCTGTCCGAGACGTTGGAGCACCGGGCGATGGGCAAGGCGCGGCGCGCGGTCGAGGCGCTGATGCAGTTGCGCCCCGAAACCGCGCTGCGCGCGGGATCGGAGGGGGTGGACGAGGTTCCGGTCGCCGAGCTGGTTCCGGGGGATCGGGTGATCCTGCGTCCCGGCGCGCGGGTGCCGGTGGACGGGCGCCTGGTCGAGGGGTCGGGGCATCTGGACGAAAGCACGGTGACGGGTGAGGCGGCGCCGGTCCGGAAGGGCCCGGGCGATCCGGTGCATGAAGCGACGGTGAACCTGGACGCGATCCTGACCGCCGAGGTGACGCGAGGGCTGGAGGAAAGCACGGTCGCCCGGATGATCCGCCTGGTGATCGAGGCACAGGCGATGAAATCGCCGTCCGAGCGGTTCTCGGACTGGTTCGGGCAAAGATACACCATTGCGGTCCTGGTCGGGTCGGTCCTGTCGTGGTTCCTGTTTCGCGCGCTTGGCCATGACCCGGGCGCGGCGCTTTACCGCGCGGCGACGCTTCTGGTGGCCGCCAGCCCCTGCGCGGTGGTGATCTCGGTGCCGGCGGCGATCCTTTCCGCGCTGTCGGCGGCGGCGCGGGGCGGGGTGCTGTTCAAGGGGGGCGCGGCGCTGGAGGGGCTGGCCGAGGTGCGCACCTTCGCCTTCGACAAGACCGGGACGCTGACCACCGGACAGGCGGCGGTGACGCAGGTGGTGGCGCTGGACGGTGACGCAGAGGCCTTTCTGGCGCTGGCCGCCGGGCTTGAGGCGCAGTCGGAGCATCCGATTGCCGCCGCACTGCGCCGCGAGGCGGCCGCACGGGGTCTGGGTCCGGCCGAGGTGCACGAGGTGCGCGCGCTGCCCAGCGAGGGGATCACCGGCCTGGACGATGCCGGGCCGATCTGGGCCGAAAACGCGCGGATGCTGGCGCGGATTGGGGGCGGAGTTGCCGTCCGCCATTGCGGCCCTCGCCGACGGGGCCGAGACGCTTGTCATCGTCGGTCGCGGGGCGCGGGTGCTGGGCGCGGTCACCGTGGCCGACGCCCCGCGCGAGACGGCGGCCGAGGCGCTGGCGGCGCTGAAGGCCGGGGGCGGGACCGGGATCCTGATGATGACCGGCGACCGGGCGCCGGTGGCGGCGCGGATCGGCGCGCGCCTCGGTCTGGCGGACGGCGAGATCCATGCCGGGCTCTTGCCGGGCGACAAGGTGCGGCTGGTCGATGCCGCTGCGGCGCGCGGCAAGATGGCCTTCATCGGCGATGGCGTGAACGATGCCGCAGCGCTGGCGCGGGCCGATGTTGGGGTCGCGATGGGGGTGGCGGGCAGCGAGGTGGCGCTACAGGCGGCCGATGTGGCGCTGATGGCGGATGATCTGCGCAAGCTGGCCGCCGCCCGCCGCCTGTCGCGCCGCACCGCGCGGGTGATCCGGCAGAACCTGACCATCGCCATCGGCGCGATGGCGGTTCTGGTCACCGGAAGCCTGTTCTTCGAACTGCCGCTGCCGCTGGCCGTGCTGGGTCACGAGGGCGGGACGCTGCTGGTGGTCCTGAACGGCCTGCGGCTCCTGGCCGATCCGATCCGCGCCCGGGCCTGACCCCGCGGCCCGCGCGGGCCGGCTGCCTGACGGAAGGACCGGCCTCGGGGGCATCGAACCCCCTCGGCCGGCGCTGTCGCGAGCCCCGTCACCCGGCCGTGGCGCGGTCTGGCCGGCGGCGGCGCCTCCGGCGGGAGTATTTTGGACATGGGCAAGATCGGCAGGGATGACCGATCAGAAGCCCACGTCCGGCCCACCGGCCCCTTGCCAGGGTCTGGCGAGGTTGCCGAAGCGGGTGAAGCGGCCCTCGAAGCTGAGTTCCACCGTGCCGATCGGCCCGTGGCGCTGCTTGCCGATGATCACCTCGGCCTTGCCATGCACCGATTCCATCACCGCCTGCCACTGGGCCATCTTTTCGAGCTCGTGGTCGCCCGGCTTCTCGCGCTCGCGGTAGTATTCCTCGCGGAAGACGAACATCACCACATCGGCGTCCTGTTCGATCGAGCCGGATTCGCGCAGGTCGCTGAGCTGCGGGCGCTTGTCCTCGCGGCTTTCGACCTGGCGGCTCAGCTGCGACAGGGCGATCACGGGGATGTTGAGTTCCTTCGCGATCGCCTTGAGGCCTTGCGTGATCTCGGAAACCTCCTGCACCCGGCTGTCCCTGGACGAGCCCTTCAGAAGCTGGAGGTAGTCGATGAAGAGCACATCCAGCCCATGCGTCCGCTTCAGCCGCCGCGCCCGGGCCGCGACCTGGGAAATCGGCAGGGCGGGCGTGTCGTCGATATACAGGGGACAGGCTTCCAGCGCCTTCGCCGCCTCGACGAAACGGCGGAACTCGGCTTCGGTCATGTCGCCGCGGCGGATCTGCTCCGACGGAACCTCGGAGGCTTCGGACAGGATGCGCGCGGCCAGCTGCTCGGCCGACATCTCGAGGCTGAAGAAGCCGACCACCCCGCCTTCAACCGCCCCCTCGGTGCCATCCGGCAGGCGGCCGCGCCGATAGGCCCTGGCGATGTTGAAGGCGATGTTGGTGGCCAGCGAGGTCTTGCCCATCGACGGACGGCCCGCAAGGATCAGCAGGTCCGACGGATGCAGGCCCCCCAGCTTTCTGTCCATGTCGATCAGGCCGGTGGAGATGCCCGCCAGGCCCCCATCGCGCTGGTAGGCCGCGTTGGCGACGTTGACGGCGTCGGTTACCGCCTTGAGAAAGCTTTGAAACCCGCGTTCGGCGACACCCTGTTCTCCCAGCTTGTACAGCCGCTGTTCGGCCTCGATGATCTGGTCCCTGGGCTCGGAGGCCACCTCGACCTTCGCCGCCTGCGCCGCGATGTCCCGGCCGAGCTGGATCAGTTCCCTCCGCACGGCGAGATCGTAGATCATCTGCGCATAGTCGCGCGCCGCATAGGCCGAGATCGCCGCCCCGGCCAGCCGTACCAGATAGGCCGGGCCGCCCAGTTCCTTCAGGCCGGGATCGTCCTCGAGATAGCCTTTCAGCGTGACTGGCGAGGCCAGCGCGTTCTTCTGGATGCGCGCGGCAGCAATCTCGAAGATGCGCTGGTGCACGGGGTCGAAGAAATGCTCGGCCTTCACCAATGAGGATACGCGGTCGAAGATGTCGTTGTTGGTGAGGATCGCGCCCAGAAGCTGTTGTTCGGCCTCGATATTGTGGGGAAGCGCTTCTGCCTCCGGGGGCTTGACGGTGGTTATCTCGTTCATTGCTGCCTCCTGCCGTCGCCTTCTCTGCCTTATCCGGGGGGGCCCGGCAATCCGGGAACAACCCTGTGGACAAGGCGGGGCGATTCGAACGCGTTGTAAGGGTCGCGGGTCAGCCTACCATATTTTGGGTCGGACCTGTGGACGGATCGAGTCGCGCGATGCTGTCCCCAGAAGCGCCCACAGGGTTTCCCACCGAAATCCGGCGGCCTTCCGCCCGGTCAGGCCGGTTTTCGCGCATCCTGCCAGGCGCGGGGCGCCTTGAGGAAGCGTTCCACCTCGGCCAGGGTCTTGTCGTCGAAGGACCCTTGCGCCCGCGCCTCGGCCAGCACGTCCCACCAGGTGCAGAGGTGGTGCAGCCGCACCCCATGCGCGCCAAGCTTCGCCTCGGTGTCGGGGAAGATGCCGTAGTAGAAGATCACCGCCGTATGGCCGCAGGTGGCGCCGGTCTCGCGGATCGCCTCGACGAACGAGAGTTTCGAGCCGCCGTCGGTGGTCAGGTCCTCGACCAGCAGGACGCGCTGGCCGGGCGTCATCGCGCCCTCGATCCGGGCGTTGCGGCCATAGCCCTTGGGCTTCTTGCGGACGTAGGTCATCGGCAGCGCAAGGCGTTCGGCCACCAGCGCCGCGAAGGGGATGCCCGCCGTCTCGCCGCCCGCGATGTTGTCGAAGGCCTCGAACCCGGCCTCGCGCAGCACCGTGACGGCCAGGAAATCCATCAGGGTGGACCGGATGCGGGGGTAGCTGATGAGCTTGCGGCAGTCGATGTAGGTGGGGCTGGGCAATCCGCTCGCCAGCGTGAAGGGCGTCTCGGCGTTGAAGTGGACGGCCTTGATCTCCAGCAGGGCACGCGCGGTGAGGCGGGCGATTTCCTCTTTCGGCGGATAGGTCGAGGGGATCATGTCTGGTCCTTTCGGGCGGGGCTCGTCGTGCGCCTTCGGCTGCTCTCCGCGCCAGCGACGAGCGACGAAGGAGACAAGGAGCGGGTCAGGGAAGAACGTGCCAGTGCACGGGGAAGCCGGGGTTGAAGACGGTGACGGGGCCGGGCTCGGCATGGATCTTCTCGGGCCAGGTGCAGGGTTCGGCCCGCTTTTCCAGGGCGATCGTGCCCGCGTTCACCGGCAGACGGTAGAAGGCGGGTCCGTGGCGCGAGGTGAACCCCTCCAGCCGGTCCAGCGCACCTTCCTCTTCGAAGACATGCGCCAGCAGCGACAGCGTGTTCGTCGCGGTGAAGCAGCCCGCGCAGCCGCAGGCATGTTCCTTCAGCGCGTCCACATGCGGCGCGCTGTCGGTGCCGAGGAAGTAACGCGGATTGCCCGAGGTGGCGGCCCGGCGCAGGGCCAGCCGATGCTTTTCGCGCTTGGCCACGGGCAGGCAGTAATAATGCGGCCTGATGCCGCCCGCGAGGATGTGGTTGCGGTTGATGATCAGATGATGCGTGGTGATCGTCGCGGCAAGGTTCTCGCCACCCCCGGCTGCATAGGCCACGCCTTCCTCGGTGGTGATGTGTTCCATCACCACGCGCAACTCGGGCAGGCGGCGGCGCAGGGGGGCGAGGACCGTGTCGATGAACACCGCCTCGCGGTCGAAGATATCCACCTGCGGGTCCGTCACCTCGCCGTGGGTGCAAAGCGGAAGGCCGATCCGGGCCATGGTCTCCAGCACCGGCATGACCCGGGTCAGATCGCGCACCCCGGACTGCGAGTTCGTCGTGGCCCCCGCCGGGTAAAGTTTCACCGCCTTCACCAGCCCCGAGGCCGCCGCGCGTTCCACATCCGCAGGATCGGTGCCCTCGGTCAGATACAGCGTCATCAGCGGCTGGAAGCTCATCCCCTCGGGCAGGGCGGCGAGGATGCGGTCGCGGTAGGCGAGGGCGTCGTCCAGCGTCACCACCGGCGGCACCAGGTTCGGCATGACGATCGCGCGGGCGAAATGACGGGCGGTTTCGGGCAGCACGGCCCGCAGCATCGCGCCGTCGCGCAGGTGCAGGTGCCAGTCGTCCGGGCGGGGCAGGGTGATCCGTTGCATCTGCCCCGGGTAGCGCAATCCCGACCGCGATTCCAGTGGCATTGCCGCGCGAAATTGCACAGGATCGGCGGCACGGAAAGTGCCTTCGATGATCCGCCGCCTTCTGCCTGACGCGGATCACCCGGGAACGGATCGGACATCTCCACCGCATGCTGGAAAGCCACGAGGGAAAGCCACGAAGACTAGACTGTTTCTCCGGTCAGTTCCGCCAGCCTGCGGGCGAAGCGCGGGGCGTTCAGGCGCGCGGTGACCGACCGGCAGATCTTGATCTCGCGCCTGGGGTGGCCCGACAGCCGCGCCGCCGCAAGGATCGCGCGCAGATAGCTGCCGTTCGACCGCCGCGCGCGCCAGAGCCAGGAAAAGCGGTCCGCCGACATCTTGCCTTCCATCGCCGCCTCGATGATCCGGTCCAGCACCTTCATCTCGCGAAGCGTGTCCTCGGTCCCCTCGCCGGTATAGCGGGCGTGCAAGGGCGTGACCCAGGGCCGCTGGAACAGGGCGGCATGCATCGCATCGGGCTGGTGCAGCGGGTCGTGGATCAGCCAGACGCGGCTGGCGCTTTCGGTCATGTCGGGCGCATAGCCGTAGCGGCCGCGAAAGTTGATCCGCCGCGCGATCCGGTGGCGTTCGTCCCAGCCCGCAAGCGACGGGTCCAGCGTCGCGCGCGGGGCGATCAGCACCAGTTCCGCCTGCGGCGCGGTGATCGAATAGGCCGCCGCCGCATAGCCCGCAGGCCCCGCGCCGTAAAAGACCACGCGGTCGAAATCCTCGAGAAACCCGTCATCGGCCAGCTGGTCGAAATAGCGAAACACCGCCGGATCGCGCCACCAGGTCTCGCCCTCGGCCAGGATGGTCAGCAGCGACCAGCCCCGCGCCTTGGCAAGGGGGTAGTGTTCGGGCAACTTGTCCTCGCGTTCGCGCAAGGTGGCGGCATCCTCGAAGGTCACCAGAAGCTCGGGCCGTTCTTCGGCAAAGAACGCATAATGCCGCTCGCCCAAAGGCAGGAAATCGCCGTCGCCTTCGGCAATTTCCAGCATCGGGCGCTGCCAGTCTGGGGGCTCGGAGGGATCGGACATACAAGGCTATCTTGGTTACGGAATGACTACAGAGTTCGAACTTGGCGAGAGATTCGGGCCGCGACAAGGCTATCGGGTGTTATCTGAATGTTTCCCTGTGACCGGGACGCCATTATTCAAGGGTACGTAAACAATGCACAACCGAAAGTTGCCGAAGTCGCGCGCGTCTCACCCTTTCTGCAAGGATCGGCCGATGTGAGGCCGCCAGATCGACTCGGCCTCTTCCCGGGTCAGCACGCGGGCAGGGCCAGCCATCAGAAGCTGGCCATACAGGCTGCGCCAGGTATCATGCCGCATCAGCGCGTGAAATCTGGCGTGGCGCCATGCCACGGCGGCGGCGTGCATCGCGCCGAGCGCCTGATCGCGGCGCAGGTCGTCACGCAGCGCCCGGCTGTCCAGCGCCAGAATGGTGCGGTCCTCCTCGGTGTCGAAGTTCCGTTCGATCCAGTAGCCCGCGTCAAGGCCCGCGTCGGCATGAACCGCGCGGCCACGGTCGCGCTTCAGCAGGAAGCTTTCGACCGCACCCAGGGGATAGTGGTTCAGCTGCACGAGGGCATGATTGTCCTGTCCCATGTCCGAAAAGATGCGCCGCTGGTGAAAGGCGGTCGGCAGCGCACGGCCCGAGCCGTCGAACCAGCGCTGCCCCGCCATCCGCGCCTCGACCGGCGCGCGCGGCCGATGCACGCCCAGCTTGCAGTAGCTGCCGTCGTTCCTGACCAGCGTCTTGAACAGCGATGCCCGCCAGGGCCAGTAGAGAACCTTCGGCGCGGCGCGGGTGAAGGTCTCGGTGACGGGCGCGTCCTCGAACCGCACCACCCCGGCATTGCCGAACAGCCGCCAGGTCAGGGTGATCGCCGTCGCCTCGGGCAGGGCCGCCAGCAAATCCGGGATCGTCCGGTCACCGACATGGACGTTGACGAACTCATCGATGTCCAGCGGCAGCAGCCAGTCCGCCCCCGTCACCAGCGGATGCCGGTCCGCCCGCTTCAGCGCCGACCACTGCGGCCCCTCGGGATGCGGTCCCGGATTGCGGATGTGCGACAGCCAGCCCAACGCCTCCAGCCGGTCCAGCATCGCATCGGTGCCGTCGTCGCAGTCATTCGAAAAGACCAGGAAATCGGTGATCCCGCAGGCCCGGTGATGCGCGAGCCATTCCAGCAGGAACGCGCCCTCGTTCCTGACGCAAAGGACGGCCGTGATCCTCATCCCGCCCGCCCTTTCATCTGTCCCCAAATATCCCCGCCGGAGGCATCCGACCTCTCCACCCCGCGCCACGCCCGAAAGGCCTAGCACGGGGGCCGGATCAGAAGAAAGCCTGCAAGCCCGTGATCGCCCGGCCCAGGATCAGCGCATGGATGTCATGCGTGCCTTCATAGGTGTTCACCGTCTCCAGGTTCACCATGTGGCGCATGACCTGGAAATCCTCCTGGATGCCATTGCCACCGTGCATGTCGCGCGCCATCCGCGCCGCCTCCAGCGCCTTGCCGCAGTTGTTGCGCTTCACGATGGAAATCATCTCGGGCGCGGCATTGGCCTCGTCCATCAACCGCCCGACGCGCAAGCTGGCCTGCAAGCCCAGCGAAATCTCGGTCATCATGTTGGCCAGTTTCAGCTGGTAAAGCTGCGTCCCCGCGATGGGTTTGCCGAACTGCTTGCGGTCCAGGCCGTACTGCCGCGCCGCGTGCAGGCAGAACTCCGCGGCACCCATGACCCCCCAGCTGATGCCATAGCGCGCCCGGTTCAGGCAGCCGAACGGCCCCTTCAGGCCTTCCACGAACGGGAGCAGCGCCTCCTCGCCCACTTCCACGTCCTTCATCACGATCTCGCCGGTGATCGAGGCGCGCAGGGACAGCTTGCCCCCGACTTTCGGAGCCGAAAGCCCCTTCATCCCCTTCTCAAGGACAAACCCCTTGATCTTTCCGCCATGCGCCTCGGACTTTGCCCAGACCACGAAGACATCGGCAATCGGGGCGTTCGAAATCCACATCTTCGCGCCGTTCAGCACATAGCCCGATGCGGTCTTCTTCGCGGTCGTCTTCATCCCCGCCGGGTCCGACCCCGCATCGGGCTCGGTCAGGCCGAAGCAGCCGATCCATTCACCACGGGCCAGCTTCGGCAGATATTTCTGCCGCTGCGCCTCCGTCCCGTAGGCGTAGATCGGATACATCACCAGCGATGACTGCACCGACATCATCGAGCGGTAACCCGAGTCGACCCGCTCCACTTCCCGCGCGACCAGCCCATAGGCGACGTAAGTGGCCCCCAGCCCGCCATATTCCTCGGGCACCGTGACACCCAGAAGCCCCATTTCGCCCATCTCGCGGAAGATCGACGGATCGGCCATCTCCTCGCGATAGGCCGCCACCACGCGCGGTTGCAGCTTCTCCTGCGCATAGGCGCGGGCGGCATCGCGCAGCATCCGCTCTTCCTCGGTCAGCTGGTCGTTCAGCCGGAACGGGTCCTCCCAGTCGAACCGCCCCAGATCGGGGGCATCCTTGGCTTTCAGTTTCGGGGTGTCGAGCATCTCAGACCTCCATTCGCTTGCGTGCAGTATTGCACGAAAGGGCAGGGGACTGCTATCGAACTCCTTGCACGGGTTCATGAGGGAAACTCATAATGTTGCCGCGTCGCTACCTGCCCCCGATCCCGGCGCTGATGGCCCTGGAGGCGGTCGATCGCCTCGGCACCGCCTCCGAGGCGGCGAAGGAGCTCAACCTGACCCAAGGCGCGATCAGCCGTGCCCTGCAAGGCCTGGAGAGCCAACTCGGCGTGCCCCTCCTGATCCGCGAACGCCAGCGCCTGCGGCTGACGCCTGCCGGGCAGGACTATGTGGCCGAGGTCCGCAAGGCCCTGCACCTCCTCGCCTCCGCCTCGATCACGCTGCGCGCCAACCCCACGGGCGGAAGCCTGAACCTCGCCATCCTGCCGGCCTTCGGGATGCACTGGCTTGCCCCGCGCCTGGCGCGCTTTGCGCAAAGCCACCCGGAGGTGACGGTGAACCTCTCCACCCGCCTTCGTCCCTTCGACTTCGCCGCCACCCCATTCGACGCCGCCATCCACTATGGTCGGCAGGACTGGCCCGGCGTCCATTACCTGAAACTCATGGACGAAGAGGTCATCGCCGTCGCCGCCCCTGGCTTCCCCGTGCTGGAGAAGGCGACCGACATCCTGCACCACCCGCTCCTGCAGCTGGAAAGCCGCCCCGGCGACTGGGGCCGATGGCTGGCGTTTCACGGCCACCCCGGCCTGCGCCCTGCGGGCATGATGTTCGACCAGTTCGCCACCCTGACCCAGGGCGCGATCCACGGCATGGGCGCGGCCCTGATCCCCACCTTCCTCATCCGGCGCGAACTGGACGAGGGCCGCCTGATCCCCATTTTCGGCTCCCCTGTGCCTGCGCTCGGCTCCTACTTCCTCGTCTGGCCCGACACCCGCCCCGACCGCGCGCCGCTGCGCTCTCTACGACTATGGTTGCAGTCCGATGCCACCGATCCCGCCTTGACCCCCGAAACCCCGCCCGCCACCATCGCCCCAAAGTCGGAGGCCCCGTGACTGCACTCCCCACCAGCATCGACGCCGTCGAATCCCTGCTGTCAGGCCAGGGCTATGTCGCCTCCCGCGCGCTGGCGACCGTGGTCTTCCTCTCGCTCAAACTCGGCCGCCCGCTGTTCCTGGAAGGCGAGGCCGGCACCGGCAAGACGGAAATCGCCAAGACCCTGGCCACCGCGCTCGGCCGCCGCCTGATCCGCCTGCAATGCTATGAGGGCCTCGATGCCGCCTCTGCCGTCGCCGAATGGAACTTCGCCGCGCAGATGATCGCCATCCGCGCCGCCGAGGCCACCGACCGCGACCACCTGAAGGCCGAGCTCTTCACCGAAGACTACCTCATCGCCCGCCCGCTTCTCGAAGCGATGCGCCCGCAGCCCGGCGGTGCGCCGGTCCTTCTCATCGACGAGATCGACCGCACCGACGAACCCTTCGAGGCCTTCCTCCTCGAAGCACTCTCCGATTTCCAGGTGACGATCCCCGAACTCGGCACCATCCGCGCCCCCGAACCACCGATCGTCATCCTCACCTCGAACCGCACCCGCGAGGTGCACGACGCCCTGAAACGCCGCTGCCTCTACCACTGGGTCGATTACCCCAGCTTCGACCGCGAGCTCGACATCCTCCACTCCCGCGCCCCCGAAGCGCAGGCCCAGCTCTCCCGCGAGATCGTCGCCTTCGTCCAGAAACTCCGCCGCGAAGACCTCTTCAAACGCCCCGGCGTGGCGGAAACCATCGACTGGGCGAAATGCCTCCTTGCCCTCGACGTCATCGCCCTGTCACCCGAGGTCATCTCCGACACGCTCGGTGCGATCCTGAAATACCAGGACGACATCCAGAAACTCCAAGGCTCCGAGGCCAAGCGCCTTCTGGACGAGGTCAAGCGCGAACTGGTCCCTGCATGATCCTTCATCTGTCCAGAAATATCCCACGGGGGGGCCGGGGGGTGTGAAACCCCCCGGGGGTAGCCCATGTCCCCGACCTATCCCGCCCTCGACATCCCCGACGACGGCAAGCTTGCCCACAATATCGCCCATTTCGCCCGCGCGCTGCGCAAGGCGGGGCTGCCCGTCGGCCCGGGGCGCACGCTCGACGCCGCGCGCGCCGTGGCCGCCGCAGGCTTCGACCGGCGCGAGGATTTCTACTTCACCCTCCAGGCGATCTTCGTCTCCCGGCCCGAGGAACGCGCGACCTTCGCCCAGGTCTTCCGACTGTTCTGGCGCGACCCGCGCTACCTTGACCACATGATGTCGCTCCTCCTGCCGCAGGTCCACGGCGTGCAGGAAGACCGCGCCGCGCAGGCTGCCGAGAAGCGCGCGGCCGAAGCCCTCCTCGACGGCAAGCTTCCCCCGCCACCGCAGGACAGCCCCGAAGGCGACCAGATCGAGATCGACGCCACCGCCACCATGTCGGCCGAGGAACGGTTGAAGACGCTCGATTTCGAACAGATGTCGGCCTCCGAAATCGCCGAGGCCAAGCGGATGCTGGCAAGACTGTCGCTTCCCGTCCAGCCCCTGAAGACTCGCCGCTCTGCCCCTTCGACCCTGACCTCGCGCATCGACGCCCGCCGCACGCTGCGGGGCGCCATGCGCAGCGCAGGAGAGATCGCGACCCTGGCCCACAAGGCCCCGGTGACCCGCTGGCCGAATCTCGTCGTCCTCTGCGACATCTCGGGCTCGATGGCCGACTACTCGCGCATGGTCCTGCACTTTGTCCATGCGGTGGCCAATCGCAGGGGCCAGGGCTGGGCGCGGGTCCACGCCTTCACCTTCGGCACGCGCCTCACAAACATCACCCGCCACCTGCGCGCCCGGGATGTGGATGCGGCGCTGAAGGCCGCCGGAAGCGAGGCGCAGGACTGGTCCGGCGGCACCCGGATCGGGCAATGCCTGCATGCCTTCAACCGCGACTGGTCGCGCCGGGTGCTGGGGCAGGGGGCGGTGGTGCTTCTCATCACCGATGGCCTCGACCGCGACGACAGCACCCTTCTGGCCAGGGAAACCGAACGCCTGCACCTGTCCTGCCGCCGCCTGATCTGGCTGAACCCGCTGCTGCGCTGGACGGGCTTTGCGCCCAGGGCCGAAGGCATCCGCGCCATCCTGCCCCATGTGGACAGCTTTCGCGCTGGCCATTCCATCGCTTCGCTCGAAGCGCTGGGGCGCGCGATCTCCGAGCCCTCCGACCACGGCGAACGCGACCGGCTTCTGGCGCTCATCCGGTCATAGGCGGGGCTCCGCGCAGGATATCGCCCGACATCCCGGTGTTATCGCATATCACGCGAAACATCGCTTTGTTAGGATGACCGGGCAGACCGGGAACCGGATCGCCCTGATGCGGTTGTCCCATGCCCCCTAGAATGAGGACTGGTAATGAGAAAGCTTCTGGTTTCCACCACGGCCCTGTCGACGGCCCTGTCGGTTGCGATCAGCCCGATGGGCACGCTGCCTGCCTTCGCGCAGGTGCTGAACGAGGACGGTTCGGTGACGGCGGATGACGGCACCGTGCTGTGTGTGCCGACCGCTGACGCGCCCTGCGATCTGGAAGCAATCATCGAGAAGCTGAAGCTGGACGAGGCCATGGCCGCCGAGGCCGCTGCCGCCGCAGCGCAGGCAGAAGCCGAGGCGCAGGCCGCCGCCGAAGCCCAGGCCGCCGCCGAAGCCGAAGCTGCCGCCGCTGCGGCCGCGCAGGCCCAGGCCGAAGCCGAGGCACAGGCC
>NZ_JAANHS010000006.1 GCF_011174775.1 Rhodobacter calidifons
AGTGGCAGCCCGTAGGGGAGTCGAACCCCTCTTCCCAGGTTGAAAACCTGGTGTCCTAACCGATAGACGAACGGGCCGCGCTGTCGGTGGGCGGTGTCTAATTCGGGCGCGGGGCTTCTGCAAGCGGAATCTTGCGGGGGTTCCGCCTCAGGCCGGCGCCGCGTCGTCGAGCCGCAGCTGGACGCGGGTGCGGCCGTTCCAGTGGTTCAGTTCCAGCTTGCCGGCCAGGTGAAAGCGCCGGTGGCCGGGGTTTTCCAGGGCCGGGCCGAGCGGGCCGTCGAAGGCGCCGAAGGCCATGGCGTCCAGCCCCGCGCCGCTGCCGTCGCTGACCGTCAGCTTCAGATGGCTGTCGCCGATCCGGCGGGCGCTGACCTGCACATCGGCAAAGGCAAAGCGCGGAGCCGGGGCTGCGGCGCCGAAGGGGCCGGCGTTCTCGATCTCTTCCACCAGCGCGACGGTGGCGGCGCCGGTCGTCAACAGACTGTCGATCCGCAGGTCGCGCGGGCCGCCGGCACCGGCGCCCTGCCGGGCCAGAAGGTCGGACAGCCGGGCCATGGCCGGCGCAAGCTGCGCCCGGGTCAGCGACAGGCCCGCGGCCATCTTGTGCCCGCCGCCCTTGACGATCATCCCTTCCGCCGCCAGCCGCTGGATCGCGGCCCCCAGATCGACGCCGGGGACCGAGCGGGCCGAGCCTTTCCCCTCGTCGCCCTCGAAGCCGATCACCACGGCGGGGCGGTTCGCGGCCTCTTTCAGCCGGGCGGCCACGATGCCGACGACACCGGGGTGCCAGCCCTCGGCCGCCGCCCAGACCAGGGGGGCGTCCAGGCCGCGCGCCTCGGCCTGGGCCATGGCCTCGGCGCGGACGGCCTCGGTGATCTCGCGCCGGTCGGTGTTCAGCTGGTCGAGACGGGCGGCAAGGGCGGAGGCCTCCATCTCGTTGTCGGTAGCCAGCAGCCGCGCGCCAAGGTCGGCCTGGCCGATACGCCCGCCCGCGTTGACCCGGGGGCCAAGCAGGAAGCCCAGGGCATAGGGGGTGGGGGGCTGGTCCATCCGCGCGACATCGGCCAGCGCCCGCAGTCCGGGGCGTTCGCGGCGGGCCATGATCTTCAGCCCCTGCCGGACGAAGGCGCGGTTGAGGCCGGTCAGCGGGGCCACGTCGGCGACGGTCGCCAGCGCCACGAGGTCGAGCAGGGCCATCAGATCGGGGGTCGGCCGGTCCTGCCGTTTCAGGCGCCGGTTCGCCTCGACGAGAAGGAGGAACACCACCCCGGCGGCGCAGAGATGAGAAAGCGCGCCGTCCTCGTCCTGGCGGTTGGGGTTCACGATGGCCAGGGCGGCGGGCAGGGTTTCCAGCGCGAGGTGATGGTCGAGGATCACCACATCCGCGCCCTTGGCCGCCGCGACGGGTTCGTGCGAGAGGGTGCCGCAATCGACGCAGAGGATCAGGTCGTGGGCAGCGGCAAGCCGGGCCATGGCGGGGACGTTGGGCCCGTAGCCTTCGTCGATGCGGTCGGGGATGTAGAGGGTGGCTTGTAGCCCGAAATGGCGGAGCCAGGTGAGGAGGAGGGCGGCAGAGGCGCCGCCGTCCACGTCGTAGTCGGCGAAGATGGCGATCCTTTCCCGGCGGGCCACGGCCCGGAGCAGGCGGTCGGCGGCCGTCGCCATGTCCTTCAGGGTCAGGGGGTCGGGCATCAGGTCGCGCAGCGCGGGGGCGAGGAAGGCCGCGGCATCCTCGGGCGCCACGCCGCGGGCGGCAAGGATGCGGCAGAGGGGAAGGGGCAGGCGGGTCTGCTGGGCCATCCCCTCGGCCAGCCGGTCCTGCACCGGGTCGGGGCCGATCCAGCGGCGGCCGGTGAGGGAGGTCTTGACGGAGAGGAAGGCGGTCATGCGGACAGGGGTGCCGCAAAGGGGGCGGGCTGGCAAGGGGGGAGCGGGGTGCCGCGCGCGGCGCGTGTTTCCGGGTGTTTGGAATCAAGGGGTTGGGCGTGGGCCTTCACTTGCCGTTAAGGATCTGGCCGCCCGCCCCCACCCCCATCCCCTTTGCACGGAGGGGGAGGGGAGGCGCAGGGTGAGCGGGTGCCCCGTCTGGCGCGGTCACTTCACCGGCGTCTTGTAGGTCATCCGGCGGATCGAGCCGGATTTGGAGCGCATCAGGATCGTCTCCAGCGTCACCCAGCCGGGATCGCGCTTGATGCCGGCGAGAAGCGAGCCGTTCGTCACCCCGGTCGCGGCAAAGATCACGTCGGCGCGCACCAGGTCGTCGCGGGTGTAGACGCGATCGAAGTTGGTGATCCCGGCCTTCCGCGCGCGGGCGCGTTCATCCTCGTTGCGGAACAGAAGCTTGCCGTAGAACTGGCCGCCCATGCATTTCAGCGCCGCGGCGGCGAGCACGCCTTCCGGTGCGCCGCCCGAGCCCATGTACATGTCGATGCCGGTGATGTCGGGCTCGGCGCAATGCATCACGCCCGCGACATCGCCGTCGGTGATGAGCCGGATCGCGGCGCCGGTGGAGCGGACCTCGGCGATCAGATCCTCGTGCCGGGGGCGGTCGAGGATGCAGACGGTGATGTCCTCGGTGGAACACCCCTTTGCGGCGGCCAGCGCCGAGACGCGCTCGGACGGGCTTTGCGCGAGCGTGACCGTGCCGGGCTTCAGGCCGGGGCCGATGGCGAGCTTGTCCATGTAGACATCGGGGGCGTGCAGGAGCGTGCCGCGCGGGGCCATGGCGATGACGGTCAGCGCGTTCGGCATGTCCTTGGCGGTCAGCGTGGTGCCTTCCAGCGGATCAAGCGCGATGTCCACCTCCGGCCCCTGGCCGGTGCCGACCTCTTCGCCGATATAGAGCATCGGGGCCTCGTCGCGTTCGCCTTCGCCGATGACAACGACGCCCTTGATGTCCAGCAGGTTCAGCTGGTCGCGCATCGCGTTGACGGCGGCCTGGTCGGCGGCCTTTTCGTCGCCGCGGCCGATGAAGCGGGCCGAGGCGAGGGCGGCGGCTTCCGACACGCGGCCGAGGCCGAGCGACAGGAGCCGATCCTGGAACTGCAATTTCTCGGACATCTGGTCCCCCGCGCGGTTTTTTCCCGTGTAGCCGGGGGCTTGCGGCGCGGCAAGCGTGGTGGCGCTAACGGTATCAGACTTCCTCGATGCGGATCGCGACGGGTTCGCCGACGAGGACCCCGGTCGCGGCAAAGCGGGTCATCGCGTGGGCCACATCGTCGGGGGCGGCCTTGTGGGTGACGATCAGGACGGGGGCATTTGCGCCCTGGTGGCCGTACTGGCGCATCTGGTCGATCGAGACGCCGGCATCGCCCAGGCAGGTGGCGATCCTGGCCAGCGCGCCGGGCTTGTCGAGGAGCGTCATGCGCAGGTAATAGGGCGCAGGGGTCGCGGCGCGGGCGGGTTGGGCGGCGGCAAGCTGGCTGGCCGGGATGCCGAAGGTGGGCAGGCGGCAACCCCGGGCGATGTCGATGACGTCGGCCATGACGGCGCTGGCGGTGGGGCCCATGCCCGCACCGGGGCCGCGCAGGACGATCTGGCCGACCGAGTCGCCTTCGAGGACGACCATGTTGGTCCCGCCCTGCAACTGCCCGAGCGGACTGTCGGCCGGAACCAGGCAGGGGGTCATCCGCTGTTCGAGGCCCCGGCCGGTCATCTGCGCGACGCCCAGAAGCTTGATCCGATAGCCCATGTCCTGAGCCAGGCGGATGTCGTCGATCGAGACATTGCCGATGCCTTCCAGTTCCACGGCATCGAAGGCGACGCGGGTGCCGAAGGCGATGGAGGCCAGCAGCGAAAGCTTATGACCCGCGTCGATGCCGCCGACGTCGAGGTTGGGGTCGGCTTCAAGGTAGCCAAGTTGGCGGGCTTCCTCGAACACCGTCTCGTAGGGCAGGTTCTCGGCCTGCATCCGGGTGAGGATGTAGTTGCACGAGCCGTTCATCACGCCCATCACCCGCTTGATGCGGTTGCCGGCAAGACCTTCGGTCAGGGCCTTGATGACGGGGATGCCCCCGGCGACGGCGGCCTCGAAGCGCAGGGCGAGGTTCGCGGCCTCGGCCTGTTCGGCCAGCGCCTGGCCGTGATGGGCAAGCAGCGCCTTGTTGGCGGTGACGACGTGCTTGCCTGCGGCAAGCGCGGCCTCGGTCGCGGACTTCGCGGCGCCTTCATGGCCGCCCATCACCTCGACGAAGACGTCGATGTCAGGGCGGCGGGCAAGCGCCACGGGGTCGGTCTCCCAGGCATAACCGGACAGATCGGCATCGCGGTTCTTCGTGCGGTCGCGGGCCGAGACGGCGGCGATCGTCACCGGCCGACCGGCGCGGGCGGCGATGAGGTCGGCATGGGCCTGGACGATCTTCACCACGCCGATGCCGACGGTTCCAAGACCGGCAAGGCCAAGACGCAGGGGGGCGGCGGACATCGGGAAACCTTCGGCAGTTGGCGCTGTCGTCTGTTAGCCGGAAGCCGGGCGGGGCGCAACGCTGTCAGCTGGCGGGTGGGGCCGCCCGGATCGCCTGGGCGCGGGCCTTGAGCCGCGCGGCACGGGCCGCAAGCGCCGGGCCGGGATCGGCCGCGGGCGGCCCGGCCTGGTCAAGCAGCGCGTCGATCGGCATCAGCTGCGGCGGCGGCTCTGCGCTGGGGGCCAGCGCGTCAAGCTCGGGGAATGGGGCGCAGCCGACGAGGGTGCAGGCCGCGAAGGCGCCAAGCGCGGCAAGGCAAAGGACAGGCGAGCGCATGATGACCCCGGTGAAAGCCCCGGCAAGGTTAGCCGGGGATTCCTTCGGTGGAAAGCCGTAGTTGCGGACCCCGCTCCCGGGTCAGTTGCAGGTCGTGGTGCCCTGGAGACACAGCCGACGGTGGCGCGGCTTGGTCACGATGAACTGGCCGAACTCGGCGTCCTCGACCCCGACGAGGAGGCCGGCGAGCACGGTCTTCATCTGCGACTTGAATTCTACCGAGGTCTCGACAACGAAGACGCTTTCCAGATGGTTCAGGATCGGGATGCGGACGGCCTTCCACTGCTGGATGGCCGGCTCGGTCAGCGCCGGAACCCTGTTGCCGGGCGAGAAGGAGAACAGCAGCCGGTAGGTGCCGGCAGTCGCGGTGCAGCCCTGACCCGAGGGTGAGATGCATTCCAGGCTGGTGATGCGCATCTTGACCGGATGGCCGCCCGGGGTGAGGAAGTTCATCACGTTCTGAAGGCCGTTGGCGAAGGTCAGCGGGATGTCGTTGCGCTGACGCGACAGCAGATCGGCCACGCCATAGGCGGCCTTCTGGGTGACGTTGATGGTGCGGAACACGTCCCAGTAGATGAACATCGCCACCAGCGCCCAGATCATGAGCGGTATCATGATGAGACCTTCGGCGAGGATCAGACCATCCTCGTCGCGCAGAAAGGACCGGAAACGGCGCGTGATCTTGCACATGTCGGTCTCTCACCCGGGCTCGTTCACGAAGACGGAGGTCACGATCATTGCCACCGATCCGTCCGGTTGGGTCGGCATCTTCACGCTGATACCCGAGGTCGGGAACATCGGCCATTCCTTCAGGCAGATCCGGAGCAGCATGATGTCATTGTCGTTGCCATAGGCGAATTCGTTGGCCGGCGGTTCGCCGGTGTTCACCTGGCTGGCCTGATCGACGCAGGTGACCGGCGGTGCCGCCATCACGAAATTGCCGGTGTTGACCGGCTGCATCCAGATCCGCATCCGGTTCATGCAGTCGGCCTTCGAGCCGACCATCAGCCCGCTTTCGCAGATCCGCTGCTTCAGCAGCTGATGCGTCAGGTTGCGCGCATTGCCGAGCCGGACCTGACGGATCACCTCGTCCACGCCCCGCTCGAGCATGATGTAGCGGGCCATGTACATGCTGCTTTCGAACGACGCGGTGAAGATCAGGAACACGACCGGGAACACGAACAGGAACTCGATCGTCGCTGTTCCGGAGTCGTCGTTCAGGAAGCGACGAAAAGCTGTCATTGCGTCAGCCTCAGTTCCGAGATCAGCACCGCGATCTGTTCGAAGGCGGCGTTGAGGTCGGCAGGGTTCAGCACATGATAGAAGTAGCCCGTGCCCGGCGAAGAGCAGTTCTGGATCGGCCCGAGCGAGACATCATCGCCGAACACGATGCCGAACACCTCGATCCCGGCATTCTTTGCCGCGGTGCAGTTGATGTTCAGCAGGTTGTCCATGTTGGCCGCATTGACCAGGTAGTTGGCGACGAAGGTATTGTACACGGTGGTGTAGCTGGTCGCGCTGGAGACGTTCGAGCGCATGTAGAGCTGCTCGATCACCCAGTCCACGGTGGCATAGCGCCAGACTTCCGACCAGTCGAGGCGGCGCACGACGCCGCTGCCGGGCCATACCGGAACCCCGTTGGTCGGGGCGATCCAGGCGCGCGGATCGCAGCCGCCCGTCACCAGCGTGCCGGTGCCGTTGCCTTCGGTCTCGGATGCGTTGACCCGGCGACGCACCGAGGCGGCCTTCAGATGCGGCACGAAGAAGTTGCGCTTGACGACCTTGCCGTTCACGACAGTGTTTGCCAGCGACCAGCCCGAGCAGGAATTGGCCGGGGTCGCCGTGGGGGCGATGCCGGGACGGGTGCCGCCGTTGATGCCGACGCCGCTGTCGTTGAACTCGATCGCCATGTTCCCGTCAGTCCCGCGCCAGATCGGCGAGGCGCCTGTCTTGTAGTCGTCCTTGATGTGACGGCTGGCGACGTGGTTGCCGTCGGTCATCAGCACGATGATCTTGCGGGTGTCGTTGTCGTTGTTGTTTGCCGGCCGACCTGCCATCGCCGGCTCGTTGCCGCGCAGTGCGCTGTAGATCGGCCGCGCCGATTCGTCGATCAGGGCCGTCGCCCAGCGCATGCCCACCGCGATCGAGGTGTTGCCCTTCGGGTTCAGGGCGCTGATCTGCGCCTTGAGCGGGGCGGTGTTCGTCGTCGGCAGCACCACCAGGTTCGACAGCGCTTCGTTCGCTGGCGTTTTGGGGTTGTCGCCGTTGTTGCACATAAGCCCGCTGGAACTGTAGTTGATCGGCGTCGGGGCGGTCGGGTTGGTCGGACCGAGGTTGACCACGCCGCCATTGGCGCCGTTGGTGTTGTTGGCCCCCGGAAGGGTGATTGTGCCGACGCTGGGTGCGCTGGCCGCGGTGATGGCGACGGCGGCCATCGGGATCGGCGTTGTCCGCGACAGCGCGGTCTGGTTGTAGGTGGCGGGATTGATCTCGAAGCAGTTGTGATTGGGCACGCCCTGGTTGGCGACCCCGTCCCACGAGGACAGGTGCGACACCGTGAACTGGTTGCGCAGGTCCACGGGGATGTTCACGTTCGAGGCATAGGGCACCATCCCGATCGAGATCAGGTTGTTCGGATCCTTCGGGATCGTGTAGTTGCCTTGCGCGTCGCGGCTGAACTTCATGATGTCGACGAAGTTGGCTGCGGCCGTGCGCAGCGCCGCGATCTTCGTCGTGTTCCCCGAGGATTCCGCCATCGAGCCGGTGATGTCGAGCGCCAGGATGACCTCGATCTTCGACACGCCCTGCTGCGCGGCCGACCGGACCGGCATGTTGAAATAGGGGATGTCCAGCATGTGCATGAAATGGTTGTAGGACCGGACCGTCCCGGTGGCGCGCGCCTCGCGCGAACTGGCTGTCGCCACGCCGGTGAAGGTCGGCGTCCCGTAATCGACGGTGAACTCGTCGCCGAGGCCGGCGACATTGTACCAGCTCTGGCCGACGCTGACCGGGCTCTGGCCCGGCGGCAGCGAGATGTTCGCCGCCGCAAGCACGGCGCGGTCGAAGGTCTGCTGGTAGGTCACACGCCGCATCTCGGCGCGCATCACATCGACCGCGATGCCGCCGACCAGCAGCATCATCACGAAGATCATCAGCACGAAGATGGCGATCGCGCCGCGTTCGTCGGACCGGAACTCCGATGCCTTGCGACGGAAGTGTGTGAAAATCGGAAGCTTGGCAGCTGTGTCAAACATGTCGCGATCCATACCAACATCTGCCCGCCGGAACAGACGGGACCCCAGGCGTCGAGTTAGGCACAACTTCGGGCAGAAGTAAGGCAAATCCGGAGAGTCCGGGGTTTGTTCGCCAGATTCCGGAAACAATCCCGGCGCCTGGCCGCAGTTGGCGCGGCAGCGTGGAAATTTTGCCGGCCGTTTACCCTTTCGTAAGCGTTTGCAGACTGCCCGATTCGCGGGCAGCTCGGCCGGAACCCGCCGGGACCGGCCAGGGGCCGGCCATGGGCGGATCCTTGCCCAAGGGGTTTCCACCTCTGCCGTCAGGGCGTAGGTTCGCCGGGCCTGCGCCGTGCGCGCGGCCTGTCTGGGGAGGGGCAGAATGCAGCAGACAAAAGAGCCGAGTTTCCGCGAATCCGTGGATCTGATGTTCAACCGGGCGGCAAGGCTGATGGACCTGAGCCCGGGGCTGGAGCAGAAGATCCGGGTCTGCAACTCGACCTACACCGTCCGCTTCGGGGTGCGCCTGCGCGGCAAGATCGAGACCTTCACCGGCTATCGGTCCGTCCATTCCGAACACATGGAGCCGGTGAAGGGCGGCATCCGCTATGCGCTGTCGGTGCATCAGGACGAGGTCGAGGCGCTGGCCGCGCTGATGACCTACAAATGCGCGCTGGTGGAAACCCCGTTCGGCGGGTCCAAGGGCGGATTGTGCATCGATCCGCGCCAATGGGACGAACACGAACTGGAGCAGATCACCCGCCGCTTTGCCTATGAGCTGATCAAGCGCGACCTGATCCATCCCGCGCAGAACGTGCCCGCCCCCGACATGGGCACGGGCGAACGCGAGATGGCATGGATCGCGGACCAGTATGCGCGGATGAACACCACGGACATCAACGCCAAGGCCTGCGTGACGGGGAAACCTCCGCATGCCGGGGGGATACAGGGCCGGGTCGAGGCGACGGGGCGGGGGGTTCAGTATGCCCTGCGCGAGTTCTTCCGGCACAAGGAGGATATCGCCAAGGCCGGGCTGACCGGCGGCATCGAGGGCAAGCGGGTGATCGTGCAGGGCCTTGGCAACGTGGGCTATCATGCGGCCAAGTTCCTGTCCGAGGAGGACGGCGCCAGGGTCATCGCGGTGATCGAGCGCGACGGGGCGCTTCTGGACGACAAGGGCCTGAACATCGAGGACATCCGCCAGTGGATGAACCGCAATGGCGGGCTGCTGGCGGGCTATCCCAACGCGACCCATGTGCCCGACGGCGCCGCGGTGCTGGAGGAGCCTTGCGACATCCTGATCCCGGCGGCGATGGAGGGGGTCATCAACCTGTCGAACGCCGAACGGATCAAGGCGCCCCTCATCATCGAGGCGGCGAACGGCCCGATCACCTTTGGCGCGGACGAGATCCTGCGCCGCAAGGGCTGCGTCATCATCCCGGACATGTATGCCAATGCCGGGGGGGTGACGGTTTCCTACTTCGAATGGGTCAAGAACCTGTCCCATATCCGCTTCGGCCGGATGCAGCGCCGGGCCGAGGAGGCGCGGAGCCGTCTTCTGGTCGAGGAGCTGGAGCGGCTGAGCGCCGACAAGGGTCTGGGCTGGACGCTGGCGGCGGATTTCAAGGAGAAGTTCCTCACCGGATCGGACGAGCTGGCGCTGGTGCGGTCGGGGTTGGACGACACGATGCGCACGGCCTACCAGGCGATGCGCGAGGTCTGGCACAGCCGTCAGGATGTCGAGGACCTGCGGGTGGCGGCCTATATCGTGTCCATCGGACGGGTGGCGGCGACCTATCGGTCGAAGGGGTTGTGACCGGCCTGCGCCGCTTGCGACACCCATTGTCGCAGGCAGAGCAGGAATTGCGCGCCGTCTCTTGAATAACCTGACCTGTCCCGGTTTGATGCGCGGGACAGGAGGCTTAACCCATGCGCTATTCCGGCCTGAAGGTCATCACCGAGGGGCTGTTCGGCAACAGGGGCTGGACCCCCGCCTGGCGCGATCCGGCGCCGAAGGCGGAGTATGATGTCGTCATCATCGGGGGCGGCGGGCATGGGCTGGCGACGGCCTATTACCTGGCGAAGAACCACGGGATCACCAATGTCGCGGTGCTGGAGAAGGGCTATCTCGGGTCCGGCAACATCGGGCGGAACACGACCATCGTGCGGGCCAACTACTTCCTGCCGGGGAACTCCGAGTTCTACTCGCACAGTCTGAAGCTGTGGGAGGGGCTGGAGGCGGAGCTGAACTACAACGTGATGCATTCGCAGCGCGGGCTTATCAACCTGTTCCATTCGGACGGGCAGCGCGATGCCTTCGTGCGGCGCGGGAATGCGATGATCAATCAGGGGGATGACGCGATCCTGCTGGACCGGGAAGGCGTGCGTGAGCATCTGCCCTATCTCGACTTCGACAACACGCGGTTCCCGATCTATGGCGGGCTTCTGCATCCGCGCGGCGGGACGGCGCGGCATGACGCGGTGGCCTGGGGCTATGCGCGGGGGGCGGACCGGCGCGGAGTGGACCTGATCCAGAACTGCGAGGTGACGGGGATCGACATCGAGGGCGGGGTGGTCCGGGGCGTCCAGACGACTCGCGGCGCGATCCGGGCTCGACGCGTCGGGATCGTGGTGGCGGGGCGGTCGAGCCAGGTCGCGGCGATGGCGGGGATGCGCTTGCCGATCGAAAGCCATGTGTTGCAGGCATTCGTGACCGAGGGGCTGAAGCCGGTCATCAACCATGTGGTCAGTTTCGGCATGGGGCATTTCTACATCAGCCAGTCGGACAAGGGGGGGCTCGTGTTCGGGGGGGACCTGGATTTCTATGCCAGCTACGCCGCGCGGGGGAACCTGCCGATGGTGGAGCATGTGATGGAAGCGGGCATGACCCTGATGCCGATGATCGGGCGGGCGAAGGTGCTGCGGTCCTGGGGCGGGATCATGGACATGACGCCGGACGGGTCGCCCATCATCGACAGGACGCATGTCGAGGGGCTCTTCATTGACTGCGGGTGGAACTACGGCGGGTTCAAGGCGGTGCCGGCCTCGGGCTGGTGCATGGCGCATCTGATGGCGACCGGAGAGCCGCACGAGGTGGCACGGAAGTTCCGGCTGGACCGCTTTGCGACGGGGCATCTTCTGGACGAAGAAGGCACCGGGTCGCAGCACAATCTGCATTGAGGGGCGCGATGGGTGATCTGACGACAGCCCCCCACCCCCATCCCCTCCCCACGCGGGGGAGGGGAGGCGCCTGGCATCTGCGGCGTGCGCCAGTTGTGGCGCTGCGCCCGGGCGCGCTGTCGGATGCCTCCGGCGGGGATATTTTCGGACAGATGAAAGCGGGGGCCGGATCATGCGGCTGACATGTCCCTTGTGCGGTGAGCGGGACCGGCGGGAGTTCTACTATTACGGTGCGGAGGATTATCTGCACCGGCCCTCGGAGGGTGCTCCCTTGTCCGAGTGGGACAGCTATCTGCACCTGCGGGACAATGTGGCGGGGGTGGTGCGGGACCTCTGGTATCACGAGGCGGGCTGTGCGCAGTGGCTGGTGGTCACGCGGAACACGGTGACGCATGAGATTTCCGGCGTCGAGCTGGTGGCGGAGAGGGCGAAATGAGGGTTGACGGCAAGGGGCTGATCGACCGGACGAAGCCGGTCCGCTTCTGCTTCGATGGCAGGGATTATGCGGGCTACAAGGGGGACACGCTGGCCTCGGCCCTGCTGGCGAACGATGTGCGGCTGGTGGGGCGGTCGTTCAAGTATCACCGGCCTCGGGGCGTGCTGACGGCGGGGTCGGAGGAGCCGAATGCGCTGGTCGAGGTCGTGGGGCCGTCGAATCAGACGCCGAACGTGCGCGCGACGGTGCAGGAGGTGTTCGAAGGGCTGGTGGCACAGTCGCAGAACCGGCTGGGGTCGTTGCGCTTCGACCTTCTGGCGGTGAACGATTACCTTTCGCCTTTCCTGTCGGCCGGGTTCTATTACAAGACCTTCATGTGGCCGCGCGCCTTCTGGGAGGGGCTTTACGAGCCGCTGATCCGCCGGGCGGCGGGGCTGGGGAGCCTGTCGGGCCGCCATGACGAGGGGGTTTATGAGAAGGCCTTTGCCTTCTGCGACGTGCTGGTGATCGGCTCGGGGCCTGCGGGCCTGATGGCCGCGCTGACGGCGGGGCGGGCGGGCGCGGATGTGATCCTGTGCGAGGAGAGCCATGCCCTGGGCGGGCGGCTTCTGTCGGACGGCGGGACCATCGGCGGGCTGCCTGCGGGGGACTGGGTGGCGCAGGTGGTGGCGGAGCTGGAGGCGCTGCCGAACGTGCGGATCATGGTGCGGACGACGGTGACGGGCGCCTATGACCATGGCACCTATGGCGCGCTGGAGCGGGTGGGGCTGCACAAGCCCGCCCGCCCGAACCTGCCAAGGGAATGTTTCTGGCGGATCGTGGCGAAACATGCGGTGCTGGCCAGTGGCGCGCTGGAGCGGCCGGTGGCGTTTGAAAACAACGACCGGCCGGGGATCATGATGGCCTCGGCGGTGCGGACCTACCTCAACCGCTATGGCGTGGTGCCGGGCAGGCGCGTGACCCTGTTCGCCAACACCGATCAGGCGCGGGGCGTGGCGCGCGACCTGATGGCGGCGGGGGTGACGGTGGCGGCGATCGTCGATCCGCGGCCCGATGCCTCGTCGGTCGAGGATTGCCCGGTGCATGTGGGGGCAGAGGTTGTGGGCAGTCGGGGTCGGCTGGGGCTGTCTGGGATACAGGTGCGGAAGGGGTCGGAGATCATCGAGATCGAGACCGACTGTCTGGCGATGTCGGGCGGCTGGAACCCGACGCTGCATCTGACCTGCCACATGAACGGGCGGCCCCGGTGGAGCGAGGAGCTGGCGGCCTTCGTCCCGATGGAGGGCGCGGTGCCGGGTCTGGTTGCGGTGGGGGCGGCGAACGGGTCGTTCTCGACGCACGGCGCTTTGGTCACCGGCCATGCGGCGGCGTTGAAGGCGGTCGAGGCGCTGGGGCGGAAGGTTTCCGTCGCGGTGCCGGAGGCGGAGGACATGCCTTACCGGATCAAGGCCCTATGGGCGGTCGAGGGGACGGGGCGCGCCTGGCTGGATTTCGCCAATGACGTGACGACGAAGGACGTGAAGCTGGCCGCGCAGGAGGGCTTCCGGTCGGTCGAGCACATGAAGCGCTACACCACGCAAGGCATGGCGCCGGATCAGGGGAAGAACTCCAACGTCGCGGCGCTGGCGGTCTTGGCGGATGCGACGGGGCGCGGTATCCCGGAAACAGGGACCACGACCTTCCGGCCGCCTTATGTGCCTGTGTCGATTGCCGCGATGGGGGCGGGGGGCCGGGCCGAAGGGTTCGCGCCGCAAAGGTTCCTCACCAGCGATCAGGCCAGCCGCGACCGGGGCGCGCCGATGATCGAGGCGGGGCTGTGGTATCGGCCCAGCTACTTCCCGAAGCCCGGCGAGACGACCTGGCGCGAGGCTTGCGACCGGGAGGTCAGGATGGTGCGCGAGACGGTCGGGATCGCCGATGTCTCGACCCTGGGGAAGATCGACATTCAGGGCAGGGATGCGGGGCGGTTCCTGGACTTCGTCTATACCAACACCTTCAGCACTCTGCCGGTGGGGCGCGTGCGCTATGGGCTGATGCTGCGCGAGGATGGGCATGTGCTGGATGACGGCACCTCGGCGCGGCTGGGGGAAAACCATTACCTGATGACCACCACCACCGCCGCGGCGGGGCTGGTGATGCGGCATCTGGACTTCGTGCATCAGGCCTTCTGCGCCGACTGGCAGGTGCGGTTCATCAGCGTCACCGAAGCTTGGGCGCAGTTCGCGGTGGCGGGGCCGAAGGCGCGGGAACTGGTGCTGTCCTTTCTGGAAACCCCGGTCGAGCTGCCCTTCATGGGGGTGGCCCCTGTGCGGATCGGCGGCGTGGACGGGCGGCTGTTCCGCATCTCGTTCAGCGGCGAGGAGGGCTATGAGATCGCGGTGCCCACCCGCTATGGCGAGGCGCTGTTCCGCGATCTGGTCGCACGGGCCGAAACGATGGGCGGCGGGCCCTACGGCATGGAGGCGCTGAACGTCCTGCGGATCGAGAAGGGCTTCATCACCCATGCCGAGATTCATGGCCGGGTCACGGCGCATGACATCGGGATGGAGAAGATGGTCAGCGCGAAGAAGGACTGCATCGGCAAGGCGGCGGCGACGCGGCCGGGGATGTGGGGGCCGGAACGCGAACAGCTGGTGGGCCTGAAGACCCATGCGCCGATCAGCGCGGGGGCGCATCTGTTCGTGCCGGGGACCGAGGTGCACCGCGAGACGGACCAGGGCTATGTGACAAGCGTCTGCTGGTCGCCCACGGTCGGGGCCTGGCTGGGGCTGGCCTTCCTGAAGGACGGGCGCGCACGGCATGGCGAGAAGATCCGGCTGGTTGATCATCTGCGCGGGCTCGACGTGATCTGCGAGGTCTGCGATCCCGTGTTCCACGACCCGGAGGGAGAGAAGCTGCGTGCCTGACCTGATCGCCAAATCCGCCCTGGAGGGGCGCAGCCTTGCCCTTGGCGGCGTGACGCTTGCCGAGGTCGATCCCGGCCCGATCACCAGCATCGCGCTGTATCCCGGCGGAACGAAAACCGCGGCGAAGGGCTTGCGGACGCTGGGGCTGGCCATGCCCGGCCCGAACAGCTTTATCGAGAAGAAGGGGGCGCGGATCGTCTGGACCGGGCGAGAGCAGGCCTTCCTGATCGGTGTGGCACCGCCCGCGATCGAGGGGGCGGCGCTGACCGACCAGTCTGACGGCTGGGCGGTGCTGGCCCTGTCGGGTGTCGCGGCGGTCGAGGTGCTGGCGCGGCTGGTGCCGGTGGACCTGCGGCTGGCGGCCTGTCCGGTGGGCACGGCGCTGCGAACGCAGGTGAACCACATGAATGCCGTGATCCTGCGGACGGGCGACTACGGCTTTGAAATCCTGGTCTTCCGATCCATGGCCCGCACCGCCTGGCACGAGATCGAGAACGCTATGCATATGGTCCAGGCCCGCGCCGGAACGAAAATCTAGGCGGAAAGGCGCGAGGCGGGAATTTTGTCACTGGCGTGTCACGGGACGGGAGTTTACACCTTTCCTTAAGGCTAGATTAAGAAAAGGTGCATGATGGCCCCCGATGGTCAGACCCTGGCTCCGAACGTCTATGACGCCGAACCGATACCGGAGGCCGCGCGGGCCGAGATCGACCGGCTGCTGATTTCGGGCGATCTGTTCCGCTACACGGCGCCCTCGGATGCGCCGGTCGCGCTGCTGGAGGCCGAGTTCGCAGGCCTTCTGGGCGCGCGCTATGCGCTGGCGGTGTCCTCCTGCTCGGCGGCGCTGTTCCTGTCGCTGAAGGCGCTGGACCTGCCGAGGGGCGCCAGGGTGCTGATCCCGGCCTTCACCTTTGCCGCCGTGCCGTCCAGCGTGGTGCATGCGGACTGCGTGCCGGTGCTGGTCGAGGTGGGCGAGAACTACCGGGTGGACATGGCGGATTTCGCCGCCAAGCTGCCTCAGGCGCAGGCGGTGATGATTTCGCACATGCGGGGGCATACCAGCGACATGGATGCGATCATGGCGCTGTGCGACGCGGCAGGGGTGCCGGTGATCGAGGACGCGGCGCATTCTCTGGGCACGGTCTGGGGCGGGCGCAACATCGGGACGATCGGCAAGGTCGGCTGTTTCAGCTTTCAGTCCTACAAGCTGGTGAATGCGGGCGAAGGCGGGATCATGATCACCGACGATCCCGAGATTGCCGCACGTGCGATCATCATGTCGGGCGCCTACGAGACCAACTGGAAGAAGCATCCGGGCCTGACCAATTCCTGCGCGCACTGGCAGAACAAGCTGCCGCTTTACAATCTGCGCATGCAGAACCTGTCGGCCGCCGTGATCCGGCCGCAACTGCCGCTGGTGGCCGAGCGGGTGGCGAAGGGTCGGGCCGGGCACGACCGGGTGGCCGGTCAGCTGAACCTGTCGCCGCATCTGGCGGTGCCCGATGCCCTGGGCCCCGAAGAGCGGGCGCCGGATTCGATCCAGTTCAACCTGGTAGGCGGCTGGTCCGACCGTGAGGCGCAGGATTTCCAGACGGCGGCGAAGGCGCGGGGGGTCTCGGTCCAGGTCTTCGGGCTGAGCGAGGGCAATGCGCGGGCCTTCTGGAACTGGCAGTTTCTGGGCGAGGTGCCGGAGCTGCCGCAGACGCGCGCCATGCTGATGCGGGCCTGCGACGTGCGGCTGCCGGTGCGGCTGACGGAGGCCGAGCTTGACTTCATCGCGCGGGCGCTCGTCGAGGCCGCGGCAGAGATCAGGGGCTGATCGGCCGAGGGTGAGGGGCGTCCGGACACCGCGCGGCGCTCGTCGCTGTGGACAGGTCCGGCGATGAACGAAACGAAGTGCGTGAAGAGCGGTGCCTCAGAGCACGCGCAGCGCCGGCGCAAGCCAGGGGTTGGCGGCCAGCGCGGGGGCGACAACCTCCTCGGCGATGAGCTGTTTCAGGCGCTGGGCGATCTGGCCGGGAACCTCGTGCAGGATGCCGGCACGGGCCGAGAGCGACAGGGTGCGGGACAGCGCCGGCAGGCGCAGCGGGCGGACCTCGACCTGGGCACGGAAGGCGCGTGCCTGGTGAAGCGCGAGGGGCGTCAGGATGGTCCAGCCTTCGCCGCCGGCAACCATGGCCAGGATCGCGGCATAGCTGTCCAGTTCGAAGCGGTGCGCCGGTTTCACCCCGTGACGGGCCAGATGGGCGGCGATCTGGCGGCCCATCAGGTGCCGCGCGGTGTAGAGGATCAGCGGCAGGTCCTCGATCGATGCGCCGGGCGGGGCGACGGCCACGAAGGGTTCGGAAAGGATGCTGTGCACCTCGCGCCAGTCCTCGGGGGCCTGGTCGGCGCTGTCGGCGGCGATGACGATATCCAGCGCCCGGGCCTCCAGCTGGTCCACCAGCCGGTGACTGGCGCCGGTTTCCAGCAGGAACCGGCAGCCCTTCAGGTCGCGCGCCAGCGTGGACAGGAGCCGGGGCGTGACGTCGCTGTCGAAGTCCTCGATCACGCCCAGGCGCAGGGTGGTCATGCCGGACAGATCGGCCATCGCCAGTTCGGCGCGCGCCTCGGAGGCGGCGTTCAGGATCACATGCGCGTGGCGGCGGAACATCGCGCCGGCCGGCGTCACCTGCACGGGTCGGCTGGCACGGTCGAGCAGCGAAGCCCCAAGCGAGGTCTCAAGCGCGGTCAGTTGCTGGCTGACCGCAGAGGGCGAGACGCCAAGGCGCCGCGCGGCGGCCGAGATCGAGCCTTCCTCGGCCGCGGCCACAAAGACCTCGATCCCCCAGAGACTGACGCGGCCTTCCGTCTCGGCCATGGGTCAGAGCTTGGACAGTTTCTTCTGCAACTCGGCCAGTTGCCGCTTGATCTCGGTGATGTCGTCCGAGGCGTCCGGGGCCTCTTCCTCCCTGGCGGGACCGGAGCCGCCCCAGCCGGGCATCCCGCCCATCATGGTCTTCAGGAAGGCTTCCTGCTGCTTGCGCAGCGCGTCGTAGCCCGGCATCGCGGCCATCGGGTTCGGGAAGGCCGACAGGTTTTCCATCATCTTGGCCTGGCTGTCGCGCAGCATCTCGAAGGAGGAGGCCAGGAACTGCGGCATCACCGCCTGCATGCCGGTGGCGTAGCTGCGGACGAGGTCGGTCAGAACATTCACGGGCAGGACGCTTTCGCCCTTGGATTCATGTTCGGCAACGATCTGAAGCAGGTATTGCCGGGTCAGATCGTCACCGGTCTTCAGGTCGATGATCTGCACTTCGCGCCCCTGGCGGATGAAGCCCGCGATGTCTTCCAGCGTGACGTAGTCCGAGGTTTCGGTGTTGTAGAGCCGGCGGCTGGCATAACGCTTGATCAGGAGCGGCTTGTCGGTATCGGCCATGGTTCCCTCCCCCGGGGATTTTGCGCTTGCAGAGAAGCTTAAGGCCGGGTGCAGCGAAAAGCAAAGCTTTCACGGCGATCCCGTCCGGTCATGCTGCAACTGCGCGGTCGGGGCGGCCGCGTCGGGCAGCCACGTCGGGCGGGCGGCCGTGCAGGAAGGGAACGGGAGGAATGAGAACGGCCCGGAGTTGCCTCCGGGCCTTTGCCGCGTCCTGGGGACCGCAGAACTCGTTACCTGGACCCTGGCGAATTACTTCGCGGCCGCGGCGGCCTTCTTGGCGACCGAGGTCACTTCCGCGGTGGCCTTCTTGACGGCGGCGGTTGCGTCTTCCGACATGTCCTTGCCCGCAGCCAGCATCAGCTCGACGGTTTCCATCTGCATCTTCTTCGCGACTTCGGCGAAGGCGGCCATGCTCTCGGCAGCCATTTCGGCAGCGGCCGAAGCGAAGTCGGTGATCGACTTGGTGTAGTCGGCCGGTTCAGCCTTGGCCTTGGCGATCTCGCCAACCTTGGCCAGCGCGTCCTTGGCCCACTTGGCCGAGATCTCGGTCGACTTTTCGGCGGCTTCGATCGCCACTTTCGAGAACTTCTCGGCGAAGGCGGCCTGGGTCTTGAACGCGTTCTGGAACGCCGAGGCGTCAACCGGGAACGCAGCCATCATGTCCTGCATGACTTTGGTGAAATCCGGGGTCTTGGTCATTGTCATATCTCCGATCTGAGGGGCGGTTCTCTCGGGGATGCTACCCCGTCTTCATGACAGAGATATAGATGCTGCGGCGCAGCATTTCAAGTCTTTTTCTGCAATGCAGCAAAACCGGAGGGCGAGTCGGGTAACCCTGCGGAAAGCGGGTGAAATGTCAGAGCTCCGGTTGGGCCACCACATATGTCCCCGGTGCGGGAGCCAGCGAATCAGCCGGTTTCCGCGCGGGAATCATCGGGCCGGACTGCCGGGCCAGCCAATCGGCCCAGCGGGGCCACCAGCTGCCCTTGTGGAAGGTCGCGGATTTCAGCCATGCCTCGGGGTCGCCCGCGACGGGGGCGTCGTTGGTGTAATGGCCGTATTTGTCCTTGGCGGGCGGGTTGATGATCCCGGCGATGTGGCCGGATTCGGACAGGATGAAGGTCTTGTCCTTCGACCCCATCTGCCTGATGCCGTTGAACGAGGCTTTCCACGGCGCGATGTGGTCGGTCTCGCAGGCGATGGCGCAGAGGGGGAGTTGCACGTCGGCCAGGCTGACGGGGCGACCGAAGACCTGGAACTCTCCCCTGGCGAAACCGTCGTTCTGGCAGAGGCCGCGCAGGTATTCGATGGCCATCTTCGCGGGCAGGTTGGTCCCGTCGCCGTTCCAGTAGAGCAGGTCGAAGGCGGGCGGCGCCTCGCCCAGCATGTAGGACTTGATGGCGGGGGTGTAGATCAGGTCGTTCGAGCGCAGGAAGCTGAAGGTGCGCGACATGAAGAATTTGGACAGGATGCCGTCGCGCGCGGTCTGGCGTTCGATGCCATCGACGAAATCGTCGTTGAGGAAGACGCCGACCTCACCCGGGTCGGAGAAATCGGTCAGGGTGGTGAAGAAGGTGGCGGTTCTGACCGATGTGTCCCCGGCCTTTTGCAGATGCGCAAGGGTCAGGCCAAGCGTGGTGCCGGCGATGCAGTAGCCGACGGCGTTGATCTGTTTCTCGCCGGTGATGCGGCGGACCTCGGCCATGGCGCGCAGGAAGCCGTCGCGGATGTAGTCGTCCATGCCGGTCCCGGCGTAAGAGGCATCAGGGTTGACCCAGGAGACGACGAAGAGGGTGAAGCCCTGGTCCACGATCCACTTGATGAGCGAATTCGCGGGTTTGAGGTCCATGACGTAGAACTTGTTGATCCAGGGCGGGAAGATCAGGAGGGGCGTCTTGTGGACCGTCTCGGTCGTGGGCGCATACTGGATCAGCTCCAGCAACCGGTTGCGGTAGACCACCTCGCCCGGCGTGGTGGCGAGGTTCTGGCCGACATGGAAGGCCTCGCGGTCGGCCAGCGTGACCAGAAGATCGCCCTGGTTCGATTCGATGTCACGAACGAGGTTCTCCAGCCCCTGCACCAGCGATTCGCCGTCCGTCTCGACCGCCTTTTCCAGCGCCTCGGGGTTGGTGCCCAGGAAGTTCGTCGGGCTGAACATGTCAACGATCTGTTTCGTGAAATACTCCACCCGCTTGCGGTCGGCGGGGTCCAGCGTCTCCATGTCGCCGACGGCCGTGCTGATCGCCTCGGCGTTCAGCTGGTACTGCTGCTTGAGGTAGTTGAAGAAGGGATGCGTCTCCCAAAGGGGGTTGCTGAACCGGCGATCCCTGGGGTTCGGATCGGGGGGGGCCTTGAATTCGCCGCGGGCCAGGGTCTGTTGCGCCTCGACATAATGTTTTAGCGTCTTGCCCCAGTAGTTCACCTGATGCTCGACCACCTTGGCGGGGTTCGAGACCATCTCGGCGAACCAGGCGGCCGCGGCCTTCATGTAGACGTCGGGCGCGGGGCCGTGCAGCGCGGGATCGACCATGCGGCGGTGCGTCAACGCGGCGGTGAGGCGCTTTGACAACTCCTCAACCTTTGCGAGGTTAGCCTGCAACCGTTCGGCCTTTTCCAATGCGGCTTTGGTCTCGGGGGTGTTGTCTTCTGTTGTCATGTGAACCATTCCCCCCTATCGTCGCCGCTGTGCAGCATACCGGTGCGTCCCGCGCCCCGCCATGCAATATCCGCCCGTCGGGGGCAAGGAGACATGATGAAGTATATGTACACCTACGACCTGATGGAAAGCGCCCGCAACACGAATGAGTGGCTGGGCGCCTCTGCCCGGGCCTTTGCCAGTTACCCGGTCTTCGCCCTGTCGCTGAACCCGGTGCTGCCGCTGATGGCGGCCTGGGGCGAGGTGACGGAACGGACCTTCAGCCGCATGGTCGCCAAGCCCGACTGGGGCATCCGGTCGATCGTGGGGCCGGATGGGCAGGACCATCTGGTGGACGTGGTGAAGGTGGTGGAAAAGCCCTTCGGCGATCTGGTCCATTTCCACGTCCGCCGCCGCTCGCCCATGGCGCGCAAGGTCCTGCTGGTCGCGCCGATGTCGGGGCATTATGCGACCCTGCTGCGATCCACCGTATCCAGTCTTCTGCCCGATGCCGACGTTTATGTGACGGACTGGCACAATGCGCGCGACATTCCGGTCAGCGCGGGCAAGTTCGATGTCGAGGATTACACGCTGTACCTGGCCGAGTTCATGAAGGTGCTGGGCCCCGACACCCATGTCATCGCCGTCTGCCAGCCCGCGCCGCTGACGTTGGCCGCCACGGCCTATCTGGCGGCCGAGGACCCCGCTGCACAGCCGAAGTCGCTGGTGCTGATCGGCGGGCCGGTCGATCCCGATGCCGCCGCGACGGAAGTGACGGATTTCGGCCGCCGGGTGACGATGGGGCAGCTGGAACACATCGCGATCCAGCGCGTGGGCTTCAAATACAAGGGCGCGGGGCGGCTGGTCTATCCTGGGCTGTTGCAACTGCAAAGCTTCATGGCGATGAATGCCGAACGCCATGGCAAGGCCTTTGCCGAGCAGATCTTCCGCGTCGCACGGGGCGAGGCCTCGGACCACGATGCGCATAACCGGTTCTATGACGAATATCTGGCGGTGATGGACATGACGGCCGAGTTCTACCTGTCCACGGTGGAACGCATCTTCAAGAACCGCGAGATTGCGCGGAACGAATTCGTGGTGGCAGGTCGCAAGGTGGATCTGGGCGCGATCACCAGGGTCTCGGTGATGACGGTCGAGGGGGCCAATGACGACATCTCGGCTCCCGGCCAATGCGTGGCCGCGCTGAAGCTGCTGACCGGACTGTCCGAGGATCGGAAGGGCCATCATCTGGAACCGGGCGCGGGGCACTACGGCATCTTCGCCGGGAAGAGCTGGCGGTTGAACATCCGGCCCCTGGTGCTGAACTTCATCGACCGCGCGGCGGGCAAGCCCAAGGCGAAGATCGCGCTGGCCTCGGCGCAATAGCGCGCAGGGCGCGCGGCGCGTCGCGCCCTGCGTGCAGGCCTCGCCGGGGCGATCCGGCCGACCTGCGCGTGACATGCCGAAGCGGGATCACTTCAGCATCAGCGTTGGCAAGCGGCCAGACAGGAAGGTGTGAAGCAGCTTCGTCACCGCCTCGGGCTGTTCCAGCTGGGGCAGGTGGCCGGCCTCGGCGACGATTTCCAGACAGCCCTGCGGCATCATCGCCGCGAGAAACTCGGCCCGGCGGCGGGGGACCAGCGTGTCGCTTTCCCCGGCAATGATCATGGTCGGCACATGGACCTTGCGCAGCGTCTTCTGCTGGTCGGGGCGGCGTTGCAGCACGCGCAGGTGGCGCTGGAACTGGATCAGCCCAAGGCTGTCGGCCATGTCCGCGACCAGGGCCATGATCTCATCCCGCCAGGGAGCGTCGTGCAGGGCGGTTGCGGGCAGCATCCGGGCCATGCAGGCCTGAAGGTGCCCGGTCTTGGCGGCGACCAGCAGCGCCTCGCGTTCAGCCGCGACCTGTGGCGTGTCGGGCAGCGGGTCGGTCGAGATCAGCGCCACCCGGGTCACGGCCGCGGGACGTTTGCGCAGGATCTCGATGGCGATGTTGCCGCCCAGGCCATGGGCGACCAGCGCAAAGCTGGGCGGCAGCTGCGGCACGATCCGGGCGGCGATCTTCTCGACGGTGTCGCCTATGCCGGGCGACAGGATGACCACCGGACGATCCGCCCCCAGCCGCACGAGCTGCGGCATGAAGCTGCGCGCATCCGCCATGAACCCCGGGATCAGGACCAGCGGTTCGGGCGGCGTCGGATCTCGAAGGACAAGCGAGCTCACGCCACGGGCCTTCCGGGCAGGATTTCTGCAAGCAGCAGTTCTGACCTTGTCGCACGGTATCCGACAAGTGCATGGAATCAAGGCAGTAATTCGTCAGCCTGAATCGGATCGGCGGAAAACCCGCATCAGCGGATGTTCGAAACCTGCAAGCCGGGGCTGTCCTCGTACGACAGCGCCTCGCGGGCGCGGGTCACGTCCTCGATCGCTTCGGTGATCATCGCAAGGCAGGGAGGTGTGGAAAAGCGATGATCGGCATCCTTCACCAGCGTCAGCCGCAGATCGGGGCTGATGATCTGGTGGAAGAGCGAGATCGCCACGGTCGGTGGCACGTCGGTATCTGCGCTGCCTTGCAGAAGGCGGACCGGGAAAGGAAGGTGCAAGGGGCCGTTCATCACCAGATTCTGCCGCCCGTCCTCGATCAGGCGCAGCGTGATCGGGTAGGGGTCGTCGGAATAGGCGGAGGGGCGCAGGAACAGACCCTCTTCCAGAAGCGCGGTGCGTTCGGCGAGGGAGAATTCGGCCTCCCACATCCGCTCGGTGAAGTCGGGAGCGGCGGCGATGCCGACGAAGCCCGCGACCCGGTTCGGCATGTCGCGCGCCAGAAGCAGCGCAATCCAGCCGCCCATCGACGAGCCGACCAGGATCTGCGGGCCTTCGGTCAGCACCTCGATCACGGCGGCGGCGTCTTCGCGCCAGTCGCTGATCGCGCCATCGACGAAGGCCCCGTGCGATGCCCCGTGGCCGGAGTAGTCGAAGCGCAGGAAGGCGCGGCCGGCCGCCTCGGCCCAGGATTGCAGGGCCTGGGCCTTGGACCCGGTCATGTCCGACCGGAAGCCGCCCAGAAAGACCACGCCCGGACCTTTGCCGGGGGTCTGGTGATAGGCGATGTGGCGGCCTTGCGGGGTGGTGAGGAAGGTTGTCATGCCGTGAAGATAGCAATCGTCCGGCCGTTTCGTCAGGGTCGTCGCAACCCGCGGGCGAAGAACCGCGCATGGCTTGACTTCGGGTCCTGCCGGGCGCATCAAGCGCGCCGACAAAACCCGCAACCGGGCGTTTCGTAGGCGCCAAACCGACGAGGAGACGGCCATGAGCCAGATTTCCCTGACATTTCCCGATGGCAACCGGCGTGTCTATGATGCGGGGGTTACGCCTGCGCAAGTCGCCGCGTCGATCGCGCCGTCGCTGGCCAAGGCCGCGATCTCCGCGCAGGTCAACGGCAAGCACTGGGATCTGGCCTGGCCGATCCATGAGGACGCGACGATCAGCCTGAACACGATGAAGGACGAGGCCCCGGCGCTGGAGCTGATCCGGCACGACCTGGCCCATATCATGGCCCGCGCGGTGCAGGAGCTCTGGCCCGAGGTGAAGGTGACGATCGGCCCGGTGAGGGATCAGGGCTGGTTCTACGACTTCGACCGGGAAGAGCCCTTCACGCCCGAGGATCTGGGCGCCATCGAGGCGCGGATGAAGCAGATCATCAATGCGCGCGATCCGGTGCGGACCGAGGTCTGGGACCGCGCCCGCGCGGTGGAATACTACCGGGGCCGCGGCGAGCCCTTCAAGCTGGAGCTTCTGGACCGCATCCCGGAAGGCGAGGACATCCGCATGTACTGGCACGGGGACTGGCAGGACCTCTGCCGGGGCCCGCATCTGCAACACACGGGGCAGGTTCCGGCGGATGCCTTCAAGCTGACGCATGTGGCGGGGGCCTACTGGCTGGGCGATGCCTCGCGGCCCATGTTGCAGCGCATCTATGGCGTGGCGTTCAGGAACCGCGACGACCTCAAGGCGCATCTCACGATGCTGGAAGAGGCCGCCAAGCGCGACCACCGCAAGCTGGGCCGCGAGATGGGTCTGTTCCATCTGCAAGAGGAAGCGCCGGGCATGGTCTTCTGGCATCCGAACGGCTGGACGGTCTACCGCCAGCTTGAGGATTACATGCGCGGCCGTCTGCGCCAGGCGGGCTATCAGGAGATCCGCACGCCGCAGGTGGTGGGCCGCATCCTGTGGGAGAAGTCCGGCCATTGGGAGGCCTACCGCGAGAACATGTTCATCGTCGAGGTGGACGAGGAAGGCGCGAAGGAAAAGCGCATCAACGCGCTGAAGCCGATGAACTGCCCCTGCCATGTGCAGGTGTTCAACCAGGGCCTGAAGTCCTACCGCGACCTGCCCTTGCGGCTGGCCGAGTTCGGGTCCTGCCATCGGTACGAGTCGAGCGGCTCGATGCACGGGCTGATGCGGGTGCGCGGCTTCACGCAGGACGACGCGCATATCTTCTGCACGGAAGACCAGATCGAACAGGAATGCGCGGGGTTCATCTCGCTCTTGTCCAGCGTCTATCGCGACCTCGGGTTCGAGAAGTTCGACATCAAGCTGTCCACGCGCCCCGAGGTGCGGGTCGGCAGCGACGAGATCTGGGACAAGGCCGAAAGCGCCTTGCAGAAGGCCATCGAGGGGCTGGGCCTGCCTTACGAGATCAACCCCGGCGACGGGGCCTTCTACGGGCCGAAGCTGGATTTCAAGCTGACCGATGCCATCGGGCGCGAATGGCAGTGCGGCACCTTCCAGGCCGACTTCAACCTGCCGGTGCGGCTGGATGCGGAATATGTCGGCGAAGACGGGATGAAGCACCGCCCGGTCATGCTGCACCGCGCCGTGCTGGGGTCGTTCGAGCGCTTCATCGGCATCCTGCTGGAGAACTACGCCGGGAAACTGCCGTTCTGGCTGGCGCCGCGGCAGGTCGTGGTGGCCTCGATCGTCTCGGACGCCGACCCCTTCGTGCATGAGGTCGTGGCCGCGCTGCGCAAGGCCGGGGTCCGGGCCGAGGCGGATGTGCGCAACGAGAAGATCAACTACAAGGTCCGCGAACATTCGGTCGGCAAGGTTCCCGTGATCCTGGCCGTGGGCATGCAGGAGGTCGAGGCCAGAACTGTTTCAGTCCGGCGCCTGGGTGAGACGCGGACTGAAACGATGTCGCTGGACGAGGCGGTGAAAACCTTCGGGTTCGAGGCCCTGCCGCCTGCGGGCGTCTGACACCAAACCCTCGTACCGAAAGGAAAAGCCCCGCGCGGTTGCCGGGGCTTTTGCCTTTTCTGCACCTGCGACAACCTGTCACGAGTCCGTGGCTCACGGCTCCGTAGGTCGCCTGTGATCGCAGGGTTCCCTTAGACCTCAGGGCAGCCGCGATGGTCGCGGCGAGGTAACGAAGGGAACTGCTCATGACCACTCACTCGAAATCGCTGGTGATTGCCGGCGCGCTGGCCACCGCCCTGTCGGGCCTTGCCGGAATGGCTTCGGCCCAGGAAAACGAGAAGTGCTTCGGTGTCGCTCTGGCCGGGCAGAACGACTGCGCGGCGGGCGAAGGCACCACCTGCGCCGGCACCTCGAAGGTCGATTACCAGGGCAATGCGTGGAAGCTGGTTCCGGCCGGCACCTGCGAGACGATGGAACTGCCTGCGGGTGGTGACGGGATGGCCCGCAAGGGCTCGCTGACGCCGCTGGAGCGCGATCTGCCCGCGGCCTGACGGCCATGGCCCCGGCCCTTCCGGCCGGGGCGCCTTTCCGATGGGGGACACGATGCTTGACCAGACCTTCGGCCTGCCTGCCCGTCCGGGTGTGGGCTACAAGCCGCAGCATTTCAACGCGATCCTCGCCGATGCAGGTCCGGTCGGCTGGCTGGAGATCCATGCCGAGAATTACATGGGCGAAGGCGGCCGTCCGCTGGCCCAGCTGCGGCATCTGGCGGAACGCTTTCCGATTTCGGTGCATGGCGTGGGTCTGTCGATCGGCGGCGAGGGGCCGCTGGACGCGGATCATCTGGCGCGGCTGAAGCACCTTTGCAATTGGCTGAACCCGGCCAGCTTTTCCGAACACCTGGCCTGGTCCACGCATGACGGGGCCTATCTCAACGATCTTCTGCCCTTGCCCTACACGGCGGCGACGCTGGCGCGCGTGGCAGATCACATCAATGAGGTGCAAGAGGTGCTGGGGCGCCGGATGCTTCTGGAAAACCCCTCGACCTACATTGCCTTTGCCGAGACGACGATGGGCGAGGTCGAGTTCCTGACCGAGATCGCGCGCCGCACCGGCTGCGGCCTCCTGCTGGACGTGAACAACGTCTATGTCTCGGGCATCAATCAGAACTACGACCCTTTGGGGTACCTGGACGCCTTTCCGCTGCATCTTGTGGGCGAGGTCCATCTTGGCGGCCATGACGAGGACCGCGACGACCACGGGCGCAGGCTTCTGATCGACAGCCACGGGGCCGAGGTGGTGGATCCGGTCTGGGCGCTGTACTCCCGGGTGATCGGCCGCGCGGGGCCGCTGCCGACGCTGATCGAATGGGACAACGATGTGCCGGACTGGCCGGTGCTGGCGGCCGAGGCCGCGCGGGCCTCGGCGGTGCTGGAGCCGGTGGCATGACCCAGTCCCGGTTCGCGGCGGCCCTCCTTGACCCCGAGGCGCCGGTCCCGGCGGGTATCGTGGGCCCGGATGGGCAGGCCGCGCCCAGACGGTTTGCCGTCTATCGCAACAACGTGGCCCTGTCGCTGACCCGCGCGCTGGAGGCGGCCTTTCCGACCCTGCGCAAACTGGTGGGCGAGGCCTTCTTTGCCGCCTTGGCCGGGGATTTCCTGCGCGCCCATCCGCCACGCTCGCGGATGCTGATGCTCTACGGGGCCGAGATGCCGGAGTTTCTGGCGCAGTTCCAGCCGGTGGCGCATCTGGGATACCTGCCCGACGTGGCGCGGCTGGATCAGGCGATGCGCGAAAGCTATCACGCGGCCGACAGCCGGGCGCTGCCCGAGGCCGAATTCCAGCGGCTGGTCGGCGCGGATATCGCGGGGCTGCGCCTGCTCCTTGCGCCCTCGCTGCGGCTGGTGCGGTCCGCCTGGCCGGTGGTGTCGATCTGGGAGGCGAACCACGAGGGCGGGGCCAGCCCCCGCGCCGTGGCCGAGGATGCGCTGGTGCTGCGGCCGGAGTTTGACCCGCGGCCCTGGCGGCTGCCGGCCGGGGGCGGGGCCTTCGTGGCCGGGCTGATGCAGGGCCTGACTTTGGGCGACTGCGTGGACCTTGCAGGGCCGGACCTGGACCTGGTGGCGGTGCTGGGCGTGATGATCGCGGGCAAGGCGATCACGGGGGTAGTGGAATGAACGCTGTCATCGGGATCTATCGCGCGCTGGCCGGGCTGGCGGCGCGGCAGGGCGACTGGCTGCTGCCGACGCTGGCGCGGCTGGTCTTTGCCGGGGTGCTGTTCGGGTATTTCTGGGCCTCGGCGATGACCAAGCTGGAGGGGCTGTTCACGCCCTCGACCGGGGCCTATGCGCAGATCTTCCCCCGGGCATTCGAGGCGGTGGGCTACGACGTCGGGCAGTTGGGGCTCTGGCACTGGCTGGTGGTGCTCGCCGGCAGCTGGGCGGAACTGGCGCTGCCGGTGCTGATCGTGCTGGGTCTTCTGACACGGCTGGCCGCCCTGGGGATGATCGGCTTCGTCCTGGTCCAGAGCCTGACCGACATCTGGGGCCACGGCGCAGCGGCAGGAACCTGGTTCGACCGCGCCTCGGATGCGCTGATCCTTGACCAGCGGGCGCTCTGGTTGCTGCTCTTTGCCGTTCTGTTGTGCAAGGGGGGCGGGGCGATCTCGGCGGATCGTGTCCTTGGGGTTGAGCCAACTCGCCTTGCGGCTTGATTTTCGGCGAATCCTTGGCATCATCGCCACAGTGACGACAGAATTCCTGACCGGCTCTCTGAACGAAGCCCTGGAAGACCTGGTGGCACGGCTTGCGGCAATCTCGCCGCAGGGGGTTCTGAGAGGAGAAGCGGCATGCCGACGGGCACCGTGAAATGGTTCAATTCGACCAAGGGTTACGGATTCATCGCCCCCGACGACGGCGGCAAGGATGTGTTCGTCCACATTTCGGCGGTGGAGCGGGCCGGGCTGAAGGGTCTGTCCGACAACCAGAAGATCGGCTACGAGCTTCAGTCGGGTCGCGACGGCAAAATGTCGGCGGGCGACCTGCGTCTGCTTTAACCGGTCAGCGCGGCTTCGGTCGCGCTGTCCCAGCCCAGGAACCAGCGATCCCCGTCCTGGATGACCGGCCGTTTCATCACGGTCGGTTGCGCCATCATCTGCGCTTCGGGGTCGGAGGCCTTCAGGAAATCGTTGAAGCTGCGGTAGGTGGTGGACTGCCGGTTCACCGCGCGGTCGCCGAATTCCTGCACGATCCGGTCGACCTCTCCTTGCGTCAGCGGGGTGGCCCGGATGTCGCGGAAGGTGACGTCTTTTCCGGCGGCTTGCAGGGCCTTCAGGGCCTTCTTGCAGCTGTCGCAGGTGGGGATTCCATACAGGATCATGAGGGCGGGTCCTTGCTGCGCCGCGCGCGGCGCGTTTTTCGGGGTGAATGAATTCAAAGGGTTGGCTGTGGGCGTTTACCCTTTGTTAGCATGTCCGCGCGGGGGCCGCAAAGGATTCAGCCGTGGATCATCCGGGTGATGGTGACCCCGGCCCAGGCGGAGATGGCGGTGAGCGTCCCGCCCCAGAGCGTGTCGGTCACCACCATCGTCCAGTGCCAGTCCTTCATGATGCTGTACGAGGTGAACTCGTAGGTGCCATAGGCCATGAGGCCGATGAGGAAGGCCGGGATCAGGATGGGGGCGCCGCTGCGGATCGCGGGGAGGGAGACGAGGTAGACAAGGCCCGCGACATAGGCGAGGTAGAAGAGCGCGGCGGGGGCGAGGCGGATGGGTTCCGCCATCAGCGGGCCGATGTGGCGGGTGAAGAGGGGCTTCATCACCAGCGTCAGCATGATCGCGTCGAGGATCAGGAAGACGGCGGCGGTGGCGGCGTAGAGGGTGAGGGGCATGGGGGTCTCCTTTGAGGGGAGGTAGGGCGACGCGGCGCGAGGGGTAGGGTGTGTGATCTCACGCACCGCTTGAACGGTGGGTGGTGCGTGCGATCACGCACATTACGACTGGCTGCTACCTATGAGAAACGCTTAGCAATCGACAGGGTTTCAGCAAGACTGTTGGCCTTAACAGTCTGGTCGCCCTTCCGGAGAAACACTGCTTCGCCAACCGAAGACACACCACTTTGAGCAGGAACTGTTAGAACAAGAACGCCCAAGCCAAAGTAGTCGTGGTAGTCCATGTTTGCCAATAGTGTGCTCTTCAGGTCCTGTGAAAGCCCCGAATTTTCAATATAGTTGCGCACCTTATGGACGTACGCTTCAACGGTGAGTCCCATGCGTGTTGCCTCCCGATTGATTCCAACAACAAAACGCGAACCAACTCGTCTCGCCTTCACTCCATTGACTTCTTGAATCGTCTCCGCGTCCTTTGCCTTGTCGCAAACACCAATTACTATCTTTCCGATCCGCTCAGGTCCGTTATTTGCAATCGCACAAGCGGTCTGAACGATTTTCTCAAGCATTGGCTGCATGTCTTGGCCCGCGCCAACAATTGGAAGAAGGCCCTGCTTCAGCTCGAAAAAGGGTAACTCGATTTGAGACCTCTTAATAGCATCTTCAATATCTACGACCGTATGATTATTGTAGATAGACGCTGGTATGTCCTTGTCAACAACAAAATAATCTGCGATTGCGCCTTTGAGAATATTTATGTTGTCGCGCCTGCTGTCCTCTGTAGCACCCTTCTTTCCTGCATCAAGCTTGTCGCCCTTTTCTTCAATGCCTTGAGCAACCGCCGCATAGTCAGCAATTCTAGACCCCTTCTTGATTGACAACTCGTGAAGCGCTAGAAATAGCGTCGCAAATATTGTTGGGAAAGGATTCCCCTGAGTCTTCTTGAAAAGTCGCTGCTTAAGCGGTCTGTATCCGCCCACTTCACAAATCTTCTCAATTTCACCAATGATGTACTTGAACTCATCTCTGCATTTTTCAACACCGTATGTCACTAGTCCTGCTGCGTTCTTCCCGGCGAGCTCAGTGGCCTGGTCGTATAAATCATCAAGTGAACGCCTTGATCGGTTCACTGGTTCGCCTAACACCATGCTTGCGACTAAGTCGGCAATACATTCCTCATCCTGACTCTCCCGCAAGCCTGCCGCATTGATTATTCCGTGCTTCACCCAGAAGACTTGGTCTGCCTTCACATCATAGCCATGACGGTTAGATGGCATATCGATGCTAATGCTAGGCATTGCAAATAATGGCAGGACTTCTTCGGATACGTCCCCACGGAGACTAGCAGCAAGGTGTCGAACTGTGTCGGTAAAGTCGTTGCTTAAGCCTGCTTGCCGTCTTTCCTGATTGCTGAGTCTGTGCCCGTAGGTGTTAATTCTGCCAAAGACATCGTTTATCTCTTCATCACTCGCATTCCGCATGACAGCTATGGACATGTTATAGTCAAGCATCTTTGCGGAGTTCGCTGTGCTCTGAGTGGGTGCGTCTGGCTCAAGTTTCGGAAAGGCGCCTGTCTTCTGCAATTCAAGCGCCGAAGGAAAGCTATCAATGTTGAAGTAGAGACCGTCAGCTGACTGGAAAGCTCCCTCGATGAAGGTCAGGATTGCATTGAGCCGCTGCAAACCATCAATAATCTCATACACTGGTTGTTCGCCAGGGAGTTCCGCCAATATTATTGCAGGGATCGGGTAATTGTTATTTACGGATTCGATCAGCTTTCTTTTCTCCTCAAGTGTCCATACTAGCTTTCTCTGATAGCGGCGATTGACAATTAATTGCGCATTCCTGTACCAGCCATATACGGTCTGAATTGATCTCGGAACTGAACTAAGCTCGGCCATTTTACCCCCAAACCTCCACAAACTCCCGCCATTCCCCCTTGCTCATGCCGGAGGCCTCTTGCGTCACTGTCTCACCCGCAAGCCGCCGTTTCAAGACCGCAATCGCCTTGGCCGACAGCGTGACCCCGCCCATCCGGTAGTCCTCGAAGGCCGCATAGGCCAGGGGGACCCAGTCCTTCACACAGGCCGCAATGGCCTCGGCATAGACGCGGATTTCGTATTGGGCGTGGGGGTCGGCGCGCAGGCGCAGGAAGTGGAAGAGGTTGTGCAGGTCCACCTTCCAGTACCATTGCGTGTAGATGTTGGCGGGCAGGTTCATGCGGGCAAGCTCTCTCGCCAGGCCCTGCTGGCCGTCTTGGCTTAGCATCGCCTCGTAATGGTCATAGGCGCGGTTGGCGTCGGATTTCAGGATGTCGAGGACGCGGGCGGCTTCCTCTCCCTGCAGGACCTCGCCCCGGCCCTGGTTGTTCACGGTGCTCTGCGCGGCGAGGTGTTCGGGGGCGGGGATGTAGAACTCACGATCCAGGATCGAGTAGCGGGCGGAGTATTCGTTGACGTTGGCGGTGCGGTGGCGGATCCACTGGCGGGCGACGAAGACCGGCAGTTTGACGTGGAGCTTGATCTCGCACATCTCGAAGGGCGTGGAGTGCCAGTGGCGCATGAGGTATCGGATCAGGCCTTCGTCGTTCTGGACGTGTTTCGTGCCCGCCCCGTATGAGACGCGGGCGGCCTGGACGATGGCGGCATCGTCGCCCATGTAGTCGATGACGCGGATGAAGCCGTGGTCGAGGACGGGATGGGCGCGGTAGAGGTGGGCCTCCATGCCCTCGCTGACGGCGCGGAGGGTGGCGCGCGGGGTGGCGCGCTGGGCCTCGATTTCGGCGAGCTGGTCGGGGGTCAGGGGCATGGCGGGCTCCGGCAGGACGAGTCGGAGCTGACTATAGCTTGCGGTTGATCGGTGTGATACCGCTAGATGAATGGATGGAGGTGAGGCATGACGATCAGGTATCTGCACACGATGGTCCGCGTTAAGGATCTGGAGAAGTCGATGGCGTTCTACAGGCTTCTGGGCCTGAAGGAGACGCGGCGGCATGAGAGCGAGCAGGGGCGGTTCACGCTGGTGTTCATGGCGCCTCCGGGGCAGGAGGACTGCCCGATCGAGCTGACCTACAACTGGGACGGGGATCCGGGGCTGCCGTCGGACAGCCGCCACTTCGGGCATCTGGCCTATGAGGTGGACGACATCTATGCGATGTGCGAGCACCTGCAAAAGCATGGGGTACTGATCAACCGGCCGCCGCGCGACGGGCGGATGGCCTTTGTCCGCAGCCCGGACAACATCTCGATCGAATTGTTGCAGCGGGGGGCGGTGAAGGCGCCGGCGGAGCCCTGGGTCAGCATGGCCTCGACGGGCCACTGGTGAGGCTGCGGCCCGCCGCCCCGTTGAGGGCGGCGGGGAGGGCGATCAGTTGGAGGCCGGGGCGGCTTCGGCTTCGCCTTCGGCGGCTTCCGGGGCGGGCGAGAGCGAGGCGATGAAGGCCCAGACGTCGCGCGCCTCGTCCTCTTTCGGCAGCTTGTAGCTCATCTTCGATTTGGCCTTGGAATCGCCGGTCTTGTCCTTGAGGAACTTGACCGGATCGGCGAGATAGACCACGAAATCCTCTTCGTTCCAGGCAAAGCCAGCGGCGCCGACGGCGACGATCGACTCGCCGTATTTGAAGTCGGGGTAGGTGCCGGCGATGCGGCCGGGCAGGCCGTAGAGGTTCGGGCCGGTCTTGGAGCCCTTGCCGGCGAGGACTTCGCCCGCCTCGTTGGCGATGACGTGGCAGGTCTGGCACTTGTTGAAGACCTTTTCGCCGGCAGCGGCATCGCCGGTCGGCGCGTCCTGGGCAAGGGCAGGGGCTGCGACGAGGGCAAGGGCTGCGGCAAGATGATATTTCATGGCTTCCTCCGGGCTGGTGGCGGCAAAATCAAATGATCCGCCGGTAACGAAAGGCAAGGGGGGCGAGAACACTTCGGCGCGATTTCACCTAAGCGACCGCGTGGGCGATGGCGCAACGGCTGAACAGCGCGGAGAGCGCCTCGATCAGATGGGCGATGTCCTCGGCCGAATGCAACGGGCCGGGGGTGATGCGCAGGCGTTCGGTGCCCTTCGGGACGGTGGGATAGTTGATCGGCTGGACGTAGATGCCCCAGTCGGCCATCAGCATGTCCGAGATCATCCGGCATTTCACCGGATCGCCGATCATCACCGGGATGATGTGGCTGTCGTTCTTCATGTGCGGGATGCCGCGCGCGTCGAGCATGGCGCGGACCCGGGCCACGTTGGCCTTCTGGCGGGCGCGTTCTGCGCCGGAGGTCTTGAGGTGGCGGATCGAGGCCGTTGCGGCGGCCGCGCAGGCGGGGGGCAGCGCGGTGGTGAAGATGAAGCCCGAGGCGAAGCTGCGCACGAAGTCGATCAGTTCGGCGCGGGCGGTGATGTAGCCGCCGACGACGCCGAAGGCCTTGCCCAGCGTGCCCTCGATCACGTCGATCCGGTGCGCGAGGCCGCGTTCTTCCGACACGCCACCGCCGCGGGGGCCATACATGCCGACGGCGTGGACTTCGTCGATGTAGGACAGCGCACCGTGGGCTTCGCAGACCTCGACGATTTCGCGGATGGGGGCGATGTCGCCGTCCATCGAGTAGACGGACTCGAAGGCCACGATCTTCGGGCGGTCGCCCACGGCGTGCAGCTTGCGGTCAAGGTCGCGCCAGTCGTTGTGTTTCCACAGCACCTTGTCGGCGCGGGAGTGGCGGATGCCTTCGATCATGCTGGCGTGGTTCTTTTCGTCCGACAGGATCACCGCGTTCGGGATCTGCGCGCCGAGGGTCGAAAGCGCGGCCCAGTTCGAGACGTAGCCCGAGGTGAAGAGAAGCGCGCCTTCCTTGCCGTGCAGGTCGGCAAGTTCGCGTTCCAGCAGGACATGGTGGTGGTTGGTGCCCGAGATGTTGCGCGTGCCGCCCGCGCCGGTGCCGCAGGTCCGCACGGCGTCCACCATCGCGGCCACCACGTCCGGGTGCTGGCCCATGCCGAGGTAGTCGTTCGAGCACCAGATCGTCACCTCTTCCGTGGTCCCGTCCGGGCGGTGGCGTTCGGCCTTTGGGAAGCTGCCGCAGCGTTTTTCCAGGTCGGCGAAGACGCGGTAGTTGCCCTCGGACTTGAGGGCGGCGAGGCGGTCCTGGAAATAGGTGGCGAAGTCCATGTCTGCTTCCTGTCAGGTGTCTTGTTTCGTCGGGACGGTGGGGGCTTCGGGAAGCATCCAGCGCCAGAGTTTCTGGTCGGGGATCGGGACCACCATGAACAGGTGTTCGATCAGGGCAAGGGCGGTGAGGACGGAAAGGAGGAGGTAGCCGATGAAGGGGGCGTCCGAGGTCGCGTTGGCGGCCTGGGCGGCCCACCAGCCGGTTGCAAGGGCGAGGGCTGCGATGGAGAGGGGCAGGAGGGCAGTCATCGGCGCCTTGCGGAAGTGGCTGGCGATATGCGCGAGGGGCTTCGGGAGAAACTCGGTATTGATGCGCGGAGCGCCGAGGAAGAGGTTCAGCTTGGCCGAGACGCGGGCGAAGAACAGCGTGGCGAAGGTGAGCGCCGAGAAGGGGTTCGGGGCGTCGAGCGTGAGGTGCGTCAGCGCCAGAAGGCCCGCGATCAGCGCGAATTCGTGCCAGAGGATCGAGCCCACCGCGCGCCAGATGCGTTCGGGGAACGGCGCATTCGGCGGGCAGGGCTTGCGGTCGGGGCCGGTGACGATGCCGGACAGGAAAGCCAGTTCGATCCAGCCCCAGAAGGCCAGCGCCGAGAGAAAGCCGGAGTAGACCGAGCCGACCGTCAGCTGGCCCGCCGAGGCATGGGCCCCGGCGACGCCACCGACAAGGAGAGGCAGGCCAAGGATGACGGACCAGAGATGGTCATCCGGCCCGCCAAGGTCGGCCTTCCGCACGCGCCAGAGGATCAGCCCGGTCGAGGCCCACCAGAGGAAGATGGCAGACAAGGCGATGATCCAGGGATTTGTCATGTGCGGCACCCCCGAAGGGATGCCGCACAGGATGCCGGGACGCGCCCATCCCGCATCCTACCTGCCGCCGAAGCGGCGGTATGATCATGTGCGGTCAATACGACGGCTCCAGCCGCACCGAGACGGGCGGGGTGCTGCGTTTGACCGGGATCAGGTAGAGCCGCGCGAAGGCCGTCAGCGCGCGGGCCGAGGCCGTGGCGTGCTTCAGGCGGCCCATCAGGCCCCCCTGGCGCTTGGCCTTTTCCATGTCGATCATCGCGTCGTTCATGGCGCGCAGCGCCGGAATCCAGGCTGGGTGGTCGATGTCGATCTCCATCGGGAAGACCTGTTTCGCGATGGTCGAGGTCTTGCGGAACACCTCCTGGTCGTACCAGTCGATGTCCACCCCCAGCGCCTTGTGGAAATCCTTCCGGGCATGGTCGCGGACCCACATGGTGGAATAGACGGCGACGAGGAAGAACTTGATCCAGAGCCTGTTGTTCCAGCTTTGGGTCAGTTTCGGGTCGGTGCGCATCAGAAGCGCGAAGGCCTCGCCATGGGAGAACTCGTCGTTGCACCATTCCTTGAACCACTTGAAGATCGGGTGGAAGCGGTGTTCGGGGTGGGCTTCGAGGTGCCGGTAGATGGTGATGTAGCGGGCGTAGCCGATCTTTTCCGACAGGTAGGTGGCGTAGTAGATGAACTTCGGCCGGAAGTAGGTGTATTTCTTGGCCTTGGTCAGGAAGCCGAGGTTCACCGCCACCCCCGCCTCGCGGAGCGCGTCGTTGATGAAGCCGGCGTGCCGCGCCTCGTCCCGGCTCATGTAGCTGAACAGCTCGCAGATGTCGGGGTTGGTGCCGCGGCGCTTCATCTCCTTGTAGAGGACGCAGCCGGAGAACTCGGCGGTGCAGGAGGAGACGAGGAAGTCGATGAATTCCGCGCGCAGGGCGGGGTCCATGCCGTCCCAGTCCACATGATCCCAGTCGGCGGTCTTCTTGAAATGGCCCTTGTTCGGGTCGGACCGCATCTGCGCCAGAAGCGCGTCCCATTCCTTGCGGACGGGGGTGACGTCGATGCGGTCCATCTCGTCGAAGTCGGTGGTGTAGAAGCGCGGGTTGAGGAGCGTGGTTTCCGTGGCCATCGCGGTGGTGTCGAAGGCCTCGGCCAGTTCGGAGTGGAGTTCCCCGTGGGTTGTGGTGGAGTCTTTCATTGCAGAAGCTCCTCGGAAAACGAGAATTCGCAGAGTTCCATGAAGCCGAAATCGCCGGTCAGCCGGGTCCAGAGCCGTTCGAGGGGCGTGGCGCGGGTGATGGTGGCGGTGCGGTCCTCGACGATGACCTCGCCATAGGCGGCAAGGACGGGGGCGCCGTGGACCAGCACCTCGTCGCCCGGATAGACCACGGCGCCGTTGTTGAAGCGGACGTGGGCGTGCAGGCTTTCGAAGCGGTGGCTGACTTCGACCGTGCAGGGCACGGTTTCCTTCGATCTGGTGAAGATACCCATGATTTCGTTCCCTTATGGTTGGTCGAGAAGCCGCTCTACGGCGGCCTTGTTGTCGTTCCCGAAGGCGTAAAGCTCGATCGACGCCCCCGAGGCGGGGTCTTCGGCCACGAGGCGGCCGTTGTCATACCTGACGATGCGGATCGGCGGGTTGCCCTGGACGCGCGCGACGGTGCGGGCGCGCTGGATGGCGTTCTGGATCACGGTGACAAAGCCGCCGTGCGGCATGTCGGCGATCAGGGTGCCGTCGGCCGCATAGACGGTGACGGCCTGGGCGGACTTGCCTTGCAGGATCAGCTCGCGCTGGGCCACCACCTTGCCGGGGGCCGGGCTGCCCACATGGGGACGGTCGGTCAGGACGGCGAAGGTGGTGATGGCCAGCGCCGAGACGGCAAGCGCGAGCATGGCCCAGAGGAGCGTGCGCGGGATCATCTCGCGTTCGCGGCTGGGACGGTCGGCGAGGGCTTTCATGTAGGACATGGGTTCACTCCGCCGCGACGGCCGCCGGGGCCGTGAAGGTTACGACGGGCTCGTTCACGCGGGTCTGGGCGGCGTCCGACAGGATCCGGGCGGCTTGCGCGGCATCGGGGATGCAGCGGAAGGCGGGCTGGACCCCGTGGCCGAGGCCGGGGCGCAGGTGCGGCCAGAGCGCGAGGAACGAGATGTGCTGGCCGGGGACCAGTTCCAGCGCGATGGTGCCGGTGCCGGTGATCGGGCGGGTCGCAAGCGAGGCGGCGGCGATCTTTGTGAAGGGAATGGTCCAGGTGACCTGAAGCGCCGCCCCGATGCGCAGGATCACCCGGTGGGTGGTGATCGAGTAGATCGCGGCCTTGGCCACGGCCCGCGCCATGAGACGGATCACCGCGTAAGCGGCCAGCGCCAGCACGAGATAGGGCAGGAACACCGCGACCGAGTGGCCGAAGCCGCCCTGAGCGAAGGCCATGCCGGCGCGCCAGACGGCGAGGATCAGCAGATAGCCGAAGACCCAGTTCGCCTTGAACGCCTCACGCGCAAGGGCGGCGGGATCGGGGGAGCCTTGCCAGAGGAGGTCTTCCCCGGGCGGCAGGGGTTTGGGAAGGCCGGGTTGGCTTTCGAAGTCGAAGTCGTGGTCATGGTCTGACATGGCAGACACTTTCGTGTGCGGGGTAAGACGAAGCGGCGCGGGCGCGCGCCGCTTCCCTTGGGTTCAGAGGCCGCGCTTGCGGCCCTTGGCATACATCCAGCCCGAGGCGACGTAGGCCGAGATCTTCTCTTCCTCGAGCTTGGTGACGCTGGTCAGGTTCTTCGTGGCGGGGATCGCCTCGAAGAGGTCGGAGGTGAGCGCATTGATGCGCACCCGGTCGGCCCAGATCTTGCACATGGTCATCGGGACAAGCCGCGAGGACCCGGAGTTCAGGTCGATTTCAAGGTAACGGACCAGCTGTTCGGGCACGTCCACCCAAAGCTCCTTGACGCGGCCGACGACTTCGAGGTCCCCGGCCTGCACGGGCAGCCCGCGCGGATCGCGTCCGGCGCTGACGGCCATGCCCGCAACCTGCGACATGGGCTGGATCTTGGCGTGGCCGTGGGCGTCAAGCTCTGGCTCGTCCTTGCGCGGCACCCAGGAGGCGGGGCCCACGCCGTCCAGCATCGGGTTGCCGGTGGGGATCAGGGGGAAGCCCTCGGACCCCGAGGGGATCAGGGCGAGGTCGGTGCGGCGATGCGCGGCCTCGTTTTCCGCGGACGGGACGGTGACGGTGCCACGGCCCATCGGCAGCAGGAAGGTCTTGGGTTTCGGCAGCGGGTAGATCGACTGGTTCGAGGCGGGGGTGCCGTCCTCGTTCTCGAAGGGGAAGCCTTCGCGCATGTTCTCGGTCTGGAGATAGTAGATCAGAAGCGCGAAGAAGCCCCAGAAGAGCCAGATCGACAGCGACGCAAGGTCGAAGTTTCCGAAGAAAGTGACACCAACCATCAGGGGGTCCTCCGTTGTCAGGTTGGGAATTCGGTCAGCCGCAAGCCGGGCTGGCCTTGGTCCGGTTTCGGGGTGGGGATGCCGATGCGGACCAGGGGGCCCAGAGCGGCGAGCGTGACGAAGAGCAGGGCGATTTCAGAGTGATAGACCACGGTATAGCCGAGGCTGATGTCGTGCAGCGGGCCCAAGAGCCCGGCATCGACAAGATGGACGACGAGGTCGCGGAGTGTGCCGCCGGTCAGAATGGCAAGCCCGGCGGCCGTGGCCTGGGCCGAGCCCCAGGCGCCGAGGATCAGGCCCGCACCAAGGGCTCCTTGGGTGCGGGCCATGGCGGCGTTGAGGGTGGAGAGGCCGAAGACGCCGTTGCCGAGACCGATGGCGAAGGCCCCGGCGTAGAACAGGGGCCAGCTGTCGAGCGGGCTGGCGAAGATGACGGCCGAGAAGGCGGCGATGCCGGTCAGCAGGCCGGTGGCGGCCTGGCGGAACGGGTCGGCGCCGTGGCTCAGGCGGCGGGTGGCCCAGAGGAAGCCGGTCAGCGCGCCAAGCGCCCAGAGCGCGGTCAGCACCGTGGTCGCCCCGACCGACAGGCCGAGGACCTGCCCGCCGTAGGGTTCCAAGAGCACGTCCTGCATGTTGAAGGCCAGCGTGCCGAGGAACACCACGACCAGCAGGCGGCGCGCGCCGTCCTGTTGCATGAGGTCCTTCCAGGCGGCGGCGAAGGACGGACGGGGCGCCTCGCGTTCGGCCCTGGACATCGGGCGGACGCGCTCCTGCTTCCAGAAGGCGATGATGTTCAGGATCAGGGTGGCTGCGCCGCAGCCCTGGACGACCTGCACCAGCCAGATCGGGTCGTAATGGCGCAGAAGAAAGCCGACGAGCAGGGCCGACAGCCCCATGCCGCAGAGGTAGAGGATATAGAGCATGGCCACGACGCGGGGGCGGGTTTCCTCGGTCGCGCGGTCGGCGGCAAGGGCAAGGCCTGCGGTCTGGACCATGTGCATCCCAAGGCCGGCCATGAGGAAGGCGACGGCGGCAAGGGCTTCGCCGGCCCAGGCGGGGCCCTTGAACTGGTCGCCCGACAGGACGATCAGCGCGAAGGGCATGACGGCAAGGCCGCCCATCTGCCAGAGCGAGCCGAACCAGAGATAGGGGATGCGCTTCCAGCCCAGCGCGCTGCGGTAGGTGTCCGACCGGTGGCCGAGAAGCGCGCGGAAGGGCGCGACGAGGACGGGGATCGAGATCATCAGGGCCACGACCATCGCGGGGACGGAAAGCTCGACGATCATCACGCGGTTCAACGTGCCCAGAAGCAGGACCTGCGCCATGCCGACCGAGACCTGGAAGAGGGCGAGCCGCCAGAGCTGGCGCAGCGGCAGGTCTTCCGAGGCGGCGTCGGCGAAGGGCATCCAGCGCGCCCCGAGTTTCGCGATGTCCTTGCGGCGCAGGATCATGGGCGATGCTCCAATGCTTCGGAGATGTAGAAGCCCGAGGTGATGCGGCCGATCCTGGTGAGCTGGCCCGGGCAATGGCGGGCAAGCCGCGCGGCGTCGTGCGGGATCATGGTGGGCGAGCGGTCTGAGCGCGGGAACAGCTTGCCCGCGTGCCACATCGCCATCAGCAGGGGCGTGCGCGGGGCGACGGTGAAGACGATGGATTGCGCAGTGCGATCGGACAGGTTGCCGATGACGCGGCCGATGTCGGCGTCGCGGTAGTAGATCAGGCTGTCCATCGCCAGGGCGAAGTCGAAGCGGCCGAGGGCAGGGTCGGACATGTCTCCGGTCTGGAAGTCCACCTGGTCGTGCAGGGCCGGGTGCAGGCGGCGGCGGGCGATGTCGATGAGTTGGGGCGAGATGTCCACCGCGGTGACCCTGGCGCCGCGCTGGGCGAGCTCAGTGGCCATCGCGCCGGTGCCGCAACCCGCATCCAGCACCCGCGCGCCGCGCAGGTCCTGCGGCAGGCGCGACAGCATCAGGGCGCGCATCCGGTCGCGGCCCTTGCGGACGGTTTCGCGGATGCGGCTCACCTTCTCATGGCTGGTCAGCCGCTCCCACGTCTGGGTCGCGGTGCGGTCGAAATAGGTTTCGACCCGGTCGCGGGTGAGGCTGTAGGCTGATTCAGTTGCGGGGGGCATCAGTCAAATCCCAGCAGTTCGAAGATTTCCCGGTCGGGCAGCGGTTCGGGCGAGGAGCCTGCGCCGTCCACCGAGCGCCAGAGCGTTTCGGCCAGCCGCAGATATTCGGCGCGGGCGGTGACGATGTCCTGTTCGTCGTCCATCTCGAAGAGGGTCTTCTTCTTCAGGCGCGAGCGGCGGATGGCGTCGATGTCGGGCATGTGGGCCAGGCGGTTGAAGCCGACGCGTTCGCAGTAGCGGTCAACCTCGTTGGTCTCGCGCGAGCGGTTGGCGACGCAACCGGCAAGGCGGACCTTGTAGTTGCCGGACTTGGCCTGGACGGCGGCGATGATGCGGTTCATCGCGTAGATGGAATCGAAGTCGTTGGCGGTCACGATCACCGCGCGGTCGGCGTGTTGCAGGGGGGCCGCGAAGCCGCCACACACGACGTCGCCGAGGACGTCGAAGATCACCACGTCGGTGTCTTCCAGCAGGTGGTGCTGTTTCAGGAGTTTCACGGTCTGGCCCACGACATATCCGCCGCAGCCGGTGCCGGCCGGTGGCCCGCCCGCCTCGACGCATTTCACGCCGTTCCAGCCTTCGGCGATGTAGTCCTCGGGGCGAAGCTCTTCGGCGTGGAAATCCACTTCCTTCAGGATGTCGATGACGGTGGGCTGCAACCGGCCGGTCAATGTGAACGTCGAGTCATGTTTCGGATCACAGCCGATTTGCAGCACCCGCTTGCCCATGACCGAGAAGGCGGCGGAGAGGTTCGACGAGGTGGTGGACTTGCCGATCCCGCCCTTGCCGTAGACGGAGAACACTTTCGCGCCTTCGATCTTCACGGCGGGGTCGAGGGCGACCTGGACGGAGCCTTCGCCATCAAGGCCGCGGAGGTTCGGGATTTCGTCGCGCGGGCTCATGCGGTGGCCCCTTTCCTGTGTGAGACCCCGCCCCGGACCTGATCCGGGGCCTCGGGGTGATGCGGGAGGCCCCGGATCAAGTCCGGGGCGGGCACCCGGATCAGGTCCGGGGCGGGCACCCGGATCAAGTCCGGGGCGGGCACCCGGATCAGGTCCGGGGCGGGGTTGGCTTCGGGGAATGCGCGCGGCTGTGTCATTCGGCTGCGATCCCTTCGAGACGATCCTCAAGCTCGTCTGCCGCCTGTTGCAGGGCGGCGAGCGTGGCGGGATCGGGGGTCCAGTAGGCGCGGTCCGAAGCCTCAAGCAGGCGCTGGGCCATGCGGGAGGAGGCTTCGGGGTTGAGGGCGGCGAGGCGGCGGCGCATGGCTTCGTCGGTGACGAAGGTCTCGGTCAGGCGCTGGTAGACCCAGGGTTCGACGGTGCCGGTGGTGGCGGACCAGCCGAAGGTGTTGGAGATCTGCGCCTCGATCTGGCGGACGCCTTCGGCCCCGTGCCGCAGGAGGCCCTCGAAGAACTTGGGGTTCAGCGAGCGGGCGCGGGTTTCCAGCGCGATCTGGTCCGACAGGGTGCGGACCACGCCGCCGCCGCGCGTCTGGTCTCCGATGTAGACGGGCGTGTCCTGACCGCCGCGCGCGCGTTTCACGGCGCGGGCGATGCCGCCGAGCGTGTCGAAATAGTGATCGACCGAGGTGACGCCGAGTTCGACGGATTCGAGGTTCTGGTAGGCGAGGTCCACGTCCCGAAGCGCCTTTTGCAGCAGTGCGGGGTTGCCCCTGGCCTTGCCGGTGACGCCGTAGGCGAAGCTCTTGCGGTTCTGGTAGGCGTCGGCGAGGTCGTCCTCGTCGCCGAAGGCGGAGGAGCCGACAAGGACGTTGACGTTGGAGCCATAGGCGCCTTCGGCGTTGGAAAAGACGCGGAGGGCGGCGGTTTCCATGTCGCAGCCCATCTCGGCCGCGTAACGCAGGGCATGGGCGCGAATGAAGTTGAGGTGTTCGGGCTCATCGGCGGTGGCGGCCTTGAAGGCGGCTTCGGCGAGCATCCGGGTTTGCAGGGGCAGAAGGTCGCGGAAGATGCCGGAGAGGGTCATCACCACGTCGATCCTCGGGCGGCCGAGGTCTTCGAGCGGGATGAGGTCGGCCCCGGCAAGGCGGCCGTAGCTGTCGAAGCGGGGTTTCGCGCCGATCAGCGCGAGGGCCTGGGCGATGGGACCGCCGTCGGACTTGATGTTGTCCGAGCCCCAGAGGACGAGGGCCACGGTGCGGGGGAGCGTCGGGTGGGCGGCCAGCAGCCGGTCGGCCTGGGCCTTGCCGTCGGCGAGTGCGAAGGCGGTGGGCATGCGGAACGGGTCGAAGGCGTGGATGTTACGGCCCGTGGGCAGGATCTGGGGCGAGCGGATCAGGTCGCCGCCGGGGACGGGGGCGATGTAGCGGCCCGAGAGCGCGCGGAGGAGGGCGGGGATTTCGCTGTCCTGTTGCAGGTGTTCGGCGGCTTTGGCGCGGGCTTCCGGGTCGTCGGGCATCAGGGCCAGGTATTCGGCGCGCTGGGCCTCGGTCATGGGTTTGCCGAGGACGTGGAGGCCGTCGGTGATGAGGGCGCCTTCGGTCTCCAGCAGTTTGAGCCAGAGGGTTTCGAGGTCGGAGGCGTCCATGTCGACCGCGCGGGCCTGTTCGGCGATGAGAAGGGTGAGGTCCCCACGGTCGGGCGCGTCGGGCGCAAGGGCGCGGAAGCGGGTAAGACTGTCCTTGAGGTCCGCAAGGCCCTTGTAGAGGCCGGATTGCGCAAGCGGCGGGGTCAGGTGGGTGACGGTGATCGCATTCGACCGTCGCTTGGCCAGCGTCGCCTCGGAGGGGTTGTTGGCGGCGTAGAGATAGACGTTGGGCAGGTTGCCGATCAGCCGGTCGGGCCAGCATTGGCCGGACAGGCCCGCCTGTTTGCCGGGCATGAATTCCAGCGCGCCGTGCATCCCGAAGTGCAGGAGGACGTCGGCGCCGAAATCCCTTTTCATCCAGTCATAGAAGGCGGTGAAGGCGTGGGTCGGGGCGAAGCCCCTTTCGAACAAGAGCCGCATCGGGTCGCCTTCGTAGCCGAAGACGGGCTGGATGCCGACGAAGACATTGCCGAACTGGTGGCCGAGGATGAAGACGTCGGCGCCGTTCGACTGCGCGCGGCCGGGGGCGGGGCCCCAGACTTTCTCGGTTTCCGACAGCCAGCGGGAGCGGCGGACGAGCTCGGACGCCGGGATGCGGGCGGCCACGTTGGCGGGCTGGCCGAAGGCGGCGGCGTTGCCGTGCAGGACCAGGTCGCGCAGAGCATCCACGCTGTCGGGCGGTGTGACCGCGTAGCCTTCGGCCTGCATGGCGTGCAGCGTGTTGAACAGGCTTTCGAAGACGCCGAGGTAGGCGGCGGTGCCGACCGCGCCCGCGTTCGGCGGGAAGCCGTAAAGGACGATGGCGACCTTGCGCTTGGCGACCTCTGACCGGCGGAGGGTGGCGAGGCGGAAGACCTTTTCGGCCAGCGCCTCGATCCGTTCGGAGCAGGGGGCCATGACGCGGGAGGTCACGTCCACCGGGGCGGGGCAGTTTTTCGTGCAGCCCCGGCAGCCGTTCGCGTCGTGGCGGCCGGCGAAGACGGTGGGGTTGGTCGCGCCGTCGATTTCCGGCAGGGCGATGAGCATGGTGGTTTCCACCGGGCCGAGGCCGCCGTCGGAGGCGGCCCATTGGCCGAGGGTCTGGAACTCCAGCGGGTGGGCGGCGACGTAAGGAACGTCGAGCGCCTGAAGCGTGGCCACGGCGGCGGGGCTGTCGTTGTAGGCGGGACCTCCCACCAGCGAGAAGCCGGTGAGGGAGACGAGGGCGTCGATCCGGCCGTTCGTCATGAAGGCGTCGATGGCGGGGCGGCCGTCGAGGCCCGAGGCGAAGGCGGGGACGCAGGCGATGCCGCGGGCCTCGAAGGCGCGGATCACGGCGTCGTAATGCGCGGTGTCCGAGGCCAGGATGTAGGAGCGCAGCATCAGAAGGCCGACGGTGGCGGTGGTGCCATCGGGTTTTGGCAGGAGCGCGGGGTCGGTGAAGACGCGGGCCGGGACGTCGGGGTGATAGAGGCCGACATCGGGGTAATCGACGGGGGCCGCGGCCTTGACCTTGTTCCAGTCGCGGTTCGGGGCATAGCGGCTGACGAGGAAGCGGACCATGCTTTCGATGTTGTCGTCCGACCCGCCCAGCCAGTACTGCATCGACAGGAACCAGGCGCGCATGTCCTGGGCCTTGCCGGGGATGAAGCGCAGGATCTTCGGCAGGCGGCGGAGCATCGCCATCTGCTTTTCGCCCGAGGAGCCGGAGGGGGACTTGTTGCCCCTCAGTTTCTTCAGGAAGGCCATGGCTCCGGACGCAGGGAGCGACATGTCGAGGTCGCCCATTTTCGTGAGTTTCACGATCTGCGGGTCGGAGATGATGCCGACGCAGGCGTCGAGATGCGGGCGGCGGGCCTGGATCTGGGGGAGGATCTGGTTGAGGTGTTCTTCCAGGAAGATCAGGTTGGCGACGATGATGTTGGCCTTTGCCACGTCGGCGCGGGCGCGGGCGAGGGCGGCGGGGTTTTCCGCCCATTCGGCGGCGGCGTGGACCGAGATGGTCAGGCCGGGGAAGTCTTTCGCCAGACGGCCCGCGACGCGCTGGGCGGGGCCTGCGGCATGGGCGTCGAGGGTGACGATGACAAAGCGGTAGAGGTCCGCCTGGGCGGTGGTTTTCGGCTCCAGCGCTGTGTAGCGGTCATCGCGCATAATGGGCCTTGGCCTCGTAGAGGGTTTCGATGGTGATCTGGGTCACGCCCTTTTCGGCGGCGTATTTCTCGGTGTTGCGACGGGCCTTGGCGCGGACGAAGAAGGGGATTTTCTTCAGTTCTTTTTCCGCGTCCGGCAGCCAGTGGAGGGCGTGGGCCAGGGCCTGGGCGGCCTCGATCATCTGGGTCGCGGCGTCAGGGGTGGGTTCCAGGATCTGGGCAGGCGCGGGAGTGGCCTTGCCGCCGTGGTGGCTGGGGCCGGCGGCGTCGTGGAACTCGAAATCCTCGCGGAACATGGTGAGGAGGTGTTCTTCGAGGCCCATGACGAGGGGGTGGATCCAGGTGTCGAAAAGGACATTGGCACCCTCGAACCCCATCTGCGGGGAATAGCGGGCGGGGAAGTCCTGGACGTGGACGGGGGCGCTGATGACCGCGCAGGCGATGCCGAGGCGCTTGGCGATGTGGCGTTCCATCTGCGTGCCGAGGATCAGTTCCGGGGCGGCGGCGATGATGGCGGCCTCGACCTCGAGGTAGTCGTCGGAGATGAGGGCCTCCAGCCCGTAGTCCTTGGCGGCGGCGCGCATGGGGCGGGCGAATTCGCGGTTGTAGCAGCCGAGGCCGACGACCTCGAAGCCGATCTCGTCGCGGGCGACGCGGGCGGCGGCCATGGCGTGGGTGGCATCGCCGAAGATGAAGACGCGCTTGCCCGTGAGGTAGGTCGAGTCGACAGAGGCCGACCACCAGGGCTGGCGGAGGTTGGTTTCGTCAACCTTGGCGCTGACGCCGGCAAGGGCGGCGACTTCGGCGATGAAATCGCGGGTGGCATGGGCCCCGATGGGGATGGTTTTCGTGAAGGGCTGGCCGTGGGTCTTCTCCAGCCAGCGGGCGGTGGATTCGCCGGTTTCGGGATAGAGCAGCACGTTGAAATGCGCCGCCGGAAGCCGGGCGAGATCCGCCGGGGTCGCGTCGAGGGGGGCCGCGACGTTCACGGCGATGCCCATCTGGCGGAGAAGACTGGTGATCTCGGCCACGTCGTCGCGGTGGCGGAAGCCGAGGGCGGTGGCGCCGAGGATGTTGCAGGAGACTTCCTTGGTGCGCGCGCAGGGCTGGGCCAGCGCGCGGGTCAGGGCGAGGAAGGTCTCGTCCGCGCCGAAGTTTTCCTTGCGGGAGTAGCTGGGCAGGTCGAGCGGCACGACCGGGCAGGGCAGGCCGAGGGTGGAGGCGAGGCCGCCGGGGTCGTCCTGGATGAGTTCGGCGGTGCAGGAGGCGCCGACGATCATCGCCTGCGGCTGGAAGCGGTCGTAGGCGCCTTGCGCGGCGCGCTTGAAGAGGGTGGCGGTGTCGGCGCCGAGATCGGAGGCCTGGAAGGTGGTGAAGGTGACCGGCGGGCGGTGGTTGCGCCGCTCGATCATTGTAAACAGGAGGTCGGCGTAGGTGTCGCCCTGGGGCGCGTGCAGGACGTAGTGGACGCCCTTCATGGCCGTCGCGACGCGCATCGCGCCGACATGCGGGGGGCCTTCGTAGGTCCAGAGGGTGAGTTTCATCGGGCGGCCCCCTGCAAGAGCGCCCGGCGGCGGAGGGGGCGGGAGAAGAGGCCGGCGAGGTCGCCTGCCTGTTCGTAGAAATGAACGGGCGTGAAGACCAGTTCGATCGCCCATTTGGTCGCATGGCCGGCGGCCTCCAGCGGGTTCGCCAGGCCAAGGCCGCAGACGGTGAGGTCGGGCTTCAGGGCGGCGTGGCGGTCAAGCTGGAGGTCGACGTCCTGGCCTTCGGACAGCACGGTCTGCGGCAGGAGCGCGAGTTCGGGTTCCATCAGGCCGCGGTGGAGGTAGGGGGTGCCGACCTCGACCGGGAGCATCCCGCATTCGCGGGCAAGGAAGCGCGCGAGCGGGATTTCCAGCTGGCTGTCGGGAAACATGAACAGCGTCTTGCCGCGCAGGGTTTCCGCATGGGCGGCAACGGCCTTGCGGGCCCGGGCGCGGGGGGCGGCGGTGACGGCGTCGAAGGTTTCCAGCATCACGCCATGCCTCTTGGCGACCGCGCGGAGCCAGTCGGTGGTGCCTTCCTCGCCGAAGGGGAAGGGCGCCACGATCCGCTGTGCGCCGCGGCGTTCCAGGGCGTGGGCGGTGTCGGCCAGGAAGGGCTGGGTCAGGATGAAACGGGTGTTTTCGCCGACCTTCGGGGCGTCACTGGCGCGGCGCGAGGGCAGGAAGCTGACGTTGCGGATGCCCATTTGCGTCAGGAGCGAGAGGCACTGATCCTCGACCACGTCCGGCAGCGCGCCGACGACGAGGAGGGTTTCGTCCTGCGTCTCTGCAAGGCCGGGGACCATGGCCGCAAGGCAGGCGTCCTCGCCTTGCGTGAAGGTCGTCTCGATCCCCGAGCCGGAATAGTTGTAGACCCGGACCGAGGGCCCGTGGCGCGCGTTCAGCCGTTCGGCAGTGCGCGAGAGGTCGAGCTTGATGACCTCGGACGGGCAGGAGCCGACGAGGAAGAGCTGGCGGATGTCGGGGCGGCGCGACAGCAGGCGTTCGACCTCGCGTTCCAGTTCCTGATGCGCATCGGCCAGACCGGCGAGGTCCTTTTCTTCCAGGATCGCGGTGCCGAATCGCGGCTCGGCGAAGATCATCACCCCTGCGGCGGATTGCAGAAGGTGCGCGCAGGTGCGGGAACCGACGACAAGGAAGAAGGCGTCCTGCATCTTGCGGTGCAGCCAGATGATCCCGGTCAGGCCGCAGAACACCTCGCGCTGGCCGCGTTCCCGCAGGACGGGGGTGTGCAGGCAGCCGGTGGGGGGGGTGTCGAGGCTCATGCGGGGTGTCCCCTCGGTTCGGCGCTGTCGAGGCGGGCGCGGCGAAGTTTCAGAAGGAACTGTGTCGCGTTGACGAAATAGGTGGCATAGGCCGCCAGCGTGATGAGCATCAGCTGCAAGGGCGGGATGGAGCCCGTCAGCAGGCCATAGAGATAGAGCGTGTGCAGCGCGATCACGACGAAGCTGACGACATCCTCCCAGAAGAAGGCCGGGGCAAAGAGGTACTGGCCGAAGACCACCTTCTCCCAGATCGCGCCGGTGACCATGATCGTGTAGAGGAGCGCGGTCTTCAGCAGGATCGAGACGGTCGCGGCGCCGTAGCCTTCGCCGGTGGCGAGGTAGCGCAGGACCAGGACCAGCGACACGGCGCAGACCAGGAACTGGACCGGCGCGAGCACGCCCTGGACCACGGTCCAGATGGTCGCATCGCGGCGGGCACGCTGGCCTGGGGTGTACAGCGGGCGGGGTCGCGGAGCAGAGGCAGTCGCGGACATCCTAACGCCTCGAGTTCAGCTGCATTGACACCAAACCTAGTCAGGCTGCATTGTCTGTCAACGTAAATTTACACTTTGTCAGACATAAAACGCGCGACTGATCGGCGCGGCGGCTGTTGGGTCTGCGAAGGAAAAAGCCATAAAAATTTCGCAAAAACATGAGTTTGAGCCGATTGCGGGTCTGTGCGCGCCGAATGGTGTCAATTTTTGTGGACAACGAGCGCGGATTGAGGTGTCATTAGGTACGCGAGTCGCAGGCTTCTCATTGCCGCAAGGCGGTGCTGATGTGGCCGGGCATCTGCGCCACCGCACGGGAGGGTAGCCGATGCGTGACAACGGAATTGCCGATGCCGAGGTCGACTGTGGTCATGATACCTTTGCCGACCTTGCGCGGGAGGCGCTGAATCGCTTGGTCTCTGTGCGCGGTTCCCAGAGCTTTCCGGTCCGGCGCGAGCATCTCGACCGTTTCATGCTTTTGCTTGCGCCGCGCGCCGGCTTCGATGCGGCGCGGGTCCTGGAGGAGATGGCGCGGCTGAAGGTCACTGCGGCCGCCGTCGCCTGTGGCTATGTGCCGGAAGCGGCCCGCCTTCTGGGCGAACAGTGGGAGGCCGACGAAATCAGCTTTGTCGATGTGACGATCCGCGCCGAGCGGCTGCACGAGATCGTCCGGCGCGTGGACGAGGACTTCGACGTCGTGCGCCCGGCGACCGACCTGACGGCGCTTGTCCTGGTGGCCGAGGCCGAGCAGCACACGCTGGGTGCCTTCGTCCTGGCGTTGCAGCTGCGGGCGGCCGGCTTCGGGGTCGTCGTCCGGGTGGCGCCGGTGGCGTCGGAACTGACGCAACTGCTGTCTGCCAGCCGCTTCGACCTTGCGCTGGTCTCGCTCGGCTGCACGGCGGCCATGGAGTCGGGCATGGCGCTGATCCGGACCCTGCGGCTTCTGTCGCGCGAGGACATCTGCATCTTCGTCGGAGGGGCGATCCCGGTTCCGGATGACCGCCTGTTGCAGGACAGCGGCGCCGACCGGGTCGTTCGCGATGTTTCTGCCCTGCTTGCGGAATATGAAGGCTGCAAACAAGATCTGACGCTTGATCTGTCAGGCCGCAAGGTTCTAAAGCTGCGCCGTATGCCTGCCGCGAAAGGGGATGGAGTTGGATTGTCACGGTGACACGGGCCCGGGCACCGCGGTCGGTGCCGGCGAGGTCCAGGAGGTTCTGGACCTGCTGGGAGCCGCCTCGGACCTGACGATCGTCGTGGCGCCGGATCGCACGGTCGAGACCGTGGTTGCCAACCCTCGGTCCGGGCTTGCCGGTCTGGTGGCCGGTTGGGAAGGTCAGCCGCTGCAATCGCTGTTCGCCGAGGAAAGCTGGGCCAAGCTTGCCCCGCGGCTGGAACAGGAAAGCCCCGGTCCGGCGATGGAGCTGAACCATGCCGGGCAGGTGCAGTACGAGTTTCCGGTGCGCTATGTGCTGCGCCCCTGGCAGGGCCGCGTCCTGATGATGGGGCGCGACCTGCGGCCGCTTGCCGAGGTGCAGCAGCAGCTGGTGCTGGCCCATCGCGCCATCGGCCGCGATCACGAGGCGCAGCGCGAGCTGGAGACGCGCTATCGGGTGCTGATGGAGGAGAACTCCTTCCCCCTGCTGATCGTGTCGGAGACCACAGGGCGGATCGTCGATCTGAACAGCTCGGCCGCGCGGCTTCTGGGCGCGGCGCGGAATGATCTGCTGAATTCCCCCGTGGCGCAGGAATTCGACGGCCGGCGGCGGGGCGAGCTGATCGAGTCGCTGTCGCGCAACGCCACCAGCGACCAGACGAGCTATCTGGACCTGACCGTCCGGCGCACGGCGCAGCGGGTGAAGATCAATGCCAAGCTGTTCCGCGCCGCGCGCGATCGGCTGCTGCTGTGCCGGATCGGCCTTTCCGAAAGCGCGCAGTCGCAGGAAGGCGAGCGCAGCCTGATGTTGCAGAACCTGTTCGAGAAGGGCGCGGATGCCATCGTGTTCCTGGACGGCAACGGCCTGATCAAGGCGGCGAACGAGGCCTTCCTGAACCTGACCGACAGTCACAGCCCGTCAGTGGTGATCGACCGGGCCTTTTCGGACTTCCTGTCGCGCGGGGCGGTGGATCTGAAGGTGCTTCTGGACAACGTCAAGCGGCTGGGCCACCTGCGGCACTATCGGACGCGGCTGAACACCGATTACATGGGCGAGGTCTCGGTCGAGCTGTCGGCCAGCCTGTTCGAGGAGCGCGGCCGGCAGATCATCGGCATCGTCGCCCGGGATTCAGCCGTCAGGGACAGCATCGTCTGGCCGACGGCCCCTGGGGCCGAGAACGAGGGCCTGCGCAACGTGATGCGGCTGGTCGGCTATTCGACGCTGAAAGAGATCGTCGACGAGACCACCGAGATCATCGAGAAGATGTGCATCGAGGCGGCGCTGGAGATGTCGGGCAACAACCGGGCGGCGGCGGCGGAACTGCTGAGCCTGTCGCGCCAGTCGCTGTATGTGAAGCTGCGCAAGTTCGGCATCCTGAACAAGGAAACCAGCGATCAGGCTTGATCCAGGTCAAGTCCCTTCCCTTTCCGATCTGTCAACCTGAGTTGACACCGCCGGGTCTGGCGGTTGCCCTCGCAGGGAAGGGTCGGCCATGCGCATCGTCTTCATCCATCCGAACTATCATTCCGGCGGCGCCGAGATCGCGGGCAACTGGCCTCCGGCCTGGGTGGCCTACCTTGCGGGCAGTCTGAAGCGGGCGGGGTTCACCGACATCCATTTCCTGGATGCGATGACCTATCACCTGGGGCCGGAGGTGCTGCGGGCGAAGCTGGCCGAGTTGCGGCCCGACATCGTGGGGGTGACCTCGATCACCCCGTCGATCTACGAGGCCGAGGAGGTGCTGCGCATCGCGCAGGAGGTGGTGCCGGGGGCCCTGCGGGTCCTGGGCGGGGTCCATGCGACCTTCATGTTCCGGCAGGTGTTGAGCGAAGCGCCCTGGGTCGATGTGATCGTGCGCGGCGAGGGCGAGGAGATCATGGTGGCGCTGGCCGAGGCGGTGCGCGATGGCCGCTGGCCTGCGGATCAGCGCAAGATCAGGGGCCTGGCCTTTGCGGTCGATGGAGAGATCGTGGCGACTCCGGCCGCCAGCACGGTCAAGGACCTGGACGGGATTGACCCCGACTGGTCGATCCTGGATTGGGACAGCTATATCTACATCCCCCTTGGCGTGAAGGTCGCGATCCCGAACATGGCGCGGGGCTGTCCGTTTACGTGCAGCTTCTGTTCGCAGTGGAAGTTCTGGCGCGACTATCGGGTGCGGGATCCGAAAAAGGTGGCCGACGAGATCGAGCGGCTGGTGGACGAGCATGGGGTCGGGTTCTTCATCCTCGCCGACGAGGAGCCGACCATCAACAAGAAGAAATTCGTCGAGTTCTGTCAGGAGCTGATCGACCGGGGCCTGAACAAGCGGGTGAAATGGGGGATCAACACTCGGGTCACGGACATTTACAGGGACCGGGATCTGTTGAAGTTCTACCGCGAGGCGGGGCTGGTGCATGTCTCGCTGGGGACGGAAGCCGCGGCGCAGATGCAGCTGGATCTGTTCAACAAGGAGACCACGGTCGCCCAGAACAAGGAGGCGATCCGCCTTTTGCGCGAGGCAGACATCTTCACCGAGGCGCAGTTCATCGTCGGCCTCGACAACGAGACGCCGGAGACCCTGGAAGAGACCTACCGGATGGCCTGGGACTGGCAGCCGGACCTGGCCAACTGGTCGATGTATACTCCGTGGCCCTTCACGCCGCTGTTTCAGGAAATCCGCGATCAGGTCGAGGTGTTCGATTTTTCGAAATACAATTTCGTCACGCCGATCATGAAGCCTGCCGCGATGACCCGGGGGGCCTTGCTGGAGGGGGTGCTGAAGAACTATCGCCGCTTCTACATGAAGAAGGCGCTGTTCCATTACCCCTGGCGGGGGACGGGGTTCCGGCGGCGGTATCTCTTGGGGTGTCTGAAGGCCTTTCTGAAGGCGGGCGTGCAGCGCAGTTTCTATGACCTTGGAAAGCATGGCTATTTCAAGCCGGTGAAGCGGGACAATCTGGAGTTTGGCTTCGATACCTCGCGGACCATTGCCGAGGCGCAGATGGCGGATTGGGAGGCTTCGGCGGACAAGGCCGCGCGGGCGGCAGAACGGCGGGCGGCGGTGAAGGCACAGATGAAGGAGCGGGCTGCGGAGCGGTCCGAGGGCTTCAAGATGCCGAACGGCGCCGAGGTCATGGCCTGCGGCGGAGGGCGCGCGCAGATGCAGGAGCCGGCGGAGTAATGCAAGCAGGCCGGATCGGGCCGAATGCGATCCTGCAACTGGCCGATGTGCTGGAGCGGCGCGGGGAGGGGGAGCTTCTCTCGGCCGTGCTGGCCGAGGCGGGGGTTGAGCGGCCTCCGAGAGATGCGGGGATGCTGCCGGAGGGCGATTGCGCGGCGGTGCATCAGGCCCTGCGGCGGCTGTCGCCCCGCGCCGAGGCTGTGCTGGAGGAGGCGGGGCGGGCGACGGGGGACTATATCCTGACGCACCGGATTCCGCAGCTGGCGCAGGGGGCGTTGCGGGGTCTGCCGGGTTTTCTGGCGGCGCCGGTCCTGACCCGGGCGATTGCGCGGCATTCCTGGACCTTTGCCGGGACGGGGGCGTTCCGGGTCGAGGGTGGGCGGCCTCTGGTTCTGTCGGTGGCGCGCAATCCGCTGGTGGCGGGCTGGCGGGCGGAGGTCCCGCAATGCATCTGGCATGTCGCGGTGTTCCGGCGGCTCTATGGGCGGCTGGTCTGGCCGGAGGTGCGGGTGACGGAGGTCGCCTGCTGCGCCTGCGGCGATGCGGCCTGCCGGTTCGAGATTGCCGCGGCGTAGCCCCCCACCCCCATCCCCTCCCCACGGCGGGGGAGGGGAGGCGCTTGGGGTCGACCTGTGCGTGCTGCGGCAATGTAATCCTTGCCAGACTCGAAAGTGTCAGGCTTAATTGACAGATGAGCGACGCACTCATCCATACCCCGCACAGCTGGCCTGAACCGCGCGCGATGCTGCGGCTGATCAAGCCGATCACCTGGTTCCCGCCGATCTGGGCGTTTCTGTGCGGGGCGGTGTCCTCGGGCGTGCCCTTGGGCGCGAACTGGGGGACGGTGGTTCTGGGGATGGTGCTGGCAGGTCCCATTGTCTGCGGGATGAGCCAGGCAGCGAACGACTGGTGCGACCGGCATGTGGATGCGGTGAACGAGCCGGATCGGCCGATCCCTTCGGGGCGGATACCGGGGCGCTGGGGCCTGTGGATCGCGCTGGCGATGACGGCGCTGTCGCTGGCGGTCGGGTGGCTTTTGGGGCCATGGGGCTTCGGGGCGACGGTGGTCGGAGTCATTGCGGCCTGGGCTTACTCGGCGGAACCGATCCGGCTGAAGCGGTCGGGCTGGTGGGGGCCGGGGCTGGTGGGCCTGTCCTATGAGGGGCTGCCCTGGTTCACCGGGGCCGCAGTATTGCTGGGGACTGCACCGAGGTTCGAGACCGTGGTGATCGCGGGGCTTTATGCTTTCGGGGCGCACGGGATCATGACGCTGAACGATTTCAAGGCCTTGGAGGGCGACCGGCAGCATGGCGTGCGGTCGTTGCCGGTGGTGCTGGGGCCGGAAGTGGCGGCGAAGATCGCCTGCACGGTGATGGGCATGGCGCAGGCGCTGGTGGTGGCGCTGCTGCTGATCTGGTGTGCGCCCTGGCATGCCTTGGCGGTGGCCGCTCTGCTGGCCGCGCAGGTCGCGGCGATGCGGGTGCTGTTCCGCGATCCGAAGGGCAAGGCGCCCTGGTACAACGGGACGGGTGTGGTGCTGTATGTCACCGGCATGATGATTTCCGCTTTTGCGATCAGGGGGTTGGCATGACCTTGAGCTGGCTTCAGATCGTCCGGCTTGGGCTGGTGCAGTTGTGCATCGGGGCGGTGGTGGTGCTGACGACCTCGACCTTGAACCGGCTGATGGTGGTGGAACTGGCGCTGCCTGCGATGCTGTCGGGGGCGCTGGTGGCGCTGCATTCCTTTGTGCAGATCACGCGGCCAAGCTGGGGGTTCCTGTCGGATGCGCAGGGCAACCGGACGCGGTTCATCATCGGGGGCATGGCGGTGCTTGCCCTGGGGGCGGCGCTGGCGTCGTGGCTGGTGGCGCTGGGCGTCGCGGGGCATGGGGTCGGGCTGGCCGGGTCGGTGCTGGCCTATGTGCTGATCGGGATGGGGGCGGGGGCCTCGGGGACTTCGTTGCTCGCGTTGCTGGCCTCGGGCTGTGCGCCTTCGCGGCGGGCGGCGGCGGCGACGATCACCTGGCTGATGATGATTTTCGGGATTGCGGTGACTTCCGGGGTGATCGGGGCGCTGCTTGATCCCTACAGCCCGGCGCGGCTGATGGCGATTGTCGGCGTTGTGACGCTGGGAGCGGTGCTGCTGACGGCGGCGGCGATCTGGGGCATCGAGCGGCGGGTCATTCCGGCTCGGCTGCCGGACGAGACCCCGCTGCGGAAGGGGCTGGCGGAGGTCTGGGCCGAGCAGCGGACGCGGGTCTTCACGCTGTTCATCTTCCTGTCGATGACCGCCTTCTTCCTTCAGGAGCTGATCCTGGAGCCCTATGCGGGGCTGGTCTTCGCCTATTCGCCCGGGGCCTCGACCAGCCTGTCGGGCGCGCAGCATGGGGGGATGTTCGTGGGCATGCTGGCGGTGGGGATCGCCGTCAGCGGGCTGAAGATCGGGTCCCTGCGCGCCTGGGTTACGGGCGGGTGCCTTGGGTCGGCGCTGATGCTGGCGGTGATTGCGGCGCTTGGGCAGATGCAGATCGGGCTTCTGACGCCTGCGGTCGCCCTGTTGGGCGTGTTCTCGGGCATGTTCGCCATCGCGTCCATCGGGGCGATGATGCAACTGGCGGGGCAGGGCCGTGCGGGGCGCGAGGGGACGCGGATGGGCGTCTGGGGGGCGTCGCAGGCCATTGCTCAGGGGCTGGGCGGGTTCGCGGGCGCAGCGCTGGTCGATGCGCTGCGGCTGGCGGGGTCGAACGCAAACGCCTTCGGCATCGTCTTTGCGCTGGAGGCGCTGTTGTTCGTAGCCGCCGGGCTGATGGCCTGGCGGATCATTGACGGGGGCCGTCTGAGAGCCTCGACGCGGCTGGTTCCGGGAGAATGACCATGTATGACGCATTCGTGGTGGGGGGCGGGCCTTCGGGGGCCACGGCAGCCGAGGATCTGGCGCGGGCGGGCTGCAAGGTGGCGTTGCTGGACCGCGATGGGCGGATCAAGCCCTGCGGGGGCGCGATCCCGCCCCGCGCGATCAGGGATTTCGACATACCGGACCATCTGGTGGTGGCGAAGATCAGGACGGCGCGGATGATCTCTCCCACGGGCCGCGCGGTCGATATCCACATCGAGGGCGGCTATGTCGGCATGGTGGACCGCGAGGATTTCGACGAATTCCTGCGGGATCGCGCGCGGATGGTGGGGGCGGAGCGGCTGACCGGAACCTTCCTGCGGGTGGAGCGGGATGCGGCGGGGACCCACGTTGTCTGGCGCGAGAAGGCGTCGGGGCAGGAGCGGCGGTCCTTGTGTCGCGTGGTGATCGGGGCGGATGGGGCGAAGTCGGGCGTGGCGCGGGCCGAGGTGCCGGGCGGGGACAGGATTCCTTACGTCATCGCCTATCACGAGATCATCAAGGCCCCGGCGGCGAATGCGGGCTATGACCCGGTGCGCTGCGATGTGGTCTATGACGGGCAGATTTCGCCGGACTTCTATGGCTGGGTCTTCCCGCATGGCGACAGGGCGTCGGTGGGGATGGGAACCGAGGACGGCGCGGTGGATCTGAAGAAGGCCACGGCGGACCTGCGGGCGATGGCGGGGCTGACGGATTGCGAGACGATCCGGCGTGAGGGGGCTCCGATCCCGCTGAAGCCTTTGGATCGGTGGGACAATGGGCGGGACGTGGTGCTGGCCGGGGATGCGGCGGGGGTTGTGGCACCAAGCTCGGGCGAGGGCATCTATTACGCGATGGCGGGGGGGCGGGCGGCGGCGACGGCGGCCATGGCGTTCCTGCGGAGCGGGCGCGCCAGTGAGCTGAAGATGGCGCGGAAGATGTTCCTGAAGGAGCATGGGACCGTCTTCAAGGTCTTGCGGTCGATGCAGAATGCCTATTATCGCAACGACGAGCGGCGCGAGCGGTTCGTTTCGCTGTGCCATGACATCGACGTGCAGCGGCTGACCTTCGAGGCCTACATGAACAAGAAACTGGTCGCGGCGCGCCCCTTGGCGCACCTCAAGATCGGGGTGAAGAACGTGATGCACCTGCTGGGGATCGTGAGTCCGAAATGGTCGTGATGGAGCCGATCGACCTGCCGATCCCGGCCTTCGGGCCGGATGGTGTTCTTGTGCCCGTCGGCAAGCTGGCCGTGCACCGGCAGGGGTTGCGTCATCCGGCGGTGTCGGTGTTTGTCTTGCGCGGCGCGGAGATCCTGATCCAGCAGCGGGCGGCGGGGAAGTATCACACTCCCGGACTTTGGGCGAATACCTGCTGCACGCATCCCCTGTGGGGCGAGGCTGCGGCCGATTGCGCGGTGCGGCGGCTTTCGCAGGAGTTGGGGATTTCGGGCCTTGACCTGCGGCATGTGGGGCAGGTGGAGTATCGGGCGGATGTGCCGGGGGTTCGGGAACCCCTCATCGAGCACGAGGTGGTCGAGGTTTTCGTGGGCGAGGCTGGCTGGCCTTTGGACCTGGAGCTGGACCCCGACGAGGTGCAGGCGGTGCGGTGGATTTCCCTGGATGCGCTGCGGGCCGAGATTGCGGCGACGCCGGAGGCGTTCACGCCCTGGCTGCGGATCTATCTGGAGAGCCACGCGGCAATGATCTTCCAGAGTTCGGAAATCGCGGGATCGGTCTGAAGGAACCCCGCCCCGGACTTGATCCGGGGCCTCGTGGGTCAACAGGAGGCCCCGGATCAAGTCCGGGGCGGGCTCCCGGATCAAGTCCGGGGCGGGGTTCCGGATCAAGTCCGGGGCGGGGTCTCGGGTGATCCGTTCTGCGCAAGCACCTTGAGGATCAGGGCTGACAGGCCGTCCTCGGTTTCCTCATGCGCCAGGTGGCCGAGTTTCGGCAAAAGGTGCAGTTTCGCGCCGGGGATGCGTTTGGCCGCGTCGATCGAGACCTGTGCGGGGACGGCGCGGTCGCCCTCGGAGGCGATCAGGGTGACTTTCGTTGCCGTCTGAGGGAGGCGGTTGAGGAGGCCCTGAAGTCTCCACTCGGCCATCATGCCCAAGGTCCCCGTGACGTGATCGGGGTCGCGGACCAGCGTCAGGTAGCGCGCGCGACCCTCGGCATCGAGGGGGGAGCCGGTGCCCGCAAGGATGCGGTCCACCGTGCCGGGGCGGCCGAAGAAGGCGGTGATGGCGGAGGCGGCGAAAGGCAGGGTGGCAAGGCCCCTGGCGAGGATCGGGAAGAGGAAGGCGGCGGCGCCGTCGAATTCTCCGAGTGCCGCGTTCAGGCCGATGACCTGGGGGACGGGGCGCAGTTCGGCCATGCGCAGGCCGATGGCGGCACCGGCGGAGTGGCCGATGATGGCCTGGGGCTGGACTTGAAGCGTGTCGCACAGGGTCCAGAGGTCCTGCGCCATGGCGTCTAGGCCAAGGCGGCCTGCGAAGCCCTTGGCAGAGCAGCCGTGGCCGGGGAGGTCGGGGGTGATGGTGCGGTAGTGCTGCGCGAGGCCGGGGATCGTGCGTGCGAAGCTGTGGCCGGAGGCTCCGGTCCCGTGGAGGAGGAGGAGGGCGGGGGTGTCCCCGGAATGTTCGGGCGGGCCGGTGTCGATCACCCAGAACCGCTGGCGGCCGGTGGAGACGAGGCTCGATTGGGCCTTGAAGGGCCAGTCGGCGGGGAGCGCGGCGGGGGTCATGTCAGGCCAGGGTTGCGGCAATCGCCCGGGCGTCGGCCCGAGGAAGCGGAACATAGCGGCTGTGCATGACCTGTGCCAGATCGGCAAGGGCCGGTTGCGGGCGGTTGGCGACGTCCAGCGTGACGGCGGCGATCCCGGCGGCGCGGATGGCGGTGGCGATCCGGTGGGCGTCCAGTTGCGCCTGGACGCGGTCCGGCTGGCCGTTCAGCGCGATGTTGGCGCGGCCGTCGGTCAGGAGGGCAAGGCTGGGGGTCATGCCTTGGCGTCTTGCGCGCAGCGCGGTGTCGAGGGCGGTCGCGAGGCCCGAGGCGAGGGGGGTGCCGCCTCCCCCTGGCAGGCCACGGAGCCGGGCCTTGGTGGTGGTCAGGCTGCGGGTGGGGGGGAGGATCAGCTCGGCCTGTTGCCCGCGCAGAACGACAAGGGCGACGTGGTCGCGGCGGCTGTAGGCTTGCGCGAGCATCAGTTCGACGGCCCCTTTGGCTTCGCCGAGGCGGGCCATGGCGGAGGAGCCGGAGGCATCGACGATGAAGATCAGGACGCGGTCGGAGACCTGCCTGTAGCGTTTCAGGCGGAGGTCGGAGCGGTGGACGATCAGCGCGCGGTCGTGCGGGTCGTGGCGTTTCCGCAGGACCTGCCAGGGGGCGGCTTTTCTGAGCGTTGCCACGAGGTCGATGCGGGACTGGCCGTCGGGGCGGCCGGGTCTTGACGGGAGCGGGCGGCCACGGCGGTTGCCTGCTTTTGCGGAGCCGGTGCCGGAGGCCCCCCGCGCGGCGCGGTTGGCGCGGTCGGCTTGCAGCTTGGCGAGGATGTCGGGGGGGAGGGCGGCCTGGGCGGCCTCGATCAGGAGGTCGGCGAGGTTCTCGAGGTCTTGTTCTTCGGGTTGAGCGTCCGGGGTGTCGGGTTGGTCGGGCGGCGGAGGCTCGGGCGGCTGATCGGGCTGGGCCTCGGCTTCGGGCAGCGCGCGGTGGGCGAGGCCGAGTTCGGCGGCTTGGATGAGGTCGGTTTCGGTGACTTCCGAGCGACCGTCCAGCGCGGCGATGGCGCGGGCGGCGCGGCGGGTGGTGAGGAGGGCGCGGGGGGAGTCTATCCGCAAGCGGGCGGCGAGTTGGGCGAGGGCCTCGGTCAGGTCCTGCGGGACGGTGACTTGCGGGTAGAGGGCGCGGGCTTTGGCGAGGGTGCGTTTGCCGATGGGTCTCGGGAGCCGTTTCGGGGCGCGGTCGCCGTCGAGGGTGAGGAAGAGACCGAGGCGGTCGGAGAGGGCGGAGGGAAGGCCTTCGCCGTCTTCGGCGGCCTCATCCAGGGCAATGAGGGCGTGGTGGCCGCGGTCGAGGGCCTGGGCGAGGCGGGCGGTGAGGGACGGGGGGGCGGATTCCGCCATCGGCAGGATCAGGAGGGCGGGGTCGGAGAGGAGGCCGGGGCGGTGGACGGGGTGGCCTGCGGCGAGGGTGGCGACGGGGTCGGGGCCTCCCAGAAGGGCGAGGTCGTCGATGTTGGGGGACAGGCGGCGCTGGGGGCGGTCGAAAGGGGTTTGCGCGAGGGCCGTGGTGGCGATGTCGCGGATGGGGCCGGCGCGGGAGCGCAGCCAGAGGCCGCCCATGCCCACCGGATCGACGGCGAGGATGCGCAGCGCGAGGGAGAGGCGCGCCCAGGGGTCCATCAGGCGAGGGTCTCGGATACGGCGCGGGCGACGCGGTCTGCCGCCCCGGCTTCGTCCAGCGGGTCGCGGCGGAGGCGGTGGCCTAGGGCCATGGCAGCCACGCGGCGCAGGTGGTCGCGGGTGACGGAGGGCGCGGCTTCGCTGGCGGCAAGGGCGCGGGCGGCGCGGAGGAGGGTGAGTTCGCCGCGCACGCCGTCGGAGCCAAGCGCGATGCAGAGGCTCGCGCAGTCTTCGAGGGCGGCGCGGGGGGTCTGGACTTTGGGGAGGGCGGCGCGGGCGTTCAGGATGGTGGTGCGGAGCCTGGCTTCCTCGGGTGCCCAGGTGGCGGCGAAGGCATAGGGGTCGGCCTCATAGGCTTCGCGTCTCAGCACCACTTCGACGCGGGTGGCGATGTCGCGGGGGGAGCGGACCTCTACCGACAGGCCGAAGCGGTCGAGGAGTTGGGGGCGGAGGTCGCCTTCCTCGGGGTTGCCGGAACCCACGAGGACGAAGCGGGCGGGGTGGCGGATGGAAAGGCCGTCGCGTTCCACCACGTTCTCGCCGGATTGGGCGACGTCGAGCAGGAGATCGACGATGTGGTCTTCGAGGAGGTTCACTTCGTCGATGTAGAGATAGCCCCGGTTGGCGCGGGCGAGGAGGCCGGGCTCGAAGGCCTTGACGCCCGCCGCGATCGCGCGTTCGACGTCGAGGGCGCCGGTCACGCGATCCTCCGACACGCCGAGGGGCAGGTCCACGACCGGGGTCGGCTTGTCGATGACGGATGCGTCGGGGATGTCGGCCCAAGGCGGGCATTGCGACGGATCGGCGCTGTTCACCGGGCAGGAGGCCACGGCGCGGATGGGGGGCAGAAGGGCAGCGAGGCCCCGGACGGCGGTGGATTTGCCGGTGCCGCGGTCGCCGAACACCAGAACGCCACCGATCATCGGGTCGATGGCGGTGAGGACCATCGCAAGCCGCATGTCGTCCTGGCCGACGATGGCGGTGAAGGGGAAGGGCGGTTTCGGGCCGGTGGCCGCCTGGGCGGGTGATTTCGGGCGGTAAAGCGCGGTCATGCGGCGTGCCTTTCTGTATCCCGGGCCCCGGCGAGGGGGTCGGTGCCGCTCCATTGCCCTTGGGTGCCAAGGACGTGGAAGCGGGCGTAGAATTCTTCCGCGAACCAGCCGTTGTCGCGGGCGGCTTTCATCGCGGCGGCGTGGGGGCCCATGTGGCGGGCAAATTCGGCCATGCGGGCGGCGTCGGGCCAGATCGAGAAGGTGACCTGGTGAAGCAGGGGAACCTCGCCGATGCCGATCTTGAAGAGGACATTCCGGTCGGCGCCGATGCGGGCAGAAATGTCGGGGACGCGGGCCCAGAAGGCCGGGGCGTGCCGGGGTTTGACGGTGGCGCGGGTCAGGGCGGCGATGGGGCCGTTATGGGCCTGCGGGTCCGTGGTGTCGGTCAGCGGGTTGACCCCGGCCCAGGCGCCGCGGGCGGAGAAGGGGCTGAGGAACACGGTCCAGCTTTCCGCCGCACGGGTGCGCCAGCGAGAGATGACGCGGTGGTTGGCGATGTGGTCGCGGGCCTTTTCGAGGTCGGGCCAGACGGCGAAGATCGCCCAGACCGACCAGTTGGGCCGGGGCGTGAAGCCTTCGCCGGTGCCCGACCCGCAGAGTTTCACGAACCGCGCGCCGGACCAGAGCCTTCGAGGCCGCGCAAGCGCCATCTGCCCGATCACCCAGATGCGGCTCATGGGGGACGAAAAGCGGAAGAGGCTGAGCGTGGCAACGGAAATGAGTCGATCCTCCGGCCCATGTGTAAGGATAAGATTACACTTAATGCGGCCGCAGGGAAGCTAAATCGCCCTGTTTTGGCAGGCAAAAAGGCAAGTTGTAAATCTGGGCGGACAGTATAGGCTGGGGGCATGACACAGCACACTCGGTCCGGCCAGGTTGACAGGCTGCCCTCTGCACTGGATGGCCGCGGGCGGGCCGTCGTGATCGGCGCGGGGCTTGGGGGCCTTGCCTCGGCGATGCGGCTGGGGGCCAAGGGCTGGCAGGTGACGGTGGTGGACCGGCTGGACCGGCCGGGGGGGCGGGGGTCCTCGATCACGCAAGGGGGCCACCGGTTCGATCTGGGGCCGACGATCGTGACGGTGCCGCAGACGCTGCGCGAGTTGTGGGCCGTGTGTGGGCGCGACTTCGACCGGGACGTGCGGCTGGTGCCGATGGACCCGTATTACAGGATCCTCTGGCAGGATGGGTCGAGCTTCACGATGGGGCCGGGCGATGCGCGGATGGAGGCCGAGGTGGCGCGGCTGTCGCCGGGTGATCTGCCGGGGTTCCGGCGGTTCCTGAAGGACGCCGAGGCGCGCTACTGGTTCGGGTTCGAGGACCTGGGGCGCCGGTCGATGCACAGGCTGGTCGATCTGATCAAGGTGCTGCCGAAGTTCGCCTGGTATCGGGCGGATCGGTCGGTCCATGCCCATGCGGCGCGGCGGGTGAAGGACGAACGGCTACGCTTTGCGCTGTCGTTCCATCCGTTGTTCATCGGGGGCGATCCGTTCCATGTGACCAGCATGTATGCGCTGGTCAGCCATCTGGAGCGGGCCTTTGGCGTTCACTATGCGATGGGCGGCGTGCAGGCGATTGCCGAGGCCATGGCGGCGGTGGTCCGGGATCAGGGCGGGTTCGTCGTGCAGGGGGTCGAGGCGGACGAGGTGCTGGTCGCTGGCGGCCGGGCGTCGGGCGTGAAGCTGGCGGATGGGCGGGTGCTGGCGGCGGATGTCGTGGTGTCGAACGCCGATCCGGGGACGACCTATACGCGGCTGTTGCGCAAGCAGCCGGTGAAGCGCTGGACTGCTCCGCGCCTGATGCGGTCGCGCTGGTCGATGAGCCTCTTCGTCTGGTATTTCGGGACCAGGGGGACGAGGGAGATGTGGCCCGAGGTCGGGCATCATTCCATCGTCGTGGGCCCGCGCTATCGCGCGCATATCCGCGACATCTTCCAGACCGGGAAACTGTCCGAGGACATGAGCCTGTATGTCCACCGCCCCTCGGTCACCGATCCGTCCGTTGCGCCGGAAGGGGACGACACCTTCTACGTCCTGTCGCCGGTGCCGCATCTGGGGCATGACAACGGGGTGGACTGGGCGCAGGAGGCCGAGCCCTACAGGCAGAAGATGCTGAAAGTGCTGGAGGAACGGCTGTTGCCGGGCCTCACGGGCCGGGTGACGGAAAGCCTGGTCTTCACGCCCGAAACCTTCCGCGACCGCTATCTGTCGCCGCATGGGGCGGGCTTCTCGCTGGAGCCGCGCATCCTGCAATCGGCCTGGTTCCGGCCGCATAATGTGTCCGAAGAACTGCCGGGCCTGTATCTGGCGGGCGCGGGGACGCATCCGGGCGCGGGCGTGCCGGGGGTGATCGGGACGGCGGAGGTGCTGGCCTCGCTGGTGCCGGATGCTCCGGTTGCGGCGCGGGCGTCCGTGCGGATGGCGGCGGAATGATCGCGGCGGAGGACATGGCGGCCTGCCGGGCGATGATCCGCACCGGGAGCCTGTCGTTTCATGCGGCCAGTCGCCTGTTGCCCGCAAGGGTACGAGACCCGGCGCTGGCCTTGTATGCCTTCTGCCGGGTGGCGGATGACGATGTGGACGAGGTGCAGGACAAGGTGCATGCCGTCCTGCGGCTGCGCGAGCGGCTGGACCTGATCTATGCCGGACGACCGGAGCCGCGGCCTTCGGACCGGGCTTTCGCAACGGTAGTGCGGGATTTCGACATGCCGCGCGCCTTGCCCGATGCGCTGCTGGAGGGGCTCGCCTGGGATGCGATGGGGCGGCGCTATGCCAGCCTGGCCGACCTGCACGCCTACAGCGCGCGGGTCGCGTCGAGTGTCGGCGTGATGATGTGCGTGCTGATGCGGGTGCGCGATCCCGATGCGCTGGCGCGGGCGGCGGACCTGGGGCTGGCGATGCAGCTGACCAACATCGCCCGCGACGTGGGCGAGGATGCGCGGGCGGGGCGGTTGTTCCTGCCCCTGGACTGGCTTGAGGAGGCGGGGATCGACGCCGATGCGTTCCTTGCGGACCCCCGGCCATCGGCGGCGCTGGCCGGGGTGGTGCGGCGGCTTCTGGCGGTGGCCGATGATCTTTACCGGCGGGCAGAGGCGGGCGTGTCATCGCTGCCGTCCGACTGCCGGCTGGGGATCGCGGCGGCGCGGCATATCTATGCAGCCATCGGGTCGCAAGTGGCGCGGGCGGGGTTCGACAGCGTGACCCGGCGCGCGCGGACCTCGCGCGGGCAGAAGCTGGCGCTGATGGGACGGGCGGCGGGGTCGGCGGTCCTGTCCCATCTCATGCCGCAGCCCGCGCAGCTGCATGCCCGGCCGGTGCCCGAGGTGGCCTTTCTGGTCGAGGCGGCGGGCCAGCGGTCGGCGCGGCCGCAGCGGTCCGAGACCCTGCTGCAAATTCTGGCACAGCTCGAGGCGCGCGACCGGCGCGGGGCGGCGGGCTGAGGGAACCACCCGGACGGCGCTGGCGTTCGGCCTGCGTTACCGCTAGGGTGATGCGATGGATATCTGGGTGTTCCTTGTCTTTCTTCTGGCCTGCGGGCCTGCCGCCGCGACCGGCGCGATGTTTTCGCCGGGCGCATGGTATGAGGCGTTGAAAAAGCCCGTCTGGACCCCTCCGAACTGGCTGTTCCCGGTGGCCTGGACCACGCTTTATCTGTGCATGTCGCTGGCGGCAGAGCGGGTGGCGCGGCAGGCGGGGGCGACCCCGGCCGTCGGCATGGCGCTCGCGCTTTATACCTTGCAGATGGGGCTCAACTGCCTGTGGACGCCGGTCTTTTTCGGGCTGCGGCGGATGCGGGCGGGGATGCTGGTGCTGGCGCTGTTGTGGCTTGCGGTGGCCGCGACGCTGGTCGCGTTCTGGCGGTTGGACTGGATCGCGGGGCTTCTGTTCGTGCCTTACCTCACCTGGGTCACGGTGGCGGGGGCGCTGAACTGGTCGGTGGTGTCGTTGAACCCGGATCAGGCGAAGGGGCCAGTGACCGTTTAAGGCCAGAGTGCCCGGCGCGGGACCCTCACCGCGAGCATCGGTTTCAGAAGCGGCTGGCGGAAGCGGACAAGATCCAGCGCCTCGTGCATCCCGAGGGTGCGTTCGCCGTCGATGGTCGTTTCCACCAGCGCGCGGGAGTAGAACGGGGCCTCCAGCAGCGACAGGTGCGGGCGGGGTTTCGTGCCCCGATCGGCGCGGGTTTCGCGGCGGACGGCCCAGGGGTTGCGCTGGAAGCGCGTGCGCGGGGGGGCGGTGGTTTCGCGCACCTCTCCGTCGGGGGTGATTTCCACTGCAAGGTCGAAGTGGCGGCCGTCGCGCAAGGTCGCGTCGTAGAAGCACATCGCGCGGTCCCGCAGCGGGTAGCGGCCCCAGGTCCAGAAAGCGAAGTCGGCTTCCAGCGCGCGGGTGCCGAAATTGGCGTCGAAATAGCCGTGGCCGCGCCAGCGGTGGCCCTGGGTGAGGCTGACCTCGATGTCGGCGATCGGAGCGAAGGGGCGCCAGAGATGGGCGGCGTCGGGGGTCAGGAGGACCTCGGTCCGCGTGACGGCACGGGGGGTCAGCACGACACGGCCCCGGACGGGCGTGACCATGGGCGGGGCGCCCCATTCGTTGACCTCGATGACCAGTTCCTTGCCGGTCCAGGTGACGGAGGAGGGGCCGATCTGAAGCCGGTCCGGGGATTGGCGCAAGGCAGAGCGGCCCCGGTCGGTCATGGTGAAGCGGCCGTTGAGGCCGGAGGTGACGACGTTGAGGCAGCAGTGGTTTTGCGGCTCGCGCCTGCCCGACCATTTGTACCAGGGCGAGAAGACCGAGCCGATGAAGGCGATCAGCGAGACGGCCTTGGTCCCGTCGTCAGAGATGCCGTCGACATACCACCAGGCATAGCCGTCCGGGCCGACGTCGAGGCTGAAGTCAGGTCCTGAAGCGCCTGTAAGGCGGCCTGCCTGCCGGAGAGCAGCGCCATCGGCACCCCCGCCCCCGGATGCACGCCGCCCCCCGCGAGGTAGAGCCCCGGCAGGCCGGTCCGCGCCACCGGACGCCGGAAGGCCGCCAGCGTCCCCTCGGGCGAGGCCCCGTAAATCGCGCCCAGGGAGGCCGGGAACCGCGCCGCGAGGTCCTTCGGTCGGGTCAGCGCCTCGGATCCCGGTGGGGGCGAGAAGGTCAGGCCCATCAAGCCCAAGGCTGGGAAGGTGCGGTCGTGGCATGATTGGTCCTCGTCCTTGTGGTCGGGCTGGCCTGCCGGGGCGTTCAGGATGATCTGGAAGCGTTCGGTGGCGGGTGTCGGCCCCAGCTCGCGGTCCTGGGCGTTGAGGTAGAGGGTGGGGCTGTCGGGCATCCTCCCCGCGCCGATGGGGCCGAATTCGGCGCTTGGGTCGGCGGTGAAGAAGAGGTTGTGGTGGATCAGGTCCTGCGCGCGGGGGCCTTGCGGGATGGCGGCGAAGGACCAGACCCAGGCGGAAAGGCTGGGTTTGCCGGGGGGGGTGAGGGCGGATTGGGCGGCCTCTCCAAGATGGCCGTCGGCAAGCGCACGCGGGTCGCCGTTGAAGACGACGATGTCGGCGGGGTGGTGGCCCTGGTCGGTTTCCACATGGGCGACGCGGCCGGACTGGCGGGTGATGCGGCGGGCTTGGGTGGCGTAGTGGAAGCGGACGCCCAGGCGTTCGGCTGCGCGGGCAAGGGCAGCGGCGAGGGCCTGGATGCCGTCGGTCACGGCCCAGACGCCCTGCGCCTCGGCCTGCCAGACCAGCGACAGGACGGCGGGCGTGTGGGCGGGGCGGCCACCGACGTAGGTCGCGTAGCGGCCGAAAAGCTGGCGCAGGCGCGGGTCGCGGAAGAACTGCGTCAGCCAGCGGTCCAGCGTCATGCCGGGAAGGAGGGCGGGCCAGAGTCCGGGTTTGGTCAGGGTGGTGCGGGCGATGGCGGCAAGGTCGGGTCTGGCGGCCCGCATGACGGGCTGTTCGAAGGCGTCGTAGAGGGCGCGGGCGGCGGTGTCGAAGCGGGCGAAGCCTTGCGCCTCACGGTCGCCGGCGAAGGCGCGGATCGCCTCGACGTTGGCCTCGCGGTCGGGGAAAAGGTCGAGGGGGCCGGAGCCCGGCCACCAGTGGCGGGCGAGGCGGGGGAGGCGGGTGATCCCGACCTCGGCCTCGGTGGTGGTGCCGCAGAGCGCGAAAAGCGCATCGACCTCGGACCGCAGGGTCAGGACGGTGGGACCCATCGCCGCCGGTCCGGCCGGGGTTTCGCGGGCGCGGGCCTTGCCGCCGGGGGTCTTGGCGGCCTCGACCACGGTCACGCGGCAGCCCGCGGCGGCAAGGCGGATCGCGGCGGCCAGCCCCCCCATTCCGGCGCCGATCACCACCGCGCGGGGCTGGCCTTTCACATCGGCGGAGGGCATTCGGATCGCCTCTTGTCAGCTTTGAAAGACAGACTGGTGTAAATTCAAGTTTACACATGCCGGCCGCAATGCCAAACTGAATCGACAGGCCCAGAGAGGAGTCCTCCGCCGTGCCATTCGCCGAGCGTATCGAGAAGGCCCTTCACGACAGCCTTGCGCCCCTGAACCGGAAGGACGCGCCGCCGAAGCTGGCGGCGGCGATCCCCTATGCGGTTTTCCCGGGGGGCGCGCGGATCCGGCCGACGATCCTTCTGGCGGTGGCCACGGCCTGCGGCGACGACCGGCCGGAGCTTTCCACCGCGGCGGCGGTGGCGCTGGAGCTGATCCATTGCGCCAGTCTTGTGCATGACGACCTGCCCGCCTTCGACGACGCCGACCTGCGGCGGGGCAAGCCCACGGTCCATCGCGCGTTCAGCGAGCCCCTGGCGGTGCTGGCCGGGGACAGCCTGATCGTCCTTGCCTTCGAGGTGCTTGCGAAGGCGGGGCACCATGCCCCCGACCGCGCGCTTGCGCTGACCGGGGCGCTGGCGCGGCACACCGGCGCGCCCTTCGGGATCTGCGCGGGCCAGGCCTGGGAGAGCGAGCCGAAGGTGGACCTTCTGGCCTACCATCGGGCCAAGACGGCGGCCCTGTTCGTCGCGGCGACCCAGATGGGGGCGCTGGCGGCAGGGCAGGAGGCCGAGCCCTGGACGGAACTGGGCGACCGGATCGGGGCGGCCTTCCAGGTGGCGGATGACCTGAAGGATGCGCTGCTGACCAGCGATCAGATCGGCAAACCTGCCGGGCAGGATGCGGCGCATCTGCGGCCGAATGCCGTGCAGGCGATGGGGGTCGAGGGGGCGGTCGCGCATATGAAGGATATCCTGGCGGGGGCGATCGCGTCGATTCCGTCCTGCCCTGGCGAGGCGATGCTGGCGGGTCTGGTCACGGCCTATGCCCGCAAGATGACCGTCCTGCCCGAGGCCGCCAGATGAACGCCGAGCCGCGCCCGCCGCCCGCGCGGCCCGAGGCGCTGGGGTTTCTGACCCGCCTGGCGCTGTCGCCCCGGTTCCACCGGCTGGCTGCCCGCATCCCCGGTCTGCGCTGGAAGGCCAGGGCAGAGGGGGCGGCTCTGTTTCAGGTCATCTCGGGTTTCGTCCAATCGCAGGCGCTGGTGGCGCTGGTCGAGGGGCGGGTGCTTCATGTCCTCGCCTCGGGCGCCAAGACGACCGAGGATCTGTCGCGGCATTGCGCCATTCCGCCAGCGCCGCTGGAGGTGCTTTTGCGCGCGGGGGCGGCGTTGAGGCTGTTGTCCGGCGATCGCAGGGGCCGCTGGCATCTGGCCCCGCGCGGGGCGGCCTTCCTGACCGTGCCCGGGCTGGAGCCGATGGTCAGGCATCACCATGTGCTTTATCGCGATCTGTCTGATCCGCTGGCGTTTTTCCGGGGTCAGACCGAGACGGAGCTTGCCGGGTTCTGGCCCTATGTCTTCGGGGCCCTGGCGCAAGAGGACGCAGGGCTGGCGGCGCGCTACAGTCGGCTGATGGCGGAAAGCCAGGTGCTGGTGGCCGAGGACACGCTGCGGCTGGTGGACCTGTCGAAGCGGAGCCATCTGCTGGATGTGGGCGGGGGCACGGGGGCGTTCCTCGCCGAGGTGGGCCGCGTGCACCCCGGGCTGAAGCTGTCGCTGTTCGACATGCCCGCCGTGCTGGCCGGGGTGCCCGCGGCGCTGCGGGACCGGATTTCCCTGCATCCCGGCAGCTTCCGCAGCGACCCGCTGCCGGTGGGTGCGGACGCGATCAGCCTGATCCGGGTGCTTTACGACCACGACGATGCGACGGTGGCCGCCCTCCTGGCCAAAGTCCACGCCGCCCTGCCGCCGGGCGGAATGATCCTGGTGTCAGAGCCGATGTCGGGCGGCGACAGGCCGGACCCTGCGACGGACGTCTATTTCGCCATCTACACGCTGGCGATGCGGACCGGCCGGACCCGGTCTGCGGCCGAGATCGCGGGACGGTTGCGTGCAACAGGTTTCACCGATCTGCGCCAATGCCCGGGCGATCGGCCCTATGTGACCTCGGTCGTGACGGCCAACCGGCCTTGATAACGCGACATATTCGCCCGTTTTTTGCGATATGCCGAAAAGTTGTCCAATTAATTTGACATCCCAAACTGTCAGTCTAGACTTACACATAGTGCGAAGCTCGCACCGATTCAGGAAGGCTGCAAGTTCGTGGACGCCAATGCTGTCATCCTCTCGGGTCCTCAATCCCTGAAGCTAGGCGCGGTCGGGTTGAAAGCGCCGGTGCCGGGCGACGTGGTGGTCCGGGTGCGGCATTCGGGGATTTCGACGGGCACGGAAAAACTGTTCTGGCTGGGCACGATGCCTGCGTTTCCCGGAATGGGCTATCCGCTGGTCCCGGGCTATGAGGCGTTCGGCGAAGTGGTGGAGACCTGCGGCGAGACGGGCCTTGCGGTCGGCGACCATGTCTTCGTGCCGGGGGCCAACTGCTATGAGGGCGGGGTGCGCGGGCTGTTCGGCGGGGCATCAAGCCTGCTGGTGACTCAGGCGGCACGGGTGGCAAAGCTGGATGCCGGCTATGGCGAACGGGGCGCGCTGCTTGCGCTGGCTGCCACGGCCTATCATGCGCTGGCCGGCGGGCCGCTGCCGGATCTTGTCATCGGACACGGGACTTTGGGCCGTCTTCTGGCGCGGATCGCGCTGGTGATGGGCGGCGCTCCTGTCGTCTGGGAGATCGACGCTGCGCGTCGGTCCGGGGCCGAGGGCTATGAGGTCATCGCGCCGCAGGATGATCCGCGCCGCGATTACAAGGTGATTCTCGATGCCTCGGGCGCGGCGGGTCTGCTCGACACGCTGGTCCCCCGGCTGGCGAAGGGCGGCGAGGTCGTTCTGTGCGGCTTCTACACCGCCCCGATCAGTTTCGCCTTCCCGCCCGCCTTCATGAAAGAGCTGCGGCTGCGGATCGCCAGCGAGTGGCAGCCCGCCGACCTGGAGGCGACGCGCCGTCTGATGGACGAGGGCCGGTTGTCGCTGGACGGGCTGATTACCCACCGCGCCGCCGCGGCCGATGCGGCCTCGGCCTATGCGACCGCCTTCACCGACCCCGCCTGCCTGAAGATGATCCTGGATTGGAGTGCCGCAGCATGACCGAAGTTCCCAATCTGAAGGATTTCGACGCCCGCCTGCGCGACGAGGCCGCGATGGAGCCGTCGCTGGAGATCCCGCAGGACCCGCCGTCGAAGAAGACGCAGATCATCGCGATCTACGGCAAGGGCGGGATCGGCAAGTCGTTCACGCTGGCCAACCTGAGCCACATGATGGCGGAAATGGGCAAGCGGGTCCTGCTGATCGGCTGCGATCCGAAGTCGGATACCACCTCGCTTTTGTTCGGCGGCAAGGCTTGCCCGACGATCATCGAAACCTCGACCCGCAAGAAGCTGGCCGGTGAGGAAGTGAAGATCGGCGACGTCTGCTTCAAGCGCGGCGGGGTCTTTGCAATGGAACTGGGCGGCCCGGAGGTCGGTCGCGGTTGCGGCGGGCGCGGGATCATCCACGGGTTCGAACTGCTGGAGAAGCTGGGGTTCCACGACTGGGACTTCGACTATGTGCTGCTGGACTTCCTGGGTGACGTGGTCTGCGGCGGCTTCGGCCTGCCGATCGCCCGGGACATGGCGCAGAAGGTGATCGTGGTCGGCTCGAACGACCTGCAAAGCCTGTATGTGGCCAACAACGTCTGCTCGGCGGTGGAATACTTCCGCAAGCTGGGCGGGAACGTGGGCGTGGCTGGCCTGGTCATCAACAAGGATGACGGGACCGGAGAGGCCGCGGCCTTTGCCAAAGCGGTGAACATTCCGGTGCTGGCCTCGATCCCGGCGGATGACGACCTGCGGCGGAAATCGGCGAATTATCAGATCGTCGGCACCCATGCGACGCAATGGGGCGGGCTGTTCGAGATCCTGGCCAATGCGGTCGCGGATGCGCCGCCGCTGCGCCCGAAGCCGCTGACGCAGGACGGGCTGCTGGGTCTGTTCGATGCGGAAACCACCGGCAAGGACTTTGTGCTGGAACCCGCGACGGATGCCGACATGCGCGGGTCCTTCGCCGCCGTGAAACCCAGCCTGGAAGTGGTCTACGACAATGTTTGACCTTGATCGCCTTGCTGAACTTGACGCCGCGATCGCGGGACTTTCCAACCCCGCCCCGGACCTGATCCGGGGCCTCAAGCGTCGGCCCGAGGCCCCGGATCAGATCCGGGGCGGGGTCACCGCCGGGCGCGAGGGGAAAGCAGCATGACCGACCACCTCGCCCCCTTTGACGGTGTCGGCTGCCACTCCGGTGCAGAGATGGCCGAGGCTGCGCGGGCGGCTGGTAACTCGGAAGTGCTTGACCGCTATGCGGCGGACTATCCGCAGGGCCCGCACGACAAGCCGCAGTCGATGTGCCCGGCCTTCGGAAGCTTGCGCGTCGGTCTGCGGATGCGGCGGGTGGCGACGGTGCTGTCGGGATCGGCCTGCTGTGTCTATGGGCTGTCGTTCGTCAGTCATTTCTATGGTGCGCGCAGGTCGGTGGGCTATGTGCCCTTCAACTCGGAGACGCTGGTGACCGGCAAGCTCTTCGAGGACATCCGCGATGCGGTGCATGAGCTGGCGGACCCGGACCGCTATGACGCGGTGGTGGTGACGAACCTCTGCGTTCCGACGGCAAGCGGTGTGCCGCTGCGGCTGTTGCCGAATGAAATCAACGGGGTGCGGATCATCGGCATCGACGTGCCGGGGTTCGGGGTGCCGACCCATGCCGAGGCGAAGGACGTGCTGGCCGGGGCGATGCTGGCCTATGCGCGGTCCGAGATCGAGGCAGGGCCTGTTGCCGCGCCTGCTCAGGGTCGCAGCGACCGTCCGACCGTGACCCTTCTGGGCGAGATGTTCCCGGCCGACCCGATGATGATCGGCGCGATGCTGGCGCCGATGGGTCTGGCGGCGGGTCCGGTCGTGCCGTGCCGCGAATGGCGCGAGCTGTATGCGGCGCTGGATAGTGGCGTCGTGGCGGCGATCCATCCGTTCTACACCGCCGCGATCCGGGAGTTTCAGGCGGCTGGGCGGACCATCGTCGGCAGCGCCCCCGTGGGCCATGACGGCACGATGGAGTGGCTTGCGGCGATCGGGGCGGCTTACAATGTGGCCCCCGATCTGATTGCAGCGGCGCAGAATGCCTTTGGTCCGGCGATCAAGGGGGCCCTGGCGGCCAACCCGATCAAGGGGCGGATCACGCTGTCGGGCTATGAAGGGTCCGAACTCCTGGTCGCTCGCCTGCTGATCGAAAGCGGCGCCGAGGTGCCCTATGTCGGCACGGCCTGCGCGCGGAACGAATGGTCGGCGGCGGACCGCGAGTGGCTGGAGGCCAGGGGCTGCGTGGTGAAATACCGTGCCAGCCTGGAGGATGACCTGGCCGCGATGGAGGCGTTCCAGCCGGACCTCGCGGTCGGGACGACTCCGGTGGTGCAGAAGGCCAAGGAGAAGGCTACCCCTGCGCTTTACTTCACCAATCTGATTTCCGCGCGGCCCCTGATGGGACCGGCGGGGGCGGGGTCGCTGGCTCAGGTGGTGAACGCTGCGATGGGCAACAAGACCCGGATGGAGGGCATGAAGGCCTTCTTCGAAGGGGTCGGCACGGGCGATACCTCGGGCATCTGGGAAGGGCCGCCGAACCTGCGCCCCGATTTCCGGGCGATCCATCAGAAGAAGCTCGACAAGGCCGCCAAGGCTGCGAAGGCGGAGGAGATGATATGACGCTCCGCCCTGTCCACCCGCGCCAAATTCCTTCGAAGGAATTTGCAAATCTTTTCGAAAAGATTTGCGGCTCCCGGCTGGCGGAGGTTGCGCCATGCTGATCCAGGATCATGACCGGGCGGGTGGCTACTGGGGGGCGGTCTATGCCTTCTGCGCGGTGAAGGGGCTTCAGGTCGTCATCGACGGACCCGTCGGCTGCGAGAACCTGCCGGTGACGTCCGTGCTGCACTACACCGACGCGCTGCCGCCGCATGAGTTGCCCATCGTGGTGACGGGTCTGGGCGAGGAGGAGCTGGGCCGCGACGGCACCGAAGGCGCGATGCGGCGGGCCTGGAAGACGCTTGATCCCGCGCTGCCGGCGGTGGTGGTTACTGGCTCGATCGCCGAGATGATCGGTGGCGGGGTCACGCCGCAGGGGACGAACATCCAGCGCTTCCTGCCGCGCACCATCGACGAGGACCAGTGGCAGGCCGCCGACCGGGCGATGACCTGGATCTTCACCGAATTCGGGATGACCAAGGGCCGGATGCCGCCCGAGACGCCGCGCGCCGAGGGGGCGAAGCCGCGCGTCAACATCCTGGGGCCGATGTACGGCACGTTCAACATGGCGTCGGACCTGGCGGAAATCCGCCGTCTGGTCGAAGGCATCGGGGCCGAGATCAACATGGTGATGCCGCTGGGTGCCCACCTGGCCGAAATGCGGAACCTGGTGAACGCCGACGTCAACGTGGTGATGTACCGCGAGTTCGGCCGGGGCCTCGCCGAGTGTCTGGGCAAGCCCTATCTGCAAGCGCCGATCGGCCTTGAATCCACCACCCTGTTCCTGCGCACGCTGGGCGAGATGCTGGGGCTGGACCCCGAACCGTTCATCGAACGCGAGAAGCATTCGACGCTGAAGCCGCTCTGGGATCTCTGGCGGTCGGTCACGCAGGACTTCTTCGCCACGGCCAGTTTCGCCATCGTCGCGAACGAGACCTACACGCGGGGCATCCGCAAGTATCTGGAAGACGACCTTGGCCTGCCCTGCGCCTTTGCGGTCCCAAGGCTCGCGGGCAAGAAGACCAACAACGAGGGTGTCAGAGCGCTGATGAAGCAGCACCGGCCGCTGATCGTGCTGGGGTCGATCAACGAGAAGATGTATCTGGCCGAGCTGAAGGGCGGGCATGGCCCCGCGCCCAGTTTCATCCCGGCCAGTTTCCCCGGCGCCGCGATCCGGCGCGCCACGGGGACGCCCTTCATGGGCTACGCGGGGGCGGTCTATCTGCTGCAAGAGGTCTGCAACGGCCTTTTCGAAGCGCTGTTCCACATCCTGCCCCTGGGGTCGGAGATGGACAGTGCCGAGGCGACACCCACCACGTTGCGCCGCGACATGCCATGGGATGCCGACGCGCAACTGGCGCTGGACCGCATCCTGGCCCAGCACCCGGTGCTGACCCGCATATCCGCTGCGCGCAGCCTGCGCGATGCGGCTGAAAAGACCGCGCTCGACCATGGGGCCGAGCGGGTTGTCCTTGAATTCGTCGAAGCCCTGGCAGGCGGAAGCCGCACAGGGTCTGCAAGGGGAGAGAAAGCATGAGCGACCAGAGCTACATCAGCCACGTTCAGCTGAAAGCCGCGCATCACACGCGCACGCCCAAGGCCGAATATGCCACCTATTTCGCGCTGATCCTGATCCTTGCGTTGCCGGTGCAGGGCCTGGTCTGGCTGGCCCAGGCCCTGCGGCACATGCGCCTTCCGGCCGAAGGTCCCCTAGCACGCGCGCTGCGCGATGCCGAGGAGATCACGCCCTTGATCTTCCGCCCCTGAACGGGCGGATCCAGTGACCGACGTGGTGCGCCCGCCCGTCCGGTGAAGCCTTCGGGGAGGGCGGGGGAAACCCCGGCCTTTCCGGACCAGACGGAGCAGCAGTCCGCTGTCCCGTGAACCCAGCCGCAGGGTATGCGGCGTCAGTCAACCCCTTCGGAGGATAACATGGCTGATAAATCCGACCTGAGTTTCACAGGTCTCACCGACGAGCAGGCGCAAGAACTGCATTCCGTCTACATGAGCGGGCTCTGGCTGTTCACAGCCATCGCCGTGGTTGCTCATCTGGCGGTCTACATCTGGCGTCCGTGGTTCTGAGGAGGAACGAGAAATGTCCAAATTCTACAAGATCTGGCTGATCTTCGATCCTCGTCGCGTCTTCGTGGCACAGGGCGTGTTCCTGTTCCTCCTGGCCGCAATGATCCACCTCGTGCTGCTCAGCACGCCGGCCTACAACTGGTTCGACATCGCGGCCGCAAAGTATGGCTACGTCACGTCCCAGTAGGCTTGACTGACCGTTGCGGGCGGCGGTCTTCACCGCCTGCCGCCCGCAACAACCTGACGTCTGACACATATCCGGCAAGCCAGACCGCCCGCGCCCGACGGCGGCCGTGGCCGGAGAGAAAAGGAGAGGGAAGCATGGCACTGCTCAGCTTCGAACGAAAGTACCGCGTGCCGGGGGGCACGCTGATCGGCGGCAATCTGTTCGACTTCTGGGTCGGCCCCTTCTACGTCGGATTCTTCGGGGTCCTGACCTTTTTCTTCTCGGTGCTTGGCACCTTGTTGATCCTGTACGGGGCCGTGCTGCAAGGCACCTGGAACCCCTGGCTGATCTCGATCAATCCGCCGCCGGTCGAGAACGGGTTGGCCATGGCGCCCCTGCGCGAAGGGGGCCTTTGGCAGATCATCACCATCTGCGCCATCGGGGCCTTCGTGACCTGGGCGCTGCGCGAGGTCGAAATCTGCCGCAAACTGGGGATGGGCTACCATGTGCCCTTCGCCTTCGGCGTGGCGATCTTCGCCTATGTCACGCTGGAGGTGATCCGGCCGGTCCTGATGGGGTCCTGGGGCTATGCCTTCCCCTATGGCATCTGGACGCACCTCGACTGGGTGTCGAACACCGGCTACACCTACGGCAACTTCCACTACAACCCGGCGCACATGATCGCGGTGACCTTCTTCTTCACCACCGCACTGGCGCTTGCCCTGCACGGGTCGCTGATCCTGTCGGCCGCCAACCCCGAAAAGGGCAAGGAGATGCGGACGCCGGATCATGAGGACACCTACTTCCGCGACCTCATCGGCTATTCCGTGGGCACCTTGGGCATTCACCGCCTGGGCCTTCTGCTGGCGCTGAACGCGGGCTTCTGGTCGGCGGTCTGCATCGTGATCTCGGGCACGATCTGGTTCGAACAGTGGGTGGTCTGGTGGGATTGGTGGCTTGAACTGCCCTGGTGGGCCAACATTCCGGGAGGCGTCAATGGCTGAGTATCAGAACATCTTCACCCAGGTGCAGGTGCGCGGTGCCCCCGAAATGGGGATGACCGAAGAGGTCGAACTGTCGAACCGCACCAAGGGGGCAAGCTTCTCGACGCTGGCCGGGTGGCTTGGCAATGCCCAGCTCGGGCCGGTCTATCTGGGCACGATGGGGGTGATCTCGCTGGCCTCGGGGCTGGCCTGGTTCGTCACCGTCGGCGCCTGGTACTGGTATCAGGCGGGCTTCAACCCGGCGGTCTTCCTGCGCGACCTGTTCTGGTTCAGCCTGGAACCCCCGGCCGAGGAATACGGCCTGGGCTTCGCGCCGCTGGCGGAAGGGGGGCTCTGGATCATCGCCAGCTTCTTCCTTCTGGTCAGCGTCCTGGCCTGGTGGGTCCGCACCTATCTGCGGGCACAGGCCCTGGGGATGGGCAAGCATGTCGCCTGGGCCTTCGCCTCCGCGATCTGGCTGTTCCTGGTCCTTGGTCTCTTCCGGCCGATCCTGATGGGGTCCTGGAGCCATGCCGTGCCTTACGGCATCTTCAGCCACCTCGACTGGACCAACAACTTCTCGCTGCAATACGGCAACCTGTTCTACAACCCGTTCCACGCGCTCAGCATCGTCTTCCTCTATGGGTCGGCCCTGTTGTTCGCGATGCACGGGGCGACCATCCTGGCCGTCAGCCGCTTTGGCGGCGACCGGGAGCTGGAGCAGATCGTCGATCGCGGCACCGCGTCCGAACGGGCGGCTCTCTTCTGGCGCTGGACCATGGGGTTCAACGCGACGATGGAAGGGATCCACCGCTGGGCCTGGTGGTTTGCGGTGCTGGTCACGCTGACCGGCGGCATCGGCATCCTGCTGACCGGCACGGTCGTCGACAACTGGTACGTCTGGGCACAGGAGCACGGCTACGCGCCGATGCAATAGGAGGGCATGATGCCGAACGACTATTTCGACGAAAGCAGGCAGACCAGCCTCGCCTTCTGGGGCCTCGGACAGATGCTGAAAGGGGCGGGCTATGCTGCGGCCTTCCTCCTCGCGGTCGGGCTGTTCATCTGGGCTCTCTACCTGATCGGGCTGTTGTTGCCCGAGGAAAGTCGCCAGACCCCGTCGCCCTACGGGGCACTGGAAACGCCCGCCCTGGTGGCGGAAGGTCACGGCCTGGCCTGAGACCGTCCGGTCCGCTGCACGTCAGCGGGCCGGACCTGCCGATCCGAACCCTCCCACGGGTCCGGATGTCGGGACCTCCGGGCCCCGGTTCCCTTCCTGTCGGACGACAGGCACTTGTGCCGTGTGGCCAATCCCCACACGGCACCCTTTGCCCGAAAGGAGCAAACCATGACCGCGCCCGGTTCCCTTGCCTGCATGACCCCGAAACCGATGCTCGACAGAGTGGCCAGCCCCGCCGACCTGCGGGCCTTGCCGGATCGGGACCTGCCGCAACTGGCCGACGAGTTGCGCCGCGAGGTGATCGAGGTGGTCAGCCAGACCGGCGGGCATCTCGGGTCCTCCCTGGGGGTGGTCGAGCTGACCGTGGCGCTGCATGCGGTCTTCGACACGCCCCGCGACAAGCTGATCTGGGACGTGGGGCATCAGTGCTATCCGCACAAGATCCTGACCGGCCGCCGCGACCGGATGCTGACCCTGCGGCAGGCCGGGGGTCTGTCCGGCTTCACCAAGCGGTCGGAAAGCGAATACGACCCCTTCGGCGCGGCGCATAGCTCGACTTCGATCAGCGCGGCCCTTGGCTTTGCCATGGCGCGCGAGATGGGCCAGCCGGTGGGTGACACCGTGGCCGTCATCGGCGACGGGGCGATCACCGCCGGAATGGCCTATGAGGCGATGAACCATGCGGGCCATCTGGGCAAGCGGCTGTTCGTGATCCTGAACGACAACGACATGTCCATCGCGCCCCCGGTGGGCGCGATGCAGACCTATCTGAATTCGATCGCCAGCAAGGAGCCCTTCGCCACCCTGAAGGCCATCGCCGAGGGGCTAGAGGATCACCTGCCCGCCCCCTTGCGCGAAGGCGCCCGCCGCGCGCGCGAGATGGTCAGCGACCGCCCGGGCGGCGTGACGCTGTTCGAGAAGCTGGGCTTTTCCTACTTCGGCCCGGTGAACGGCCATGACGTGCCGATGCTGCTGCACGCGCTGCGCTCGATGCGCGACAAGGCTGATGGCCCGGTGCTGCTGCATGTGGTCACCAGAAAGGGCTACGGTTATGGCCCGGCAGAGGGGGCCGACGACAAGTATCACGGGGTGGCGAAGTTCGACATCGCCACCGGCAGGCAGCACAAGACGCCCGCCAACGCGCCGAACTACACGGCGGTCTTCGGCCAGACCCTGACGGATGAAGCCGCGCGCGACCCGCGCATCGTGGCGATCACGGCGGCGATGCCGGGGGGCACCGGGCTGGACGTGATGCAGAAGCGCTTTCCCGCGCGGGTCTTCGATGTGGGCATCGCCGAACAGCACGGCGTGACCTTCGCAGCGGGGCTGGCGGCGGGGGGGATGAAGCCCTTCTGTGCGATCTATTCCAGCTTCCTGCAACGCGGTTACGACCAGATCGTGCATGACGTGGCGCTGCAGAACCTGCCGGTCCGCTTCATGATCGACCGGGCGGGCCTCGTGGGCCAGGACGGCGCGACCCATGCCGGGGCCTTCGACATCATGTTCCTGGCGAACCTGCCGAACATGGTGGTGATGGCGGCCGGCGACGAGGCCGAGCTGGTCCACATGATCGCCACGGCGGCGGCGCATGACGCCGGCCCCATCGCGCTGCGCTATCCGCGCGGCGAGGGGATGGGGGTGGCCCTGCCCGAACGCGGCCAGCCGCTGGAGATCGGCAAGGGCCGCATCCTGCGCGAGGGCGGCGATGTGGCGCTTCTGTCCTTCGGCGCGCATCTGTCCGAGGTGCTTGCCGCGGCGGCGATCCTGGAGGCCGAGGGGGTCTCGGTCACCGTGGCCGATGCCCGCTTTGCCAAGCCGCTTGATTCGGATCTGGTGGATCGGCTGCACCGCCAGCACCGCAGTCTGGTGACCGTCGAACAGGGATCGACCGGGGGATTCGGGGCGCTGGTCCTGCACCACCTCGCGATGAGCGGACAGCTGGATCGCGGCGGGGCGGTGCCGACGATGACCCTGCCCGACAGGTTCATCGACCAGGCCTCGCCCGCGCAGATGTATGCCTGGGCGGGCCTTGCCGCAGAGGATATCGCAGCCATGGCGCGGGGCACGCTGTCCTCGGCACAGTCGGCCAGAATTGTCAGGCTGCGCTGACAGAAGCCGCATTTCAAGCCGAAAAAACCGCCCGATAGTGTAAACTTCGGACAAGCTTTCGTGCAAACTTGTGCTAGTGTCCTCCGCAAAGACGACCACCGGCGAAGGGGACGGGAGTGAGGTTTCTCCAGGTCTACGCAGTTGTAGACAAGGAATTCCGTCTGCTCTGGGTGGGCGGCGAGTGGGATGAATTCGCGCTTCAGAACGCGGCGCAGCAGGCTGTTGCGAACCATGTCCTTTCGACCTCGCTGATGTCGCATATCGCCGGAGAACAGACACGCGCCGCCACCGCGCGCCTGATCGAGGCCGTGCTGACCACCAAGCGCCCGCTGCGGATGCAGTACCGCTGCGACAGCCCCAGCATGGCCCGGCTGTTCCAGCTGACGATCCAGCCGATGAAGGACGACCGGGCGTTGATGGTGCACGACCTGAAGGACGCCTGGCATTTCTCGCCGCCTCTCAACATGTGGCACTACGATCCGGCTGCGGCCGATTGCAAATGTTCCTTCTGCGGGGCCGTCCGGCTTGAGGGCGAGAGCGACTGGACCAGTTGCGACGACATCGGCGAGCGGCATCCGACGCGCGTGTTCTACGAGGTCTGTCCAAGCTGCCAACGGGCCGTGTCAGAGGCCGTCGAAAGGGTGCTGCAAGGCGATGCCTTCAGCCCGGCGCTGGATCACGACGAGATTCCCGAACCCGGTCGCGCGAAGGACCAGAGCGAATAGAGGTCGGGGCCCAGCCTCTCTGTCTGACGCAGGATGGGGCGCGGGGCGTCCGCCAGGGCGGCAAGACGCAGGTCGCCGAGGGCAGGGTGGCCCTCGGCCCCGATCAGAACACCGCCGGAGAACAGCGCCAGATCGTCCACCAGACCGGCGCGGATAAGCGCGGCGGCCAGAGTGCTGCCGCCTTCGTTCAGGATCCGGGTCAGCCCCCGTCCCGCCAGGCTGCGCAGCGCGGCGGCAAGGTCGAGCCGCCCGTCCGTCTCGGGCACCGCGATCAGTTCGGCCCCGGTCTTATCCCAGGCACGCCGCGCCGGGTCCGGGGCCGAGGCGCCGTGCAGGACCCAGACCGGGTGATCCTTGGCGCTGCGGCCAAGGCGGCTGTCGGGTGCGTGGCGCAAGGCGCGGTCGACAAGGATGCGGACCGGCTGGCGCGGCGCCCCCAGATCGCGGACGGTCAGATCGGGATCGTCGGCCAGCGCGGTTCCAGACCCGACCATGACGGCGTCGTGCGCCAGCCGCAGGGCATGGACCTTGCGCCGGGCCTCTGCGCCGGTGATCCAGCGGCTTTCCCCGGTGGCCGTGGCGATCCGGCCGTCCAGCGAGGTGGCGAGTTTCACGGTCACGAAGGGCAGGCCCTGCGTCACGCGCTTCAGAAATCCGGCGTTCAGCCGGGTCGCCTGTTCGGCCATGACGCCTTCGGACACGGCAATCCCCGCCGTGCGCAGCATCGTATGACCCTTGCCCGACACCCGGGGATCGGGGTCGGTCAGCGCGGTTACCACTCGCGCCACGCCAGCGGCGATCAGCGCCTCGGCGCAGGGCGGGGTCTTGCCGTGATGGGCGCAGGGCTCCAGCGTGACATAGGCCGTGGCGCCGCGGGCCTGCGCTCCGGCCTGGTCCAGGGCCCGGACCTCGGCATGGGGCCGGCCGCCCGGCTGGGTCCAGCCGCGCCCTACCACCAGCCCGTCCCGCACCAGCACGCAGCCGACCGCCGGATTCGGCCAGACATTGCCAAGGCCCCGCGCCGCCAGGCGCAGGGCATGGGCCATATGGCCTTCGTCGCTCACTCTTCCCCGGCGGCTCCGGGCCGAAGCTCGCTTACAAAGCCGTCGAAGTCGTCGGCGGTCTGGAAGTTCTTGTAAACGCTGGCGAAACGGACATAGGCGACCGTGTCGATCCGCGCGAGGCTTTCCATCACGATCTCGCCGATGACCTTGGACGAGATGTCGGTGTCGCCCAGCGATTCCAGGCGGCGCACGATGCCGCTGATCATCTGGTCGATGCGTTCGGGGTCGATCGGCCGCTTCTGCATCGCGATGCGGATCGAGCGTTCCAGTTTCGAACGGTCGAAATCCTCGCGCTTGCCGCTGGACTTGATGACGACAAGATCGCGCAACTGGACACGTTCATAGGTCGTGAAACGGCCACCGCAGGCCGGACAGAACCGCCGGCGGCGGATCGAGACATGATCCTCTGCCGGACGCGAATCCTTCACTTGCGTGTCGATGTTGCCGCAGAACGGGCAGCGCATCGGCTCCCTCCTTGCTTTGGTGTTGGTCCTGCCTCTAGGCCGGGTGTTTCCCCCCGTTTCCCATACCGACTATAGGGGCGGGCCTTGCATCTGGGGAAGGCATATAATCGCGGCCCAGAATATGGGGGCGGCACTGTGGCGGCTTGGACTCACGCCCGGCTTGCGGGGGGCGGAAGCGGAGGGGTAGATGAAGCATGACCGACCCAAGTATCGCCCCCCGCATCGCGCTTTGTGCCATCATCCGGAACGAGATCCGCGCCCTGGTGGAATGGCTGGCGCATTACAAGGCCCTGGGCGTCAGCGAGGTGGTGATCTACGACAATTCAAGCACCGACGGCACCACCGAGGCGCTGCGCGTGCTGGACGAGGCGGGCGAGCTGGTCCACCTTGATTGGCCCCATTCGGTGGGCGCGCGCCCGCAGCGGCTGGCCTATGAACATGCCCGCCGGCACAGTGACGCGGACTGGCTGGCCTTCTTCGACGCCGATGAATTCCTGGTCCTGCACCAGGATGCAAGCCTTGGCGCCTTTCTGGCCCGGATGCCGCCGGATGTCTCGGCTGTTGCGGAGAACTGGATCGTCTTCGGCAGCGGCGGGGCACAGACCTATCTCCCGTTGCCCGTCACCGAACGCTTTACCGAGGCGCTGGCGGCCGATGCGCCTGCGAACCGGACGGTCAAGGCGATCGGGCGGCGCGAACGGCTGTCGGGCACCGGCATCCACCGGGTCGCGGTCGCGCAGGGGCGCTATGTGATGCCCTCGGGCGCCCCGGCCGAGTTCGACGGGCTGACGGCGACCGTGGCACCCGAGGTGACGGTTGCGGCGCTGCATCACTACGCGATCAAGTCACAAGAGGAATTTGCCGAGAAACGGGCGCGCGGCCATGCCAATTCGCAGTTCCCCGAGATCAAGCGGGCGCGCCTGGAGGCAGGTCTTGCCACGCTGGACGCCGGGGGTGCGCGCAATGACATCCTCGCGCGCCGTTCGGGTCCGATGCGGGCCGAGGCGCTGCGGCTGCGCGGCAACCTGCTGGAGGCGGGACTGCGCTTTCCGGTCTGGCCCTTCGTCGAGCATAGCTGAATGGCTGTTCGGAAAAATCTCGTCGATTTCGTCATGTTCGTGTTACAATTTCCCTTTATGCGGATGCGACTCGCCCTTCTGTTTCTCTGCGCGACGCCGGCCCTGGCGAAGGGTCCGATTGCCGAAGTGATCTGCGTGCCGCGCCCTGAACTGGAACGGAAATTGTCCGGTGCCACCGTTTCGGCCGCGGGGCTGCGCGACAGCGAGACGGTGCTGGAAATCTGGACCCGGCCTTCGGGTGACCGGACGCTGGTGCAAAGCTATGCCGACGGGATCGCCTGCATCCTCGCCATGGGCGAGGCATGGGAGGCCATGGTGCCCCCGCCCGCCTGAGGGCGCGGTCCAGAGGAACCCGCGCCGCCGGGTCGGGATCACCGCTCAGGCAATCCCGGCCGGGATCATTGCCTTGCACCAGTTGGCAACCTGGCGCGGATCGGCGGGCAAAGCGGTCACCCCTTCTCCGGCAAAGGCCAGAAAAGCTGCTAGGTTCAACCCGTTGACGCCGATCAGGACCGGAAGCCCAAGCTCCAGCGCGTCGGCGATCACCGGGACCATGCCCTTGCCTTCGGCCTCGCGCTTGCCGAACTTGTTGACGATCAGAACCTCGGCGCCGGGCAGCCGGTTCTGCACGGCGACCACGGTCTGCTCAAGCGCGCCGGAATCCAGCGTGCAACCCCGGGCGAGGTCGCCACGGTCCTCGCTGATGCGGACGACGGGGCCGTCGGGCAAAACCGCAAGGTCCATGTCGCATTTCCGACGGTCCGGGCGTTCGATATTCGACTGCACCGTGCCCGCAAGCCGGACCCCGTCGGCGGCCAGTATAGCGGCGGTTTCGGCGATCAGGGCATCGGTGCGACCGCGGCCCTGCAGGGTGACATAGGCAAGTTTCATCGGCGTTCCCTGAAAAGGAAACGCCGCCCGGGGCCTTCCCGGGCGGCGCAAGGTCAGATCAGAGCTCGACTTCCCACGACTTGTAGGACACCGCCGCCGAGGCCGGGGTCGCATCCGAGATCTTGCGGATGTTCGCCCAGGTGGCCTTGTAGTTGGGCAGGATCAGCTCGTTCACGCCGGCGTTCACGATGTTGCCCTGCGCGCCGTTCGGGGCACCGAAGACCATGAAGGTCTCGTTGCGCTTCGCGGTCGGCTCGGGGTAGGCGAGCGCCTGGGTGGCGCCCATGTCGTTGTAGACCTCCACCATGTCGCCCGCCTTGATGCCAAGCTCGGCCATGTCCTCGGGGTTGATCTGGATGAAGGGCACCGGGAAGCGGTCCATCACGAACTCGTTGCCCTGATCCAGGAACCAGTTCTGCCAGTTCATGTTGGCCCGGCCGTTGTTGATGAAGAACCGGTGGTTGGCCTGCTGCTGGGCCTTGCCCGCCGCCTGCCAGCCGCGCCATTCGCCCATGCAGAACAAGGCCTTGCCGTCCTCGCGCCCGTGCCGGGTGAAGACCCCGTCCTCATAGAGGCGGTTGGTGCCGATCAGCTTGCCATCGGCATAGCCCACCACAGGTTCCAGCACCCCGTCGTTGCCCATGGCGCGCAGGCGGTCATAGGTGACTTCGGGGTTGCCCTGATGGTAGCCATCCATGAAGGCGTCTTCCTCGGTCTTCCAGTCATAGCCCTTGAACTGGTCGGCATAGTCGTTGCGGCCCTCTTCGCGCAGCACACGTTCCAGGTTCTGGGCGATGCCGGCGGCGATGAGGCAGTCGGGGCGCGCCGAGCCCGGCGGGTCCATGTATTTCTCGGTCAGCCGCAGGCGCCGTTCGCCGTTCATCGAGGTCAGGTTCATCTCGCCCGATTCGGCCGCCGGCAGGATGACATGCGCGGCCTGGCCGATCTGGCTGTGGATGATGTCCACGCAGACCGAGAAGATGCCACCCGCATTGACCGCCGAAACGATCGCATCGACCAGCTCCTCGCGCGACCGGCCCGCCGCGGCGTCCATGGCGTCCTTCACCATCTGGCTGCGCCGGTTGTAGACGCGCTTGAACTGGCTGGCGTTCAGCGTGGTCTTGTAGTGGTCGTTGGCCCAGATGTGGTGCACCTTGCCGCGACCGGCGATCAGCAGGTCGTCGATATAGGGCGCAGGGCGGCCGACATGGGCGTCGGAGGGGCGGTAGTAGCCTTCCTGGTGGCCGCCCAGACGGCAGCAGCCGCCGCCTTCGCGGCCCACGTTGCCGGTGGCCAGCGCGATGTTCAGCAAGCTGCCGATGGCACGATAGTTGTCGTTGCCCCAGATGATGCCCTTTTCATAGCCGGTGACGCATTTCCGGCGGCTGCCGTCCTCCTTCGGCTTGGCGATCCACTCGGCGGCCTGGATGATCTGCGCCTCGGTCAGGCCGGTGGCGGCGGCGCCGTCGGCCAGGCTCATCTTGCAGGCGACGCGGGCCGCCTCGAACGAGCCAAGCGAGGCGGGATGCGCAGAGTCGGCCGGCACCGCCACGTCGCCCTGGAAGGTCGATTTGGCGATGAAGTCGGCATCGACCCAGCCCTGATCGGCGATGTAGGTGAACAGCGTGTTGTGCAGCGCCACGTCCGAGCCCGGCTTGATCGCCAGATGCAGCACGTTTTCGGCCCCTGCATACTGCTCGCTGGCATCCACCGTCACCGTGCGGCGCGGGTCCGAGATGACGACCTTGGCCCCGTTCTGCATCCCCTTGGCCATATGGTTGAGGAACAGGTTGGTCTGGCATTCCATCGGGTTGGTGCCGACCAAGAAGATCGTGTCGGTCACTTCGTAGTCGGCGTAGTTGTAGTTCAGCTCGTCCACGCCCATGTCGCGGCTGGAGTGGACCTCGGAATTGTAGGCCGGGCGGTTGTGGATGCGGCAATGCCTGACCTTCATCGATTCGAAGTAGAGCTTGCCGGTGCCCCAGGTGTTCTCATACCCGCCTGCGCTGCCGCCGTGGTCGAACATCGACACGAACAGATCGTCCTCGTTGTCCTTGTCGATCACGCGGGCGGTGACGCGGGCCACCAGGTCCAGCGCATCGTCCCAGCTGGTCGGCTGCCAGGTACCATAGCGCCAGACCATCGGATCGGTCAGGCGCTGCTGCTGCGTGCCGGTGACGTCGGACTTGCGGTTTTCCGCCATCCGCGCGCCGCGGATCGAGCCGAGGCCCGAGTTCACCACGCAGTTCACATCGGGCTTGATGACCAGATGCACATCCTTGCCGTTCTGCTTGACGACGTTGTACATCGAGGGCGCATACCAGGCCTCGGTCTCGGCCCCCTGCTGCTGCGACAGGTCCGCGCCGATCCAGTTGCTGTCGGTGGAGCCTTGCGTCTTCAGCGGCCAGGTATAGGCCTTGTAGCCGCAGCCGACGATGCAGTAGTGGCAGGCGACGTTGTGTTCCTTCGCGCCTGCGGGAATGATCGGCAGGCGGTCGATGTTGCGCTTGTAAGCCATGTCGATTCCCCCCTTATGCCAGCACGTTTGACAGACGGCCGTAGATCAGCTCGTCCGCGCCTTCGGCATAGATGTCGCCCTTGTCGTCCACCCGCAGGGTGAACTGCGGCAGGTTCTGCGTGGCATGGCCCCAGATCTGCTGGCCGCCCTTTTCGCAGTCGAACCGGCTGAAGTGCCCGGGGCAGTTCAGCGTCTTGTCCGAGGCGGCATAGCTCATGATGTAGCCCTTGTGCGGGCAGAGCACAGAATAGGCGACGATGTCGCCGTCCGGGCCGACGCCGCCCTCGACCGGGGTGCCCAGTTTCAAGAGGATGCCGGGGCTGTCGGCATCGGGGTAGCCGATGTCCATCGGCTCGTTCACCTTCAGGTCCGAGATGTTGGCCAGTTTGCTGGACGGATAGTCCAGCATCGCCTTCGCCGTCTGTGCCTGCGCCTGCCCCGCGGGCAGGACCGTTGCCGCCGCAGCCCCCGCCGCGCCAAGGACACCCCCGCGCAGGAACTGACGGCGGCCGACATCGACCAACCGGTTGCATTTCATGGTAGCTTCCCTCCCTGGCTGCCTTTGCCCAAGGATAGCGGAGCGGCAGGCGCACGCGCGACGGTTGGCGCCCCTGCGCTGCAATGCGGCAAGTCGTTGCAGAAAAACGCGAATTTCGATTGTTCGGATATCCGAACATGCTGCGGGCCTCAGAGCCCAAGTTTCTGCATCTTTTCCCACAGCGTGGTGCGCGACACGCGCAGGATGCGCGCCGCCTCGCCGATCTGGCCCCGGGTGCGCTCCAGCGCCGCGATGATCTGCGCGCGCTCGGCAGCGTCGCGCGCCTCTGCCAGCGAGCGCAGCGACGGCTCGCCCGCCTGTTCGGGAAAGAGGTCCGAGGTCAGGACATGCGCGCCCTCGGCCATTTCCACCGCGCGCATCAGACGGGCGCGCAGCTCGCGGCCGTTGTCGGGCCAGTCATGCGCACGGATCGCCTCTTCGGCCGAGCCCGCCAGACCGACCAGCGGCACCGCGCGACGCGCGTTGAAGGCCGGGAACAGGCGGTTGGCCAGCCAGACGGCATCCTCGGGCCGTTCGGCCAGCGTGGGGACGACGATCTCGTGCGCACGCAGCCGTGCCAGCAGATCGGCGCGCATTGGCGGGCCGGCAGCCTCGCCGATCCGCAGGGCGGCGGTGGCGATCAGGCGGAAGGCGGGATCGGCCAGGGCAGCGACCAGCCGGTCCTGCACGCCGGCCCCGGCTGCCTCCAGGCCGACCAGGATCAGGGTTCCGTCCGCGGCCTCGGCGATGGCCCGATCCAGCGCGGCCACATCGACCGGCGCGCGGCGGGCGTCCAGCACCACGCAAGGCGCGGCGCGGCGGTCCGACAGCGCATGCACCCGCCGCGCGAGCCGCAGCTTGCCAAGGCCCGAGGCGCCAAGGATCAGCAGCGGCGCGTCCTGCCCCGCGGCCTGCGCGATCTGCCGATCGACCATCCGGGCGGCATCGGAGATGCCGGTCTCGGACGGCATCTCCAGATCGGCGCGCGGGCGCATGACGCGCGCCAGCCGGGCCAGGAAATCGCCGATCTCGAAGGGCTTGACGATATACTCTGCCGCACCCGACCGGATCAGCCTTACGGCCTGGTCGATCGTGCCCTGGCCGGTGATGAACAGGAAGGGCGGCGGGTGGCTGGTGCGGGTCAGCGTGTCGTAGAGTTCTTCCCCCGTCCCGTCGGGCAGGCGGATGTCGCAGATCACCGCGTCCACCGACCGGCGCGGGGTGCGGATCGCGGGCAGGGCGCGGGCGATCTGGCGGTGCCATTGCACCTCGGCCCCTTCCAGTTCCAGCCGTTGCAGAAGCGAGGCCCCCATGATCTCGTCGTCCTCGACCAGGACGATGCGCCGCCCCTCAAGCATCGGCGGCCTCGCGCAGGGGCAGGTCCACGCGGACTTCCGTCATGCCGCCGTGCCGGTCATGGCTGATCCGCCCGCCCAGGGCTTCCACCAGATCGCGCACCAGCCGCAGGCCGACGCCCCCGCCCGGCGGCAGAGGACCCGAGCCCATCAGGCGCGCCAGGTCGAAGGGCGAAAAGCCCGGGCCGCTGTCGCGGACCGACAGGCGCAATTCCGCAGGCGCGCCTGTGACGCTCAGGCCGACCTGGCCGGCCTGTCCGGCAGCATTGCCGGCGTTCAGCAGAAGGTTCAGCGCGATCTGCCGGACCGGCGCGGCGGGAAGCTGCGCCAGCAGGGCGGCGGGCGCCTCCACCTGCCACGACAGGACCTGCGCGTGGCTCGCGGCCTCGGGTTCGAACAGAAGCCGCAGATCCTCGAAATCCTCGGGCCGCAGCGGCTGGCCCGCGCGGTCCAGCCGGTTCTGGTCAAGGATCGCCCGGGCCACGTCGCGCAGATGGCCAAGGCCGCGCTGCATCAGGTCGGCGGATTGCCGCACCACCTCGGGCCGGTCGGCATAGGTCCGGATCGTGTCCGCCGCGTTCAGCAGGCCGCCCAGCGGATTGTTGATCTCATGCGCCAGTGACGAGGACAGCCGGCCGAGACTGACGAACCGCTCGCGTTCGGCCAGCCGCCGTTCGGCCTCGTTCCGGCGTTCGACGGCGGTGGTCATGCGGTTGTAGGTCTCGATCAGCCGGGCAAAGCCGGGATCGCCCCGGGGGATCTCGGCCTCGGCGATCGGGCGGGGGCTGCCTTGCGCCGCGTCCATCGCCTGCACCAGCGTCCCCACCGGCCGCAGAATCCGCGCGACGGCCAACCAGCCGCCGAAGGCCAGGAGCGCCGTCGCCGCCGCATTGCCGACCAGAAGCCAGAGCGCGACACTGCGCCGTTCGGCCAGCAGGTCGGTCACGTCGAGTTCGGTCACGATGCTGCCGATCTCGCGCCCCTGGATGACCAGCGGCGCCGAGACGCGCAAGACCGGCTCGCCCGTCATCCGCACCGTCTCGGGCGCGACCGCCCCGGTCTGGAAGGCGGCGATGCTGTTGCCCACCGGCGCGCGGGGCGGGTCGGTCGCGGCCAGGATGCGCCCGCGTTCGTCGGCCACGACCGACAGAAGCAGCCGCTGCCCGTCATAGGCCGACCGCGCGCGGTCGAGGATGTCGTAGACCTCCCAGACATCCTGGCGCAGGACGGACGGGCCAAGGGCGACCGACAGCCCCTCGACATGCAGCCGCGCGGTTTCGGACAGGCGGGCATCCTGCACCCGGCCAAGGGCGTACAGAACGCCCTGGCTGGCCACCAGCCCCATGAGGATCATCAGCCCCGCCGTGACCAGAGGCACCCGCAGCGTGACTGGCAGGTCGCGGAACAGCCTGGGGATCATCATCGTGCCATCACGGCCATGCGACGGGCGATGCCGTCGAACAGGCTGTCGTCACCGGCGATCACGCCGTCCAGATACAACAGCCTCAGAACCTCGCGGCCCTCTGCCGTATCCCCGAGACCAAGCAGGGCCGACCGGCAGGTTTCGACACCCCTTTCCGCGATCCGGTCGCGGCGGGCGACGAAGGGCGGAAAGCCCAGCCATTCCGACCGCGCGATCACACGGGTGCGCGCGGTCAGGTCGGGTTCGGCCAGCGCCAGAGCCTCCCAGACATAGCCGTCCACGCTGCCCGACCGCGTAAGCCCCCCCGCGACCGAACGCACGACATTGCGGTGGCCGTAGGTGAAGATGACCCGAGAAAAGAACTGCTCCGGCGTCTCGCCGGCCTTGGCCAGGTCCGAGGCGGTGACAAGGAAGCCGGAATTGCTGTCGGGGTCGGAAAAGGCATGGACCGCGCCGCGCAGATCGGACAGCGACTGCGCCGCATCCCCGGACCCGACGATCAGGTAGGACTGGTAAAGCGGGCGGCCGCGCCAGACCGGCACGCCGATCAGCTGAAGTTCGGCTCGGTGCTGGAGGTAGGGGTAGCCGCAGGTCCAGGCGGCATCGACGGAGCCGTCCAGCAGCGCGCCGGAAATCTCCTGATAGGTGCGGCGCTGGACCAGTTCGATGTCCTGCCCCATGCCGCGGGCCAGCGCCGCGCGCAGGGTCGAGATGATCGCGGCGTCATTGTCCAGGAACACCGGGGTCAGGGCAAAGCGGAAGGGCTGCGCCTGCGCCATCGCGCCCCTGGACAGAAAGGGCGCCGCCAGCGCGACGGCCCCGACCAGCAGGTCGCGGCGGGTGCAGGCCATGGTTCCCCTCCCTTGTCGGCGATCCCCGCGCCGTTCGGGATGGCTTGCCCGCACCGCGCTTTGATCGTAGATCGACGATAATCATTGTGCGCACGGTTTGGAAAGGGTGCAGATGACCGACGAAACCTTGCTGGCCGCGCTGGCCAAGGCGCTGGCACATCCCGCGCGCATCCGCATCCTGCGCCTGTTGCAGGCCACCCCCGGCTGCATCGGCGGCGAGATCGTCGGGGCGGTGGGCCTGGCGCAGTCCACGGTGTCCGAACACCTGCGCATCCTGAAGGGCGCGGGGATCATCCATGGCGAGATCGACGGCCCCCGCATCTGCTATGCGCTGAACCCGGCGGCGCTGGTTCCGTTGACCGGCTTCCTCGCCGGGCTGATCCCGACGCCCGCAGGGGCCTGCTGCCTTCCCGCAACCGAGGTGCCGGCATGAGCCTGTTCGAACGCTGGCTGACGCTTTGGGTCGCGCTTTGCATCCTGGCGGGGATCGTGCTTGGCAATCTGGTGCCTGGCCTCTTCGCCACGCTTGCGGGGCTGGAATATGCCTCGGTCAATCTTGTGGTCGCGGTGCTGATCTGGGCGATGGTCTTTCCGATGATGGTCGCCATCGACTTCGGCGCGCTGAAGGATGTGGGCCAGCGGCCGAAGGGGTTGGTGGTGACCCTGGTGGTCAACTGGCTGATCAAGCCCTTCACCATGGCCGCATTGGCGGTGCTGTTCTTCAACCACCTGTTCGCGGGGCTGATCGACCCGGCCCGCGCGCCCGAATACATCGCCGGGCTGATCCTGCTGGGTGCAGCCCCCTGCACGGCGATGGTCTTCGTCTGGTCGCAGCTGACGAAGGGCGACCCCAACTACACGCTGGTGCAGGTCAGCGTGAACGACCTCATCATGGTCGTGGCCTTCGCGCCCATCGTGGCCTTCCTTCTGGGCGTGACCGAAATCCGCGTGCCGTGGGAGACGCTGATCCTGTCGGTGGTCCTGTACATCGTCATCCCGCTGATCGCAGGCTGGCTGACCCGGCGCGCCCTGATCGCGGGCGGGCAGCCGGTCGAGGCCTTCATCGCGAGGCTCAAGCCGGCCTCGGTCCTGGGCCTTCTGCTGACCGTGATCCTGCTTTTCGGCTTTCAGGGCCAGGTGATCCTGGCCCAGCCCGTGCTGATCGCCCTGATCGCGGTGCCGATCCTGATCCAGTCCTACGGCATCTTCGCGTTGGGCTATGCCTGGGCCTGGGCCTGGCGGCTGCCGCACAAGGTGGCGGCTCCCTGCGCGCTGATCGGGACCTCGAACTTCTTCGAACTTGCCGTGGCGGTCGCCATCGGCCTGTTCGGCCTGAACTCGGGCGCGGCGCTGGCCACGGTGGTGGGCGTGCTGGTCGAGGTGCCGGTGATGCTGTCGCTGGTGGCCTTCGCTAACCGCACACGCGACAGGTTCCCGGCCTGAGCCGGCCGATTCCGGCACCCTGTCCGCGCCGAAGCCAGGCGCGCGCGCAGACCGGCGGCCCGATCAGCGTCTGAGAACCAGCAGCGCGACGGTCGCCATGATCCCGACGCCTGCCGTCAGCCAGATCGCGTGCAGGCCCCAGGCGGCCAGGGCCGCCCCGAAGGCCAGAGGCGCCGCCGCCTGAAGGATCCGCGCCGGGGCGTTCAGCCAGCCCAGCCGCGCGCCGTAGCCTGCCGATCCGAACAGCGTCAGGGGCAGGGTGCCCTTGGCGATGGTCAGGATCCCGTTCCCCGCCCCGTGCAGAAGCGCGAAGGCACAGGCCGCGGGACCGCCGAAGGACACCAGACACAGGGCCGCGACCGGATGGGCCGCAGCCGCAAGCCGGGCCGAGGCCAGGGGGTGGAACCGGCGCAGAAGGCCGAACTCCAGCACCCGCGCCGCCACCTGCGCCGGCCCGATCAGCGCGCCGGCCGCAAGCGCCATCGCAGAACCGGCCCCGGCCTCCCGCAAGAGCCCCGGCAGATGCGCGGCCATGGCGGTTGCGTTGAACCAGGAGGCCGCAAAGACGAAGGCAAGCAGCGAAAGCGCCAGCCGCGACGGCGGCGGACCGTTCTCGGCCGCTGCGGTTGGTGACGGTGTCGTCCGGCTGCCCCTGGGCAGCGATGCGTTCAGCGGCAAGGCCAGGGCCAGATGGATCAGCGCCCAGCCGATGCAGGCCTCGCGCCAGCCCCATGTCGCCAGCATCAGTCCCGACAGGGGCCAGCCGACCGTGCTGGCAAACCCGGCGATCAGGGTGATGCCGGTGATCGGCCCGCGCGCCTCTGGTCCATAGATCCCCGCCAGCGTGGCGAACCCCGCTTCGTAAAGCCCGATCCCCATGCCAAGTCCGATCACCGCCCAGCCGGCGAACAGGACCCATGGCGTCGGGGCCGCAGCCATCAGGCACAGGCCGGCGGCAAAGACCAGGTTGGACAGCATCAGCACCCCCCGCCCGCCCGCACCGTCGATCCGCGCTCCGGCCCAGGGTCCGACCAGCGCCGAGATCACCATCGCCATCGAGAAGGCGCCGAAGACCCAGACCGGCGACAGGCCGAAGTCTTCCGCCATCGGCACGGCCAGCACCGCCGGGATATAGTAGCTGGAGGCCCAGCTGATCGTCATGGACGCGCCAAGAGCGGTGACGATCAGGCCGCGCCGCGCCAGAGGCCCAGGTGACATCATGATGCGGCGTCGATCAGGGCCGCAGCGGCAGGGCGTTGCGGCTCATGTCATGCTGGTCCACAGCTGGAACAGCACCCCCGAGGCGAAGGCGCCCGTCAGCGAAAGGCCGAGGTAGGCCGCAAAGACCGGCGGCCGCGCCAGGGCCCAGACCGCCATCGCCGCCGGGATCGAGGTGACGCCCCCCGCGACCAGAAAGGCCAGGCCCGCACCTGGCGCCATGCCCTGATCAATCAGACCGCCGACCAGCGGCAGCGCGGCATAGCCGTTCAGATAGGCCGGCACGCCTGCCAGCGTCGCGGTGATGATCGGCAGCAGACCCTGTCCGCCCAGCAGGGCCGTCACCGTCTCGGCCGGGATCCAGGCCAGCATCAGGCTTTCCAGAAGAAAGGCCAGCGTCAGCCACCTGGCAAGGAAAAGGGTGGTGTTCAGCGCCGTTCGGCCGAACTTTGCCCGCCGGTCGGCATCCGCCCAGAACCGCCAGATCACGGGTTTCGGCGCGCGGATCCTTGCCCCGCCACAGCCGCCGTTGCCGACCTCCGCGCGCAACGGATCGGCGAAGGCGCCCGCGGTCATCGCCAGATGCACCACGATCCCGCCGAACAGACCCAGGCCGATGGCGGCTGCGGTCTTGGCGACCGCGAACTCAAGGTCCAGCACGCCCGCCGTCAGCACGAACATCGACGGATCCATGATCGGCGAGGCCAGCCAGAAGGCCATGACCGCCGACAGCGGCACCCCCATCGTCAACAGCGCCGCGATCAGCGGGATCACCCCGCACGAGCAGAAGGGCGAGACCGCCCCCGCAAGCGCGCCGAGCCCGATCATCAGCAGCGGCGCGCCGGTGAAAGCCCTGGCGATCAGGTTGTCGGCACCTGTCGCCTGTGCCCAGGCGGCAAGGGCGATGGACAGGATCAGGAACGGCGCCGTGCCCAGAAGCGCGCCGGCCGCGAAGACCGCGCTCTCGGCGGCTTGGGTCCGGTCGATCATGGCCAGACCCAGCAGGATCGCGGCCGATGCCAGCCAGACAGGCTGGTCCCGCCAGAGGCGGCACAGCGCCGACTGAAGGCCAGGCACACCAGGATTTGCGACGGACATCACCGGATCTCCAGAAATATGGTTGTTTCAGGGGTGAAGAAGCGGGTCACTGTCACGCTGCATCCTGCGGCGCGCGGATCGTGACCCCGGCACAGCATTCCGAGGTCAGGAACCCGACCAGACGGCGCATCGCGGGGTAATCGACCCGGTTGAACACTTCGCGCCCGCGCTTGTCCTGCACCACAAGCCCCGCGTCGACCAGGGCCGACAGGTGATGCGCCAGCGTCGATGGCGCAAGCCCGAGGTGTTCGCCGATGTCGCCGACCCGAAGCCCCTCCTCGCCGGCCTTCACCAGCAGGCGAAAGATCGACAGTCGGGCATCGTGGCCAAGAGCCGCAAGGGCGCGGGCGTTGGGGCTGGTCGTGCTCATGCAGACAAAATAACCAAAAAACCAGTTTTGTAAATGATTCCTCGTGCTGTCCGGCAAGTCTTGGTTGCCCGGCCGCCGGGTCTTTCGCCTTACGGGCCGGTTCTCGACTTGTGCTGAAGGACAGCGCCGTTCCCGGCCTTTCCAAGGCTTGCCGGTACCGACGCATCGCGATGGCAGGCGGCGCACCAGGTCGGGCACGACGCATCCGCCTGACCCATCCGCACCGGTGGGCGGCACAAATCCAAGATGGATCAGATGCTTACGCAAGATCAAGGGGATAGATGGTGCTGCAAGAGAGGATTGAACTCTCGACCTCTCCCTTACCAAGGGAGTGCTCTACCACTGAGCTACTGCAGCGCCGTTGGTGGGGGTGCTTAGACGCAATCGATACCGCGCGCAAGAGGGATCGGGCAGGAAATCCCGCCCCGAATTCCCGCCCGGACCCGCCCCGTCTCTGGACCCGTCCCGGTGCTTGCGCTAGAAGGGCCGCCATGCGTGAGCCATCGGACCCCTCGCCTGGCGAAAAGTCCCGGACCCTCAAGCGACCGACCAGCCGGGAAGACCGGCTGAAGGCGGCGCTCAAGGCCAACATGGCGCGGCGGAAGGCACAGGCAAGGGCACGCGACGCCGAAGATGCGTCCGGCGACAGTGAAAGGGACTAGGGCAGATGGATTCGATTCTGGTGCGCGGCAACGGGGCCCTGTCGGGAGCCATTCCCATCGCAGGGGCGAAGAACGCCTGCCTGACGCTGATGCCTGCGACGCTTCTGTCGGACGAGCCGCTGACGCTGACCAACGCGCCACGGCTGAGCGACATCCGCACCATGACGCAGCTGCTGCAATCGCTCGGGGCCGAGGTCGCCAGCCTCCAGGATGGGCTGGTGCTGGCGCTTTCCTCTCATTCCATCACCAATTTCAGGGCCGACTACGACATCGTCCGCAAGATGCGCGCCTCGATCCTGGTCCTGGGGCCGATGCTGGCCCGCTACGGCCATGCCGAGGTCTCGCTGCCCGGCGGCTGTGCCATCGGCGCGCGGCCGGTGGACCTGCACCTCAAGGCGCTGGAGGCGATGGGCGCCGAGCTTGACCTGCGCGACGGCTATGTCCACGCGCGCGCGCCCGGTGGCCGCCTGAAGGGCGCGGTGGTGGAGTTTCCCTTCGTCTCGGTCGGGGCCACGGAAAACGCGCTGATGGCCGCCACGCTGGCCCGCGGCACCACGGTGCTGAAGACCGCAGCCCGCGAGCCCGAGATCGTCGATCTGGCCCGCTGCCTGCGGAAGATGGGCGCGAAGATCGACGGCGAGGGAACCTCGACCATCACCATCGAGGGGGTGGACCGGCTGGGCGGGGCCACGCATCAGGTCGTGACCGACCGGATCGAGCTTGGCACCTACATGCTGGTCCCCGCGATCTGCGGTGGCGAGGTGGAATGCATCGGCGGCACGCTGGACCTTGTGGAAAGCTTTGCCGAAAAGCTGGATGAGGCGGGGGTTTCCGTCAGCCAGACCAACCGGGGCCTGAAGGTTGCGCGCAAGAACGGACGGATCAGGGCGGTGGATGTGACCACCGCGCCCTTCCCCGGTTTTCCGACCGACCTTCAGGCGCAGATGATGGCGCTTCTCTGCACGGCCGACGGGGTGTCGGTGCTTGAGGAGAAGATCTTCGAGAACCGCTTCATGCATGCGCCGGAACTGATCCGCATGGGGGCGAGGATCGAGGTTCACGGCGGCACGGCCAGGGTGACGGGGGTCGAAAGGCTGCGCGGCGCGCCGGTGATGGCCACGGACCTGCGCGCCAGCGTCTCGCTGATCCTCGCGGGTTTGGCCGCCGAGGGCGAGACGGTGGTCCGGCGCGTCTATCATCTGGACCGCGGCTACGAGCGGGTCGAAGAGAAGCTGCGGGCCTGCGGCGCGCATATCGAGCGCATCAGCGAATGACCGACGCCCGGTTTCAGGACGGTGACGAGGACCCCCTTCGCCTGGTCGCCCGGGATGGCGAGGACCTGAAGGTCATCTCGCTCCTCGTCCAGGATGCCGTGTTGCCGGTGACCGAGCTGAAATTCGACGCCCGGCGGCGGCGCTTTGCCATGCTGCTGAACCGCTTTCGCTGGGAGGACCGGGCCGAGGCCGAACTGGTGGGCCGGGCCTATGAACGCGTGCGATCGGTGCTGGTGATCGAGGATGTTCGAAAAGTGCAAAGCTTTGGCTTTGATCGTGGCCAGAAGGATCTTGTATTGTCCCTTTTGTCCATGTCGTTCGAGCCGGGTGAAGACGGATCCGGGCGTTTGACGCTGGTGCTGGCGGGCGACGGGGCCATCGCCCTGGACGTCGAGGCGCTGGAGGTGCGGCTGGACGACGTGACCCGGCCCTATCGCGCCCCCTCGGGCAAGGTGCCGCGCCACGACTGAAGCGGGGGCCGAATTCCTTCGAAGGAATTTGCAAAAGTCTTCGAAGACTTTTGGTCTGTGGCATCGGCCTTGAGCCCGGCTTGTGCCCGCGCTATCTGACCCGCGACCAGCCGGAGGCCCCGATGCCCGCATTTCTCAACACCGCCGACCCGGACTTCGAGGCCGCCTTCCAGGCGCTTCTGGGGCAGAAGCGCGAAGAGGCCGAGGATGTCGATCAGGCCGTCGCCGCGATCGTTGCCGATGTCCGCGCCCGGGGCGACCGGGCGGTGATCGAGCTGACCGCCCGCTTCGACCGCCTGACGCTGACGCCGGAAACCCTCGCCTTCCCGGCCGCCGAGATCGAGGCCGAGATCGCCAAGGTCTCGCCCGAGGATCGCGCGGCGCTGGAGCTGGCGGCGGATCGCATCCGGGCCTATCACGCGCGGCAGAAACCGCAGGACGAAAGCTGGACCGACGCGGCGGGCGCGACGCTGGGCTGGCGCTGGACGCCGGTCTCGGCAGCGGGGCTCTATGTGCCGGGCGGGCTGGCGTCCTACCCTTCGTCGGTCCTGATGAACGCCATCCCGGCCAAGGTGGCGGGGGTTGGGCGGCTCGTCATCGCCTGCCCGACGCCGGGCGGCGCGGTGAACCCTCTGGTGCTCCTTGCGGCCCGCATCGCCGGGGTGGACCGGATCTACCGGATCGGCGGGGCGCAGGCGATTGCGGCGCTGGCCTACGGGACCGAAACCATCGCCCCGGTGGACAAGATCACCGGCCCCGGCAACGCCTTCGTCGCCGCCGCAAAGCGCCGGGTCTTCGGGCGCGTCGGCATCGACATGATCGCCGGTCCCTCGGAAATCCTGGTGATCGCCGATGCCGACAACGACCCCGACTGGATCGCGCTCGACCTGCTCTCCCAGGCCGAACACGACGAAAGCGCCCAGTCGATCCTCGTCACGACCGATGCGGCCTTCGGGCAGGCCGTGGCGGATGCCGTCGCCAGGCGCCTTGAAACCCTGGACCGGCGCGCCATCGCCGGGGCATCCTGGGCCGCGAACGGCGCCATCATCGTGACCCGCGACCTGGCCGAGGCCGCCGCGCTGTCGAACCGCGTCGCCCCGGAACACCTGGAACTCTGCGTCGCCGACCCCGAGGGCCTTGCGCAGGAAATCACCCATGCCGGCGCGATCTTCCTGGGCCAGTACACCCCCGAGGCCATCGGCGACTACATCGGGGGGCCGAACCACGTCCTGCCCACCGCCCGCTCGGCCCGCTTCTCCAGCGGGCTGTCGGTACTGGATTTCATGAAGCGCACCACGCTGGCCAGGATGACCCCCGAGGCGTTGAAGGCCATCGGTCCTGCGGCGGAACGGCTGGCGATCAGCGAAAGCCTCGAGGCGCACGGGCTGTCCGTCCGCGCCCGGCTGGACCGGCTGAACGGCTGAGCCAACCGCTTGCCGGGGGCCAGGCAGATGGGGCAGGCTGCGCCTGTCGCGCCCCGTCAGGCCGATTGCTTCCGGGGCCTGAACGCACCCATCCCCGCTTGACCCACGGCCCCTAGGTCGGGCATCAGGGGCGGACCGTTCGGGAACCGTCCATGACCAACCGCATCTGCCACATCGAGATCGACGAAAGGGGCCTGGTGCGCCCGACGCCGGAAATCGAACAGGAACGCCGCGTCGCGATCTACGACCTGCTGGAGGAGAATTCCTTCACCCCCGCCCGCCGCCCCGACCGCGAGATGCCGGAAGGCCCCTACCGTGTGCTGCTGGCGATCCGCGAGGGGCGGCTGGTCTTCGACATCGCCACCGAGGCAGGGGAAAAGGCGGCCGAGTTCCACCTTTCGCTCGGCCCGTTCCGCCAGGTGGTGAAGGATTATTTCCAGATCTGCGAAAGCTACTTCGACGCGGTGAAACGCCTGCCGCCCAGCCAGATCGAGGCGATCGACATGGCCCGGCGCGGCATCCACAACGAAGGTGCGTCCATCCTGCGCGAAAGGCTGGAGGGCAAGGCCGAGGTCGATACCGACACCGCGCGGCGTCTGTTCACGCTGATCTGCGTGTTGCACTGGGGCTGATCTTGGGCGACTTCCCGCAATCGGTGCTGTTCTGCTGCGACCACAACGCCGTGCGCTCCCCCATGGCCGAGGGGCTGATGAAAAAGATGTACGGCCAGCGCGCCTATGTGCAGTCAGCCGGCGTCAGGAACGACATGGAGATCGACGGCTTTTCCGTCGCGGTCTGCAAGGAACTGGGGATCGAGCTGTCCCGCCACCGCTCGCGGTCCTTCGAAGAGATGCAGGACTGGGGCGATGACCTGTCGCAGTTCGACCTCATCATCGCGCTGTCCCCGGCCAGCCAGCGCATGGCGCTGGAACTGACCCGATTTCACCACTTGGAAATCGAATACTGGCCGATCCTGGACCCGACCGGCCTCGGCGAGACGCGCGAGGCGAAACTCGCCGCCTACCGCCAGGCGCGGGACCAGATCAAGGCGCGGATGCTGGAACGCTTCGGGCCGCCCACCGAAACCCCCGGGCGCTGACCCGGGGCGCAAGACGGGCCATGTCGCCCAGCCTGCTCGGCCGCGATCCTCGACTGTCCCGCCACGTTCCAGGGCAGGGTGCTCTCGATCCAGCGGACCTGCGCCAGAACGGGCCCCGCGGCCTTGCGCCCCCCGGCCCGCTAGACCTTCGTCTTGCGCGTGAACAGCTTGCGGAACCGGGCCCGGTTGGTCTCGATGAACAGGTCGAACGGCGCGCCCAGCCGCCCGGCCCGGTCCAGCAGGTAGACCACGCCCGCCAGGGATGCCAGCAAAGCGCCCAGCGTGTTGACGATGAAATCGCCCATCGTGTCGGGCAGCCCCGACTTCATCATGTTGAAGCCGAACAGCGTGTCCATCGCATATTCGAAGATCTCCCACAGCACGCCCACGGTCATCGCCAGGCAGAAGGACAGCACCCCCAGCGCCCAAGGCGGGGCGGCATAGCGGTCGCCCTCGAACAGCATGAAGACCAGAAGGAACCCCAGGATCCCGAACCCCATGGCCGAGCCGAAATGCAGCACCAGGTCCCACCACCAGAACCGGTCGTAGAAGTCGTAGACCTCGCCCAGATACAGCGTCGCCAGCACGAAAAGCGCGATGGCGGCCAGGAAACTTGGCGGCAGGTGCAGGCCGACCCGGCTGGCCAGCTTGCCCGGCAGCACCGTCAGCACCAGCGCCACCAGCGTGATGAAAACCGCCGGCAGGACACCGTTCCAGGCCGCCACGACCGCCTCGACCGCCAGCAGCAGCCGGATGCCGGTCAGAACGATGGTCGATGGTGCGGGCACTGCCTTCTCCTTCCGTGGCTGTCGTGGCCTATATTGGGGACATGACCGTCGAGTCCAAGCCCAGCCTGCGCCTCGCCTCCTGGAACATCCACAAAGCGGTGGGAACCGACCGGCGCCGCGATGCCGACCGGGTGCTGGCAGGCATAGCAGCGTTGCAGGCCGATGTCGTCGCGCTGCAAGAGGCCGACTTCCGGCTTGGCGACCGCCCCTCGGCCCTGCCGCGCGACCGCATCGCCGAGGTGACGGGCCTTGACCCCCTGCCGATCGGTCGCAATGCCGTCAGCCTCGGCTGGCATGGCAATGCGCTTCTGGCGCGGCCGGGCATCAGGCTTTGCGGTCTTGACCATCTGGACCTGCCGGGGCACGAGCCGCGCGGCGCGGTGATCGTCGATCTCGACACGCCCCTGCCGCTGCGCGTGGTCGCGGTGCATCTGGGGCTGCTGCGTGCGGCGCGGCGGCGGCAGCTTGATGCGATCAAGGCTGCGTTGCAACGCCATCCGGCGCGGCCCACGGTGATCCTGGGTGATTTCAACGAACATTCCCGCAGCGTCGGGCTGGGACGCATCGCGCAGCCCTTCGCGATCCTGCCAACCGGCCCGACCTTCCCCGCGCGCCGGCCCTTCCTGCCGCTGGACCGGATCGCGCATTCGCACGACCTGGACCTCACCCCGCTCGACCCGCCGTCGGCCCCCGGCCCGCAGCCCTCGGACCACCTGCCGCTGCTGGCCGAGCTGCGCTGGCGCTGACGGGCACTCCCGGCCATGCGATGGCAGCGGATGGCCCTTCTGGCAGGATGTCCCTGCGGTTTCGGGCGCGCGAAGCCTCCTTGCGGCAGCCGTCACCGGCCGCGACCAGAAGTTAAGAATTTCCGAAGGCCCGCGGCCAAATGATTGATTTCAAAGGATCCGGAAGCCTGTCCACGCGCGGACCGATCAGGGAATGATCTCGAAGCGGTCCACATCGACCAGCCCCATGTCGGTGATCTTGAGATGCGGGATCACCGGCAGGGCCAGGAAGGCCAGTTGCAGGAACGGCTCCTCCAGCACTACCCCCAGCGAGCACGCGGCGGCCCGCAGCCGGACAAGATCCTCCCGCACCTCCTCGAAGGATTTCAGGCTCATCAACCCCGCGACGGGCAGGGCCAGTTCGGCCAGCACCCGCCCCCCCTCGACGACGACGAACCCGCCCTCGATCTCCACCAGCCGGTTCGCCGCGATCGCCATGTCCGCGTAGTCCGCCCCCACCACCGCGATGTTGTGATGGTCGTGGCAGACCGTCGATCCGATGGCCCCGCGGCGCAAGCCGAAGCCCTTCACGAACCCCGTCGCCCGGTTCCCGTTCACCCCGTGCCGCTCGATCACCGCGATCTTCACCAGGTCGCGGGCAAGGTCCGGCCGCTTGTCCCCATCCTGGGGCGCGATGTCGAAACTCAGATGTTCGGTGATGATCTTGCCCGGCAGGATGCCGATCACCGGGGTCTCGACCCGGTTGCCCCCGGTGCGGAAGTGCCCCGCCTCGATCCGCGCCGACTTCACCGACCCTCGCGCCACCGGCTCGGTCGTCTCGCGTCCTGCAAAGGCGGCCTCATCGGCCACCACGCCCCCCGCCAGAACCAGGCTCGCATGGCAGCCCTCCAGGCTGTCCACCACCACGATATCCGCCCGCTTGCCCGGCGCGATCAGCCCGCGGTCCTTCAGCCCGAAAGCCTCGGCCGCCGAGAGGCTCGCGACCCGGTAGACCGCCAGCGGCGGCGCGCCGAGGCTGATCGCGGTGCGGATCATGTGGTCGAGATGTCCATGCTCGCCGATGTCCAGCGGGTTCCGGTCATCGGTGCAGAAGGCAAGATAGGGCGAGAACCGTTCGGTCAGCAGCCCCACCAGAGCGTGCAGGTCCTTCGAGACCGACCCTTCCCGGATCAGCACCCGCATTCCCTTGCGCAGCTTTTCCAGCCCCTCGTCGTAGGAGGTCGCCTCATGTTCCGTCCGGATGCCCGTGCTGATATAGCCGTTCAGGTCATTGCCCCGCAAAAGCGGCGCGTGCCCGTCGATGTGGCGGCCCTGAAACGCCTCCAGCTTTTCCATGCAGCCCGGGTCCTGCATCAGCACGCCGGGGTAGTTCATGAACTCGGCCAGACCGATCACCTTGGGGTGGTCCATGAATGGCACCAGGTCCGCAGCCGAAAGCCGCGCGCCGGTCGTCTCCATATGGGTCGAGGGCACGCAGGAGGACAGCTGCACCCGCAGGTCCATCACCAGCTGAGACGCCGCATCAAGGAAATACCGTATCCCCTTCACGCCGCAGACATTCGCGATCTCGTGCGGGTCGCAGATCGCCGTGGTCACGCCGCGGGGGGTGACGCAGCGGTCGAATTCGTGCGGGGTGACGAGCGAGCTTTCCACATGCAGGTGCGTGTCGATGAACCCCGGCACCAGCACGCGGCCCGAGACGTCGATCTCGCGCCTGCCGGAATAGGCTCCGAAGACCCCCACGATGGTGTCGCCGCAGATCGCCACGTCGGTTTCGACCAGATCGCCGGTCATCAGGTCGAAGACCCGCCCGCCTTTGAGCACGAGATCGGCGGGCACCAGACCCCGGCCCTGTTCAATTCTGTCTGACAGCGGTGCTTTCGGCATGGCATTCTCCTTCCCGATCAGGGAACCTGAAAGCGCCCGCGGCGTAAAGAGGCCGCGACCCTGACGGAACGACCCATGCGCCCCCCGATGCGCCCCCCGATGCGCCCCCTGAGCGGCATTGCCCTGAAACTGGCCTCGGTGATGGTGTTCATCGTCATGGCCTCGCTCATCAAGTCCACCGCAAGCCATGTGCCCGCCGGGCAGGCGGTGTTCTTCCGGTCGTTCTGTGCGATACCCGTCATCATGGCCTGGCTGGCCTGGCGGCAGGAGTTGCGGACCGGCCTGAAGACCGTGCAGCCGCTGGGCCATGTCTGGCGCGGCGTGGTGGGGACGATGGCGATGGGCCTCGGATTCGCGGGCCTGGGCTATCTGCCCCTGCCGGAGGTGACGGCGATCGGCTATGCCGCGCCGCTGCTGACGGTGATCTTCGCCGCGATGTTCCTGGGCGAGGAAGTGCGGGCCTTCCGCATCTCGGCGGTGATCCTGGGGATGGTGGGCGTCCTGATCGTGCTGGCCCCGCGCCTGTCCATCGACCCGGGGTCTGCGGGCGTGGCCGAGGCTCTGGGCGCGATGCTGGTCCTGGGCGGGGCGGTCTTTGCGGCCCTGGCGCAGGTCTTCGTCCGCAAGCTGGTGATGACCGAGCAGACCTCGGCCATCGTCTTCTGGTTCTCGGTCACTGCGGCGGTCCTGTCGCTGGTCACGCTGCCGTTCGGCTGGGTCTGGCCCACCCCGCGCGAGGCGGCGATCCTGGTCGGCGCGGGGCTTCTGGGGGGGCTGGGGCAGATCCTGCTCACCTCCAGCTACCGAGAGGCGGATGCGTCGCTGGTGGCGCCTTTCGACTATGCCTCGATGATCTTTGCGCTGGGGATCGGCTATTTCGTCTTTGCCGAGGTGCCGACCTGGCCGATGCTGGGCGGGGCTGCGCTGATCGTGACGGCGGGCATCCTCATCATCTGGCGCGAACGCAAGCTGGGTCTCGAGCGGGCGCGGCAGCGCAAGGCGATGACGCCGCAGGGCTAGTCTCCTCGTTCGCCTTCGTCTCCTCGTCGGTGCTCCCTGCGAGGAGGAGCCGAAGGCGCACGACGAGCCGTCTCAGGCACAGCCGGTCCACCACACGGAGGCCCATCGCCTGCACCGTGACGTCGCGCCAGGACAGCGGCCCGGGCTTGTAGAGCGCCGAGCCAAGCGCGCGCTGCTGTTTTTCCAGAATGCCCACGTCTTCCTTTGCCACCCGTTCCCAGCGGTCGTGGTAGGGCGCGGCCCGTGCCAGGAAGTCCGGCAGGGCCAGCCGGTCCTCGGGGAAGCAGCCGCCGACTTCCAGCAATGTGCGGCTTTCGCTGACCGGGATCGTGTTCAGCCACCACAGGCAATCCTGCGCGACGGCGAACTGGACCGTGGGGAAGATCACGGTGAAATAGGTCCCCATCCGCGCGTCCGCGTCCAGGCCCTCGATCGGCGGAAAGGGCGGCTGGTCGGTGCCCAAGGTGGCGATGGAGCGGCCCGAGATCACGTGGATCGCGATCCAGTCGCCCGTCGTCGCCGGGGACCGTGACTGCTGCGCCCCGACGGTGTCGCGGTGGACGATCCCGGTGTGGTAGGTCTCGACTGCGTTTTCGAGGATCAGTTTCCAGTTGCAGGCGACGTCCAGCGTGACAGCCCAGGTGCAGCGCATCCGGCCCAGCTTGTGGCTGGCCATTCGGTCCGGGAAATCGCCCAGGTGTTTCCGCAGCGACGGTCCGTCGCGGGTGAAGCGGGCGAAGACGAAGCCCTCCCACTGGTCGAGGTCGAGGGCGACCATCCCGTTCTGGACCTTGTCGAAGCCTTCGGCGTCCTTCATGTCCGGGCAGCCGTAGAGGCGGCCGTCGGTCAGGTAGCTCCAGGCGTGGTAGGGGCAGGTGATGCGGCCGCCGGTGTTGCCCCGGCCTTCCAGAAGAATCGAGCCGCGATGGCGGCAGACGTTGGCAAAGCAGCGCAGCCGGTCGTCGCTGCCACGGATCAGGACGATGGGCCCGCCGGGGCTGTCGAAGGCGCGGTAGTCGCCGGGCTGGGGCAAGTCCTCGGCCCGGCACAGGAAGAACCAGTGCTTCAGGAACAGCTTCTCGCGTTCCAGCGCGAAGATCGCCGGATCGGTGTAGAATCCCGCCGGCATGGCCGCGCCCGGTTCAGCGGCTGCCGTGCCGCGGCGATCTCGGTTGTGGCAAGGCTCATCCGGTTCTCCCAGTGTCGGGGGCAAGTCTGCCGCCATTGCGCAGGCTCTGGCAAGCGGCCGCAAGGCGCCCCGGCCAATCCTTACGGGCGCGCGCAGCCCTTGCCGAAGCCGCTGTCGCACAGGGCGATCAGGCGTGTCGTGTCGTCCGCCGTCCAGCCTTCGGGCCGGGTTACCTGAACCCAGGGGCCGATGTAGTCGGGCGCATGGTAGGCGTGGCCATAGCCGCCCGGGACGGAGGTGGACAGTGCCATGTCGAGCGCAAGCTGGAACTGGGTGACGACAGGCATGAAACGCAGATAGGGCGAGACGCCGTCGCCCGGGGCTTCCTGCATCCAGACCGGACGTTTCCAGACCGATAGGGGATCGTAGAAGACGATGGGATCGCTGGGATATTGCAGGAACATGATCCGCATGTCGCCCCAGTCGGATGCGCCAGAGCTGCCGTCCTCGCCCCGGCCCGCATAGCGGATGAAGTTGCCTGTCCCGATCTGTGGTCGCACCCAGGGGCTGCCGGGGTTCCGGCTGCGCTGGACCCGGTTCCAGAAGTCGGACGGGAAGGGCGGGCCGACCCAGAAGGCGCCGTCGATCGGGTCGTCGATGAGGCGGAAGAGATTGGTGGCATGCATCGAAGACCAGGCTCCGAGGCTGAGCCCGTGGACGTAAAGCCGCGGCCTGGCATCGCGCGGCAGGGTTTTCCAGTAGTCATGGATGCGCGCCAGCGTCGCGCCGGCCTGATCGAGCCCGGTCTCGGTCTCGAAGATCAGCGCCAGCGGCGAGTTCAGGTAGGAATACTGCACCGAGACCGTGGCGACATCGCCGCCATGCATGATGTCCAGCGGGTCGAAGGCGCCGGGGTCCATCCAGCCGGTGCCGGTCGGGCTGACCACGACCAGGACCTTGCGGCGAAAGGCATCCAGCCGGATAAGCTCGGCCAGGGCGAGATCGGCGCGCGCCTCGGGCGTTTCGGCATTGGCGCGGCCGACATAGACGCGGATCGGTTGCAGAGCAGGGCGCCCGGTGAAGGCCGCGATGGTCTCGGCATCGGGGCCGGTCATCACGAAGTCGCGGCCGGGCTGGCCCATGCGCTGCCAGTCGATCAGCGACCCCGGCCCGCCGGCCTTGCGTGGGTCGGTCGGTGCAGGCGGGGCGGTGTCGAACAGGTTCTGCGCCGCCTCGAACGAGGTGTCGAGCCCGGACAGCACCCGGTCGAGGATCCCGTCCCGTGTCACCACGATCAGGACGACCAGGACCAGAAGGCCGCCCAGCACGTCGGCACGGCGCGCGGGCATGACCCGCGCCAGACTGCGCCTCACCAGCCGGTAGAAGGCCAGGATCGCCCTGCCGATGCCGTAAAGCACGGCGAACACCGCCAGGGTCAGCGCGAGGATGGTGACGATGCGCGCCTCGGAGACCGGCTCCATCCCCATCCGCGCGCGGAGGTCCTCTTGCCAGAGGTGGCTGTAGATCAGCGCGGCGGCCAGAAGGGCGACCAGAGCGGCAAGCAGGGCCAGCGCGAAGATGCGGCGCGCCCGGCCCCGCAGGACCGGCATTTCGGCAAGGGACCACAGGCCTTCGACGATCCGCCCGCCGAGGTAGCCAAGCGCCAGCACCACGCCGCCCAGCACCCCCTGCATCACCGGTCCGCGCGGGATCAGCGAGGGTGTCAGCGAGGCGGCAACAAATAGAAGTCCAAGCGCAAGACCGGGCAGGGACAGCCGTGATACCCGGTCGGTGGAAGCGGGAAGGGTCGGTTGCATGCCGTCCTCGTCGTAGCCCTTGCTGCGCGTACCCGGTTAGCACAACGCAGATTGCCTGCACAGGGCCGGGTTGTCGGCGCCCCTGTGTCGCGACGGGTGTCAGAACACCTCCTTCACCGCCTCCATCGCGACATAGGTCGAGGTCGAGGCGACATGCGGCAGGGCCGAGATCACCTCGCCCAGCACGCGGCGATAGCTCTGGATATCCGAGGTGCGCACCTTCAGCAGGTAGTCGAAGCTTGAGGCCATCATGTGGCACTGTTCCACCTCGGGCACCGTCAGCACGGCCTTGTTGAACGCCCGCAGCGCCGCCTCGCGCGTGTCCGACAGCCGCACCTCGACGAAGGCCACATGGGCTTGGCCCATCTTGATCGGGTCCAGGATCGCGCGATAGCCGGTGATGATGCCGATTTCCTCCAGCCGCTTCATCCGCGCCTGGGTGGGCGATTTCGACAGGCCGATGCGGCGGGCAAGTTCCACGGCGGCGATGCGGCCCTCGACCTGAAGCACCCGCAGGATGGCAAGGTCGAAACGGTCCAGATCGGTGCGGTCGATTGGCATGCACTTTCCCCCGATTAATCCCCTTTTCGGCTGATTATCACGAAAAGTTCGGGAAAACAGCCTGCAAGTTTGGGTATATTCTGGCCGAAAAGCCAGGTGCCTGTCATGCAAAGCGAAACCGCCCCTTCCGCCTGGTCCGTCATCACGACGGGCACGCTGACCGACGAGACCGCGCTGGTTCAGCGCCTTGTGGCCGAAGCCGCTCTGGACGCGCCAGCCAGGGCCGCCATCGTGGCCCGGGCGGCCGATCTGGTCCGTCGCATCCGGGCCGGCGCGCGCCCCGGGCTAATGGAGGTCTTCCTCGCCGAATACGGTCTGTCCACCGACGAAGGCATCGCGCTGATGTGCCTTGCCGAGGCGCTGCTGCGGGTCCCTGACGCCGAGACGATGGATGCGCTGATCGAGGACAAGATCGCGCCAAGCGACTGGGGGCGGCATCTGGGGAAATCGGCCTCGTCCCTGGTGAACGCCTCGACCTGGGCCTTGATGCTGACCGGCAAGGTGCTGGACGACCGCGAAGGCGGTATCGCGGGCGCCCTGCGCGGCGCGGTGCGGCGTCTGGGCGAGCCGGTGATCCGCACGGCCGTTTCCCGCGCGATGAAGGAGATGGGCCGCAACTTCGTGCTGGGCGAGACCATCGACAAGGCGATGGAGCGCGCCGAAGAGCTTGAATCCAAAGGCTATACCTACAGCTACGACATGCTTGGCGAGGCGGCGCGGACCGAAGCCGACGCGCGGCGCTATCACCTGGCCTATTCCGCCGCGATCACCGCCATCGCGCGGGCGGCCAAGGGCAACGACATCCGCACCAACCCCGGCATCTCGGTCAAGCTGTCTGCTCTGCACCCCCGGTATGAGGTCGCCAAGCGCGACCGCGTGATGGAGGAGCTGGTCCCCCGCGTGCGCGCTCTGGCGACCTTGGCCAAGGCGGCGGGCCTGGGCTTCAACATCGACGCCGAGGAGGCGGACCGTCTGGCGCTGTCGCTGGAGGTGATCGAGGCGACCCTGTCCGACCCTGCGCTGAAGGGCTGGGACGGGTTCGGCGTCGTGGTGCAGGCCTATGGGCGGCGCGCCGGGGCGGTGATCGACTGGCTGCATGCCTTGGCGGGGAAGCTGGATCGCAAGATCATGGTGCGGCTGGTCAAGGGCGCCTATTGGGATGCCGAGGTGAAACGGGCGCAGGTCCTGGGGCTGGAGAGCTTCCCCGTGTTCACCCGCAAGCAGGCGACGGATGTGTCCTACATCGCCAACGCGCGCAAGCTTCTGTCCCTCACCGACCGCATCTACCCCCAGTTCGCCACCCACAACGCCCATACCGTCGCCGCCGTCCTGCACATGGCGGCCGACCTGGGCCTGACGCCGATGGACTACGAATTCCAGCGCCTTCACGGGATGGGCGAGCGGCTGCATGACATCGTGCTGACCGACCACGGCACGCGCTGCCGCATCTATGCGCCGGTGGGCGCGCACCGGGACCTTCTGGCCTATCTCGTCCGCCGTCTGCTGGAAAACGGCGCGAATTCCAGCTTCGTCAACCAGATCGTCGATGAGGACGTGCCCCCGGAAACCGTCGCGGCCTGTCCGCTGACGGCGGTCGAGGGCCTGTCCACGATCCCGAACCCGGTGCTGGCGACCGGCACGGCGCTGTTCGGGGCGCGAAAGAACGCGCGCGGCTGGGACCTGACCGATGCCGCCGATCTCGCCGCCATCGAGGCCGCCCGCGCGCCCTTTGCCGAGGCCCTGATCGATGCGGCGCCCCGGCTGGCCGGTCGGGTCGCGGGCGGCAGGCAACTGGCCGTCCTGAACCCGGCGACCGGCGCGCTGGTCGGCCATGTCACCACGGCGGGCCTGCCGGATGTGGACACCGCGCTGCGCCTGGCCGAGCCCTGGGCCGCCGCACCGGTCGAGCGGGCCACGGTCCTGAACCGCGCCGCCGACCGGCTGGAAGCCGATTTCGGCCGCATCTTCGCGCTTCTCGCGCGGGAGGCGGGCAAGACGCTGGCCGATGCGGTCGCCGAACTGCGCGAGGCGGTGGATTTCCTGCGCTACTACGCCTTGCAGACCGCCCAGCCGCACCCCGCGCGTGGGGTCTTTGCCTGCATCAGCCCGTGGAACTTTCCGCTGGCCATCTTCTGCGGCCAGATCGCTGCTGCACTGGCGGCCGGGAATGCCGTGCTGGCCAAGCCCGCCGAACAGACGCCGCTGATCGCCGCCTTGGCCATCGACCACCTGCTGGCCGCAGGTGTTCCGCCGACCGCGCTGCAACTTCTCCCCGGCGACGGCGCCATCGGCGCGGCGCTGACCCGCGACCCCCGTGTGAACGGGGTGGCCTTCACCGGCTCGACCGAGACCGCGCAGGCGATCCGCCGCGCCATGGCCGACCATCTGGACCCCACCGCGCCGCTGATCGCCGAGACCGGGGGGCTGAATGCGATGCTGGTTGACAGCACCGCCCTGCCGGAACAGGCGGTGCGCGACATCATCGCCTCCAGCTTCCAGTCGGCGGGACAAAGGTGCAGCGCGCTGCGTTGTCTTTATGTGCAGGAGGACATCGCGCAGACCGTGACCGAAATGCTCTTCGGCGCGATGGAGGAGCTGAGCCTTGGCGATCCCTGGGCCTTGGCGACCGACATCGGCCCGGTGATCGATGCCGAGGCGCAGGCTGGCATCCGCGCCTATGTTGATGCCGCCCGCGCCGAGGGTCGGGTCCTGAAAGAGCTGCAGGCGCCGGGGCAGGGGACCTTCGTCGCCCCCACGGTCCTGTCCGTCAGGGGCATTCAGGACATGCCGCGGGAAATCTTCGGGCCGGTCCTGCACATCGCGACCTTCAAGGCGACCGAGATCGACCGGGTGATCGCGGCGATCAACGCCACGGGTTACGGGCTGACCTTCGGGCTGCACAGCCGGATCGACGACCGGGTGCAGCACATCGTCGAGGGCATCCGCGTCGGCAACACCTATGTCAACCGCAACCAGATCGGCGCGGTCGTAGGCTCGCAGCCCTTCGGCGGCGAGGGGCTGTCGGGCACCGGACCCAAGGCGGGCGGGCCGCATTACCTGGCGCGTTTCACCAGGGCCCCGACGCCGGACGCCGTGCCGGACGCCACAACCGTCTCGGCCTCACAGGTGCGTCAGGCCCTTTCCGCCCCCTGGCCCGCCACCGCGCCGCTGACCATGGACATGCCCGGTCCCACGGGCGAATCGAACCGCCTGACGCTTGCCCCCCGTGCGCCGCTATTGTGCCTCGGCCCCGGCCGGGCGGCGGCGCTGGCCGAGGCCGAGGCCGTCCGCAAGCTGGGCGGCCATGCGGTCGAGGCCCCGGGCCTTGCCCCGGAGGCCCTTGCCCGATTGCAAGGATTCTCCGGGGCAATCTGGTGGGGCGAGGCCGAGGCGGGCCGCCCCTTTGCCCAGGCACTGGCCGCGCGACCGGGCCCGATCCTGCCGCTGATCGCCGCACCCGATGCCGCCCATGTGCTTGTGGAACGGCATCTGTGCATCGACACCACGGCCTCGGGCGGCAACGCCCAGCTTCTGGCTGCGGTGGCCGACTCTTGACCAATGACGGCGGATCGGGAAGGGTCAGGCCATGTTTCCGATCCGCGACCACAACCCCTCTGGGCGGACGCCCTATGTCACCTACGCGCTGATCGTGATCAACGTGCTGGTTTTCCTCAGCTATGTCTCGATGTCCGACTGGGATTTGCAGCGGTTCTTCATGACCTGGGGTCTGGTCCCGGCGCGGTTTTCCACCGGCGCGGGGCTGGAGACGCTGTTCACCTCGATGTTCCTGCACGGCGGCTGCATGCATCTGGCGGGCAACATGCTGTTTCTCTGGATCTACGGCGACAACCTTGAAGAAGAGATGGGCCATCTGGGCTATCTGGTCTTCTACCTTGCCTGCGGCGCGGCGGCAGGCCTGGCCCAGGCGCTGCCCGATCCGGGCTCGCCGATCCCCATGGTCGGTGCCTCGGGCGCGATTGCGGGGGTGATGGGGGGCTATCTTCTGCTGTTCCCCAAGGCCAAGGTGGATGTGCTGTTCATCTTCATCATCTTCTTCCGCATCTTCGCCATCCCCGCATGGATCGTGCTGGGCCTGTGGTTGGGCATCCAGATCTTCTCGGGCGTCTCGACCCCTTCGGATGCAGGCGGGGTGGCCTATTGGGCCCATGTCGGCGGCTTTGTCGCGGGGCTGGTCCTGACCCTTCCGGTCTGGCTTCGGCGCGGCGGGCAGGACTACTGGCGCAAGACCCAGGGCCATCCGCCCCATCCCGAGACCCGGTTCGAGGCCGCGCGGTCGAACGTCCCCCTGATCCGCCGCCGGCGCTGATCTTCCGGACCAGACCGCGAAACCGGCCGGCCACAGGCGCCGACTGCCGAAGCCCATGGACCCAAAGCCGCCACAATCCCGCGATTCCGGACCGGATTTTTGCCGATTTTTCATTGACTGATGTGCAGGAGCGGGAATGCTGCCCGTGATTGGTGAAGGTATTCGGAGGTTTCCATGCGCCGCCATTTTGCCGCGCTTGCCCTGGTTCTGGCGCTCGTGCCGGGACAAGCCCTTGCAGAGCGGGTTCTTGCCCGTGTCTCGATTTCTTCGCAGACCATGAAAGTCTACCACGAGGGGCGGCACTTGTTCACCTGGCCGGTCTCGACGGCGAAGCCGGGCAAGATCACCCCCACCGGCACCTATGCGCCCGAATTCCTGTCGAAGAACCACCGCTCGCGGCGCTACAACAACGCGCCGATGCCCTTTGCGATCTTCTATGACGGCCATTACGCGATCCACGGCACCGATCAGATCAGGCATCTGGGCGCGCCGGCCAGCCGCGGCTGCGTCCGGCTGCATCCAGACAACGCGAAAATCCTGTTCAACATGGTGAAGGCCGAGGGGATGGAAAACATGCGCGTGGTGATCGTCCCGTAACGGCTCGCCCCCTTCCTTTCCCGCCCCCGACCCGCTATAGCGCCGGGCCTGGAACGACGTGGAGCGGACGCATGCAGGGCTCGGCCAACCTCAACCTGATGATCAAGGCCGCGCGCAAGGCGGGGCGCAGCCTCGTCAAGGATTTCCGCGAGGTGGAAAACCTCCAGGTCTCGACCAAGGGGCCGGGAGATTTCGTGTCCAGGGCCGACCGCGAGGCGGAGCGGCTGATCAAGGAAGAGCTTCTGGGTGGGCGGCCGACCTATGGCTGGCTGGGCGAGGAAACCGGGGGCGCGGCAGGGGCCGACCCGACCCGGCGCTGGATCGTCGATCCGCTGGACGGGACGACGAACTTCCTGCACGGGATGCCGCACTGGGCGGTGTCGATCGCGCTGGAGCACAAGGGCGAGATCGTGTCCGCCGTGGTCTATGACCCCGCGAAGGACGAGATGTTCTGGGCCGAGAAGGGCGCGGGATGCTGGCTGAACGACAACCGCCGGCTGCGCGTCTCGGCCCGCCGCGCAATGCATGAGGCGGTGTTCGCGACCGGCGTGCCCTTCGGGGCCAAGTCCACGCTGCCGGCGATGCTGAAGGATCTTGGCCGGCTGATGCCTGCCTGTGCCGGGGTGCGGCGCTGGGGTGCGGCGGCGCTGGACCTGGCCTATGTCGCGGCAGGCCGGTTCGACGGTTACTGGGAGCGGGAACTGTCCGCCTGGGACGTGGCCGCCGGGGTGCTGCTGGTCAGGGAGGCCGGCGGCCTGGTCGAGGGCCTGCGCGCCGGCACCGACCCTCTGGATGGTGCCCTGATCGCGGCGAATGACGCGCTGTTCAAGCCGCTGGCGGACACGCTGCGCGCCTGACGCCTCCTCGTGCGACTGCGTCTTCTCGTCGGCACGCCCCGGCGACGGGCGGCGGTGCATCATCGGATCCAGAGCCCCTCGCGCTTGAGCCGGTTGCGGATCATCTGTTCGCGGCGCGGCAGGTCGGCGCGGTCGAACAGGGCCCGCGCCCGGGCTCCTTCGCCCTGGATCACCATGCGCTTGAACGCGCCCCAGTGGCGCAGGACAGGGCGAAGCTCGGGGTCCGAACCCAGCCGTTCCAGCACCTGCACCACCCGGTCGTCTTCGCGGGCGTAGAGAAGCGGCAGGGTCCGGTAGTGGCAGGTGGCCGCGCCGTCCAGCGCCGCAAGCTCCGGCCCCGGCCGGCCGCCGCCGAAGGAGTGGATCACCAGCGGCAGGGCGATCTGGTCGAGCCAGGGGTAGAGTTCCTGGCAGACCAGTTCCTCGGGCGGGGCATCGCGGATTTCCCGGGCGAAGTCGAGGAAACGGTTGCCGAAGGCGCGCGGGCTTTCATGGAAGAACCAGCCCGCGTTGAAGTAGAGAAAGCGCTGCCAGTAGTCCTCGGGCTGGGTGGTGTCCCAGGAGCTTGCGAAATCCAGCCCGAAGCGGTCGTAAAGCGCCTGCCAGGTCTGGGTGGCGGTGGGGCCGTAGAGTTCGACCTTCGGCCAGGTGTTCTCGCGCCGCATCGAGGCGGAGGGGCGGGAGAAATCGAACGGGATGGCGCTGAGCGGCCCGGTGACCAGGGTGTCGGTATCGAGGAAGAGGAAGGGCGCCTCGGGCAGGGCGGCCAGCGCCTCGATCTTGTTGCCGTGCGGGTAGTCCGAGCCGAAGGCGCGGGTCTCGAAGGGCAGGATCTGCGCGCCAAGCCCGGTCAGCACCTTGCGCGTCCGGTCCGAGATGCGCGGATCGCCCTGCCATTTCGGGCCGGGCTGGGGTTCGGCAAGGAAGAGCGTGCCCGGGAAGCCCGGGTCCGACAGGCGCAGCGAGGCAGCCAGCAGGATGGCCTCGTGTTCCAACCGACCGGCCTGGACGACGGCGATGAGATTGAAGCTCATGACGGCGAAAGGCGCAGCGACAGGCAGGACATGCCGCCGTCAAGTTTCGCGCATTCGGAATTGCCGATTTCCTGCACCGTGATACCGGTGGCGAGGATGGCATCGCGGGTGCGGGGAAAGCCCGCGGGCACAAGCACCAGATCGTTGAAGCGGATCGTGTTGGCGGCGGCCTCCTCGCCTTCGGGGACGTCGATCACCCGGTAGCCGGCAAGGCAGCCCGAGGCCGACAGACGCCTTGTCGACAGCACCGTGTCGGCGTCGAGAAGCGAGCAGTCGGTCTTGAAGTGCAGGACACCGGTGGGTGTCTGCACCTCGCGGACGGAGTGGCCCCAGGGCGCGACAAGGCGGGTCAGTTCGGCGATCCCGGCCGCGTTGCTGCGGGCCGAGCGGCCGACCAGGATCTCGCGGCCGGTCACCAGGATATCGCCCCCTTCGATGAAGCTGTCAGGCTGGGTGATGGCGACGACCTCGGAATAGAGCGCGCGCAGATGCGGGGCCATTTCGTCCGCCTCGCCCAGGCGCGAGGGGGTTCCGGGCCGCATCACGACCGCGCCTTGCGGCAGGCAAAGCGCGGTGTCCTCGACAAACACGCTGTCGGGATAGGTTTCCAGCGGCGACAGTTCCACGACGGTCGCCCCGGTGCCTTTCAGCGCCGCAACATAGGCGTCGTGGTGGGACTGCATCCGCGCGAGGTCCGGGTTGCCGGTATCCACCGCGCGCAGGCCGCAGACGATCGAGCCCGAGGGGCGGCGGGTGATGGCATGGGTGAAATGGGTGGCGAAGGACATGGTGACCCCGGTCTTGGCAAAGGATGTCGCATCCCGCGGGGGCCTTCGCAAGGGGGATGGGACAGGCGGCGCTGATGGGCGCGCGCAACGCACAACGGCCGGGCGGTGCCTGCGTGCAGTCAAGCTGTAGCGACGGATGGTCCCGCGCAGGTGGTGGCGGTGCTTGCCTGGCCGATCCCGGCTGCGGGCCGGCCCCGGACAGTTGCGTTTCACCATTTCCCGGGAATGGTGGGCGACCCTGGAATCGAACCAGGCATGGGTCTCCCCGGGGGAGTTACAGTCCCCTGCCGCACCTTGCAGCTCGTCGCCCGCCGGGGGTCCGTCTACTCAAGGGGGCAGGGGGCGTCAAGGGAGAAGGGACAAGATTTCGGCTTGCATAAGGGGTCGGCGGCGCGCAATGGTCCGGGCTGGTTTGCGATGGGTTCGGACATGGCGGCAGGCAGCAGGAAACCGGCCTGGGTGGTGGAAAAGGAGCGGGGAGAGCGGCGCGAGGCGCGCGAGACCGTCTGGCTGTTCGGCCTGCATGCTGTGCGCGACGCGCTGATGAACCCCCGGCGCGAAAAGCTGCGGCTGGTCGTCACCAAGAATGCGCTGGACAAGCTGGAGGCGGCGGTTGCGGCCTCGGGGATGGTGCCGGAGGTTGTGGAGCCGCGGCGGTTCCGGGTGCCGATCGACGAAGGCTCGGTTCACCAGGGGGCGGCGATCGAAGTGCGGCCCCTGAACTGGGGAAGGTTCGGCGATATCTGCGCGGCGGGCGAGGGGCTGCCGCTGGTCGTCCTGCTGGACCGGGTGACCGACCCGCACAATGTGGGCGCCATCCTGCGCTCGGCCGAGGTCTTCGGGGCGCGGGCGGTCATCGCGCCCAGGCATCATTCGGCGCCCGAGACCGGGGCCCTGGCCAAGACGGCCAGCGGTGCGTTGGAGCGGCAGCCCTATCTGCGGGTGACGAACCTGGCCGAGGCGATGACGGCGCTGAAAGACATGGGGTTCATCCTGATCGGGCTGGACGGGGCGGCAGAACTCACGCTGGCCGAGGCGGTGGCCGGGGCGAACGGTCGGCCCGTCGGGCTGGTCCTGGGGGCAGAGGGTCCGGGCCTGCGCGAAAAGACACGCGAGACCTGCGACCACCTTGCGCGCATCCCCTTTGCGGGGTCGTTCGGCAGCCTGAATGTGTCGAATGCGGCGGCTGTGGCGCTCTATGCGGCGACGCGCGGATGATCACGTCTTTGAGACAGGCCTACAAACCCGGACGCCGGTTCCTACATCCTATAACAGAGGCACGGGACCGGAACCCCGTACTTCTCTTCACTGTCCCTCGTTCCGCGACTTGGCGCCCGGGGTTCTCCTTGGGCGCCATTTTCTTGCCGCAGCAGGTCGTTTTCATGCCGTCAAGGAGATCTCATGCCCAGCGACGCCGATATCCGTGACATCCTGACATCCGTGAAGACCATCGCGGTGGTAGGCTGGTCGCCCAAGCCGGACCGGCCAAGCCACCGTGTCGCCGCCTATCTGAAGGGCAAGGGCTATCGGGTGATCCCGGTCAACCCGGGCCATGCCGGCCAGAAGGCGCTGGGCGAGACGGTGGTGGCGACGCTGGCCGAGGCGGGGCCGGTGGATATGGTGGACATCTTCCGCCGCAGCGAGGAAGCGGGCGCTGTGGCGGACGAGGCGGTGCGGATCGGAGCGAAGGTCGTCTGGATGCAGATCGGCGTGGTGGACGAAGCGGCGGCGTCGCGCGCGCGCAATGCGGGGCTGCGGGTGGTGATGAACCGCTGCCCGGCGATCGAGATCCCGCATCTGGGTTTGTAAGCCGCGACAAAATCCTTCGAAGGATTTTGCAAATCTTTTCGAAAAGATTTGCCCCCGGCGGCTAGCGTTGCGCCTTCTCGTCCAGGCCGGATGTGCCCTCACGTCGGTCAAGCTCGGCCAGCACGTCGTCGAGCGACACGTCGCGCGCGGCAAGCATGACGAGCAGGTGGTAGAGCACATCCGCCGCTTCCGAGGCCAGCCTTGCGCGGTCGCCCTTCACCGCCTCGATGATGGCCTCGACCGCCTCTTCCCCGAACTTCTCGGCGCATTTCTCCGGTCCCTTGGACAGGAGCTTGGCGGTCCAGGAGGTTTCGGGGTCCGCGCCCTTGCGGGCGGCGATGGTGGCGGCGAGGCGTTCGAGGGTCATGTGAGCCTCACGGGGATGCCGGCGGCGGCCATGTGGGCCTTGGCCTGACCGATGGTGAAGGTGCCGAAGTGGAAGATCGAGGCGGCGAGGACGGCGCTGGCGTGGCCTTCCGTGATGCCCTCGACGAGGTGGTCGAGCGTGCCGACGCCGCCGGAGGCGATGACGGGGATGTCCACGGCATCGGCGATGGCACGGGTGAGGGGCAGGTTGAAGCCCTGCCGGGTGCCGTCGCGGTCCATCGAGGTCAGAAGGATCTCTCCCGCGCCCTTCGCTGCGACGGTGCGGGCGAAGTCCACCGCATCGATGCCGGTCGCGCGGCGGCCGCCGTGGGTGAAGATCTCCCATTTGCCGGGGCTTGTGGTCTTGGCGTCGATGGCGACGACGATGCACTGGCTGCCGAAGCGGTCGGCGGCCCGGGCCACCACATCCGGGTCGGCGACGGCGGCGGAGTTGAAGCTGACCTTGTCGGCGCCTGCGAGGAGCAGCTTGCGCACGTCCTCGGCTGTGCGCACCCCGCCACCCACCGTGAGCGGCATGAAGCACTGTTCCGCCGTCCGGGTCACGAGATCATACATCGTGGCCCGGTTGTCCTCGGTCGCCATGATGTCGAGAAAGCAGAGTTCGTCCGCGCCTGCGGCGTCATAGGCTTTCGCAGCCTCGACCGGGTCGCCGGCATCCACCAGATCGACGAAGTTCACGCCCTTGACCACGCGGCCGTCGGCCACGTCGAGGCAGGGAATGATGCGGGTCTTGAGCATGGCGGAGGAATGGCCCGGACGGGGGCGAAAGGCAAGGGGGCCCCGTGGAGGGCCGACGGAGCATTTCCGCTTGCGGGATCGCAGCCATTTGCGTTTCTGATGCAATGACGAAGTTGGTTCTCCTGCACCGGGCGGATTCGATCTACCAGGACGAGCCGGACCGCGTTTACGACTTTCCGGTCCAGTACCTGAGAGCCGTGAGCGAAGCGGTTGGCGACCGGGTGATCTATTACGAGCCGGTCAAGGCGGGACCGCGCGGGTATTTCGCGGTGGCGAAGATCGCGCAGGTGATCCCGAAACCGGGCGCAGAGGGCCGGTATCTGGCCCTGATCGAGCCGGGCAGCTATCTGCCGTTCGACCGCGACGTGCCGAGGCTACACCAGGGCCGCCCCTGGGAGGCATCGCTTGCCGATTCGGAGGGACGCCCCCTGACCGGTGGCCTGGCCCAGTCCGCCGTCCGGCGGCTGACCGAGGCAGAGTTCGCCGCGATCGTGCGCGAGGGCCTGCCGGTCGATCTGCCTGAGATCGAGGCCCGGCGCTATGATCCGACGCCGCATGCCGCCGAGCCTCCGCCGCCCTTCGAACGTCCTGTGATCGAGCGGCTGATCAGCCGCCCCTACCGCGATGTCGCCTTCCGTCGCAAGGTGCGGGAGGCCTACGACTACCGATGCGCCATGTCCGGCCTGCGTCTTCGCAACGGCGGGGGCCGGCCTGAGGTGAACGCCGCCCACATCCGTCCGGTCGCCCATCAGGGCAGCGACGCGGTCAGGAACGGGCTGGCGCTGTCGGGCACGCTGCACTGGATGTTCGATCGGGGGCTGGTATCGGTCGCGGATGACGGCACGATTCTCGTGTCGCGCAACAAGGTGCCGCGCGAGGTCGAGGATCGTCTGCTGGTCGCCGACCGCCGGCTGTGTCTGCCGAAGGATGCGCGCGATCATCCCCATCCCGCCAACCTGAGATGGCACCGCGAGAACGTGTTCGGTCAGGTGCCGCTGGAAGGTGGCCAGCCCTGGGGCTGACGCGGTTTCCTTCCCCGACCGGGCCGTCCGGCATACGCCTCAGGAGCCGAGCGCCCTCAGCGCCGCCGCGAGGTCGATCGCCCCGTCATAGAGCGCGCGGCCCGAGATCGCGCCCGCTATGACGCCGGTGTCGCGGAGCGCGATCAGGTCCTCCATCCGGGAGACGCCGCCGCTGGCGATGACCGGGATCGTGACGGCGCGGGCCAGAGCCTCGGTCGCCTCGATGTTGGGGCCGCCCATCGCGCCGTCGCGGTCGATGTCGGTGTAGATGAGCGCGGCGACGCCGGCATCCTCGAAGGACCGGGCGAGGTCGGTGGCCATGACGTCGGTCTCTTCGGCCCAGCCCCGGGTGGCGACGCGGCCCCTGCGGGCGTCGATGCCGACGGCGATCCGGCCGGGGAAGGCGCGGGCGGCCTCGCGCACCAACGCGGGGTTTTCCACGGCGACCGTGCCGAGGATGACGCGGGCGAGGCCCTTTTCCAGCCACATCGCGATGGTGGCCATGTCGCGGATGCCGCCGCCGAGCTGGGCGGGGACCTGCACGGCCGCAAGGATCGCCTCGACCGCAGCAGCGTTCACCGGCTGGCCGGCGAAGGCGCCGTTCAGATCGACGAGGTGGAGCCACTCGCAGCCGGCGGCCTGGAAGGTCAGCGCCTGGGCGGCGGGGTCGTCGCCGAAGACGGTGGCGGCCTCCATCTCGCCGCGCAGGAGGCGGACGCACTTGCCGTCCTTCAGGTCGATGGCAGGGAAAAGGATCATGGCGCACCCCCGGGTCCGGTCGCGGCGGTCTTTGGCACGGGGTGGCGGAAATGAAAAGACCGGTGACGCGACCCGACGTCACGCTTGATCGGTCGGGCGGCTGGCGCAAAGCATCGGGTATCTCTGGGAGGAGGAGGACAGAAATGAAGACGATGCTGATGGCAGCCGCGTTGGCGATCTTCGGGACGGGGGCGTTCGCGGACCCGGTGGCGGGCGTGTGGCAGACCAGGAAGGACGACAACGGCAACTATGGCCATGTCGAGATCAAGCCCTGCGGCAAGGCCTTCTGCGGCGTGCTGATCAAGGCCTTCGACAAGGACGGGAAGCCTCGGCCAAGCGACAATATCGGGCGCAGGATCGTCTGGGACATGGTGCCCTATCCCAACGGGCTTTATGACGACGGCAAGATCTATTCGCCCGACCGCGACAAGACCTACAACGGCGACATGCAGCTTTCGGGCGACAGTCTGAAGGTGCGCGGCTGCGTGCTGGGCATCTGCCGCGACGGCGGCACCTGGAAGCGGGTGAAATAGGCTGCGGCAATCAGGTCGTCCCTGCCCGGCGGATCGGGCAGGACTGCACCATGCGCCCGATCGACTGGATTCTGTTTTGGACCCTCTCCCATCTGCGGGGAGGGTCTTCTGCGTTCAACGAGTCTGCGTTCAACGGGCCGGTGCGGAGCCGTCAGGGCGTCCAGCGCAGGAAGTTGCCGATCAGGCGCAGACCTGCGGCCTGGGATTTTTCCGGGTGGAACTGGGTGCCGAGGATGTTGTCGCGGCCGACGATGGCGGTGATCGGGCCGCCGTAGTCGCAGAAGGCCAGCCGATGCGCGGGATCGGCGACGCGGAAGTGGTAGGAGTGGACGAAATAGGCGTGATCCCCGGTGGCAATGCCGTCGAGGACGGGGTGGGGGCGGTCCAGGATCAGGTCGTTCCAGCCCATGTGCGGGACTTTCAGCGCGCGGTCTGCGGGTTCGATCCTGACCACGTCGCCGGGGATCCAGCCGAAGCCGGGGGTTTCCCGGTATTCGTGACCGCGCGAGGCAAGCATCTGCATCCCCACGCAGATGCCGAGGAAGGGGCGGGCGCGGGCGATGACGGCCTCTTCGATGGCCTCGAAGAGCCCGCCGTAGCTGCCGAGGGCCTCGCGGCAGGCCGGGAAGGCGCCGTCGCCGGGCAGAACGATCCGGTCGGCGCTGGCCACGTCCTCGGGTCGGGAGGTGACGAGGATGTCACCGCCGCCGACCTCCAATGCCATGCGCTGGAAGGCTTTCTCGGCGGAGTGGAGGTTGCCGGAATCGTAGTCGACGAGGACGGTCAGGGGCATCGGTCGGATCTCTGGGGCGGGCAAGAGTTTTCGAAAACTCTTGCAAATCTTTTCGAAAAGATTTGCGGCGCCCTGCGGTTACAGGGCGCCCTTGGTCGAAGGGAGTGCGTCGCCGAGGCGGGGGTCCTGTTCCACCGCCTGCCGCAAGGCGCGGGCGACGGATTTGAACGTGGCCTCGGCGATGTGGTGGCTGTTGAAGCCGTGCAGCTTGTCCACATGCAGGGTGATCCCGCCATGGGTGGACAGCGCCTGGAAGAATTCGCGCACCAGCTCGGTATCGAAGCTGCCGATCTTGGGGGTGGGGAAATCGACGGTCCAGATGAGGTAGGACCGCGCGGAGAGGTCCAGCGCGGTGGCGATCTGCGCGTCGTCCATCGCCAGCCGGAAGTGGCCGTAGCGGCGGATGCCGCGCTTGTCGCCGAGCGCCTTCGTCAGGGCCTGGCCAAGCGCGATGCCCACATCCTCGACCGTGTGGTGGTCGTCGATGTGCAGATCGCCCTTGGCGCGGACGGTGAGGTCGATCAGGCTGTGGCGGGCCAGCTGGTCCAGCATGTGGTCGAAGAAGCCGACGCCGGTCTGGCAGTCGCTTTTCCCGGTGCCGTCGAGGGCGACGGTGACCGAAATCTCGGTCTCGGCGGTGGTACGGGTGACGGTGGCTTCGCGCATCGGCGGCTCTCCTGACAACGGGGGGGTTATAGGGCGCGGGGCGCGCGAGGGGAAGGCGGTTCCGGGGGGCGGGTGCAGCAGCGGCGTGGTGGCTGGGCGAGCGTGGCCTGGCGGAGAGGCTGTCAGGGCCTTGCCGTATCGGGCGGAGTGCGCCGGGGCGTGTCCAACTTGGGGGCGAAGCGACATCTGCCACTTCGCGTCTTGATCGCAATCCGCGCGCGGTTGGGGCAGACTGGTTGCGTTCCGGGTGCGAATGCGATCCCTTTGGCCCGATTCTGGGCTTAATATGGCCCAGACTTGCAGCAAGACATTCACCACGGTTTCGGGACGAGACCGGACGTCAGTTTGGAGTTGGTTCAGGTCATGCCTGAGATTTTTCCGGTTCTTCTTTGTGGCGGGTCGGGGACCCGTCTTTGGCCCGTGTCGCGCAAGAGCTTTCCCAAGCAGTTCGTGCCGCTCGCCGGGCAGGGCACGCTGTTCCAGGCGGCAGCGGGGCGGATGCAGGGGGCGGAGGGGGTCAAGTGCCCCCTGGTGCTGACCAATTCCGACTTCCGCTTCATCGTGGCCGAACAGCTGGCGGCGGAGGGCATCCGACCCTCGGCGATCCTGATCGAGCCTGCGGCGAAGAATACCGGCCCGGCGATCCTGGCGGCGGCGCTGCAACTGGTTGCAGAGCATCCCGAGGCACTGATGCTGGTGATGCCGACGGATCACAGCATTCCCGACGCCGAGGCGTTTCGCGCGACGGTGGCGGCTGGCGTGCCGCGGGCCGAGGCGGGGCAGATCGTGACCTTCGGCATCCGGCCCGACCGGCCCGAGACCGGCTATGGCTGGATCGAACTGGGCGCCGCCCCGGTGGACGGCCAGGCGCAGAAGGTGGCGCGGTTTGTCGAGAAACCGGCGCTGGAGGCGGCGCAGGCGATGCTGGCCGAGGGGCGCTATCTGTGGAACGCGGGCATCTTCCTGATGCAGGCCAAGGCGCTGATCGCGGCCTTCGAGGCGCATGCGGCGGATCTGGTGGCCCCGGTCGCGCAGGCGGTCGGCGAGGCGCGGAAGGATCTGGACTTCCTTCGGCTGGCCGAAGCCCCGTGGGAGGGCGTGCGCGACATCTCGGTCGACTATGCGGTGATGGAGAAGGCCGCGAATATCGAGGTGGTGCCGCTGGGCGCGGCCTGGTCGGACCTGGGCGACTGGAATGCGGTCTGGCGCGAGAATGGCGGGGCGGCTGGGGGTGCGGTCACGCAAGGGCCGGTGACGGCGATCGATTGCGAGGGGACGCTTCTGCGCTCCGAGGTCGAGGGGCAGCATGTGGTGGGGATCGGGTTGACCGACCTGGTCGTGGTGGCGATGCCGGATGCGGTGCTGGTGGCGGACCGGTCGCGGAGCCAGGACGTGAAGACGGCGGTGGCGCAGTTGAAGGCGCGGTCGGTGCGGCAGGCGGAGGTCTTTCCACGCGACCACCGGCCCTGGGGCTGGTTCGAGACGCTGGCCCTGGCGGACCGTTTCCAGGTCAAGCGGATCGTGGTGAAACCGGGTGCGGCGCTGTCCCTGCAAAGCCATGTCCACCGCGCCGAGCATTGGATCGTGGTCAGCGGGACGGCCCAGGTCACGGTGGGCGAGGAGGTGCGGCTGCTGAGCGAAAACCAGTCGGTTTATGTGCCCCTGGGCGCGATCCACCGGCTGGCGAACCCGGGCAAGGTGCCGGTGGTGCTGATCGAGGTGCAGACCGGCGCCTATCTGGGAGAGGATGACATCATCCGTTATGAGGACATCTACGCCCGGGGCGACGAGAAAGGCCCGGCGCGGTGAGTTCGGCCGGGGCGGACATTCTGGACCGGCTGGCCATTGTGATGGCGCATCCGGATGACGAGGTGCTGTGGGCCTGTTCGGCACTGCGCGCGGCCGAAAGGATCGTGCTCGTCTATGGTGAATGGCCGGGCGCGCCGAGGATCACCGAAGGGCGCCGTGTGGCGATGGCGGAGTTCCCGCTGCCGACGCTCGACTGGCTGGCGATGCCGGAAAGCGGCGTCTTCGACAGCGCCTCCTGGCCTGCGGTGCGCGAGACCGAGTATGGGCTCTATCCGCATCCGGCGCTGCGGCTGTTGCAAAACTTCAACCCCCAGCAATACCGCGCCCAGTTCGGCAAGCTGCGTGCGATTCTGCGCCCGCGGCTGGAGGGGTTCCGGAACGTGATCGCGCACGGGCCCTGGGGTGAATATGGCCACGAGGAACATGTGCAGCTGTTCCGCGTCGTGGCCAGCCTTGCGGCGGAGATGGGGTTCCAGCTTTGGGTGCCGGCCTATGTCGCGCCGAAGTCCGAGGCGCTGATGCGACGCAACCTGCGCTTCTTCGGCATGCCGACGCCACCGATGCCGATCGACGCGGCCTTTGCGGACGAGATTGCCCAGATCTACAAGCGGACGCAGACTTGGACCTGGCCAGACAGCTATGTCTGGCCGGAGACCGAGCGATTCCTGCCGTGGGTGGCCGAGGGTCTTGCAGACGGACAATGGGCCACGCCCGCCGATGTGCAGCGCATCGTCTTTCCTGCGGATTATGATGCTTGGCGCAGGCATCTTCCCTGGCGGCGCGAAATTGCGCGCAAGGTTCTGAGCTGGATGAACGGGCGGAAGGTCGGCTAGCGCATGACGCGGATCGGGGCGGTCTCATGTCGACTACCCTGACCTGCGCCTTTGCGCAGTGGAGGCCGGGTCTGGGCGACAACACCCCGATGGGTTGGGTGACCGTCCTTGTCTATCTGCTTGCGGCCCTTGCGGCAGGGGACCTCGCCCGGCAGCTGACGGGGCCGGATCAGCTGGTGCGGCGCGAGCGGCGATTCTGGATCGTCGTGACCGGGCTGATGCTGGCGCTTGCGCTGAACAAGCAGCTGGATCTCCAGTCCCTGCTGACCATGATCGCTCGGTGCCATGCCCAGCTGTCCGGCTGGTACGACAAACGGCGCCTGGTGCAGGAAGGCTTCATCGTCGGCGTGGCGCTGGGGGGGCTGGTGGCGCTGGGAGGCCTGACCTTTCTGTTGCGCGGCATCCTCGGGCGGGTGTGGGTGGCGCTGGCGGGCCTGTGCTTCGTCTGTGTCTTCGTCGTGGTGCGCGCGGCCAGCTTTCACCATGTGGACGTCCTTCTGGGTGTCGCGGTCGGTGGCATCAGGCTGAACTGGTTGTTCGAACTGCCGGGACCGATCCTGGTCGGCCTGATCGCCCTGCGCCGCCGGGTCAGCCAGGGCGGCTGATGGGACTGACGCTCGAATCAAATCCCATTGGAACCCGCCCCTGATTGCCCATTTCGCAGGCACTCCGACACCTGGTAGTGGTTGCCGGATCACTTTAACGGAAAATTCACCGTTTCGGAAAACCGCATAATGGCTGGGGTGGAATGCCCGTCATGACCCGACATGTGGCGTCAGTCCGAAAGGGGCGGAAGCCGACAGGTTCATGCTGTCACAAAAGCCTTAATTAAAAGGCGAGCGAAAACATGGCGGTGGTGTGGCAGCCAGCACGGAAACTTGCCCCGATAGTCCTGATGACGGTCCGAGAGGCTGTTTCGAACCTCATCGCACAGTACACGCGAGATACAACCTTAGCGTGTAACTTTATGAGATCAAACCACTTTTCGGGCAGAGGGGTCAGGATGACCGCATTGCGGCAACGGGTTCCGAGTGGTAAAACGTGACCCGTGAGTGGATCGGAGTATCGAGTGCGAGAGTTCATTTTGGGTCCGCGGGACACCCCCCGGACTTCGGAAATTGGCTTAGCGATTGGCACCCTTGCGGAGGCGTTGCAGATGGACGTTCGTTCGGGACTGGCAGGGCAGGATTTCGAACGGCCCGCACCCACCGTCGCGGACGGTTGGGTAAAGGCGCGGCGCGAGCCGCTGTATCGCCGGACGCTCAAGCGTTGGATGGACGTGGCCTTTGTCATCATGGCCGCGCCGGTGGTTCTTCCGGTCATCCTCGTGCTGGCCGCGATCCTGAAGCTTGGCGGAGGCCCGTCCTTCTTCACGCAGGAGCGGGTGGGTCTGGGTGGCAGAACGTTCAAGCTCTGGAAACTGCGGACCATGGTTCCGGACGCGGAAGAGCGACTTCAGGCCTATCTGGCGAAGGATGAAGCCGCGCGGCGCGAATGGGACGCCTACCAGAAACTGTCGCGGGATCCTCGCATCACCGAGTTCGGCCAGTTCCTGCGCAAGAGCTCGCTGGATGAACTTCCGCAGCTCTGGAACGTGCTGATCGGCGACATGAGCCTTGTCGGCCCGCGTCCGATGATGCTGGACCAGCAGGAACTGTATCCCGGCAAGGCTTATTATGCGCTGCGCCCCGGCCTGACCGGCACCTGGCAGATCTCGGAGCGCAACCAGTCCACCTTCGCCCAACGCGCCGAATTCGACGCCGAGTACGAGCGCAACCTGTCCTTTATCAGGGATTTGAAGATCCTGCTGGCGACTGTGGGTGTGGTCCTGCGGGCGACTGGGAAGTAAGCGACCGGGCATCCGGCCGGTGTTGCCGGATCCAGCCCACAAGCGCGACCCCCGGCAACAACATGGCAAATCCCGCAGCGGGATAGGCAAGCAGGACGATCCACAGCGGAAAATCGTAGGCGAACAGGATCACAGACACGCTGGCTGCGCCGAACATTGCGATGAGAAGCAGCCCCAGAACCATCCCCGTCTCCTTGACCGGAGAAGCATGAACGCCGTAAACGCCCAGCCAGAATCACAGATTAGGCTTATCCGGGCACATGTCGAGATAGCAAAAGTGATTCAATTTTACCGATATGCCAATTCGCCACGGACTTGGCGAGACTTGGCCGACATCGTGCCGGGTCCCGTCGGCAATTCCGCCGATGACCGCAGGAGATCACCGAACCAGCGTCGGGCAGGCCGGTCAGCCCTGCGTCGCCTGGCTTTGCAGTCCGTCCGGTCGGTCCGCGAAGTCTGCACGCCCGCCCCGCACCGCAGCGCAGAGCAGAAGGGCAAGGCCACCGATCACGGGATAGGACAGAAGGGCGATCCAGGTCGGCAAGGCCAGGGCGAAGGTCGCACCCATCGCGATGATCCCTACTGCGGTCGACAAGAGCACGATCCCTGCAAGCATGTCCTGCAACTCCTACGCGAAGCTTACAGGAAGGATGCTCGCCATGCGTGGCAGGAATATGGCCAAGCCTTGGTCAAACTGCGTCGCTGGATCTGAGCATTGGCGCTGAACCCTGCGATCCGACAATGCAGTATTCCACATCATCAGCATGTTCGGGGACGGCGCGACGGAGTGGTATGGCCAGGTCTGGAAGGCCGGCCGGGGCCCGTTTGTCCGGGCAAGGCATCGTATTGAAAAGCACGACGAACATGGCTTTCCGCGTCACCCGGCGCCAGCAGGAGGTGCGCCAGGGGGCCCGGAAAGGCCGCTTGCCGCGCCGTGTCAGGATCTGCGCGGCGGTTCCGGATGCCGAATTGCGGCAGGGATCCGGGACCTGCTTCACGATTGCCTTTCTTTTGTCACGCGCCCGCAGCAAGGTGTCGCGGTCGCAGGCCCAGGGGACTTGAATTGATCGCCACCTTTCGCAAGCTGTTCTTGCTGTTCGATCGCACCGAGCGGCGCCGGTTCTGGATTTTGACCGGGGTGATGCTCCTGGTCGCCGCGGCCGAGATCGCCGGCATCTCGGCGGTTCTGATGCTGTTGAATGTGCTGGCCAATCCAGAGAGCCTCCAGTCGAACCGGCTCCTCGCCGAACTGTCCCGGCTGTCGGGACTTGAATCAGCCTTCAGCTTGCAGATCGGGCTTTCGGTCCTGGTCCTTTGCGTGGTCATGGCGGGCCTGGCGGTCAAGGCGCTGGGCACCTATGCCACGATCCGGTTCTCGACGATGCGGGGCTACACGATTTCGTCGCGCCTTCTGGCGGCCTATCTCAGCCAGCCCTATCCCTGGTTCCTGCGGCGCAACAGCGCCGAGCTGGAGAAGAATGTCCTGAACGAGGTCGACGGGCTGGTGAACCGGGTGATCCTGCCCTGTCTTCGCCTGGTGTCGAACGGACTTCTGGTGCTGGCGATCCTGGGCTTTCTGCTGATGGTGGATCCGGTGGTGACGCTGTTCTCCGGCGGTGTGCTGAGCCTGGGTTACGGGTTGATCTACCTGCGGTTCCGCGGGCGGCTGCACCGTCTGGGCCAGATCATGATGGATGCCTTCGAGAACCGCTTCCTCGTCGCGCAGGAAGCCACCGGCGGGATCAAGGATGTCAAGCTCATGGGCCTGGAGGCGACCTATGTTAACAGCTATTCGGCCGCCGCCCGCACGGCCGCGCAGAGCGGGGCGACCATGGGCATCATGTCGGAGCTGCCGCGCTTCCTGCTGGAGGCGATCACCTTCGGCACCATGCTGGCGCTGATCCTGCTTCTGCTGCTGAAAAGCGAAGGCAATATCGTCGAGGTCGTACCGACGCTGGGTGTCATCGCCTTCTCGACCATGCGGCTCTTGCCGTCGTTGCAGCAGATCTACCACGCGCTGGTCTCCGTCCGCGGGGCAACGGCGGTGCTTGACGCGATCGTGGCCGATTTCACGTCCACGCCTGCACTGCCGCTGGCCGATGCACTGCGCACAAAGCCCCTGCGACTGGAGCGCGAGCTGGAACTGGCCAAGGTCAGCTTCGCCTATGCCGAGGCCGAAAAGCCGACGCTGCGCGGGGTGGATCTGGTGATCCCGGCGCGGACCACGGTGGGGATCGTCGGCGGCACCGGGGCGGGCAAGACCACGCTGGTTGACCTGATCCTCGGGCTTCTGACGCCTGACGAGGGCGAGATCCGGGTGGACGGTGTGCCGATCACGCCCGAGAATCTGCGCGCCTGGCAGGGGACGCTGGGCTATGTGCCCCAGGCGATCTTCCTGACCGACGAGACCATCGCCTCGAACATCGCCTTCGGGGTGCCGAAGGACGAGATCGACATGGCCGCGGTCGAGAGGGCGGCGCGCATCGCGGCCCTGCACGATTTCGTCGTTTCCGACCTGCCGCACGGCTATGACACCTATGTGGGAGAGCGTGGCGTGCGGCTGTCGGGCGGTCAGCGCCAGCGGATCGGGATCGCCCGGGCCCTGTATCGCGATCCGACGCTTCTGATCATGGACGAAGCGACCTCGGCCCTGGACAATATCACCGAACGGGTGGTGATGGAGGCGGTCAACCGCATCCGGGCCGACCGGACCATCATCCTGATCGCCCACCGGCTGACAACGGTGAAGACCTGCGACACGATCTTCCTGATGGACCGGGGCCGGCTTTTGGCCCAGGGCAGCTATGACGAGCTTCTGGCCGGAAACGCGACCTTCCGGCGCATGGTTGCTGGCGATGCCGAGGAGGTAAGTGCTGCGCTATGAACGTTGAGAAATCGACCCCTTGCCAGGCCGCGTGCCGATCCGGGTCTGAAGATGCAAAGTCCTTTGAGACGAAGACTGAGAGGTTGTGATGTCCATCAATACTCTGCCGATCGATCCCGAGACGCTTCTGATCGATGCCGATGACGCCCGCGAATTCGGCAAGGCCGCCGCCGAGGCTTACCGCTCGAAGAAGCCCTATCCCTACGGCTGTTTCGACAATTTCATGCCGGCCGAGATCCTTGACCGCGTGCGCGAGGAGTTGCGGGTGCTGCCCGCGGCGGAAAGCTTTTTCAACCGTCCGCAGGAAAAGCTGAAGGCGGCCTACATGCCGGAACGCCTTGGGCCCTATACCCGGGCGCTGTTCCATTCGCTGAACTCCAAGGGCTTTCTGGCTTTCCTGGAAGAGCTGACCGGCATCGACGGGCTGATCCCGGACCCCTATTACGCGGGCGGCGGCATCCATGTCGTGTCGAACGGCGGGCATCTGGACATCCACGCCGACTTCAACCGGCAGGGCAAGCTGAACCTCGAACGGCGGCTGAACGTGCTGATCTACCTGAACAAGGACTGGAAGGAAGAATACGGCGGGTCCTTCGAGGTCTGGAACGACGACATGACCGCCAAGGTGGCGAGCTTCGTGCCGCTGTTCAACCGGATGTGCTGCTTCAACACCGGGTCGAACACCTGGCATGGCAACCCCGAGCCGGTGAACCATCCGGACAAGGAGCCCCGGATGTCGATCGCGCTGTACTACTACACCGCGACCTGGGATTCGACGAAGGTGGCACATTCCACGCTGTTCAAGCCGCGTCCCGGGACGAAGGACCAGAAGGACCGGCTGGAAGCCCGACACCGGATCATGGAGAACCTGCTGCCGCCGGTGATCTACCGCCGGCTGGACCAACGTCTGCGCAAGCTGGGGATCTGACGGCACTACTGCCGCCGGACCGAGGCCAGGAAGTCCGCCATCCGCCGGGCGATGACGTCCGGCGCATAGTTGGCCTTCACGTGGTTGCGCGCGGCAGCACCCAGACGGCGTGCCAGGGCCGGGTCGCGCATCAGCCGAAGGCAGGCCCGGGCCATCGCTTCTGCATCCTCGGGTGGGACCATGAGGGCGGTCTCCTCATGCGTGGCGATCTCTTTCTGGCCACCGACGCTGGTTGACACGACGGCTGACCCGACGGCCATCGCTTCGATCAGCGTGCCTCCGAAGTTCTCATAGCGTGACGCGACCAGCGTGACCCCGTGCCGGGCGCGCAGGGCGGCCACTTCCGCGCGCGATTGCCTTCCCACCGCCCTGATCCGTGAGCGGACGGGTTCGGGCAGACGGGCAAGCCGGTCGGAAAGCCTGTCGATGCCGCCCCCGGCCCGCGGCAGCCCCTCGTCCGGGCCGACGAAGGTGAACTGCGCGGCAGGGTGCGCAGCGGCAATCGAGGCAAAGGCGTCCACCACGATGTCGCCGCCCTTGATGTGGTCGAACCGGCCGACGAACAGGACGTGGTTCAGAAGCTCATCGGTCAGATCGATGCCCTGCGCCGGTGCCGGAAACGGATTCGGGATCACGGCCGCAGGAACCTTCGGCAGGCCCCACCGCGCCTCTGTCTGCCGCAGCACCTCGTTCGATGGCGAAGTGATGCCATCCACCCGGCGCAGGCCCCTTGCCTCGCGCGCCTCTCGCCGGGCGCTGGCGGCATCGTCCGGCGCACTTCCTGCCATGCGATGCAGCCACCAGGGGCCATGCAGGGTTGCCACCACAGGTACGGACACCTTTGCCCGGATCTCTCCGACCCAGCCCTGCGTCTCTTCCATCACGACGACTTCGACCCCGTATAGGGCCACGGCGCGCCGGATCGCCTCGACGTGCTGATCCGCCACGAAGCGGACCTGCCAGCCCTCCGGGTCCAGCTTTCGCCGCAGACGATCCACCAGCCGCAGCCGGGCATCGGGCAACGCGATGACGCGCGGGTGGTCATGCGGTGCATCCAGCCAATGCGCTATGATGGTGACTTCATGCCCCGCGTCTTGCAGACCGGAGGCCAGGTGGCTGACAGCCGTGGCAATGCCGTTCGGCGTCTGCACCCCGGGCCAGGCCGGCGTGACGAAGGCGACCCGAAGAGGCCGCAGCTCACTGCCTCTGGTCATTGCAGGCCTCTCTGCCGCGCAGAACGGCCCTTGCGCCGGGTTTGCCAAGGTCGCGATGTCTCGGGGAAGGGGCGATCGAATTCGTGGCCAAGATCAAAAGCGTGCCAGAGGTGATCAGCATTTCGCCAAGCCGTTTTCGCGTCCGAAGCGTGACCAGAACCGGCAGGTGCTGTCAAGGGAACTTGGGGCGCGGTAGGCAGCTGGACGGCCCCTCCGCGGCCGGTGGCCTGGACTTGCCCGTGGCTCGCACGGAAAGGGGCCGTCATCCGGCCGCTTGCGATTGGCGCAGCAACGCCGCCAGCCCGTCCTCCAGCGTCACCTCTGCCGTCACGCCCAGCACCGCACGGGCGCGGTTCGGGTCGCCCAGAGAATCCCGGATATCGCCCACCCGGGGGTCGCCATGCTGCACCACCGGCACCCGCCCATGCAGCCGCGCCAGCGTGTCGATCAGCGCCAGAAGCGTCGTTGTCCGGCCGGTGCAGATGTTGAACACCTCTCCGGCGGCCTGCGGCGCGTGCGCCATCGCCGCCATGAGGAACCGCACGACATCGGCGACATAGACGAAATCCCGCGTCTGCAAGCCGTCCCCGAACACCGTCACCGGCAGGCCCTGCGCCAGGCGGCTGTTGAAGATCGAGATCACCCCCGAATAGGCCGAAGAGGGATCCTGTCGCGGGCCATAGATGTTGAACGGCCGCAGGCCTACCGTCGGCAGGCCATGCACCCCCATCGCGATGCGACCGTGCAGTTCCGATCCCAGCTTGTCCACGCCATAGGGTGTTCGCGGGCGCGGCACGCGCGCCTCGTCCACCGCCCCCGGACCCGCATCGCCATAGACTGCGGCGGAGGAGGTATAGACCACCGGCACGCGCCCCGCCCGCGCCGCTGCCTCGAACACCGTCACGGTTCCGGTCTGATTGGTCACATGCCCTTCGCGCCAGTGTTCGTTGCAATAGGCGACCGAGGCGATCCCGGCCAGGTGGAACACCCCCGCACAGCCCGCAATGGCCCGCGCCACGGCATCGGGGTCCGCCACATCCCCCTCGATCACCCGTGCCTCGGGGGCCAGATTGGCCCGCTTGCCGGTGGACAGGTTGTCCAGCACGACCACCTCATCGCCCCGCGCCAGCAGCGCATCGGCCAGATGCGACCCGACAAAACCGCAGCCCCCGGTGATAAGATACCTTGCCATCTCGATACCGTCCCCAAATCCCGATCATCCGCCGGCGCTGCCGCGCTGCATCCTCATGTCGCCATGCGCCCGGCTGTGGGAAGGCGAACAGGTCTTTCCCGCCGCCCGGGCAAGAAACTTCATCTTGGCGCACCGCGCTGCTCGGATCGCTTCTGCCGCCTCTGCACAGGGCCGGGCTCCTCCGGCATCAGCCAGCTTGCACGCATGCTGCGCGCCTCGGGAACGACTGTGCCCTCGGTCCCGGCGATCTCGCTTGCGGGTCGGAACACCGTGATGCCCGCGATCGCCCCTGCGGTCAGCCATACGTAATTGACCAGGCCCGAGTTCGGCAGAAGGTCAACCAGCGCGGCGCTGAGCAGGACGGCCATCCCCGGCATGAGATAGGACGGACCAAGGGTCTTGCGGCGCAGGGCATAAAGCAGGATCGGAACCGTCAGCATGCCGAAGCGGCCGATATACCCAAGCCAGCCAAAGACGCCAATGAAGGCGAGCCAGATGCCATCGGTGATGCTGGTCATCTCTCCGGTCTGCGGATCGAAGATCGAGTTGCGTCCCCAGCTGCCCCAACCCGCCAGCGGCTTGAGGTTTGCCTTGGTCAACAGCTCATCCTCGTTGTCCAGCCGGAATTTCAGCGAGGCGGCACGCTCCTCGTCGACCGAAAGCGCCAGCTCGTAGGCGGCCTCGACCGGGATCCAGCCGGCCCCGCGCAGCATCGGGTAAAGCATGACGATGACGGCAATGCCGACCGACAGCGCCGTCTGAAGCCGCTTGCCGAGCAGCAGAACGATCAGCATCGAAGGCACGGCGATCACCAGGGCACCAAGGCTCTTCGACAGATAGAGTACCAGAAGCAGCCACAGAGTGGCGGCCAGCCAGGGAAAGGCAAGTCGCCCCTCCCGCCGGGCTTCCCGGAACAGGACCGCGGACGCAATGATCGCGAGGCAGAAATAGATGCCCACCATCAGACCGTGGTTCAGGAAGACCACCGGACGGAAGCCGCCGGCCCGGATGTGCTGGACGAAATCGGACGGAAAGAAGCCGTAGACCCAAGTGTGCAGTTGCGGCGACAGCCGCACTTCGACCAGCGCGGGGACAGTATAGATCAGACCGCCGATGGCAAAGGCTTCCAGCAGTGCGCGATGACCGGCCTGCGTGTTAAGGTAGCGCAGGCCAAGCCAGAACGGCAGCAGCGCCACTACGATCTGAGAGATCAGCCCCCAGGCGTCATATAGCCTCAGTCCCGGCAGAAAGGTGCGGCCGTCGATGATCGGCTCGGTGTTGGTCATCACCGTCAGGATCGGGGTCACGAGCACCATAAGCAGAAGTCCTAGCAGGATCTGCCGGCCGATCCGGGCCGAGACCTCCATGGTGGGGGTCTGCCTTGGCGCCAGGATCAGGCAAAGCAACAGCGCCGAAACCGCAGGCACCAGGCTGCGGTCGATGGGCGGAAGCATGGGGAACTTGATGACCGTCGCCGAGGGAAGAAAGAGATGACCGCCGATGATCGTCCAGGCCAGGGCCCGTTCAAGGGACAGCATGCGGAACAGCACCACGGCGGCAAGCGGCGCGGCAAACAGAACGAGATAGGCAAAGACGTTCGGCATCACGTCCCGTCCACAGGCACTGACTGTCCCCCTTCTAGCCGGTCCGTCGCCCAAGGAAAATGGCTGCCTGTCGTCCCTGTGCCGGCGCAAGAGGGTTCCCGTGGCGCCCGCCCTTGGAAGGCTGCGGGATTTGTGGTTTCTGGCGCCATGACCGACCAAGGCTGCCAGCGTTCACCGTGACCCATCCTTCGCCCCCTTCCGGCGGCCTCGGGGCCGTGATCATCGGGCGCAACGAGGGTGCGCGGCTGGTGGCCTGCCTTGCCTCGTTTCCCGCCTGGGTGCGGCCGCTTGTCTATGTCGATTCCGGGTCCACCGACGGCAGCCCGGCAGCGGCGCGTGCGGCCGGGGCAGAGGTCGTGGCGCTGGACATGGCGATCCCCTTTACAGCGGCCCGGGCCCGCAATGCGGGCCTGGCGCGGTTGCTGGAGGTCGGCGGACCCGAATTCGTTCAGTTCGTCGATGGCGACTGCCGGCTGCAACCCGGCTGGCTGCCGGTCGCGCGCGCCTTCCTTGAAGCGCATCCCGAGGCGGCTGTTGTCTGCGGCCGGCGGCGCGAGATGCGGCCCGAGGTCTCGATCTGGAACCGGCTTTGCGATGCGGAATGGGACACGCCGGTCGGGCTGGCAAAGGCCTGCGGCGGGGATGCGCTGATGCGGGTGCGCGCGGTGCAGGCCGTGGAGGGCTATGATCCGCGCCTGATCGCGGGCGAGGAGCCGGAGTTGTGTGTGCGACTGCGGGCCGCGGGCTGGCAGGTCTGGCGGATCGACGAGGAGATGACGCTGCATGACGCCGCGATGACGCGGATAGGCCAGTGGTGGAAGCGGACCCGGCGCGGCGGCCATGCCTTCGCCGAGGGCGCCGCTCTGCACGGCGCTCCGCCGGAACGGCACTGGGTGGCTGAGACGCGCCGGGCGCTGCTCTGGGGGGCGGTCCTTCCCGTCGCGGCCTTGGCTGGCGCGCTAGTGACGCCCTGGGCGCTGCTTCTGCTGGCGCTCTATCCGGTGCAGGTTCTGCGACTGGCGCGTCGGTATGGCTGGGAGCGCGCGCTGTTCATGACGCTGGCGAAGTTCCCCGAGGCGCAGGGCGTACTGGAATACTGGCTGAACCGCCTGCGGCGACGGCGGTCGGGATTGATCGAGTACAAGTAGGCGCGGCTCCTTGTGCGCCTGTGGCTTCTCGCCGCGGTGGCAGCGACGAGCGGTCGGCGGCCGACGAGGAGCCCCGGTCACGGCCGCAGGCGGCCATCCGGGCCGCCCTTGCGGAAAAGTTCGGCCAGCCAGGCGCCTTCGCGGGCGATGTCGTGCTCCTGCTCGACCGCCCGGCGCCCGGCCTCGCCCAGCCGCGCCGAAAGCTCTGGGTCGGCCATCAGCTGCATCATCCGCTCGGCAAGGGTGCTCACATCGCCGGGCGGCACGGTGAAGCCGGTCACGCCGTCCTGCACCAGTTCCGGCACGCCCGCCACGCGGCTGGCGACGACGGGGATCTGGCTGGCCAGCGCCTCCATATAGACCACAGGTAGGCCTTCGGCGAAGGAGGGCAGGACCAGCATGTCGGAAGTGGACAGCAGCTCGGCCACCTGCGGCTGGGTCATGAAACCGGCAAAGCGGACCGAACCCGCGATGCCGAGCTCGGCCGCCCGCGCCTCGGCCGGGGCGCGGGCCGGGCCGTCGCCGGCAAGCGTCAACGTGGCATCGGGATGGACTTTCAGCACCTCGGCCATCGCCTCGATCAGCAGAAGCGCGCCCTTCACCGGGTCAAGCCGGCCTACGAAGGCCACGCGCTTGCCGAAGCCGGGCGCGGCGCGGCGGTAGAGCGCCGGATCGACGCCGCAATGGACGATGGCGATCTTGCCCCAATGCGCAGGGTCCGAGAACAGCATCAACTGCGCGCGGCAGAAATGGGTGATGGCGACCACGAACTGCGCCCGCGCGATCTTTTCCGGCAGGGCCCAGCGGTCCACCTCGAAGAAGATCGCGGGGCCGTGTTCGGTGAAGCTGTAGGGGATACCGGCCAGTTTCGCGGCCAGGACGGCGACCGAGCAGCTGGAATTGCCGAAATGGTTGTGCAGGTGGCGGGCCTTCACCTTGCGCAGATGGTCGGCCAGGACGGCGGCTTCCACAAAGTAGAAGATCTGCCACAGCAACGCCTTCAGCCCCGGCGCGCGCATCCGGATGGCCAGTGCCAGCGTGGAGAGCCAGGTTCCGGGGGATCGCAGCAGGGCGCCCAGATGCGCCTGCATCAGGCGCAGCGGGTTCTTCGCGGCGGCGATCACGTAGAAGGTTTCGGCGCGGGCCTGTTGTTCCTCGGCCCCCTTGAACTCTGACGCGGGCGGGCGGCGGATCGAGCAGGTGACAACGGGGACACCGGCCGCGCGCACCGCCTGCACCTCGCGCAGGATGAAGGTGTGCGAGACCTTGGGGTAATCGCCGGTGAGATAGGCGACGGGGCCGGGCGCGACGGTGCCTGCGGCATCCGTCGCCTGGACTGTTGCCGCTCCGGGGGGATCTGCCATCATCGCCCGCGCGCCCATCCGCTTTCCCTGGGCCGCAGCCGGACCGCAAAATGCACCAGAAGATAGACGAGGAAGCTGACCGGCATCCGAGTTGCAATCGCATGCAAGGCTCCGATTGTCACAGGGGGCTTGCCCTCGTTCCGCATCAACTCGGGGTAGCGCTGTCGTAACTCCTCAACCCCGGCATCCTGACGTTGACGCACGCGCACGAGGTTGGCCAGTCCTTCGATCATCGGCCAGTGATAGCGCGCTGGAACTTCGATCCGTTCCGAAGGAGTGAAATGCAGGCGGACAAAGGTATCGTCCGAGATGATGGCCGGAAACGCGCCCCAGCGGGCGCGTCCGGCCGGGTTCACCGCGAAGAGACCGGCGCCGACCGCGCCGCCCTGTACGAAGGGGAGCCGCGTCCAGACGCGGGCGTAATGGCGGGTGATCCAGGATCGCGCGGGCGCCACGGCAAGCGCTCCGGTGGCATAGCGCGGCTCTTCGGTGGCAAGGGCTGCGATCAATTGACCCAGAAGATCCGGGTCGCAGGTGACATCGGCATCAAGGTATAGCCGCGCCCGTCCGGTAGCGGCACGATCACCGGCGTTAAGCGCGTTGAGCTTGCCCGCCTCGGCCAGGTCGAGAACCTGCGTCCCCCAGCCGCGCGCGGCGATCTGTGGAACGAAGCCCCGTGCAATGGCGACCGTGCTGTCGGTGCAGGCGTTCGCAACAACGATGATCTCGACCGACCGTGCTGAGGAATCCTGCGCGAGCAGTGCCCCAATGCACCGCGCGAGCCAGTCGGCCTCGTTATGCGCGGGAATGATGACACTGATGTCGTAAACGTGCATGGTATCGCGGATGAAATCGGCAGGCCGGCTTGACCGTGGCGGATTAGCCGGGCGGGATCAAGCACACAACGGAATGCTACGGCAATGTGCAAAGACTTTTGCCGCAACGGAAACAGTCGAATTTCATGAGAACGATTACGACCATGTGCCGTTCCGGTTCTGATGCTCTGGCGGAAAGGGCTTGTGCGGCGGGCAACTATCCCCTTCTGTCCCGACCGTGTTGATGTAACAAACGACGGTGACGAGGGGTTTACAGGGCGGAAATGGACTCGGGTAGAGGCAGGCACGATCAGAAGGGGCAGGCGGAGGTGTCGCGGCCCCTGTCCTTGGTCAACGTTCCAACCGAAGCGGCTCTTCTGTCCGACATCGAGACCTTGCTGGCTCGCGGAGAGGGATTTTCTGTCGCCACGATCAACCTCGATCATGTAGTCAAGTTGCGCCGCTCCCCGGCGTTCCAGGCGGCCTATCTTGCGCAGACCCATGTGGTGGCGGACGGCAATCCGATCGTGTGGCTGTCGCATCTGGCCGGACGGCGCGAGGTGGCGCTGGTCCCGGGGTCGGAACTGATCGCGCCGGTCGCGGCGATGGCGGCAAGGCTTGGGGTGCCCCTGGCCTTTCTGGGGTCCACCGAACCCGTGCTGCGCGCTGCGGCCGACAGGCTGGTGGCCGATCATCCAGGGCTGAAGGTCGTGGCCTGCCTGGCGCCACCCTACGGTTTCGACCCGGAAAGCTCGGCGGCGGATGATCTCATCGACCGCGTGGCGGCATCCGGGGCGCGGATCTGCCTTCTGGCTCTGGGCGCTCCGAAGCAGGAGATGCTGGCGGCCCGTGGCCTGGCGCGGCAGCCGGGGCTTGGCTTCCTGTCGATCGGCGCCGGGCTTGACTTTATCGCCGGCCACCAGACGCGGGCGCCGGTCTGGGTGCGCAGGATCGCGATGGAATGGCTGTGGCGGATGCTGTCGAACCCGCGCAGGCTGGCGCGGCGCTATCTGGACTGCGCGCTGGTGCTGCCATCGCTGACCATCGCGGCCCTGCGGGCACGCGGAGAGGGACAGGGGCAATGACCCGCGCGCAGCCAGAAGGCCCGACCGTCCTGACCGTGCTGTTGAACTGGCGCACGGCCGACATGACCCTGCGGGCCGCCGACAGCGCCGAAAGGGCGATGCAGGGCATCGCGGGCGGCATCGTGGTGGTGGACAACGATTCCGGCGACGGCTCGTTCGAGAAGATGAGCGCGGCTCTGAAGGATCGCCCCCGGTTCCGCGTGGTGCAATCGGGCCGCAACGGCGGCTTCGGCGCGGGCAACAATGTCGGCATCCGGCTGGGCCTGCCGGGCGGGGAGCGGCCGGATTTTGTCTATATCCTGAACTCGGACGCCTTCCCGGCCCCGGACGCGATCCGGCGGCTGCTGGATTACCTGGAAGCCCATCCGAAGGTCGGCATCGCCGGCAGCTACATCCACGGGCCGGACGGCGAAGCGCATGTAACTTGTTTCCGGTTCCCCTCGGTCGCCTCGGAATTCGAGGGCGCGGCGCGGACCGGGCCGATCTCGCGGCTGTTGCGCCACAGGTCGGTGGCCATTGGCGTGCCCGAGGTGACGGGGCCGGTCGATTGGCTGGCCGGCGCCAGCATGATGCTGCGCGAAGCGGTGATCCGCGAGGTCGGGATCTTCGACGAGACCTTCTTCCTGTATTTCGAGGAAACCGACCTCTGCCGCCGCGCGGCCGAGGCCGGCTGGCCGACGCATTTCGTCAGGGAAAGCCGGGTGGAACATATCGGATCGGTCTCGACCGGGATGAAGGGCTGGAAGCGGGTGCCGGGCTACTGGTTCGACAGCCGCTGGCACTATTTTCGCAAATCGGGGGGCACGGCGCGGGCGGTGGCGGCGACGGCTGCCCATGTTGCGGGCGGATTGATCCTGCGGATGCGGCGGGTGGTGCAGCCGTCGATCCCGCCCGGACCGCCGCATTTCCTGCGCGATCTTGTCGGCCATGCCTTCCGTCGGCTGGTCGGGAAACAGGGTGTTGACGCGAAGTAGCTTGGTTCTGCGTGGGAAGTGCCGCACTATGCCTTGGGACTTCCTTTGCAAAGGACGCCAATGAACGCGCCCTCGCACGAACCCCGTTGCCCAAGCTGCGGCACGCGGGCGTCTGATCTGGCACTCTGGCTGGACATCCCCTTGGACGTCAAGACCGCCCGGCCGATCAACTCGGGGCGGCTGGTCTGGTGTCCGGCCTGCGACCTGGGACTGATGCGCCGGGCGCTGACGCCTGAGGAGTTGCGCGAAAGCTACGACATCTCGGCCTATTACACCCACGGCCAGTCGCATTTCCCGGAAGTGCGCGCCAGCCTGGCCGAGCGGGTGCTGGTCAAGTTGGCCTGGCTGACCGACCGCGGGCGCATGATGGATGCGGATCGGCTGCTGACCCTGCAACCGCAGCCTGGCCGGGTGCTGGACATCGGCTGCGGCGGTGGCGACTTTGTCGCCGGGCTGGCCGCGCCGGGGCGGGCGCTGTTCGGTGTGGAGCCCGACCCCCAGGCGCGCGAGGTGGCTGCGGGAAGGGGCGTGGTGGTCTAAGCGGGCACCGCCGAAGCCATTCCACCGGCCCTTGCAGGACAGACATTCGATCTGGTGCTGATGACCCATGTGCTGGAACATTGCGCCGATCCGGCGCTGGCCTTGCGCAACGTGCGCGCTCTGCTGGCGCCTGGCGGCGGGTTCTACTGCGAGGTGCCGAACTGCGCGGCGCTGCATTTCCAGACCTATGCCGAGATTTCCGAGATGCTGGACGTGCCGCGCCATGTGCATTTCTTCACCGGCCGGTCCTTGCGCCGGTTGATGGAGCAGGCCGGTTTCGCAATTGTGGAAGAAGTGCACCACGGTCATACCCGGCATTTCACGCCGGGCTGGCGGGCCTGGGAGAACCTCGCCCATCGGCGGCTGCAAGAACGCGGCGGTGCGCGCCACACCCCGCGCCGCAGTCTGGCCCGCGACCTGGCACTTCTCGCCCGTTCGGCCTTTGCCGCGCCGGATCGGAAATACGACTGCGTGGGCCTGTTCGTCCGGGCGTCGGTCAGGGCCGGAACTGAAAGTCCCGGCTGAGCGCGAGGAACAGGCGCGGCGATTCGGCGCGCCCGCCTTCATGCCGCACAGTGTAGCCGACACCACCCGACAGGCCCCAGTCCCGGGTCAGCTGGTGCCTGAAGCCCGCATCCAGGTCCACCTGCTCGATGCGTTCCGAGGGCGAGTCCCTCAACGCGTAGGACGCGTCGAAAAGAAGCGTCGTCGTCTCGTTCAGGTTCCGGGTCAGGTTCAGGCTGAAGATCGAATCTGCAACCCTTTCGTCATCATCGGCGTCATAGCCGACGCGCCGTTCCAGGCTGACGCCCAGGCTGCCGTCCGGCAGGGCACGGGTCCATTCCAGCGCGCCGATCACATCGGTCCCGGTCTCGTCCCCGTGGGTCACGCCCAGCCGGACGGCCAGCGTGTCGCGTCCGGTTTCCAGGGCGCGGCCGATCTCGAAGGTCTGGCGCTGGCCTTCATCCGCATCGGTGGTCACGCTGAGCAGGGCATAGGCCGTGCCGACGGGCATGTCATAGGACAGCCGGACGCTGGCATCGGGGCCACGTTCGCGCGCGATAACGCCGCCGTCTTCGGTTTCGGTCTCGGTATAGCCGAGTTCGACCGACAGGTCGGCCCGTTCGCTGATCGCATAATCAAGGCCGGCAAAGACGGTGGTCGCATCGGTGGTGGTGGTGCCGAGGTCCTCTTCCTCGCGGTGGCGATAGCGCAGGCCGATGCGGCCGGTTGCGATTTCCGAAAAGCGCAGGATCGCCGCGACGTCACCGCGCCATTCCTCACTGTCCACCAGGTCGGGATCCGTGGTGTCCTGGTAGTCGGTCCGGTCATAGGCGAGCCCGAAGGCCAGACCCACACCGGAGGTTCGGCCCGTTTCCAGCCGCGCCGAAAGCGACAGGTCGCTGCGCGTCCCGTCCGCACCGATGTCGCCCAGGTCGTCGCCGAAGGAATCCGCGTCATCCGAACGGAACTCGGCCGCAAGGGCCAGCGCCGCCGAGGGCACTTCGCGACTGTAGGCAAAGGTCAGGGCCGACCGGCCGAAATCGAACTCGCTGCCCTCATCCCCGGTCCGAGCGACAAGCCCGCCGGTCACGCCGAAGGTCAGCCGGTCCAGCGGAGTTTCGCTGACAAGGCCAAAGGACAGCAGCGTGACATTGGCGACCTCTGTCCCTTCGCCTGGGACCGAGAGGCCGGCATTGCGGCTGATCTCAAGCCGGTTCTCGATACCGAAGGTCAGAAGGACGCCGCCTTCCTGGGCGCTGGCCGCGCCGGTCAGGCAGGCCGCGCCCACGGCGCATAGCCCCGCGACGATATGGCCAGCGCGGCGCATGCGGGCTTACTCGAACAGCTTGCGCTGCGGGATCACGATGACGTCGCCGTTCACCAGCCGGGTGCTGCCGCCGGATGCGCCGTTCTCGATCGCGTCAAGGTCAAGGCGATAGACCCGCTCCACCCCCGACTTGTCGACGCGACGCAGCTGGATGCGCTTCTTCGCGGCAAAGGGCGACGCGCCGCCGGCCTGCGCCAGGGCTTGCAGGAAGGTGGCGCCGGGCGCGACTTCGACCTTGCCGGGGCTGTTGGCGGCCCCCAGCACATAGACCGCGATGGTGCGCGGAGCCGAGGGCGCCGGGCGTTCGGCCAGCGCGCTGAGCGTGACATAGACGGTCGGCGTGGTGGCAAAGCCGGGGGACAGGCGCTGGGCGATGTCGGCCTGAACCTGGGCAAGGCTGCGGCCTGACACACGAACCGTTCCCGCAACAGGCAGGGTGATCTGCCCATCTGGCAGCACGATGGCGCTGCGGTTCAGCGTCGCGTCCTCGAGGACCTCGATCTGCAACACGTCTCCGGGACGGATGCGGTAATCCTGGGCCGTGGCCATCAGCGCCACGACGGGCAAAAGGAACAGGGCGGCGACAATTCGGCGAAGGATCGGCATCACAAGACTCTCCATGGCGCCCCAAAAGGACGGGCGCTGACACTGACACCCAAGGTTATTGACCCGCGCGCGGATCGGAAAGGGGAAATGTGCCCGAACTCTGCGCCGCCCGCCCCGAGCTGGGCTTCGGCGCCTCTATTGCGGGCCGAGGTGGCCGATATGCCACATCATGCGGAAAGACCGGACAAGCCAAGGTTGCGCACCACCGAATCGGTCGTCTCCTGCATCAGCCGCGCCACGTCGGAGTCCGGCGCCACCGCCACGCTGCCGTCGGCCCGCAACAGCGCATGGGGCAGACCAAGCGGGCTTTGCTGATAAAGCGCGGTGTAGTGGACCAGGGCGACCAGATAGTTGCCCAGATCGTTCAGGTGGATCACGTCCAGCGTTCCGTCCTCGGCCCGGGAGAACAGGTCGGTGCGGTCCCGGACATTGCCAAGCCCGCCCCGCGCCTCGACCGCGCGGACGAAGGCGGCCAGCACCTGCCCGGCGGGGATCAGGTGGATGCGGCTGCCCGCCGGCAGCCGCTCCAGCGCCGGGCCAAGGACGCGCGACAACCAGTAGCGGTCGTGGTCGCGGTCAAGCCGTTCCAGCCAGCCCTCGGGATCGTCCAGCTGGTGCCAGGTCTCGTAGAGGTAAAGCCGCACGTCGGGCCGCGCCTTCAGCGCCTCTCCGGCCCAGCGGGCCAGATAGACCGGGCTGTCATAATAGCGGATCGAGGCACGGATCTCGACCATCTCGGTCAGGACGATGGCATCGTAGTCGCCGCTGCGCACGGCCTCCAGCGCGGGGCGAAAGCGGGGATGGGCATTCTCGGCCTCGAAGCCGTTGATCGGGGCGTGGCCCCAATGGGCCTGCAAGGTGGTGCCCCAGCCAAGCTGACTGTCATAGCGATGCCCGCCGGGGGCCATCTGTGCCAGCATCGCGGGCATGTCGCGGTTCACCAGGCTGTGGCCCAGGTGAAAGACGGCCAGCGGCGCGGCGGGTTTCGGCACCGAAGACCTGGTCAGCCGGGTCCGTACCGAAGCCGCCGAGGGCGCGCGGGTCAGGTGCCAGTAAAGCCCGCCCGCGCCGATTGCCGACAGGAGGCTGGCCAGGATCGCCTTGCGTCGCGTCATCATCGTCACCGTGTCACCCCTGCCAGGACCAGACCTTCGACCAGGGCCAGGCGACCCCGCACCACGTCACCGGCGCGGAAGGCTCCGGCATCCTGCTGAAACTGGGCGTCGAAGCCGGCCTCGGCAAGGGTCACATGCGCGGCATCAAAGCCGAACATCGCCCGCGCACCCTGCGCCTGCGCCTTGAAAAGCGCCTCCTTTGCGGCAAAGAGCCGCCGGAGCCACAGCCCTGTCTCGCCCGCCGGAAGGGCCGCGCGCTCGGCCGCCGAGGCGATCTCGGGCCAGAGGTCGGGGGGCAGCGGCTGGTCCTCTTCCACATCGACGCCAAGCGGGGCGCCGCGCCGGACGACAGCCACGGCAAGACCCGCAGCATGCGAGATCGACCCCGCGATGCCTTCTGGCCACAGCGGCGCGCGGTCGGGCAGCACGGGCAGCGCGCGCGGGGCGACGCCAAGCGCCGACAGCGCCTGCCGCGCGGCCTGCCTTCCGGCGGCGAATTCCATCACCCGGCGCGGTACAGCCGCGCCGAGGGTTTTACGCTCTTCGGGCCAGAGTGCAGCCGGCTCGGCGGCGGCAAGATTGCAGAGCGCGACCGACACTTCGGCCGGGAACAGCGCAGCCAGCGCCTGGCCGATCCGGCCGAGCCGCACGGCGGCGGTCATCCCAGCGCCTTCTCCCGCGCCTCGCGCATGGCCCGGCGGCGGGCCATCGCGTCCATCCGGCTGTCGGCGGCCTCGGTCGCGCCGGCCTGCGGTGCCGCGGCGGCCGGGGCCGGGATCGCGGCCGCGGCCGGCGCAGCCTGCGGCACCAGCCGCGCGATATGGTCTGCCAGTGCCGAGACGACCGGGAAGCGGAAGATGTCGGTGATCGCGATCCGGTCGGAACTCAGCGCCACCTTCAGCTCGCGATGCGCCTGCACCGCCAAGAGCGAATGGCCGCCGAGGGTGAAGAAGTTGTCCGACCGACCCACCTGCGGCACGCCGAGCACACGGGCAAAGACGGCCGCAATGGCCGCCTCCAGATTGCCGCCTGTTCCGGCTGCGGGTCGCGCCGCTGCCTCCGGGGCCTCGGCTTGGGCCGGGGCAGCGGGAACAACCTGGGCCGGGATGACCGAGGCGAAGGGCGCCGGCAGTGCCTTGCGGTCCACCTTGCCGTTCGGGGTCAACGGGAAGGCGTCAAGCCGCAGGATATGGGCTGGAATCATGACATCGGGCAGATGCGCGGACAGACCGGCCTTCAGCGCCGCGGCGTCGATCTCGCCGGAGGCGGTGACATAGGCCACCAGCCGCAGGTCGCCCGGCTGGTCCTCGCGCGCGATGACCACGGCCTGGCGGATGCCGGGCGCGGCCTCAAGCGCGGTCTCGATCTCGCCCAGCTCGATCCGGTGGCCCCGGATCTTGACCTGGAAATCGGCCCGCCCGAGGTAGTCGAGCTTGCCATCGGGTCGCTTGCGCACCAGATCGCCGGTCCGGTACATCCGTCCCCCGCCCGCGAAGGGGTCGGGGCGGAAGCGGTCGGCGGTCAGGTCGGGGCGCCGGAAATAGCCCTGCGCGACGCCCTCGCCGCCGATCCATAGCTCTCCCTCCTGGCCATCGGCCACCGGGGCCTGGGCCTCGTCCAGCACATAAAGCGCGGTGTTCGCAATGGGTTGGCCGATGTTGACCACGCCGTCCGCGCCTGTCGTCGCCTCGACCGAGGACCAGATCGTCGTCTCGGTCGGGCCATACATGTTCAGAACCGGCGCCCCGATCAGACCCGAAAGGTCCGCCGCCAGACGACCGGTCAGCGCCTCGCCGCCGACCAGCATCCGCTGCAACCGCTTCAGCGCGGCACGGGCGCCGTCGTCCTCGGCCAGCATCCGCGCCATCGAGGGCGTGCATTGCAGATGGGTCACGCCATGGCGGAGGATCAGGCCGGCCAAGGAGTCATCCGCGCCGGCCCCGGCATTGGTGATGCGCAGCACCTCGGCCACATGTTTCAGCCCTTCCAGAACCACGGGCGTTGCGATGCCGTAGTCGATCAGGCAGGCCACCTCGTCGATGTCGATGGCCTTCAGCTCCTCCACCCGCTTCACCGCGTCCTCGACCGTGCCGAACAGGCCGGAGTCCTCGAAATAGCGCTGGAAGGCGAAATCGAGGATCGCCTCCAGTTCATCGGGCGCAAGCGAGCCCAGGTCGATGTCCATCGGATTGGCCACACCCTGCGGCTTCTTGAAGGCCGGGAAGGCCCATGCGTACTGCTTGATGAGGGCAGCAGCCGAGCGCAGGTAGCTTTTCATCGGCTCGCGCGCCACCTCGCGCGCCGTCTCGCGGTCGGCGGCAAGGAAGGTGTGCAGCATCAGCGTGACCTTGAACCTTGACGGGTCATGCCCGGCCTCGGCCAGCGCGGCGCGGTAAAGCCTGACCTTGTCGGCCACTTCCGGGATCGACTGGCCAAGAAGATGGGTCAGCACATGGGCACCCGCCTTGCCGGCCTCGCGCCAGGTGTCCGGGTTCCCGGCGGTGGTGACCCAGGCCTCGACTTCCGGCGACACCGGGCGCGGCTGGGTCCGGACGGCAAAGGGCGTGCCGTCCTTGCGCGGAAACTCCACCGCCTCGCCGCGCCACAGCCGGCGGACCTGGTCCAGCGCGTCGAACAGTGCCTGACGGTTCGCGGGGGGCGTGTTTTCCGGCCGCAGGACAAAGTCGTCGGGCTGCCAACCCGAGGCAAAGGCCAGGCCCGCGCGGCCATTGGTCAGGTTGTCGATGACCGCCCATTCCTCGGCGATGCGGGCGGGGTGATGCAGGGGCGCGACGATGGACCCGGCGCGGACGCCGATGTTTCTGGTGATCGCCGCCGCCGCCGCCCCGGTCACCGAAGGGTTCGGATAGGGGCCGCCGAAGGCGTGGAAATGGCGTTCCGGGGTCCAGACCGCGACAAATCCGTTCTGGTCGGCAAACTTCGCGCCTTCGAGCAGAAGCTCGTATTTCGAGGGGCCTGGCAGGTCGTCGTTGCCCCAGTAATAGATGCTGAACTCCATCTTCCGGGGGCTGATCCCGCTGCCGCCCGCCGCCCCGCCCGAGGGCCGGACCCGCGCGCTGTCGTCGGCCAGGACCACGGTGAAGCCGCGGCTCAGGGTCCAGAACAGTTCCAGCACCGAGATGTCGAAGGACAGCGAGGTGACGGCCAGCCAGCATCCGGGATCGGTGCCCAGCACGTCATCCATGCCCGCGAAGAAGTTCATCACGTTGCGATGGCCGACGACGACACCCTTCGGGCGGCCGGTCGAGCCGGAGGTGTAGATCACATAGGCCGGGTCGTCGGCGGTCGGGCCGTCGGCGGGCGTGGTCGTGGGCGCAGAGGAAAGGCGAGGATCGCTGTCCAGGATCAGAAGCGTCGGGCCCTGCGGCAAGGTGTCGGCCACGGCGCTTTCGGTGACGATGACCGGACAGCCCGAATCCTCGGCATAAAGCGCCAGGCGGTCGGCCGGGTAGGCCGGGTCCATCGGGACATAGGCCGCGCCGGCAAGCTGGATGCCAAGGGCGCCGGCCACCATGTCGGGCGTCCGGCGGCAGGCAAGGCCGACAAGCGCGCCGCGCGCGACGCCCATCGTTCGCAGGGTGTTCGCGATCCGGCCCGCCCGGTCGGCAAGCTGCGCATAGCTGAGCCGCGCCTCACCCGCGATGACGGCGGTCGCATCGGGTGTCCGCGCGGCCTGCGCAAGGATCGCACCGGGCAGCGTGGCCTGCCGGTCATAGTCGCGTCTGGTCGCGTCCAGCGCCCCGGCATAAACGTCGGTTTCCGCGGCGGACAGATGGCTCAGCCCGGAAAGATCGGCCCCGGGCGTGCCGGCCATCGCTGCGACGAGGCGGGCGATGCGTTCGGCGATGCGGGCGGCTTCGGCGGCAGGCAGGCGGGCCGCGTCGTGCCAGAGGGTCGGGGTTGTGCCGGTGGTGATCGTCACCGTGCTGCCGGAAAGCGGTCCGCTCCCCCCGCCAATCGCGAGGCCCGAGGGCAGAAGCGCGCTCAGGCCCGGCTCGCGCAGGGCAAGGTCGGCGGCCAGGCCGCCAGCGGCGCGGGCGGCATCCAGCGCCCGGCTGGCGCGGGCTTCGGCCTCGGCCACGGGGCCGGTGGCGTCAAGCCGAACCGGGACCCATGGCAGAAGATAGCCCGGTGCGGGGTCGGCGCCGGATGCAAAGGCAATGTCGCCTCCGGTCCGGCCAAGCGCACGAAGCGTCGCAAGGGCAAGGCGCGCGGGTGTAACGCCCGGCAGATCCAGCTGGATCTGCCGCCAGTCCTGCACTGCGGTCGTCGCGCCCGGCAGCACCGGATCGGGGTGCAGCAGCAGGCCACGCAGCCGCGCCTCGGCTTCGGCCGCAGGCGCAAGGGCTGCGTCCAGACCTGCGGCCAGCGCGGCATCGGGCGAGGGCAGGTTGGCTTCGGCCCGGGCGGTGTCGACGGGCAGGCCCTTCAGGCAGGTCAGACGGGACAGGCGCACCGCACCCGAGCCACAGGCCACCGTCAGGCTGTCGGGATCGCGCGCAAGCACCGTGCCCGGGCTGGCCTGGCCCGGAACGACCTCGGCCAGCCCCACGGCCCAGACCTGACCCGCCGCCTCGATCTTCGGGACGGCCAGCGGGTTGCGATATCCGCCATGATCCAGCGCGCGCACATGGCGGGCGACCGTCTCGGCGGGTTGCGTGAAGTCCAGCCGGCCGGCCGCCGCGGGCCGATCCGCCCGCATCCAGACCTTGCGCGCCCCCGCCGCCTGAGGCTGGCGCGGCTGTCCCCCCGCCTCCAGCGCCGCCATCACCTCGGGGAAACTGTCCAGCGCTGCCCCGAAGCAGCGCGCATTCAGGGTGAAGGCGGTATCGTCCGGCTCGATGTCGAAGGCGCGGCTGGCCAGGATATCGCCTTCGTCGATGCCGTCGGTCATCAGATGCCAGGTGACGGCGTGGCTAGTCTCGCCGTTCCGCAGCGCCCAGACCGGCGCGTTGAGACCGGCGTAGCCGGGCAGCGGTCCGTCGTGGAAATTGACCCCGCCCTGCCGCGCCAGCCCCAGAACCGTGGCGGGGACGAGCGAGAGGTTGGCAACCGACAACAACCAGTCGAAGGTCAGACCCGCCGTCCGCTCGGCCAGCCCGGCGCCGGGGGCGATGATCCGCAGCCCCGCGTCGGCGGCCCAGCTGGCCACCCTGGCCTCGCGCGTGACCACTGCCGCAAGCCGGTGCCCCCGCTCCAGCCAGCGCTTGCCGCATTCCACCGTCAGACTTTCATTGCCGATCAGAAGGGCGGTCAGGGTCATGTCAGTCTCCGGTCATTCGGCGGCAAGTCTGTGGTCGGGGTGGCGGGATGTGCCCGCCTCGGCGGCCTGGATCGCGGCCTTCATCCGTGCCGCAAGAACGCGCACGTTCGGTTCCAGCACCATCGAATCGTGGTCGCCCGGCACCTCGACCACGGTCAGACGGGGCGCATAGGGCGTCCAGAGGTTGTCGTGGAAGACATATTCCCGGGCCTCCGACACCCAGTTGCCTCCCGTGACCTTGAAGCGGCGGTCCAGGGGCGGGCGGTAGAGGACGACATTGCCGTCCTCCCAGGCCTTCAGATCATAGACGCCGATCGCATGGCGGAAGGCGGCCTCGATGGCGGCGTTGTTGTAGGAAGGCACGGTCGGGTCGGGTTCGTTCGCGGCCCTTGCCCGGCGCGAGCGTTCCCATTCCCAGCGGCGGCGCGCCCACTGCGCAAGGAACTTCGGGCCACCGGCGCGAAGTTCGGCCAGCTTTATCAGCACCTTGTCGGGCTTTGTCAGGACCGGACGCACCGGCAGCGGCGTGTCGAGAAGGACCATGAGGGCCACCTCCTCGCCCTCGGCGCGCAGCTGGCGGCCGATCTCCCAGGCGGTCAGCCCGCCGCCGGAGAAGCCGCCGAGGAGGTAGGGGCCCTTCGGCTGCACCTGCCGGATTTCGGCAAGACAGGAGGCAGCGGCTTCCTCGATGGTCATGTGCGGCTTGTCGTCTCCGAACAGGCCCTTGGCCTGAAGCCCGTAGAACGGGCGATCGGTGCCCAGAAGGCTGGCAAGGTGGCGCAGGTTGAGGACGTTGCCGAACATGCCGGCGACGAGGAAGAACGGCGTCTTCGGCCCGCCCTCGCCCCGGTGCATGGCGACGAGATGGGTGAACTTCGGCCCGGCCGGATCGGCGAGTTGCGTCGGCGCGGGGGCGTTGTCGTCCTGCGGGCCGATGCGGTCGATGATGAGCGCGGCGCAGCGGGCGATGGTCGGGGCCTCGAACAGGACCGAGATCGGGAAATCCACCTTCCACTGCCGCCGGATCATCGCGAACAGGCGCACGGCGATCAGGGAATGGCCGCCGAGGGCGAAGAAGTCGTCCTCGACCCCCACTTCGGACACGCCCAGAAGCTCGGCCCAGAAGCCTGCGAGGGTGCGTTCGACCGAGTTGCGGGGTGCCACATAGGCGCTTTCCAGCTCGGGGCGGGCGAAACCGGGGCCTTCGCTTTCCGCAGCGACGGGGGCGTTGGCCTGTTTGACGAGGGCTTCGAGGTCGAGAGACGAGACCAGAACCTGCGCCCCCTCGGCGGCAAGTGCGCGCAGGAAGGCCTCGGCGCCCTCGGCGGGGCGGATGCCGCCGGCAAGCGCCTCGGCAAGGCGCTGTTCGGCGGGGGACTGGCCGCGGCCTTCTTCGTCGCGGATCACCTCGCGCGGGTTCGGGGCGGCGGGTTTGGCAAGGGCTTCCTCGAAGGCGACCTTGCGGAAGGTGATGCCTTCGACCTCGACCAGCACGCGGCCCGTGGGGTCGGTCAGGGAGACGTCGAAGCTGGCGGTGTCGTCGGAGGGCGTGCCTGACAGGCGGACCCAGCTGCGGATTTCGGCGGGAAGCGCCCCGTGGACGCGGACAGAGGTCGTGGTGACGGGGGCCCAGACGAAGCCCTCCTCCACCTTCGGCAGCAGCGCGATGCCCCAGCCGGTGCCGATGTCGTAAAGGGCCGGGTGCAGCGCGGCGGTGGCGGTGTCCACCACGGCCTGCGGGGGGAGGGAGAGGGTCGCAAGGCCCTCGCGGTTGCCGAGGGCGGTGGCCTTCAGGACCTGCCAGCGCGGGCCGAAGGCGATTCGGTCCTCCTGCGCGGAAGGCAGGTTCTCGCCCCCTGCCGCCGTGGTCTTGTCAGGGCAGCGGGCGGCGATGGCGGCAAGGTCGATGATGCCTGCGGGGGCCTCCAGTGGGGTGACGCCCATCTCGGCGGTAAGTGCCCAGCCTTGCGGCTCCAGCGCGCGGGCCTGGAGGCGCTGCTTGCCGTCGCGGCTGCGGGTCAGGCTGACGCGGAAATCGCGGGGCAGGTCGGCCTCAAGCCTCAGGGGGCGGAAGACAGTGAGGTCGGTCAGCTGGAAGCCGGGTCTGGCGCCCGCAGCCGCAAGGGCTTCTCCTGCGATTTCGGGGTAGGCGGAACCGGGCAGGACGGCGGTGCCGTCAAGAAGCCGGTGGTCGTCCATGACCCAGTGGTTCTTTGTCAGGGTCGCGTGAAAACGGGTTTCATCCTCGGTCTTCTGCATCTGTTCCAGGACCAGTTGCCCGGGCAGCGGGGTGCCCGCGTCCTTGCCCTGGCGGCGGGCGTCGGCGTCGGCGGCCATGCCGATGCCGGACCAGATGCCCCAGTTGATCGCGGTGACGCGGGTGCGGCCACCGGAGCGATGCCGTGCGAAGGCGTTCAGGTATTCGTTCGCCGCAACATAGTCGGCCTGTCCGGCGGGGGTCAGGACGGTGGAGGTCGAGGAGAACAGCACGATCCGGTCCACCGCGCCATCGGGGAGCAGCGTGTCGAGAAGCTTCGTCCCGTGCACCTTCGGCGACAGGACGGCGTCGGCAGAGCCGGGGTCCTTGCCGAGAAGCGGCGCGTCATCGACGGTGCCTGCGGCGTGGACGACGCCGTAGATCGGGCCGAACTCGGCACGCACCCGGTCGAAGGCGGCGCGCATTTCCTCGGGGTTGCAGACATCGGCGGCGACGGCCATCACGCGGCCAAGCCGTTCGAGGCGGCTCAGGACCCCGGCGCGGACGGACCCCGGTTCGGGGAGGTTGCGGCCGATCAGGGCGACCTTTGCATGGCGGTCGCGCATCAGGCGCTCGGCCACGGTGACGCCGATCCCGCCGAAACCGCCGGTGATGACCCAGACGGAGCCTTCGGGAACCTCGGCCGGTTCGGGAAGTTTCGCAGGGACGAGGCGGGTTTCAAGCCTGCGGCTGCCACGAAGGGCGGCAACGGTGTTGGCCGGGGTGGCGAGCATTTCCTCCAGCACCGCCGAGACCGTTTCCGCCGTGATCTTCTTGTCGAGCGTCACGTCGAGGAGGCTGGCCGTGATCCCCGGCAGTTCGCGCGGCATCACGCGGACGGGGCCCGCGACGGTGGCTTTCTCGGGGTAGGGCAGGGCTTCCGTGCGGACCTGCGCCGCGCCGGAGGTGACGACGGTCAGGTGGGGCAGGGGCTTCAGGCCGATCTCGGCGATGGCCTGGCCGAGGAAGAAGAGGCTCCAGAAGCCTTGCTCAAGGTTCCGCTGGAAGAAGGAGGAGCCGGGGCGGAAGGCTTCCTTCTCGGTCACCAGCCAGAAGTGGGCGATCCGGGCCGGGGACAGGTCGCGCTGGGCGAGGTCGGCGAGAAGCGCGTCATAGCCCTCGCGCCCATGTTCGGGGGCAAGGGTGTAGGTGTCGTCCGAGGTGCGGGCGAAGGCGTCGCCGGCGTGGACGGTGATGACGCGGTGGCCCCCGGCGCGCAGGCGCTGGACGGCGGCGCGGGCGAGGCCCGCCTCATCGGCGAAGACGAGCCAGGTGAGGGCAGGCCCGAGTTCGGTTTCCACATCGACCGGGCAGTCGGCGGGCATCACGCGCCAGCCGATGCGGTAGCCGAAGTCGGTCACGCTGTCGTGGCGTTTCGCGGTCAGGTCAGCCTCGGTCGTGACCGCGGGTTGGCCGCGTTCGACGAAATATCGGCTGCGCTGGAAGGGGTAGGTCGGTAGCGGCACGCGGCGGCGTTTCGCCTCGCCCCAGAGCTGGGTGAGGTCGGGTTCAGCCCCGCAGGCCCAGAGGCGGCCGAGGGTGGCGATGAAGTGGCGGTCGTCGCTGACCGTGTCGTCGGGGTGACGGAGGCTCGCCGGGACCGGCTGGCCGCCCATCGCGCCGTTGGCCTGCGCCAGCGAGGCCATCGCGCGGCCGGGGCCGACCTCCAGATACACGCGGTCGGCTTTCTGGCGCAGCGTCGCCATGCCGTCGGCGAAGCGGACGGTGTTGCGCAGGTGGGCGACCCAGTAGTCGGGGCTGGTCGCCTCGGCATCCGTCAGGACCTGGCCGGAGCGGTTGGAGATGATCGGGATTTGCGGCGGCGACAGTTGCATGCCCGCAAGATGGGCGCGGAAGGCGGGCAGGATGCCTTCCAGCATCTTCGAATGCGCCGCGATGTCGATGGCGATGCGGGTCGTGTCGATGCCGTCGGCCTTCAGGCGCTCGGCCAGGTCCTTCAACCCCGCGTCGGGGCCGGAGACCACGGTCAGTTCCGGCGCATTGACCGAGGCGATGTCGAGATCGCCGAGGTAGGGCTTCAGCGCGGCCTCGGACAGGGGGACGGAAAGCATCCCGCCCGCAGGCACGGTGTCGAACAGCTGCCCGCGCAGGCGGACAAGGCCCACGGCGGCCTCCAGCGTCATCACGCCCGCCACGCATGCGGCGGCGTTTTCGCCCATGCTGTGGCCGATCAGGACGGCGGGCTTCACGCCCCAGCTTTCCCACAGCTTCGCCAGCGCGACCTCGACGATCAGGATCAGCGGGAGTTGTTTGGACGGCTGGCGCAGCGCTTCGGCAGCGGCCTGTTCCTGGCCTTTCGCGGGCAGCCAGAGCGCGCGGGTTTCGGCCTCGGCATCGCCCAGGGCGGCGAGGCCCCGGTCCATCCATTCGGCAAAGACGGGTTCGGTCTCGTAAAGGTCGCGCGCCATGTTGGGGTATTGTGCGCCGCCGCCGGGGAACATGAACACGACATCGGGGGCATCGCCCAGACGGCGCTGGGTGAAGACGCGGCGGGGATCGCCGGCCTCGAGCATCTGCGCCGCTTCCTCGTGGCTGCCCGCCACCAGCACACGGCGATGTTCAAAGGCACGGCGGCCTTCCTTCAGCGTCCAGGCCACATCGGCCAGCGGCTGTTCGGGATGCGCGCGGAGGTGGGCGGCCAGGCGGGATGAGGCCTCACCCAGGGCCGTCTGGCTGCGTGCGGACAGGGTGAAAAGCTGGAAGGGCCAGTCCGAGGGGTCCGAGGCGGGCAGCGCCGGCGGTTCCTGCACCACGACAAAGGCATTGGTGCCGCCCACGCCCAGCGAGTTCACGCCGGCCCGGCGCGGTCCCTTGCGGCGGGGCCAGTCGGTGAGGCGGTCGTTGACCCGGAAAGGGCTGTTCTCGAAGTCGATGACGGGGTTCGGCGATTCAAAGTTGAGGCTGGGCGGCATCTGGCCATGGTAGAGACCAAGCGTCGTCTTGATCAGGCTCGCGACCCCGGCGGCCGTGTCGAGGTGGCCGATGTTGGTCTTGACGCTGCCGATCCTGGCGAAGCCTTTCGCGTCGGTGGTGCGGCGGAAGGCCTCGGTCAGGGCGGCGACTTCGATGGGGTCGCCAAGATAGGTGCCGGTGCCGTGGCATTCGACATAGTCGATGGTGTCGGCGGGCGTCCCGGCCACGGCGAGGGCGGTTGCGACGCAGGCGGATTGACCCTCGACGGAAGGCGCCAGATAGCCCGCCTTCGCCGCCCCGTCGTTGTTCACGGCCGATCCCTTGATGACGCCCCAGATGTGGTCGCCATCGGCCAGCGCATCCTCCAGCCGGCGCAGAAGGACCGTGCCCGCGCCCGAGCCGAAAACGGTGCCCTGCGCGCGGTGGTCGAAGGCGTGGCAGACGCCATCGGGCGACAGGACCTCGCCCTCCTTGTAAAGGTAGCCGCGCCCCTGGGGCATGTCGATGGTGACCCCCCCGGCCAGCGCCATGTCGCATTCGCCGTTCAAGAGAGCCTGGATCGCGTAATGCGTGGCGACCAGCGAGGTGGAGCAGGCGGTCTGCAAGCCAAGGCTGGGGCCTTTGAGGTCAAAGACATGGCTGACGCGGGTGGACAGGAAGTCCTTGTCGTTGCCGGTATGCCGCAGCAGGAACATGCCGGTGCTTTCCACCAGCGCCGGGTTCGAGCAGAGGTTGAAGTAGAAATAGCTGCCCATCCCGCAGCCCGCGAAGACGCCGATGCGGCCCTTGAACCCTTCCGGCGTGTGGCCGGCGTTCTCCAGCGCCTCCCAGGCGACCTCCAGGAACTGGCGGTGCTGCGGGTCAAGGATCGCGGCCTCTTTCGGGGAAAAGCCGAAGAATTCGGCGTCGAACCGGTCGTAGCCTTCCAGAAGCGCTGCGGCGGGCACATAGTTCGGGTTGCGCAGCAGGGCCGGGTTCTCGCCCGAGGCCAGGATTTCCTCCTCGGTCAGGCGGCGCACGGCGCTGCGACCCTCGCGCAGGTTTTCCCAATAGGCGGCGATGTCGGCAGCACCGGGCAGATGCGCGGCCATGCCGATGATGGCAATATCCGTCTCTGCCGGAAGGTCCTGCATCGTATCCTTCATGCCATTACCCTCTCGACTTGCTTTCCAAGGCCGCGGCCACCGGGGCCGTGAATTGCCCTGCCACCGGCCTGCCGCACACCGTCCGGCGCCGCACGCCGGACCCGGGACCAATCCGCACCATCAAACCTACTCTCCACCTTCCCGAAAACCGGGGACTGACCGGGACCATCAACGATTCGCGCGCCGTGAAAATTTCCTTGAGCTTTCCTACATGAGTCCGTCTAGATACGCACGGACATTGGGTAACAAAATGACCATTTCAGGGGGATTCCGGACCCTACACCGATGATTTCCCTACTTTGTTGCCGCAATGGCATCAGTAGTCTGGAGGCCGTCGCAATGCCGTTGAAGTATGATTATGACAGGGGTGCAAGGACCCGGAGACCCCGGGAAATTGCTTAAGGGTGAGTGAATGACGCGCAGTAGGTCCCGGAAGTTGTTATCCCGCATCCTGTGGCTGGACCCGGATGCCGGAAATGCGCCGGAGTCTGCCCCGATCGCGGCCGATTCGGCCGTGGACCCGGTCCCGGACATTCCGACCTACCGGGATCGGAGCCTGCAACCGACGCCGCCGCGCGAGTTTCGCGAATCATCCCTTCCGGCCTCGACCAGGGTCCGCTCCCGGCTCTTGCCGAACGAGCCGCCCGTCGTGCGCACGCCTGACCTTTACACCGAGCATTTCGGCCTCAAGGTCCGGCCCTTCGCCCTGACCCCTGACCCCGAATTCCTGTACTGGCCGCCGTCGCACCAGCGCGCCTACACGATGCTGGAATATGGCGTGCGCGCACATTCCCCGATCACGCTGATCACCGGCGAGGTCGGTGCGGGCAAGACCACCCTGCTGCTGCACCTGGTGCGGTCGCTCGGATCCGAGCTTCGGGTCGGGCTGGTGTCAAACCCGCACGGATCGCGGGCCGAGCTGCTGCGCTGGGTGCTGCACGCGCTGGAACAGCCGGCCGAGATCGAGGAAAGCTATGTCGATCTCTTCTCGCGGTTCCAGAACTTCCTGCTGTCGGAATATGCGGCAGGCCGCAGCGTCGTGCTGATCTTCGACGAGGCGCAGAACCTGTCGGCCGAGGCGCTGGAAGAGTTGCGGATGTTCATCAACATCAATTCGGGCAAGGACGAGGTGCTGCAACTGGTGCTGATCGGTCAGCCCGAACTGCGCGATCTGGTGTCGCGGCCCGAGATGCGGCAGTTCGCGCAGCGGGTGGCGGCAAGCTATCACCTCGGCGCAATGGATCTGAAGACGCTGCGCGGGTACATCCCGCACCGGCTGCGGGTGGCGGGCTGCGAGCGGCGCATCTTCACCGCGCCCGCCATCACGATGATCTACGAGCAGACCAAGGGTGTGCCGCGGCTGGTGAACCAGCTGTGCGACCTGGCAATGGTCTATGCCTTTACCAGGGGTCGGCAACTGGTTACGCCCGCCATATTGCAGCAGGTGCTGGACGACGGCGTGTTCTTCCCGGCATCCGCCCCACGCCAGACAAGTGAGACGACCTGAATGTCGCTGGATTTGAGGTTCTATCTGGCGCTGATCCTGCGACGCCTGCCGATCATCGCCGCGATCATCTTCACGGCGACCACAGCGGGCATCCTCTACGCCGTGTCGCTGCCGCCGGTCTTCCGCGCCGAGGCGCGCCTGCTGATCGAGAATGCCCAGATCCCGGACGAGCTTGCCGCCTCGACCGTGCGGTCAACGGCGGACGAGATCCTGCTGGCGATCCAGCAGCGGATCATGACCCGCGAGAACCTTCTGGCCATCGCCGACCGGCACGACCTCTTTGCCGACGCTCCGACAATGACCTCCGAGCAGAAGCTGGACAGCATGGCCAGCCGGCTGGCGATCTACATGCAGAACAACCAGGGCAATACCGGGGTCGTGACGGTGTCTTTCGGGGCCTCCGAACCCGAAGTGTCGGCCAATGTCACCAACGAGATCGCCGAGCAGATCGTGCAGTGGAGCGCCGAACTGCGCACCGGGGCTTCGGCCAGCACGCTGGATTTCTTCACCCAGGAGGTCGAACGGCTGACCGAGGAGCTGAGCCAGCAGAACGCGAAGATCCTGGAGTTCGAGCAGGCCAACCGCGACGCGCTGCCCGAAAGCCTGGAATTCCGTCGCACGCGGCAGGCAACCCAGCAGGAGCGTCTCTTGCAGCTTGACCGCGAACTGGCCGCACTGCGCGACCGGCGCCAGCGGCTGGCCGAGCTTTACGACCGCACCGGACGGGTGGTGACCAGCGGCGATGCCCGCACGCCCGAGGAAGAGCGGCTGGATCGCGCCCGGCAGGAGCTGGCCTCGGCGCTGGTCGTGCTGTCGCCCACGAACCCGCGCGTCCGGGCCTTGCAGAACGAGGTCAACGCGCTGGAAGAGGCGGTGAAGGAACAGCGCGATGCCGCGGGCGGCGGGCGGCTGACGCCCTTCCAGGTGCAGATGCTGGACATCGACGGCCAGATACAGTTCCTGGCCGAACAGAAGAGCCTGGTCGAAAAGGACCTCGTCGCTCTGGAAGCGAGCATCGAGGCAACACCCAGGAATTCGATCAAGCTGGCCGAACTGCGCAGCAACTACGAGACGCTTCGTGTCCAGTACGAACAGGCTGTCGCCAGCCTGTCCGAGGCCCGCATGGGCAACCGGATCGAGGCGACGGATCGCGGCCAGCGCATCACCGTGGTCGAGCGGGCCATTCCCCCCGCCTTCCGGGCCGAGCCGAACCGCAAGCGGATCGCCGTGGCCTCCTTCGGGGCTGGCGTGATCCTCTCGGCCGCCCTTCTGTTCCTGCTGGAGATGACGAACCAGACGATCCGACGGCCGTCCGAACTGGCACGGGTGATCGGGGCGCCGGCCTTCGGGACCGTCGGCCTGCTGGACGGCGCGCGTTCGCACCGGCGGGCCTTTGCCGGCAACCTTGCGCTCCTGGCCGTCTTGCTGATCAACATTCCCATCCTGATGCTGGTCGTTCACATCTACATCACGCCGATCAATACCGTCTTCGGGACGGCGACCCAGGCACCAGATCTCAACGGAGCGGCTGAACAATCCGCCCCGGTCACGACCGAGTAGGACGACATGGAACGCATTCAATCCGCACTCGCCAAGGCCCGAGCCGCCCGGGAACGCAAGATGCAGGGGGCCAAGCCCGGCGCGCAGCACGTGATCGAACGCGGGCCCTGGCACGACCTGGGGGAGGTGTCGCTTGATTTCAAGCGGCTGGAACGGAACCGCATCGTCGCGATGCATCCCGGCCAGTCCGCCGCCAGTTTCGACCTGATGCGCACCAACATGAGCCGCACCCTGCGCTCGAACGGCTGGACCCGCGTGGCGATCACCTCGCCCACGCCGGGCTGCGGCAAATCGACGATCGCGTTGAACCTGGCGTTCAGCCTAGCGCGGATGGCCGATACCCGGGTCCTGCTGATCGAGCTCGACCTGCGGCACCCGTCGCTCCTGAAAATCATGGGTCTGGAACCGGGCCAGGATTTCGGCGGGATGCTGGCAAGCGGGACGCTGGACCTGCGCCAGATCCGTCGCTGCGGGCCGAATCTGGCCTTTGCGGCAAGCAGCCAGCCCATTGCCAGCCCGGCCGAGCTTCTGTCCGCACCCCGGACGGCGGACATGATCGACGAGATCGAGACCCGGCTCCGCCCCGATGTCATCCTGTTCGACATGTCGCCGATGCTGGTCAATGACGACGCGATCTCGTTCCTCGACCAGGTCGATTGTGCGCTGATGATCGCGGCGGCGGACGAGACCACCGTCACCGAAGTGGACCGCTGCGGCAAGGACCTGGCCAAGCGGACGCAGGTGCTGGGCGTCGTGCTGAACAAGTGCCGCTATCCCGAGAGGGAAGGCGCGATGGCCTATCCCGAATAGGCCGCCCTCGGGATCGGTCAGCCGGCCCGCCCCGGAAACGACAAAGGGCCCCGCGAAGGGGCCCTCTGGCAGGTCCGGATGGAGCGGGCGATGAGATTCGAACTCACGACCCTAACCTTGGCAAGGTTATGCTCTACCCCTGAGCTACGCCCGCGCCGTCTGGACGAGCGAGCATTTATAAAGAGGCGCGGGGGGCCGCAAGGGGAAAAAAGCATGCGGGCGAAAAAATCTCGCCTCCGCCCGGCGGCGCCGCGCGCTGGCCGAAGCCCACGATGCGGCAGCGGTGTCAAGGCCCTTTGCGGCTGCGGTAAAATCGGCGCGAGGCGGCGGTCATCCCGGCGCGAAACATCTTGGAATCACGTTTATTTTGAATCGGTTGCGCCCCGAAGTCCCGTGGGGCTTCCGACCCGGCAATGGATGCCGCGTCGCAGAATACCGGAGTAAGCAGAATGACCAAACTCGCTCTCGTTCTGGCCGTTTCGGCCCTGACCGCTACCGCTGCCCTTGCCGAAGACGCGGCCAAGGAAGTGGCCGACACCGACGGCAACGGCACCTTCTCGCTGGCCGAGGTGCAGGCTGTCTATGCGAACGTGACCGAAGAGGCCTTCAAGGCCGCCGACACCGACGCTTCGGGCGAACTGTCGGCCGACGAGCTGAAGGCCGCCATCGAGTCGGGCGCCTTCGCCGCCTGATCGCGCTTGCCTGCCGGCACGGGGGCCGTCCTTCGGGGCGGCCCTCTTCGTTTGCGGCTCTGCCGGGTCTGCGCAGGGGCCCCCGGCGCATTTCCGCCGATGCCCGGCCAGGGCAGGGAACCCTTCCCGATCCCCTGCGTCATCTCGCTGTGAAGGCCGCGCCTCCCGTGCGGCCATACAGACGGAGCGACCAGATGAACAACGACCAGATCGCCGGCAAATGGAAGCAGCTGAAAGGCGAGGCCAAGATCCTTTGGGGCAAGCTCACCGATGACGAGCTCGATGTCGCCGAGGGCAACCGGGACAAGCTCGCCGGGCTGATTCAGGAGCGTTACGGCAAGACCAAGGAACAGGCCGAGGAAGAAGTGAAGAAGTTCTTCGACAAGGTCTGACCGGAAGACGGGGTGGGCGATTTCGCCCACCCTGCACCTTCATTCCAGTTCGATCAGCAGGTCCTTCGCCTCGATCTGGCTCCCGGGATGGACGTGGATCGCCTTGACCACCGCCTCGCGGTCGGCGTGCAGCCCCGTCTCCATCTTCATCGCCTCGATGTTCAGAAGCAGGTCGCCCGCGCGCACCTTCTGGCCCACCGTCACCGCGATCGAGGCCACCGCGCCCGGCATCGGCGCGCCGACATGGGCGGGGTTGCCGTCCTGCGCCTTGGGCTTGGCCGCCGTCTTCGCCTTGATCGCACGGTTCGGCACCCGGATCACGCGGGGCTGGCCGTTCAGTTCGAAGAAGACCTTGACCTCGCCGTCCTCGGTCGTCTCGCCCACCGCCTGGAGGCGGATTTCCAGCGTCTTGCCGGGGTCGATCTCGACGCTGATCTCGTCGCCCGGCTGCATGCCGTAGAAGAACACCGGCGTCGGCAGCGTGCGCACCGGGCCATACTGCTTGTGCCGGCCCATGTAGTCGAGGAAGACCTTGGGATACATCAGGTAGCCGTTCAGGTCCTCGTCATCGACGGTGATCCCGTTCATCTCGGCCGAGATCTTTTTGCGCACGGCTTCCAGATCGACCGGAGGCAGGGTCTTGCCGGGCCGCTCGGTCAAGGGCTTCTCGCCCTTCAGCACCTTCTTCAGGATGCCCTCGGGCCAGCCGCCGTGGGGCTGGCCGAGGTTGCCCTTCAGCATGTCCACCACGCTGTCGGGGAAGGCCACATCGACGTTCGGATCCTCGACCTGCGCGCGGGTCAGCCCCTGCGCCACCATCATCAGCGCCATGTCGCCGACGACCTTCGAGGAGGGCGTGACCTTCACGATATCGCCGAACATCTGGTTTGCATCGGCATAGGCCTGCGCCACTTCGTGCCAGCGTTCCTCCAGCCCAAGGCTGCGCGCCTGCGCCTTGAGGTTGGTGAACTGCCCGCCGGGCATCTCGTGCAGATAGACTTCCGATGCGGGGGCCTGAAGCCCGCTTTCGAAGGCCGCATATTGCTTGCGCACCGCCTCCCAATAGTCGGAAATCTGCCGGATCGCCGCGATGTCCAGACCCGTATCGCGCTCGGTGTTCCGCAGCGCCTCGACGATCGAGCCAAGGCAGGGCTGCGAGGTTCCGCCCGAGAAGGCATCCATCGCCGCATCGACCGCGTCCACCCCGGCATCGCAGGCGGCAAGCACCGTCGCCGCCGCCGCGCCCGAGGTGTCGTGGGTGTGGAAGTGGATCGGCAGCCCGATCTCCTGCTTCAGCGCCTTGATGAGGATCTTGGCCGAAGCGGGTTTCAGCAGCCCCGCCATGTCCTTCAGCCCCAGAACATGCGCGCCCGCAGCCTTCAGTTCTTTCGCGCGGTCCAGGTAGTATTTCAGGTCATACTTCGACCGGGCCGGGTCCAGAAGATCGCCGGTATAGCAGATCGTGCCCTCGCAGACCTTGTTCGCCTCGATCACCGCGTCCATGGCGACGCGCATGTTCTCGACCCAGTTGAGGGAATCGAACACCCGGAACACGTCCACGCCGGTTTTTGCCGCCTGCAATACGAAGGATCGAACAACATTGTCCGGGTAGTTCGTATAGCCCACCCCGTTCGAGGCGCGCAGCAGCATCTGCGTCATCAGGTTCGGCATCGCCGCGCGCAGGTCGCGCAGGCGCTGCCAGGGGCATTCCTGAAGGAAGCGGTAGGCCACGTCGAAGGTCGCACCGCCCCAGCATTCCACGCTGAACAGCTGCGGCAGGTTCGCGGCATAGGCAGGCGCGACCTTGATCATGTCGATCGACCGCATCCGGGTGGCCAGCAGGGACTGGTGCCCGTCGCGCATCGTCGTATCGGTGATCAGCACCCGGGTCTGCGCCTTCATCCAGTCCGCGACGGCCTGCGGGCCCTTCTGTTCCAGAAGATTGCGCGTCCCCATCGCCGGGTCGGCCTTCAAGGCGGGCGGTTTCGGCGGCTTCGCCTCGGCCGGCGGCCGCGGACGGCCCGAGGTCTCGGGGTGCCCGTTCACGGTGATGTCGGCGATGTAGGTAAGGATCTTCGTCGCCCGGTCGCGGCGTTTCTTGAACTGGAACAGCTCGGGCGTCGTGTCGATGAACTTGGTCGTGTAGGTGTTGTCCAGGAAGGTCGGATGCTTCAGCAGGTTGATGACGAACTCGATGTTCGTCGCCACCCCCCGGATGCGGAATTCGCGCAGGGCGCGGTCCATCCGGGCAATCGCCTTTTCCGGCGTCTGGGCATGGGCCGTGACCTTCACCAGAAGCGAATCATAATACCGCGTGATGACCGACCCGGCATAGGCAGTGCCGCCGTCCAGACGGATGCCGTTGCCCGTAGCGCTACGGTAGGCCGTGAGCCGCCCATAGTCCGGGATGAAATTGTTCAGCGGGTCTTCCGTCGTCACCCGGCACTGCAGCGCGTGGCCGTTCAGCTTCACATCGGCCTGGCTGGCAACGCCGGTCGCTTCGGGCAGCGACTTGCCTTCCTCGATCAGGATCTGGGCCTGGACGATGTCGATCCCGGTGACTTCCTCGGTCACCGTGTGTTCGACCTGCACCCGGGGGTTCACCTCGATGAAGTAGAACTTCTCGGTATCCATATCCATCAGGAACTCGACGGTGCCCGCGCATTCGTAGTTCACATGGGAACAGATGCGCTTGGCCATCTCGCAGACTTCCTCGCGCTGAGCCTGCGAAAGGTAGGGGGCAGGCGCGCGCTCGACGACCTTCTGGTTCCGGCGCTGCACGGTGCAGTCGCGCTCCCAGAGGTGCCAGACGTTGCCCTGCTTGTCGCCCAGGATCTGCACCTCGACATGCCGGGCGCGCTGGATCATCTTCTCCAGATAGCCCTCGCCATTGCCGAAAGCCGCTTCCGCCTCGCGCCGGCCCTCGCGGACCTTGGCCTCAAGCTCGTCCTCGGACAGGATCGGCCGCATCCCCCGCCCGCCGCCGCCCCAGCTGGCCTTGAGCATCAAGGGATAGCCGATCTCTTTCGCCTGGCGCTTGATCTCGGCCATGTCCTCGCCCAGCACCTCGGTCGCCGGGATGACGGGCACGCCCGCCTCCATCGCCACCCGCCGCGCGCTGGCCTTGTCGCCTAGCGCCCGCATGGTTTCGGCGCGGGGCCCGATGAAGGTGATCCCGGCCTGATCGCAGGCATCGACGAAATCCGGGTTCTCGGACAGAAGCCCATAGCCCGGATGGATCGCATCCGCCCCGGCCATGCGCGCGACGCGGATGATCTCGGGGATCGACAGGTAAGCCCCCACCGGCGACAGGCCTTCACCGATCCGATAGGCCTCGTCCGCCTTGAAGCGATGGAGGCTGAGCTTGTCCTCCTCAGCATAGACCGCGACGGTCTTCTTGCCCAGCTCGTTGGCCGCCCGCATCACGCGGATCGCGATCTCGCCCCGGTTGGCAACCAGGATCTTCTTGAATTCGGGCATCGGCGGCACTCCCCCAGGCAGCGTGACCAAGGCACATTAGGGGTGCTGCATTGCAGCGCAAGAGGGAATGCCGCCGTTTCCCGACAGAAATGCGACAGTATACCCGGGTGCACCGAAGCGGGCGGTTGCATCCCGAACAATCCGGGAACTCAGGGCCTTTCCCCCTGCGCGGTTCCGGCTATACTGGCGCGATGAACGGATGGGATGAAGACGAGGCCTTTGCCGCCGCCGCAAATGTCGTGCCGCTGTCGCAGCGCGCGATGGCGACGCGCGGGACGCCCTATCTGGACGAGCTGAACCCCGCCCAACGCGCCGCCGTTCTGGCGCTGGACGGGCCGGTCCTGATGCTGGCCGGCGCGGGGACGGGCAAGACAAAGGCGCTGACGGCGCGGATCGTGCATCTTCTGAACCAGCACAAGGCCCGCCCGAACGAGATTCTGGCCGTGACCTTCACCAACAAGGCCGCGCGCGAGATGAAGGATCGCGTGGGCCGCCTTTTGGGCGAGGTGGCCGAGGGGATGCCCTGGATGGGCACCTTCCACTCGCTGTCGGTCAAGATCCTGCGCCGGCATGCGGAACTGGTGGGGTTGAAGCCGAATTTCACGATACTGGATACCGACGACCAGTTGCGGCTGTTGAAGCAGCTGATCCTGGCCGCGAACATCGACGAAAAGCGCTGGCCCGCGCGGCTGCTGGCCTCCCTGATCGACGGCTGGAAAAACCGCGCCTGGACGCCCGAAAAGGTGCCCTCGTCCGAAGCGGGGGCCTACAACAATCGGGGCACGGAACTTTACGCCGCCTATCAGGACCGCCTCAAGACGCTGAACGCCACGGATTTCGGCGACCTTCTGTTGCACTGCGTGACGATCTTCCAGACGCACCCGGATGTGCTGGAACAATACCAGCGCTGGTTCCGCTATATCCTTGTGGACGAATATCAGGACACCAACGTCTGCCAGTATCTCTGGCTGCGGCTTCTGGCGCAGTCGCACCGGAACATCTGCTGCGTGGGCGACGACGACCAGTCGATCTACGGCTGGAGGGGCGCCGAGGTCGGCAACATCCTGCGGTTCGAGAAGGATTTCCCCGGCGCGCAGGTGATCCGGCTGGAGCAGAACTATCGCTCCACCGGCCATATCCTGGCGGCGGCGTCCGGCATCATCGCCAGGAACGCAGGCCGCCTGGGCAAGACCCTGTGGACGGCGGGGGCCTTGGGCGAGAAGGTGCGGCTGATCGGCCATTGGGACGGCGAGGAAGAGGCCCGCTGGATCGGCGAAGAGATCGAGGCGATCCAGCGCGGGACGCGGGGCATGGACCCGGTGGACCTGAACCATCAGGCGATCCTGGTGCGGGCCAGCCACCAGATGCGCGCCTTCGAGGACCGGTTCCTGACCATCGGCCTGCCCTACCGGGTGATCGGCGGGCCGAGGTTCTACGAACGCCAGGAAATCCGCGATGCGATGGCCTATTTCCGGCTGGCGGTGTCCCCCGACGACGATCTGGCCTTCGAACGCGTGGTGAACCTGCCCAAGCGCGGCCTCGGCGACACGGCGCAGGCGAAGATCAACGTGCTGGCGCGGGCGGCGGGGGTGTCGCTCCTCGACGGCGCGCGGGAGGCTTTGGCGAAGGGGGTGATCCCCGGCAAGGGGGCGGCGCAGCTGCGGGCCTTTGTCGAGGGGGTGGACCGCTGGCATGCGGTCACGCTGCACCCGGAATACGACCACATCCGGCTGGCCGAGACGATCCTGGAGGAGTCGGGCTACACCGAGATGTGGCTGAACGACAAGACGCCCGAGGCTCCGGGAAGGCTCGACAACCTCAAGGAACTGGTGAAGGCGCTGGAGCAGTTCGACAACCTTCAGGGGTTCCTCGAACACGTCAGCCTCATCATGGACAACGAGACGGAAGGGGCGGAGGAGAAGGTCACCATCATGACCCTTCATGCCGCCAAGGGGCTGGAGTTTCCGGTGGTCTTTCTGCCGGGGTGGGAGGACGGGCTGTTTCCCAGCCAGCGCAGCATGGACGAAAGCGGGCTGAAGGGGCTGGAGGAGGAGCGGCGGCTGGCCTATGTCGGCATCACTCGGGCCGAGCGGCTGGCGACGATCAGCTTTGCCAGTAATCGCCGGGTCTATGGGCAGTGGCAGTCGCAGCTGCCCTCCCGCTTCATTGATGAGCTGCCCGCCGAGCATGTCGAGGTCCTGACCGCGCCCGGCCTGTATGGCGGCGGGTTCGGCGCGGCGGCTTCGGTCGGGTTCGGGTCGGGTCTGGAGGAACGGGTCTCGAAGGCGGACGTCTACAACTCTCCCGGCTGGCGGCGGTTGCAGGAGAACTCGGGCACCCGCCCCATGCGGCAGCCGCAGGAGACGCGGCATGTGGTGATCGATATGGAGGCCTCGTCCCCCTATGTGATCGGCGACCGGGTCTTCCACCAGAAGTTCGGCTATGGCGAGATCATGGGGATCGAGGGGGACAAGCTGGACGTGGAGTTCGACCATGCCGGGTCGAAGAAGGTCGTCGCGCGCTGGGTGATCCCGGCGGATCGGGTGGATGACGTGCCGTTCTGAGGACGCGCCGCGCGCGGCGCGGTTTTCTGTGACAACGAAATCAACGGGTTGGCTGTGGGCGTTCAGGTTTGATTAAGACCTGTCCTGAGGGGCGCAGAGGCTTTGCCGGGTCTTGCACCCGGGTCGGAAGCCGGGGCAGGATCGCGCAAATCCGGGGAGGGACCGCATGGGCAACTTGGCCGACCTGACGCAGATCGCAGACCGTCTGGAGGCCCGCGCGGCAGAGGGCGGGCGGGTGATCGCGGCGCTGGCCGGGGCTCCGGGGTCGGGAAAATCGACGCTGGCCGACAAGCTGGTGGGCAAGCTGAACGGCCGGAAGCCGGGGCAGGCGGCGGTGCTGCCGATGGACGGGTATCATTACGACGACCTGTATCTTGTCCCGGCGGGGCTGCGGCCACGCAAGGGCGCGCCGATGACCTTCGACGTGGGCGGGCTTTACCACACGCTGAAGCGGCTGCGGGCACGGGACGAGGACGAGGTCGCCGTACCGGTCTTCGACCGCAGGATCGAGATTGCCCGCGCCGGGGCGCGGCTGATCCCGAAGGACGTGCCGATCATCGTGGTCGAAGGCAACTGGCTGTTGCTGAACGAAGCGCCCTGGGACCGGCTGCACCCGATGTTCGATCTGACGGTGATGGTCGATGTGCCCGAGCATGTCCTGCGCGCGCGCCTGCGCGGGCGTTGGGAACGGCTGGGGCTGAGCGAGGCCGAGATTGTTGAAAAGCTGGAAGAAAACGATCTGCCGAATGGGCGCCGGGTGCGCGAATGCTCGATCTCGGCGGATCATGTGATCCGCAACGGCTAGCCCCGGAGGCAGTGCGGGAGGCCGGAAAACCCGGCTCGCGCGGGCCCCGTATTCCCGCTGGCCATGCGACGGATTTGAAGCTAGTCTGGCGCGCAGGACCCGGGGGATACACCTGGGCCTGAAGGCAGAGCAGACGGACAGGCGGTTTTCCATGACTGAAATGGTCTATGGCTCCAATCCCGTACGGGTATCGGAGCCGGTCATCCCGAAATGGTGGCGCACCATCGACAAGTGGGTGCTGACCTGCGTCTTCGTGCTGTTCGGGATCGGGATTCTGCTGGGGCTGGCGGCATCGGTGCCGCTGGCGACGCGCAACGGGCTGGAGCCGTTCTATTATGTGCAGCGGCAGGCCTTCTTCGGCGGCGTCGCGCTGATCGTGATGATCGCGGTGTCGATGATGCCGCCCGTGATGGTGCGGCGGCTGGGCGTTCTGGGCTTTGCGCTGTCGATGGTGGCGCTGATGCTGCTGCCTCTGTTCGGCACCGATTTCGGCAAGGGCGCGGTGCGGTGGTTTTCCTTCGGATTTGCCAGCGTGCAGCCGTCCGAGTTCCTGAAGCCGGGCTTCGTGGTGGTGGTGGCCTGGCTGATCGCGGCGTCGCAGGATCTGGCGGGGCCGCCGGGCAAGACGATTTCCTTTGCGCTGACGCTGGTCGTGGTGGGGTTCCTGGCGATGCAGCCGGATTTCGGCCAGTCGGCGCTGGTGCTGTTCGCCTGGGGCGTGGTCTATTTCGTGGGCGGTGCGCCGATGCTGCTGATCGGGGTCGTGGGCGGGATCGTCGCGGCGGCGGGGCTGGTGTTCTATGAATCCTCCGAGCATTTCGCCCGGCGGATCGACGGCTTCCTGTCGCCGGACGTGGACCCGCGCACACAGCTGGGCTATGCGGCGAATGCGATCCAGGAGGGCGGCTTCTTCGGCGTGGGCGTGGGCGGGGGCCAGGTGAAGTGGTCGCTGCCGGACGCGCATACCGATTTCATCATCGCGGTGGCGGCCGAGGAATACGGGCTGATCCTGGTCCTGGCGATCCTGGCGCTGTATGGCGTGATCGTTGTGCGGTCCTTGTGGCGGCTTCTGCCGGAGCGCGACCCTTTCGCGCGGCTGGCGGGGGCGGGTCTGGCCTGCATCTTCGGAGTGCAGGCGATGATCAACATGGGGGTCGCGGTGCGCCTTTTGCCCGCCAAGGGGATGACGCTGCCCTTTGTCAGCTATGGCGGGTCCTCGGTCATCGCGGCCGGGATCACGCTGGGGATGCTCCTGGCGCTGACGCGGGAACGGCCGCGCGGGCAGATGAGCGACGTGTTCCGGCGGGGGCGGTGATGGATGTCCTGATCGTGAGCCCCCCCACCCCGGCCCTCCCCCACGGAGGGGGGAGGGAGGCACTTGTCGTGACCGGAGGTCCCGGAGGATGAGCGGCAAGCTGTTGCTGATCGCGGCGGGGGGCACGGGGGGGCACATGTTCCCCGCGCAGGCCCTGGCCGAGGCGATGCTGGCGCGGGGCTGGCGGGTGAAGCTGTCCACGGATGATCGCGGCGCGCGCTATGCCGGCGGGTTTCCCGAGGCAGTGACGGTGGAAAGGGTGGCGTCGGCGACCTTTGCGCGCGGGGGGACGGCGGCGAAGCTGCTGGTGCCGGTGCGGATTCTGGGCGGGGTCATGGGCGCGCTGCTGTCGCAGCTGCGCGACCGGCCGGCGGTGGTGGTGGGCTTCGGCGGCTATCCGTCCATCCCGGCGCTGGCGGCGGCCTGGATCCTGCGGCGGCCCCGGATGATCCATGAGCAGAACGGGGTGCTGGGCCGGGTGAACCAGGTTTTCGCGCGGAGGGTGGACAAGGTCGCCTGCGGGACCTGGCCCACGGCCCTGCCGGTGGGCGTGGCGGGTGAGCCGGTGGGCAATCCGGTGCGGCAGGCGGTGCTGGACCGGGCTTCGGCGCCCTATATTCCTCCGGGCGATTACCCGATGTCGATGGTGGTGATCGGGGGCTCGCAGGGGGCGCGGATCCTGTCGGATGTGGTGCCGGCGGCGGTGGCGCTGTTGCCGGAGGGCCTGCGCGCCAACCTGCGGATCGCGCATCAGGCGCGGGACGAGGACGCGGCGCGGGCGGCGGCGGGGTATGAGGCGGCGGGGGTGCGGGCCGAGATCGCGCCGTTCTTTTCCGACATTCCCCGGCGGCTGTCGGAGGCTCAGCTGGTCATCAGCCGGTCGGGGGCGTCCTCGGTGGCGGATATCAGCGTGATCGGGCGGCCGGCGATCCTGATTCCCTATGCCGCGGCGACGGGGGATCATCAGACGGCGAATGCGAAGGGGCTGGCTGACGCTGCGGCGGCGGTGGTGGTGCAGGAGAAGGCGCTTGACGCGGGTGTCCTGGCGGGCCACATCGCCGCGATCCTGGAGGATCCCCATCGCGCCGAGAGCATGGCGCGGGCGGCGCTGGGTGAGGGCAAGCCGGACGCCACGGCGCGACTGGTGGCCCTGGTGGAAGAGTTGGGCGGAGAGACGCAATGAACGCAGCCACGAAACTGCCGCTGGAACTGGGGCCGATCCATTTCGTCGGCATCGGCGGGATCGGCATGTCGGGCATCGCCGAGGTGCTGATGACGCTGGGCTACCGGGTGCAGGGGTCGGATGCGAAGGCGTCGAAGATCACCGACCGACTGGTCAGCCTGGGCGCGACCTTCTTCGAGGGCCAGCGGGCCGAAAACATCGGGGACGGGGTGTCGGTGGTGGTGATTTCCTCGGCGATCAGGAAGGGCAACCCGGAGCTGGAAGAGGCGCGGCGGCGCAAGCTGCCGGTGGTGCGGCGGGCCGAGATGCTGGCGGAGCTGATGCGGCTGCGGTCGAACATCGCCATCGCCGGGACGCATGGCAAGACGACGACCACGACGATGGTGGCGACGCTGCTGGACAAGGGGGGCTTTGATCCCACGGTCATCAACGGCGGTGTGATCCATGCCTATGGGTCCAATGCCCGGGCCGGGGCGGGGGAATGGATGGTGGTGGAGGCGGACGAGAGCGACGGCAGCTTCAACCGGCTGCCCGCGACCATCGCCATCGTGACCAACATCGACCCCGAGCACATGGAGCATTGGGGAACCTTCGACGCGCTGCGCAAGGGCTTCCTGGATTTCGTGTCGAACATCCCGTTCTACGGGCTGGCGGTCTGCTGCACCGATCACCCCGAGGTGCAGGCTCTGGTCGGCCGGGTCACGGACCGGCGCGTGGTGACGTTCGGCTTCAACGCTCAGGCCGACGTGCGGGCGGTGAACCTGCGCTATGAAAACGGCACGGCGCATTTCGACGTGGCCTTGCAGGCGGAAGGCCAGATGATCGAAGGCTGCACCTTGCCGATGCCGGGGGATCACAATGTCTCGAACGCGCTGGCGGCGGTGGCGGTCGCGCGGCATCTGGGGATGAAGCGCGACGAGATCCGCGAGGCGCTGGCGGGTTTTGCCGGGGTGAACCGGCGTTTCACCAAGGTCGCCGAGGTGAACGGGGTCACGATCATCGACGATTACGGCCATCACCCGGTGGAGATCGCGGCGGTCCTGAAGGCCGCGCGGCAAGCGACCAGGGGGCGGATCATCGCCGTGCATCAGCCGCACCGCTATACCCGGCTGTCGAGCCTGTTCGAGGAGTTCTGCACCTGTTTCAACGAGGCCGACGTGGTGGCCATCGCCGAGGTCTATTCCGCCGGTGAGGACCCGATTGCGGGCGCGAGCCGCGACGATCTGGTGGCGGGGCTGATCGCGCATGGCCATCGCCACGCCCGGGCGCTGGCCGACGAATCCGAACTGGCGCGGCTGGTCAGGGAACAGGCGCAGCCGGGGGATATGGTGGTCTGCCTCGGGGCCGGGACGATCAGTGCCTGGGCCAATGCGCTGCCCGCGAAACTGATGGGCAAGGCGGCATGAGTGGGGCCAAAACTCTTCGAAGAGTTTTGCAAATTCCTTCGAAGGAATTTGGGTTCCCGGGGCTGGCGGTGCTGAAATGAGCCCGCCGCTGATCCTGGGCTGTCTCTGGGTCCTTGCCGCAGCGGTCACGGCGATGCTGCCGATGCGGCGGCAGATGGCGCCGGGACTGGCTTTGCTGGCGGCTGCTCCGGTGCTGCTGGTCTGGATCGGCTGGCTGCATGGCTGGCTTTGGCTGGCGGTGGGGTTGTTCGCCTTTGTCTCGATGTTCCGCAACCCGCTGCTCTACTTCGCGCGGCGGGCCATGGGACGGCCCGCGCCGCTGCCGAAGGAGCTTGAGAAGTGACGCTGCCGCTTGCGCTTTGTCTGGTCTGGCTGATCGCGGCAAACGTGATCGCGATGTTTCCGTCGCGCGACAGGCATTGGCGGGCGGCCTCTGTGCTGATCGCGGTGGGCGTGCCGCTTCTGGGCTGGGCGACCTATGTCGGCGGCCCGGTGGTGGGACTTCTGCTGTTGGCCGCAGGGGCGTCGGTCCTGCGCTGGCCGGTGATCTTCCTCTGGCGCTGGCTGCGCCGTCAGGTCGGGTAGGGCGATGACAGGGAGTCTCTGGGCGATTGGAGGCGCTACAGTGATTCTGGCGGGGCTGATGTCCTATTTCATGACCCTTCGCTATGGCTGGGGGGCGGCGGTGCTGCTGCCGGTTCTGGCGCTGGCGGCGATGATCGGCATGACCTGGCAGGATGCGGGCCTGGACATGGCCGGAGGCATCGGCCTTTTGCGCGAGGCGCTGGTCTTAGCCGCGCCGATCCTTGGGGGCGCGGTGGTCGGCATTCTGCTTGCGCTCTGGCGGCGGGCCTGAGGTCTTGCACGGATGCGGAAAGCGCCGCAGAAGGCGGGGATGACGGTGACTTTGCCCGAAACGCGCGGCGTGCTGACGCCGGATCGCCCGCTGGCGGACCTGACCTGGCTGCGGGTGGGCGGGCCGGCGGACTGGCTGTATCAGCCTGCGGACGAGGCCGATCTGGCCGCGTTTCTGGGCGCGCTGGATCCTTCCGTGCCGGTGTTCCCGATGGGCGTGGGGTCGAACCTGATCGTGCGGGACGGCGGCATCCGCGCGGTGGTGATCCGGCTGGGGCGGGGGTTCAATGCGATTGCGGTCGAGGGGGACAGGGTGGTCGCGGGGGCTGCGGCCTTGGACGCGCATGTCGCGCGGCGGGCGGCAGAGGCGGGGCTGGACCTGACCTTCCTGCGCACGATCCCCGGGACGATCGGCGGCGCGGTGCGGATGAATGCCGGGTGCTACGGGTCTTATGTGGCGGATGTGCTGGAGGAGGTGCGGGTCGTCCTGCGGTCGGGCGAGGTCGTGACATTGCCTGCAAGCGCGCTGGCGCTGCGCTATCGGCAGAGCGATCTGCCGGAGGGCGCGGTGATCGTCTCGGCCACGTTCCGCGCAGGCAGGGGCGATCCGGCGGTGCTGGAGGCGCGGATGGCGGAGCAGATCGCCCGGCGCGATGCCAGCCAGCCGACCAAGGAGCGCTCGGCGGGGTCGACGTTCCGCAATCCGGCGGGGTTCAGCTCGACCGGGCGGGCGGACGACAGCCACGAGTTGAAGGCCTGGAAGGTGATCGACGACGCCGGAATGCGCGGCGCGCGGCTGGGCGGGGCGCAGATGTCTGCCATGCATTCCAACTTCCTGATCAACGCCGGAGGGGCGACGGCGGCGGATCTGGAAAATCTGGGCGAGGAAGTGCGAAAAAAGGTTTTCCAATCAAGCGGTATCACGCTAGAGTGGGAAATCATGCGGGTCGGAGAATTCCCGCAGGACTAACGATATCACGGGTCGCACAAGGCCCGGATGAGGCAGTGCATGGCGGGCGCATCGAGCAGGATGGCCCCCGAAGTGGCGGTTCTGATGGGTGGCCTTTCCGCCGAGCGGGAAGTGTCGCTTGTCTCTGGGCGCGAATGCGCCAAGGCCCTGCGGGCGGCTGGTTACCGGGTGACGGAGGTCGATTGCGGCCCCGATCTGCCTGCGCGTCTGGCTGATCTGCGCCCCGACGTCTGTTTCAACGCGCTGCATGGCCGCTGGGGCGAGGACGGCTGCGTCCAGGGGATGCTGGAATGGCTGAAGCTGCCCTATACCCATTCCGGGGTGCTGGCCTCGGCCCTGGCGATGGACAAGGTGAAGACCAAGGAGGTCTACCGCGCCGCCGGTCTGCCGGTGGTGGACAGCGTTCTGGCCAGCCGGGAAGCGGTGGAAGCCGGGCATGTGCTGGCGCCGCCTTATGTTGTGAAGCCCTACAACGAGGGGTCCTCGGTCGGGGTCTACATCGTGCGCGAAGGGTCGAATGCGCCGCGGCTGGCCGAGACGATGCCGGATGTGGTGATGGTGGAGGCCTATGCCCCGGGGCGCGAGCTGACGACCACGGTGATGGGCGACCGGGCGCTGGGGGTGACGGACATCATCACCGACGGCTGGTATGACTATGAGGCCAAGTATGCGCCGGGCGGCAGCCGGCACGAATGCCCGGCGAACATCCCGGCCGAGATCGAGGCGGCCTGTCTGGACTATGCGCTGCGCGCGCATCGGGCGCTGGGGTGCCGGGGCGTCAGCCGCACCGATTTCCGTTGGGATGAAAGCCGGGGGCTGGCCGGGCTGATCCTGCTGGAGACGAACACCCAGCCGGGGATGACGCCCACGTCGCTCGCGCCCGAGCAGGCGGCGATGCAGGGGATCGGGTTCCCGGAGTTCTGCGCCTGGATGGTGGAGGATGCGTCATGCAATCGCTGATTGCGCGCCGCCCCGGTCGCAGCCCGCGTCGCGATCCCGCGCCGTCGAAATGGGACTACCGGCTGCAACGGCTGCTGCTGACGCCCTATGTGCGGGCCTTCCTGATCAAGGGCGTGCCTGGCCTCGTGGCGCTTGGGGCGGTGCTGTTGTGGTTCAGCCATGAACCGAACCGGCTGATGGTGATCGACAAGCTGACCCAGCTGCGCGCCGAATTCGAGGCGCGGCCGGAGTTCCGCGTCTCGCTGGCCCGCATCGAGGGGGCCTCGGACGACCTGGCCGAGGCGGTGCGGGCCAAGCTGGCGCTGCCCCTGCCGATGTCGTCCTTCCACATCGACCTTGACGCCGCGCGGAGCCGGATCGAGGCGCTGGACGCGGTGCTGAGGGCCGACCTGCGGGTGCGGGCCGGCGGCGTGTTGCAGGTGCAGATCACCGAGCGCGTTCCGGTGGCGGTCTGGCGCAGCGTGGACGGCCTGACCCTGGTGGACGAGACCGGCCATCGCGTCGCGGGGCTTCTGCATCGGTCCGACCGGGCCGACCTGCCGCTGATTGCCGGCGAGGGGGCCGACCGCGCCACCCCCGAGGCTCTGGAGCTGATCGCCGCCGCCGGGCCGCTGATCCCGCGCCTGCGCGGGCTGGTCCGCATGGGCGAGCGCCGCTGGGACATGGTGCTGGACCGCAACCAGCGCATCCTTCTGCCCGAGACCAATCCGGTCCAGGCGCTGGAGCGCCTGCTGGCGCTGGACCAGGCCCAGGACCTGATGAACCGCGACATCCTGACCGTGGACCTGCGGTCCGACCACCGCCCCACCCTTCGCCTGACCCCCAATGCCCTTGCCGAGGTCCGCCGCGCGCAAGGCCTAGAAACCGTGGAGAACGAACTGTGACCGATCTCTATACTTCCCAGCGCGCCATGCGGAACATGCGGAAAGCGGCCATGCAACGCGGCGTGATCGCCATTCTGGACGTGGGCACCTCGAAGATCGCCTGTCTGGTCCTGCGCTTCGACGGGCCGGACAAGTTGCGCGAACAGGACGGCGTGGGGCCGATGGCGGGGCAGAGCCAGTTCCGGGTGATCGGTGCGGCCACCACCCGCAGCCGGGGCGTGCGCTTCGGCGAGATCGCGGTGATGAACGAGACCGAGCGCGCGATCCGCACCGCGGTGCAGGCGGCGCAGAAGATGGCGAATGTGCGGGTCGATCATGTGATCGCCTGCTTCTCGGGCGCCGAGCCGCGCAGCTATGGGCTGGCGGGCGAGCTGGACCTTCAGGACAGCGTGGTGACGGAACAGGACGTGAGCCGGGTGCTGGCCGCCTGCGAGGTGCCGGACCTGGGGCAGGGCCGCGAGGTGCTGCACGCCCAGCCGGTCAACTTCGCGCTGGATCACCGCACCGGACTGGCCGATCCGCGCGGGCAGATCGGGCATCGGCTGGCGGTGGACATGCACCTTCTGTCGGTGGACGGCGACGTGATCCAGAACCTGCTTTACTGCATCAAGCGCTGCGATCTGGAACTGGCGGGGCTGGCCTCATCGGCCTATGTCTCTGGCATTTCCAGCCTGGTCGAGGACGAGCAGGAACTGGGCGCCGCCTGCATCGACATGGGCGGGGGCGCGACCGGCATCTCGATCTTCATGAAGAAGCACATGATCTATGCCGACAGCGTGCGGATGGGCGGGGATCATGTGACGAGCGACATTTCCAAGGGCTTGCAGATCCCGATGTCGGTGGCCGAGCGGATCAAGACGCGCCATGGCGGGCTGTACGCCACCGGCATGGACGACCGCGAGATGATCGACATCGGCGGCGACAGCGGCGATTGGGAGAAGGACCGCCGCCAGATCAGCCGGACCGAGCTGATCGGCATCATGCGGCCGCGTGTCGAGGAGATCCTGGAGGAAGTCCGCGCCACGCTGGACGCGGCGGGCTTTGACAGCTTGCCCAGCCAGCAGATCGTGCTGACCGGTGGCGGCAGCCAGATTCCGGGGCTTGACGGCATCGCGACGCGGGTGCTGGGGCAGCGTGTCCGGCTGGGGCGTCCGCTGCGGGTGCAGGGCCTGCCGCAGGCCGCGACCGGGGCGGCCTTTGCCAGCGCGGTCGGTCTGTGCCTGTTCGCTGCGCATCCCCAGGACGAATGGTGGGACTTCGAGGTTCCGGCCGAGCGCTACCCGGTGCGGTCGCTGCGGCGGGCCGTCAAATGGTTCAAGGACAACTGGTGACCGCAATATCCACGCGTGAAGGGCGAAATGCCGCTGATAACGGGCCTTTGGCCCCCATATTTCGTGGTCTTGCGCGAGTTTTCGCGTGACGTCCTGCAACGTTGTGGATAGAATCGGGGATAAGTCGGCCTTCCGCAGGGCAATCTGCGCGGAAAGGACCGGAAACAGGCGGCGGACAAAGGGACAGGCAAACCCATGGCACTCAATCTGACGATGACTTCCGAGCGTGAAGAGCTGAAGCCGCGCATCACCGTGTTCGGTGTGGGCGGTGCGGGCGGCAATGCGGTGAACAACATGATCGACAAGGCGCTGGAAGGCGTCGAGTTCGTCGTGGCCAACACCGATGCGCAGGCCTTGCAGCAAAGCCGGGCAGGCGCGCGGATCCAGATGGGTGTCAAGGCGACGGAAGGTCTTGGGGCGGGTGCCCGGCCCTCGGTCGGGGCGGCGGCGGCCGAGGAGACGATCGAGGAGATCGTCGATCACCTGGCGGGGGCGCATATGTGCTTCATCACCGCGGGCATGGGCGGTGGCACCGGCACGGGTGCGGCGCCGATCATCGCGCAGGCGGCGCGGGAGCTGGGCGTGCTGACCGTGGGCGTGGTGACCAAACCCTTCCAGTTCGAGGGCGCCAAGCGGATGCGTCAGGCCGAGGAAGGCATCGAGGCGCTGCAAAAGGTCGTCGATACGCTGATCATCATCCCGAACCAGAACCTGTTCCGGCTGGCCAACGAGCGCACCACCTTCACCGAAGCCTTCGCGATGGCGGACGACGTCCTCTATCAGGGCGTCAAGGGCGTGACCGACCTGATGGTGCGGCCGGGGCTCATCAACCTGGACTTCGCCGACGTGCGCGCGGTGATGGACGAGATGGGCAAGGCAATGATGGGCACGGGCGAGGCCACGGGCGAGGATCGCGCGGTGCAGGCGGCCGAGAAGGCGATCGCCAACCCGCTTCTGGACGAGATCAGCCTGAACGGCGCGAAGGGTGTGCTGATCAACATCACCGGCGGGCATGACCTGACGCTGTTCGAGCTGGACGAGGCCGCGAACATCATCCGCGAGAAGGTGGACCCCGAGGCCAACATCATCGTCGGCTCCACCTTGGACACCGCGATGGAAGGCCGCATCCGGGTGTCGGTCGTGGCGACCGGCATCGACGCCTCGGCGGCGAACAAGGCCGAACCCCCGGTGGCGCGGCGCACGATGGAGCGGCCGCTGTCCGTGACGCCGACCAGGGAACCGGAAGCCCCGCGCGCCGCAGCCCCGGCGCCGATGGCCGAGCCGGCGATGGAAGAGCGCAACATCTTCGAAGAGGACGTCGCCGTCGTCGCGGATGCCGTCTTCGACGCGGCGGCCTCGAAGGCCGACATGGAGGCCGACGCGATGGCCGTCGAGGACGACCTGCCGCCGCCGGCCTATCGTCCGCAGACCCCGGCGCAGCCGACGCTGGTCCGTTCGGCCCCCGCCGCGATCGAGGCGGATCCGGGTTCCTTCGTCGCACCCCGTCCGCGGACGGCCGGACAGCCCTCGCCCGAGGCGCTGGCGCGGCTTCAGGCGGCGGTCAGCCGCCCCGGCGGCGCCGCGGCCAAGCCGGGCCGTCCGACGCCGGTCGCCGCCGCGCCCGCCCCGGCGCCAGCGGCCTCGCCAGCGAAGCCGCGCTTCGGCATCGGAACGCTGATCAACCGCATGGCCGGGCACCTCGAGGCGGGCACCGCCACCGCGCCGGCAAGCCGGATGCAGCCGCCGGTGACCTCGTACGACGACGATCACGACATGGGCTCTGACCAGGACCGGATCGAGATTCCCGCCTTCCTGCGCCGCCAGGCCAACTGAAAAGAACGCGGCACATCTGCGGACACTGGCCCGGGAAACCGGGCCTTTTCCGTTTTTCGGCAAGGACTTGCCGGACATTTCCCGCCTGACACATACCGTCACAAAGAGTGAGTTGAGATCGCGGACCTTACCGAATAGCTAACGTGCAAGAGCAGGCGGGAGACGCACCCGCCGCAGACGAGGTTGAGCGAGACGTGCAGAACACCCTGAAATCCCCTGCGGACTTTGCCGGCTTTGGTCTGCATGGCGGACGTCCCGTGCGGATGGTCGTGCGTCCTGCCCCGGCCGATCACGGGATCTGGTTCTGCCGCACCGATGTCGCAGACCGCGACCCGCTGGTCCCGGCGCGCTGGGATGCGGTCACGCCGTCGCGGCTGTGCACCGTCGTCGAGAACGGCGACGGTGTCTCGGTTTCGACCATCGAACACCTGATGGCCGCGCTTGCCGGAATGGCGATCAACAACGCGCTGGTCGAGATCGACGGACCGGAAGTGCCGATCCTCGACGGCTCGGCCGCGCCGTTCATCGCAGGCTTCATGGCGGCGGGGCTGGAGGAACAGGACCAGCCGGTGCGCGCGGTGCGCGTGCGGGAGCCGGTCGAGGTGCGCGATGGCGCGGCGATGGCGCGGCTGGAGCCGGCCGACATGCTGGAGATCGACTTCCGCATCGAGTTCGAGGATGCGGCCATCGGGGTGCAGGAACGCCGGCTGAACATGGCCAACGGTGCCTTCGTGCGCGAGTTGTCCGACAGCCGCACCTTCTGCCGCCAGTCCGACGTCGATGCGATGCGGGCCGGCGGCCTGGCGCTGGGCGGCACGCTGGAGAATGCGGTGGTCTTCGCCGGGGACAAGGTGCTTTCTCCGGGCGGGTTGCGCCATGCCGACGAACCCGTGCGCCACAAGATGCTGGATGCGCTGGGCGACCTGTCGCTGGCCGGCGGGCCGATCCTGGGCCGCTATGTCGGCAACCGGGCGGGCCATGCGCTGACCAACCGGCTGCTGCGGGCGCTGTTTGCGACTCCCTCGGCTTACGAGATCGTCGATTGCGGGCCGGGAACGCTGGGAAAGCTTCCCGGCGTCGGCGTTCACCTGGGCGATTTGCCCGCGCGCAACGCCGCCGGCTGAACCTTCACAGCCACGAGAAAGGCGTTTTGCGCGCCGGATTTTTCTGTGCTAGGACGGGCCGAACACACGAGCCGAGAACAGGGCAGGCTGCCCGGGCTGAGGTTGGATAGGCGAAGAATGTCAGGCAGAAGGCCCGGCCAGGGGTTCCTAAAGACGGCGCTTCTGGTCGCACTGCTGAGCGGCTGTGCGGGCGGCGCCAAGGAGCGCCCGCTGGAAAGCTACACGGCGGAAGAGATCTACAAGAAGGGCGAGCTGGAGCTGGCGACCGGCAAGCGTCCGAAGGATGCGCTGATCTATTTCCAGGAAGTCGAGCGGCTGTATCCCTATACCGAATTCGCCAAGCGCGCGCTGATCATGCAGGCCTTCACCCATCACAAGGCCAGGCAGTACCCCGAGGCGCGCGATGCGGCGCAACGGTTCCTGGACTTCTACCCCGGCGACGAGGACGCGCCCTATGCGCTGTATCTGATGGCGCTGTCCTATTACGACCAGATCGACGACGTGGGCCGCGACCAGGGCGTGACCTTCCAGGCATTGAAGGGCATGCGCGACGTGATCGAGACCTATCCCGACAGCGAATATGCCCGCTCGGCGATGCTGAAGTTCGAACTGGCCTTCGACCAGCTGGCCGCGAAGGAGATGGAAGTCGGGCGCTATTACCTGAAGCGGCGGCACTATGCCGCGGCGATCAACCGCTTCCGCACCGTGGTTGCCGATTTCCAGACCACCAGCCACACCGCCGAGGCCCTGCACCGGCTGGTCGAGGCCTATCTGGCGCTGGGCCTGACCGACGAGGCACAGACGGCGGCGGCGATTCTGGGCTACAACTACCAGTCCTCGCCGTTCTATGAGGACAGCTTCCGCCTGCTGAAGGGCAAGGGCCTGTCGCCGGAGGCCCGTGGCGAGGGATGGCTGCGCACGATCTACCGCCAGATGGTGCGCGGCGAGTGGTTGTGAGGATGGTGCGCTGCTGCGCACCCTGCGGCTGACCATGCTGCGGTGCCTGGACATCCGCGATGTGCTGATCATCGACCGGCTGAGCCTTGATCTCGGCCCGGGGCTGAACGTGCTGACCGGCGAGACCGGGGCGGGCAAGTCGATCCTGCTGGACGCCCTGGGCTTCGTGCTTGGTTGGCGGGGCCGGGCGGAGCTGGTGCGGCAGGGCGCGACCCAGGGCGAGGTGACGGCGGTGTTCGACCTGCCCGCGGGACATGCCGCGCAGGCGGTGCTGGCAGAGGCCGGGATCGAGGCCGGGGACGATCTGATCCTGCGCCGGGTCAATGCCGCGGACGGGCGCAAGACGGCCTGGGTCAATGACCGTCGCGTCAGCGGCGAGGTGCTGCGCGACCTGTCCGACACGCTGGTTGAACTGCATGGTCAGCAGGATGACCGCGGGCTGCTGAACCCGCGCGGGCACCGGGCGCTGCTGGATGCCTATGCCGGGCTGGATCTTGCGCCGCTGCGCGCGGCCTGGGCTGCGCAGCGCGCCGCGCGGGCGGAACTGGCCGAGGCCGAGGCCGCCCTGGCGCGGGCGGCGGCCGAGGAGGACTTTCTGCGCCATGCGGTCGCGGAACTGGACAGGCTGGACCCTCGGCCCGGCGAGGACGAGGCGCTGGATGCCCGGCGCCGGATGATGCAGGGCGCGGGGCGCATCCGCGAGGATGTGGCCAGGGCGCTGGCGGCCCTGTCGGACGAGGGCGCCGAGGGCCGGATGCGCGACGCGCTGCGCTGGCTGGACGGGGCGGCGGACAGGGCCGAGGGAAGGCTGGACGCACCGATGGAGGCGCTGAACCGGGCGCTGATCGAGCTGGGGGAGGCTCAGGCCGGGGTGGAGCGGGCGCTGGAGGCCCTGGACTTCGATCCCGCAGAGCTGGAGCGGGTGGAAGAGCGGCTGTTCGCGATCCGGGCCCTGGCGCGCAAGCACGGGGTCTTGCCGGACGATCTGGGCAGCTTTGCCGAGGGGCTGCGGACGCGGCTGGCGGCCATCGACGGCGGCGCGGCGGGGATGGCGCGGCTGGGAAAGGCCCTGGCCGAGGCCGAGGCCGCCTATGCCGCCGAGGCGGCGCGGGTGACGGCGGCACGGCAGGCGGCGGCCAGGCGTCTGGATGCGGCGATGGCGGCGGAACTGGTGCCCCTGAAAATGGAGCGCGCGGTCTTTGCCACCGAAGTGACGGCAGGAGAGCCGGGACCCGAGGGCGTGGATGCCGTGACCTTCACGGTCGCGACCAACCCGGGCGCGCCGGCGGGGCCGCTCAACCGCATCGCCTCGGGCGGGGAACTGAGCCGCTTCCTGCTGGCGCTGAAGGTCTGCCTGACCGGAGAATCCCCCGGCCTGACGCTGATCTTCGACGAGATCGACCGCGGCGTGGGCGGGGCGACGGCCGATGCGGTGGGGCGGCGGCTGAAGGCGCTGGCGCAGGGGGCGCAGGTGCTGGTGGTGACCCATTCGCCGCAGGTGGCGGCCTTCGGGGCGCGGCACTGGCGGGTGGAAAAGCGGGTCGCGGGGGGGCAGACCCTGTCCAGCGTGACCGGCCTCGACGCAGCCGAGCGGGTCGAGGAGATCGCCCGGATGCTGGCCGGCGACACCGTGACCGAGGCCGCGCGGGCGGCGGCGCGGGCCCTGCTGGCCGGCTAGGCGCCTTGCCGCGAGATGCGGCATTTCCGTGACAACCCATGCGCATGGTGCATGGCGGGATTTCCGGTCTGACGCTTCATCGCTGCGCTGCGGCGACCTATCTTCCGGGCAAGAAGAAAGGGCAGCACCATGTTCAACCTGTTGAAAACCCTGTTCCCGACCCAGGCCCCCGGCGCCCTGACGAGGCGCGAGCTTGCCTATCTTGAAGGCGCCGTCTCGCGGATCGACCTTGAACGCCGCGAGCGCGAGATCGACCGCGGTCTGTTCCGCCATCCGCACCCCTATTACTGAGCCCCTCTGGGGCGCAGGCTGGGGCGCAGGCCGGTCGGCGATCGCCCGGCGGCCGGCGCGCGGGCTCTGGCCCTTGGCGGCAAGCTGGGCTATCAGACGGCATCCAGCCAAGGGAGAGCCCGATGAAAGCCGCTGTCGTCACCTTCCCCGGGTCGAACTGCGACCGCGATCTGGCCGTGGCCTTCGCGGCGGCGGGGTTCGAGGTGCAGCGGGTCTGGCACAAGGACAACGCGCTGCCCGACGGCGTGGATGTGGTCGGCGTGCCGGGCGGGTTCAGCTTTGGCGACTATCTGCGCTGCGGGGCGATCGCGGCGCAGTCGCCGATCAGCGCCGCAATCCGCTCTCATGCAGACCGGGGCGGCTATGTGCTTGGCATCTGCAACGGGTTTCAGGTCCTGACCGAAATGGGCCTGCTGCCGGGCGTTCTGATGCGCAACGCCGGGCTGAGATTCGTCTGCCGCACGGTGACGCTGCGGGTCGCGACCGCGCAATCCGACTTCACCAGCGCCTATGCCAGAGGGCAGGAGATCCGGATCCCCGTCGCCCACCACGACGGCAACTATACCATCGATGCCGAGGGCCTTGCCCGGTTGCGGGGCGAGGACCGCATCGCCTTCACCTATGCCGAGAACCCCAACGGCAGCATGGGCGACATCGCAGGCGTCCTGTCGGAAAACCGCCGGGTGCTGGGAATGATGCCGCATCCCGAACGCGCAACCGAACCCGCGCTGGGCAGCGCGGACGGGCGCGGGCTGTTCGCCTCGCTGATGCGCGGGATGGCGCTGGCCTGAGCCCCTTCGGCTTGAGACCGCGCGGGGCGGGGCCTAGTCTTGGTCCATGACCGCAACCGAAACCAGCACGATCTCCGCCTCTGCGCCGGGCCTGCCCTGGCGTGCCAAGCTGGCTGTGGGGCTCCTGGTGGTGCTGGCGGTGGTGGTGGTGCTGGTGTCGAACCGGCTGCTGACCGACCGCTACACCGCCGACACCCGCAGCCGTGCCGAGGTGCGGCTGGCGCTGTATACCGGGAACCTGATGGCCGAGTTGCAGCGGACCTCGGTGGTGCCGCTGCTGTTGTCGAACGACCCGGACCTGATCTCGGCTCTGAAGGCGGGGATTTTCGCCTCTACCTCGGCCAAGCTGATTGCGTTGCAGGCGGAGCTGGGCGTGGCCTCGATCCGGCTGGTCGATGCGTCCGGCCGGGTTGTGGGGGCGACGAACCGCAACGTGCTGGGCACGAACCTGCGCAACGCCGCCTATTTCGTGGCGGCGCAGCGGGCGAAGGACACGATCTTCACCCCGGTCAAGCGCGAGGCGGGCGGGTTCGATTTCCTGTATTCGCGCGCCATCATCTCGGATGCGCGGCTGCTGGGGGTGATCGTCGTCTCGGTCGATCTGATGAAATACGAACGCGCCTGGGCCGGGTTGCAGGATGCGGTGATGGTGACGGACAGCGAAGGCATCGTGATGCTGTCCACCGAGCCGCGCTGGCGCGGCCTGCCCAAGGCCGAGGCGCTGGCCCTGCGCGACCCGCCCTCGGCCATCGCGCGGGCGCTGCGGGCCACGGCGGAATGGGCGCAGGAGCCGCCGGACGCCTATGTCCGGGGCGAGGCGGTGATGCGCACCGAGGCGCGCGTGCCGTTCCGGGGCTGGAAGATCGCCACCTTCACCGCCTATGGCTCGGTGCGCGAACAGGTGAACGGGATTCTGGCGCTGGAGATCATGGGGTTCGCGATCCTCATGGCCTTCACCTTCTATCTCCTGTCGCGCCGCGCCTGGTCGCGGTCGGTGACCTTCCAGCGGGAATCGGCGGAACTGCGGCTGCTGAACGCGCGGTTGCAACGCGCGATTGCCGAGCGGGAGAAGGTGAAGAAGGACCTGGAGGTCGCGGAGCTGACCCTGGTGCAATCGTCTAAACTGGCGGCCCTGGGCGAGATGTCGGCGGCGGTCAGCCACGAGCTGAACCAGCCTCTGGCCGCGATGAAGACCTATCTTGCCGGGGCGCGGCTGTTGTTGCAGCGCAAGCGGCTGGACGAGGCCCTGTCGTCGTTCCAGCGGGTCGATGATTTGATCGAACGGATGGGCGCGATCACGCGGCAGTTGAAGTCTTATGCAAGGAAAGGCGGCGAAGCCTTTGAAGAGGTTGATCTTCGGGCTTGCGTCTCTTCGGCGCTGGCGATGATGGAGCCGCAGCTGAAGGCGCGCGTGGTGAAGATCAGCCGGGGCATTCCGCGCCAGCCGGTGATGGTGATGGCCGACCGGCTGCGGCTGGAGCAGGTGATCATCAATCTTCTGCGCAACGCGCTGGACGCCACGAAAGACATCAAGGATCCGCAGATCGACATCCTTCTGTCGGCGGGCGAGACCGCGACTCTGACGGTGCGCGACAACGGTCACGGGATCACCGATCTCGAGAACCTGTTCGAGCCCTTCTACACGACGAAGAAACCGGGCGAGGGCGTGGGGCTTGGCCTTGCGATCTCCAGCGGCATCGTCACCGATCTGGGCGGCCGTCTGACCGCGCGGAACGGCGACGGGGGCGGCGCGGTGTTCGAGATGCAGTTGCCGATCCTTGGCAACAGACAGGAAGCAGCAGAATGAAGATGAAGAGGTCCCAATGGCCCGCGCAATGAAGGTGGCAATCGTCGATGACGAGGCCGACATGCGGCAGTCGATCAGCCAGTGGCTGGCGCTGTCGGGGTTCGACACCGAAACCTATGCCAGCGCCGAGGACGCGCTGAAGGCGATCGGGCCGGATTTCCAAGGTGTGGTGGTCAGCGACATCAAGATGCCGGGGATGGACGGGATGGCCTTCCTGAAGCGGCTGATGGGGCAGGATTCGGGGCTGCCGGTCATCATGATCACCGGCCACGGCGACGTGCCGATGGCGGTCGAGGCGATGCGGGTGGGGGCGTTCGACTTTCTGGAAAAGCCGTTCAACCCCGACCGGATGACCGAGCTTGCGAAGAAGGCCACGCAGGCGCGGCGGATGACGCTGGACAACCGGGCGCTGCGCAAGGAACTGGCGGACGGCTCGACCATCATCAAGAAGCTGATCGGCTCGTCACCCGCGATGGAGCGGCTGCGCGAGGATATCCTTGATCTGGGGCAGGCGGACAGCCACGTCCTGATCGACGGCGAGACGGGGACGGGCAAGACGCTGGTCGCCCATGCCCTGCACGCGGTGGGGCCGCGGGCGTCGAAGAAGTTCGTGGCGATCTCCTGCGCGGCCTGGTCCGAGGACAAGCTGGCCGCGCGGCTGTTCGGGCCGGCAGAGGATGGCGCGCTGCCCCTGGTCGAGGAAGCGCGGGGGGGCACGCTGTGCCTGGAGGACATCGAGGCGATGCCGTCCGCGTTGCAGGCGCGGCTGCTGACCTTCATCAACGATCAGGGCACGCCGCCGGAAACCCGGATCATCGCGATCTGCAACAGCCATGCCCCGGACACCACGCTGGAGCAGTCGCTGCGGCCGGACCTCTATTACCGTCTGGGGGCGATGACGATCCTGCTGCCCCCGCTTCGGACGCGGGGCGAGGATATCCTGCAACTGTTCAACCGCCTGTCGGAGCAGTTCGCCGAGGAATACGGCTGCGAGGCTCCGCAGGTGACGGCGCAGGAGGCCGCGCAGCTGTTGCAGGCGCCCTGGCCGGGGAATGTGCGGCAGCTGGTCAACATCGCGGAACGGGCGGTGTTGCAGAACCGGCGGGGGTCGGGGTCGATTGCCAGTCTCCTCATGGCCGAGAACGAGGCTTCGGGGCCGGCGCTGACAACGGAAGGCAAGCCGTTGAAAGACTATGTCGAGGCCTTCGAGCGGATGCTGATCGACAACACGATGCGGCGGCACAAGGGGTCGATCGTGGCGGTGATGGAGGAGCTGTGCCTGCCGCGCCGGACGCTGAACGAGAAGATGGCCAAGTACGGGCTGAGCCGGAGCGACTATGTCTGACCCCGTAGCTTCCCACGCGTGGGTAGGTCTTCGCGGCCAGTGAAAACAAGGGCTTGGCTGTGGGCATCAGGGTTGCGTCAGGATTTGCCCGCGCCTGAGGGGTGGCTCTGCGTGGCCCCTTCCGGCCCTTGAACGGCGAAGCCGGACTTGCCTCAGGCCCGCGTTGCATGGCTTTCTCGGCGGAGGACTCGCAGGGGTGGCAAGGTGCGGAACCGGTGGATCGGGGCAGGGCTGGTGCTGACTCTGGGCGTGCCGCTTGCCTTGCAGGGCGGGCTGGCCTGGAAACTGCACGCGGTCGAGGCGGGCTTGCGCGCGAATCCCCGGCTGCACGACATGGGACCGGGCGCTTGCCATCCCGCTGGCCCCGCGCAACACGACCCGGGCCGACGATGGTGCCGTCGGGACCGAGGCGGCGATGCGGGCGATCTGCCCGACGGAACCGGGCGAGCCGGAGTCGGTCTGCCGGTGGCGTCAGGGTCATCGAGTGCCCGAAACACGCCTGTGACAGGGCCGTGAAATTCGCCATTGCCCTTCCTGCGGCTTGCCCATAGGGTCGGCCAGAGGCAGTCCGCTGCCCGAAGAATTCTCTCCCTTGGGGCCCGGGCGCGTGAAATTCGTGTCCCCTCAGAGGAGCCGGATCGGTCGCAAGGCCGTGCACTTTGCCCGCAAGTCTTTGGATTTGTTGGCTGAATTAGGTGAATGGCCCGAAAGGCCTTTCAGTTGCAACCGCGATGAGGCGTGTGAGTATCTTGCGCAACGGATCAGACGACCCCACGGGTCGCAGACCGCTGCATGTGCCCGCTGCCCGCGCCCAGACAAGCCGCCCCGCCCGTATCGACCTTCCGTCCGGCCCGCCGGACGACCCGTTGCGCCCGGGGCGCAGTGGACCAACATGTCAAAGAAAATGCTTATCGATGCCACCCATCCCGAGGAAACCCGGGTGGTCGTGGTTGACGGAAACAAGGTCGAAGAGTTCGACTTCGAGACCGTGAACAAGCGCCAGCTGGCCGGGAACATCTACCTGGCCAAGGTGACGCGGGTCGAACCCTCGCTGCAGGCGGCCTTCGTGGAATATGGCGGCAATCGCCACGGGTTCCTGGCCTTTGCCGAAATCCACCCCGATTACTATCAGATCCCGGTGGCCGACCGGAAAGCCCTGCTTGAGGAAGAGCGGGCGATGGCGCGGGCCGAGGAGGAAGAGGACAACCGTCGTTCGCGCCGGCGCCCGCCGCGGCCTGCGGCCAGGGCCGAGCAGGTGAAGTCGGACGATATGGTGACCGAGGGCCCGTCCGGGATGGATGTGGTCGATCTGGGCGAGGACGAGGTTGCCGACGGGCCGCTGGTGCAGGCTGCCGAAGCGGGGCAGATGGATGCCCCCGAAGATCAGGACCATGACCACCACGATCACGACCACCACAACGAGTCGGTCGAAAACGGTTCTGACGGGCATTACCGTGCGGTGGACCATGCCAGTGACACCGACGACGAGATCGAATCGATCGCCGAGGAGGATCTGGCCGAGGAGATTGCCGCTCCGCGCCGTCCGCGTGCCCGGCGCTACAAGATCCAGGAAGTCATCAAGGTCCGGCAGATCATGCTGGTCCAGGTGGTCAAGGAGGAACGCGGCAACAAGGGCGCGGCGCTGACCACCTATCTGAGCCTTGCGGGCCGCTATTGCGTGCTGATGCCGAACACGGCGCGGGGCGGCGGGATTTCCCGCAAGATCACCAATGCGGTGGACCGCAAGAAGCTGAAGGAGATCGCGAACGAGCTGGAGGTGCCGGAAGGCGCGGGCCTGATCGTGCGCACGGCGGGGGCCAAGCGCACCAAGCCCGAGATCAAGCGCGACTACGAATATCTGATGCGGCTGTGGGAGCAGATCCGCGAGCTGACGCTGAAGTCGATCGCTCCGGCCAAGATCTACGAGGAAGGCGATCTCATCAAGCGGTCGATCCGGGATCTTTACAGCCGCGAGATCGACGAGGTGCTGGTCGAGGGCGAGGCAGGCTATCGCACCGCCAAGGACTTCATGCGGATGATCATGCCGAGCCATGCAAAGCAGGTCGTCCGCTATCAGGACCCGGTGCCGCTGTTCGCGAGATACGGGGTCGAGGGCTATCTGGCCAGCATGTTCAACCCGGTCGTGCAGCTGAAATCCGGTGGCTACATCGTGATCGGCGTGACCGAGGCGCTGGTGGCGATCGACGTGAACTCGGGCCGCGCCACCAAGGAAGGGTCCATCGAGGAGACGGCGCTGAAGACGAACCTGGAAGCCGCCGAGGAGATCGCGCGCCAGCTGCGCCTGCGCGACCTGGCGGGGCTGATCGTCATCGACTTCATCGACATGGAAGAGCGCAAGAACAATGCCGCGGTCGAGAAGCGTCTGAAGGACAAGCTGAAGACGGACCGCGCGCGCATCCAGGTGGGGCGGATCTCGGGCTTCGGCCTTCTGGAGATGAGCCGGCAGCGCCTGCGCCCGGGGATGCTGGAATCGACGACCCAGCCCTGCCCGCATTGCCATGGCACGGGGTTGATCCGGTCGGACGATTCGATGGCGTTGCAGGTTCTGCGCGCGCTGGAGGAGGAAGGGACGCGGAAGCGGTCGAAGGAGGTGCTCTTGAAGGCGCCGGTGGGGATCGTGAACTACCTCTTCAACGCCAAGCGGGAGCATGTGGCGCTGATCGAGGCGCGCTATGGCATGGCGGTGCGGATCGAGGCGGACCCGATGATGGTGTCGCCCGATTATTCCATCGAGAAGTTCAAGACCGCGATCCGGGCGGTGCCGGAGGGTCCGGTCGTGTCGGGCCATGCCGGGCTGATGGGCGCTCCGGTGGAGGAAGAGGACGACGCGGATATCGTCGAGGATCTGGTCGAGGAGGAGGCCGAGGAGGCGGAAGCCGCGACCGGAGCGCAGCCGCCCGCGGCGACGGGAGAGGGCGACGGCCAGCCGGGACGCAAGAAGCGCCGGCGGCGCCGGCGCCGGCGCGGCGGCCAGCGCGAGGCCGGCGCGGCGATGACCGAAGGCGGCGAGGCTGGCGACGAGGCTGGCGACGAGGAGGGGGTCGAGAAGGGGGTCGACGCGATCCCGGACGCTTCGCCCGAGGCCACCGCGGAGGGCGCCGCCGTGGAAGCCGGGTCCGAACCGGCCCCGGCCCTCGAGGCGAGCCCAGCGGCCAAGCCGAAGCGGACCCGCAAGCCGCGCGGGACGAAGGCCGAGGCGGTGGCAGTGGAAACGGCGCCAGACGCCGGATCCCCTGCGGAGCCCGTGGCCGGATCCATGACAGAGCCGGCAGCCGAGCCCGAGGTGACGGCAGTGGCGGCCGCGCCCGAGGCGACGCCTGCGCCGAAGAAGCGGACCAGTCGGGCCAAGGCGGCCAGCCCGGCCGAAGCGCAGGCTGCGCCGGCCGAGGAAGCGGTGAAGCCCAAGGCGCGGGCACGCACGAAGGCGGCAGCGGAGCCCGCGACTGAGCCCGCTCCTGCGCCCCAGGCGGCCGCGCCCGCGGCAGCCCCGGCGCTGGCCCCCGATCCCGGTCTGGTGGCGGTGGCCGAGACGGTGATCCCGGATCCGGCCGAAGCCGAGACCCCGGCCCCGGAAGCGGAGGAACCCGCCAGGCCCAAGCGCAAGGGCTGGTGGTCGCTGGGGCGCTGAGGACAGCGCCTCGTCCGACTTCGTCTCCGCGTCGTGGGTGCGACCCCGCGTCGGGGAGGCATCCGCGCCCGGTCAGCCCTTGCGGATCAGGTGCAGGGTGACCGCGCCTTCGGCCCGGCTGCCGAGATAGCTGTGACCGGCCTCGGCGCAGAAATGCGGCAGGTCGACCGCGGCCATCGCATCGGTCGCGCGGACGCAGAGCACGCGACCGGCGGCCAGCGCTATCAGCCGCTTGCGCGCCCGCAGCACGGGCAGGGGGCAAAGCAGCCCCTCGCAATCCACCATCTCGTCCCAGTCCGGCATGCGGGCGGTGTAGCCGGCGCGGGGCGGCGAGGCAAGGTTACAGACCAGCCACGCGCATGTGACGGGCTGACCCGGTGACGGGGGCGGCGAAAGCGGCTATCCCGGGCGGGACATGTTCGGAATCGAGATCATTGACGCTGCCCTTCTGCCCGCGATGCTGGTCGCGCTGGCGGCGGGCGTCCTGTCCTTCCTGTCGCCTTGCGTCCTGCCCATCGTGCCGCCCTATCTGGCTTATATGGGGGGCATCTCGGTCGGCGACATGCGCGACGGGGTGGACCGGCACCGGGTGATCCTGCCGGCGCTGTTCTTCGTCATGGGGCTTTCGACGATCTTCCTGCTGCTGGGGTTCACCGCCTCGGCCTTCGGCAGTTTCGTGTTGCAGAACCAGCAGCTTCTGGCGCGCATCTCGGGCGTGATGATCATCATCTTCGGGCTGCACTTCCTGGGCCTGTTCCGCATCCCGATCCTGGACCGCGAGATGCGGATGGATGCGGGCGACCGCGGCGGGTCGGCCTTTGGCGCCTATGTGCTGGGCCTTGCCTTCGCCTTCGGCTGGACGCCCTGCATCGGGCCGCAACTGGGGGCGATCCTGTCGCTGGCGGCGCAGGAAGGCAGCATGCCGCGCGGGACGCTTCTACTGGGCGTCTATGCCCTGGGGCTGGGGCTGCCCTTCCTGTTGGCGGCCGCTTTCATCGAGAAATCAATGGCCCTGATGGCAAGGCTGAAGCGCCACATGAAGCTGATCGAGCGGTTGATGGGCGGGCTTCTCGTCGTTGTCGGGCTGGCGCTGCTGACCGGCGCCTTCACCGATTTCAGCTACTGGATGCTGGAGACCTACGAGGTCCTTGGACTGCCCCTGCCGGGCTGATCGCCGGATCGGAGCCTTTCCTCTGGCTTGCCAGCCGTTAAGGTAGGCCGGGCAGACTGGCGGGATGGGCGTGGCAGCAGCGGGCAACAGGGCGGGCGACGGGGCGGGCGGGACCGGGACGGGCGTCTTCCGGCGTCGGGTGCTGTACATTCCCGGCTACGACCCCTTCCCGCCGCGCCGCTATCGCGAGCTGTACCGGACCGAGGGCGCCGCGCAGGCGGTGATCTCGGGCCATGAGCTGTCGGTCGCTCCGGGCCAGGGCGAGGGTTACGGCTGGCAGGTGCACGCGCGGATCGACGGGCGCGAGGTCGAGGCGGCGGTCGAGGTGCTGGTCTGGTCCGATCTGGTCAGGGCCTCGATGGGCCGGGGCATCGCCGGGACCTATGCGCAGCTGGTCCGGACGGCCTGGCTTTACCTGCGTTCGGGCGCGCTGTTCCGGCTGATCCGGCTGCGCAAGGGGCCGATGATCGCCGCGCTTTATCCGGCGGTGCTGCTGGTCTTGCAGGGGCTGGTGGCGCTGGCCCTGGGCGCGCTGCTGCTGCGGGCGACCTCCGGCCTGCCGTGGGGCCTGGGCTGGCTGCTTGCGGCGGGGGCGGTCTGGGCGGTTCTGGCGGGCTTTCGCCGGCTGGATCGGCGGCTTTTCGTCTATTACCTGATGCATGACTATGCCTATACCACCATCGCGGACGGCGCCTATCCGCCGGCACTGGAGGCGCGGCTGGCGCAGTTCCGCGGCCGGGTGCGGGCGGCCTTGGCCTCGGGCGTGGACGAGGTGCTGGTGGTCGGCCATTCCTCGGGCGTGCATCTGGGGGTTTCGGTGCTGGCCGATCTGATTCGCGAGGGCGTTGCGGACCGGCCGGCGCTGGGCTTCCTGAGCCTGGGCCATGCGGTGCCGATGGTGTCCTTCCTGCCGGGCGCCGCGCGGCTGCGGGGGGACCTGGCCTATCTGTCCACGCGCGAGGAGGTGACCTGGGTGGACGTCTCGGCCCCCGGCGACGGGTGCAGCTTTGCGCTGTGCGACCCGGTGGCGGTCAGCGGGGTCGCTCCGCCGGGCCAGCGCTGGCCGCTGATCCTGTCGGCGGCCTTCACGCAGACGCTGAGCCCGGAACGCTGGCGGGCGCTGCGGCGGCGGTATTTCCGGCTGCATTTCCAGTATCTCTGCGCCTTCGACCGGCCCGGGGACTACGACTATTTCCGCATCACGGCGGGGCCCTTGACGCTGGCCGAGCGGTTCCGGGGCCGGAAGCCCTCGGCCAGCCGGATCGCCACGCCGCTGTCGCCGTTCCGGGACGTTGCATGACCCCGCCCAAGCCGGAACCGCGGGCGGAGAGGGTGTCGCTCTGGGGGCATCTGCGGGCCTTCCGGCGCGACATCCTGTCGGCACAGCCCGCACGGCTCTACCGCGCCTGGATGGCCGAGTTCCGGACGCCCTTCTTCGAGAGCTATCTGTGCAACGATCCCGCGCTGGTGCGGCGGGTGCTGGACGAGCGGCCGCAGGATTTTCCGAAATCGGACCGGGTGACAGAGGGGTTGCGCCCGCTGCTGGGCCGGTCGGTCTTTGTCACCAACGGCGAGGAGTGGCTGCGCCAGCGGCGGATCATCGACCCGGCCTTCGAGGGCGGGCGGCTGCGCGAGGCCTTCCCGGCGATCCGGGCTGCGGCCGAGGCGGCGGTTGCGCGGATGGGGACGGGTGAGGTGGAGGTCGAGCTGGCCGCCAGCCATGCCGCGGCGGATGTGATCTTCCGCACGCTGTTTTCCATTCCGATCGAGGATCGGGTGGCGCAGGCGGTATTCCACGAGTTCCGGGCCTATCAGCGGTCGGCCCCGATCCTGAACCTCGGGGCCTTCCTGCGGCTGCCGCCCTGGGTGCCGCGGCTGCACCGGGGGGCGACGCGGCGGTCGGCCCGGGTGATCCGGAGGCTGATCGAGGGCCTGACGGCCGAGCGGGCGGCGGCGATTGCGGCAGGGCGCGCCCCGCAGGACCTGGCGACCAAGATCATGACGACGCCGGACCCGGTGACGGGGGCGCCGTTCGGGACCGGGGAAATGGTCGATCAGGTGGCGATCTTCTTCCTGGCCGGGCACGAGACCAGCGCCTCGGCCCTGGCCTGGGCGCTGTATCTGCTGGCGACGCATCCCGAGGTGCAGGAGCGGGTCGCGGCAGAGGCGCAGGGCTTGCGGCCGGAGTTCGGGGTGGTGGGGTCGCTGCGCCTGACCCGCGATGTGTTCCGCGAGGCGCTGCGGCTGTATCCTCCGGTGCCGATGCTGGTGCGCGAGACGGCAGGCGAGGAGGAGTTCCGCGGACGGCAGGTGAAGCGGGGCGCGCAGGTGGTCATCAGCCCCTGGCATCTGCACCGGCATGAAAGGTTGTGGGAAAGGCCGGATGCCTTCGACCCCGACCGCTGGTCGGGCGCAGTGCCGCAGGGGGGCTATCTGCCCTTCTCGCGCGGGCCGAGGGTGTGCCCGGGGGCGGGGTTCGCGATGCTGGAGGGCACGCTGATGCTGGCGCATCTGGTCCGCGCCTTCCGCTTCGAGGCGCTGCCCGACCGCGTGCCGGTGCCGGTGGCGCATCTGACGGTGCGGGCGCGGGACGGGATCTGGCTGCGGGTGTCGCGGCGGTAGGCGGGCAGGGTGGCCGGTCTGCGCCAGACCGTCGTCGGGCGGGCGCCGTGCCCGCCGGACCGGCGTCAGACGAGTTCGACGCGGTAGCTTTCGATGACGGTGTTGGCCAGAAGCCTTTCGCACATCGCCCGGACGGCGGTCTCGGCCTGCGCCGGGTCGGTCTCGGCCAGGTCCAGCTCGATCACCTTGCCCTGCCGCACGCCGGTCACGCCGGCAAAGCCGAGCGATCCGAGCGCGTGGCGGATCGCCTCGCCCTGCGGATCCAGGACGCCGGACTTGAGCATGACGGTGACACGGGCTTTCATCGGGGCCTCCGGTGTTGCGATGCAGCGGTCCTTAGCGAAGGCGCGGGCAGGGGGCAAGGCGGGCCGGAGGCAGGGCGGGCAGAATCCCCGGCGCCGGGCACCGGCCTGCGGGATCAGTTGATCAGCGTGGGCTTCATCGTGTGGGTGATGTTCGTCGGCAGGACGCCCAGACGCCGGGCAAGCTCGGTATAGACATCGCCCATCGGCTGGGGATCGGGGATCGTGCCGTCGGGCCGTTCCGGCTGGCGCATGTCCCACAGTCGGCAGGAATCCGGGCTGATCTCGTCGGCGACGATCAGGCGCATGAAATCGCCTTCCCAGATCCGGCCGACCTCGATCCGGAAATCGGCCAGCCGGATGCCGACCCCCATCATCACGCCGGACAGGAAGTCGTTCACCCGCAGCGCCAGGGCCACGATGTCGTCCAGATCCTGCTGGTTGGCCCAGCCGAAGGCGACGATGTGTTCCTCGGCGACGAGCGGCAGGTTCAGCTTCTCGTCCTTGAAGTAGTATTCCACGATCGGGCGCGGCAGCTGCGTGCCCTCGGGGATGCCGAGGCGCGCGGACAGCGGCCCCGCGGCGAAGTTGCGCACCACGATTTCCAGCGGGATGATCTCGGCCATGCGGACCAGCTGTTCGCGCATGTTCAGCCGGCGGATGAAATGGGTGGGCACGCCGATCTGGTTCAGCCCGGACATGAAGAATTCGGACAGCCGGTTGTTCAGCACGCCCTTGCCCTCCAGCGTCGAGGGCACCGCCACCGATGAGCTGCTGTCGTCCTTGAAATACTGGACCAGGGTTCCCGGCTCGGGGCCCTCATACAGGATCTTGGCCTTGCCTTCGTAGACCTTCTTGCGCCGTGCCATGGTTCACTCGTTCAGGGGGGTGCGGCAGACGGACATCCTTCGTCCCGCCGCTTTTCTTGGCCTATAGTCCAAGGGGGCCATACCCGCAAGGCGCGAGCCGCCGGACAAGGTGGCCGACGGGTCCGAAGGGGCTTGCGGCGACGGGGGCGGATGGGCATATGGGAAGAAGCAGCAGACCTGTTGGGGGAGCCCATGACCACGTTCGACGATCGCGAAACCGCCTTCGAGGCCAAGTTCGCCCATGACAGCGAAATGCAGTTCCGGGCCGAGGCGCGGCGGAACAAGCTTCTGGGGCTGTGGGCGGCCGGTCTGATGGGCCTGTCGGAAGACGAGGCGGCGGCCTACGCCACTTCGGTCGTCGAAGCCGATTTCGAGGAAGCCGGCGCCGAGGATGTGGTGCGCAAGGTCGTGGCCGATCTGGCCGGCAAGGCCAGCGCCGACGAGGTGCGCGCCAAGTTGCAGGAGCTGCTGGCCGTCGCCAAGGCCCAGATCATGAACGAGTTCTGATCCGGCCGCTGCCGGTTGCGGCACGGACGGGGGCTTTCGCAGGGGCGCGGTCCGCGGGGCCGCGCCTTTCTGCTGGCAGCCGTCCGGCCCTGCCAGGGCCTGCCTGTCGCGGCCCGGGCCGGAGTTGAGCCCGACCCCATGATGTCATGCGGAATATGAAATTGCCTCGGCCCGCGACCCGTGGCAGAGGTGACGGGACTGTCCCTGTCCGATCACCTGAAGGAAGCTGCGATGACCGATCCCCTGACCCGGATACTTGCCACCCGCGACTGGCTGATGGCCGACGGGGCGACGGGGACGAACCTGTTCAACATGGGTCTGTCGTCGGGCGAACCGCCGGAGCTGTGGAACATCGAGAAGCCCGAGAACATCCGCAAGCTTTACGGCGATGCGGTGGCGGCGGGGTCGGATCTGTTTCTGACCAACACCTTCGGCGGCAATGCGTCGCGGCTGAAGCTGCACAATGCGCAAGGTCGGGTGCGCGAGCTGAACCGGGTCGGCGCCGCGCTGGGCCGCGAGATCGCCGACAGGGCCGGGCGCACGGTGATCGTCGCGGGTTCGATGGGCCCCACGGGCGAGATCTTCGAGCCGATGGGCACGCTGACGCACGAGCTTGCGGTCGAGATGTTCCACGAACAGGCCGAGGCGCTGAAGGAAGGCGGCGCGGATGTGCTGTGGGTCGAGACGATCTCGGCGCCCGAGGAGTATCGTGCGGCGGCCGATGCGGCGCTGCGCGCCGACATGCCCTGGTGCGGCACGATGAGCTTTGACACGGCAGGGCGGACGATGATGGGCGTGACCTCGGCCGCGATGGCCGAGATGGTCGAACGCCTGATCAACCCGCCGATCGCCTTCGGCGCGAATTGCGGGGTGGGGGCCTCCGACCTGCTGCGCACGGTGCTGGGCTTTGTCGCCACCGGGACGGAGCGGCCGATCATCGCCAAGGGCAATGCGGGGATCCCGAAGTATCACGACGGCCATATCCATTACGACGGGACGCCGGAACTGATGGCGGAATATGCGGTGATGGCGCGGGATGCGGGCGTGCGGATCATCGGCGGCTGCTGCGGCACGATGCCGGAACATCTGCGGGCGATGCGGGTGGCGCTGGAGAGCCGGCCGCGGGGCAACCGCCCGACGCTGGATGCGATCCAGGCCAGGCTGGGCGCGTTCTCTTCGGCCTCGGACGGGACGGGGGAGGACGCGGGCGCCGGCCGGCGGGAACGGCGCGGGCGTCGGGGCTGAACGGTCGGGGCTGAACGGTCGGGGCGGGCGCAAGATCCTTCGAAGGATCTTGCCGGAACCTTTCGAAAAGTTTCGGCCCTGGACGGGTTGTCTCAGAACAGCGTCAACTGGTCGCCTCGCCTTGGCGGGGGTGTGAAGAGGTCGCAGCGCAGGGCGGGCAGGCCTTCGCCAAGTCCCAGCCGCCTGCGCGCCAGATCGGCGCGGCGGTGGATCAGCTCGGCCCAGAGGCCCTGGCCGCGCATCCGGGTGCCGAATTCCGGGTCGTAGTCGCGCCCGCCGTGCAACTCGCGCACCCGGCCCATGACCCGGGCGGCGCGGTCGGGAAAGGTGGTTTCCAGCCAGCGGCGGAACAGATCGGCCACTTCGCGCGGCAGGCGCAGGGGGATGGTGTTGGCCGCCCGCGCCCCGGCATCGCGGCCCGCCTGCATCACCGCCTCAAGCTCGTGGTCGGTCAGCGCCGGGATCAGCGGCGAGATCTGGATGCGCACCGGAATGCCCGCCCGTGCCAGCCGTTCGATGATCTGCAACCGGCGGCGCGGGGCGGGCGCGCGCGGTTCCATCCTGCGGGCAAGGCCCTCGTCCAGGGTGGTGACGCTGATCGAGACCGAGGCCAGCCCTTCTGCGGCCATGGGCGCGATCAGGTCGATGTCGCGTTCGATGGTGGTGCCGCGCGTGGTGATCCAGACCGGATGGCGGAAGGCCGCAAGCACGGCAAGCACTTCGCGCATCAGGCCGTGGTCGCGTTCCACCGGTTGATAGGGGTCGGTATTGGTGCCGATGGCGATGGGGGCGACCTTGTAGGATGGACGGCGCAGCTCTCCCTCCAGCACCGCGGCGATGCCGGGGCGGGCGATGAGGCGGGTCTCGAAGTCGAGCCCGGGCGAGAGGTTGAGGTAGGCGTGGCTGGGCCGGGCATAGCAGTAGATGCAGCCGTGCTCGCAGCCCCGGTAGGGGTTGACCGATCGGTCGAAGGGCAGGTCGGGCGAGCGGTTGAAGCTGAGTGCCGAGCGGGGGCGTTCCAGCCGCACCTCGGTTGCGACCAGGCGTTCGTCCTCGGGCAGGTCCCAGCCGTCGTCGAAGGCGACGCGGTCCGTCGCCTCGTACCGGCCGGCGCGGTTGGTATCGGCCCCGCGCGCCCGCAGGCGCTGGCCGGGAAGCAGGCTGTCGGGTCGGCTCATGCCGCAAGTCTAGAACCAAACGGGAACATACACCAGAACTTTCCCGCCCGCGACGGCTTTCTGTCGGCTTTCATCCGGTGTATGTCGCTTGGCGAATAGTGGGTGCGTCGCTTTGCGACCATCACCATGCAAACCCTTCCGCTTGGAGCGCGCCCCATGGCCGATGACGAAGAGATCATCCTGTCCGAACTTTCGGATGACGAGCTTGTGTTGCAGATGCACGACGACCTCTACGACGGTCTCAAGGAAGAAATCGAAGAGGGTGTGCGCATCCTGATCGAGCGCGGCTGGACCCCCTATGACGTGCTGACCAAGGCGCTGGTGGCGGGCATGACCATCGTCGGCGCCGACTTCCGCGACGGCATCCTGTTCGTGCCCGAGGTGCTGCTGGCCGCCAATGCGATGAAGGCGGGGATGGCGATCCTGAAGCCCCTGCTGGTGGAAACCGGCGCGCCGCGCATGGGCAAGATGGTGATCGGCACCGTGAAGGGCGACATTCACGACATCGGCAAGAACCTTGTGGCGATGATGATGGAAGGCGCGGGTTTCGAGGTGAAGGACCTGGGGATCAACAACTCGGTCGAGAAATACATCGAGGCGCTGGAAGCGGAAAAGCCCGACATCCTGGGCATGTCGGCGCTGTTGACCACCACCATGCCCTACATGAAGGTCGTGATCGACACGATGAAGGAAAAGGGCCTGCGCGACGATTACATCGTGCTGGTGGGTGGCGCGCCCCTGAACGAGGAATTCGGCAAGGCCATCGGTGCCGACGCCTATTGCCGCGATGCCGCCGTGGCGGTGGAAACCGCCAAGCAGTTCGTGGCGCGCAAGCACAACCAGCTGAGCGGCTGATCCGGGCGCCACAGGCCCGTGCCGACACGGGCCTGTGACCGGCGAAGGGCTTGCATGCCGGTCGAAGCGGGCGCAGATTGACGGTCAGGGAGACCGACCATGCCCTTGACGCATTTCCTTGCACTGATCGCGCTGGTGATCCTTGCCGCCGGGCTGACGCTGTGGCTGGCGGTCTGGTCGGGGATCCCGCTGGCGGCGCTGCTGTTCGCCACGCTGTCGGCCAGCCTGATCCTGACCTGGACAAGGGTCGGGCGCTAGGCGCCGGGATGGACGACCTTTCCCTTTCGGACTCCGGCCTTGCCCCCGCACGGGAGGGCAGCGTCCTGCTGATCGCCTGCGGGGCGCTGGCGCATGAGATCCTGGCGCTGAAGGCGACGAACGGCTGGTCGCACCTGGACCTGCAATGCCTGCCGGCCAAGCTGCATCTCTGGCCCGACCGGATCATCCCGGCGGTCGAGGCGGCGGTCGAGAAGGCGCGGGGACAGTATGAGACGATCTTCGTGGTCTATGCCGATTGCGGCACCGGGGGGCTGCTGAAGGCGGCCTGCGACCGGCTGGGGGTCGAGATGGTGGAAGGCCCGCATTGCTATGCCTTCTTCGAGGGCAACGCCGCCTTCGCCGCCCGGGCCGAGACCGAATTCGACGCCTTCTACCTGACCGATTTCCTGGTGCGGCAGTTCGATGCCTTCGTCTGGAAGCCGATGGGCCTGGACCGCCACCCCGAGCTGCGGGACATGTATTTCGGCAATTACCGCAAGCTGGTCTATCTGGCGCAGCTGGACGATCCGGCGCTGGACGCGAAGGCGGCCGATTGTGCCCGGCGGCTGGGGCTGGACTATGAGCGGCGCCTTACCGGATATGGCGACCTTTCCACCACGCTGGAGCGGGTGGCGGGGGAACGGGCGGCGGGCTAAAGCTCGATCTCGCCGTTCGGGCCGGGCTGGGGGTCAGGCGGCAGCGGCCGCGGCTTCAGCGGCACGTTGCGGCGGATCAGGATGTCGCCGTTCGGCAGCATCACCGGTGCGTCGTAGTTGCCGATGTCGTCGATCAGCGCGATCAGCTGGCGCAGCTTCGGCCCCAGTTCGGCGCCCAGACCCTGAAGCGCCGGGCCGGCCTCTTCCAGCGCCTTGCCCATTTCGTCCAGCGCGGGCTGCATTTCGGACATCATGCCGCGCAGCACCAGTTTCATGCCCTCTTCCATCAGGCTGAACCCCTCGTCCGTCGCCCGGGGGGCAACGGGAGGCTCTTCGGCGAAGGCCGGCGCCGCGACAAGGCAGAGGGCAAGGGCGAGTCTCATGGCCCGAGTATGGGGATCGGGTGTCCGGAATTCAAATCACAACTGGGGAAAGTCGATCGTCACCGGAAAATGGTCGGAGGCTTGCAGAAGCGCCTCGCGCAGGTCGGGGATGTCGGTGATGCCGGGATCGTTGAACGGATGCCAGATGCGCCATTCCGGGCCTTTCGCGGCCAGGTCGGGCGAGACCATGATGAAGTCGAGCAACGCCTCGAAATAGCGCTTCTGCGGGGCGAGGTAGAAGCGCGCGGTGGTGGGGGCCAGGCTGACCTTCGATTGCAGCGCCATGGTGGCGTGCGGGTCGGTCAGGGTCAGCGCCGGGTCGGGCGTGGTGCCCAGCACGATCTCGACGCCCGAATGGCCGAAGAGCTTTTCGAACGCGTCGATGCCGGGGCCATCGTTGAAATCGCCCATCACCAGCAGGCTGTCGCCGGCGGCCAGGTGCTGATCGACCCGTTGCCGCAGCCAGAGGCATTGCGCCAGCTGCTTGCGGCGGTTCTCGATCGACAGCCGCAGCTGCGCCTCGCGTCCGACCGCGCCGTGGGGGTTCTTCGACTTGGCATGGACGCCGATCAGCCGCAGCTGCGTCCCGCCCGAAGTGGTCACGGCCAGTTCCAGCGGCGGCTTGGATAAGCGGATCGCCTCGGTCACGTTGTCGGTGTCCAGATCGTGGCGGAAGGTGGTGTCGAAGCGCGGCGCATCCGGCGAGCCGTAGGTGGTGGAGGGTTCGCCCCGGGGATCGTGCCGGGCGGTCAGGCGGTCGGGGTCGTAGAGGAAGGCGATTTCCTGTTCGGTGTCCGAGGGAAAGCCGATCAGGGCCTTGCGCGCGCGCAGTCCGGCGGCCCGGGCGAAAGTCTCCAGCGCCCTGACGGTCGAGCGGCGGCCGTTGGTGTCGGGGGCCTCGATGATGACGATCCCGTCGGCGTCAAGCGCAGTGAACACCACCCCCAGCGCGCCCAGCTGTTCGCCGCGCGTGACCTGGTAGCGGGTCGAGGGCTCGCCGTCCTCCAGCATCCGGCCGGCGTCGTCGAACAGCGCGTTGAACCATTCGACGTTGTAGGTCGCCAGGCGCAGCGGGCCGGGGGTCATGCGGCCTCTTTCGCCGAAATCTCGCGCCAGGCCTCGTTGATGATCTGCAAGCGGCGTTCCGCCAGTTTCATCGCCTCGGGCGGGACGCCGCGCGCTTGCAAGACATCCGGGTGGGTGTCGCGGACAAGCTCGCGCCAAGCCTTGCGCGCCTGTTCCTTGTTCGCGCCCTGCGGCAGGCCGAGGACATCGTAGGGATCGCGCGGCGCACCTTCCACAAGGCGCGAGCGGACGATGGTGAAGCAGCGGTCGTCCAGGCCGAATTCCTGGGCGACATGGGTCAGGAAGGCGTCCTCGCCCGGATGATAGCTGCCGTCGGCAAGCGCGATCTGGAACAGGGCTTCCAGGATATCGACCAGCACGTGATGGTCGTCGGCGCAGATCCGGCGGCCCTCGGGGTTGAAGAGCCGCGCGATCTTTCGGGCATAGGCGTCGAAGCCCGCCACGTCCTGCCGCGCCAGGTTGAAGACGCGGGCGGCGTGTTCTTCCTCGCCCTCGGGGAAGGTGAAGATGCGGCGGAAGGCGGTGACCTCGTCGCGGGTGACGGTGCCGTCGGCCTTGGCCATCTTGGCGCCAAGGGCGAGGACCGCGATGGTGAAGCCGACCGAACGTTCCGGCGCGGGCGCGGCGCGCAGCAGGTCGAAGACGACCGAAAGCGGTTCGCCCTTGGCGAGAGCGGCAAGCGCCTCGGTGATGCGGGTCCAGATCGACATGGGGGCAGGATAGCGGGGTCGGTGCCGGATGTCAGAGGAATTTCTGCATGAGCACAAGGTCCATGTAGCGGCCGAACTTGCAGCCCGCCCGGGGGACCGTGGCGATATGGCGATAGCCCATGCGGGCGTGGAAGGCCTGGCCATCCGGGTTTTCGCCCGAGATGCCGGCGATCATCTGATGCGCCCCGCCGGTGCGGGCGTGATCCTCGATGGCGGTCAGGAGCGCCCGGCCCGTGCCGCGGCGTGGCGCGTCTGGCACCAGCGAGATTGAATGTTCCATGCAGGTCCCCCGGCCCGGAAATGGCCATAGCTGGCCTGGCCGATGACGCGGCCCGCCTCCTCGGCGACCAGGAAGGCATGGCCCGCCGCCGCCTTTTCGGCGATCATCGCCAGGATGTCGGCCTCGGTCCTGGGAACCGGGTTGAAGGTGACGGCGCTGTGGAGGATCCAGTGGTTCAACAGCGCCGCAAGCGCGGGGGCGTCCTCGGCCCGGGCGGGGCGGATCATGTCAGGACACGCGGGCCGTTCGGGGTGGAGAAGGTCGCGCGAAGGGCGTGGCAGGGGCCGCGTTCCACGACGACGCGCGGGTCGGACAGCCGCGACAGCGCGGCCCGCAGCGCGTCGGCCTGTGGATGGGTGATCTCCAGCCCGGTCAGGCGGATGCCATGGTCGCGCAGCGCGCGCGCCGGGTGCAGCGTGCCCTGCCACTGGATGAAGGCGGGGTGGCAGTCGTCGAAGGGCAGGCGTCCGCTGGCGGGCACGGCAAAGCGCCAGCGGTAATCGCCGCGCGACAGGTCGGTCGCGGTGCCGGTGCCGGGCGGGGCGGCGGCAAGGGCGGCGTCGAGGTCGTCGGTGCGGCAGATCCAGTTCGTCAGGCGCGGGGCGCCGCGAAAGCGGTCGAGGTCGAACCAGCGGGGATGCGCGGGGGGCGGGGCCGCGGGGTCGATGGCGATGACTTCAAGGTAGAGATCGCCCAGCGACAGCAGCCGGTTGTGCGTGCCCATCTGCGGATGCCTGCCGCCGCCCGCAAGCGGCGCCCCGAGGGCCATTTCGACCCAGGCCGCGCCCGCCTCCAGCGTTTCGGCCGAGACGGCCAGATGGTCCAGCGCCAGCATCAGCCCTCGGCCTTCGCTTCGACCCTGGTCTGCGCCTTCAGCGCCAGGGCAAGGGCTGCGAACCTCGCCTTCGCGACTTCGCCGAACAGCCCGACCCCGTCTTCGGTCAGCGCCAGGGTCAGAAGGCGTTTCTTGGGGTTCCAGCGGAGTTCGCCCGCCTTGGAGGGATCGCCGATCGAGAACATGGCGCCGAAGCGCATGGCCTTGCCCAGGGCCTCGGCTTCCTGGATGTCCTGTTCGGAAAGCAGTCGGAACAGGGGTTCCATCCGGCTGCCCGCGCGGTTGTTCTTGTAGCGGTGCAGAAGGGCGAGGCCAAGGAACACCCTGCCGGGATGGTCGAGCCCGCCGAGATTGGCGCGGGTCGCGTTGTCGAAACAGGCCTCGGCCCGGTAATCGGGGTGGGCGCGCCAGGTGGTGTCGTGCAGCAGGCAGGCGGCCTTGATCAGGCGCAGCCGCTCTTCCGTGGCGCCCTTGAACAGGGGTTCGAGGAAGGCGAACAGCTTCTTGCCGAAGCCGGGGATGCGGGCCTGGGTCAGTTCGGTCATCCGCGCCGCCTCGATCAGCGGATCGCGGGCGCGCAGTTTTTCCGGCATCTGTTCGTAGAGCAGGCCCTCGCGGATGCCATAGGCCGAGACGTCGATTTCCGAGGGTTTCAGGATGCGGATGATCTCGCGCAGGACTTCGCAGGCCAGGGGCACCAGTTCCATCCGTTCGGCCGAGGTGCCGGTGCGGCCGCGCAGCGCCGGAAGGTCGGTGGTGCGCAGCCAGTCAAGCGTGGCCATCAGGTTGTCGGGCGTCATGCGGTATTCGTGCAGGACGGTCAGGGGGTAGTTGCGCCGCTCCATGTCCAGCCGGGCGATGACCCGCCAGCTGCCGCCGACCAGGTAGATGCGGTCGTTGTCGGGCCGGATCTCCCGTGCGGCGGCTTCGAGAATGGCATCGATGTGCGCCTTGCGCTTCTTCGGGTCGGCAGAGACCTGTTGCAGGCGGAAAGGGCCAAGCGGCGTCGAGACGCGCCGGCCCACCTTTCCGTCACCGATCCGCGCCAGTTCCATCGAGTTGCCGCCGATGTCGCAGACGATGCCCTTGGCGCCGGGCCAGCCGAGCAGGACGCCCTGGGCCGAAAGCCGCGCCTCCTCGGCGCCGTCGATGACGTGAAGCCGCAGGCCGGTCTCGCGCAGGACCTGGGCCTGGAATTCGGGGCCGTCCGCGGCCTCGCGGGTGGCGGCGGTGGCGACGACGGTGAAGGGCGAGATGTCCATCCCGCGCGCCAGCAGCGAGAAGCGTTTCAGCGCGGCAAGGGCGCGGACCTTGCCTTCGGGGTTCAGCCGGCCGGTCTGGGCCAGGCCCTTGCCCAGGCCGCACATGATCTTTTCGTTGTAGAAATAGGCGGGGCTGCGGGCGGCGCCGTCAAAGACCACCATCCGGACCGAATTCGAGCCGACATCGACCACGCCGACGCGGGACAGGGCACGGGCGGACGGGTCGTCGAACAGCGGCTTGCCGAAGGGCCCCCAATCGCCTGCGTCGTCGTCGTCATCGGACTGGGGGGCAGGTCCGTCTGCGGCCATGGAAGAATCCTCCGGGGTCGTGCGGCGGTATGGTGGCGGGGCGGCGGGAAGGGGTCAACCGGCCGGGGGGCCAAAACTCTTCGAAGAGTTCTGCAAATTCCTTCGAAGGAATTCGGCCCCTTGGCCTAGCGTTTCTTCGGCTTGCTGCCGCCCGCGCCCATGGCGCGCGCGGCTTCGGCTGCGGCGCGCAGTTCCTCGGCGATCTCCTCGGCTTCCTCGGGGTCGAAGTCCAGCGGCAGGTCGATCCCGCCATCGGCCTCGATGTAGATGCGCACCATGCCGGCATCGGTGGGGCCGATCTGAAGGTTGGCGGCGATGTCACTGGGGGAGTTGATGCCCATGGGTATGCTCCGGCTTTGCCGTTCGGGTAACGGGCGGCGCGGCGGGGCGCAAGGAAAAACGTCGCGTCAGAGCGGAGGCGGCCGCCGTCGCGGCCGCATGTATTGGCGCTTGCATTCGGTGGGGAGCGGGGCTAAATCGCGGCCCGAGTGCCGCCTTAGCTCAGTTGGTTAGAGCACCAGATTGTGGATCTGGGGGTCCCCCGTTCGAGCCGGGGAGGCGGTACCATCTTCCGGAAGGCCCGGGCCGCAAGGTCCGGGCCTTCTGCATCCGGCCCGCGCAAGTGCCCGAGCGAGTGCCCGCGCAAGCGATTGACAGCCGACCCGGGTCGGCCCAGAAGCGGGCCCTGTCGCATCTTTCCCTTCCGGAGGCTGCCGCGCGTGACCTGCACCCGTCTGGACCCGCCGCCTGGCCAGGCACCCGTCATCATCCCGCGCGGGGTGGCGCATGTCCGGCTGGAGGGGCCGGTCGTCACGCGGGAGTTCGCCTTTCTGGTGCTGCCGCGGTTCACGCTTCTGGCCTTCAGTTCGGCCATCGAACCGTTGCGCATCGCCAACCAGCTGACGCAGCAGCCGCTGTATCGCTATCGTCTGGTCAGCATGGATGGCCAGCCGGTCGAAAGTTCCTCGGGCGTGCGGGTCGAGGTCGATCATGGGCTGGAGCCCCTGAGCCGGGAGACGACGGCGATCGTCTGTTCGGGCACCGATGCCAGCCAGGCGGCGGACAAGCGGGTGCTTGCCTGGCTGCGCGACCATGCCCGGCGGGGCGGCGGGCTGGGGGCGGTCTGCACCGGGGCCTATACACTGGCCCGCGCGGGGCTTCTGGGCGACGACACTCCGGCCGTCCACTGGGAGAACCGTCCGGCCTTCCGCGAACTGTTCGATGTCGAGCCGCTGGAGCAGATCTATGTCATCGGGCGCAAGCATTTCTCTTGCGCGGGGGGCGAGGCCGGGGTGGACCTGATGCTGGCGCTGATCGCCCGCGACCATGGGCAGAAGCTGGCCGATGCGGTGGCCGAGATGTGCCTGCACTCGCGCCGGCGCGAGGCGAGTGCGACGCAGAAGAAGGTCTATCCCGCGCCGATGCTGGCCCGGCATCCGGCGGTGGCACGGGTGATCGCGGCGATGCAGGCGAACATTGCGACGCCGCTGGACCGCGAGGCGCTGGCCCGCGTCTTTGGCCGGTCGCCCCGGCATCTGGAGCGGATCTTCCGGGCCGTCGTGCAGGAGACGCCGAAAAGCTATTATCTGGGCCTGCGGTTGCAGGAGGCGCGCGACCTCTTGTCGGACACCACGCTGTCGATCCTGGAAGTGGCGATGGCGACGGGGTTCAATTCGCGGTCCAGTTTTTCAAAGGCCTATCGGAAGCGGTTCGGCCAGAGCCCGTCCCGGACGCGCTGACCTCGGCGCGGTGCCGGGCTTCACCCTGCCGGGAGGCGGGGCTAAGCTGCCCGCCCCTGACCGACGAGGATTCGCATGAGCCCGACCCGCATCCCCAGCCTGATCGCCGCCGAGATCGGCGCCACGCCCCAGCAGGTCAGCGCGGCGGTGGCGCTTCTGGACGGGGGGGCCACGGTGCCCTTCATCGCGCGCTATCGCAAGGAGGTGACGGGGGGGCTGGACGACAGCCAGCTGCGCCGGCTGGAGGAGCGGCTGGGCTATCTGCGCGAGCTGGAGGCGCGGCGGGCGGCGATTGCCGAAGCGATCACGTCGCAGGGCAAGATGACGGAAGACCTCGCGCGGGCGATTGCCGGGGCGGCGACGAAGGCCGAGCTTGAGGACATCTATCTGCCCTACAAGCCCAAGCGCCGGACCAGGGCGATGATCGCGCGCGAGGCGGGGTTGCAGGGGCTGCTGGATGCGATCCTGGCCGACCGTTCGGCGGACCCTCTGCTGCTGGCGGGCGGGTTCGTCTCGGAGGGGTTCCCGGATGCGAAGGCTGCGCTGGAGGGCGCACGGGACATCCTGGCCGAGGGGCTGAGCGAGGATGCCTCGCTGCTGGGGCGCCTGCGCGACCACATGCGCAAGGTGGGCCGGCTGGTGGCGAAGGTGGTGCCGGGGAAAGAGGCGGCGGGGGCGAAGTTCGCGGATTACTTCGCGCATGCCGAGGAGTTCTCGCGCGTGCCGAGCCACCGGGCGCTGGCGATGTTCCGGGGGCGGAACGAGGAGGTGCTGACCCTGGACCTGGAGGTCGATGCCGAGGCGCCGCGCGGGGAAAGCCCGGCGGAACGCGCCTGCGGGGCGGCGGTCGGTGCAGGGGGCTCTGGTCCGGGCGACAAATGGCTGCGCGAGGCGGCGGCCTGGGCCTGGCGGGTGAAGATCCGCACCAGCCTGACGCTGGACCTGATGGCGGAGCTGCGCGAGGCGGCCGAGGCCGAGGCGATCCGGGTTTTCGCGCGGAACCTCAAGGACTTGCTTCTGGCCGCGCCTGCCGGGGGGAAGGCCACGATGGGGCTTGACCCCGGCATCCGCACGGGCGTGAAGGTCGCGGTGGTGGATGCGACGGGGAAGGTCGTGGCGACGGATACGGTCTATCCGTTCCAGCCGAAGATGGATGTGAAGGGCGCTCAGGTGGCGCTGGCCCGGCTGATCGGCCAGCATGGGGTGAAGCTGATCGCCATCGGCAACGGCACCGCCAGCCGCGAGACGGAAAAGCTGGTGGCCGATCTGCTGTCGGTGCTGCCGGGGCCGGAGAAGCCGGTGAAGGTGGTGGTCTCGGAGGCCGGGGCAAGCGTCTATTCGGCCTCGGAACTGGCGGCGAAGGAGTTTCCCGATCTGGACGTGTCGTTGCGTGGGGCGGTGTCGATCGCGCGGCGCTTGCAGGACCCGCTCGCGGAACTGGTGAAGATCGAGCCGAAGGCGATCGGCGTGGGGCAGTATCAGCATGACGTGGACCAGCACCGGCTGGCGAAATCGCTGGACGCGGTGGTGGAGGATGCGGTGAACGCGGTGGGGGTGGACCTGAACACTGCCTCGGCGCCCCTGCTGGCGCGGGTCTCGGGCCTGGGGCCGGGGCTGGCCGAGGCCATTGTGGCGCATCGCGATCAGAACGGTCCTTTTGCGACGCGGAAGGATTTGCTGAAGGTCGCGCGGCTGGGGCCGAAGGCCTTCGAGCAGGCGGCGGGGTTCCTGCGGATCACCGGGGGGAAGGAGCCGCTGGATGCCTCGTCGGTGCACCCGGAAGCCTATGACGTGGCGCGGAAGATCGTCGCGGCCTGCGGGCGGGACATCCGCAGCCTGATGGGCGACGGGGCGATGCTGAAGCGGCTGAACCCGGCCGATTTCGTGGATGACCGGTTCGGGTTGCCGACGGTGAAGGACATCCTGGCGGAACTGGAGAAGCCCGGGCGCGACCCGCGGCCGAGTTTCAGGACGGCGACGTTCACCGACGGAGTGAACGAGATCACCGACCTGAAGCCCGGAATGGTGCTGGAGGGCACGGTGACGAATGTCGCGGCCTTCGGCGCCTTCGTGGACATCGGCGTGCATCAGGACGGGCTGGTGCATGTGAGCCAGCTGTCCGACAGTTTCGTGAAGGACCCGCATGCGGTGGTGAAGGCAGGGGATGTGGTCAAGGTCCGGGTGGTCGAGGTCGATGTGCCGCGCAAGCGGATCGGGCTGTCGATGAAGTCGGACGGCGGGGCATCGGCGCGCGATCAGGCGCGGGAACGGGGGCCAGCGGCGCAGAAGGCCGCGCGGGGGCCGATGCAGGCGGGGCCGCAGGGCGGGGGGAACGCGTTCGCGGAGGCCCTGAAGGGCAAGTTCGGGCGGTAGGGGCCAAAATCCTTCGAAGGATTTTGCAAGACTTTTCGAAAAGTCTTGCGCGCCCGGTCAGGCTGCCGCGCCGCCCACGGTCAGGCCCTGGATCAGGAGCGTCGGCTGACCCACGCCCACCGGCACCCATTGCCCCGCCTTGCCGCAATTGCCGATGCCGGGGTCGAGCGACAGGTCGTTGCCGATGGCGCGGATGCCCTTCAGCGCGGTCGCGCCGTCGCCGATCAGGGTGGCACCCTTCACCGCCTCGCCCACCACGCCATTGCGCACGCGGTAGGCCTCGGTGCAACTGAACACGAACTTGCCGGAGGTGATGTCCACCTGCCCGCCGCCGAAACCCACGGCATAGAGGCCGTCCCTGAGGCTGGCCACGATGCCCGCCGGGTCGTCGTTTCCGGCCAGCATGTAGGTGTTGGTCATCCGCGGCATCGGGATATGCGCGAAACTCTCGCGCCGGCCGTTGCCGGTGGGCGCCACACCCATCAGGCGGGCGTTCTGCCGGTCCTGCATGTAGCCGACCAGGATCCCGTCCTCGATCAGCACGTTCCTGCCCGAAGGCGTGCCTTCGTCGTCAATGGAGATGCTGCCGCGCCGGTCGGGGATTGTGCCGTCATCAAGGACAGTCACGCCCTTGGAGGCGATCTGTTTCCCCATCAGGCCAGCGAAGGCCGAGGTTTCCTTGCGGTTGAAGTCGCCCTCCAGCCCATGGCCGATCGCCTCGTGCAACAGGATGCCGGGCCAGCCGGGGCCAAGGACCACGTCCATCACGCCGGCAGGGGCCTCGACGGCGCCGAGGTTGACGCGGGCGATGCGCAGCGCCTCGGCCAGCATCGGTTTCCAGGTCTCGGGCGCCATCAGCTGCGCCAGCCCGTGCCGACCGCCCCGGCCCGTGCCGCCGGTCTCGCGGCGGCCGTTCTCCTCGATGATGACGCTGACGTTCAGCCGCGCCATGGGGCGGATGTCGGCAAGCCGCGTGCCTTCGGGGCGCAGGATCTCCACCTCTTGCAGGGAAGCCGAGAGCGTGGCCGAGACCTGCACCACGCGGGGGTCAAGCGCCCGGGCATGGGCGTCGATCTCGCGCAGGGTGTCGATCTTCACCGGGAATGTCGCCTCGGCCATCGGGTCGAGGGCTGCGTAGAGCCGGGTATTGGTCCCGCGCGGCGGCGCGGCAAGCGTCCCGCCCCCGGCCCCCACGGCAAGACGCGCGGTTTCGGCGGCGCGGGTGAGCGCGGTTTCGCTGATCTCGGTCGAATGGGCATAACCCGCGACCTCGCCGCGCACCGCGCGCAGGCCGAAGCCCTGCGAGGCGTCGTAGGTCGCCTGGCGGATGCGGCCGTCGTCCAGCACGATGGTCTCGGCCCGGCGGCGTTCCAGGAACAGCTCGCCATCATCCGCGCCCGCGGTGGCCGCGCGCAGGGTCGCAAGCGCCTGGGCCGCGTCCAGATGGGTCTCGAAGGGGCGGAAGGGGGCGTCGGTCATGGGGGCCTCGTCAGGTCAGATTTCCAGACATGGGCCGGGGCGCGGCCAGGGTCAAGGACCGATGCTGCGGGCGATGAAATCGGCTTCGATGGCCCAGGTGGCGGGGGAGAAGAGGGCGTCGTGGCCGACGGGGCCAAGCGATCGGAAGGTTTTCGGCTGCGGCGCGAGGTCATACAGGCGGCGGCCGTGACCGGCGGGGATGACCTTGTCGGCCTCGCCATGCAGGATCAGCAGCGGCGCGCCGATGCCGGCGATGTGGTCGCGGGTGCGGAACTGGTCCTTCATCAGCAGGCCCACGGGTGCCCAGGGATAGGCGCTGCGGGCGATGTCGACGGCAGCGGAATAGGGGGCCTCGAGGATCATCGCCCCGACCGGGTTCTTCGCGGCCAGCATGACCGCAGGGCCGGTGCCGAGCGATTCCCCCACCACCGCGATGCGCCCGGGGGCGATCCCCAGGTCGCGCAGGTGGTCGTAGGCGGTCTGCGCGTCCAGCAGCAGCCCCGCCTCGGAGGGCCGCCCGCCCGACCCGCCATAGCCGCGCCAGGAGAGAAAGGCCACGCCGAAGCCCCGGTCGCGGTAGAAGGCCAGGCGGTCGGCGCGGTCGGCGATCTCGCCGGCATTGCCGTGCAGGAACAGGATGACGGGCGCCCGGGGGTGTTCGGGCCGGGAGAGCCAGAGGACCAGCCGGGTGCCGTCCGGGGCGGTCAGCGCGACCCGGTCCACGCCCTGAAGGCCGAGGGCCTGGGGCGCGGGGTCGCGGCGGGTCGGGAAATACTGGAGGTCGCGCTGAAAGGCGTAGATGCCGGTCAGGGCCGCGCCGTAAAGCAGGCCGAAGGTCACCAGCGTCAGCTTGACGAAACCCAGCATCATGGCGTCCTGTCCTCTGTGGTGGCGGGTGTTGCGCCGAGGGGGGCGCAGATTTGTCGCAGCGGTTTTGCTTGTCGCGGGCAAGCTAATATGGTTTGAGGGCCGTAGGGAACCAACGGGATTCTGGCCTTGACGCCGGGGTCCGGAAAAGCGGCAGCAAGCCGCAACGTGAACGGGAAAAGCGACATGCGTCTTTCGACTGTGATGAACGGGATTTCCGCCGCTGCCATCGCCTCGCTGGCGGCCGGCTCGGCCCTGGCGCAGCAGGCCCTGGAGATCATCGGCCAGCCCGAGCCGGGGGGAATGGGCTTCCAGCCCTCAGTGACCGAGTTGAAGCACGACATCGTCTGGCTGGACACGACGATCAACTACATCATCGGCGCCATCGTGATCTTGGTGACGGCGCTTCTGGTCTACACCATCGTCCGCTTCAACCGGCGCGCCAATCCGACGCCGGCGCGGTTCACGCACAACACCCCGCTGGAAGTGGCATGGACGCTGGTCCCGATCATGATTCTGGTGTTCATCGGTGCCTTCTCGCTGCCGATCCTGTTCAAGCAGCAGGAAATCCCGGTGGGCGAGGTGACGATCAAGGCCACCGGCAACCAGTGGTACTGGTCCTATGAATATGTCGATGAAGGCATCGCCTTCGACAGCTACATGATCGGCTCGCCCGCGACGGGCGGCACCAACATGCTGACCCCGGAGGTCGAGGCGCAGCTGGCCGAGGCCGGCTACGGGAAAGAGCAGTTCCTGCTGGCGACCGACACCGCGGTCGTGGTGCCGGTGAACAAGGTCGTGGTGGTGCAGGTCACGGCTTCCGACGTCATCCATTCCTGGAAGATCCCGGCCTTCGGCGTGATGCAGGACGCCGTCCCGGGTCGGACCGCCGCGCTGTGGTTCAAGGCCGAGAAGGAAGGCGTCTACTTCGGCCAGTGCTCGGAGATCTGCGGGCAGATGCATGCCTACATGCCGATCACGGTCAAGGTCGTGTCCGAGGCCGCCTATGCCGCCTGGCTGGAGAAGGCCAAGGCCGGTGATGTGCAGCTGTCCTCGGCCCCCGCGCCGGCGCCGGTGCAGGTCGCCCTGAACGACTGAACGGGCAGGTGCTGCCAGCGAATGACGGGGCCTGGCCGGCGGTCGGGTCCCGGTCTGCCAGAACAGGACTTCAGATGAGCGACACCACAGCATATCACGGCGCGACCGCCACCCCGCACGAGCCGGGGTTCGGCGACTATGTGCAGCTTCTGAAGCCGCGCGTGATGTCGCTGGTGGTGTTCACCGCGCTGGTGGGGCTTCTGGTCGCGCCGGTCGCGCTGCACCCGGTCGAGGCCTTTGCCGCGATCCTGTTCGTGGCGCTGGGGGCAGGGGCCTCGGGTGCGCTGAACATGTGGTGGGACGCGGATATCGACGCGGTGATGCAGCGCACCGCGCGGCGCCCCGTGCCCGCGGGCAAGGTGCAGGCGGGCGAGGCGCTGGCGGTCGGGCTGGCGCTGTCGGGGATCAGCGTGGTGATGCTGGGGCTGGCCACGAACCTCATGGCGGCGGCGCTTCTGGCCTTCACCATCTTCTTCTATGCCGTGGTCTATTCGATGTGGCTGAAGCGGACGACGCCGCAGAACATCGTGATCGGGGGGGCAGCCGGGGCCTTCCCGCCGATGATCGGCTGGGTCTGCGCGACCGGCAGCGTCTCGGTCGAGGCTTGTCTGATGTTCGGCCTGATCTTCATGTGGACCCCGCCGCATTTCTGGGCGCTGGCGCTGTTCATGAAGGAGGACTACCACAAGGCCGGCGTGCCGATGCTGACCGTGACCCACGGCCGCCAGGCCACGCGGCTGCATATCCTGGTCTACACGCTGCTGCTGGTGCCGGTGGCGCTGGGGGCGGCGCTGACCTCGATCGGCGGGCCGCTGACGCTGGCCGTGGCGGTCGCGTTGAATGTCTGGTTCGTGATCGGAGCCTGGCGCATCTGGACGCGGGACGAGACGGTGGCCGAGGCGGACAGATACGCGGCCGAGAAGGCGTTCTTCCGATTCTCGCTGCTGTATCTTTTCCTGCACTTCGCGGCCTTCCTGGTGGAAGCGGCGCTGAAGTCGGCCGGGATCGGGGGCTGGTAGGATGACCTTCCGCCCGGAACACGACCTGCACAAGCGCCGGTTCAGCCGCAACCTGGGCCTGGGCCTGACGCTGGCGGCCTTCGTGGCGCTGGTCTTTGCGCTGACCGTGGTGAAGGTGCAGCGCGGCGAACCCATGCAGGGCTTTGACCATACCTATTCCCCTGCCATGCTGCCGAAGGAGGAGAAGACGCCATGACCTCCCATCGACTTAGGGGCAACAACCGGACGCTGGCGCTGCTGGCCTCGCTGGTCCTTGGCCTGACCTTCACCACGATCTTCCTGATCCCGCCCTTCTACGACTGGTTCTGCCGGGTGACGGGTTATGGTGGCACGCCCGCCGTGGCCTCGGCCGCGCCGGAGGTGATCCTTGACCAGACGGTGCGGATCCGTTTTGACGCCAGCGTCGAGGCCGGGATGCCCTGGAAGTTCAAGCCGGTCGTGCGCAGCATGGACATCCGCATCGGCGAGACCGGCCTGGCCTTCTACGAGGCGCACAATCCGACCGACCGGCCCGTCGCAGGCACCGCAAGCTTCAACGTCTTTCCCGACACCACCGGCGGCTATTTCACCAAGATCGCCTGCTTCTGCTTCACCGAACAGGTGCTGCAACCGGGCGAGACCGTGCAGATGCCGGTCAGCTTCTTCGTCGATCCGGCGATGATCGACGACCCGGATGCAAGGTTGGTGCGCGAGATCACGCTCAGCTATACCTTCCACGAAACTCCGCTGCCCGCAGATCAGGCAGCCCTGCAAGAACCCGCTGCGGCCGACGCATCCGCAGTGAACTGAGAACGAGAGGGAACCCGGCCATGGCCCATGCCAAGAACCACGATTACCACGTCCTGCCACCGTCGATCTGGCCGTTCCTCGGCGCCGTCGCGGGTTTCGTGATGCTGTTCGGCGCCGTGCTGTGGATGCACGGCTCGGGTCCCTGGATGGGCCTGATCGGTCTCGCCGGCGTGCTTTACGTGATGTATGCCTGGTGGTCCGACGTGGTGCACGAAAGCCAGGTCGGCGACCATACTCCGGTCGTGCGGATCGGGCTGCGCTACGGGTTCATCCTGTTCATCATGTCCGAGGTCATGTTCTTCGCGGCCTGGTTCTGGACCTTCTTCAAGCATCGCCTCTACCCGATGGGGCCGGACAGCCCGGCGGTGGATGGCGTCTGGCCGCCCCCGGGGATCGAGACCTTCGACCCGTGGCACCTTCCGTTCATCAACACGCTGATCCTGCTGCTGTCGGGCTGTGCCGCGACCTGGGCGCACCATGCGCTGGTGCACGAGAACAACCGCAAGGATCTGGTGAACGGTCTCATCATCGCTATCGTCCTGGGCGTGATCTTCACCGGCATGCAGGCCTATGAATACAGCCACGCCGCCTTCGGCTTCGCCGGCAACATCTACGGCGCCTCGTTCTTCATGGCGACCGGCTTCCACGGCTTCCATGTCATCATCGGGACGATCTTCCTGACCGTCTGCCTGATCCGCGCGCTGAAAGGCCATTTCACCCCGGAAAAGCATGTCGGCTTCGAGGCCGCCGCCTGGTACTGGCACTTCGTCGATGTGGTCTGGCTGTTCCTGTTCGCCGCCGTCTACGTCTGGGGCCAGGGCTGACCTTTCGCCTTTGACAGCCGATCAGCGCGGGCCTTCGGGCCTGCGCTTGTATTTCCGGGGTCTTCCATGCGCCGTTACGCCTTTCCCGTCCTGATGGGCATCGTCGGGGTCGCGGTCCTGATGAGCCTCGGCGTCTGGCAGTTGCGCCGGATGGAGGAGAAGCGGGTCTATCTGGACGAGATCGAGGCGCGGATCGGCAATGCCCCCATCCCGCTGCCTGCCGCGCCGGAGGAGGGCCGCGACAAGTTCCAGGCGGTGGTGGCCGAGGGGCGGTTCACGGGCGAATATCTGGAGGTGCTGGCGGGCCAGAAGGGCGCAAGTCCCGGGGTGCTGGTGATCGAGGCCTTCGATCTGGGCGGGGGTCGGCGGATCATGGTGCAGCGCGGGTTCATCGAGGATGACTTGCGGTCGGTTCCGCGCGCGCCGCACGAGGCGCGGGTCGAGGGCAACCTGCACTGGCCGCAGGACACCAACAGCTTCACTCCGCCGCCCGACGAAAGGGCCGGCCTCTGGTTCGCCCGCGACGTGCCGGCGATGGCCAGGAAGCTGGGAACGGAACCGACACTGATTGTCGCGCGTGAGCCGACCGGTGACGGGATCGCGCCGGTTCCGGTGGACACTTCGGGTATACCCAACGACCATTGGGGCTATGCGATCCAGTGGTTCCTCTTGGCGGCGACCTGGGCGGGGATGACAGGGTTCCTGCTGTGGCGTATCAGGACGCGGAACGTTTGAAGGCGATGACGATGCACTACATCTCCACCCGCGGCGCGGCCCCGGTTCTGGGTTTCGGCGAGGCGATGATGACAGGCCTTGCCCGCGACGGCGGGCTTTATGTGCCCGAAACGGTGCCGGTGCTGTCGAAAGCCGAGATCGCCGCGCTGGCGGGGGCGCCTTATGAAGAGGTCGCATTCAAGGTGATGCGGCCCTATCTGGGCGGCTTCTTCGGGGACGATGAGTTCCGCGGCCTGATCGCCCGCGCCTATCAGGGCTTTCACCACGCCGCCCGCGCGCCGATGGTGCAGCTGGGGTCGAACCATTTCCTGCTGGAGCTGTTCCACGGGCCGACGCTGGCCTTCAAGGACTTTGCCATGCAGCTGATCGGCCAGATGATGCAGGCGGCGCTGGCGCGGACGGGCGAGCGGATCACCATCGTCGGCGCGACCTCGGGCGACACGGGCTCGGCGGCGATGGAGGCGTTCCGGGGGCTGGCCAACGTCGATGTGTTCATCCTCTTCCCGCATGGGCGCGTGAGCGAGGTGCAGCGGCGGCAGATGACGACTCCGTCCGAGGCGAATGTGCATGCGCTGGCGCTGGACGGGGACTTCGACGACTGCCAGGCCCGCGTGAAGGACATGTTCAACGACTTCGCCTTCCGCGACGGCGTGCGGCTGGCGGGGGTGAACAGCATCAACTGGGCACGGGTGCTGGCACAGGTGGTCTATTATTTCTACGCCGGGTGCGCGCTGGGTGCGCCGCACCGCGCGGTCAGCTTCACCGTGCCCACGGGGAACTTCGGCGACATCTTCGCGGGCTACATCGCCAGGCAGATGGGTCTGCCCATCGACAGGCTGGTGATCGCCACGAACCAGAACGACATCCTGGACCGGGCCTTGCGGTCGGGGGAGTATAGGACGAACGGGGTCAAGCCCTCGATCAGCCCGTCGATGGACATCCAGGTGTCCTCGAACTTCGAACGCGCGCTGTTCGACGCCTATGGCCGCGACGGGGCGGCGGTGGCGGCGCTGATGGGCGAGTTGAAGGCGGGCGGCTTCCGGATCAGCCAGGGGGCGATCGAGGCCCTGCGGGCGACCTTCGCTTCGGGCCGCTGCGACGAGGACGAGACGCTGGCGGTGATCGCAAGGGCCTGGAAGACGACGGGTGAGCTGCTCTGCCCGCATTCCGCCGTGGGGGTGAAGGTGGCCGAAGAGCATCTGGGCGGGGCCCCGATGATTACCCTGGCAACCGCGCATCCGGCGAAGTTCCCCGATGCGGTGGAACGCGCCACGGGCATCCGGCCCCGCCTGCCGCCGCATATGGCGGACCTCTTCGACAAGCCGGAACGGATGACGCGGGTGCCGAACGACCTGGGCGCCTTGCAGGCGCTGGTGCGCGAACGGACCGCTCGTCGGTGACTTCGTTCCTCCTCGCTGCGTCGCGCCGTCCGACGAGACGCCGAAGGCGCACGAGGAGGCGTCCCCTGCGCCCCTTTTCCTGCCCGCGTCGGGGTTGTATCACCTGCCAAACCGACCGAACTTCTGGATCCAATCTTGACCCAACGCCTGCACACCCTGCCCAACGGATTCCGCATCGTCACCGAGGCGATGCCGGGCCTGCAATCCGCCTCCGTGGGCCTTTGGGTCGAGGCCGGGGGGCGGCACGAGCGGCCCGAACAGAACGGCATCGCGCATTTCCTGGAGCATATGGCCTTCAAGGGCACCCGCCGCCGGTCGGCGCTGCGGATCGCCGAGGAGATCGAGGATGTGGGCGGCTACATCAACGCCTACACCAGCCGCGAGATGACGGCCTATTACGCCCGCGTCCTGTCGGGCGATGTGGTGATGGCGCTGGACGTGATCGCGGACATCGTCCTCAACCCCCTGTTCCGCAAGGCCGACATCGAGACCGAACGCCATGTGATCCTGCAAGAGATCGGCCAGGCGCTGGACACGCCCGACGACATCATCTTCGACTGGCTGCACGAAGTCAGCTATCCCGATCAGCCCTTCGGACGCACGATCCTGGGGCCGGAGGAACGGGTGGCCAGCTTCCGCAAGGCGGATTTCGAGAGCTTCACGGGCGCGCATTACGGCCCCGACCAGATGATCCTGTCGGCGGCGGGGGGCGTGGACCACGATGCCATCGTCGCGGCGGCAGAGCGGATCTTCGGCGGGCTGAAGCCCGTGGGCCGGTCGAAGGTCGAACCCGCGCGGTTTGTCGGGGGCGAGCGGCGCGAGGTGAAGGACCTGGAGCAGGTGCATTTCGCCCTGTCCTTCGAGGCTCCGGGTTACCGCGACGACCGGGTCTACACCGCACAGGTCTATGCGACCGCGATGGGCGGCGGCATGTCCAGCCGCCTGTTCCAGAAGATCCGCGAGGACCGGGGCCTGTGCTACACGATCCATGCCCAGTCGGCGGCCTATGACGATACCGGGCAGATCACGATCTATGCCGGCACCTCCGAAGACGAGATCGGGGAATTGACCCGCCTGACGGTGGACGAGCTGAAGCGCGCCGCCGAGGACATGAGCGAGGCCGAGGTCGCGCGGGCGCGGGCGCAGTTGAAGGCGGGGATGCTGATGGGGCTGGAAAGCCCCTCCAGCCGCGCGGAACGCAACGCCCGGCTTCTGTCGATCTGGGGCCGGGTGCCAGAGGTGGCCGAGGCGGTGGCCAAGATCGACGCGGTCGATACGGCGGCGGTGCGGTCCTATGCGGCCGATCTGACGGTGGCCCGGTCGGCGCTGGCGATCTATGGCCCGGTCTCGCGCGCGCCGGGGATCGACGAGCTGCGCCGGGGTCTGAACGGCTGATGCTGGGGCTGAAGCGCCGCGTCCGGGTCGAGACCGAGCGGATGACGCTGCGGCTGCCCGAACATGGCGACTGGCGGCAATGGTCGGAACTGCGCGAGGCTTCGGCCGAGTTTCTGGTGAAATGGGAGCCGGTCTGGTCGAACGACCACCTGACGCGGCGGGCCTTCACCAATCGCGTCTATTGGGCGCAGCGGGCCGAGGCGCAGGGCACCGCGCTGCCCCTGCTGCTGATCCGGCGCGCGGACCAGCAGCTTCTGGGGGCGCTGACGCTGGACAACATCCGCCGGGGGCCGTCGCAGACCGGCACTTTGGGCTACTGGATCGGCGCTCCCTTCGCCCGGCAGGGCTACATGCGCGAGGCGATCCTGGCGCTGATCCACCATGCGTTCACCCGGCTGGACCTGTCGCGGCTGGAGGCGGCCTGTCTGCCGGAGAACACCGCCTCGCGCGGGGTGCTGGAAAGCTGCGGCTTCAAGTATGAGGGGGTGGCGCAGAGCTACCTTCAGATCAACGGGCGCTGGCGCAACCATGTGCTGTACGCCAACCTGCGCGGCGACCGGCGCGGACGGACCGACGTCGGCTGAGGGCGGCGGCGCGGGCGCTTGCCCTGCCGGGGAATGCCTGACACATCGGGCCGCGCCTGCATATGCCCGGGGGGCATGGGCGCCCGAACCTTGCGGAGCGGCTGCCAGGGCATCTGCCGCCGCTGATGACTGCGCGGACCCTGCTCAGGCTGGACACCGTGACGATGCTCGCGCATCCGTGATCCGGGTGTTGCGTGACCCGGGCGCAATCCGGGTTACCCTCTGAAGCAGACCGGAGGTGACCGATGCGTCTGCTTGCCGCCCTTGCCCTGCTTGCCGCCCCGGCCTGGGGGCAGGACCGGATCCCGTCGCATTGCTTCGCGGTGGCGGAAGCGACGCCTGCGGTGGTTCCGGTGGCGCTTCAGGACGGGCTGGAGCCGAACGAGGTTCTGGTGCGCTACATCCACCATGCAAGCTTTGCCATCGTCACGGCGGACGGCACGGTCGCGGTGACGGATTACACGGGCTATCTTGGCACGGCGGACCTGGTGCCGGACGTGGTGACGATGAACAACGCCCATTCCACGCACTGGACCGCCACACCCGACCCGCGCATCCCCCATGTGCTGAAAGGCTGGCCCGAAGCCGGACGCCCGGCCGAGCATCGGCTGGACCTCGGGTCCATGCTGGTCCGCAACGTCACCACCGACACGCGCGGGCCGTTCGGCGAAGGCGCGCGGCGGGACGGCAATTCCATCTTCATCTTCGAGGCGGGGGGCCTGTGCATCGGCCATCTGGGCCATCTGCACCAGATCCCCTCGGACGCGCAATATGCGGCCATCGGGCGGCTGGATGTGGTGATCGTGCCGGTGGACGGCGGTTACACCATGCGGCTTCAGGACATGGCGGGGGTGGTGCAGCGCTTGCGCTCGTCGGTGGTGATCCCGATGCACTGGTTCAGCCGTGCCTCTCTGGACGCCTTCCTGGCCGAAATGCAGGGCCAGTTCGCCGTGGTCGAGACCGGCGGCGCGCAGATCGCCCTGTCTTTACGCGATCTGCCCTCGGCGCCCACGGTGATGGTGCTGGAACCCGCCTTCATCGACTAGTCTCGGCGGCCGGCCTTGCTATGTAGGGGCAGAAGGAGATGCCGATGCTGAACCCCTGCGATGCCGCCTTTGCCGCAAGGCTGTCCCGCCTGGTGCCGGAGGGCACGCTGTCGGCCCCCGAGCCGCGACATCTGGAGGAGCCCCGGGCGCGATGGACCGGCAAGGCCGGGATCCTGGCACGGCCGCGGACGACGGCAGAGGTGGCGGCGCTGGTGCGGGCCTGCGCGGCGGATCGGGTCGGCGTGGTGCCGGTCAGCGGGGGGACGGGTCTGGTCGGCGGGCAGATCATGCCATCGTGTCCGGCGCCGCTTCTGCTGTCGCTGGAGCGGATGGCGGCCCTGCGCGGGGTCTGGCCGGAGGAGAACGCGATGGTCGTCGAGGCGGGCATGATCCTGGCCGATGTTCAGGCCGCGGCGGCGAAGGTCGGGCGGCTGTTTCCGCTGTCGCTGGCCTCCGAGGGCAGCTGCCGGATCGGGGGCAACCTCGCTGCCAATGCCGGGGGGACGGCCGTCCTGCGCTATGGCAATGCGCGCGATCTGTGCCTGGGGCTGGAGGCGGTGCTGCCGGACGGCAGCATCTTCAACGGCTTGACCCGGCTGCGGAAGGACAATGCCGGTTATGATCTGCGGCATTTGCTGATCGGGTCCGAAGGGACGCTGGGGGTGATCACCGCCGCCAGTCTGAAGCTGTTCCCGCAACCCGCCGCGCGGGTGGTGGCAATGCTGGCGGTGCCCTCGCCTGCGGCGGCGCTGGACCTTCTGGCGCTGAGCGGCGACCGGGCGGCGGGGCTGGTCTCGGCCTTCGAACTGATCCACCGGATGGGCTTCGACTTTCTGGCCGAAGCCGGTTTTGGCCTGCGCCCGCCTTTCGATCCGGTGCCGGACTGGCTGGTCCTGCTGGAACTGGAACTGCCCGCCGGGATGGAGCCAGAGGCGACGATGGCGGGGCTGTATGCGGCGGCCTCGGAGGCCGGGCTGGTGACGGACGGGGTGATTGCCACGTCGGAGGCGCAGGCGGCCGAACTCTGGGCGCTGCGCGAGACCATTCCGCTGGCCAACCGCAAGGTGGGGGCGGTGTCGAGCCACGACATCTCGCTGCCCCTGTCGGCGATCCCGGGCTTCATCGAGGCCGCGCCGCGCGCGATTGCGGGGCTGGGGGCGTTCCGGGTGAACTGTTTCGGGCATCTGGGCGACGGCAACCTGCACTGGAACGTGTTTCCCGAACGCGGGCACGGGAAGGCAGAACACGACGGGGTGCGCGATCAAGTGAAGCGGGTGGTGCATGACCTGGTGCATGGCCTCGGCGGGTCGGTCTCGGCAGAGCACGGGGTCGGGCGGCTGAAGGTTGCGGACCTGGCGCGCTATGGCGATCCGGGCAAGCTGGCGGCGATGCGCGCGATCAAGGCGGCGCTGGACCCTGCGGGGATCATGAACCCGGGGGCGGTGCTGGGCTGAGGGGACGCTCGTCGTCGGCTGCGCCGCGCCTCGCCTGGGCAGGTCGGCCGGGGACGAAAGACATCCCCGCCGCAGGAAACCTGCGACGGGGTGCTTGGGGGGTGTGTGGATCACGCTGTGGGTAGCAGCGCGGCCAGGGTGGGTGGCCCTGACAAAGCCTGTTCTAGGGTGATTCTCTTTCGGCAAGGTTAACGCGGTCCGGCCTGCCCACCGCGCGCCGCCGATTTCTTGGAAGAAATCGGTCCGGAGTTTTCGAAAACTCCGGTGCCCCCGGTTTTTCCGCCTCAGAGCCCTTCGAACGCGCAGAGGGCGTGGACATCCATGCCCATCGCCTCCAGCTTCCTGCGGCCGCCAAGGTCGGGCAGATCGACGACGAAGGCACAGCCCACGACCTCGGCGCCCAGGCGCTCGATCAGGCGGATCCCCGCTTCGGCGGTGCCGCCGGTGGCGAGGAGATCGTCGACCAGCAGCACCTTCTCGCCGGGCTGCATCGCGTCGTCATGCACCTCGACCACGGCCTCGCCGTATTCCAGCTTGTAGGCCTGGGATATGGTCTGGCCCGGCAGCTTGCCCTTCTTGCGGATCGGCACGAAGCCGGTGGAGAGCTGGTGAGCGACGGCCCCGCCAAGGATGAAGCCCCGGGCTTCCAGGCCCGCGACCTTGTCGATCCGCTGGCCGGCATAGGGGGCCAGAAGCTGATCCACGCACATGCGGAAGCCGCGCGGATCGGCGAAAAGCGTGGTCACGTCGCGGAAGAGGATGCCCTCGTGCGGGAAGTCGACGATGGTGCGGATGTAGTCCTTGACGGTCTTTTTCGGGGTCATCTGGGGTCTCTCAAAGGACGCGCCCGGCGACGGCGTCGAGTTTGGCGATGAGGTCGGGGTCGCGTTTGTCGGGGGCGGTCATGATGGCACGGGTCAGCGCACGGTCGCAGCCATGGGGGCAGGGCTGGCGGTCGGGGTCCATCAGGGCGGGCAGGCGGGCGACAAGGCCGCGGGCGGCGGCGGCGTTGGCCTGGACGACGGCGATCACCTGCGCCACGTCCACCGCGCCGTGGCTGTCGTGCCAGCAGTCGTAGTCGGTGACCATGGCGAGCGAGGCGTAGCAGAGCTCGGCCTCGCGGGCGAGGCGGGCCTCGGAAAAGCCGGTCATCCCGATCACGTCGGCGCCCCAGGTCCGGTACATCCGGCTTTCGGCGCGGGTAGAGAACTGGGGGCCTTCCATCGAGAGGTAGGTCGCGCCGGTGTGGACGGTCAGGCCCTCGGCCCGGGCGGCCTGGGCGGCCAGCGCGCCGAGGCGCGGGCAGGTCGGGTCGGCGAGGCTGACATGGGCGACGCAGCCGGGGCCGAAGAAGCTGGGGGCCCGCTGGGTGGTGCGGTCGATGAATTGGTCTACCAGGACGAAGTGACCGGGTTCGTAGTCCTCCCGCAGGCTGCCGACGGCCGAGACGGCGAGGATGTCGGTGCAGCCCAGCCGCTTCAGGGCGTCGATGTTGGCGTGGTAGGGGACGGAGGTGGGGGAGTGGACGTGGCCCCTTCCATGCCGGGGCAGGAAGGCGACGGGGAGGCCGTTCAGGCGGCCCACCAGCACCTCGTCCGAGGGCTTGCCCCAGGGGGTCTTGACCTTCACCCAGCTGGCCCCTTCAAGGCCGTCGATCTGGTAGACCCCCGATCCTCCGATCACGCCGAGCATGCACTGCATGGGGGCCCCCCTCTGGTTGGCCGGGCGGGAGGATAGCGGGGCGGGGCGGGTGTGGGAAGGGGGTGCGCCGCGCGCGGCGCGTTTTGGAAGGTAAGGGATTTCAGGGAGTTGGCCGTGGGCGTTAGGGAATTGTTAGGAATTGCGCGCCGGCCGGCTCGTCGTGCGCTTCGCTTCTCCTCGCGGGGCCGACCCATGCGACGAGGAGACGAAGTCGAAGGCGGAGCGGTCAGGCCTGGCGTGGCTTCAGGTGGTCAAGGCCCCAGACCAGAAGCCCCACGACCAGCCCCCAGAAGGCCGCCCCGATGCCCAAGGCGGCCAGGCCCGAGGCGGTGACGACCACGGTCAGCGCGGCGGGCAGGCGCTGGTCGGGCTGGGCGAAAGCGCCGGTCAGCGCCCCGGTCAGGGGCGACAGAAGCGCGAGGGCGACGAGGGCGGCCACCACCTCGGCGGGAAGGGCGGCGATCAGGTCGAGGACCGTCGGGCTGAGCAGGCCGAGGAGCGTCCAGGCGGCGGCGTAGAAGAGGCCCACCAGCCAGCGGCGGTCGCGGTCTGGGTGGACATCGGGGCCAAGGCAGATCGCGGCGGTGATCGCGGCCATCGAGACAGTGTGCGCGCCGAAGAAGGCGGTGACGGTGGAGATCACCCCGGTCGTGGTCAGGGCGGCGCTGACGGGCGGCTCGTAGCCCGCCGCGCGCAGGGTGGCGAAGCCGGGCAGGTTCTGCGAGGCCATGGTCACAAGGTAGAGCGGCAGGCCAAGGCCGAGGATCACAGACAGGCGGAAGGCGGGGGCCACGGGTTCCAGTCGGGGCCCGGCAAGGTGGACGGCGGAGAGGTCCGATCCGGTGGCAAGCGCCAGCACGATCCCGGCGGCGAAGGCAGCGAGGACGGCGAAAGCCGGGTTCCAGAGCCGGACGATCAGGAAGACCGCGACCATCGGCAGGACGAGGGCGGGGGCGCCTTGCGCGGCGGTGGCGCCTTTCAGGCAGAAGGGCAGGAGGACCCCGCCCAGCATGGCGGCGGCGATGCCGTCGGGGATGCGGGCGACAAGGGCGCCAAGCGGGCGGATCAGGCCGGTCGCGGCGATCAGAAGACCTGCTGTGACGAAGGCCCCGACGCCCTCGGCGAAACTGATGCCGGAGGTTGCGGCGATCAGGGCCGCGCCGGGGGTGGACCAGGCGAGGACGACCGGGACCTTCGATCTGAACGACAGGAGCGCGGAGCCGATGGCCTTGCCGAGGCTGATCGCCAAGAGCCAGCTTGCAGTCTGCGCCGGGGTCGCGCCAAGCGCCGTGGCGGCGGTCAGCAGGATGGCGACCGAGGAGGCATAGCCCACCAGGGCTGCCACGGTCGCGGCCGAGATCATGGAAAGGCGCATCCTGTCCCCTGGGCGTGCCGGATGATCCGGTCGGCGGACTATTCCGCGCCGGCTTTCGGGCCGCAAGGGGGGGAAAGGGCGGCGGCTCCCAGGGAGGAGGAGGGGGAGCCGCCGCAAAGTCGGTCATCCCGGGAGGAGGATGGGACGCCCGATACCGGTCGGGCCTCTTGCGGCCCGGAATTCAGCGCGGCGGTGCCCAGGGAGGAGGGCGGGCACCGCCGCATGTACCAGGCAACCCGGGAGGAGGGTGGGCGCCCGATCACTTGGGCCCTTCGGCCCGGAATGGGTGCGGCGATGCCCAGGGAGGAGGAGGGGGCATCGCCGCGGGATCACAGGACCCTAGGGAGGAGGAGAGGGCCAAGGATCAAGATCGGACCTTGCGGCCCGGAGATTTGCGCGGCGGTGCCAGGGAGGAGGAGAGGCACCGCCGCTGTTATCAGAGGACCCGGGAGGAGGTGGGTCATCCGATGCTTGTGGGGCTGTCTAGCCCCGGATGGGAGCGGCGATGCCCAGGGAGGAGGAGGGGCATCGCCGCGTATCGCTTCGGTCCCAGGGAGGAGGAGGGGACCTCACGAATTCTTACTTGCCGTAGGCGGCCTCGCGGGCGATTTCGGCGATCCGCAGCCGCGAGATGCCGAGGTCGGCCAGTTCGCGGTCGGTCAGGGCGTTCAGCTCGGCCACGGTCCGGGCATAGACGCGGCGCTGGGCGATTGCGGTCAGGACGGCGTCCTTCAGATCGGCCAGGCGGTCGGCGATACCCTTGCGGGCGATGGAAGTGGTGTTTGCATAAGCCATGTCACTCAAGCCTCTTCGGTTCGGTCAGCAACGTTCTGTCGCGCTGTTAGGGGTAACATGAGGCTTATGCTGCGGATGCACAATAGCGGCTCTCGGCAATGCTGCCATGCAGCATGCGCATGGCTGAGGTCACGGAAATGTCATGATTTACCAAGGTCTTCGCCGAATTTTTGAGCATCTGGTCAACGGACCTTGCCCTTGCGCCGAAACGCTACGACCTTAGTGCAAATCTTCAGCGGAGTTGAAACGATGGCGGTGGATCGGGACCAGGTGATGGGCGTCTTGGCGGGGGTCGGGCACCCCGGCGGCGGCGATCTCGTCAGCCGCGATCTGATTCGGGCGCTGAGCGTCGAGGGGGGCGTTGTGCGCTTTGTGATCGAGGCGGCGACGCCCGATGAGGCGCGCGCCCTGGGTCCGGCGCAGGCCGAGGCGGAGGCGAAGCTACGGGCCTTGCCGGGGGTCACTTCGGTGCAGGTGGTGATGACGGCGCATGGGCCGGCGGCGAAGGCTCCGACGCTGAAGATCGGGCAGCATCCGACGCCGCAGCAGGGCGGGCCGCAGCGGATTTCGGGGATCGACCGGATCATCGCGGTGGCCAGCGGCAAGGGGGGCGTGGGGAAATCGACGGTGGCGTCGAACCTGGCGGTGGCTTTGGCGCGGCGGGGGCGGAAGGTCGGGCTTCTGGACGCAGACATCTACGGTCCGAGCCAGCCGAAGATGATGGGGGTGTCGCAGCGGCCCTCCAGCCCCGACGGCAAGACCATCGAACCTCTGGTCGCGCATGGGGTGACGATGATGTCGATCGGGCTGATGCTGAAGGAGGACGAGGCCGTGGTCTGGCGGGGCCCGATGCTGATGGGGGCCTTGCAGCAGCTTCTGGGGCAGGTGGCCTGGGGGAAGCTGGATGTGCTGATCGTCGACCTGCCGCCGGGGACTGGGGATGTGCAGCTGACGCTGTGCCAGCGGACACAGTTGACGGGGGCCATCGTGGTCTCCACCCCGCAGGACGTGGCGCTGCTGGACGCGCGCAAGGCGCTGGACATGTTCGGCAAGCTGAAGACCCCGGTGCTGGGGCTGGTGGAGAACATGTCCACCTATATCTGCCCGAACTGCGGGCACGAGGCGCATATCTTCGGCCATGGCGGGGTGGCGGCCGAGGCGGCGAGGCTGGACCTGCCGTTCCTGGGGGAACTGCCGCTGGCGCTGGATGTGCGGTTGGCGGGGGACAGCGGCACGCCGATTGCCGCGACGGACCGGCCGCTGGCCGCGCCCTATCTGGCGCTGGCCGACCGGCTGATCGCGGGCGGGATGGGCTGAGGGCCGCAGATCAGGCTTGATTGCATACCGATTGGTATGTAAGGTTCCTTCAGCATTGTGAGGAGCCAATGACCCACAGCATCCGCACGTGTCTCTGGTTCGCGGATGGCCGCGGCCCGGAGGCCGCTGCCTTCTATTGCAGCCTGATCCCCGGCAGCCGGGTGGAACGCAGTTTCGCCTTCGACAACGGGCAGGGCGGGAAGAACTCGGTCACCGACTTCTCGCTGGGGGGCGTGCCGTATCAGATCCTCGACGCCGGGCCGTATTTCAAGCTGACCGAGGCGGTGTCGATCAGCGTCGAAACCGAGGATCAGACGGAGAGCGACCGGCTTTGGGATGCGCTGACGGCGGATGGCGGCGCGGAAAGCATGTGCGGCTGGCTGAAGGACCGATATGGCGTGTCCTGGCAGGTGTTCCCGAAGCGGCTGACCGAGTTGACGCTGCACGAAGACGCCAAGGTCGCGGGGGCGGCGATGGCGGCGATGATGCAGCAGAAGCGGATCGACATCGCCGCGATCGAGGCGGCCGTGGCGGCGGTCTCAGGCTGAACCGGCGCGCGCGCCCTTGCAACAGGGGAACCGGATGAGCGATCCCAATGCAGACCAGCGCTATCGGCCCGAGGACCGGGTCATGCAGGGGGTCATCCCCTATCTCGCCCTGCCCGGCCAGGCGGGGGCGGCGGCGGAATTCTACATGAAGGCCTTCGGTGCCAGGGACATCGGGCGGATGCCCTTCGAGGGACGGCCCGGCCAGTTCATGCATGTCCAGGTCGAGATCAACGGCGGGGCGCTGATGCTGACCGACAACGACATGATGTCGAGCGCGGTGGGCGGCACCGAGCCGATCCCGCGCGGGCATCTGCAACTGGTGGTGCCCGATGGCCAGACCTGGTGGGACCGGGCGGTGGCGGCGGGCTGCGCGGTGGTCGCCCCGTTCGAGCGCCAGTTCTGGGGCGACAGCTGGGGGCTTCTGGCCGACCCCTTCGGTCTGAAATGGGCGATCTTGACACCCGATCCCGCGCTCATCGACAAGGGAGCATGATGTCCGGGGTCCCAGTTTGACCACAGCTACCCGCGTCCCGAGGGGAGAGGCGCGCGCGCGGCTGATCGCGGCCGCGCGCGATCTTGTGCGCCGCAAGGGCTTTGCCGCGACCAGCGTTGATGATCTCTGCGCGGCGGCGGGGGTGACGAAGGGGGCCTTCTTCCACCACTTCGCCAGCAAGGAGGCGCTGGGCGTGGCGCTGGTGGACGACTGGACCGAGATGACCGGGGCGATGTTCGCCGCCCACCCCTACAACGCCAAGGAGGACCCGCTGGACCGGGTCTTCGCCTATCTGGACCTGCGCCGGGAATTTCTGGGACGGCCCTTGCCCGAGTTTTCCTGTGTCGCGGGGACCACGGTGCAGGAAAGCTACGAGACCTCGCCCGCGATCCGCGCAGCGGCCGAGCGCAGCATCCGGTCGGGCTTCGACCATGTGCTTCCGCATCTGGCCGAGGCGCTGGCCGCGCATCCGGTGCCGGGGGTGACGGCGGAAAGTCTGGCGCAGCAGTTCCAGGTCGCCACCCAGGGCGGGATCATCCTGGCCAAGGCGCTGAACGACCCCGCCCCCGCCCGCGCGGCCTTCGACCATCTGGAGCGCTATCTGCGGCTGCTGTTCGACCGGCCCGCGGCCACAGGCTGAGCCGGCCCCGCACCGGGCACAGGGCGCAGATCCGTCCGGTCTGAGTCTTTCGAATCACAGGTTCTGGGAAAATCTGGGAGACCGCCTCCCGCCGCTGGTCCGGCGGGCTGCGCGGATGCATTCTGACCGGGAAATCGCGGAGATCCGGGCCGAGGCAGCCCGATCCGGCACTGCACGGCCGATCACGGGACTGTCATCACCTGTGAGGTCGGCACAACATGTGGGGGCTGAACTGCCGAGATTGGCTAGAAATGGGGCAGGTCGCTGATTTTACAGCACAAGATGCTGCTATCGCCGGGGCTGCAATACAAGATCGAGTGGCCATTTCCCAACTTTTCCCTTGATTTCCCAATTCAGCCCAGTCATACATATCACATCGGTGAGACGGGCAGTGAAAGTCAGGGGCGGACCAAAGACCCCGAACAAGGCGTAAGGCAGCTTCATACAGGCAGCCCCTTTCATCGGTGACAGAGATCCGGCGCGCGAGCGAGCAGCATCTCCCCCAGGTGGCGCGCGTAGCTGGACGCCCAGCGATGGGACAGCGGCGGATCGGGTAGTGGCAGCGACCCGATCCGCCTTTTTCTTTTCATCGCATGGGTTTGCAGGTTTTGGTGAGGTCGCGAGACGCGATGGCAGAGCGGTTCCTCGGCGAGATCTACCTGAAGGTAGATGCCAAGGCTCGGGTGCTGATCCCGGCCGACTTCCGCGCCATCCTGAAGGACGACGATCCTTCGTCCCCCGATCCTGCCCGCCCCCGGATGCACATGGTCTATGGCGGCCCGATGCGGGCCTTCGTGGAATGCTACAGCAAGCGCGCCTTCGAACAGCTTGCCGCCGACATCGAGTCGATGGACGAAGGCGACGAGCGCGACGATGCCGAGCTGAACCTTCTGACCCGGTCGGTCAAGGTCGAGGTCGAGCCGGACGGCCGCATCGTCCTGCCCCCGCGGGTGCGCGAGAAGCTGGGGCTTCTGGGCGACGAGACCGGGGAGAAGGCCGAGGTGGTCTTTGCCGGCAAGTCCGACCGGTTCCACATCTATCGCCGCGACATCTATGAGGCCCGGTTCGGCAACATCGCCCAGGTTGACAAGCCCGACGCGCCCGATCCGCGCAAGCTGGTCTCGATGTTCAAGCGCAGGGGCTAGGCCATGTCGGGTCCGCTGCCAGGCCAGCCCGCCGATCCCCATGTCCCCGTGCTGATCGATGCGATCCTGCGGGAATGCGCGCCCGTGGCCGGCCTCTGGTTGGACGGGACGCTGGGGGCGGGGGGCTACACGCGGGCGCTGCTGGCTGCGGGGGCAGAGCGGGTGATCGGGCTGGACCGCGATCCGCTGGCCTTGCGGATGGCTGCGGACTGGGCGGCGCCTTATGGCGACCGGGTGCGGCTGGTGGCGGGCAGGTTCTCGGAGCTGGATGATCTGGCGGGCGAGGCGCTGGACGGGGTGGTGCTGGACCTCGGCGTCAGCTCGATGCAGCTGGATCAGGCGGAGCGGGGGTTTTCCTTCATGAAGGACGGCCCGCTGGACATGCGGATGAGCCAGTCGGGCGAGAGTGCGGCGGATCTGGTGAACACCGCCGACGAGGGCGTGCTGGCGGACATCCTGTATCACTACGGCGAGGAGCGCGCCGCGCGCCGGATCGCCCGTGCCATGGTGGCCGCGCGGGCGGTGGCGCCGATCACCACCACGGCGCGGCTGGCCGAGATCGTGGCGAAATGCCTGCCACGCCCGAAGCCGGGGCAGAGCCACCCGGCGACGCGCAGCTTTCAGGCGATCCGCATCGCGGTGAACGCGGAGTTCCAGGAACTGGCCGAGGGGCTGAACGCCGCCGAACGCGCGCTGAAACCCGGCGGCCTCCTGGCGGTGGTGACGTTCCACAGCCTGGAGGACCGGATCGTGAAGCGGTTCTTCCAGCTGGCGTCGGGCCATGAGGCCAATGCCAACCGCTATGCGCCCGCCCGCACCGACAGCGCCGCGCGCTTCGCGATGGTCACGAAGAAGGCCGTGGCGCCGGATGCGGCCGAGGTGGCGCGCAACCCCCGCGCGCGGTCGGCCAAGCTGCGTGTCGGGCGGCGGACCGAGGCCCCGGCGCAGCGGCTCGGCCCGGCCGAGCTTGGCCTGCCCGACATGCAGAAGAAAGGACGCCGATAGATGCGCCCGGTGCTTTATGTCCTGTCCTTCCTTGCGCTGATCGCGCTGGGCTTCTGGGCCTACCGCGAGAATTACGCGACCCAGGCCGCGCTGAAGGAGGTCCAGGCGCTGCAACGCGAGATCGTCGGCCTGCGCGAGGCCCTGTCGGTGCAGCGGGCGGAATGGGCCTATCTCAACCGCCCCGACCGGCTGCGCCAGCTGGCGACCGCCAATTTCGACCGGCTGGGCCTTCTGCCGATGGAGCCCGGCCAGTTCGGCACCGCGGCCCAGATCGCCTATCCCCGCCCGAAGCTGCCCGAGATCAGCTTTTCCACCGACATCCAGGGCACGCTGGCCCTGCCGGACGAGGGGCTGTAACCCATGCGCACACCGCTTCGCCCGCTGGCCCGCATCCTTCAGGCCCGTCAGGAGGGGTTGAACCCCGACAGTATCGAGAAGGAAAACCTGCGCATCCGGCACGAGGCGCTGCGCGAAAAGGCGCGCGCCCGGGCGCAGTTCCGCCTGGTGGTGCTGTGCGCAAGCTTCGTGATGGCCTTCGGGGCCATCGGCGCGCGCATGGGGCTGATGGCCGCGACCGAGCCGGTCGAGCCGCGATCGCGCGCGCCGGGGGCCGAGATCATCGCGCAGCGGGCCGACATCACCGACCGCAACGGCCGGGTGCTGGCCACCAACATGACCACGCATGCGCTTTACGCCCATCCCAGGGTGATGGTCGATCCGAAGGGCTCGGCCGAGAAACTGGCGGCGATCTTCCCCGACCTTGACGCCAAGGCGCTGGAGCGGCGCTTTACCGACGGGCGCAGCTTTGTCTGGATCCGCAAGATCCTGAGCCCCGAACAGATGCAGCGCGTCCACGAGATCGGCGATCCCGGCCTGCTGTTCGGGCCGCGGGAAAAGCGGCTTTATCCCAACGGCTCGCTGGCCGCGCATATCCTGGGCGGCACCTCCTTCGGGGCCGAGGGCGTGCATTCGGCCGAGGTGGTGGGGGTGGCGGGGATCGAGAAGGCGCTGGATGCGCGCCTGCGCGACCCCGCGCAGGGCACGAAGCCCGTGGCGCTGTCGATCGACCTGTCGCTTCAGGCCACGGTCGAAGAGGTGCTGGCGGCCGGCATGTCGATGCTGAACGCCAAGGGCGCGGCGGCGATCCTGATGGATGTGCGCACCGGCGAGGTTCTGGCGCTGGCCTCGCTGCCGACCTTCGATCCGAACAACCGCCCCAACCCGCTGGTGGACAAGGACGCCGAACCCGGCGACAGCCCGCTGTTCAACCGCGCGGTGCAGGGGGTCTACGAGCTGGGCTCGACCTTCAAGATCTTCGCCGCGGCCCAGGCGCTGGAGCTGGGCCTGGTGAAACCCGACACGATGGTCGATGCCAACGCGCCCATGATCTGGGGCAAGCACAAGATCAAGGAGTTCGAGAACAAGAACTACGGCCCGCTGCTTTCGGTGTCGGACGTGATCGCGAAATCCTCGAACGTCGGCACGGCGCATATCGCGCTGATGATCGGGCCCTTGCGCCAGCAGGCCTTCCTGAAGTCGCTGGGCTTTTTCGAGCCGACGCCGCTGGAACTGATCGAGGCCCCCGGCGCCAAGCCGCTGATCCCGAAGAAATGGCCCGAGATCGTCACCATCACCACCTCTTACGGCCACGGCCTGTCGGCAAGTCCGATGCACCTTGCCGCCGCCTATGCCGCGATCGCCAATGGCGGGGTGATGATCAAGCCCACGCTGCTGAAGCGCGAGGGGCCGACGACCGGCGTCCGGGTGATGAGCGAAAAGGCCGCGCGGGAATCGGTCGCCATGCTGCGCCGGGTGGTGACGGAGGGCACGGCCTCTTTGGGCGAGGTGCCGGGCTACGAGGTCGCGGGCAAGACCGGGACGGCGGACAAGCCGAAGAAGTCCGGCGGATACTACAAGGACAAGGTGATCAACACCTTCGCCTCGGTCTTTCCGGCCTCGAACCCGCAGTATGTGCTGATCGTGACTCTGGACGAGCCGATGGATACCGCCCTGAGCGAGACGCGGCGCACCGCCGGCTGGACCGCCGTGCCGGTCGCGGCCGAGATCATCCGGCGCGTTGCGCCGCTGATGGGACTGCGGCCGAAGCTTGAACCCGTCGCGCCGGATGCGGTAACTGCCGCGAGCAACTGACAGGAGCGGGACATGACGGCGCGCGCGACACGGCTATCGGACCTGGGACTGACGGCCCGGGCCGGGCGCGATCCGGCGCTGTCGGGGGTGACGGCGGACAGCCGGCAGGTGCGGCCGGGGATGCTGTTTGCCGCGCTGCCGGGCACGGCCACGCATGGGGCGAGATTCATCCCGCAGGTGCTGGAACAGGGCGCGGCGGCGGTTCTGACCGACGCCGATGGGGCCCGGATGGCGGGTGATGTGCTGGCCGATTCGGACGTGGCGCTGGTGGTGGCCGAGGATCCGCGCGCGGCTCTGGCCTGCGCGGCGGCCCTGTGGTTCGGCGCTCAGCCCGAGGTCATGGTGGCGGTGACGGGGACGAACGGCAAGACCTCGGTCGCGACCTTCACCCGCCAGATCTGGGCGGCGCTGGGCCGCGAGGCGATCAACATCGGCACCACCGGGATCGAGGGCGCCTGGACCGCGCCTTCGGGGCACACGACGCCGGATCCCGTCACCTTGCAGAAGCTTCTTGCAGCGGCGGCGCAGGGCGGCGTGACCCATGCGGCGATGGAGGCCTCGTCCCACGGCATCGACCAGCGGCGGCTGGACGGGGTGCGGCTGAAGGCGGCCGGCTTCACCAACCTGACGCAGGATCACCTGGATTATCACGGCACGATGGAGGCCTATTTCGCCGCCAAGGCGCAGCTGTTCACCCGGCTTCTGCCCGAGGATGGCGTGGCGGTCATCAACCTGGACGGCGCGCGCGGATCGGACATGGCGGAACTGGCGCTGAACCGGGGGCTCAGGGTGCTGACCGTGGGCAAGGGTCAGGGGGCGGATCTGCGGATCGCCGCGACGCGCCCGGATGCCACCGGGCAGGAGGTGCGCTATCTGTGGCAGGGCCGCGCCTTCCAGACCCGTCTGGCGCTGATCGGCGCCTTCCAGGCCGAGAATGTGGCCGTGGCCGCAGGCCTTGCGATCGCGGCCGGCGAGGCGCCCGAGGCGGTGCTGGCGGTTCTGCCGCGTCTGACGGGGGTCAGGGGCCGGATGCAGCTGGCCGCCACACGGCGGAACGGGGCGGCGGTCTATGTCGATTACGCCCACACCCCCGATGCGCTGGAAACCGCGCTGAAGGCACTGCGCCCGCATGTGATGGGGCGGATCATCGTCGTCTTCGGCGCGGGCGGCGACCGCGACCGGACCAAGCGGCCCTTGATGGGTGCGGCGGCGAAGGCCCATGCCGATGTGCTGTACGTCACCGACGACAACCCCCGCACCGAGGATCCCGCCGCGATCCGCGCCGCGATCCTTGCCGCCTGCCCCGAGGCGAACGAGGTCGGCGACCGGGCCGAGGCGATCCTGCGGGCGGTGGATTCGGCGCAGCCGGGCGATGCGGTCCTGATCGCGGGCAAGGGCCATGAAAGCGGGCAGGTGATCGGGACCGATGTCTATCCCTTCGACGATGTGGAACAGGCCAGCGTTGCGGTGGCGGCTCTGGACGGGGTGATCTGATGCTGTGGACGTCAGCGGATGCCGCACAGGCGACGGGCGGGCGGGTGACGAGGCCGTGGGAGGCCTCGGGCGTTTCCATCGACACGCGGACCCTGCAACCGGGCGACCTGTTCGTGGCGCTGAAGGACGTGCGCGACGGGCATGATTTCGTGGCGCAGGCGCTGGAGAAGGGGGCCTCGGCGGCTCTGGTCAGCCGGGTGCCCGAGGCCGTGGCCCCGGATGCGCCGCTTCTGGTCGTGCCCGATGTGCTGAAGGCGCTTGCGGCGCTGGGTGCCGCGGCCCGGGCGCGGACCGGGGCGAAGGTGGTGGGGATCACCGGCTCGGTCGGCAAGACCTCGACCAAGGAGATGCTGCGGCAGGTCCTGTCCGGGCAGGGGCGCACCCATGCCGCCGAGGCGAGCTACAACAACCACTGGGGCGTGCCGCTGACCCTGGCGCGGATGCCGGCGGACACGGAATTCGCGGTGATCGAGATCGGGATGAACCATCCCGGCGAGATCGCGCCTCTGGCCCGACTGGCCCGGCTGGACGTGGCCATGGTGACGACCGTCGCCCCGGCGCATCTGGAAGCCTTCGACAGCATCGAGGGCATCGCGCATGAGAAGGCCTCGATCTTCGACGGGCTGCGGCCGGGCGGCGTCGCGCTGTACAACACCGACATCGCCACGGCGGCGATCCTGCGCGACAGGGCGCAGGCGGTCGGGGCGCGGGCGGTGAGCTTCGGCGAAAGCGCGGGGGCGGACTGGCGGCTGATCGAGGCGCGGCTTTGCGACGAGGCGACGGTCTGCCGCGCCAGCCGGAACGGAGCGCCGCTGCTGTTCAAGGTGTCCTCGCCGGGTCGGCATTTCGCGCTGAACGCGCTGGCGGCGCTGGCCGCGGCCGAGGCGCTGGGGGCCGACCCTATGATCGCGGCCCATGATCTGGGCCGCTGGGCGCCGCCCTCGGGCCGCGGCCAGCGTGAGAGGATCGTGCTGGATGTGGTCGAGGAGACCTACTTCGACCTGATCGACGATGCCTTCAACGCCAATCCGGCCTCGATGGCGGCGGCGCTGGACGTGCTGATCGCGGCCAGGCCCGTGGACGGGATCGGCCGTGTCGGCGGCGGCCGCCGGATCGCCGTGCTGGGCGACATGCTGGAACTTGGCCCGACCGAGGCCGAACTGCATGCCGCCATCGCCCGGCACCCGGGACTGGCGGCGATCAGCGTCATCCATTGCGTCGGCCCCCGGATGCGGGCGCTTTACGACGCCCTGCCGCGCGGACAGCGCGGGGAATGGACCGAGACCGCGGCCGAACTGGCGGCCCGCGCCCGCAGCCTGATCGACGCAGGCGACATCCTTCTGGTCAAGGGCTCGAAAGGATCGAAAGTCAGTCTGGTCGTTGACGCCCTGCGAAAAATGGGGCAGGCGGCAAGCCCGAAGGAAGGGACCCTCTGAATGTTCTACTGGCTTGCCGAGTTTTCCGATGGGGGCGGGGTGTTCAACCTGTTCCGCTATATCACCGTGCGCGCCGGCGGCGCCTTTGTCACGGCGCTCTTGTTCGGGTTCCTGTTCGGGCGCCCGCTGATCGACCTGTTGCGGCGCAAGCAGGGCAAGGGCCAGCCGATCCGCGACGACGGGCCGCAGAGCCATTTCTCCAAGGCGGGCACGCCCACGATGGGGGGCCTGCTGATCCTGTCGGCGCTGATGGTCTCGACCGTGCTCTGGGCCAGGCTGGACAATCCCTTCGTCTGGATCGTGATCCTGGTGACGCTGGGCTTTGGCCTGATCGGCTTTGCCGACGACTATGCCAAGGTGACCAAGCAGAACGCCAGGGGCGTGTCGGGCCGGGTGCGGATGGGTCTTGGCCTGCTGATCGCGGCGCTGGCGGCCTATGCGGCGGCGATGTTCCACCCCGCAGAGCTGACCGACCAGCTGGCCTTTCCCTTCTTCAAGAACGCGCTCGTGGACCTGGGGCTCTTCTTCGTGCCCTTCGGCATGATCGTGATCGTCGGCGCGGCGAATGCGGTCAACCTGACCGACGGGCTGGACGGGCTGGCGATCATGCCGGTGATGATCGCGGCCGGAACGCTGGGCATCATCGCCTATGCGGTCGGGCGGGTGGACTTCACCCAGTATCTGGACGTGCACTATGTGCCCGGCACCTCGGAGCTGCTGATCTTCACCGCCGCGCTGTGCGGCGGGGGCCTGGGCTTCCTGTGGTACAACGCCCCGCCGGCGGCGGTGTTCATGGGCGACACCGGGTCGCTGGCCCTGGGCGGCGCGCTGGGGGCGATCGCGGTCTGCACCAAGCACGAGATCGTGCTGGCCATCGTCGGCGGCCTGTTCGTGGTCGAGGCGCTGTCGGTCATCATCCAGGTGCTGTATTACAAGCGCACGAAGAAGCGCATCTTCCTGATGGCGCCGATCCACCACCATTTCGAGAAGAAGGGCTGGGCCGAGCCGCAGATCGTGATCCGGTTCTGGATCATCAGCCTGATCCTGGCGCTGATCGGCCTGGCGACGCTGAAGGTGCGGTAGGGGCTTTCGCCGGCGGCTTTCGGGGGCGATTTCCGGCGCGTTTCGTGCTATGGTCGCGGCATTGAAACCCGAAGGATTTCGCCATGAAACTTCGTGCGCTGGATATTGCCACCTTCAACCTTCTGAACCTGAACGAATCCGGCCTGCCACTGTACCGCGATGACGACGGCTGGTCGCAGGCGGCCTATGACCTGAAGATCGACTGGACGGCCCGTGTCATGACCCGGCTGAAGCCGCATGTGATGGGGTTTCAGGAGCTGTGGCACCGCGCCTCGCTGGAGCGGGCGGTGGCGGCGGCGGGGCTGGCGGCGGAATACGACCTGCTGATCCCGCCGGATGCCGATGGCACCCGCATCCTCTGCGCGGCGATGGTGGCGAAGGGGCTTCTGGTGGGCAGGCCCGAGTGGATCAGCGACTTCCCCGAGGCCTTCGTGCTGGAAAGCCGGGGCGACGATCCGCAGACCGCCGCGATCAGCGTGAAGCTGCGCGGCTTTTCCCGGCCCGTTCTGCATTTCACCATCCGCCCGCGCGACGACCAGCCGCTGGTCCATGTCTTCGTCTGTCATTTCAAGTCCAAGGACCCGACCAGGGTCTTCCGCGAACGCTGGTTCAACGCCGACCGCGAGGGCTACAAGCCGCACCAGACCAACCTGGGTTCCGCGCTGTCCACCATCCGGCGCACGGCCGAGGCCTCGGCGCTGCGCTTCCTGCTGACCGGGCTGATGCGCGGCACCGATGCGCCGGTGATCGTGCTGGGCGACATCAACGACGGCCAGATGTCGAACACCGCGAACATCCTGACCGAGCAGCCGCGCTATCTGGTCGGCGACAGCATCGGCGGTGGCGACCTGGCGCTTTACACGGCCCAGACCTTGCAGGAATACCGCAACACGCGGGACGTCTATTACACCCATATCCATCAGGACATGATGGAAAGCCTGGACCACATCCTGGTCAGCCAGGAGTTCTACGACAACAGCCGCAAGCGGATCTGGCTGTTCGCTGGCATGGTGGTGATGAACGACCACCTGAACTGGGACGACCACAAGGACAGCGGCACCAACGACCACGGCATCGTCTCGGCCCGCTTCCGCTATCGCCCGATGAAGGCCGAGGCGCGGGCCCTGATGGCCGGCCCGGCGGGCTGAGCCCGCAGCGGCCCTGCACGGGTGGCGGCGGTGTTGCACCGCGTCGTCACCTGCCCGGCCGCTGGTGCCCGAAGCCTCCGCAACTCTTGCGAGAGATCGGGGCCTCGCCTAAACCGGAAGCGATCGTCATGCGGGGACGGTTGCCGTCGTGCGGGCAGGACGTGGCGCAGCAGACCGGGAGGGCAGCTTCAGCGATGCAGGATGCGTCCCCCGGACCGGGCGGGACGGACCTCGGCACATCCGGGGCGGGCTTGCGGTCCCTGGCGGAAGAGCTGCGGTCCGACTGCGAGGCGCTTTTCCTGCAACTGCGCGCGGCGACCGAGGAGGAAGCCCTGCCGTTGCGGCGTGAACTGGCCCGGGCCCATGCCGCGCTGGATGTGACGCTGGAGCGCATGGCGGCGCTGCCCTGGGACGGTGATCCGTGGCGCAGCGGGCTGGACGAGGCGGAGCGGTGTCTTGCCGAAATGACCCGGGCGGGCATCGTGGAGCTTGGACCCCTGACCGAGGCGCGGGCGGCGCTTGCGGCCGGGGATGCAGAGCGGGCAGAGGCGGTTCTGGCCGGGATTGCCGCGGCGACCTCGGGCCCCGCCGGGTTTGCGGCAAAGCTGGCCCATGCCCGTGGTCTTCTGGCCGAACTGGCGCTGCTCTGGCCCCTGGCGGCCGAGCAATATGCCCTGGCCGCGCGGCTGGACCCCGACCTGCGCCACCTGGGAAAGGCGCGGGCGGCCGCCTGCCGCACGGGCGACCTGACCGCAGCCTTCCGCTTCGGCAAGGGGATGCTGGTCCTGGCCGAGACCGAGGGCTCGGCGGCGGACCAGGCCCTGGCGATGGCCGACCACGCCCTGACGCTGGAGGCGCAGGACCGCCTGGCCGAGGCCGAGGGCTTCCTGCGCAAGGCCGTGGTGGGCGGGCGTCGGGCCGAGGGCGTGCGAGGCGCCGACCACGCCCGCCATCTGGCGCAACTGGCGCGCGTGCTGGAGGCCCAGGACCGGCTGCCCGAGGCCGAGGCGGCCCTGCGCAAGGCGCTGGAGGTCACCCGGACCGCACCGGGCGAGGCGCATCCGGACTATTGCGCGCGGCTGAACGCGCTGGCCGGCCTGTTGCGGGCGCAGGATCGCGACTCCGAGGCCGAGCCGCTGCATCTGCGGGCGCTGGACCTTGCGCAGCGTCTGCCGGGCGGAAGGCATCCTGTCGCCATCGCCTGCCTCACCGGGCTGGCCGAATTGCGTGAGGGGCAGGGCCGGCTGGACGAGGCCGAGGCGCTGTATCGCCGCGCGCTGCATCTGGATCAGGATCTGGCCGGCCGGACGCATCCCGACTTCGCCGGCCGGATCTGCGCCCTGGCCGAGGTGGTGCGTGCCGCGCGGCGTCTGCCCGAGGCGGAAAGGCTGTTCCGCCTGGCGCTGGAGGTCGACCGCGCCACCATCGGAGCGACGCATCGCGACTATGGCGTGGGGCTGAACAACCTGGCCGGCGTGGTCGAGGCGCAGGGCCGCCCGGAGGAAGCCGAGACGCTTTATGCCCAGGCGCTGGCCATCCTGCGCGAGACGCTGGGCGACCTGCACCCGGCGACGCAGAAGGTGGTGCGCAACTTCCGCGCCCTGATCCTTTCGGCTCTGCCCGGCTCGGTCCATCGGCCAGGGCTCGAGTCGCTGTGGGCAACGGCCCAGGCGACGGCCCCCGGACTGTCCCTGCGCCAGGGATTGGAGCCGAGACGCGTCGATTGACGCGCGGCCCCCCTTTCCCTTGCGCCTGCCCTGACCTATCCCTGTGGCAGCGCAAGGGGGGAAAGCATGATCCCGGTCAAGGGTTACAAGGGCGAGCGGGTGGCGGTGCTGGGTCTGGGCCGGTCGGGGCTGGCGACGGCCGCCGCGCTGCGGGCCGGGGGGGCGGAGCCGCTGCTCTGGGACGACAGCCCCGAGGCGCGCGCGAAGGCCGAGGCGGAGGGCTTCACCCTGACCGACCTGACCCGCCACGCGAGCCTGGAGGGGGTGGCCTGTCTGGTGACCTCTCCGGGCATCCCGCATCTTTATCCCGCGGCCCATCCGATCATCGCCCGCGCGCTGGAACTTGGCGTGCCGGTTGACAACGACATCGGGCTGTTCTTCCAGAGTGCCGCCGGAACCGAGTGGGACGAGATGGAGACCCCGCCGAAGATCGTGGCGGTCACGGGATCGAACGGCAAATCCACGACGACGGCGCTGATCCACCATATCCTCCGTGCGGCCGGAAAGCCCGTGCAGATGGCCGGGAACATCGGCAAGGGGGTCCTGTCGATCGACCCGCCCGGCGAGGGCGAGGTGGTGGTGCTGGAACTGTCCTCCTACCAGACCGAACTTGCGCGTGCGCTGACGCCGGATGTGGCGGTGTTCACCAACCTGTCGCCGGATCACCTGGACCGGCACGGGGGCATGGGCGGTTATTTCGCCGCCAAGGCGCGGCTGTTCACCATGGGCGGGCCGGACCGGGCGGTGATCGGCGTGGATGAGGTCGAGGGGCGGTATCTGGCGGGCGCTCTGGCGCAGGGGGCGCAGGACGACCGGGTGATCCGGGTCTCGTCAGGGACGAAGCTGGAGGGCTTCGGCTGGTCTGTCTTTGCGCGCAAGGGGTTTCTGGCCGAGTGGCGCAAGGGGCGGCAGGTGGCGTCGATCGACCTGCGCGAGGTGAAGGGCCTGCCGGGCGCGCACAACCACCAGAACGCCTGTGCGGCCTATGCGGCCTGCCGGGCGCTGGGCCTGGCGCCGAAGCTGATCGAGGGGGCGCTGCATTCCTTCGCGGGCCTGCCGCATCGCAGCCAGCTGGTGGGTGAGCGGGCCGGGGTGCGCTTCGTGAACGACAGCAAGGCGACGAATGTGGATTCGGCGGCCAAGGCCTTGCAGGCCTTTCCGCGCATCCGCTGGATCGCCGGGGGCCATGGGAAAGAGGGCGGGATCGCCAGTCTGAAGCCGCTTCTGGGCTCGGTGGTGAAAGCCTATTTCATCGGCCATTCAGCGCGGGATTTCGCCTTGCAGGTGGGCGAGACGCCGCATGAGATCTGCGAGACGATGGAGCGCGCCGTGGCGCGTGCGGCCGAGGAAGCCCAGGCGGGCGAGGTCGTGCTGCTGGCCCCGGCCGCGGCGAGTTTCGACCAATATCCGAATTTCGAGAAGCGCGGCGAGGATTTCACTGCGCGGGTGAAGGCGCTGATCGGCTGACAGCTGCGCGGGTTCGGGCGGTTTTCAAATCGAGCGCTGACGCGCAAGGCTTTTGTCTCGTCGTCGGGACTTCGCCCTCCTCCTCGGGGGCGCTCCGCGCGGGAGTATTTTTGACATGGGCAAATGCGCTTGCTCACGTCACAAATACTCTGGGGGTTTGGGGGTGAAACCCCCATCGCCGAGGAGGAGGCGAAGGCCGACGACGAGAGGAGAGGTCTTCGCGCGTCAGCGCTCAATCTGCCTCCCGGCGTCGGGGTCCGGTCACACGGCCTGCAGTTTGCCGCCTTCCACCGCCGAGGCTTCGGCCTTGTCCAGCAGCACCTGCAGCGCCGCACCGCGGGCGAAATCGGGGTCTTGCGGACCCTCGCCCCGGATTGCGGCGATGAAGCGCTGATAGACGGTGGGCACGGGCGGGCAGTCGATGTCGTGCCAGAGACCTACCTTCATTGCTTCGGCCCCGAGGCAGGCGCGCAGATGGCTTTCGGCCTTCTCGAACCGCACCTCCAGCCCGCCGGTCAGACCGTAAAGCCGCAGCCGCAGGTCGTTCAGGTGGCCGCTGGCGAACCGGGTCGCGGCGACGGTGCCAAGCGCGCCATTGGCCAGCCGCAGTTGCATCGTTGCGCTGTCGTTGGCGTCAAGGACATATTCGCCGATCTGCCCGCCCGGCGCCTTGTCGAAGGTTTGCAAGAGGCAGGAAATCTGCGTGGCGTCCATGCCCGCGATGAAGGTCGCGAAGTCGAGGATGTGGATGCCCACATCGCCCAGGACGCCTTTTGATCCGTGCCTGGTGGACAGCCGCCAGAGCCATTGCGGCTCCTTGTCCCAATGGCCCCAGGCGGGCTGGGTGAGCCAGCTTTGCAGGTAGGAGGCCTCGAAATGCCGGATCTCGCCGATGGCGCCCTCGCGCACCATCCTTGCCGCCTGTTGCAGGGCGGGGACGTTGCGGTAGGTGAGGTTGACCATGTTCACCACGCCCGCCTTCGCCGCGGCTTCGGCCATTTCCTGCGCATCGGCGGCGTTGGTCGCCAGCGGCTTTTCGCACAGCACATGTTTCCCCGCCGCAAGGAAGGGCAGGGTGGTCGCGTGATGCGCCGCATCGGGGGTGACGTTGGTCACCGCGTCGAACTCACCCCAGGCGATGGCGTCCTGGACGGAGGCGAAACCGTGCGGGATGTGGTGGGTTTGCTGGAAGGCGGCCAGTTGTTCAGGACGCGTGTCGATCCCGGCGACAAGGGTGACGCCGGGGATCGCGGCGAATTGTTCGGCATGGTTCTTTGCCATGCCGCCGGTGCCGAGGATCAGGAGGCGGACGGGTTGCATCAGCGATACCCCGCCTCGCCGTCATGGTGCAGCCGCGGGCCGCGTTCTTCCAGAGGCTCCAGCGTCTTGCCGATGGGCCGGTTCGGGGCGTCGGTGGGGTTGGCCAGCCGTCCTTCCGGGTTGTAGGCCCAACGGACGCCGTTCGCGATCACCTTCTGCACCATCGGCTGGTGATAGGTCGGATAGGTTTCGTGCCCCGGGCGGAAGTAGAAGATGTTGCCCGCCCCGCGCCGGTAGGTCAGGCCCGAACGGAACACCTCACCGCCCTGGAACCAGCTGACGAACACCGTCTCCAGCGGTTCGGGTACGCCGAAGGGTTCGCCATACATTTCCTCGTATTCGATCTCGAAATGGTCGGGGATCCCCCGGGCGATGGGGTGCTGGCGACTGGTGACCCAGAGGCGTTCGCGTTCGCCGGCCTCGCGCCAGGACAGGTTGCACGGTGCGCCCATAAGCCGCTTGAAGGGCTTGGAGAAATGCGCGGAATGCAGGAAGATCATGCCCATGCCGGACCAGACGGCCTCGGCCACGCGTTCGACCACTTCGTCCTTGACCTCGCCGTGGGCGGCATGGCCCCACCAGATCAGCACGTCGGTTTCGGCAAGTTTCGCGGCGGTCAGGCCATGCTCGGGGTCCTGCAAGGTGACGGTCGTGGCGGCGATCCCGTCTTCCCTGTTCAGGAATTCGGCGATCGTGCCGTGCATGGTCCTGGGATAGACCTCGGCCACCACCTTGTTCTTCTGTTCATGGACGTTCTCGCCCCACACGGTGACGCGGATGGTCATGGGTAGTCTCCTTGGAATGGATGCGCGCCCGGAAGGGGCCGGGGCGCGCAGGGTATGGGTCAGCGGACGGGCCTGCCGTCGGCGTCGAAGCGGTAGAGGTGATCGGCACGCGGGGCGATGGAGACCCTGGAGCCGACCGCGATGTCGGCCTTGCCGGGGCGGCGGACGATGATGGGCTCGTCGCTGCCGATCTCGACAAAGAGGAAGTGGTCGGAGCCAAGGTCCTCGACATGCAGCACCTCGCCCGACCAGGGGCCGTTCGGCACAACGTCGATATGTTCGGACCGGACGCCCAGTGTGGTGCAGCCCTCGGCCTCGGCGAATTTCCCGGTCAGGAAGTTCATCTTCGGGCTGCCGATGAAGCCCGCGACGAAGAGCGAGTTCGGGTTTTCGTACAGCTCTGCCGGGGTGCCTGCCTGTTCCAGCCGCCCGTCGCGCAGGACGGCGATGCGGTCGGCCAAGGTCATCGCCTCGACCTGGTCGTGGGTCACATAGATCATCGTGACGTTGGACATGGAGTGGTGGAGTTTCGCGATTTCCAGCCGGGTCTGCACCCGCAGGGCGGCGTCGAGGTTCGACAGCGGCTCGTCGAACAGGAACACCCTCGGGTCGCGGACGATGGCCCGGCCGATGGCCACGCGCTGGCGCTGGCCACCGGACAGCTGCTTTGGTAGGCGGTCGAGGAGGTGGTCGATCTGGAGGAGCTTGGCGGCGCTTTCGACCCGCTTCCTGATCTCGGCGTCGCTCGTCCTGTCCAGCTTCATCCCGAAGGCCATGTTGTCATAGACCTTCATGTGCGGATAAAGCGCGTAGCTTTGGAACACCATGGCGATCCCGCGTTTCGACGGGATCAGGTTGTTCACCCTTTCGCCGTCGAACAGCATGTCGCCGGTGGTGATCTCCTCCAGCCCCGAGATCAGACGCAGCAGCGTGGACTTGCCGCAGCCCGAAGGCCCGACGAAGACCATGAATTCGCCCTTCTCGATGGTCAGGTCGATGCCCTTGATGACCTGGACGGCGCCATAGGACTTGGTGACGTTCTTCAGTTCGATCTTTGCCATGATGTCAGCCCTTCACGCCGCCCGCGGTCAGACCCGCGACGATCTTGCGTTGGAAAATGAGGACGAGGATGATGAGCGGCACGGTCACGATGACGCTTGCCGCCATGATCGGACCCCAGGGAATTTCCTGCTGGCTTGCGCCGGAGAGAAGCCCGATCGCAACCGGCACCGTCCGGGTCGTCTCGGACGAAGTGAAGGTCAGGGCGAACAGGAACTCGTTCCAGGCGCCGATGAAGGCCAGAAGGCCGGTCGTCACCAGCGCGGGCCAGAGCAGCGGCAGGAACACCTTGGTGATGATGACCCAGGGCGTGGCGCCATCGACGATGGCGGCCTCTTCGATTTCCACGGGCAGATCGCGCATGAAGGTGGTCAGCACCCAGACCGTGAAGGGCAGGGTGAAGATCACATAGGACATGATCATCGCCCAGGGCGTGTTGAAGATGCCGAGGAAGCGGACAAGCTCGAACAGGCCCGCCAGCACGGCGATCTGGGGAAACATCGACACGGCGAGGATCATCATCAGCAGAAGGCCGCGCCCCCGGAACCGCACCCTTGCCAGCGCGTAGGACGCGGTGACGGCGAGGAACAGGGCAAAGACCACGGTGGTCGTGGCGATGAAGACCGAGTTCCAGACCGAGCGCACGAAGTTGCGCCCGCCCAGCACGGTTTCGTAGTTCGCCCAGGAAAACGCCTTGGGCCAGTAGTTGACCTTGAACAGCTCGGTTCCCGTCGCGAAGGAGGTGACGATCGCGTAGTAGAACGGAAAGACCGAGAAGACGAAGATCACCACGACCAGCGCGTAGAAGGCGATGGTGGACAAGAGTTTCTGCGCGGTCATCTCTGGCCCTCCCCGGAAAGATCGACCTTGCCCAGCCAGATGTAGAGGCTGACGAAGACGGCGATGATGGCGAAGAGCAGCGTCGATTGCGCCGCGCCATAGGCGAACTTGTCGAAGTCGATCATGTTCTCGCGGCTGATGACCGACATGGTCTTGGTGGCGGCCGAATTGGGCGTCAGCACATAGACCAGGTCGAAGATGCGCAGGGCGTCGAGCATCCGGAAGATGATCGCAACGGCCAGCGCGGGGCGGATCAGCGGCAGGGTGATCCTGAAGAACACCTTGACCGGGTTGATGCCGTCCAGTTTCGCGGCCTCGTAGATGTCGCGCGGCACCATCTGGAGACCGGCAAGGATCAGCAGCGCCATGAAGGGCGTGGTCTTCCAGATGTCGACCATCAGCACGGCATACATCGCGGTGTCGGTCGAGGCGGTCCATGCGATCTTCTGGCTGATGAGCCCGAGGTTCAGCAGGATGTCATTGATGATCCCGAACTGGTCATTCAGCATCCAGGCCCACATCTTGGCCGACACGATGGTCGGGATCGCCCAGGGGATCAGGATGGCGGCGCGCACCAGGCCGCGGCCCTTGAACTCGGCGTTCAGGACCAGGGCGACGATGAGGCCCAGCACGGTTTCAAAGAACACCGAGACGACAGCAAAGCGCACCGTGTTCCAGACCGCATTCCACCAGGCCGGATCGACCAGCGTCCCGCGGTAGATGACGCGCCCCGACTCCAGCACGCGGATCGACAGGTAGTTGTCGAAGCCGATGAACTCGCCGCCGTAAAGGTCGGACAGAAGCGTGTTGGTCAGCGAAAACCAGATCGTGCGCAACAGCGGCCAGGCGGCCACGAAGAACAGCGCAGCCAGCATGGGCGCCAGGAACCAGAAGGCCGCGCGTTGCCGTTGCTGCGAGAGGCTGAGCCCCCCGTCATTGCTTGCCATGATACCCTCCCCTTGTCCGGGTCCCCCCTCGGGCCCGGTTGGATGTGACGGGCGGCCCCTGTCTGCCAGAAGCCGCCCGCCATGGGGTCAGTCAGGTCCGGGAGGACTTACCAGCCCGACCCCTTGATGTCATTCAGTTCGACTTCGAGAAGCTCCAGGTTCTCGGCTGCGGAACCTCTGCCCGACAGCGTGTCGTGCACGGCCGACCAGAACTTGGCCGAAACCTCGTTGTATTTGCCCTTGGTGGGCGCCGAGGGCCGCGGCACGGCGTTCAGGAACACCTCTTTCCACTGCGGGATGATCGGCTGGGCAGCGGCGATGTCGGGATCTTCATACAGCGCCATGATGGTCGGCAGGTTCGATTCCGCGATGGCACGCTGCTTCTGCGCTTCGGGACCGGCGAGGTAGAGCGCCAGGCTGATCGCCGCTTCCTGCTTGGTCGAATATTTCGACACCGCCACGTTCCAGCCGCCCAGCGTCGCCGCCGACGGGTCGCCTTCCTTGCCGACCGGCAGGGTGGTCACGGCGAACTTGCCCTTGACGGCCGAATCGTCGCCATTGCCCAGGCCATAGGCATAGGGCCAGTTGCGCATGAAGACCGCGTTGCCGGTCTGCCAGACGCCGCGGGCTTCCTCTTCCTGGTAGGCCAGAACGCCATCGGGGCTGATCGTGCCGACCCAGGACTTCGCCTGTTCCAGCGCGGCCACGGCGTTCGGGTTGTTGATCGAGATCGTGCCATCGGGCTCCACGATCTGGCCGCCGCCATGCGACTTGACCCATTCCAGCGCGTCGCAGGTCAGGCCCTCATAGGCGTTGCCCTGCCAGACGAAGCCCCAGATGTCCTTGTTGCCTTCGGCGCGCTCGGCGTCCTGGATGAACTTGGCCGTCTCGGTCAGCTCGGCCCAGGTCTTGGGCGGCTGCTTGCCGTATTTCTCCAGAAGATCGGTGCGGTAATAGAGGGCAGGCGCGTCGGTGAAGATCGGCAGGGCCACGAGCTTGCCGTTCACGGTCTGCGATTCGATGATCGAGGGGAAGTGCTGCGGCGCCAGGTCCTTGGCCGCCTCGGTCAGGTCGACGAAGTGGTCGGCCAGCTGCGGTGCCCAGATCACGTCGGTCTGGTAGAGGTCGATGTCGGTGGCCCCTGCGGCCAGCCACAGGCGATACTGGCCGAACTGGTCGGTGGTCGAGGCCGGCATCGGCACCAGCGTCACGGTGTTGCCGGTGGCCTCTTCCCACGGCTTGACGAGCGTCTTGAAGTTCTCGACCGCATTGCCGACGGCGCCGGAGACATAGAAGAGCTCTTCCGCCATGACGGGGGCGCCGAACACGGCAAGCATGGCCGCAGTGGCGGTCGCGCGCAGGGCGCGGCCTTTCATGATGGTCATTGGTTTTCCTCCCTGGAGCCGCCGAGATGGCCGGCCTTCTTCGCTGCAAAACGCCCGGCAACTTCCGAAACGTTTCGGAAAACATAGTGTCCAAAGCGCTTTCAGTCAACGATTCGCTGTGCTCTGGAAGGGTGCTATGCTGGGGCCACGGAATTGCGCTCGATGAAACTGTAGCTGCCGATGCGTTGCAGGCTGGCGAGCGGCTTGCCGGCGATGGCGCCGGCAAGGCAATCGGCCAGGGGCTCCCAGCTGTCGCGCAGAGGGGCCCTGGTCACGGTCAGGGCCGGAAAGAAGGCCGAGGCGCGCAGGGCCGGCAGTTCATCGTCATGCGCCACGACCGAGACATCGCCGGGCACCGAAAGCCCAAGCGCGGCGAGCGCCTGATAGGCGCCGCGGGCAAGGCGCACATTGCCGCAGACGATGGCCGTGGGGCGCGGCGCGGCGCCCGTGAACAGCCGGATGGTGCCGGTCAGGCCCTGCGCCTCGTCCATGTCGCCGTTGAGGTGCAACTCGGGGATGTGGGGCACCCCGGCGGTCCTGAGCGCGCGGACGAAACCCGCCTCGCGCCGGGTGACGTAGCTGCGCCCGGCGACCCCGTTCAGGAAAGCGATCCGCCGATGGCCGCGCGCCAGAAGATATGCGGCTAGATCATGGGCAAGCTGTTCATTTTCAATGTCGAAATAGGGGTAATCGATGGTTTCTCCGCTGCGTCCATGCACCACGAAGGCAACGCCGGCACGGCGCAGGAAGTCGATCCTGGGGTCGCGGTCCAGCGGGTCGATCAGGACGAAGCCGTCCAGCAGGGCGGTGCCGATCAGCTTCTGGTAGACCGGCAGCGGGGATTCCTGTTCCGCCATGATGTGCAGCACGAACTGCATGCCCCTGCCGGAGAACTGCGCCGACAGGCCCGCGACCACCTCGATGAAGATGCCGTCCTGACCGATGTTGCGGTGCTGCGGCACCACGAGGCCGACAATGCCCGACCGGCCCGAGACCAGTTTGCGGGCCGAGACATTCGGGTGGTAATTCATCGCCCGCGCCGTCGCCTTGACGCGCAGGCGCGTCTCCTCGCTGACGTCGGAATGGTCATTCAGCGCCCGGCTGACCTGGGTGATCGACAGATCCAGGCTGCGGGCAATGTCCTTCAGCGTTGCCATGGTCCGTGCCTTGTTCCTCAAACCCCTTTGGCTGTCATCCGAAACATTTCGGAAGCGAAATGCAACGGTTTTCGTGCGGTGCGACGGCCTACGGTGCCGCGGCGAAGGCGGCGGGACGCAGGATGGAGCCGGTCAGCCGGGGCGTCCTTGCACGGCGGAGCTGACGTCGGTGCTGCCGGAAGAAGCAGAGGCTCCGGCAGCGATCCTCTCCCGGTTGAGCGGGTGCAAAGCGCCGTTGACAGCCCCACCCGAAGCGGGAGTAAGCTTCCGCTGCCCGGGCCGCTGCCTGCTTCTGTCAAGGTCCTGTTACATGGGCATTGCAAGGAGAGGTCAGCGCGCCCGCGTGAACGATAAAGATCCGGGGACAGACCGCGCCTTTGGACCATAGCAACCTGGGAGACCCAACCGTGACACCTGCAAATTCCACCCTCAACCGTCGTCGCTTCCTGAAGGGCTCTGCCGCCGGGGCGGGCATCCTTGCCGCGCCGGCCATCATCTCGTCGAAGGCGCTGGCCTCGTCGGGCGAAGTCAACTTCGTGGGCTGGGCGGGCTATCCCGTCCTGTCCGAGAAGGTGTTCCCCGCCTTCACCGCCGCGACCGGCATCAAGGTCAACTTCAAGGAAATGCCCGACCAGGACACGATGTTCGCCGAGGCCAAGGTCGCGCTTCAGGCGGGGGGCATCGACGTGATCGAGCCGACCATCGACCGTTGGGGCGGCTGGAACGCGAACGGGCTGCTGCAACCCTTCGACGAATCGAAGCTGGCGATGGACAACTACCTGCCGGGACTGGCCGACGGTTCGGCGGGCGAGCGGTCGCGCAAGGACGGCCAGCTGTTCTATGTCCCGTCCAACTGGGGCACCGAGGCGCTGGTGGTGAACACGGCCACGGCCAAGCTGTCCAGCCCGCCGTCGCTGGGCGACCTGTTCAACCCGGAAAACCCCGCGGTGCTGCGCCCGCATTCCACGCTGGCCGCCATGGGCCGCTGGCTGGAAGCGCAGGGCAAGCTGCCGCGTCCGTGGATGGACGGCTACACCGACATGGCCGCAATGGCCGAGCTGTGGGACATCGCGCTGGCCGAAGCCATCAAGGCGAAGGGCAATGTCGTGCAGTGGTGGTCGGGCGAGAACGAGGCCAATGCCGGCTTCACCGCCAACGGCGCCGCGATCGGCCTGTGCTGGGATTCGACCGGCTTCAACCTGCGCAACGACGGCTATGCCTACATCGCGCCGGTGGAAGGCGCCTTCGCCTGGCACCAGGGCTTCGTGCTGATGAAGAACGCGGTCAACGTGGAACAGGCGCATGAGTTCGTGAAGTTCGTCTCCACGCCCGAAGGCTCGGCCATGTGGGCGACCGCCTTCTCGTCGAACCCGGTCGGCAAGGGGTCCAGCGAATTCCTGTCGCCCGAGGTCTCGGCCTACTACGCGGGCACGTTCAACGACGAGGCTCTGGCGAAGCTGTGGTGGTGGCCCGAGCAGACCGCCGAATTCATCGCCAAGCGGTCGGAATACGCCGACAAGTACAAGGCGGCCTGAGGGAATCCTTTGCGACCACATCACGCCGGGCCCGCAGCGGGTCCGGCGTGACTGTTTGGCAGGCGATGTCATCTGAACCGGCCCATCGGACCGGCCAATGTGCGATGAGCACGGACAAAGTGCATTGCCTTGGCCACGGGGCCTGCTAGCCTGCACCGAAAAAGAAAAGACGCCTTCAGGGGGACGACAAGGGCCATGAGCGCCGGAATTGATCTAGAGAATGTCTGCTGCGATTTCGGCACCTTCCGCGCGGTGGACAATGCCAATGTCTCGATCCGCCCGGGCGAGTTCTTTTCCTTCCTCGGCCCCTCGGGCTGCGGCAAGACCACGATCCTGCGGATGGTGTCGGGCTTCATCGAGCCGACGCAGGGCACGATCCGGATCGGCGGGAAGGATGTGAAGGGCACCCGGCCCAACCAGCGTCCGACCGCGCTGATCTTCCAGAACCTCGCGCTGTTCCCGCTGATGCCGATCTGGGAGAACATCGCCTTCGGGCTGGAGGTGCGGGGGGTGGACAAGGCCACCCGCCGCCGCCGCGCCGAGGAACTGCTGAAGCTGGTGGACCTGCCCGATGCCGCCGACAAGATGGTCAGCCAGCTGTCGGGCGGGCAGAAGCAGCGGGTGGCGATCGCCCGCGCGCTGGCGGTGGAGCCGTCGGTCATGCTGCTGGACGAGCCGCTGAGCGCGCTGGACCTGAAGCTGCGCCAGCACATGCGGGCCGAGCTGCGCGCGATCCAGAAGCGGACGGGCGTGACCTTCATCTACATCACCCACGACCAGGGCGAGGCGCTGGCGATGAGCGACCGGGTCGGCGTGATGAGCCAGGGCCGCATCCAGCAAATCGCCGACCCGCGCGAGATCTACAACAATCCGGTGAACGGCTTCGTGGCCTCTTTCGTGGGCGAGAACAACATCTTCCAGGGCGAGATCCAGAATCCCTCCGGGGGCATGGCGCGCTATGTCACGCCGCATGGCACCTTCCGCGCCCGGCTGGGCGATCTGGGCGGCATGCCCGGCAAGCTCTATGTGCGGCCGGAACACACGCTCATCAGCGCCACGCCCGCGGAGGAGAACAGCATCCCCGTGACGGTGGGGGACGTGTCCTTCGAGGGCAGCTTCATCGCGATCCACGCCACCAGCGACACGGGCGCGCACCTGACCGCCGAGATCCGCAACGACGGCTCGGCGACCGTGCCCGAGCGCGGCGCGAAGCTCTACATGTCCTTCGCCCCCGAGCGCGCCGCGATCCTGCCCGACGCGAACGTGCGAGGCTGAGGCGATGGAGAACCTGATCCGCCGCTATGGCAGGGGGCTGACCGGCATCTTCGTGCTGCTGGTCGGATTCTGGCTTCTGATGCTGGTGATCCTGCCGAACTTCGCCATGTTCGAGCAGAGTTTCCGGCCCTATCTGCCGGTGACCGAGATCGGCGGCCCGCGCGATGTCTATTCGCTGAACAATTATGCCAAGTTCTTCGACGCGCCGGTGGAATGGAGCCTGTTCGGCATCACCCTGATGGTGCCGGTGCATGTGCTGTCCTTCCTGCAGACGATCTTCTACTCGGCGCTGTGCACGGTCATTGCGCTGATCCTGTCCTATCCGCTGGCCTTCTACCTGGCCAAGATCGCCTCGCCCCAGTCGCTGCCGACGCTGCTGCTGCTGCTTTTCATCCCGCTCTGGGTGTCCGAGGCGCTGCGGGCCTTTGCCTGGTATGTGATCCTGACCTTCAACGGGCCGCTGAACCAGTTGCTGATGTGGCTGGGCCTGATCGACCAGGCGATCCGCTGGCAACAGGGCGTGCTGACCAATTTCGACGCGATCGTGATCGTGATGGTCTATTGCTACGTCCTGTTCATGCTGTTGCCGATCTACACCTCGATCCAGTCGCTGGACACGAACCAGATCGAGGCGGCCGAGGATCTGGGCGCGCCCTGGTGGCGCACGCATCTGCGGGTGGTGATCCCGCATGCCAAGCCCGGCATCGCCTCGGGCTGCGTGATGGTCTTCATGCTGTCGGCAGGGTCGCTTCTGGTGCCGACGGTGGTGGGTTCGACGCGGGCGAACTGGTTCCCGCAGACGATCTACACCTGGTTCAACGACAGTCAGGACTGGCAGACCGGCGCGGCCTATTCGATGATCTTCCTGCTGCTCTGCATCGTCTTCGTCATCCTGATGCTGCGGCTCTTCCGCGTCAGCCTGTCGGACATCGCGAAATGACCCCTTCCCGCCGCTTCCTTGCGCATTTCTACATGGCGCTGTTCGTCATCTACCTGATGCTGCCCCTGGTGGTCATGGCCGGGGCGGCGTTCAACGACAGCAAGCTGCCCACCATCGTGCCCTGGAAGGGCTTCACGCTGGACTGGTTCAGCGCGCTGTTCGCCGACGGGCGGATGTGGCGGGCCTTCCTGAACTCGATCCTGGTCGCGCTGGCGGTCGTGGCGCTGGCGGTGCCCATCGGCACGGCGGCGGCGATCGTCATCAACGCGATCTCGGGGAAATGGCGGGCCACGCTTTACGGCTTCATGGTGGCGCCGGTCCTGGCGCCGGGGCTGGTGATCGGCATTTCGACCGTGCTGTTCTGGAACAGTCTGGGGAACACGGTCGGCAGCGACTTCATCCTGTTCAGACCCGGCCTGCACCTGTCCACGCTGGGGCAGGTCAGCTTCATCTCGGCCTATGTGATGCTGCTGGTGCTGGCGCGGCTGCAAAGCTTCGATCCGGGGCTGGAGGAGGCGGCGCTGGATCTGGGCGCCAGCCACGCGCAGGTGCTGCGGCGCATCCTTCTGCCGCATCTCTACCCGGCGATGGGCGCGTCGGCGGCGGTGGCTTTCTTCCAGAGCCTGGAGAACTTCAACGTCACCCTGTTCACGCGCGGGGGGGCCGACACGCTGACGGTCTATGTCTTTTCCAAGGTCCGGGCCGGGATCACGCCGACGATCAACGCGCTGGCGTTCCTGCTGATCTGCGTGACACTGGTGCTGGCCCTGGTCTACGAGATGAAGCGTCGCCGCAAGGCCCGGATCGAGGCCGAGCGCGCGGCCGAGGCGCGCCGCGCCGAAGCGGCGATGCTCTGACGGACCGCTCGTCGTCGACTGCGTCGCTCCTCGCTGCGTCGCTCTGCGAGGAGGCGACAGACGTCGCACGACGAGCCCCGGCGTGACGCGGGCCGCATGGCCGACCGGGCCTGATCTTCCACGGCCATTCCGGTGCGGCCATTCCGGCCGGTCACAGACCGCCAAGCAGCGTCGCGCAAAGCGGAGAGTCCGGATCCGACAGGCCCTCGATCACGTCGAAATGGTGCCGTCCGGGCTCGACGGTCCAGGGACAGCCCCAGGCCTCGGCCAGGACCCGCGCCTGCCAGAGGAAGGCCGGACGTTCCGCGCCCCCCACCCAGACATGCGCGCTGACCCCGTCGCGCAGGGCGTGCCGGGCCGGGCTTTCGGCCGCGATCTCGGCCGCGTCCAGTTTCAGGGTTGCGTTCATCGCGGTTGCGGTCAGCGGCCCGAGTTCGGCCAGAGGCGAGATCGGCACCACCCGTGCCACCGGCACCGGGATGTCGGCACAGCCCATCCGCGCCGCAAGATGCCCGCCGGCCGAGTGCCCGGTCACCACCACCGGCCCGGAGACGCGGGTGCCGACGAACCAGGCGGCGCGGGCGATCTCGGCGGTGATCTCGGCGATTCGCGCGGCCGGGGCCAGCGTGTAGCCGGGCATGGCCACCGCATAGCCCCGTGCCAGCGGACCGGCCGCAAGATGGGACCAGTGGGACTTCGAGAAGAGATGCCAGTAGCCGCCGTGCACGAAGATCACGACGCCTTTCGGCGCGCCTTCGGGCAGGAAGAGATCCAGCCGCTCGCGCGGGGCGGAACCGTAGGCCAGATCAAGCTCGGCCCGCCGCCCCATCGCCTGCCGGAACCCGGCTGCCGTTTCGGTCCAGCGCGGCGGATAATCGGCCGCTCGGGGGATGAAGGCCCCGTTGGCATAGTCGCGGTCGGGGTCGGGCCAGCGGTAGGGCGGCAGGGTCACGGGCAAGGCTCCGGTCAGGGTCGGCCGACTGTGCGTCAGCCCGAGGCCGGGCTTCAAGGGGGTTCTGGCGGAGTGTCGGCCGGGCAGGGGGTTGTCATTCTGCTGTTACAAATCCGTCGCACATGCTTCACCATGCCAGTCTAGACGGAAGCTGGCGCAGAGCCTCTGGCGACGGCATGGAGCGGGCCATGGACGACATTCGAACGGCTGCACTGGCAAGCGACACCGCCACTGCGAAGATCTCGGCGCGCGGGGTGCAGGTGCATTACGGCACGACGCATGCCTTGAAGGATGTCG
>NZ_JAANHS010000007.1 GCF_011174775.1 Rhodobacter calidifons
GCGGGTGTCGAAGGCGCCGTCGGCGGTGACGCTGGCGATCTCTTGCTCCGGCGGGATCTGGTCGAGCAGGTCGGGCAAGCGCGTGATCGAGGCCCTGTCTGGCAAGTGGATCGTGGAGGCGGGCGAGCTGAAGGGGCTGAAGAAGGGCGGGGCCGACCACCTGAAGGGCTTCCTGTCGCGGACCCACGACAAGGCCCGGCTCGCCTATGACCGGCTGGCGCTCGCCTCGGGCGATCTTGTCGTGGTGTTCGATGGCGAGGACCGGCCCGACCCCGGGCAGGCCCGCCTTGCCGCCGCCGCGCTGGCCGCAGACCCCCGCCTTGCCGTGGTGCAGGCCCGCCTCGGGTGCGACCACGCCGGGCCGGGCAGCCCCATCGTCGCCCGGCTCTGGGCGCTTGAGTACGCGGCGCTGTTCGGGGCCATCCTCCCGCTGCTGTCGCGGCTCGGGCTGCCCTTCCTCTTGGGCGGGACCTCCAACTGGTTCCAGGCGTCAGCCCTGCGCGCCGCCGGGGGCTGGGATGCCCACAACGTGACCGAGGACGCGGACCTTGGGGTGCGGCTCGCGCGGATGGGCTGGCGCTCCGGCACCATCGACAGCACGACATGGGAGGAGGCCCCGGTGCGCGTGGGGGCTTGGCTGCGCCAGCGGGCGCGCTGGTTCAAGGGCTTCGCCGTCACGGTCATCGTCCACGCGAGCGAGCCCCGGCGGACCATGCGGGAGCTTGGTGCTCCGGGATTCATCGCCCTGCTGGCGCAGCTTCCCGTGGCGCTGCTGTGCGCGGCGGCTCACCCCCTCGGGCTGATCGTCGGCGCGGCGGGGGATCCCTCTGGCCCGCTCGCGGCGCTGCTCCTGCTGGGCTACTGCGCCGCCGTCGCGCTCCATGCCGCCGCTGCCCCCCGGGCTGGGCTGCCCGTGTGGCTGGCCCTCCTGCTGCCGTTCTACTGGCTCCTGCACTGGGCCGCGCTCCTGCTGGCCCTGTCCGACCTCGCCCGCGACCCCGCCCACTGGCGCAAGACGGAACACGGGGCGGCGGTGCGGGCCGCAGCGGCTTAGCGGTGGAGTTTCAGCCCAAGGAGGTCTAGCTTGTCGAAAAACACAAGATCATGTAGCGTTCATGGAATGTTCGCAGGAGGAATGGGATTGGCAGAGACGGCGCTTGTAGTTGCAGACGGCCAGCGGCGCGAGGTGTCGCCGGGCCTTGATGAGGATGGCCGCAAGCGCCTCGGGCAGTTCATGACCCCGGCCACGGTTGCGCGGATGCTCGCGGGCCAGTTCGACATGCCCGGGGAGGTGAGGCTTCTGGACGCCGGGGCCGGGATGGGTGCGCTCACCGCCGCCTTTGTTGAAGCCGCCTGCTCAGGTGAGGTCCGCCCGCGATCCATCGCCGTCACCTGCTATGAGGTGGACCCGGGCATGGTCGCCATCCTCAGGGAGACGCTGGCCCGCTGCGCCAGCGACTGCGCCCGGGCGGGCATCGACTTCCACGCCGAAGTTGTTGCCGATGACTACATCCTCCGGTCAGCCGAGCCCCTGCTTGCGGCAGCGGGGCGCTTCAACTGCGCCATCCTTAACCCGCCGTACGGCAAGATCAACACGGGCTCGCGCTGGCGGGCTGCGCTCCGCTCGCAGGGCATCGAGACGGTGAACCTCTACACCGCATTCGTGGCGCTCGCCCTGCAACAGCTTGAGCATGGCGGGCAGCTAGTGGCGATCACACCGCGCTGCTGGGCTATGCCACCGCCGTCGCCCTCCACGCCGCTGCTGCCCCCCGGGCTGGGCTCCCGGTGTGGCTGGCCCTCCTGCTGCCCGCCTACTGGCTCCTGCACTGGGCCGCGCTCCTGCTGGCCCTGTCCGACCTCGCCCGCGACCCGGCGCATTGGCGGAAAACCTCGCATCGCGAGGCAACAGGCCGTCAGGCCGCAGCCTAGACGCGCGCCTCATAGGCTTGGCTGATCCGGGCGAGTGCCGCCCCGTAGTCAAGCGCCGTCGCCATCTGGTTCACCCACGAAAAGGGGAAGGGGTCCTCATTGGTCGCCTTGAACCGGAGGATGATTAATTCATCGAAGGCCGGGGCCGCGTGCTGCAACAGCCGGGCCTCCGCGTCTGCGGCCTCCTGTATGGGGTGCTTGTACTTCTTGCCATCGGTCGGGAAGGCCCGCTCACCCTCATACGATGTGCAGTGGTCGGCATGGTTGATGCCCACAACGCCAACGCGGATCGGGTTGCCGCCCCGGGACCGGAAGTGCGCCGCCTGTCCCCGGAGGTCGCTCGCCACCCGGTCAATCTGCTTGATCATCGCCTTCATCAGTATCTTGACCTCAATCCCCACCTCAATGGTGGCGATTGGTCCCCGGCTGACCGCAAAGCCCGGGTCCCGGATTGGGCCAGCGTTCGGCACGACCTCGCCAAAGCTGCCGTCGCCACGCCGGGCCTTGATGCCGTGGCGCTGGTTCATGGTGTTCAGGACGGAGAGCTCAGTGTCCACCCGGTGGACCAGCTTCTTGCTGCGCCCGAGGCCGTGCAAGTCCTCATAGAGGTGCATCGCCACGAGGTCGCCAAGGTTGGACTTCCGGTGCAGGTAAGCCTGCCCATCGAACAACCCACGGAACGCATCAAGGAGCCTGTACGTCAAACATCACCTCACGCGCGCCTCCGGCGCTCCTTCTCGGGGCCTGCAAAGACCGCCTCCACCGCTCCGACCTTGCGCGTCAGACCGGCGGCGCGCGTGATGTTCTCAGCCGCCAACTTCACATAGCCAGGGTCCACCTCAACCCCGAGCGAGTTCCTGCCCGCCGCAATGGCGGCAACCGTGGTGCTGCCAGAGCCCAAGAACGGGTCAAGCACCGTGTCCCCTGCGAAGGAGAACATGCGGATGAGGCGCTCCGCCAGCGCAGCCGGGTACGGCGCGGGGTGCCCCGCCCGGGTGGATGCCCCCCGGAGGTCGGTCCAGATTGAGCGCCACCATCCCTGCATCTCCTCCTTGGTCAGCATGGACAGGGCCTTCTGCAACGGGGTGGGCTTCCGGTACTCCCCGCCCTTGCGCATGAACAGGATGTACTCCACGTCATTCTTGATCACGGCCCCGGGCTGGTAGGGCTTGCCGTAGAAGCCCGCGCCGTTGCCCTTCGCTTCCGTCACGCCGTTGGCGATCTTGTGCCAGAGGATGGGCGTCAGGACATCCAGCCCGAGCGCGCGGGACCGCACCTGAATGTCTGCGTGGAGCGGCATCACGAGGTGGCGGCCCATCTGCCGCCGGGAAACTGTCACGTCCCCGACAACGCAGCAGATGCGCCCGCCGGGAACGAGGACGCGGGCGCACTCGCGCCAGACCTTGTCGAGTTCGGTCAGGAACGCCTCATAGTCCTCAATCGCGCCAAGCTGTCGCGCGCCGCCCCCGCCCGCGTACTCCTTGAGGGTCCAGTAGGGGGGCGAGGTGACCACAAGGTGCACCGACTCATCCGGTATTGCAGAGAGGTCGCGGGCGTCCCCCTGCCAGATGCGGTGCGAGGTTTGGTTGAATGGTGTGGGCCATGGGACTTGGCGGAAGCGCTCGTTGGCCGCACGGAGCACCTTGAGCCCCTCGGGCGTGTTGTCCGCCGCGCTCAGTTCCATCTCGCCTTCGTAGAGCTTCACCACGTTCTTTGTTGTCATTGAGTCCCTCCATTCAATCGGATACACGACAAGTTGCGGTTGTGGAAGCGAATTTGCCCCACATCTGGGATGCGGGGATACCGTAGCATGACAGGGCGTGGCAAACAAAACGTGAACATCGGCGGGCTGTTCACAAAGACGGAAAAAGCGCCCGCAGGTGGGCGCTTTCCGTCTTAAAACCCGTCCTAGCTCCCCGTCTTAGGAGCCCTTCGGGCCGTAAGTATCTGATTTCTTGGCTCCGGCGGTAGGGATCGAACCTACGACCAATTGATTAACAGTCAACTGCTCTACCGCTGAGCTACGCCGGAACACGGGCGGGTCTATAGCAAGGCCGCCTGGGGGCGGCAAGAGGCAAAACCGGGGAAAATGAACCGGCGGTCACGAGAGCCGGAACTCGGCGCCGGGTTCAAGGGCGGGATGGGCGGAAATCAGGTTTCTGCCCGACAGATCAACAAGATGCGCAAGGGCATTGCGCGCGGCTTCCGGCAGCAGATGGGGCGGGGTGCCGGCATAGATGCGCGCCGTCAGATCCGGGAGCCGCGCCGGGGCCCGGGCAAGTGCGGCCAGGATCTGCGCCTCGCGGCCCTGACGATGGGCGATCAGCTCGGCCAGCCGCCGCTCGGGATCGGGGACCGGAGCGCCGTGGCCGGGCAGGAGGCGCGACCAGCGTCTGCCCGCAAGGCGGCGGAGCGAGGCCATGTAGTCGGTCATGTCGCCATCGGGCGGCGAGACGATCGAGCTGGACCAGCCCATGACGTGATCACCGGAAAAAAGCGTCTCGCCCAGCGCCAGGCACAGGTGGCCGCCCAGATGCCCCGGCGTGTGCAGCGCGCGAAGCGTCCAGTCCGGTCCGGCGACGGTCTCGCCCTCGGCCAGCCTGAGGTCGGGCACGAAGCCGCGGTCAAGCCCTTCACCTTCGGCCGCAAGCCGGTCGGCCAGCGCCTGCATGACCGGGCTGCGGCCTTCTGTCGCGGTGCCGAAGGCGTGGGTCGGCGCCCCGGTCAGCGCGCCCAGGCGTGCGGCGAGGGCGGAATGGTCGCGGTGTGCGTGGGTGACGAGGATATGGGCGATGCGCTGCCCGGGACCGACGGCGGCCAGGATCGCCGCCAGATGCGCGGGATCGTCCGGACCGGGGTCGATCACCGCCAAAGCGCTGCCTCCGACGATCCAGGTGTTGGTTCCGGCCCCGGTCAGCGGCGAGGGGTTCGGCGCGACCAGGCAGCGCAGCGGCGGGTCCGAGCCGGGCCTGCTCATCCTCTGCAACCGGCTTTCCAAGCGGGCAGGGCAGGGGTAGGGTCGGGGGGATGTCGATGTTCCAACGTCTTCTTCCCAGAGGTCTCTACGGCCGCGCGGCGCTGATCCTGATCGTGCCGATCCTTGCGATCCAGCTGGTCTTTTCCACCGAGTTCATCCAGCGCTTCTATGAAGGCGTAACCGCGCAGATGACGCAAGGTGTCGCGATCGATCTGGACTTCCTGATGGACCAGATCGAAGCAACCGCCTCGCTGGAGGAGGCCCGCGCGCGGGTGACGCCGCTGGCCGAGGCGCTGGAGATCACCCTCACCCTGCCGGCAGGGCCCGAGGCCCCGGTCGAGGACCGGATGGCCTTCATCGACCTGTCGGGCGGCACGATCATGGCGACGCTGCGCGCCCGGCTGCCGGGCTTGCAGGCCGTGGACCTGACCGATCCGCGTCGGCGGGTCTTTCTGCGCCTGGACAGCCGGTTCGGACCTGTCGGCGCCGAGGTCAGCCGGCGGCGGATGTCGGCGACCAATCCGCACCAGCTGATCGTGCTGATGCTGTTCACCTCGATCCTGCTGACGGTGATCGCCTACTATTTCCTGCGCCGGCAGCTTCGGCCGATCACCAAGCTGGCCGAGGCGGCCGAAGCCTTCGGCAAGGGGCAGACGGTCCGCTACCGGCCGCGAGGGGCGCTGGAAGTGCGGGCGGCGGGGCGGGCCTTCCTGGACATGCGCGCTAGGATCGAACGGCAGATCGAACAGCGCACGCTGATGCTGTCCGGTGTCAGCCACGACCTGCGCACGCCGCTGACCCGCATGCGGCTGGCGCTGTCTCTGATGCCCGAGGATCCCGAGGTTGCCGCCTTGCAGGCGGATGTCGCGCAGATGGAGCGGATGGTGGACGAGTTCCTGGCCTTCGTGCGCAGCGATGCCGTGGAACAGCCCGAGCCTGCGGATGCGGTCGCGCTGGTCGGCGAACTGGCCGCGCAGGCCGGGCCGGCGGTGCGGCTGGTCTCGGTCGAGGGGCAGGCCGAGCCGGTGGACATGCGCCCCCTGGCCATTCGGCGTGCCGTCGAGAACCTGATCGGCAACGCCTTGCGCCATGGCCGGCAGGTGCAGCTTCGGCTGATCTTTCAGGATCGCAGCCTGCGCATCCTGGTCGAGGACGATGGCCCGGGAATTCCGGCGGATCGCCGCGACGAGGCGCTGCGGCCCTTTGCCCGGCTGGAGGCATCCCGCGATCCGAACCAGGGCGGCGGGGTCGGACTGGGTCTGTCGATCGCAGCGGACATCGCAAGGAGCCACGGGGGAGCGTTGCGCCTGTCGCAAAGCGAGGCTCTGGGCGGGCTGAAGGCCGAGCTGGTGATCGCGCGCTAGGCTATTTCGAGGCGCCGACGACGACGATCCAGTGCAGCTTGTTGTCGGGGGCGGGGCTGAGGGCGATGCCGATCCCGACCTCACGCGCCTTGCGCAGCAGGATGTTGTCCTTGTGCTTGGGCGAGTTCATCCACCACTGCACCGCGCGCGCGCCGGTGCCGAAGCCGCGGCCGGTGTTTTCGGCCGCCGTGCGGAAGGCATAGCCCGCCCGGCGCAGGCGGGTCTTCAGCGTGCCGCCGTCCGAGGAGGTGTGGCTGATCGACCGGCGGCTGGCATTGTCGCAGGCATGGCCTTGCGCCGCCTTGTCAAGCTTGGCCGAAAGGGTCAGCGGCGAAAGGCCGCGCGCCTTCCGTTCGGCGTTCAGGTGCGTCAGCACCTCTTGCTGGAGCGCCGCGGCATTTCCCGGCACGGCGCAGGCCTGGGCGGTCGATCCGGCACACAGAAGCGCGGTTGCGGCAGCCGCCGCAAGGATCAGGCGCATCGACATGAAAATTCCCCGTAGAGTGGCACCTGGCATTAGTCGCGCCCCAGTTGGGCCGGAATCGGGCAGAATGTGGCTCAATCTTGGAATTATGCCGGGAATGTTGCCGCGCGCACAGAAATTTCGCGCGCGGCGGCTGCTCTGGTCCCCATGCGAGCGGAATGCCGCGGAAAGGTGACTTCCATGTGATCCGACAACCGGGAATCATGCGCCGAATCGGGAGGGCGGCATGCTGGACGGGATGATGCGCGGAGTGATTGACGCCCCCTTGAACGAGGGTGGGCGCTGGCTGGCGGCGCGGGGGGCCACGGCCAATGCGGTGACGCTGGTCGGGCTGGTGCTGGGGCTGGCGGCGGCGGGGCTGGTCGCGGTGGGCTGGTCCGGGGTTACGGTGGCGCTGGTGCTGCTGGCCAGCCGGCTTGCCGATGGCCTGGACGGGGCGGTGGCGCGGGCCCGCGGCAAGACCGATTTCGGCGGCTACCTGGACATCGTTGCCGATTTCGCCTTCTACGGCGCGATCCCGCTGGCCTTTGTCCTGCGCGATCCGGGGGCGAACGGCCTGGCCGGGGCGGTACTGCTGTTCAGCTTCTACGTGAACGCGGCCACTTTCCTGGGCTTTGCGATCCTGGCCGAGCGGCAGGGGCTGGAAACCCGCAGTCGGGGGGAGAAGTCGCTTTACTTCACCGCCGGGCTGATGGAGGGGACCGAGACGATCCTGTGCTTCCTGGTGCTGGTGCTGTGGCCCGGGCTGTTCGCGCCCCTTGCCTGGGCCTTCGCCGGCCTGTGTCTGGTGACGGCGGCTGCCCGCCTGGTGCTGGCGGCGCGGACCTTCCGTTAGCCCATGACCACCTCGCGGAAGCGGAAGAAACCATGCGTCGCGTGTGGCCAGGCGCGGCGGTCGTGGTCGCGCAGGATGCGGGCAAGCGGGATGCCGCGGGCGGTGGCAAGCGGTTCCAGCGCGTTCAGGGCGCAGGCCGCCGGGCCGACCGGGGCCCATGGCGTTACGATCTGGCCGGCCGCCGCACCTTCGGCGAAGTCAAGGAGGGCCGTCAGATCGGCCGGACCGAAGCGCGGCGCATCCGTTGCGTCAAGCCGGGACAGGGCGTCCGAAAATGCGCCTTCGGTGAAGGCCTGCACGGGGGCTGCGACCTGCCGGGGCGAGCGTCCGGCGACATCGCCGAGGACAGCCACGGCACGGGGGCGATAGCCGAGGTCCAGCAGGAATTCGGGCGACAGGTCCTCTTCGGTCAGCAGAAGCAGCGCCGGGATGTCGGGGGCGGGCGCATCGCCCGTCGGCGCGGGACGCGGTGCGGGCAATGGCGCGAGGGGCAGGGCAGGTGCCTCGGTCGCCAGGCCCTCGGGCCGGAAACGCCCGTTCGTGTTGCGGGCGATGTTCTCGGCGGTGGCAAGATAGGTCTTGCCCGGCGTGTGCAGCCCGCCGACCCAGCGCCAGGACAGGGTGTTCGAGGCGGGATCGCCGTCGATCAGGTGGCGCAGGAAGAAGTCGGCCCCCAGTTCCCAGGGCAGCCGCAGCGTGAAGATCCAGATCGAGGCGAACCACATACGGGCGTGATTGTGCAGATAGCCGGTGGCGACCAGCTCTTGCGCCCAGTGGTCGAAGCCGTCGATCCCGGTCTCGCCCAGCATCGCCGCCTCGGCGCGCGCGGCAAGGCCCGGTTCCACCGCCAGTCGGTTCAGCGCCGCCTGCACGCCCTGCCGGTAGCTGGCCCAGATGCCGGGGCGCAGTTCCAGCCAGCCTTTCCAGTAGGTCCGCCACCAGACTTCGGCCAGGAACTTCTCGGCCCCGGTCGGATGGACGCGCAGGGTGGCGTCGATCACCTCGGCCTCCGTCACCAGCCGATGCCGCAGCCAGGGCGACAGGGCGGAGACATGCGGGTGGCCGGGCAGGTCCAGGTTGCGCAGGGCCGCATAGTCGCGGCCCGCGCGGGGCAGGAAGGCGGTCAGGCGGTCGAGGCCGGCGTTGCGCGTCGGTGTGAACATGCCGGTGGTCTAGGGCCAGTGCGGCGGCTTTCAAGGCATGGTGCCCCCGCGGCAAAAGCGCATGTGGTGCCCTTGCAGCCCCCGTGTCACCCCACTAAGACTCTCGCAATACATTCGACGATATTCCTCGAACGACCGAAAGAGGCAGGCCCCGATGCGCGATCCCGTTGAGCACTACATGAATACCCTTGTCCCGATGGTCGTCGAGCAGACCAGCCGGGGCGAGCGCGCCTATGACATCTACAGCCGACTGTTGAAGGAGCGGATCATCTTCCTGGCCGGCCCGGTGCATGACGGCATGTCCAGCCTGATCTGCGCGCAGCTTCTGTTCCTGGAATCGGAAAACCCGACCAAGGAGATCAGCATGTACATCAACAGCCCCGGCGGCGTGGTGACGGCGGGCCTGTCGATCTACGACACGATGCAGTACATCCGGCCGAAGATTTCCACCCTGGTGATCGGGCAGGCGGCCTCGATGGGCTCGCTTCTGCTGACGGCGGGCGAGAAGGGGATGCGCTTCAGCCTGCCGAACAGCCGGATCATGGTGCACCAGCCCTCGGGCGGCTATCAGGGCCAGGCGACCGACATCTGGATCCATGCGCAGGAGACGCTGAAGCTGAAGCGGCGGTTGAACGAGATCTATGTCAAGCACACCGGCAACGAGTATGACACGGTCGAGGCGGCGCTGGAGCGCGACAACTTCATGTCGGCCGAGGATGCCAAGGACTGGGGTCTGATCGACCAGATCCTGGAAAGCCGCGGAAAGGCCGACGATACGTCGAAATGACGCCCAGTTTCCCGCCGATTTTCCGGTCGGGTTTTTCGGATTGTGGTGCCTTTGGGAAGGGCCTAGACTTCCCGCATGGCACCGGCCCGGCAGAGCGGGTCACAGCTTAGAGGACGGCGGATGGCGAACAATTCGGGTAGCGACAGCAAGAACACGCTCTATTGCTCGTTCTGCGGTAAAAGCCAGCACGAGGTGCGCAAGCTGATCGCGGGGCCCACGGTCTTCATCTGCGACGAATGTGTCGAACTGTGCATGGACATCATCCGCGAGGAGACCAAGACCACGGGTCTGAAATCCTCGGACGGTGTGCCGACCCCGCGGGAAATCTGCAAGGTGCTGGACGACTATGTGATCGGTCAGGTCCATGCCAAGCGCGTGCTGTCGGTGGCGGTGCACAACCACTACAAGCGGCTGAACCATTCCTCGAAGAACGACATCGAACTGTCGAAGTCGAACATCCTGCTGATCGGCCCCACCGGCTGCGGCAAGACGCTGCTGGCCCAGACGCTGGCGCGCATCCTGGACGTGCCCTTCACCATGGCCGACGCGACCACGCTGACCGAGGCGGGCTATGTCGGCGAGGATGTCGAGAACATCATTCTCAAGCTCTTGCAGGCCAGCGAATACAACGTCGAACGCGCGCAGCGCGGGATCGTCTACATCGACGAGGTCGACAAGATCACGCGCAAGTCCGACAACCCCTCGATCACCCGCGACGTGAGCGGCGAGGGCGTGCAGCAGGCGCTGCTGAAGATCATGGAGGGCACCGTTGCGTCGGTGCCGCCGCAGGGGGGCCGCAAGCATCCGCAGCAGGAATTCCTTCAGGTCGATACCACGAACATCCTGTTCATCTGCGGCGGCGCCTTCGCCGGTCTGGAAAAGATCATCGCGCAGCGCAACAAGGGCTCGGGCATCGGCTTCGGCGCCGATGTGAAGGGACCGGAAGAGCGCAGCGTGGGCGAGCTGTTCAAGGAGCTGGAGCCCGAGGATCTGCTCAAGTTCGGCCTGATCCCGGAATTCGTCGGCCGTCTGCCGGTCATTGCCACGCTGACCGACCTGGACGAGGCGGCTCTGGTGACGATCCTGACCGAACCGAAGAACGCGCTGGTGAAACAGTATCAGCGCCTGTTCGAGATCGAGGGCGTGAAACTGACCTTCACACCGGATGCGCTGACCGCCATCGCCAAGCGCGCGATCAAGCGCAAGACCGGCGCGCGCGGCCTGCGGTCGATCATGGAGGACATCCTTCTGGACACCATGTTCGAACTGCCCGGCATGGACGGGGTCGAGGAAGTGGTGGTCAAGGAAGAGGCGGTGAACTCGGGCGCAAAGCCGATGCTCGTCTACACCGAGACGAAGAAGAAAGAGCCGGTCAAGGCCTGATCCGGTCGCGCTGGTGATCGAAGGCGGGCCGCAAGCCCGCCTTTTCCTTTGTCCTGTCGGCGGGACATCCGCTGGCGCCCCCCGAGAGATGCGCCTTCGCCCTAGACCTTGGCGAGGCTTTCGGCCATATGGGGGAAAACGAAGACGGAGGCCCCGATGTACTTCCTCAAACGCCTGCTGACCTGGTGGAACAGCCAGACCATCGGCACCCAGCTGTTCACCGCCCGCAAGGGTGTGCGGGTCGGCGAGGACGAGGCGGGCAACGTCTTCTACCAGACCGCCGACGGCAAGCGGCGCTGGGTGATCTACAACGGCGACATGGAAGCCTCGCGCATCTCTCCCGACTGGCACGGCTGGCTGCACCACACCTGGGACGAGCCGCCGACCAAGGCCCCCCTGAAGCACAAGCCCTGGGAAAAGCCGCATCAGGAGAACCTGACCGGCACCGAGGCGGCCTATGTCCCGCCGGGCTCGATCCGGCGCGCCGCGCCCGTCGCCCGGCGCGACTACGAGGCCTGGGCCCCCGAGTGATGGCCTACGAACGCGCCGAGATCCTGGCCGGGGCCGTGGTGCTGGCGGTTGCCCTGGGCTTCACCGTCTTTGCCGCGCGCGGCGCCGGGGTGGGGGCGGGCGCGGACAGCTATGCGCTGACGGCAAGCTTCCGGTCGGCCGAAGGCGTGCGCGTCGGAACCGATGTCCGGCTTGCCGGCGTGAAGGTCGGCACCGTGACCGCCCTGACGCTGAACCCCGAGACCTATTTCGCCGATGCGACGATCTCGATGCGCAAGGACGTGGCGATTCCGGTCGATTCGACGATCCTGATCGCCTCGGAGGGCCTGCTGGGCGGCACCTTCGTCGAGGTCCAGCCCGGCGGCGCGCTGGAGATGCTGGAGCCCGGCGGCGAGATCGAGGACACCCAGGGCGCGGTCAACCTGTTGACGTTACTGATGAAGTTCGCCGGCGGCGGCACTGAGGCCGCGGCTGACGGCACGCCTTCGCCATGAAACCGCTGACAGGGGCGCTCTTGCTTCTTGTGCTGGCGCTGCCGGCTTCGGCGCAGGAGGCCGCATCCCCCACGGGGCCGGAGTTCACCGAGTCGTACGGCGCCTCGTTGCGCTTTCTGGACAAGCTGACCAGTTCGACCGGCGATGTCACCCTGTCGCGCGGCCAGACCGCAAAGTTCGGTCGGCTGATCGTCCGGCTGGACAGCTGCCGCTATCCGACCGCCAACCCGGCCTCGGAGTCCGAGGCGCATCTGACCATCCTTGAAGAAACGCGCGAGGCGCCGCTGTTCACCGGCTGGATGCTGGCGTCCTCGCCCGCGCTGTCGGCGCTGGATCACCCGCGTTACGATGTCTGGGTGCTGGGCTGCATCCTCCCGGGCGATGCGCTGCCGGAGATGGACCCCGCGGAAGAGGCTACCAGCGACGGCGAGGGCGAATAGCCCTCGGGCGCAAAGTCGGCCGACAGGGTCAGGGCTTCGGCCAGCCTGCGGTGATAATCCGCGCGCGAGATCTCCATGGCGCCGAGGCTGGCCAGGTGCGGGGTCAGGAACTGGGTGTCGAACAGCCGGAACCCGCCCGCCCGCAGCCGGTGGACCGTATAGGCCAGCGCCACCTTCGAAGCATCGGTTACCCGCGAGAACATGCTTTCGCCGAAGAAGGCCGCGCCCAGCGTGACGCCGTAGACCCCGCCGACCAGCGTCGCGCCCTGCCGGATCTCGACGCTGTGGGCAAAGCCCAGACGGTGCAGGTCGGCATAAAGCCGCTGGATGCGGCGGCTGATCCAGGTTTCGTCCCGATCGGCGCAGGCTTCCACGACCGCCTCGAAATCCTGGTCCACCGTGACGCGAAAGCGGCCCGAGCGGATGCGCTTGGCCAGCGACCGCGAGATGCGCAGCCCGTCAAGCGGCAGCACCCCGCGGCGGCGCGGGTCGATCCAGTGGATCTGCGGATCCTCGCGCCCGTCCGACATCGGAAAGATGCCCATGGCATAGGCACGCAGCAGGATGTCCGGGGTGATTTCGTCGGCGGGGACGGACATCGCAAAATCCTTCGAAGGATTTTGCAAAAGTTTTCGAAAACTTTTGCGGACCGGAGCGCCCCGGCGAAGGGGCGCCCCCTCAGGTCAGGAGAACTGCTTTTCCAGCCACTTCTCCAGCCAGTGAATGTTGTAGTCTCCGTTCTGGATGTCGGGTTCGGCCAGCAGCATGTCGAACAGCGGGATCGAGGTGTCGATGCCGTCGATGATCAGCTCGCCCAGCGCGCGCTTCAACCGCGCCAGCGCCTCGGGCCGGTCGCGGCCATGCACGATCAGCTTGCCGATCAGGCTGTCGTAATAGGGCGGGATGCGGTAGCCGTCATAGATCGCGCTGTCCATCCGCACGCCAAGGCCGCCCGGGGCGTGGAACTGGGTGATGCGGCCGGGGCAGGGGCTGAAGGCGGGGATCTTCTCGGCATTGATCCGGACCTCGATCGCGTGGCCGTTGATCTCCAGCTCGTCCTGCATGAAGGACAGGCCGAGGCCGCTGGCCACGCGGATCTGTTCGCGCACGAGGTCCACGCCGAAGATGGCCTCGGTCACCGGATGTTCGACCTGCAACCGCGTGTTCATCTCGATGAAGTAGAAGTTCCCATCCTCGTAAAGGAATTCGATGGTGCCCGCGCCGATGTATTTCAGCTTTTTCATCGCATTGGCGCAGATCGTGCCGATCTCGGACCGCAGCTTGGGCGTGATGGCCGGCCCCGGCGCCTCTTCGAACACCTTCTGGTGGCGGCGTTGCAGCGAGCAGTCGCGTTCGGCCAGATGCACTGCGCCGCCCTTGCCGTCGCCGAAGACCTGGATCTCTATGTGGCGCGGGCGCTGGAGGTATTTCTCCATGTAGACTTCGTCGTTGCCGAAGGCGGCCTTCGCCTCGGACCGCGCGGTGCGGAAGGCGACTTCCAGCTCCTCGACCGATTTCGCGACCTTCATCCCGCGCCCGCCACCGCCGGCGGTGGCCTTGATGATGACCGGATAGCCGATCTGGTCGGCCACGGTCCTGGCCGTCTCGAAATCCGGCAGGCCGCCGTCCGAGCCGGGCACCACCGGGATGCCAAGCTCTTTCGCGGTTTCCTTCGCGGTGATCTTGTCGCCCATGATGCGGATATGTTCCGCGTTCGGGCCGATGAAGGTGATGCCGTGGTCTTCCAGAGCCTGGGCGAAACTGGCGTTCTCCGACAGGAAGCCATAGCCCGGATGCACGGCCTGCGCCCCGGTGATCTCGCAGGCCGAGATGATGGCGGCCTTGTTCAGGTAGCTGGCGGAGGACGGCGCGGGGCCGATGCAGACGCTTTCGTCCGCCATGCGGACATGCATCGCGTCGGTGTCGGCGGTGGAATGCACGGCGACCGACTTGATCCCCATTTCCCGACAGGCGCGGATCACGCGAAGCGCGATCTCTCCGCGGTTGGCGATCAGGATCTTGTCAAACATCTGCCCGCCCTTATTCGATGATCATCAGCGGGGCGCCGAATTCGACGGGGTGGCCATCCTCGACCAGGATGCGCTTCACCGTGCCCGCGCGGGGGGCGGGAATGTGGTTCATGGTCTTCATCGCCTCGATGATGAGCAGGGTCTGGCCTTCGGCGACCTGGGCGCCCAGGGTGACGAAGGGGGCAGCACCGGGTTCGGCGGCCAGGTAGACCGTGCCGACCATTGGCGAGGTCACGGCACCGGGATGCTGGGCCGGATCCTCGCTTGCGGCCGGGGCGGAAACGGGGGCTGCCGGGGCGGCCGCAGCCGCAGGGGCGGCGGCAGCGGTCACCGGCGCCTGCGCGGCTGCAACCGTCACCACATTGGCCTGCTTGACGACGCGCACTTCCAGGCTGTCGTCCTCGCCGTATTCGCGCTTCACCGACAGTTCGGTCAGGTCGTTCTTGTTCAGAAGCTCGGCCAGCGCCGAGATGAAGGCGACGTCGGTATCGGTGTTCTGCTTGCTCATCGGGTCCTCTGTTCTTCTCTTCGCCTCAGCCGCGTGCGGCTCGGGCCCGAAGCCCCCCCGCAGTCTGGTATCCGGCGCTTATACGCGAGGCCATGGGGGCTGAAAAGCCGCGAAAGCGCCCAAGAGACAGGCAGCGCCGATCCGCCAGCGGGAAAGTTTGCAGAAAGCGGCGGTCCGGGAAAATTTACCGTTTGATAAAAAAACGGACCTGTGCCAGCCTGAGTCCAATCACAAGCCAGGGAGGCCCCCAGCCCATGTCGAACAGCCCGCTGACGCCCGGCATCGTTCCGGGTCGCCTGCAAGCCGAAGCCTATGCCCGCAACTTCGCCGATCACGAGCCGCCGCTGGACCGGCACGAGGCGCGCGTCGCGGCGGATCGCTGCTATTTCTGCCACGATGCGCCCTGCATTGCGGCCTGTCCGACCTCGATCGACATCCCCTTGTTCATCCGCCAGATCGCCACCGGCACGCCCGAGGCGGCGGCCACCACGATCTGGAGCCAGAACATCCTGGGCGGCATCTGCGCCCGGGTCTGCCCGACGGAAACGCTGTGCGAAGAGGCCTGTGTGCGCGAGGCGGCCGAGGGCAAGCCGGTGGAGATCGGGCGGCTGCAACGCTATGCGACCGATGTGGCGATGGCCCGGGGCCTGCATCCCTTTACCCGCGGCGCGCCGACCGGCAAGCGGGTAGCGGTCGTCGGTGCCGGCCCGGCGGGGCTGGCCTGCGCGCATCGGCTGGCCATGCACGGGCATGACGTGGTGGTGTTCGAGCGCCGGCCCAAGGCGGGCGGGCTGAACGAATACGGCATCGCCAGCTACAAGGCGACCGGCGGTTTCGCGCAGAAAGAGGTGGACTGGCTCTTGTCCATCGGCGGGATCGAGCTGCGCTGCGGGGTGGAACTGGGCCGCGATGTGACCCTTTCCCAGCTCGAGGCCGAATATGACGCGGTGTTCCTGGGCATCGGCCTTGCGGGCGTGAATGCGCTGCGCGCTCCGGGCGAGGACAAGGCGGGGGTCCGGGATGCGGTGGATTTCATCGCCGAACTGCGGCAGACCGCAGACCTTGCGACCTTGCCGATCGGACGCGATGTCGTGGTGATCGGCGGCGGGATGACCGCGGTGGATGCCGCCGTGCAGTCGAAACTGCTGGGCGCGGAGAACGTCACCATCGTCTATCGGCGCGGGCAAGAGAAGATGAGCGCATCGGCCTACGAACAGGACCATGCGACGAGCGTCGGCGTGCGCATCATCTGCAACGCGATGCCGGTGGCGATCCACGGCAACGGCGCGGTGCGCGAGGTGGAATTGGCCTACACGGTCGAGACGCCCGAGGGGCTGAAACCCACCGGCGAGACCTTCCGGCTGAAAGCGGACCAGGTGTTCAAGGCCATCGGCCAGACGCTTGCGGGCGCGCCCGAGGGGCTTGCCGTCGCCGGCGGCAAGTTCGCCGGGCCTGCGGGCAGGGTCTGGGTCGGCGGCGACTGCGCGGCGGGGGGCGAGGATCTGACGGTGACGGCGGTGGCCGAGGGGCGCGATGCCGCCGAGGCGATCCATCAGCGGCTGACCGGCGCATGAGGCCCGCGCGCGCCCCTTGCGTTCTGCGGGGCACCGGGCCAGAAGGGGCGCCGGAAAGGACCGCTCGTGGAAGCATTCGCCGACAGCATCATCGCCTTCATCGAGCAGAACCAGACCTGGTTCCCGCTGATCATGGTACTGTTTGCGGCGGCCGAGACCACGGCCTTCCTGTCGATCCTCATTCCTTCGACGCCGGTCCTTGCCGCGGTGGGCGCACTGGCGGCGACCGGGGCGCTGTCGTTCTGGTCGCTCTGGATCGGGGCGACGATCGGGGCGCTGATCGGATCGACCTTCAGCTACTGGCTGGGCTGGCGCTATGGCAGCCATGTGCTGACCATGCGCCCCCTGCGCGACCATCCAGACTGGGTGGAAAAGGCTCAGGCCGCCTTCGACCGCTACGGCCCGGTGACGATCTTCATCGGCCATTTCACCACGATCTTCCGCCCCGTCGTGTTCCTGATGGCCGGGATGAGCGGCATGACCCTGCCGCGCTTCCTGTTCTGGAACACGCTGGGCTGCGTCGCCTGGGCCTTCATCGTGCCCAAGCTTGGCCAGTTCGGCGGCGACCTCATCGGCTGGATCTGGTCGCTGTTCTGAAGGAACGGTGCGCTGTGGCGCACCCTACGCTGTATCTCCCCGCTGATCGCCAGGAGGCATCCCATGGCTAACCTTTCGTCCGATTTCATCGGCATCAAGTCGCCGAATCCGTTCTGGCTGGCCTCGGCCCCGCCCACGGACAAGCAGTACAACGTCGAGCGCGCCTTCGAGGCCGGCTGGGGCGGCGTCGTGTGGAAGACGCTCGGCGCAGAGGGGCCGCCGGTCGTGAACGTCAACGGGCCGCGCTATGGCGCGGTCTGGGGGGCGGACCGGCGGCTTCTCGGTCTGAACAACATCGAGCTGATCACCGACCGGCCGCTGGAGGTGAACCTGCGCGAGATCAAGGCGGTCAAGCGCAAATGGCGCGACCGCGCGCTGGTCATCAGCCTGATGGTGCCCTGCGACGAGGACAGCTGGAAGGACATCCTGCACCGGATCGAGGATACCGAGGCCGACGGGGTCGAGCTGAACTTCGGCTGCCCGCACGGGATGGCCGAACGCGGCATGGGATCGGCCGTGGGCCAGGTGCCGGAATACATCGAGATGGTGACGCGCTGGGTGAAACAGCACAGCCGGATGCCCTGCATCGTGAAGCTGACGCCGAACATCACCGACATCCGCAAGCCGGCCGAGGCCGCCAGGCGGGGCGGTGCGGATGCCGTCAGCCTGATCAACACGATCAACTCGATCACCTCGGTCAATCTGGACGACTTCTCGCCCGAGCCGATGATCGACGGCAAGGGCACGCATGGCGGCTATTGCGGCCCGGCGGTCAAGCCGATTGCCCTGAACATGGTGGCCGAGATCGCGCGCAGCCCGGAAACGCGGGGCCTGCCGATCAGCGGTATCGGCGGCGTCACCACCTGGCGCGACGCAGCGGAATTCCTGGCGCTGGGTGCGGGCAATGTGCAGGTCTGCACCGCGGCGATGACCTATGGCTTCAAGATCGTGCAGGAGATGATCTCGGGCCTGTCGCAGTATCTGGACGACAAGCAGATCGGCCTGTCGGACCTGGTGGGCCGCGCGGTGCCGAACGTCACCGACTGGCAGTATCTGAACCTGAACTATGTCACCAAGGCACGCATCGATCAGGACGCCTGCATCAAGTGCGGGCGCTGCTATGCCGCCTGCGAGGACACCAGCCACCAGGCCATCGCCATGTCGGCGGACCGCACCTTCACCGTGAAGGACGAGGAATGCGTGGCCTGCAACCTCTGCGTCAATGTCTGCCCGGTGGAGAATTGCATCACCATGGTGCCGCTGCCGAAGGGCGCGGTCGATCCGCGCACGGGCCGCAAGGTCGGCGACTATGCCAACTGGACGACGCATCCCAACAACCCGAGCGCTCAGGCCGCGGAATAGCGGCCGCCGCACCTCTGGCTGCGCCGCGTCGGGCGTCGCGTCTCAGGGCACCGGCAGCGGGTTGATCCCGGCGGCGATGCTGGCCTTGATGTAGGCGGCGCGCGCCGCCTCGGCCGCGGCTGCCGCGCTGGTCTCGGCCGTAGTCCGAACCGCCAGAAGCTGCGGCGCGCCCGGTCCGGCGGGCGCCGTCGTCTGCTGCACCGCCTGGGCCAGGATCGGCTGGCCCACGGGATCTGCGGTCTGCGAGGTCTCTCTGGTCGGCCCGGCCGGAACCGGAGCCGTTACCGCCTGTTCCGCCACCGGCGCGGGCGGCCGGATGCAGGTGATGATGCCCATGTCACGCCCTCCTTCTCTTGGGTGGACAGGGTCGATCTTAACGCAAAAGCAACGGTTTTTCAGCCGGTTAATGGCTAAAATCCTAACGATCCGGCGCGAGGAGGCGCAGGAACAGCGTTTCGAGGAAGCCGCCCGCTTCGGCAAAGGGATCGTGCCCCGGCCCAAGCACGGCCCGGACCTGGACGTCGAAATCGGCATAATGCTGGGTCAGCGCCCAGATCGAGAAGATCAGATGCACCGGATCGACCCGGGCGATCCGGCCCTGGTCCATCCAGTCGGTCAGCACCCTGGCCTTCTCTGCGACCAGAGCGCGCAGGTCGCCCTCGATCGCCTCGCGCATGCGGGGCGCACCTTGCAGGATCTCGCCGGCGAAAAGCCGGCTTTCGCGGGGATAGTCGCGCGCGAGGTCGAGCTTGCGGCGGACATAGGCCAGCACCTCCTGCACCGGGTCGCCCGCCGGGTCCATGGCGCGCAGGGGGTCAAGCCAGGTGTCCAGCAGCCCGGTTAGCAGCGCCTTGTGCACCGCTTCCTTGGACGGGAAGTAGTAAAGAAGGTTCGGCTTCGACAGGCCCGCGACCTCGGCGATCTGGTCCAGCGTCGCGCCCCGGAAGCCGTGCAGCGAGAAGACTTCAAGGGCGGCGTCCAGAATGACCTCGCGGTTCTTCTGCTGGATGCGCGAACGGGGGCGGGCGGAACTGGACATGCGACGCGGATTTCCTGACGGACCACAGGGATAGCCCGGGCCGAGGGTCGAGGTCAAACCCTGTGCCCCACCGCCGGTTCCTGTCGCCTTGCGGGTCGCTGCGGTCGGGCGCGATCAGGACGGCCCGGTCGCCTCGATGAGGGCGCGGAGGCCGCGCACGACCAGCCGGTGATCCTCGACCTGCGGCAGACCCGAGACCGTAGCCACCGCCACGACCCCCGCGCCCGCCACCCGGATCGGCACCGCGCCGCCTGCGTCGGCGAAATCCTCGGCGGTCAGGCCGTGCCGCGCCAGCGTCTCGCCCCCGGCTGCATTGCGCTGTCCGACCAGCAGCGAAGGCAGCTGGAACATCAGCGCCGTGTTCGACTTCCTTCGCGCCCAGCGGTCGTTCAGCGGCGCCGAGCCCGGCAGGCCGGCGTGAAACAGCGTCCGGTCCGGCGTGCGGATGTCGATGACCACCGGCAGATCCTCGGCCAGTGCCAGATCGACGAGGATCTGCCCCAGCCGCAGCGCCGCCAGTTCGTCGAACCGGGGCAGGGTGAGGGTGGCGTATTCCGCCTCAAGCTCGGTGATGTCCATTCCGTCTCCTCAGATCGCCCCGATCCCGCGCAGGACCATGTCCTTGACGCTGGCCTTGGCCTCTTCCCACTGCTTGTCGGAGAGCGGCTTGCCGTTGTTCAGCGTCTGGATCTGGTGGCCGAAATCGGCGTAGTGCTGCGTCGTGGCCCAGAGCATGTAAAGCAGATGCCGCGGGTTCACCGGGCGCATCTTGCCCTCGTCGATCCAGCGCTGGATCACCGCGATCCGGCCATTGGTCCAGTCGCGCAGCGTCGTCTCCAGATAGTCCTGGATCACCGGCGCGCCGTGCATCACCTCGGAGGCCCAGACCTTGGAGCCATGCGGATGGGTGCGGCTGATGTCCATCTTGGCGTCGATATAGGCGCCGATCCCTTCCACCGGGCCGGGGGCGTCGTCGAAGCTGGAGGCCGCATCGAGCCAGATTTCGAAGATCTGCTGCACGACCTTGCGGTAAAGGTCTTCCTTGGTGGCGAAGTAATAGTGCAGGTTCGCCTTGGGCAGGCCGGCCATGTCGGCGATCAGCTGCATGGTGGCGCCCCCGAACCCGGCCTCGGCAAAGACCTTCTCGGCGGCGTCCAGGATCGCGCGTTCGTTCTCGCGCCGGATATTCGTGCGGCGGCCGGGTTTCAGGCGTGAAATCTGGGCGTCGCCGCTCATCGCTCTCCGGATTTTTGTTGACCGTATGGTCAGGTTGTGCTGCGCTTCACCTTGACCATACGGTCAGGAAATGAGTCGCGGCAAGGGGCAGGATGGCCCCGCGCGAACAGGGAGCCAAGCCGATGCCAGCAACCGGGGACAACCTTCGGATCAATTCCGCACGCCTGTGGGACAGCCTGATGGAAATGGCGAAGATCGGCCCGGGTGTGGCGGGGGGGAACAACCGCCAGACCCTGACCGATGCCGACAGCGAAGGGCGGCATCTGTTCGCCTCCTGGTGCAGGGCGGCCGGGATGACGATGGGCGTCGATACCATGGGCAACATGTTCGCCACGCGGGCGGGGACCGACCCGGACGCCCTGCCGGTCTATATCGGCAGCCACCTCGACACCCAGCCGACGGGGGGCAAGTATGACGGGGTCCTGGGCGTTCTGGCGGGGCTGGAAGTGGTGCGCACGCTGAACGACATGGGGGTCAAGACCAGGCACCCGATCGTCGTGACCAACTGGACGAATGAAGAGGGCACCCGCTTTGCCCCCGCGATGCTCGCCAGCGGAGTCTTTGCCGGGGTGCTGGAGCAGGACTGGGCCTATGACCGCCGCGACGCCAAGGGCCTGCGTTTCGGCGACGAGCTGGAGCGGATCGGCTGGAAGGGGACCGAAAAGGTCGGCGCGCGCAAGATGAAGGCGATGTTCGAGCTGCACATCGAACAGGGCCCGATCCTCGAAGCCGAGGGCAAGGAGGTCGGCGTTGTGACCCACGGCCAGGGCTTGCGCTGGATCGAATGCACAGTGACGGGCAAGGGGCAGCATACCGGCTCGACCCCGATGTATCTGCGCCGCAATGCCGGGCGGGGGCTGGCCCGGGTGATCGACCTGGTGCACGAGATCGCCATGGCGCGGCAACCCAATGCCGTTGGGGCGATCGGGCACATCGACGTCTACCCCAACAGCCGCAACATCATCCCGGAAAAGATCGTTTTCACGGTGGATTTCCGCAGCCACATCCTGGAGACGCTGGAGGCGATGGTCGCCGAGTTCAACGCCCGTGCCCCGGGACTGTGTGCCGAGGTGGGGGTGAAGTTCACATCGCAGCTCTCCGGCTGGTTCGACCCGCCGGCTTTCGACGAAAACCTTGTGAAGATCGTCCGCCAATCAGCTGAAAAGCTTGGATATTCCCACATGGACATCGTTTCCGGCGCCGGTCACGACGCCTGCTGGATCAACCGCGTCGCCCCCACGGTGATGGTGATGTGCCCCTGCGTGGACGGCCTGTCGCACAACGAGGCGGAGGAGATCAGCCCGGAATGGGCGGCGGCGGGGACGGATGTGCTGCTGCATGCGGTGCTTGAGGTGGCGGAGGTGGTGGGGTGATATCCAACAGGATACCCGTCCCGGGCGTGACCCGGGACCTCTGCCTGACGCTCGCGGTGCGCCGGGTCGATCGAGGCCCCGGGTCAAGCCCGGGGCGGGGTTCACCTTCCATTAACTCTCGCGCGCCAGACTGCGGGCATGGCGCATTTCGTCTACATCATGGCCTCGCGGCCCTGCGGCGCGATCTATATCGGGCGCACCGGGAACCTTTCCGCGCGCGTCGAGGCGCATCGGGCCGGGCAGTCGGTGCACACGGCGAGATACAAGATTCACACGCTCGTCTGGTTCGAAGCGCACGAGGACTTTCAGACCAGCCTTCAGCGGGAACTCGCGATCAAGCGCTGGCCGCGTGCCTGGAAGAATGCGCTGATCGCCGAGCGAAATCCGAACTGGCAGGATATAACCGCACACATTCCGCACTAGGCGTCAGCGCCGGTGCCAACCAGAGGTCCCGGGTCAGGCCCGGGACGGGTATTCCTTTGTTCAGCAGGAGCCGCACATGACCACCATCATCAAGAACGGCACCGTCGTCACCGCCGATCTCACCTACAAGGCCGATGTGCGGGTGGAGAACGGGGTGATCACCGAGATCGGGCAGGCGCTCCGCGGCGGCACCGAACTCGATGCGACCGGCTGCTATGTCATGCCCGGCGGGATCGACCCTCATACGCATCTGGAGATGCCCTTCATGGGCACCTATTCGGCGGATGACTTCGAGTCCGGCACCCGGGCGGCGCTGTCGGGCGGGACGACGATGGTCGTCGACTTCATCCTGCCGGGGCAGGGGCAGGACCTGATGGACGCGGCCAAGGTCTGGTCGAACAAGTCAACCCGCGCGACCTGCGATTATTCCTACCACATGGCCGTCACCTGGTGGGGCGAGAAGGTCTGGCAGGGGATCGAGGACTCGGCCAAGGCCGGGATCACCAGCTTCAAGCACTTCATGGCCTACAAGGGCGCGCTGATGGTGAACGATGATGAATTGTTCAACAGCTTCCGCCGGGTGGGCGACGTGGGCGGCCTGGCGATGGTCCATGCCGAGAACGGCGATGTGGTGGCGGAACTCACGGCGAAGCTCTTGAAGGAGGGCAACACAGGACCGGAAGCCCACGCCTATTCCCGCCCGCCGCAGGTGGAGGGCGAGGCCACGAACCGCGCGATCATGATCGCCGACATGGCGGGTGTGCCGCTCTATGTCGTCCACGTCTCCTGCGAGGACGCGCATGAGGCGATCCGGCGCGCCCGCCAGCAGGGCAAGCGGGTCTGGGGCGAGCCGCTGATCCAGCACCTGACGCTGGACGAAAGCGAATATTTCCACCCCGACTGGGACCATGCCGCGCGGCGGGTGATGTCGCCGCCCTTCCGCAACAAGCAGCATCAGGACAGCCTCTGGGCGGGTCTGATGTCCGGCAGCCTCTCGGTGGTCGCGACCGACCATTGCAGCTTTACCACCGAACAGAAGCGCTTCGGTCGCGGCGACTTCTCGAAGATCCCGAACGGGACGGGGGGGCTGGAGGACCGGATGCCCATGCTCTGGACCCATGGCGTGAACACCGGGCGGCTGACGCCGAATGAATTTGTCGCGGTAACCTCGACCAATATCGCGAAAATCCTGAACTGCTACCCGAAGAAGGGCGCGGTGCTGGTGGGGGCGGATGCCGACCTTGTGGTCTGGGATCCGGAAAAGACCAAGACGATCACCGCTGCCAGCCAGCAATCGAAGATCGACTACAACGTGTTCGAGGGCCACACCGTGAAGGGTCTGCCCCGCTTCACCCTGACCCGCGGGCATGTGGCGATCCACGATGGCGAGGTGCGCACGCAGGAAGGCCACGGGAAGTTTGTCCCCCGCGAGCCGCGCCCGGCGGTGAACCGCGCGCTGACCCAGTGGAAGGACCTGACCGCACCCCGCCCGGTGGAGCGGACGGGTATTCCGGCGACGGGGGTCTGACGGTGTCAGGGTTCTCCCGGTTCGCTTTCCTCGTCCTCCCGGTCCGAGGGCGCGAAGGCGATGATGGGGGCGTCGAAGTAGACCTCGTCCAGATCGTCCGGCGCCGGAGCAAAGGCGAGGGTCGTCTGCAAGGTATTGATCAGCATGGCGGACCTCCTTCTTGGCCCGAGATGGGAGTGCGCGCGAACGCGTGCAAGTCTGGCATCGGCAGGCAACGGGAATGTGAAGGGATGGCGGCGTGAAGGACAAAGCGAGCCAGCCGGTGATCGAGGCGAGGGGGCTGAACCTGGTGTTCCAGACCGCCGACGGTCCGGTGCAGGCGTTGAAGGATGTGAACCTGACGATCAACCAGGGCGATTTCGTCAGCTTCATCGGGCCCTCGGGCTGCGGCAAGACGACCTTCCTGCGGGCGATCGCGGCGCTGGAGCATCCGACGTCGGGCACGCTGACGGTCAACGGCATGCCCCCGGACGAGGCGCGCAGGCGGCGGGCCTATGGCTATGTCTTTCAGGCGGCGGGCCTGTATCCGTGGCGGACGATTGCGGGGAACATCAGGCTGCCGCTGGAAATCATGGGGTTTTCGAGGGCCGAGCAGGACGAGCGGACCGCGCGGGTTCTGGACCTGGTCGAATTGACGGGCTTCGGCAAGAAATTCCCCTGGCAGCTGTCGGGAGGGATGCAGCAGCGCGCCTCCATCGCGCGGGCCCTGGCCTTCGACGCCGATATCCTCTTGATGGACGAACCCTTCGGCGCTCTGGACGAGATCGTGCGCGACCGGCTGAACGAAGAGGTGCTGAAGCTCTGGGCGCGCACCGGCAAGACCATCGGCTTCGTGACCCATTCCATCCCCGAGGCGGTCTATCTGTCCACGAAGATCGTGGTGATGTCCCCGCGTCCGGGACGGATCACCGACGTGATCGACAGTCCCTTGCCCAAGGAAAGGCCGCTGGACATCCGCGACAGCCGGGAATTCATCGAGATCGCCCATCGGGTGCGGGAGGGGCTGCGGGCCGGGCATCATGACGACTAGGTCCGGCGTCTGGAAACTGTCCGGCAGAGGTCGGGCATCGGCCCGGACGGGGTCGGGCGCATTGGCACTTTGGCCTGCGAACGGGGGGTGGGCATGAACCGGGCGCTTCCCGTCCTGACCGTGCTGACCGGGATCGTGGTGATCTGGTATGCCGCCGCCGTCTGGATGAATGCGGCCTGGGTCTTCGACCAGGCGCAGCGGGCCGGTCAGGAGGTGACCTGGGCCGAGGTGATCCCACAGACGATGGACCAGCCCCGCCCCCTGCTGCCGCCGCCGCATCAGGTAGGGGCGGAACTGTGGAAGGGCCTGTTCGATCAGGCGGTGACCTCGAAGCGCAGCCTCGTCTATCACGGGATCGTCACGTTGAAGGGCACGATGATGGGCTTCGGCCTGGGGATCGTCGTGGGGGTTCTGCTGGCCATGGCCATCGTGCGGTTCCGGGTGATGGACCTGTCGGTGATGCCCTGGGCGATCATCAGCCAGACGGTGCCCATCGTGGCGCTGGCGCCGATGATCATCACGGTCTCCAGCCAGCTGGGCCTGAGCGGGCGCGATGTGCCGAAGGCGGTGATCGCGGCCTACCTGTCGTTCTTCCCGGTGCTGGTCAGCATGGTGAAGGGCCTGCGCAGCCCCGACCAGATGCAGCTGGACCTGCTCAAGACCTATGGCGCCGGCGAGGCGGCCACGTTCCTGAAGCTGCGGCTGCCGGCCTCGATGCCCTATTTCTTCGCCTCGCTGAAAGTGGCGGTCGCGGCCTCGCTGGTCGGCACCATCGTGGGCGAATTGCCGACGGGGGCGATCGAGGGGCTGGGCGCACGGATGCTGATCGGCAGCCAGTTCGGCGAGCCCTTGATCATGTGGGCGGCGCTGTTCGCGGCGGCGATCCTCGCGGGGCTTCTGATCCTGGTGGTCGGGATGGTCGAGCGGTTGGCCCGCAGGCGGATGGGGGTTCCGGCATGACCGCGCTGTGGATTGCCATCGGCGTCTGGCTTGCGGCCTGGGCGCTGAACGTCTGGCTGTCGGCCAGCCCGATTTCGCAGACGCGGCTGGGCAAGCTGCTGGTCCCGCTGGTGTTCGGCGCGACGGTTCTGGTGTTGTGGGAAGGCCTGGTGCGCGGCCTGGGCGTCGCGCCGGTGATCCTGCCCGCTCCAAGCGCGATTGCCGCGAAGATTGCGGTGTCGCTGCCGATCCTGTGGCAGGACTTTGCGCAGACCATCCTGAAAGGCGCGATCCCCGGTTTCCTGATCGGCGCGGGCGCGGCCTTCCTGGTGGCGATCGCGATTGATCGCTCGCCTTTCCTGCAACGCGGGCTGCTGCCCATCGGCAATTTCGTCGCCGCCCTGCCCATCGTCGGCCTCGCGCCGATCCTGGTGATGTGGTTCGGCTTCGACTGGCAGTCCAAGGCGGCGGTCGTGGTGGTGATGGTGTTCTTCCCGATGCTGGTGAACATCGTCGCGGGCTTGCAGGCCAGCGAACGGATGCAGCGCGACCTGATGGCGACCTGGGGGGCGAGCTATGTCCAGACCCTGGTCAAGCTGCGCCTGCCCGCGGCGATGCCCTTCGTCTTCAACGGGCTGAAAATTGCATCGACTCTGGCCTTGATCGGGGCCATCGTTGCCGAGTTTTTCGGCAGTCCGGTCTATGGAATGGGGTTCCGCATCTCGACCGAGGTGGGGCGGCTTGGCCTCGACATGGTCTGGGCCGAGATTGCGGTGGCGGCATTGGCGGGATCGGCCCTTTACGGACTGATCGCGCTGATCGAACGGTGGGTGACCTTCTGGCACCCGTCGCAAAGACATTAACAAAGGCCCCGAGAGCGGGCCCAACACGGGAGAACGACATGAAAAGACTTCTGACGGCGGCGTTTCTGGCGTCGATGGCATCGGGGGCCAGCGCCGAGGATGTGAAGCTGCAACTGAAATGGGTGACCCAGGCCCAGTTCGCGGGCTATTATGTGGCCAAGGACAAGGGGTTCTACGAGGAAGAGGGGCTGAACGTCACGATCCTGCCGGGCGGGCCGGACATCGCGCCGACCCAGGTCATCGCGGGGGGCGGGGCCGATGTGATCGTGGAATGGATGCCCGCCGCGCTGGCCGCGCGCGAAAAGGGCCTGCCCCTTGTCAACATCGCCCAGCCCTTCGCCAAGTCGGGGATGATGCTGACCTGCCTGGCCGAGACCGGGATCAAGGAGCCCAAGGATTTCGCCGACAAGACGCTGGGCGTCTGGTTCTTCGGCAACGAATATCCCTTCCTGTCCTGGATGTCCCAGCTTGGCTTCAAGACCGATGGCTCTCCGGGTGGGGTGACGGTGCTGAAGCAGGGCTTCAACGTCGATCCGCTGTTGCAGAAGCAGGCGGCCTGCATCTCGACCATGACCTACAACGAATACTGGCAGGTGATCGACGCCGGCATCAAGCCCGAGGATCTGGTGACCTTCAAGTACGAGGATCAGGGCGTGGCGACGCTGGAGGACGGTCTGTACGTGCTTGAGGACCGTCTGGCCGACCCGGCCTTCCAGGAGACGATGGTCAAGTTCGTCCGGGCCAGCATGAAAGGCTGGAAATATGCCGAGGAGAACCCGGATGAGGCCGCGATGATCGTGCTGGAGAACGACCAGACCGGCGCGCAGACCGAACAGCACCAGAAGCGGATGATGGGCGAGATCGCCAAGCTGACTGCGGGCTCGAACGGCGCGCTGGACGTGGCGGCAGCGGAACAGACCGTGGCGACGCTGCTTGCCGGCGGCTCGGACCCGGTCATCACCAAGGCGCCGGAAGGGGCCTGGACCAGCGTCATCACCGACAAGGCGCTGGCGAACTGATCCGGCGCGCCTGACCGCAAGGCCTGACGCCGCCCTTCGGGGCGGCGTTCCCGTCTTCAGGGTTGTAAAGCTTCACATCGCCTGTAAATCTGCGGCAAGGGGGTCCCATGCCGCTGTCCGCCCTGACCGGAACCAAGCTGCGCGACCTGCGTCTGGCCCAGGGCCTGCGACAGGCCGATGTGGCACAGCGCGCGGGAATCTCGGCCAGTTACCTCAACCTGATCGAACACAACCGCCGCAAGGTCACGCCCGAGGTGATGGAGCGGCTGGCCGATGCCATCGGGATCGACCGCTCAGCCCTGGCCGAGGGCCGGAATGCCGCCCTGGTGGAGGATCTGCGCTCGGCCGCCGCCCGTGGCGGATCCCTGGCCGAGGTCGAGCGCGTGGAGGATTTCGTTGACCGCTTTCCGGGCTGGGCCGGGCTGCTGGCAAGCCTGGAGGCGCGGAGCCTGGCGCTGGAACGCGCCGTCGAGGCGCTGAACGACCGGATGAGCCACGACCCGCACCTGTCGGCCTCGCTGCACGAACTGCTGTCCTCGCTGGCGGCGGTGCGGGCGACGGCGGCGATCCTGGCCGAGACGCCGGACCTGGATGCCGAATGGGCGGCACGCTTTCATCGCAACCTGCATCAGGACAGCGAGAGGCTGGCGGCGGGCGCCGAGGCACTGGTGGGCTTTCTCGACGCGCGCCAGGGCATCGAGGAACAGGGGATCGCCGCGCCCCAGGAAGAGGTAGAGGACTGGCTGCGCGGCCGGGGCTGGCGGATTTCCGATGCCGAGTTGCAGACGGGGCTGGCGGAGGAGATCGCCGGGCTTGCCTCTTCGGCGGCGCGCAGCCTGGCCGGCGCCCACGTGGCCCGGGCGCGGGCCGATGCCGGGATCCTGCCCGAGGCGCCGTTCGCCGCGGCCCTGGCCGAGATCGGTCCCGATCCGCTGGCGCTGGCCGCGCGCTTTGCCGCCGCGCCGCTGGCGGTGATGCGCCGGCTGGCGGGCCGGCCGGAGGTGCAGGCCGGCCTTGTCCTCTGCGACGGGTCCGGCACGCTGACCTTCCGCAAGCCCGCCATCGGATTTCCGCTGCCGCGCTTCGGGGCGGCCTGCCCGCTCTGGCCGCTTTACGCGGCGCTCGGCCGTCCGATGCAGCCGGTCGAGGCGCGGGTGCAGATGGCGGGGCAGGGCGACCGGCGCCACCGGGTCATCGCCTGGGCCGAGACACGGCACCCGCAGGGCCTGCGCGGGCCGGAACTGCGCGAGGCGGCCATGCTGATCCTGCCCGACGCGGGCGAGGGGCCGGTTCTGCGCATCGGGTCAAGCTGCCGGGTCTGTGTGTGCGGCGATTGCCCCGCCCGGCGCGAGCCGTCGATCCTGCCGGCCGAGGCCATCGGATAGCCGGCTCCTCGTGCGGCCATGCCGCCTCGTCGCTTTCGCGGTGCAACGTCCATGACAGGTCAACGGCACGGCGGACCCAGCCCTCAGGCTTTGACATGCGGTCCGGTTTGCGCCGATAGTGGGGCGGGGCGGCACAGACTGTCCGGGGGGAACCATTGGTCGCGCATGTCCTTCTTATCGAGGACGAACCGAACATCGCCGAGGCGATCCGCTTCCTGTTGACGCGCGACGGCATGCGCGTGAGCCACGCGACCGAGGGCATGGCCGCCCTGGTCCTGGCGCGGCAGGATCCGCCCGATCTGGTGATCCTCGACCACATGCTGCCGGGGATGTCGGGTCTGGAGGTGCTGGCCAGCCTGCGCGCCGACCCGGCCAGCCGGGCTACGCCGGTGATGATGCTGACGGCGCGCGGCCGCGACCGCGAAGTGGCCGAACAGGCCGGGGCCGACCGGTTCATGACCAAGCCCTTCTCGAATGCCGAGATCCTGGCCGAGGTCCGCGCCATGCTGGGCCAGCCCGGACCCACCCCGTGACGCGCCGTCCGAAACCGCCCCTGTTCCTGGCGCGCGCGCCCTACCGCCGCCGCCGCCTGCGCGATGCCGCCCGCCTCCTGCCGGTGCTGGGCCTGTTCCTGCTGCTGCTGCCGCTGCTCTGGACGCCCGATGCGCGGATGGCGCTGACTTCGGGGGATGTGATCTACTTCTTCGCGGTCTGGCTGGGGCTGATCCTTCTGGCTGCGGCCTTCGCTCCGGGCCTGCGCGGCGGCGAGGGCGCGGAGGACGACGAGGACTGACATGCCCTTCAACCTTCTGGTCCTGTCCTGCCTTCTGTATGTGGTCTTCCTTTTCACCGTCGCCTTCCTGGTCGAAAGGCGGGCGGCGCGCGGGCGGCTGGGCTGGCTGCGGTCGCCCCTGGTCTACACGCTGTCGCTGTCGATCTACTGCACCGCCTGGACCTTCTACGGCGCGGTGGGCTACGCGGCGCGCTCGGGCCTGGAATTCCTGACGATCTACTTCGGCCCGACGCTGGTCTTCATCGGCTGGTGGTGGCTTCTGCGCAAGCTGGTGCGGATCGGCCGGCAGCACAATGTGACCTCGATCGCCGACCTGATCTCTTCGCGCTATGGCAAATCGAACAGTCTGGGGGTGATCGTCACCGTCATCATGGTCGTGGCGGCGACGCCCTACATCGCCTTGCAGCTGCAATCGGTGGTGCTGGCCTTCGGGGTCTTCGCCGCGACCGAGCCCGGCGGCTCGCGTCCGCTGGATCCCGGCCAGATCGCGGTCTGGGTGGCGGTGGGGCTGGCGCTGTTCACCATCCTCTTCGGCACCCGCAATCTTGATGCGCGCGAGCAGCACCATGGCATCGTCACCGCCATCGCGGTCGAGGCGGTGGTCAAGCTTCTGGCCCTTCTGGCGGTGGGCAGCTTCGTGGTCCGGGGCATCGCAGGCGGGGTGGCCGACGTGATCGCCCGGATCGACGCGGCCGATCTGGCCGCCTGGCAGGTCCAGCCCGGGCGCTGGACCGGCCTGATCTTCCTGTCCGCCGCCGCAGTGATCTGCCTGCCGCGGATGTTCCAGGTCATGGTGGTGGAGAACGAGGACGAGGGCCATCTTGCCCGCGCGAGCTGGGCCTTTCCGCTGTATCTGATGGCGATGAGCCTGTTCATCGTGCCCATCGCGGTCGTGGGCCTTGACCGGCTGCCCGAGGGCGCGAACCCCGACATGTTCGTCCTGACCCTGCCGCTGGCCGAAGGTCAGGGGGCGCTGGCCATGTTCGCATTCCTGGGCGGCTTCTCCTCGGCGACCTCGATGGTGATCGTGGAATCCATCGCGCTGGCCACGATGATCTCGAACCATGTGATGATCCCCCTCTGGCTGCGGCTTCGCCCGAAGGCTGCGGCGGGGGACGACCTGCGACAGGTGGTGCTGATGGCGCGCCGGCTGGCCATCGCCGCGGTGCTGGCGCTTGGCTATGGCTATTATCAGGTCTCGGGCGGCTCGGCGGCGCTGGCGGCCATCGGGCTGATCGCCTTTCTCGGGGTGGCCCAGGTGCTGCCGGCGATGATCGGCGGCATCTTCTGGCGCGGCGCCACCCGGACCGGGGCAAGCCTCGGCCTCGTCACCGGGCTGGTGGTCTGGGCCTACACCTCGTTCCTGCCCTCCTTCGGCCCCGGCGCGGCGCTCTCGGCCGAAGTCTTTGCCCAGGGGCCCTTCGGTCTGTCCTGGCTGCGCCCGCAGGCGCTGTTCGGAACCGAGGCGATGGACCCGATGATCCATGCGCTGTTCTGGTCGCTGACGCTGAACATCATGGCCTTCTGCCTGGGGTCGCTGTTCACCTTTCCCGGCCCGGTCGAACGCTTGCAGGGCGCGGCCTTCGTCAACGTCTTCGAGGGCGCGGTCGGCCCGCAACGCTGGGCGCGCGGGCAGGTGGAGCCAGAGGCGCTTCTGACCATGGCGCAGCGCATCCTGGGCGAGGACGCGGCGCTGGCGCTGTTTCAGGAGGCGGCGCGCGCGCAGGGCAAGGACAGCTTCCTGCCCGATCCCACGCCCGGCTTTCTCGACAGTCTGGAATCGCGGCTTTCGGGATCGGTGGGCGCGGCCACGGCGCATGCGATGATCAGCCAGCTGGTCGGTCGCGCCACGGTGACAGTCGAGGACCTGATGGCCGTCGCCTCGGAATCGGCACAGCTGCTGGAATATTCCGCCCGGCTCGAAGCGCGCGAGGCCGAACTGACCCGCACCGCCGGCGCGCTGCGCGAGGCGAACGAGAAGCTGACCCAGCTGTCCTTGCAGAAGGACGCCTTCCTCAGCCAGATCAGCCATGAACTGCGCACGCCGATGACCTCGATCCGCGCCTTTTCGGAGATCCTGACCGAGGGCGACCTGCCTCCCGAGCAGGTGGTCCGCTACGGCAAGATCATCCATGACGAGGCCAAGCGGCTGACGCGGCTTCTGGACGATCTTCTGGACCTCTCGGTGCTGGAGAACGGCTCGGTGCAGCTGACGGTGGGGCTGGCAAGCCTCCAGGGCATGATCGACACCGCGCTGACCGCGGCGCGGGCGACCCGGCCGGAACGCGAGTTCACCGTGATCCGCGACCTGCCCTCCGAGGCGATCTATCTCAAGACCGATGCCGACCGGCTGACGCAGGTGTTCATCAACCTGATCTCGAACGCCCGCAAGTACTGCGACGCGGCCCGGCCCGAACTGCGGATTGTCGTGCGACAGCGCGCCGGGCGGGTGACGGTGGACTTCATCGACAACGGCAAGGGCATCCCCAAGGACGCTCAGCGGCTGATCTTCGAGAAATTCGCCCGGCTGACCGACGCCAACCGGGCCGGCGGCGCGGGACTGGGCCTGGCGATCTGCCGCGAGATCATGACCAACCTCGGCGGCTCGGTCGCCTATCTGCCGGGGCAGGGCGGGGCCGCCTTCCGGGTGACGGTGCCCCTGCGGCTGGAAACGCTGGCCGCTTAACCTTTCCGCAAGGATGACCGGCCTAGGGTGGCGGGACAAGGGACAGTCCGCGATGCCCGCCACGATGACCGACGTGATCCGCCGCAAGATCGACCGTGCCCGTCCGGCCCAGGCGGACGGTGCCCCCGGGGCCGACCGGGGTTGGCGGCTGGCGCTTGCCCGCGCGGCGCGCGATGCCATGGGGCTGGACCTCGAGATCCGCTCGCTGGCCATCGCGCGATACAGTCTGGCCGAGATCCTGGAAATCGTCCCGGACCGCGCGCTTCTGGCGCTGCTCGACGGTCCGCAGGGCGGGCTGGGCGTCCTTCTCATGTCCCCCGTTGTCACCGCCACGCTGATCGAGATGCAGACGCTCGGTCGCCTCGTGTCGCAAGCCCCGCCCCCCCGGCGACCCAGCCGGATCGACGCGGCGATGGTGGCCGGTGTCATCGACCGGGCGCTGGCCGGGCTGGACGAGACGCTGGCCGAAGAGGCGGATCTGGTCTGGGCCGGGGGCTTCCGCTATGCCTCCTGGCTGGAGGATGCGCGTCCGCTGTCCCTGATGCTGGAAGAGGACAGCTATCGCGTGCTGACCGCCGAGGTCGCGATGGGCGGCGGGGCGCGTGTGGGGCAGGTGATCCTGGTCCTGCCCGCCGAAGGCCGGGGCGAACGTCCGGTCCTTGCCTCCGATCCCGGCGAAAATGCTGCGCCGCAGTTCACGCAGGACCTTCAGGCCCAGGTGCTGCTGGCCGATTGCCGGCTGGACGCGGTGGTCGGGCGGTTGCGGCTGCCGCTGCACCGGGTCATGGCTCTGACCGTCGGCGAAACCCTGGTCCTGCCGTCAGCGGCCCTGGATGCCATCGCGCTGGAAACCCTGGAGGGGCGCCGCATCGCCGGTGCGCGCCTTGGCCAGCATCGCGGCATGCGGGCGCTGAAGCTCACCGAGGCGCCCGTCGCGACGCCGAAACCGGCGCCGGCCACGGGCATCAATCCGGCTGCGGCCGCCGTTCCGGTCGGCTCGTCCGGCCCAAGTCCAGGTGAGGAGCTGCGCGCAGCCGGCTAGCCGGACATCCGCCGGCCGGCCTTCCCTGTGTCGGCCTATCCCCGGGACAGCGCCTCGATCTGGGGGCGCAGGTGTTCCAGCTGATAGCCAAAGCGGGCGGGCAGGCCGATCAGCTCGTCCACGGGCCGCTTGCCGGCATTGGCCAGCGCCCAGACGATGGACGACCGGTTGCCGCTGGCGCAATAGGCGAAGACCGGCCCGGTCGAGGCCGCGATCGCGGCCGCCTGCGCCGTCACGTTGTCCATCGTCAGCGCGCCGCCGATCACCGGGTTGACCACGAAGACCAGCCCCAGCGCCTCGGCCGCACGGCGCATCTCCTCGCTGTGCAGATGCGGCGGGATCTCGCCGTCGGGGCGGTTGTCGATGACCGTCACATAGCCTGCCGCCTTGATCGCCGGCAGATCCCCGGGTTCGATCTGCGGGGACACGGCATAGTCTGGGGTGATCGCGCGGATGTCCATGTCTCTCTCCACTTCCGGGCCTGGGCAGGTGCCTCGGCGACCATAGCCAGCCCCGGCGGAAAGCGAAAGCGCCCTTGACCTGTGTCAAGGACTGCGCAGCCGGCGCCGCCTATTCTTGCGGGCCAAGCAGGGAGGATGCGATGCAGGCCCAGGTTCCGAAACCGATCTCTGTCCGCAAGGCAGCGTTGCAACAGCGGCTCGTCGAACTTGGCGCCCGGCTGGAGGCGATCGAGGAAGAACTCGATTCGCACCACAATCCCGACTGGGAGGATCTGGCCACCGAACGCGAGGGCGACGAGGTGCTGGAAGCCACCGGCCAGGCGGGCCTTGCCGAAATCACCCGGATCCGCGCCGCGCTGCGCCGCATCGAGGAGGGGACCTACGGCCTGTGCACTCGCTGTGGCGCACCCATCGCCGAGGCGCGGCTCGACGCTCTGCCCTGGACCCCGCATTGCCGGAGTTGTGCCCGATGACCGCCCGCAAACCCGCCGATCTGATCCGCGCCGAAGCCGACCTGCTGGCCGCCGGCATCGAGTTGCAGCAGCAGGGACTGGAGCTGCTGCTGGCTGAAATGCGCGCCCTTGCGGCCCTGATGCCGGGCGAGGATTCGCGCCTGCCCACCGATGCCGAGGTCGAAGCGGGCTTCGACAACATGCCGGTCTGAAACCCGGATGCGCGGGCCCGGCCTGATCCACGGGCGCATTTGCGTCCGGTCGGGCCGGGACGCCGGTCCTGCGCGGCACCGGGGAATTCGTGCCTAACCCAGCAGGATCCCCGCGACGACGGCCGCAAGCCCGAGCGCCGAGACACCCACCGCCGCCAGGTTCAGCGTGACGACGCGCTGCAACGCCGCCCGCATCGCCGCGTCGTCCAGTCCCGCACGCCGGGCGCGGGAGGCGGCCAGGATGCAATAGCCCAGCCCCGCAACGCCCAGAAATGTCAGTGCCGTGCCCGCCCAGATCAGAACCTGCATCTGCATCCCCCCTGTCCCTGCGCCGCTAGCTAGCCGCATCCCGCCTGCCGCGCAAGCAAAGCGCGCCGTGCCGCCGATCCCGCCTTGAACCCCGGGGCAAGGGCGGGGTAGGAACGCCCGACCATCCCGATCCATCCAGACCCGGAGTAAGCCATGGCCGACGCGACCGACCCCTATGCCGTCACCGCCGACGAGCTGCGTCAGTTCATCGAACGCTACGAACAGCTGGAGGCGGAGAAGAAGGACGTGACCGAGCAGCAGAAAGAGCTGATGGCCGAGGCCAAGGGGCGCGGCTACGACACCAAGGTCATGCGCAAGGTCATCGCGCTGCGCAAGCGCAAGCCCGACGAGATCGCCGAGGAAGAGGCGGTTCTGGAAATGTACAAGGCCGCGCTGGGGATGAGCTGATCACGGCTCCAGCAGCCTGACCCCGGGGATCTGCGCGATGCGTTCGACATCGGTCAGATATTCCCGGGTCAGCGCCGCGACCAGCTCTTCGGTCCAGCCAGGCAGGGTGATCGGCACCTCGATCCGCTCGGGGCGGCCGAACCTTTCCAGGAAGGCGGTCACGATGCGGCGGCGCTGCGATACCGATTGCGGCGGATGTTCGCGGCAATAGGCGTGATAGCGCGCAAGGCCCGCCTCTGTCAGCAGCAGGCCCAGAAGCTCGTCGGAATCCTCCAGCACCGTGCCGGTCGCATGGCCCGAGACCACGGCCAGGACTTCGGGCCAGATCAGGGGCGTGTCCTCGTCGCACCAGACCGTCAGCGGCACGCCGGGGTTGTGGTCCAGGATCCCGCGCACCGCGCCGGACCAGCGCAGGGACAGGGGATCGACGCCCTCCAGGATGTCGTCGTGGCCCTTCTCCCGCGCCCGGTCGCGCAGGTCGGGCAGGAAGGTGGCGGGGTTGCGGATCGCCAGGCAGAACTCGGCCTCGATGTCGGGGAAGATCTGGGTGAAGGTTCGCAGCCGCTGGCCACCCTGGCCGTACAGCCCGTTCGACACGGCATAGGCAGGAAAGCTCAGAAAACTGGTCCAGGACAGGATCAGCCGGTCGGCCGAGGGCTCGTCCATGATCTGGTCAAGGATCATGGCCTCGGTCTCCTCGGAGGCTGCCGCCCCGCGCAACTGCAAGGCCGTGTCGCGCAGAAGCTTGCGATAGCGGGTCGGCGCGGGCACCACGATGCCCTGTTCGGCCAGCCTGGCGCGGTTCTTCAGAAGGCAGCGGACCAGCCGGTCGTCGTCGGTGCAATGCGCACCCAGGTGGTAGACAATACGCATCGGGCCTGACTTCGCAGCGCGGGCAACCCTTGCCCGACGCGGCGACTATAAGGGCTTTTCTGGACAGTTGAACCGCTTTCATGTAACCGCTGATCAGGATGTCCGACCGTTTCTCTCAACTTGCCTATCGCCGCTTCCGGCTGATCCCGGACCGCTGGACGCTGGGGGCTTTTCTCATCGCGGCAGTGGTTCTTGCGCCGATCCTGTCGATCCTCTGGCTGGCCGTGACCGCCAGCGGAAACATCTGGCCGCATCTGATGGCGACGGTTCTGCCGCGCTATCTGGGCACGACGCTGATGCTGATGGGCGGCGTGGCCGTCCTGACCGCCGCGATGGGGACGGGGGCGGCCTGGCTGATCAGCCAGTACCGCTTTCCCGGCCGTGACTGGCTGGCCCATGCGCTGCTGTTTCCTCTGGCGATCCCGGCCTTCGTCGGCGCCTATGCTCTGGTCGACCTGATGGACTATGCCGGACCGGTGCAGTCGGCCTTGCGCGCGGCCTTCGGCTGGACCTCGGCGCGGGACTACTGGTTTCCGCAGATGCGCTCGCTGCCGGGGGCGATCCTGGTCCTGTCCTTTGCGCTTTACCCCTACGTCTACCTTCTGGCCCGCGCCGCCTACCGCGAACAGTCCGGCCGCGCCTACGAGGTCGCGCGGTCGCTGGGCTGCGGGCCCTGGGGTCTGTTCCTGCGGCTGGGCTGGCCGCTTGCGCGCCCGGCCATCGCGGCCGGCGTGGCGCTGGCGCTGATGGAGACGGTGGCCGATTACGGCACGGTGCTGCATTTCGGCGTGCAGACGCTGACGACGGGGGTGTTCTCGACCTGGCTGAACGGCGGCAACGCGGGCGGGGCGGCGCAGATCGCGCTGGTGATCCTGGCGCTGATCCTGATTCTGGTCGGCCTGGAACGCGCGGGCAGGGGCGGGGCGCGCTTTCACCGCCTTGGCCGGGCCGCGCAGACGGTCGAGCCGCATCCCATCGCCGGGCGCAAGCGCTGGTATGCCACGATCCTCTGCCTGATCCCATTCGCGGGGGGCTTCGTGCTGCCGGTCGCGGTGATGCTGGTCCATTCCGCCGCCGCGCCCGCGGGCTGGCTGGCGCCGGGGCTGTTCCAGGCGCTGCGGAACACGCTGGTTGTCGGCGGGCTTGCCGCGCTGGCCACGGTCGCGGCGGCGGTGTTCCTGGTCTATGCGCTGCGGATGAAGGGCTCGCGCGGGGCGCAATGGCTCTTGCCGGTGACGCTGATCGGCTATGCCGCGCCGGGGGCGGTACTGGCGCTGGGACTTCTGTTGCCGCTGGCGGCGCTGGATCACCGGCTGGCGGACGCCGTGCTGGCGCTGACCGGCTGGGATCCCGGGCTGATGATCACCGGCACCGCCTTTGCGCTGGGTCTGGCCTATATGGTGCGCTTCTTCGGCATCGCGCAGGGTGCGGTCGACGCCGCCTTCGGCCGCGTGGCGCCGAGCCTCGCCATGGCCGCGCGCTCCTTGGGACGGTCGGCGGCGGGGACGCTGGGGTCGGTCTATCTGCCGCTGATGCGGGGCTCGGTGCTGACGGCGCTCTTGGTCGTGTTCGTCGATTGCGTGAAGGAGCTTCCCGCGACGCTTCTGCTGCGCCCGTTCAACTACAATACGCTGTCCACCCGGGTGTTCGAACTGGCCAGCCTGGAGCGCCTGTCCGAAGCCGCCCCGGCCGCGCTTCTGGTCATGGCCGTGGGCCTTGTCGCCGTGGCGATCCTGGCGCGCGACCAGCGGGACTGAACTCTTGCACAGCCCCGCGTCGGCCTGTATCTGGAAAAGGGGCCCCTATAGCTCAGCTGGTAGAGCATCTGATTTGTAATCAGAGGGTCGGGGGTTCGAGTCCCTCTGGGGGCACCACGGCATCCATTGCGGCGACCGGCAAGCGCTCTGCACGTGGGTGCATGGTTTGACATGGGTCATTCCCGGCGGACCCGATCCGTGCACAGATCCCGGCAACGCCTTGAAGGCGCCGGCTGTCTGCCCCTCGCCACCTAAGGACGTCTTTCATGCCCGAACGCCTTGCCAGCATCCCGCTTTCCACCTACCCCGAGCCGGTTCCCGACGCGGCGATTCTGGCCAGCCTCGATCTGGCGCGGGTGCTCGGCTGTCGGGCCGAGGTCACGGCCTATGCCGTCCAGATCCCGCCCGTCGCCGCGCCGCTTGGCAATTTCCTCGTCAACGTCGAGGCCATGGCCCGGACGGCCGAAGAGCGAAGCCTCGCGGAGTGCGACCGGATCGCTGCGCTTGTGGCAACGCGTGGCGCCGGGACAGACGCTATCGGCTTCTCCCGGCGGCAGGCGCAGCCCGGGGTGATGACAGAGCTTGCAACCCGCGCCGCGCGCTATGCGGACCTTGCCGTGGTGGCCTGGGCGCCCGATATGCTGGCGGCGCAGGATATGGCGCAGGCGCTGATCTTCGGCGCGGGCGTTCCGGTCATCCTCATGCCGCCCACGGCTTCGCCCGACCGGCTGGATCACATCGCCGTCGCCTGGGACGAAAGCCGGGTCGCCGCCCGGGCGCTTGGCGATGCGCTGCGGCTGCTGGCCCCTGGCGGGCGGGTCTCGGTCCTGACGGTGCGGGACGAAAAGGCGCTGAGCGGCGCGGATATCGCCGACCGCCTGGCCGCGACGCTGGGCGCGCGCGGCTACAGCGCCGCGCCGGTCAGCCTGACGCTGGACGGCCGCAGCATCGGCGTGGCGCTGCAAGAGGCCGCCTTGGCTGCGGGCGCGCAGCTGATGGCGATGGGGGGCTTCGGACATTCGCGCCTGCGCGACTTCATCCTGGGCGGGGCGACGACGGATATCCTGGCAGAGCTGCGGCTGCCGGCACTTCTGGCGCATTAGGCGCAACGCCTATCCGCGTTCGACCACGCCCAGAAAGCTGAGCATCCGTTCGACATCGGCGCGCAGCCTGGCATCCGACCGGTTGAACCCGGCGCACAGCGCGTCGAACCGCTTGCGCAGAGCCTTCTTCTCTTCGCCCTTGCAGTCGTTCCAGGGACGGCCCTGTAGACCCATCACCAGCACGTAATAGCCGATGAAATGCGGCCGCGATCCGCCTTCCAGCAGCCGGCGATAGGCTTCATCCGCACCCAACGCGCGCAGCGCCTCGGCCGAGGTGATGCCGACGCGGGCAAAGGCCGCCTCCGAGGCGGGGCCGAGGTTCGGGATCGAAGAGACGGGCTCGGGCATCGGGGGCTTGCTGGGGAACAAAACGCGCACACCGTCGCGGCTCGCCGCCAGCTTGTCAAGATCCCCGAGGGCGAGGGATCAGATCGAGGCCCAGTCGCGGAAGATCGGCTGACCGGCCTGCTGGGTGGACCCGCCGGCTTGCTGACCCTGTTGCTGCGGGCTGGGATTCGTACTGCCACCCTGCTGCGGCTGTGTTGTGGTCCTGGCCATCTGACTGCTCCGTATCGCTGGCTCTTTTTCCCATATTGCGCGGGCCTCTGGCCGCAACAAGCCGGGTTCATGACGTTTTTGCGACGCTTTGTCGGAAATGTGCGTCTTTCGCAACAGGTCGTCGATCACATTCCGGTTTTCCAGACCCGGGGTCCGGGGCTTGCCGTTTCCCGGCAACGGGTTCACCCTGTCCGGCGAAGGAGACCGCATATGCCCGTCAAGAACCGTTTCGCCGAGCTCTTGCCCGAAATCACCGCCTGGCGCCGGGATTTCCATGCCCATCCCGAGCTTCTGTTCGACGTCCACCGCACCGCTGCGAAGGTGGCCGAGCTTTGCCGGGCCTTCGGCTGCGACGAGGTGGTGGAAGGCATCGGTCGCACGGGGGTCGTCGCGGTCATCAGGGGACGCAGCGACAGCAAGGGCAGGGTGATCGGCCTGCGCGCCGACATGGACGCCTTGCCGATCACCGAACAGACCGGGGTCCCCTATGCCTCGACCGTCCCGGGCAGGATGCATGCCTGCGGACATGACGGACACACCGCGATGCTCCTGGGCGCTGCGAAATATCTGGCCGAGACGCGGAACTTCGACGGCACCGTGGTCTGCATCTTCCAGCCCGCCGAAGAAGGCGGCGGCGGGGGGCGCGAGATGGTGCGGGACGGAGTGCTCACGCGCTGGAACGTGCAGGAGGTCTACGGCATGCACAACATGCCCGGCATTCCCGTGGGCCATTTCGCGATCCGCCCCGGTGCGATGATGGCCGCCGCCGACCAGTTCGAGATCGTGGTGACCGGCAAGGGAGGTCACGCCGCCAAACCGCATGACTGCATCGATACCACCGTGGTCAGCGCACATATCATCCTGGCCTTGCAGACCATCGCCAGCCGCAATGTCGATCCGCTGAAACAGGTGGTCGTCAGCGTCTGCACCGTCGAAACCGACTCGACCGCCCACAACGTCATTCCCCAGGTGGTCAGGATGAAGGGCACGGTCCGCACCATGGATCCCCAGGTCCAGGACTTCGTCGAGACGCGGCTCGGCCAGATCGTCGAGGGCACGGCGCTTGCCCTCGGCGCCCGGGCCGAAGTGCATTACCAGCGCGGATATCCCGTGACGGTGAACACGCCCGAGAACACCGATTTCGCCGCCGAGGTGGCGCGGCGTGTCTCGGGCCATGTCGATACCGACACCGCCCCCCTGATGGGGGCCGAGGATTTCAGCTTCATGCTGAACGAACGCCCCGGCGCCTATATCTTCCTTGGCAACGGCGACACCGCGATGGTGCATCACCCGGCCTACAATTTCGACGACGCCGCCATTCCCTTCGGCGCAAGCTGGTATGCCGAGATGGCGGAAAGCCGGATGCCGGCGGGATGATCGGAACCGCCCCTGTGACGCTCGTCGCGCTCATCCATGCGCCAACCTGGCGATGAAGATGTTCCTGCGGGAGGCCAGGCCGGTGCGCGCCCTCTTCGGCATTTCGGCGAAGATCGCGGCCGACACCCGGGTGATGGCGGCGAACCGGGGGCTCTGCACCGGCTTCCTCGTGGCCGGACTGATCCTGGCCCTGCTTGCAGTGCCGGCCGGGGCGTGACCGGCAGGGTTCCGCCGGCAGAACCACGGCGCCGATGGCGGAATCGGTGGGAGACGTGGCAGACTTGCCTTTGCGGAGGGCACGCCCATGCTGACACGGCGCATGTTCCACACCCGGCTCATGGCTGCGCTGGCCGCGGCAGCACTTCCGGTGCCCAGGGGCGCGCGCGCCGCGGCGCAGGCGGCCGACGACCTCTGGCTGAACCGGCTGACCTTCGGCGCCTCGCCGGCCGCGCGGGCCGAGATCGCCGCGCTCGGGCGCGAGGCCTGGCTTGACCGGCAACTGGCGCTGCGCCCCGAGGACGATGCCGCGCTTGCCGACCGGCTGGCCCGGGCACGGCTGCGCATCGCCTATGGCGCGGGCGAGGATGACATCGGCACCTGGGAGGCGCGCGACGAGCTGCGGCCGCTGGGCTTCCTCTCGGCCGGGCCCGAGGCCATCGTGCCGCTTCTGGAATGGCAGCCCGGCCGCGCGATGGAATATTCCGAACGGACCCGCCCGGCGCAGGAGGTGGTGGCCGCCTCGCTGATCCGCGCCGTTCATGCCGAGGCGCAGCTGCGCGAGATGGTCACCCAGTTCTGGCACGACCATTTCAACGTGAACGCCGACAAGGACCACACGACCGCCGCCCCCTTCGCGCTGTATGACCGGGCGCTTCGGACGCATGCGCTGGGGAATTTCCGGGCGCTTCTGGGCGAGGTCGCCGCCGCGCCCGCGATGCTGTCCTACCTCAACAATGCCGACAGCCGCGCCTCGCCCGCGAACGAGAATTTCGCGCGCGAGCTTCTGGAACTGCACACGCTGGGGGCTGCCAACTATCTGAACGACCGTTACCAGGACTGGCGCGAGGTGCCCGGCGCGACCGAGGGGCTGGCCCGGGGCTATCTTGACCTTGACGTCTACGAGGTCGCACGCGCCTTCACCGGCTGGTCCATCGGCGACGGCCGCTGGCTGGCCGAGGGCGAGGAGGCGCCGCGCACCGGGCAGTTGCATTACGTCGCACGCTGGCACGACCCCTATCAGAAGCGCGTGCTGGGCCGCGAGTTTCCGCCGCATCGCGGGCCGCTGGAGGACGGCGCGGAGGTGCTTGACATCCTTGCCCGCCACCCCGGCACCGCGCGTTTCATCTGCGAAAAGCTGGCGCGGCGCTTCCTGTCCGACGACCCTCCGCCCGCGCTGGTGGAGCGGATGGCCGCAACCTTCCGTGCACAGGCCGAGGCCCCCGACCAGATCGCGCAGGTGCTGCGCCTGCTGGTCCTGTCGCCCGAGTTCGCCGCACCCCCTGCCAAGCTGCGCCGGCCCTTCGAATTTCTCGCTGCACTCTACCGCGCCACCGGGGCCGAGGTCACGGTCACTGAAAACGGTTTTCACTGGCACCTGTCCCGCGCCGGCTGGCGCCAGCATGGCTATGGCCCGCCAACCGGCCATCCCGACCGGATCGAGGCCTGGACGGGGGCCAGCACGCTGAACCGCAGCATAGATCTGGCGATTTCGGCCTTCGACGACTGGTTCGATGGCGCAAGGGCCGACCTTGCGCAGCCTGCGGGCAATGCTGCAACCTTGGGCGCTTTCGCTGCGCAGCATGCCGATGCGCTGGCGCCGGGGCAGGGGGCGGGCATCGCGGCCGATCTGGCCGGCGCCTTCGGCATCGACCCTGCCGCGCCCCTTGACGCGCTGGCGCCCGAGGATCGCCGCAGCCTCGGCCAGGCCGCCGTGGCCTTCGCCGCGCTGACCCCGGAATTCCTCTTGCGATAGGAGGCCCCATGGCCCGCGATCCGATCCTGGTGGTGGTCTTCCTGCGCGGCGGGGCGGATGGTCTGGCGCTGGTCTCGCCAGCCTCGGACCCGGATTTCATCGCCGCGCGCCCCGAGGCGCTGCGCGTGCTGCGCCAGGGCGATACCGCAGGGCGGCCCATCGCGCAGGACATCGCCGATGTCGATTTCCGCTTTCACCCGGCGGCTGCGGCCTTTGCCGATCTCTACGATGCGGGCGACCTGTCGCTGATCCATGCCGCCGGTCTGCCCGAGGCCACCCGCAGCCATTTCGACGCCGAGGCCCGGATCGAGCGCGGGATCTTCGGCGCCGATGTCGCGCTGAACGATGCTTCGGGCTGGCTGGGCCGCTGGTTGCGCGCCGAGGCACCCGGCGGCCCGCTGCCGGCGCTTGCCGTCGGTGCGATGCGCCCGGCCAGCCTGAGCGGTGCAGATACGGCGGTGGCCGAGACGCTGGCCGATCTGGTCCTGGCGCAGGGACACTGGCTGTCTGACCTCTTGCAGGCGCGGCTGGCTGCGGGTTTCGGGGCTCATGCCGCGTTGCAGCGGCCGATCCGCGACCTGATCGGCCTGTCCGACCTGGTGCGGGGCCGGTTCTGGTCCTCCGAGGACCAGGCGCTGCGCAGCTACGTTGCAAGCACCGCCTATCCCGAGGGCAATCCGCTGTCCGGCCCGCTGATGACCGTCGCGCAGACCATCAAGGAGGATCTGGGCCTGCGCATCACGACGGTGGATTTCCCCGGCTGGGACACGCATGTCAACCAGGCCGCCGATTTCCCCGCCCAGGTGGCGGCGCTGTCGCAGGCGCTCATGGCCTTCTGGCGCGATCTGGGTCCGTTGCAGCAGGATGTCTCGGTCGTGGTGATGAGCGAGTTCGGCCGACGGCTCGTCTCGAATTCCAGCGGTGGCACCGATCACGGGCGGGGCAACGTGATGCTGGTGCTTGGCCCCCAGGCGCGGGGCGGGCGGATGATCGGTTCGTGGCCGGGTCTGGCGAACGCGGCGCTGGACGAAGGCGCCGACCTTGCGGTGGTGACCGACTACCGCAACGTGCTGGCGGAACTGCTGACCGGCCACATGCGCCTTGCCGACCCCGGCCAGGTCTTTCCCGGCCATGCCGCCGCGCCGCTGGGGCTCTGGGGCTGAGCATGCCTCCGGCGAAGTTGTATTGCCGGCACTCAACTTCTGGGGAATAGTTGCGGGGCCGGGACAGAGGACGCATGAGACACGCTGGTCAGCCCGATATCATGACCGCCGAACCGGCGCGGATCGAGTTCCGCGTGGTCGAGCTGATGAACCGGCTGCTCGATGTCACCCCGGAAAACCTGGATGCCGAGATCGACTCGGTCCTGGCCGCCCTGGGTCAGGCCGGAGATTTCGCCCGGACGTTCGTGTTCCGCTACGAAGAGGCTTCCGGCTACAGCAACACCCATGAATGGGTGCGGCCCGGCGTCAAGGCCCTTAAGCCGGCGATGCAGCGTCAGGCGGGCGCGCTTTTGCCGTGCTGGCACGAACAGTTCATGGCCGGCAAGACGGTCATGGTGGCCGATGTCGATGACTTGCCGCCGGGCTCGGCCGAACGGTGCTTTCTGGAAGGGATCGGGGTCCGGTCGTCCCTGATGGTGCCGCTGATGGATGGCGCGCGGCTGTTCGGGCTGATCGGCTTCGACAGCGCCTGCCCGAACCGGACCTGGCTGGAGGATGGCGTCTTTCTGCTGACCTCGATCGGTCGGGCGGTATCTTCGGTCCTCTTGCGGATCGAGGCCGCGACCGCCGAGGCAGCGATGCGCAGCCATCTTTCGGCAACGCTGCACGCGCTGCCCGATCTGGTCATCGAACTGTCCGGTTCGGGACAGATCGTCGCCTGCCACAGCGACAAGCTGCCCTGGCTGGCAAACCTGGTGCGGGCCGGGATCGGCCGTCCCCTGGGCGAGATCCTGCCCGAGCCGCTGGCCGGCGTGCTGGGCGAGCTTGTGGCAACCCCCCCGCCCGATCATGCTGCGGTGACGCGCCGCGTCGGGCGGTCGACCCTGGTTGCCCCGCACCGCTACGAGGTGTCGGTCGCGCGGCTTGCGCCGTCCGGCGCACCGGGCGGGCCAAATCTTCTGGCGGTCATCCGTGACATCTCGGTGGCGGATCGTTCCAGCGAGATGCTGTCCTTCCGCGAAAGCCAGTTCACCGCTTTCTTCGAGATGAGCCCGCATGCGATCCTGGTGAACGATTTGGACACTGCGCTGGTCCTGGACGGCAACCGCGCCTTCCGCGAGATCTTCGGGGTGGACCCGCAGGTCGGACGGGATGTCGATGTGCGACGGATCCTGCCGCCGGAAAGCGCCTGGGTGATCGAGGACTCGATCGCCGCTCTTAAGGCGACAAGCAGCTATGGCCCGGTCGAGGCGCAGTTCCGCCGCATCGACGGAACCGTCTTTCCCGCGATCGTGCGCTGTTTTCTGAGTGTCGATCCGAACGGGCGGCGGCTGGTCTGGTCGCTGATCGAGGACGTTACCGAAGTGCGCGCGAAGGAGGCCGCCTTGCAGGCCGAAAGTCGGGCGCTGGCGGCGACCAAGGTGCGGCTTCTGGCCGCGATCGAGGCGCTGGACGACGGCTTTGCGATCTTCGATGCCGAGGATCGGCTGGTCCTGTGGAACACGCCCTATGTCCGCGTCTTCAACCGCATCGCCGATCTGATCTGCGAAGGCGCCCTTTACGACGATCTGCTGCGCGCGGCCATCGATCGTGGCGTCTTCGGAGAGGCGGGCGAGCGTGACGATGCCAATCTGCAACGCAGGCTCGACCGGCCGCTGACCGAGATCTGGGACAATGAGGACAAGCTTGCCGATGGCCGGCTGATCTGGGTGCGTGAACGCGCCACGCCGGCGCGCGAGACGGTCGGGCTTTACGAGGACGTGACCGCGCGCCGCCTGGCGGACCTGCGCCTGCAACAGGTCGTTGACGGCGGCGAGATCGCGGTCTGGGACTGGGATGCCGGGCAAGGCTTCAGCGCGATCAACGACCGCTGGGGCGCGATGCTGGGGCTGGACCAGACGGTCAGCCTCGACGCCCTGGTCGACCTGATCCATCCCGAGGACCGGACAGCGGTTGCAACTGTCCAGCGCGCGGTGTTTCTGGAAGGCCGCGACGATTTCTCGCTGCGCTGCCGCATGCGGCATGCCAATGGCGGCTGGGTCTGGCTCTTGACCCGCGGCCGCATCGCGCTGCGCGCGGCCGACGGCAGCCCGCGCCGGATCTCGGGGATCACGCTCGATGTCTCGACCCAGGCCGAGGCGGAACAGCGGCTCAGCCAGGTGATCGACGGCACCAAGGTCGGTACCTGGGAACATGACCTGCGGACCGGCGTCACCCTGGTCAGCGACCGCTGGGCCGAGATCCTTGGCTACGAGGCCGTCGAGATCAATCCGCTGCCGCTGTCGGGCTGGCTTGGCATGCTGCATCCCGACGACGCGCGGGATCTCATCGCGCATGAACGCGAGGCCTTCGCGGCCGGCCAGTGGCAGGTCGAACACGAAGTCCGCCTGCGGCACAAGCAGGGCCATTGGGTCTGGGTGCTGACCCGGGCCCAGGTTTCGGAATGGGACGATGCCGGACGCCCGGTCCGCACCAGCGGCATCAACCTCGACATCTCGCCGGCCAAGGCGCTTGAATCCGCCCTGGCGCGGGAACGTGACACGCTGGCGCGGGTGATGGAGGCTTCGGTCTCGGGCATCGTGGTGGTGGACGAAAAGGGTGGCGTCGTCTTCACCAATGCCGCGGCTGCGCGGGTTCTCGGCCGGGCGGTCAGCGCCGGCGACAACCTGCTGACGCTGCTGGATGCGGCGGCGGTGCGGGGGCTGGAGGGCGAGCCGCTCGATCCGGCCGAACTGCCGGTCGCACGCGCGCTTGCCGGCGACCCCGGAATGCACGAGCTCCGGCACCGCCTGACCTGGCCCTCGGGCGCCTCGCGCTGCGTCGCGGCCACCTCGGCCCGGCTCGTCGCGGTGGGGACGGATCATGCCGTGGTCTGCACCTTCACCGACATCACCGACGAGATGGAGGCCGAGGCCCGGCTGCGCGCCGCGATGACCGCCGCCGAGACGGCGAACCGCGCCAAGTCCGATTTCCTTGCCGCGATGAGCCACGAAATCCGGACCCCCCTGAACGGGGTGCTTGGCATGGCAACGGTGCTGGCGGGCCGGCTTTCGGATCCGACCGAGCAGGCCATGGTCCGGGTCATCAGCGATTCGGGTGAACATCTTCTGGGCGTCATCAACGACATCCTCGACCTTGCCAAGATCGAGGCGGGGCGCGTGGTGCTTGATCCCTGGCCGATCCGGCTGTCCGAGGTGCTGTTCCGGGTGACGGCCCTGCATCAGCTGGCCGCCGACGAAAAGGGCATCCGCCTGCAAGCCCGCTGCGTCGGCGGTGCGGCCGACGAGGTTCGGTTGGGCGACGAGAAGCGGCTGATCCAGATCCTGCACAACCTGATCGGCAATGCCCTGAAATTCACCGATTCCGGCGAGATCCGGGTCGAGATCGACTGTTCCGACCGCGAGGTGATCCAGATGCGGGTGCGCGATACCGGCATCGGCATGTCGCAGGCCGAGATCGCGCGCGCCTTCGACGAGTTCTCGCAAGGCATGGGCGGGTCGCGCCGCAGCCATGTCGGCACCGGGCTGGGTCTGCCGATCGTGCGCCGCCTGGCCCGTCTGATGGGCGGGGATGTCGCGCTGAGCTCGGTCGAGGGGCAGGGGGTCACCGCCCGGGTCTGGCTGAAATGCCCGGTGCTCGAGCGCGGCTCGGCCAGAGGCCGGGACCAGACCGCGCTGCGTCTGCCCGGGCTGCGGGTCCTGGCCGCCGAGGACAACGCCACCAACCGCATCATCCTGCAAAGCATGCTTCAGGCGCTGGGGGTCGAGGCGGTGATCGTCGAGGACGGGGCCGAGGCGCTGGCACGGTTCAACGGCTCGGCCTTCGATGCCGTGCTTCTGGACATCGCGATGCCGGTGATGGACGGGATCGAGACGCTGGACGCCCTGAACGACCTTGCCCGTTCGCTGGGCCGGCCGCTGCCGCGGGCCATCGCCGTCACCGCGAACGTCATGACCCATCAGGTCGAGGAGTACCTTGCGCACGGCTTCAGCGCTGTCGTGGCCAAACCCATCCGCCTGGAAATGCTGGGCGAGGCGCTGGAGCGCAGCATGTCCCTTGCAGACCCGTCGAAGGACGCAGGCTGAGCCCGGCCGCAGGTTCAGGCCGGGTGCAGGGCGCGCGCCAGGGCACAGAACCCCTCCAGCCCGATCTCCTCGGCCCGGGCGGTCGGCGGGATGCCCGCGCGGAGCAGCAGCGCCTCGATGTCGGGATGCAGCGCCTTCAGACTGGTGCGCAGCATCTTGCGGCGCTGGTTGAAGGCCATCGCAGTCGTTCGTTGCAAGACCTTGAAATCGCAGGGATGGCGCGGCGCTTGCAGAGCGGTCAGCTGCACAACCGCCGAATGCACCTTGGGGGCCGGGGTGAAGGCCTCGGGCGGCAGGCTCATCACAACCCGCGCCTCGCAGCGGTATTGCGCCAGAAGCGCGAGCCGCCCGTAATGCTCTGTTCGCGGCTTCGCAACAATCCTTTCCGCCACCTCCTTCTGGAACATCAGCGTCAAGGATGTCCAAAGCGGCGGCCAGGCATCGGGCGTCAGCCAGCGGATCAGGAGTTCGGTGCCCACGTTATAGGGCAGGTTCGCCACGATCTTGACCGGCGGCGCCAGGTGGCGGCCAAGGTCCAGTTCCAGCGCATCGCCGTGCAGCACCTCCAGCCGTCCAGGGTATGCCGACGCGATCTCGGCCAGGGCGGGCAGGGCGCGGGCGTCCTTTTCCACGGCAACCACGCGCCGCGCGCCCTCGGCCAGAAGGCCCCGCGTCAGGCCACCCGGGCCGGGGCCGACCTCCAGCACGTCGCAGCCCGACAGATCCCCCGCCGCCCGCGCGATCTTGGCGGTCAGGTTCAGATCCAGCAGGAAGTTCTGCCCCAGCTGCCTTTTCGCAACCAGATCATGCGCCCGGATCACCTCGCGCAGGGGCGGCAGCCCGTCGATCGTTCCCAAACCCGCCCCCTTTGCGCTAAGCCAGAGCCGTCCTAGCCGTTTGCGGGCGATTTGCCAACGTCACCCCAGCCAGCGCGCCTCGTTCGCCTCGATGGCGGCGATGCGTTCATCGACCCTGGGATGGCTGAGCAGCCAGGCCGGAATCCCTTCGGCCCGGTTCTGGGTCAGGGCATCCAGCTTGCGGAACAGGGACTTCTGCGGCCCGGTCCCGATCCCTGCCTTGATGAGAAGCGCGCTGGCATAGGCATCCGCCTCGAACTCGTCGCGCCGCGACAGCCGCGCCATCAGGGCGACCGAGATCAGATTGGCGATCCAGATGCCGATGAAGGGCAGGAATCGGTTCAGCACGGCCGAGAGCATGACGAAGACCGCGTTCTGCCCGGTGAAGTCGATCATCCGCCGCCGCATGTGGCCTTGCGCGACATGGCCCATCTCATGCGCGATGACCGAGGCCAGTTCCTCCGCCGTCACCTCGCCCCGGGCCTTTCGGTTCAGGAACCCGCGCGTCAGGAAGATGCGCCCGTCCGGGGCGGCCAGACCGTTCACGGCATCGACCTCGAACACGTTGACCTTGATCTCGGGGATGCCCATGGCCGCCGCCATCCGGTCGGCCAGCCGCGTGATGGACGGGTCCGTCAGCGGCTGCGAGCGTTCGTCCAGAAGCCGCCTGGTGCGCCAGACCGAAAAGCGCATCATCAGGAAGGCATAGCCGACCGCCAGCAGGAGGGGGAGAAACAGCTTTGTCATGTCCGGGATATAGTCAGCCCTTGCCTGCGGTCAAAGCGGGGTCCGCGTCACCGGACTGCGAGACCCAGAGCCAGTAGCCCAGGATGACCACACCCGCAGCGCCCGCGACGATCCCCAGCACCGAGCCGATCAAGTCGCCGGCTGCCGAGACATTGCCGGCAAAGGCATAGCCCGCACCGACATAGGTCCCGGCCCAGACCGCCTCGCCGGCGATCCCGGCCATGGTGAAGCGGCCCCAGCCATAGCCGGTGCTGCCGGCCGTCAGGTTGACCCAGGGGCCAAGCGGGCTGATCAGCCAGCGCGTCAGGAACACCGCCAGCAGCCCCTTGCGTTCCATGATCGCCACCGCCCGACCCAGAAGCTTGTCGCGCGCCGGATCGCGTCTGAGGCGGGTCAGCAGCGGCGCCCCGGCCTTGCGCCCGGTCCAGTAGCCGACCTGATCGCCCAGGCTGCCGCCGATGGCCGCCGCCGCGAAGGTCTGCCACAGCACCATTTCCTCGGCCGCGACAAAACCGCCCGCTGTCAGCATCAGGATCGAGGCCGGGATCGGCAGCGCAAGACAGGACAGGAACGTCGTCGCCGCCAGAAGCCAGATGCCATAGGTCGGCACCAGCTCCAGCATCCAGTCCATCATTCCTGCGCCTCCGCCGCCTTCAGCGTCTGGACCGCAGCCTCGATCTCGGCGATCAGCTCTTCGACCGGAATGCCGCGGTCGCGGGCGATTTCACTCAGCGGCTGCGGGTGGCCCTTCACCTTCGGGCCCGGCAGACCCACCGCCTGGTCGATCTGGGGCGGGGTCAGGTTCCAGGATCTTGCGATATAGCCCACCGTCATCCAGGGGCGGATCGGCTCTTCCTGGTGATTGGCCCAGTAGATCGCCGTCACCACGAAGCGCCCGGAAAAGAACAGCGTCACCGCACAGGCGATCAGGAAGGCCGTCGTCAGGATCGGCCGCATCCGCCAAAGTCTGATCATCGCAGCTCCCTGATCCCTCGTGCCAACCCGTCCAGCGTCATCGGCACCATCCTGCCCTCGAAGATCTCGCGGATCATCGCCGTCGATCGGGTATGACCCCAGGCGCGTTTCTCCACCGGATTGATCCACAGATGATACGGCCATTGCGCCCGTATCCGTCGCAGCCAGACCTCGCCCGCCTCGCGGTTCCAGTGTTCGTTCGCGCCGCCCGGATGGGTGATCTCGTAGGGCGACATCGCCGCATCCCCCACGACGATCAGCCGCCAGTCCGCGCCATAGGTGCGGATCACCTCCCAGGTCGGGGTCTGATGCTCCCACCGGCGGCGGTTGTCGCGCCAGAGCCCCTCATAGACGCAGTTGTGGAAGTAGAAGACCTCCAGATGCCGGAACTCGGCCTTCGCGGCCGAAAACAGGTCCTCCATCACCCGCACATGGGGGTCCATCGACCCGCCGATGTCCAGAAACAGCAGCACCTTGACCGCATTCCTGCGTTCAGGTCGGGTCTGGACATCCAGCCAGCCCTGCGCCGCCGTCGCGCGGATCGTGCCGTCCAGGTCCAGCTCTTCCGCCGCCCCCTCGCGCGCCCAGCGGCGCAACCGGCGCAGCGCCAGCTTCATCGTCCGCGTGCCGATCTCGGCATCGCCGTCCAGATTGCGGAACTCGCGCCGGTCCCAGACCTTGACCGCGCGCCGGTGGCGGCTTTCCTCTTGCCCGATCCTGACACCTTCCGGGTTGTAGCCCCAGGCCCCGAACGGAGAGGTCCCCGCGGTGCCGATCCACTTCGACCCGCCCTGGTGTCGCCCCTTCTGCTCCGCCAGGCGCTGGCGCAGCGTCTCCATCAGCTTGTCGAACCCGCCCAGCGCCCGGATCGCTGCGCGTTCCTCGGCCGACAGGTGCCGTTCGGCCAGCTTTTCCAGCCAGTCGCGCGGCAGGTCGAGCGCGGCCAGCACCTGTTCGGCCGTCACCGACTCCAGCCCGGCAAAGGCCCGGGCAAAGGCGCGGTCAAAGCGATCGATGTGACGCTCGTCCTTGACCAGGGTCAGCCGGGCCAGGTGGTAGAAGCCTTCGGGGTCGTAGATCACCAGCCCCGCGGCCATGGCTTCGAGAAACGACAGGAACTCCCGCAGCGAGACGGGAACCGCTTCCTCGCGCAGGGTCTGGAAGAAGCGCAGGAACATGCACTACCCGCCGATTTCTTCGCAGAAATCGGACCGGAGCCTTGGAAGGCTCCGCAGCGGAATTTGGTCAAATTCCGCCCTGCACCCGGCCATCAGACGCGCAGCATCCGGTCAAGGTAGATGGTCAGGAACAGCCCGACCAGCGCAAGGATCAGGCCGTGCACGAAGGCATATTGCAGGATGTCGGCCGGCCTGCCTCCGCGTGCCCGGGCCCGCAGGCCGCCGGCAACTGCACCAAGAAGAAATCCGCCGATCACGAACATGTCGCCCCATTTCCGGGGCGCGTCGCTGGCGTGCCCCCTCAGCCCCTTTCGGCGCGGTTCGCCACGGCTGCGATGTTCCGCATCCGGCTTTGCACCCCGCCTTCCGAGCCGAAGCCATAGCGCGCATGGGGCGCAGTGTCCATGCGCAGCGCGGCGGCGGCGGCGGGGTTGCCCATGGCCTCCAGCGCTTCGGCCTTGATCAGCATCAGCGTGGCCAGAAGTGCCGGATTGTCATGGCGCCGGACCACAGGCATGGCCCGGTCGGCCAGCCGCGCGGCCTCTTCCGGCACCCCGCCGGCCAGCGCCAGCACGGCAAGCTGTGTGTCGACATGGGCCAGCTGCAACTCCGCCCCGGGCAGCCGGGCATAGATCGCCGCGGCGCGCACGAAGGCAGCCTGGGCAGCGGGCGGGTCGCTTGCGGCCATCAGACGGCCCGCCACGAAATGGCTGAAGGCCAGCCGGTTGTCCTGCCATCCCGCCGCCTGCGCCAGGGCCAGGGCGCGCCCGGCCGCAGCCCGGCGTGCCGCAGGCGAGCCGTTGCGACCGAGCGCCGCCTCGATCTCGCGGACCCATTCCGGCGCTGTCCCAGAGCCTGCGACAGGCGCTGTTCCCAGACGCGCGGCGACTTCGGACAGGCTCATCCCGCTGGCAAGCTGCGGCGAATAGGTCAGGCGCAGGATCGCCATGTCGAAGCCGGTCAGCACCGAATGGAAGTTGTCGTCGTTGAACACGCTGTCCGTCAGCCGGTACAGGTCGTTCAGCGGGCCCAGCGCCTGGGCCAGTTCCTCGTGCAGGCAGTCGCGTATTTCCTGCGGGCTGGTATCGGCGGGAATGAAGATCGCCGCCCGCTCGCGCCGCGTGACCTGGGCCCAATCCACCGCGTCCGACCCGCGCTTGCGGCGGAACTCGGCCAGGGAGCTCACATTCGGCACCACGAAACAGGCCGCCGTCGGCGCCAGCCGGCGCAGATCGGCGCGACTGGTGAATTCGATCGTGATCGCGGCGGCCCCCGAGGTCTGCGCGATGTCGATCCCCGCTTCCGACCGCAGCCGGCCGATCAGCGCCGTCAGGTCGCGGCCTGCGGACGGCGGAACTTGTCCGGTCATGGCCACCGTCACCGGTCCTTCGAAGCGGCTGAAGGTCTGAAGCGACCGTCCGCTTTCCATGGCGAAGGTCAGTTCCATGAAGTCGCGCACCAGCGATCCGCCGCTCTGCGCCGTCTGCTCCAGCCGGTAGCCGCCGGGTGCGCCAAAGCCGACGCCGACCTCTTCGACCGGGCCGCCTTTCGAGACCTGGGCAGGTTCGCCACAGGCCGACACCACGCAAAGCGCGGCAAGAAGAAGGGGCAGGCGCATGGGCAGGACCTGTCTGGCAGCACCCCGGGCAGCTTGGGGCCGCTCAAGTGTCCGGTCACAGGCGGTCCCGAGTCAATTCGGGAAAAACCGAAGATTTTCCGCCTACTACCCATCGCGGTTGAAGTGACGGCAGCCGCAGGATTTATCCTTGTCGCTCACGCAGTGTTACAGCCTTGCGGGCTGCGTCGGCCCTTGACGGCTCAGTTTCGGCGGCCGCCGGTGATTCGGCTTGCATTTCCGGGCATCGGAGATTACCAAATAGAAATATAACCGATAGGCAATGCAATGACCGATCCCCTTTCCCGCACCTTCCTGGCGCTGGCCGACCCGACCCGCCGCGCCATCCTTGCCCGGATTGCCGAGGGTGCGCAGTCGGTCTCGGCCCTCGTTGCGGCCAGCCATCTGTCGCAGCCCGCCATCTCCAAGCATCTGAAGGTGCTGGAAGAGGCCGGCCTGATCCGGCGCGAGCGGGTGGCCAGGACGCGCCCGGTGCATCTTCGGGCCGAGGGGCTGCGCCCGGCCGGGGCCTGGATCGACCATTACCGCAAGCATTGGGAGGGCGCCTTCGACCGGATGGATGCGCTCATTGCCCGGCTGAACGAGGAGGCCCAAGGGAATGGACGACAATAGCGCCAATGCGCTGCGCCTGACGCACCGCTTTGCCGGCCCGCCGGACCTGGTCTGGGCGATCTGGACCAGGCCCGAGCTGATCCGGTCCTGGTTCGGCTCCTCCCACGGGTTCCGCGCGCATGACGTCACCGTCGATCTGCGCCCGGGGGGCATATGGTCCTTGCGCAACGTGAACGGTGCGATCACCGAACATGTCACCGGCACCTATCACGAGGTGGAGCCGGTCCGCCGCCTGGTCTGTTCCTACCACTTCCGGGGAACCGAGTTCTTCTCCGTCATCTCGGTCGATCTGACCGCCGACGGCGACGGCACCCGGCTCGCCTTCCTGCAAACCGGCTTTCCCGACGCCCGGGCCCGGATCGAGCACGCCCGCGGCTGGCCCCACGCGCTGCGCGTCATGTCAGAGGCGCTGCTGGCCATGCACGGGATCGGCACGCTGTGGCCGAAACTGCCCGAGAAGGCCCATCTCGACGGCGTCGCCCGCGACCTGGAAGCCGCCCGTCAGCGCCTGTCCGAGGCAAGCCTCAGCCACGATCAGGCTAGCGCTGCCCGCGCGACATGAAGGCAAGGCGTTCGAACAGCTGCACGTCCTGTTCGTTCTTCAATAGCGCGCCGTGCAGCCGGGGCAGGGCGTTGCGGCTGTCGCCCCGCAGATCCTCGGGCGCCAGATCCTCGGCCAGCAAAAGCCGCAGCCAGTCCAGCACCTCGCTGGTGGACGGCTTCTTCTTCAGCCCCGGCACGTCCCTGATCTCGTAGAACCGGGTCAGCGCGGCGGTCAGCAGCTGGTCCTTGATGTCGGGGAAATGCACCCGGACGATGGCCGCCAGCGTGTCCGCATCGGGAAACCGGATGTAGTGAAAGAAGCAGCGCCGCAGGAAGGCATCGGGCAGCTCCTTCTCGTTGTTCGAGGTGATGATGACCACCGGACGGTGCCGCGCCCGGACCGTCTCGCCGGTCTCGTAGACGTGGAACTCCATCCGGTCCAGTTCCTGCAACAGGTCGTTCGGAAACTCGATGTCCGCCTTGTCGATCTCGTCGATCAGCAGCACGACGCGCCCCTCGGCCTCGAAGGCCTGCCAGAGCTTGCCCTTGCGGATGTAGTTGCGCACCTCGTGCACGCGCGTGTCGCCCAGCTGGCTGTCGCGCAGCCGGCTGACCGCGTCGTATTCGTAAAGCCCCTGCTGGGCCTTGGTCGTCGATTTCACATGCCACTCGATCAGCGGCAGCCCCAACGCCTGCGCCACCTGGCGCGCCAGTTCCGTCTTGCCGGTGCCGGGTTCGCCCTTCACCAGAAGCGGCCGCTCCAGCCGCACCGCCGCGTTCACCGCCAGCGCCAGGTCGTCCGAAGCCACATAGCTTTCCGTCGAGCCGAATTTCATCGCGCGATCAACATCCTGTTTCCGGTACACCGGCAGACCCTACCCACGCCCAGAAAATGTCGCAACCGCTAGTGACAATCTACCGGGCTTGCGATACATGCCCGCCGAACAGGAGCGCGTCCATGACAGAAGCCCACCTGTCGGAGCGATCCGACGCGAAGGAGAGAGTTTCGATGAAGGCCGAGGTTTTCCTGCCCGATGACTATCGTCCCGCCGAGGACGAGCCGTTCATGAACGATCGCCAGCTTGAATACTTCCGCCGCAAGCTTCTGACATGGAAGCAGGAATTGCTGGAGCAGTCGGCCGAGACCATCGACAGCCTTCAGGACAGCGCGCGTAACGTGCCCGATATCGCCGACCGCGCCTCGGAAGAGACCGACCGCGCGCTGGAACTGCGCACCCGGGACCGCCAGCGCAAGCTGGTGGCCAAGATCGACGCCGCCCTGCGCCGGATCGAGAACGGCGAATTCGGCTATTGCGAAGTGACGGGCGAGCCGATCAGCCTCAAGCGCCTGGATGCGCGTCCGATTGCCACGATGACGCTGGAAGCCCAGGAAAGGCATGAACGCCGCGAGAAGGTTCACCGCGACGACTGACGCCACAGCCGCCGGGGCCAGCGTCATCCTGCGCAGTTGACGCCGGGCCGCTGGTCCGGCGTTGTCGTCCGAAGGGGACGGAAGGGATGCGCCTGATCGGCCAGAGCGTGACGATCGTCGGGGCAGGGGTGGCGGGCCTGGCCGCCGCGCGGGCGCTTGCGCTGCGCGGCGCGCAGGTCACGGTGCTGGAACAGGCGGATGCGATCCGCGAGGTCGGCGCGGGTCTCCAGATCTCGCCCAACGGGGCCGCGGTGCTGCGTGCGCTCGGGCTGCAAGCGGCGCTGGATGCTGCATCCATCCGGGCCGAGGCGGTGCAGCTGATCGATGGCCCGACCGGGGATCCGGTCGCGCGCCTCGACCTCGCGCGCCTGCGTCCCGGCCAGGGCTACCACTTCCTGCACCGCGCCGACCTGATCGCGCTGTTGCTGAAAGGGGCGCAGGAGGTGGGGGTCGCCCTGCGCCTTCTGGCCCGGATCGACAGCCTCGATCTTTCCGGCGCGCATCCCGCCGTGACGCTCGACACGGGCGAGCGCATCGAGACCCGGCTTCTCATCGGGGCCGATGGCCTGCACTCGAAGACGCGCAGGGCCCTGAACGGGCCCGAGACGCCCTTCTTCACCCGCCAGGTCGCCTGGCGCGCGGTGATCGCCTGCGAACCGGGGGCGGCCCCGGTGGCCGAGGTCCACATGGGTCCGGGCCGCCACCTCGTCAGCTACCCCCTGCGCGGCGGAAGCCTGCGCAACATCGTGGCCGTGGAAGAGCGCGAGAAATGGGCCGAGGAAAGCTGGACGCTCCGCGACGACAGCATGGACCTGCGGCTTGCCTTCGCCGGCTTCTCGTCCCGGGTGCGCGGCTGGCTGGACCAGGTCGAGGATCCCTGGCTCTGGGGCCTGTTCCGCCACAAGGTCGCCGAAACCTGGGTGCATCCGCTGGGCGTGGCGATCCTTGGCGATGCCGCCCATCCGACGCTGCCCTTCCTCGCGCAGGGGGCCTCGATGGGGCTGGAGGACGCCTGGGTCCTCGCCGATGCGCTTGCGGGCCACGACAGCCTTGCCGCAGCGCTTGCCGCCTATCAGGCGCGTCGCAAACCCCGCACCACGCGCATCGTCGCCGCCGCCAACGCCAATGCGCGCGCCTATCACCTGTCGGGCCTGCCCCGGATGATCGGCCACGCCGGTCTGCGGCTGCTCGGACGCCTGTCCCCGGCGGCGATGCTCGGCCGCTTCGACTGGCTTTACGGGCACGACGTGACGCAAGGCTAGGTCATGGGGCGCAAATCTTTTCGAAAAGATTTGCAAAATCCTTCGAAGGATTTTGGCCCGCACCCACCTTGTGCAAGGTAAACGCCGCATGAACGCAGGCGTCCAACCCATTGTTTTTCAATAGCCCGACCTTCGCGCCGCGCGCGGCGCTCACGCCGCCAGCCGCACCCAGACCGGCACATGGTCCGACGGTTTGTCACCCCCCCGGACCGCCTTGTCGACGCCTGCCTCCTCCAGCCGGTCGGCGGCCTGGGGGCTGCACAGGACATGGTCGATCCGGATCCCGTTGTTCCGCTCCCAGGCACCGGCCTGGTAGTCCCAGAAGGTATAGACCCCGGCTGACGGGTCCCGGACACGCACCGCATCGGTCAGCCCCAGATGCGCCATCCTCCGGAACGCCGCGCGGCTTTCGGGCAGGAACAGCGCGTCCGTCACCCAGGCCTCCGGCTTCGCCGCATCCACCGGCTGCGGGATCACGTTGTAGTCGCCCAGGCAGACGAACGTTTCCTCCGCCGCCAGCAGCTCGCGCACCCGCGCCTCCATCCGCGCCATCCAGGCCAGCTTGTAATCGTACTTCGGCCCCGGCGCCGGGTTCCCGTTCGGCAGATACAGCCCGCAGACCCTGACCGGCCGCCCCGCATCCACCACTGCCTCGATCCAGCGCGCCTGCTCGTCCCCGGGATCCCCCGGCAAGCCGCGCCGCACATCGCTCAGTGGCAGCTTCGACAGGATCGCCACGCCGTTGAACGACTTCTGCCCATGCGTCTCGACCCGGTAGCCCAGCCCTTCGAAGACCTCGCGCGGGAAGGCCTCGTCCATCGACTTGATCTCCTGGAGACAGACCACATCCGGCGCCGCGTCGGCCAACCAGGCCTGCAAGGCCTCGATCCGCGCCTTGATCCCGTTGATGTTGAACGTCGCAAGCTTCATGACCGGGTCCTCCTCGCCAGGACCCTAGGCCCGCAGACGCATAGGCTCAAGCCGTCTGCCGCAGGGGCGGGGATGCCGCCTGCAACCACAGCGCATCCAGCCGGTCCAGCGCAGTCGGATCGAACCGCTCCGCCTCTTCCCAGTAGCGCCCCGAAGGCACCCGGTAGTCCAGCTCTGCCTCCAACGCCAGCGCCTCGGCGGCACGGTCGGGACACCAGCGCCCCGGCCGGGCCTGCGCCACCGCCGCCCGCGACACCCGCGGAAGGATCAGCCGGGAGGGGCCTGTCGACAGGTTCACCACCGCGCAGCCCCGCATCGCGGCCAGCACCATCAGCCGCGCCGATTTAGCCTCCAGGCTGCGTAGCGTGATGTCGGACCGCAGCGGGTCGGGCGTGCCGGTGCCGTAGAAATGCGTCAATCCCGATTTCGGGTAATGCATGTCGCAGCCGAACACCGCCAGCACGCGCGGTTTCAGCGCATGCAGCGCCCAATAAGCCGCCGTGAAGGCCATTGTTGCCCCTGCATAGACAAAGCCGCCGAAAGCATTCTGCGCCGGAACGAACTCCGTCTCTGTCACCAACTGCTGTCCGGCGGCGGGAACCGGCTGACGCTCGACCGGGAAATCCCAGGGGAAGACCGAATAATCCCAGTCCGCCCGCACCCGCCACGCGTTGTTGATCGCCACGATCCGGTCGAACGGCCCGCGCGGCCAGGTCGTGGCTTCGGCCGCCATCGGGGCCGAGCCCAGCATCAGCACAATGGCCATTTCTTCTCTCCAACTGCCCGCGCAGAAGCTAGTGCTGCGCAGCGGAAGGGCCAGAGGAAAGTCAGATCGAAAAACTCGTCCCGCAGCCGCAGCTGGTCTTGGCGTTGGGGTTCTGCACCACAAACCGTGCGCCGATCAGCTCGTCGGTAAAGTCGATCACCGCATTCGACAGGAAGGGCAGGCTGACCTGATCGACCAGCACCCGCTGGCCATCCTTTTCCAGTACCAGATCGTCGGCCGCAGGCTCGTCCAGCGTGATCGAATACTGGAACCCCGAACAGCCCCCGCCATCCACGGCCACGCGCAGGGACTTTGCCTCGCCCATGGCTTCGGCGATCTCGGCCAGCCGGGCAAAGGCCCGATCCGTGACTTTCGGCGGCAGCGTCAGTTCCATGGCTGTTCCCGTATCCTTCGGCCTGCGGGATGAATATATGAAACCCGACCGCGCCTCACAAGGACAGCCCATGCTCGCGCCCTTCGCCTGCCAACCCGACGCCAGCCGCGGACGGCTCTGGCCCGAGCGGCTGTCCTCCTTCCGCTCGCCCTTTCAGCGCGACCGCGACCGGATCATCCATTCCTCGGCCTTCCGCCGCCTGAAGCACAAGACGCAGGTCTTCGTGGAACACGAGGGCGACTATTACCGCACCCGCCTGACCCACACGATCGAGGTGGCGCAGGTCGCCCGCACCATCGCCGGGGTCCTTGGCCTGAACACCGACCTTGCCGAGGCGGTGGCCCTGGCCCACGACCTGGGCCACACCCCCTTCGGCCATACCGGCGAAGACGCGATGGAACGGCTGATGGCGCCCTATGGCGGCTTTGACCACAACGCCCAGGCGCTGCGGATCGTGACCCGGCTGGAACGGCACTACGCCGACTTCGACGGATTGAACCTGTCCTGGGAAACACTTGAAGGCATTGCGAAACATAACGGCCCGGTTATCGGCCCCAATGCGGACGGGAAGCATGACGGCCCCCTCCCTTACGCGCTGGCCGAGGTCAACGCCCAATGGGATCTGGAACTCGACACTCACGCCAGCGCCGAGGCGCAGGTGGCGGCCATCGCCGACGACGTGGCCTATTCCCACCACGACCTGCACGACGGCTTGCGCTCGGGCCTGTTCACCGAGGACGATCTGATGGATCTGCCCGTCACCGGCCCGGCCTTCGAGGAGGTGGACCGCCTTTATCCGGGCCTGGAAAGGATGCGCCGTCGGCACGAGGCGCTGCGCCGGGTCTTCGGCCGCATGGTCGAGGACGTGATCGCCGTGGCGCAGAACCGCCTGGCCAGCGCCCAGCCGAAATCGGTGGACGATATCCGCCACATGGGCACGACGATCATCCGCTTCTCCAAGCCGCTGTATCAGGAACTGAAGGCGGTGCGCAGCTTTCTTTTCCACCGCATGTACCGCGCGCCCAGCGTGATGGCAGTGCGGGCCGAGGTGACGCGCAAGCTGGACGATCTCTTCCCGCTCTTCCTGTCGCGGCCCGACCTTCTGCCGCCGGAATGGCAGGCCGATGTCCGGGCGGCGCAGGACGAGACCGCCCTGGCGCGCACGGTGGCGGATTACGTGGCCGGCATGACCGACCGTTTCGCGATCCAGGAACACCAGCGCCTGTGCGGCGGAACCCCGCCCCGGCCCTGAGCCGGGGCCTCGCCGCGATCAGGAGGTCCCGGGTCAGGCCCGGGACGGGGGGTCGGAAGGCGCAGCGCTCAGCCCTTGCGCGCGGCCGCAACCCAGATCATTGCCAGACCCAGCGACAGGATGACATTCCATCCCGCCATCGAAATCCCCAGCAACGTCCAGGCAATTTCGTCGCAGCGCACCACGGCGGCCACGTCCTTGGTCGGGTCCAGAAGATCCGCCGCCGAAATCCCGCTGATCGAACCCGCGGTGCACGTGGCCAGTCCCTCCCACCAGAGCTGCTCGACGCCCACATGAAAGACGCCGATGCCCGCCGTCGCCAGCGCCGCCAGCGCACCCGCCCAGGCCAGGCCGCGCCGCCCGGTGACCAGCGCCAGGACGCCGATCCCGATCGCCGCCGCATGCGGCCAGCGCTGGTAGAGGCAGAGCTGGCAGGGCGCGAGCCCGCCGATGTACTGGAAGGCGAAGGCGCCGCCCAGCAGACCCGCCGAGCCAAGGGTGGCGATCAGGATCAGGGTCGGACGGGTCAGGGTCATCGGGGGTCTCGCTCTGGATGCGCTGCGACCATAGGTGCGACACGGCGAAAGGGGAAGGGCGCTCGCGCAGGCGTGCATTCCCGCTTCCGAATATGCCGGTCTGCGGATAGGATCCGGCCCGGGATCTTGCGGCGCATGTGTGGGTGAATCAGGAACGGCCGCTCGCATCCAGATGGTTCAATTCGGGTGAGCCGGCTTGTCCTGCTTGGACAGATCGCCTGCGGGAAGGGGTGACGACATGGAATGGCGCGGGCGCAGGGGCAGCAGCAACATCGAGGACCGGCGCCGGACGGGCGGCGGCAGGGCCGGGCAGGTGGCCGGGATCGGCGGCGGCGGGGCGATCATCGTCTTCCTTCTCGCCCTGTTCCTCGGGGTCGATCCCAGCCAGCTGCTGGGCACCGGCGGCGTGGCGCCCTCGGGCGGGGCCCCTGCCGAAATGACGGCTCAGGACCAGGCCGAGGGCGAATTCGTCTCGGTCGTGCTGGGCGACACCGAAGAAATCTGGACCCGCGTCTTCCGGGAACAGCTGAGCCGCAGCTACCAGCCCGCGACGCTGGTGCTGTTCAAGGAGGCCACCCGCTCGCCCTGTGGTGGCGCGACCGAGGCGACCGGGCCTTTCTACTGCCCGGCCGACAGGAAAGTCTATCTCGATACCGCCTTCTTCACGACCCTGCATCAGCGGCTGGGCGCGGGCGGGGACTTTGCCGCCGCCTATGTCGTCGCGCACGAGATCGGCCACCATGTGCAGAACGAACTGGGGATCCTGGGCAAGGCGAACCAGATCCGCCAGCAGGTCAGCCAGGCGGAATCGAACGCGATTTCGGTTCGGATCGAACTTCAGGCCGATTGCCTGGCGGGCATCTGGGCGCGCGAGGCCGCGCAGACCCTGGGCGTCGTCGAACGCGGCGACCTGGAAGAGGCGGTGAATGCTGCCCGCCAGATCGGCGATGACACGCTGCAACGCAACGCCGGCCAGCGCCCGATGCCACACACCTTCACTCATGGCACCTCGGAACAGCGGTCGCGCTGGTTCATGATCGGGCTTAAGTCCGGGCAGCTGGCCGATTGCGACACCTTCCAGACCGACAGCCTGTGACGCGTTGACGGCGGGGACCCAAGGCGGTAGACCCGCAGCCGGTGGCCCGAGTGGCGGAATGGTAGACGCAGGGGATTCAAAATCCTCCGCCGCAAGGTTTGCGAGTTCGAGTCTCGCCTCGGGCACCAAATCGATCCGGTCATCGCACTGGCGCTGATTCGGCATTGCTTTGCGCAGGCCTGATCAGTCCGGCTTGTCTGATGCCTTTGTCTGCGGATGTGGAAACATCGCCCGTGCGGGCATCCGGAGCGAACTGCGGACCCGGCAAGACTGTGCCGATCAACAGCCAGTTGCACGGCGTTCCCTGGCCAGGCAGGCGTGCAGGGGCGCAGGGTGCACGCAAGGGTTGAAATTTTCGATTGCGCAACTGCTTGCGGCGCGCTTTTCCCGGCGCCGACACCTGACCTTCAGGCCTCCAGCCGCATTGGCGTCCCGACGCGCGGACTTCTGTACAGCCATAAGCTGAATCCCGCCCGGGTTGCCCTTGTTTAAAAACAATTTTCTGCTTTTCTCGCTGCGGCCCGCAACGCTATGCAGAGGGGGCGCTCCGGGCTTTCGGTCCGGCCGCATCCGTACAGGGAGTGTGATTGCATGATGGCGACCAGCGTGCCCCGGCCACAGTCCGACCGCCAACCCGCCAGGCGGGCGCCGCGGGCAACGCCCTGCTTTACCCCGGGCACCCTGATCACGACGCATCGCGGTGAGGTTCCGGTCGAACGGATTTCGGCCGGCGATCGCGTGGTGACCCGCGACAACGGCATCCAGACCGTGCGCTGGGTCGGCAAGACCCAGATGTTCCTGCATGATTTCCAGGCCGAGCCGCATCTCTTGCCGGTCTTCATCCAGCAAGGTTCGCTGGGCAAGGGTCTGCCCGAACGCGACATGATGGTCTCGCCGAACCATCGGATTCTGGTCACCAACAGTCGGGTATCGGTCCGCTACAGCGAACGCGAGGTTCTGGTCGCGGCCAAGCACCTTGCGGCGCAAGGCGTCCACACCGTGCAGTCCAGCGGCACCACCTACATCCATTTCATGTGCGACCGGCACGAGGTCGTTCTGACGAACGGTGTCTGGACCGAGACCTTCCATCCCGACGACACCTCACTGAAGGGGATCGGCAATGCGCAGCGGCTGGAGATCCTGGAGCTTTTCCCGGAACTGAAAACCGCGGCAGGACGCGCGGCCTATGGCCAGTCGCGTCGCGTCCTGACGGAAACCGAAGCTGCGGGCCTCGCCCCTTGATGGGTCAGTTGTAGCGATTTGTTAACAGTTCAAAGGTAAACGCGATCGACCATAGCCACCACTGATGGACTGACGCGCGTCACCGTGCCATAGATCTGCGCAATCAGGCCTGAAAATGGACACGAATCCGGGCTAGGTCGCACAGCGAGGCAGAGGGACTAAGAGCATGGCAACGATCTATGGCGGAGCTGGCGACAACAGTATTGTTGGGAGCGCCGCCGCAGATCTGTTATACGGCAATGCCGGGAACGATACGCTGTACGGCGGTGGTGGCATTGACACGCTGTTCGGAGGCATCGACAACGATCTTCTCTTCGGTGGCGCCGGTGGCGACAGCCTTTATGGCGATGCCGGCAACGACACGCTGTACGGCGACGCGGGCGCGGACCGGCTGGAAGGCGGCGACGGCAACGACCTCCTCTACGGCGGCACCGAGAGCGACACGCTTTACGGCGGGGCGGGGAACGATACGCTGTACGGCGACGCGGGCGCGGACCGGCTGGAAGGCGGCGACGGCAACGACCTCCTCTACGGCGGCACCGAGAGCGACACGCTTTACGGCGGGGCGGGGAACGATACGCTGTACGGCGACGCGGGCGCGGACCGGCTGGAAGGCGGCGACGACAACGACCTCCTCTACGGCGGCACCGAGAGCGACACGCTTTACGGCGGGGCCGGGATCGACACGCTTTACGGCGGGGCGGGGAACGACACCCTGCTTGGTGGAGCCGATAACGACCTCCTCTATGGTGACGACGGTAACGACAACATTGATGGCGAAGCTGGCGACGATACGCTTTATGGCGGGGCCGGCAACGATAGTCTGAATGGCGGCGCCGGGAACGATTTTCTGTCGGGCGGCGATGGCAATGATACCCTGACGGGCGGCACCGGCGACGACACGCTGCGCGGCGGTCTGGGCGCAGATGTGCTTGCTGGCGGCCAGGGTATGGATTTCGTCGATTACAGCGACTCCAACGCCGCTGTGAACGTCAACCTGGCTGCGGGCACCTTCAGCGGTGGACATGCCACCGGCGACAGCGCATCGGGCGTTGACGGGATCATCGGGTCCAGTTTCAACGACACTCTGATCGGGTTTGACGGATTCAGCTTCGATCCGAACGACGCCTATACCAACATCATCTACGGTGGTCTGGGCGATGACTTCATCTCGGGTCTGGGCGGGCCCGATAGCCTGTACGGCGGCAACGACAACGACACGATCCAGGGCGACACGGGCGACGATTTCCTGTCCGGCGACGATGGCCGTGACTTGCTGTACGGCGGAACGGGGGCGGACACGCTGTACGGCGGCAATGACGCCGACACGCTGTTCGGCGATGCGGGGAGCGATCTGCTCTACGGCGACGCGGGCAGTGATGTGCTTTACGGCGGCAACGACGCCGACACGCTTTTCGGCGGCGCCGGGACCGATGTCCTCTACGGCGGCGCGGGCAACGACACGCTGTACGGTGGCAATGACGCAGACACGCTGTTCGGCGATGCAGGTGACGATGTTCTTCGGGGCGAAGACGGAGATGATCTGCTCTACGGCGGCGACGGAAACGATACCCTCGACGGCGGGATCGGGCGCGACGTGTTCTATGGTGGCGCAGGTCGCGACATCATGTACGGCGGTGACGACCAGGACCTGTTCTTCGTCTCGTTCACGCCCGCGCAGAACGATGTTGCGCTGAACGAACTGATCTATGGCGGCGACGGCGGAATTGACAACGACACGCTGACCGTCGACATCACCGGCTTCGGCTGGGCGCGGTTCGACATCGACTATGACCCGCTGGACTCCGAGAACGGCACGCTCACGTTCTACGACGCCTTTGGCAATGTCATCGGCACGCTGTCGTTCTTCGACATCGAGAACGTGATCATCGTCTGCTTCTCGGCCGGGACCAGGATCATGACCGATCGCGGGCCGGTTGCGGTCGAGCAGTTGCAGCCCGGCGATCTGGTCCTGACCCGGGACAACGGCTACCAGCCGTTGCGCTGGGTCGGGCAACGTCGGCTTTCGCTCCGGGAACTCCGGGCCAGGCCGCACCTTCAGCCGGTCCGCATCGCGGCCGGTGCCCTTGGCGCGGCCGGCCCCGAACGCACGATGCTGGTCTCGCCGCAGCACCGCGTGCTGATCGAGGGGGCGCGGGCCGAGATGTATTTTGGCGAGGCCGAGGTGCTGGTCCCGGCCAGGCATCTGGTCGGGCTGGCCGAGATCAGCCGGGCGCTGCCGGCCGAGGGCGTGACCTATGTCCACATCCTGTTCGACCGGCACGAGATCGTGCTGTCGGACGGCATCTGGACCGAAAGCTTCCAGCCGGCCGAGCGGACCCTCTCGGCGCTGGACGCCGAGGCGCGGGACGAGGTGCTGGAACTGTTCCCGGAGCTTGCCACGGGCGAAGTTGGCTTCCCGGCCGCGCGGCTTTCGCTGAAGGCGTATGAGGCGAAGGTTCTGATCGGGCGCTGATCACTCCGGGCGGCCCAGATAGGCCGCCCAGTCCTCGGGCGTGTCAAGGTCGCGCGTCGCCATCCTGCCGGGCAGCGGCAGAAGGCGCACCCGGTCCCGGTTGACCTGAAGCACCGAGCGTCCGCCCTCGTCGCCGCTTACCTGCGCCAGCGCCGGCCAGAGGTCGCGCGGAAAGATGATGGGATGGCCCGGCTCTCCGTCGGCGGTTGCGCCGCGCCAGATCTGCCCGGGGTCCCCGCGAAAGGCGGCGATCAGCCGGTCCAGCGCCGGCGGCGTGAAATCGGGCATGTCGGCCGGCAGGATCATCAGTCCGGCGACGTGATCGGGACGCATCGCCGCCACCGAGGCCAGACCGCGCACCAGCGACCGCGACATGCCCTGCGACGCGTCCGGGATCTCGACGATCCGCACATCCAGACCTGCAAGAGCCGCCCGCCGCGCCTCTGCCTCGGGCGGCAGGGTGACGAGGACCGGCATCCCGGTGGCGAGCGCGGTCTCGGCCACCCGGCGCAGCAGCGGCTGGCCCGCCACGGATTGCAACAGCTTGTCCCGTCCGCGCATCCGGGAGGAGGCACCGGCAGCAAGGATCAGGATGGCGACGGTCGGCTGCATGGCGCCAAGCTTGGGCGGCGCGGGGCCGCTGTCAAGCGCCGGACCTCAGCCACGCATCCGGCCGCCATCGTCCCACAGGGGCGCCAGATGCACCCGCGCCGGGCGGCGTTCGCCCAGGATCTCGACTTCCAGCGCCAGACCGTCCTGCACCCGGTCGGCGGGGATGAAGCCCTGCGCCACCGACTTGCCGGTCCAGTGGCTGTAACCGCCGGATGTGCACCAGCCGACCACCGCCCCGTCCAGCCAGATCGGTTCCCAGGCGACGACATCGGCGTCCGTGGCGTCCACCACCATCGGCACCAGCCGGCGCTTCGGACCCTCGGCCCGTTCCTTCAGCGCCGCCGCCTTGCCGATCCAGTCGGCCGGCTTGTTCCAGGCGATGAAGCGGTCAAGGCCGGTCTCGGCGGGGGTGTAATCCGGGCTGAACTCGCGGCCCCAGCTTCCGAACCACTTGTCCAGCCGCAGCGACATCATCGCCCGCATGCCGAAGGGGCGCAGGCCCAGATCCTTGCCTGCGGCCCAGAGGACATCCCAGAGGTGACGGACCGACATGTGGTCGGTGAAGATCTCGAAGCCCAGGTCGGCGGTATAGCTGACGCGCTGGACGATGCAGTTGGCCATGCCCACGGTCATCCGCTTCACATCCATGAACCGGAACGCCTCGGCGCTGACATCCGACCGGGTGACGCGCGACAGAAGCTCGCGCGCCTTCGGACCGGCGATCTGGAAGCCGGACCGGGAATCCGAGATGTTCTCGATGGTTACACCCGGTTCTTCATGCTGTTCGAACCAGCGCATGTGCCAGCCCTGGGCGCCGTAGCTGGCGGTCAGCTGGAACTCGGTCTCGGACAGGCAGGACACGGTGAAGTCGCCGATGATCCGGCCCGAATGCGCCAGCATCGGGGTCAGCGACAGCCTGCCCGGCTGCGGGATGCGGCCGGCCATGATCCGGTCCAGCCAGGCCCGCGCGCCCGCGCCCCTGACCAGATACTTGCCGAAGTTCTGCACCTCGTTGATGCCGACGCCTTCGCGGACAGCCATCACTTCCTGACGCGTCGCCTCCCAGGCGTTCGAGCGTTTGAAGGTCGGCGTCTCATGGCGCGGCTCGCCGGGCAGGGCGTGGTAGTTCACCACCTCCAACCCGTACTGCTGGCCCCAGACCGCGTTCATCTGGTCGAAGACCTGATACATCGGCGTGGTGCGGAAGGGGCGGGCGGCGGGGCGTTCCTCGTTCGGATAGCTGACCGAGAAACGCATCTGGTAGTTCTCGATGACCTTGGGCACGGTATAGCCGGGGCTGGTCCAGTTGCCAAAGCGCGCGACATCGAAGCCGCGCGGGTCGCGTTCGACCTCGCCATGGATCATCCATTGCGCCAGCGCCAGACCCATGCCGCCGCCCTGCGAGAAGCCGGCCATCACCGCGCAGGCCGACCAGTAGTTGCGCAGGCCCGGCACCGGCCCGATCAGCGGGTTGCCGTCGGGGGCAAAGGTGAAAGGCCCGTGGATCACCCGCTTGACGCCGGACCGTTCCAGCACCGGGAAGCGGCGGTAGGCGAAGTTGACTGAATCCTCGATCTTGTCGAACTGCTCGTTCAAGAGCTCGTGCCCGAAATCCCAGGGGGTGCCGTCCACCGACCAGGGCTCGCAGGGTTTCTCATAGAAGCCGATGCAGAGACCCCGGCCTTCCTGGCGCAGATAGCTTTCGCCGCCGGGGTCCATCACATGCGGAAACTCGCGGCCGGATTTCAGGATCTCCATGATCTCGGGGATGTCGTCGGTGACCAGGTATTGGTGCGCCATCGGCAACAAAGGCAGGTAAACCCCCGCCATTGCGCCAATTTCCCGCGCCCACAGCCCGCCTGCGTTCACCAGATGCTCGCAGTGGACGGTGCCTTTCTCGGTGACGACCTCCCAGCCGTCCTTCGTCGGGTTCGTCTCCAGCACACGGTTGTGCAGCACGATCTCGGCCCCGCCCATGCGGGCCGCCTTGGCATAGGCATGGGTCGTGCCCGAAGGGTCGAGGTGTCCGTCGAGCGGGTCGTAAAGCCCGCCAAGGATGCCATCGACGTTCACCAGGCCATCGGTCAGCTTCACGATCTCCTCCGGGCCGAGGATCTCGGTATCCAGCCCCATGTAGCGATGCTTTGCGCGTTCGGCCTTCAGCATCTCGAACCGCGCCTCGTTGTCGGCCAGCGTCACCCCGCCCACATGGTGCAACCCGCAGGACATGCCGGTGATCGCCTCCAGCTCCTTGTAGAGCCGGATCGTATAGCCCTGAAGCGCCGCCATGTTGGTGTCGCCGTTGATCGTGTGGAACCCGCCCGCCGCGTGCCAGGTGGAGCCGCTCGTCAACTCCGACCGCTCGATCAGCATCACGTCCGACCAGCCAAGCTTGGTCAGATGGTACAGAACCGAGCAGCCGACGACGCCGCCCCCGATCACCACCACGCGCGCATGGGTCTTCATCGCAAGTCTCTCCGCCATTCCGGTTTTCCCGCACCATGGCGGGGCAGGGGCCGGAAGGCATGAAAATTTGCGACAGCAAATGTCGCAGCCGGGCAATGGTGCGCGGCTGCGCGGCGACTATTTCTCGGGGATCAGTCCCTTGGGCGCAAAGCGCAGCACCAGAAGCAGCACCACTCCAAGCGTCAGCAGGCGCATGTGGGCGGCCGTATCCTGAAGATGGTCCTTCAACGGTCCGGCGGGCAGTCCCGAAGTCAGGATCGCCATCATCTGCGGTCCCAGGAACTCGACCGCCAGATAGAGCCAGCCGATCAGGAGCCCGCCCAGGATCGCCCCCCAGTTGTTGCCTGACCCGCCGACGATGACCATCACCCAGATCAGGAAGGTAAAGCGCAGCGGAAGGTAGGAGGGCGGGGTCAGCTGGCCTTCCATCGAGGTCAGCATGGCACCGGCCAGGCCCACGACTGCCGAGCCGATGATGAAGATCTGCAAATGGCGGAACTTCACGTCCTTGCCCATCGCAGCGGCCGAGATCTCGTTGTCGCGGATGGCGCGGACGGTGCGGCCCCAGGGGCTGTTCAGCGCCCTTTCGCAGCCCCAGACCAGAAGAAGAAGCACCAGCCCGAACATGGTGGCGTACAAGAGCTTGACGAAGATGGTCGAGGCGGTCACCGGGTCGGCACCGATCGCGCGGACCGTGTCGAGGAAGAAGGGATCGACTTGCAGGTCCACCTCCTTAGGCACCGGCCAGGGGCGGGGCAGGTCGATCAGGTTCTTCACCCCGCGCGCCAGCCAGTCCTCGTTGCGCAGGACCTGGACGATGATCTCGGCGATGCCCAGCGTCGCGATCGCCAGGTAATCCTCGCGCAGGCCAAGGGCGATCTTGCCGATGATCCAGGCCGCCGCCGCGGCCATCAGCGCGCCCACCGGCCAGGCCAGGAGAGAGTTGAACCCCAGCCCGCCGATGTTGCCGGCCTGGGCGGGGTTGTTCGCCTCGACCGCGGTCACGGCGGGGTCCAGGATCGCCCGGTAGATGAAGAAGGCGACGACAAGATACAGCGCCAGCGCCAGCGCGCGGTTGGCGCCGGGCTTCAGCCGCCGGTAGAGCCAGGTTGCCAGGCCGATGGCCAGGGCCGCGAACAGAAGGGCTTCGACAATCTGCGGACCGCCCGCCGCCCAGCCCTCGGGCACCGGCTTGGACGAGACCAGCGCCACCGCCAGCCCCCCCAGCGCGACCGAGCCGACGATCCCGGTCGAGAAGAGGCCCGCATAGCCCCACTGGATGTTCACACCGATCGCCATGATTGCCGACAAAAGCGCCAGGTTCAGGATGTTCAGCGACAGGTTCCAGCTCTGGAACACGCCGGTCAGGATGAACAGCATCGCCACGCCGGCAAAGAGAAGGACATTGCGGTACCGGGCCATGTCACTTGCCTCCGAAGATGCCCTGCGGGCGGAACAGCAGGACCAGGATCAGGATCGAGAAGCTGACCGCCACCTTGTAGTCGGTGGACAGCGCCTGGTAGAGCCCGTCGCCCAGCCAGTCCGGCGGGACGAGATAGCCGAAGATCTTGCGCCAGGCATTGGTGACGATCAGTTCCGAGAAGGCCACGATGAAGCTGCCGATCACCGCGCCAAGGGGCGAGCCGAGGCCGCCCACGACCGCCGCCGCGAACATCGGCATCAGAAGGCTGAAATAGACGATCCCGCGATAGGACTTGTCGAGGCCGTAGAGCGTCCCCGCGATGCAGGCCAGAGCGCCCGCCAGGATCCAGGTGATGGTCACCACCCGCTCGGGGTTGATGCCGGACAGCAGCGCCAGATCCTCGTTGTCGGAATAGGCGCGCATCGACTTGCCGGTGCGGGTCTTTTGCAGGAACCAGAACAGAAACGCACAGCACAGGACGGCGGCCACGACCGAGATCGCCTGCGTGGTCTTGACCGCCAGCGGCTCGGCCAGCCCGGTCCAGGCCTTGAAGTCCTGCGGATTCAGCATCATCCGCGCTCCGTCCGAGAAGTTCCTTTCGGAGGTGCCGATGATCATGCGCACCAGGCCGTTCATCACGAACATCACCCCGGTCGAGACGATGACCACGATGATCGCCTTGGCCCGCACCTTGCGGTAATAGCGGTAGACCACGCGGTCGGTGGCCAGAACCATGGCGATGGTGACGAGGATGCCCAGAGGCAGGGCCAGCAGGGCCGTGGGCAGGGGGCCCGCGGTGATGCCCAGCGACTGGAACCACCAGGTGAACAGGATCACGAAGGCCGTGCCGAAGGCCATCGTGTCGCCATGGGCAAAGTTGGAAAAGCGCAGCACGCTGAAGATCAGCGTGATCCCCAGCGCCCCAAGCGCCAGCTGGCTGCCATAGGCCAGGCCCGGAACCACGATGAAGTTGAGAAAGGCCGTGAGGGCGTTGAGAAGATCCATGGCTCAGCCCCCGAGGAACGACTTGCGGACCTCGGGGTCGGCCAGCAGCGCCGCCCCCGTGTCGGTGTAACGGTTGCGGCCCTGCACCAGCACATAGCCCTTGTCGGCGATCTCCAGCGCCTGACGGGCGTTCTGTTCCACCATCAGGATGGAAATCCCGGTCCGCGCGATCTCGATGATGCGGTCGAAAAGCTCGTCCATCACGATGGGGCTGACCCCGGCGGTCGGTTCGTCCAGCATCAGCACCTTCGGCTGCGTCATCAGCGCCCGGCCCACGGCGACCTGCTGGCGCTGGCCGCCCGACAGCTCTCCGGCCTTCTGGAACCGCTTCTGGCGCAGGATCGGGAACAGGTCGTAGATCTGCTCCATCGTGCCCCTGATGCCCTCGTCCTCGCGGATGAAGGCGCCCATTTCCAGGTTTTCCTCGACCGTCATGCCGGTGAAGATGTTGTGGGTCTGCGGTACGAAGCCCATGCCCTTGCGCACCCGCGCCTGCGGGGTCAGGCCGGTGATGTCCTCGCCCGCCAGCCGGACCGAGCCCTGCCGCAGCCGAAGCATCCCGAAGACCGCCTTCATCGCGGTGGATTTCCCCGCGCCGTTCGGCCCGACGATGACCGCGATCTCGCCCGGTTCCACGGCCAGCGTGCAGTCATGCAGGATATCGACCGCGCCATAGCCGCCGGTCATGTTCTCGCCGATCAGGAACGGCTCAGCCATGGGCGGCTTCCTCTTTCAGCTTGTTCTTCAGGCCCCGGCCCAGATAGGCCTCGATCACCCGCTCGTCGTTCTTGACCTGATCGACCGAGCCTTCCGCCAACACCTTTCCTTCCGCCATCACGATCACCGGGTCGCAAAGGCGGCCGATGAAATCCATGTCGTGCTCGATCACGCAGAAGGTGTAGCCACGCTCCTTGTTCAGCCGCACGATGGCATCGCCGATGGTGTTCAGCAGCGTCCGGTTCACACCCGCGCCGACCTCGTCCAGAAAGACGATCTTGGCATCGACCATCATCGTGCGGCCCAGTTCCACCAGCTTCTTCTGCCCGCCCGAGATCATCCCGGCCTTCTGGTCGGCGATATGGCTGATCGTCAGGAACTCCAGCACCTCGTCGGCCTTCGCCCGGATGCGTTCTTCTTCCTCGGCCACGGCCCCGCGCGAGAAGATCGCGTTCCACAGTTTTTCCCCCGACTGGCGCGGCGGCACCATCATCAGGTTCTCGCGCACGGTCATGCTGCCGAACTCATGCGCGATCTGGAAGGTGCGCAGAAGGCCCTTGTCGAACAGCTTGTGCGGCGGCAGGCCGGTGATGTCCTCGCCATCCATGTAGACATGGCCGGAGGTCGGCTGATAGCGGCCGGCGATCACGTTGAACAGCGTGGTCTTGCCCGCGCCGTTCGGCCCGATCAGGCCGGTGATCGTGCCGGTCCTGATTTCCAGCGAAGCGCCGTCAACGGCATGAAAGCCGCCGAAATGCTTGTGCAGCTTCTCGACCCTGATCATGGTCTTCCCCTGTGGTGGCGCTGCCTCATTTCCGGTTGCCCGGTCGGGCGGCCTTGTCCTTGTGCGACGGCCCGGGCTTATCGCCCGGGCCGTGCCATTGCAACTGCCGTGTCAGGATCCGATCAGCGGAACTGGACGGTTTCGTACTTGCCGCCCTTCACTTCGAACTGCTTGTAGCGCCCGGCCGATTCACCCGGCCCGATCAGCGTCACACCCGAGGCCCCATCGTAGTCGATGGCGGTGCCCGCGGCGATCAGCTCCAGCGCCTTGCCCAGCTCGCCCGGAAGGATCTTCACGCCCGAACCGTCGGCCGGCCCGTTGGCGATCTCCATGATCTTTTCCTTGTAGACGTTGGAGTCGGTCGAGCCCGAGGCCTCCATCGCCAGCATGATCAGCGCAGCGGCGTCGTAGCTTTCCATCGTGTAGGGCGAGGTGGCGTCATAGGCCGGATCATTGGCCTTGCCCATCTCGGCCAGAATCGCCGCACCGGCGCTGTCGGACTGGGCAACCTGGCCGTAAGACCCGTCGAGGCCCGGCCCGATGGCTGCGGGAAGGCTGTCGCCCACCATGCCGCCCGGCAGGCCGAAAGTGGTGAAGGCGCCGGTGTCCAGCGAGGCCTGGATGATGCCCTTGCCACCCTGGTCCAGATAGCCGGCCACCACGAGGATGTCGCCGCCCGCAGCTGCCAGCGCCGCGACCTCGGCCGAATAGTCGGCCTTGCCGTCGTCATGCGCGGCGTTGATCGTGACCGTGCCGCCCTTGGCGGTGAAGGCATTGGCGATGGCCTCGGCCAGCCCCTTGCCGTAGTCGCTGTTCGAATAGGTCAAGGCGATCGACTTCACGCCCTTCTCGGTCAGGATGTCGGCCATGACCTCGCCTTCGCGCGCGTCCGAAGGCGCGGTGCGGAAAAACAGGCCATTGTCCGGATCATTGGTCAGGGCGGGCGAAGTGGCCGAGGGCGAGACCATCACGATGCCGTTCGGCATGGCGACGTTGGTCAGCACCGCGCGGGTCACGCCCGAGCAGTCGGCGCCGACGATGCCCTTGACGCCTTCCGCGGTGATCATGCGTTCCGCCGCTGCGGTGGCCGCCGCCGCATCGACGCAGGTCGAATCGCCGCGGACCGACGTGTAGGTGTTCTTGGCCTTGCCCGAGGCATTCACCTCGGCCATCGCGGCTTCGGCCGCATTGGCCATGTGCGAGGTCAGCGATTCGATGGGGCCGGTGAAGCCGATCAGGATGCCGATCTTCACGTCCTCGGCAGCCGCGGCACCGGCCATCAGCGCGCAGGCCGAAGCGGCCAGCAGAAGTTTCTTCATTTGTTGTGTCTCCCATGTTGGATCGAAATCCTGCGCCGAAGGGTAGAGAGGCGCCATGTAAAAGGGAAGCCCCTTTTTGTCGACAACGTGTCGTCAGGATCGCGGGCCAAAACCCTGCGCGACCTGCATCATTTCCGGCCTCGCGCCGGTCGTCAAGAATTTCAACCTTGCCATCAAATCCGCGTGGAGCCGGCGCACCTGCGGCGCGCGCGCCCTATCTCTGGCGGGCGACCGAACCAGCAGGACCGAGCCACGATGCCCCTCATGCGATCCCTCCTTTCCCTTGTCCTTGCCTTCGTTCCCGGATCGGTCCAGGCGGCGACGGTGGAAACTTCGGCCGGGACCTTCATGATCCAGCCGGTGATCTCTGGTCTTGCCGAGCCCTGGGCGATCGGCTTCCTGCCAGAGGAAAGCTTCCTGATCACCGAACGCGGCGGTCGGCTTCTGCATGTGGCGGACGGCCGGGCCCAAGAGGTTGCGGGCGTGCCGGAGGTGATGGCCGAGGGGCAGGGCGGGTTGCTGGATGTGCTGGTCCCGGCCGATTTCGCGCAGACGCGGGAGATCTGGCTCAGCTTTGCCGCGCCCGTGGGCAGCGGCGGGGCCACGGCGGCGGGCGTCGGTCGGCTGTCCCCGGACGGGCAGCGTCTGGAGGACTTCCGCACGCTGTTCCTCGGCGAGCCCTATCGCGGTGGGCGCCACTTCGGCTCGCGCCTGGTCGAGATGCCGGACGGGTCCATCGCCCTGACCACCGGCGATCGCGGCACCGGGCCGCAGGGGATGCAGGCGCAGGATCCGGGCCTTTCGGCGGGCAAGGTGATCCTGTTGTCCCGCGACGGCAAGCCGGCTGTCGCGGTCGAGGGCTGGACGGCGGGCATCCTGTCCATCGGCCACCGCAACATCCAGGGTGCGGCGCTGGATCTGGAGGGCCGCCTTCTGACGGTCGAGCACGGCGCGCAGGGCGGGGATGAACTGAACGCCCCCGAGGCCGGAAAGAACTATGGCTGGCCGGTCATCAGTTACGGGGTGAACTACAACGGCGCGGCGATCGGCGAGGGACAGGCGAAGGCCGGGATGGAGCAGCCGCTGCATTACTGGGACCCCTCCATCGCGCCTTCGGGGCTGATGGTCTATTCCGGCAGGCTGGTGCCGGAATGGAAGGGGGACATCTTCTTCGGCTCGCTCAACAGCGACTTTCTGGGGCGGCTCGACCCCGACACCCCCGCCGGGACCGGCTTTGCCGAGGAACGGATCGCCGCCCCCGAAACCGGGCGGGTCCGGGATGTCGTCGAGGCGCCGGACGGGTCGATCTGGTTCCTGTCGGTCCATGACGGGGCGGCCTACCGCATGGCACCCGCCGAATAGCTGCCCGCGCGCGCACAGCGTTCGGAGCATGATGAGGTCAACTGCTTGCTTTCGGGCGTTTGCGCGGGCTGGACCTTTTCCGGCGCTTCAGATCGACAGCCGCACCGGCACGGCGCCGGGCATGCCCTGGGTGCCGCGTTCGCGATAGGGTGTGGTGTGATAATGGCTGCGGTAGCATTTCGAGAAATGCGACGGCGAGGCGAAACCGCAGGCCAGCGCCACATTGATCACGCTCATGTCGGTCTGCATCAAGAGGTTCCGCGCCTTTTGCAGTCGCAATTCCATGTAATACCGCTTCGGGCTTCGGTTCAGATAGCGGCGGAACAGACGTTCAAGCTGGCGGGTGGACATGCCCACTTCCTCGGCCAGATCGGCGGGGGACATTGGATCCTCGATGTTGCCCTCCATCATCTGGATGACCTGGGAGAGCTTGGGATGCCGCACCCCGATCCGGGTCGGGATCGACAGGCGCTGGGTGTCCTGATCGGTGCGGATCGTCGAATAGATCAGCTGGTCGGCCACGGTATTGGCCAGCTCTTCGCCATGATCGGCGGCGATGATCTTCAGCATCAGGTCGATCGAGGAAATCCCCCCCGCCGTCGTCCAGCGGTTGCCGTCCATGACATAAACGGATTTCGTCAGCTTCACATCCTCGAATTCCTCGGCGAATCCGTCCTGGTTTTCCCAGTGGATCGTCGCCTTCCTGCCGTCCAGCAGCCCGGCCTTGGCCAGGGCATGGCCCCCGGTGCAGATGCCGGCGATGGTCACGCCGCGCCGCGCCTCGCGCCGCAGCCAGTTGACCACCCCCCGCGTGGTCGTCCGCTGGATGTCCAGCCCGCCGCAGACCAGGATCGTGTCCTCGCGGTCCATCTCCTCCAGCCCCATGTCAAGCCGGAAGGTGGCGCCGTTGGAGCAGGATTTCTCGGTCCCTTCTCCGACCAGAACCCAGGTGTAAAGCGTCTCGCCCGCAACCCGGTTGGCCAGGCGCAGCGGTTCGATGGCCCCGGCAAAGGAGATCATGGTGAACTTGTCCAGAAGCACGAACACGAACCTCCGGGCACCGTTCGGTTTCTGCGTCTGGGTGGCCTTGAGCGGCACAAGCGTCATTTCTGCGACCTGTTCATGTCGTTTGCGGGCCATTGATGCGCAAATTCCGCACCTCCGCAAGGGCCGAAAGCTGCGGTTTTCGCCCAATCGCCCTTTGCAAAGGCGGAAACGGGGGCGTATACCGCTGGCCGATTGCCCGATGTCGGGATGGACGGACCGGAGAAGCAGAATGACCAAGGGATGGACCAAGTCGGCGTGGCGCGCGAAACCGCGGGTCCAGATGCCGGATTATCCCGATCAGGCCGCGCTGCAAGCGGTCGAGGCGAAGTTGTCGAAATACCCGCCGCTGGTCTTTGCCGGCGAGGCGCGGCGGCTGAAGAAGCATCTGGCCTTGGCCGGGGAAGGCAAGGCGTTCCTCTTGCAGGGCGGCGATTGCGCGGAAAGTTTCGCCGAGTTTTCGGCCGACAACATCCGCGACACTTTCCGCGTCATGCTCCAGATGGCGGTGGTGCTGACCTATGCCGCCAAGGTGCCGGTCATCAAGGTCGGCCGGATGGCGGGACAGTTCGCCAAGCCGAGGTCCGCGCCGACCGAGGTCGTGGGCGGGGTGGAACTGCCCAGCTACAAGGGCGACATCATCAACGGCTTCGAACCCACGCCCGAGGCGCGGATCCCCGATCCGAAGCGGATGTTGCAGGCCTATACCCAGGCGGCGGCCAGCCTGAACCTGCTGCGCGCCTTCTCGACCGGCGGTTTCGCCGATATCCACCGGGTCCATTCCTGGACGCTGGGCTTTGCCGAACATGACAAGGCCGAACGCTACCGCGAGATGGCGAACCGCATTTCCGACGCGCTGGACTTCATGAACGCGGCCGGGGTCAACAGCGACACCGCCCACGAACTCAGCCGCGTGGACTTCTACACCAGCCACGAGGCGCTGCTGCTGGAATATGAGGAGGCGCTGTGCCGGGTGGATTCGATCACCGGCCAGCCGGTAGCGGGATCGGGTCACATGATCTGGATCGGCGACCGCACGCGGCAGCCCGATGGCGCGCATGTCGAATTCTGCCGGGGCGTGCTGAACCCGATCGGGCTGAAATGCGGGCCCTCGACCACGGCCGAGGATCTGAAGGTCCTGATGGCCAAGCTGAACCCGGAGAACGAGCCGGGCCGGCTGACCCTGATCGCGCGGTTCGGGGCGGGCAAGGTCGGCGACCACCTGCCGCGGCTCATCAGGACGGTGCGCGAGGAAGGGGCCAATGTGGTCTGGTCCTGCGACCCGATGCACGGCAACACGATCAAGGCGGCCTCGGGCTACAAGACGCGGCCCTTCGACAGTGTGCTGCGCGAGGTGCGCGAGTTCTTCGCCATCCACAAGGCGGAAGGCACGATCCCCGGCGGCGTGCATTTCGAGATGACGGGGCAGGACGTGACCGAATGCACCGGCGGCCTGCGCGCGGTGTCGGACGAGAACCTGGCGGACCGCTATCACACGGCCTGCGACCCGCGGCTGAACGCCAGCCAGTCGCTGGAACTGGCGTTTCTGGTGGCGGAAGAACTGTCCTCGCACCGCGAGGCCGCGCGGCGCATCGCGCTGTAACCGACGGGCGAGGGCGTCAGGGGCGGCGGGGCGACCTGCCGCCGCTCTCGCAAGCTGGTGCGGTCAGTCGCTGACGTGGACCAGCGCCAGATGACCAAGGCGCCGGATCGGCTGGACCGGCGCCTCTGCGGGTGAGTGGGAAGGCAGGTGAAGCGGCTCGTCGCGCCAGCTGCGCAGCTGAAGCTTGCCCTGCGCCGGGGCGGCGCCGGTGAAGCTGATGGCGCCAAGCAGCGGACGGTTGGGGCCCGTATCGGCCAGCGGCAGCAGCAGCAGCCGCGCGACAAGCCCGCCGTCCGCCGCCCGGTCAAGACCGAGGTCAAGCTCGACCACAGCGGGGGCCGCGAAGGCGCGTTCCAGCAAGAGGCCAAGCTGCGGCCGCGAACCGGCCGCGAACAGGCAGCCGAGCGGCAGGCCGCGCAGGTCCGTCCCGGCGAAATCCACCAGGCCAGAGCCCGCGATGCGGATCTGAGCCAGACCGCGCCCGATCCGCTCGGCCAGGAACACGCGGTCCAGGATGCCCCCCAACCCGCGCGGGTCGATCGCCGATCGCGCCGGCAGCGCGCCGGCACGGCGCAGGCTTTCCCAATAGGCGCGCAGCTGGGCCAGACCGTCGAAGGGCGGCTCCGGCGGCGGCGCGTGCCGGGAACGGAAGCGGTCAAGGAAACCTGGGGTCATCACACTCTCCACCGGCGGGTCAATGCGGGGCTTGCGGGCTGATACTCCGCTGCGCCATGAAGGGACACTAGCGCGGATCGCGAAGATTCGGCCGAAAATCTAATCAAATGGTAAATACTGCACGCGGCGGTTGAGTGGGGGCGGCATGATCTCGATGACAGGTTTTGCCGCCCGGCGAGGGTCCGGCCTGGGCTACAGCTGGGCCTGGGACCTGCGGTCGGTCAACGGCAAGGGGCTGGACCTGCGGCTTCGGGTCCCCGACTGGATCGAGGGGCTGGAGGCCCTGGTCCGGGCGGAGGTGCAGAAGGGCCTGTCGCGGGGCAATGTCAGCCTGACGCTGAAAGTCGTGCAGGAGGATTCGCAGGACAATGCCGCCTTCCGGCTGAACCCGCCGGTGCTGGCCGCGGCGCTTGCGGCACTGGGCCGGGTCGAGACGGCGGCCCTGGCGGCGGGCCTCACCCTGCGCCAACCGACCGCTGCCGATGTCCTGGCCTTGCGCGGGGTGATCGACGCAGGCGGGCAGGATGACGACCCCGGCCCCCTGCGCGCCGCGTTGCTGGCGGATCTGCCCGGACTTCTCGCCGATTTCGCGGCAATGCGGCATGGCGAGGGACAGGCGCTGGCCGGGCTGCTGACCCGCCAGCTTGACAGCATCGCAGCCCTGACCGCCGAGGCCCGCATCGAGGCCGCCGCGCGCAACGCGACCCAGGCCGAGACCCTGCGCGAGGCGCTTGCCCGCCTCCTTGCCGCAACCGATGCCATCGACGAGACCCGCCTTGCCCAGGAACTGGCGCTGATCGCCGTCAGAACCGATGTGACCGAGGAACTCGACCGCCTGTCCGCCCATGTCGCCGCCGCCCGCGTCCTGATCGCCGACCCCGGGCCGGTCGGCCGCAAGCTGGACTTCCTGATGCAGGAATTCATGCGCGAGGCGAACACGCTCTGTTCCAAGGCGCAGTCGCTGGGGCTGACCCGGATCGGCCTTGACCTGAAAACCGTCATCGATCAGATGCGCGAACAGGTCCAGAATGTGGAATAGGCCATGACTCTCAGGTCGCCCAGGCGCGGGCTGCTTCTCATCCTCTCTTCGCCCTCCGGCGCCGGGAAATCCACGCTCAGCCGGATGCTGATGGCCTGGGACCCGACGATGCGCTTTTCCATCTCGGCCACCACACGCAAGCCCCGGCCAGGAGAGCAGGACGGCCGGGAATACTATTTCCGCAGCCGGGAAGAGTTTCAGGCCATGGTGTCGAATGGCGAGATGCTGGAACATGCCGAGGTCTTCGGCAATTTCTACGGCAGCCCCCGCGCCCCGGTCGAGGCGGCGATGCAGGCGGGCACCGACACCGTCTTCGACATCGACTGGCAGGGCGGCCACCAGATCAAGCAGGCGATGCGGGGCGATGTGGTGTCGATCTTCATCCTGCCGCCCTCGATCGCGGAACTGGACCGCCGCCTGCGCGCCCGCGCCCAGGACAGCGAAGAGGTGATCGCGGCGCGCATGGCGAAAAGCCGGGACGAGATCAGCCACTGGGCCGAATACGACTATGTGCTGGTGAACGACGATCTCGACCGGACATTCGAAGAGCTCAAGACCATCCTCACCGCCGAACGGCTGAAGCGCGAACGCCAGCCCGGCCTGTCCGCCTTCGTCCGCGACCTGAACCGGGAGTTTGAAGCCAGATGATCTATGCGCTTGACGGGATCGCCCCGACCATCGATGCCTCGGCCTGGATCGCCGCCGAGGCAACGCTGATCGGCAAGGTGGTGGTCGAGGCCGAAGCCTCGGTCTGGTTCGGCGCGGTTGCGCGCGGCGACAACGAGGAAATCCGCATCGGCGCGGGGACCAATGTGCAGGAAAACTGCGTGCTGCACACGGACATCGGCTATCCGCTGACCATCGGCGCCAATTGCACCATCGGCCACAAGGCGATGCTGCACGGCTGCACCATCGGCGAGGGCACCCTGATCGGGATGGGGGCCACGGTGCTGAACGGGGCGAAGATCGGCAAGGGCTGCCTGATCGGCGCCTGTGCGCTGGTCACCGAAGGCAAGGAAATTCCCGACGGCAGCCTGGTCATGGGCGCGCCCGGCAAGGTCGTGCGGCAACTGGACGAGACCGCCCGGGCCCGGCTTCTGGCCTCGGCGGCGGGGTATCAGGCCAATGCCCGGCGCTTCCGGGCCGGGCTGACGCGGGTCTGATCCGCCTCAGCCTTCCTCGATCAGCTCGATGGTCATGCCCTGGCGCGCCGCATGGCTGCGCAGCTCGCGCAGGACCACCTGGCGGTTCGGCAGCCGCGGGGCCACCACGCGCAGGACCTTGCGGTAGTCCTGTGCGCCCAGCCGCTCGATGATCTCCAGGGCGTCGAAACGGTTGCAGAACAGGGGGGCGACCACCAGTTCCAGCGCGGCAGGCAGGGGCAGGTAGCTGTCCAGCTCGTCCAGGCTGATCGAGGCGAATTCCTCGGGTCGCAAGCTGCCTTCCGCGGGCTTCGCCTCCGGAATCCCGATGACCAGGCACCTGAGCTTTCGCGACATCGCTCCTCTGTCTCCTCGTGAGGCGCCGCCAAATCGTCTGAAAGAAGGACTTTCGCCGGGGCCGACCATTGTTCCCGGACAAGGGCCGGTTCCGCACCGCGTTACATTTACTCGCGGGAATTTACTGGTATTCCGTCACAACACAAGTGGCGCGAGACACGGGGCGGTAGAGTGGTGCGCGAATGACCGATATCGAACTGGCAAGGCTACTGGCCGGGCTTCCGCTGCCGGCCATGCTGATCAGCGGCACCGAACGGGTGCAGGCCTGCAATTCCCTGGCCATTGCGCTTCTGGGCGAGGGGATCGTCGGCCGGCACCCTGCCATCGCGGTGCGGGCGCCGGGGGTGCTGGAGGCGATCGGCAAGGTCGGGCCGGACACCCCGCCGCAGGAGACCCGGATGTCCCTGCGGCGCGAGGGGCAGGAAGAGGTGTTCCAGGTCACCGTATCCAGCCTGCGCGACGGGCTGGTCCTGTGCATCTTCCGCGACGTGACCGAGGAAGAGAAGGCGGGCGAGATGCGGCGCGATTTCGTTGCCAATGTCAGCCACGAGTTGCGCACGCCCCTGACCGCGCTGATGGGTTTCATCGAGACGCTGAAACACGCCGCCCGCGACGACCCGAAGGCGCGGGAGGTGTTCCTGGGGATCATGGAGGCCGAGGCGGGACGGATGAACCGGCTGGTGCGGGACCTGCTGCATCTGTCCCGGGTCGAGGCCGAGGAACGGGTGCGCCCGCGCGAGCCGGTGGAACTGCGGGGGCTGCTTGAGGGGGTCATCTCCTCGCTGCGGGGGATGGCCGAGCGGGAGGGGGACCGGGTGGAACTGACCGGCGATCCGGTGACGGTTCCGGGGGACTGGGACCAGCTGGTGCAGGTCTTCACGAACCTGGTGGAGAACGCGCTGAAATACGGGGCGGCGGGGCAGGTGGTGCGGGTCTCGCTGACCCCGGAGGAGACGGTGCGGGGGCCTGCGGTGCGGGTGGAGGTCGCGGACGAGGGCGAGGGGATCGACCCGGTCCACATCCCCCGCCTGACGGAGCGGTTCTACCGGGTGGACACCCACCGCAGCCGCGAGATGGGGGGGACGGGGCTGGGGCTGGCCATCGTGAAGCACATCGTGAGCCGGCATCGGGGGTGGCTGCGGATCGAAAGCGAGAAGGGGCGGGGGAGCCGGTTCCAGGTGGTGCTGCCGCTGGGATGACGGGGGCCGCAAAGGACTCCGCGCCGCGCGCGGCGCTGGTTTGGAGGGTAAGTATTTCAAGGGCTTGGCTGTGGGCGTTAGGGGTTTGTTAGGGGGTTGCGTATGGAATGGTGCGCCATGAATGCGCACCCTACGTGTTGACAATGTGGATACATTCCCGCATCCTTGCTGCATGAGAAAACCTGCTGGCCTTTCCGAATCTCCTGCTCCCTTTGATGCCGCACCAGCGGAGAAGGGGACGATCAATTTGCGGATTGAAGCCTCGACCCGCGCCTTGATTGACGAGGCGGCGACGCTGCTGGGCAAGACACGGACGGACTTCATGATCGACGTGGCGCGGCGGCAGGCGATTGATGTGCTGCTGGACCAGCGGCTGTTCGTGCTGGAGACCGGAGCCTATGACGCCTTCGTGCAGGCGCTGGACAATCCACCTGCTCCGGGGCCGAAGCTGAAACGCCTGATGGCGCGGAAGCCGGTCTGGGAGGCGTGACCCTGCCGAAGCTGACGGCCCCGCATCCGATCACGGCGGCACATGACCTGTCACAGTTCGACTGCGGGGTGCCGGTGCTGAACGACTGGCTGCGCGAGCGGGCGTTGAAGAACGAAAGCCGGTTCTCTCGAACCTATGTGGTCTGCGACGGTGCGCGGGTGGCGGGGTTCTACTGCATCTCGGCAGGCTCGGTAGAGCGGGCGCGGGTGCCGGGCAAACTCCGCCGCAACGCGCCGGATTCGGTGCCGGTGGCGGTGATCGGACGTCTGGCGGTGGACCGGGCCTACGCGGGCCGGGGCCTTGGGGCCGACCTGCTGGCCGATGCGCTCCGCCGGATCGCGGGGGCCGCAGGCGTTATCGGCATCGCGGCGGTGCTGGTGCAGGCGAAGGACGAGGCCGCAAAGGCCTGGTATCTGCGACAGGCGGAGTTCATGGCCTTCCCGGAGGAGGGGAGGGTGCTGTGGCTGCCGGTGGAGATGGTAGTGGGGGCGGTGAGAGGTGACAGTTAACTCTCTGGCGACGCATAGCACTCTATGGCGTCGAGACGCGCCGAAAAAGAGTGCTGTCATCGGTGCGCTTGGGCAGAAGATGCTTGACGCAGGTGTCCGGAAATAGGTCGGGTGCAATTTCGCGTCACTCTCGAACCCCCTCACAACCTCCCCAACCGCTCCGTCAACAGCCGGTAGAATCCGTCCCTGTCCACGCCGCCCATGAACATCGCGTTGGGCTCTCTCCCCGTCACCCGCCACCAGTCGGCGACGGTCATGCCGAGGGTGAGCTCGGAGACCGTCTCGATCTCCACGTTCACATGGCGGCCGGTGAAGAGCGAAGGCTCCAGAAGGTAGGCGATCACGCAGGGGTCGTGCAGGGGGGCGCCGGCTGAGCCGTATTTCGCGGTGTCGAAGCGTTCGAAGAAATCGGTCCAGCTGGCCACCGCCTGGCCGACGGGGGTGCCGAGGGCGCGCATCTCCTCTACCCACTCGCGCGAGGTCAGGGCCTTGTGGGTGACGTCGAGGGGCATCACCACCAGCGGCACGCCGGATTTGAACACGATTTCAGCGGCTTCCGGGTCGACGTAGATGTTGAACTCGGCCGCGGGGGTGACGTTGCCGACTTCGAAATAGGCGCCGCCCATCAGGACGATCTCGGCCACGCGGGGGATGATGTCGGGGGCGCGCCGGAAGGCGGTGGCGATGTTGGTCAGGGGCCCGAGCGGGCAGAGGGTGATGGTGCCGGGGGGGTGGGCGCGCAAGGTTTCGATGATCGCGTCGACGGCGTGCTGGGGGTGGAGGGGGAGGGTCGGTTCGGGGAGCGGGATGCCGTCGAGGCCGGTCTTGCCGTGGACATATTCGGCGGTGACGAGCTTGCGTTTCAGGGGGGCGTCGCAGCCGGCGTGGACGGGGGTTTGCCGTCCGGCGAGTTCGACGATCTGGCGGGCGTTCCTTTGGGTGAGCGCAAGGGGGACGTTCCCGGCGACGGCGGTGAGGCAGAGGACCTCCAGTTCCGGGGAGGCCAGCGCAAGGAGGATGGCGACGGCGTCGTCCTGGCCGGGGTCGGTGTCGATGATGATCTTGCGGGGCATGGGTGACTCCTTTGGCGCGGAGTAAGCGGGGTCGGGCGAAGTTTGTCCAGATGGTCAGGAAATTCGGCCGTGCAATGTGGCGGAAGGGGCGTAGGCTGAGGGCGTCACGCGGAGGAGGGGGCGATGGAGATACTGGTCGGGACGTCGAAGGGGCTGTTCGTGCTGGCGGGCGGTCGGGTCGAGGGGCCGTTCTGCGAGGGCTGGCCGATCAACCATGCGATCGGGCGCGGCGGAGAGATCTCCTGGCGGCCGGAGGCAGCGGCTGGCATGGGGCGGGGGTGTGGCGGCGATCGGGGGGTGAGTGGAGCGTGTCGACGGGGCCGTTCGAGGGGGCGGAGCAGCTGTGGTCGGTCTGTTACGACCGGGGGCGGGTGCTGGCGGGGTCGAAGCCGGCCTATCTGTATGAAAGTGTGGATTGCGGGGCGAGCTGGCGGCGGCTGGAGGCTCTGACGGATCAGCCGGGGGCGGATCATTGGATGCCGGGGGCGGCGGGGCTGACGTTGCACAGCATTCTGGCGGATCAGAAGGGGGGGATCTGGGTCGGGATCTCGGCGGCGGGGGTGTTCGAGAGCCGGGACGGGGGCATGAGCTGGATCATGCGGAACCGGCGGGGGAACCGACCGGGGCCGGCGGGGGCGCTGGCGCGGGACTGGGGGGATGGGGTAGAGTTCCGGGCCGAGGACGAGATCTTTTCCTGCGTCCACAACCTGGCCTTCGGGGCCGCCGAGGGGCTGATCTACATGCAGAACCACCAGGGGGTGTACCGGTCGCGGGATGGCGGCGCGGTCTGGGAGGAGGTGACGGAGGGGTTGCCCTCGACCTTCGGCTTTCCGGTGGCGGCGCATCCGACGAAGCCGGGGGTGTTCTGGGTCTTCCCGCTGAACGGCGACAGCGAGGGGCGCTATCCGGTGGGGGCACGGGCGCTGGTCTGGAAGACGGAGGACGGCGGCGAGACCTGGGCGGGGAAGGGCGCGGGGCTGCCGGAGCGGGACTGCTTCTTCACCGTGCTGCGGCAGGGGATGGCCTCGTGCGAGGGCGGAGTGGCCTTCGGGACGAACTCGGGGTCGGTGTTCCTGTCGAAGGATGAGGGCGAGACCTGGGAGGAGGTCGCGCGGCATCTGCCGACGGTGCTGTCGGTGGAGTTCATGGGGTGAGCCGCGCCGCGCGCGGGCAGGTTGGCCATCCAAGGGCTTTCAAGGAGTTGGCCGTGGGTGTTGGAGGTTTGGCACGGTTCTTGCTCCGGGCCGCCGGGGCAAGGCGTTCGGGCGGCCCTTCGCGTCGGCCAGGGCATGTGGTTGCGAGCTGAGCCCACACTTCCTGCGCCCGATCAGTCGTCCGCGCCGCCTTCTTGAACCGCACGGCTCTACGCCGTCCGGGGCGCCTGCGCATGGGGTGCGTCGATCCTCACCATCGACGGTTCCCGGACCTGCGCGGCCAGTGGTGACTTACGCGAACCGCTGTCCTTCTGGCAGATCATGGGTCGTGGCTCTGGAGATCATGCCATGCGCGTTCATTCCGGAGGCTCCGTTCCGCGCGTCCGCACGGCCAGGACCGTCGCATCAAAGCGCAAGCGCCCGAGGTTTCCCCCGGGCGCTGCTGCAAACTCGGGACACCTCAACCGTCGAAGTTCACCGTCTCCATGATCTTCAACGCCGCCGCACGGGCCTTGGCGATCTCGGCCAGGGGCGTCGGGTCGGCGGTGAACTCGCCCCAGGAGGCGACGACGGCCGAACGTTCCACGCCGGCCTTCACCGGATATTCGTTGTTGGTCTCGGCATAGATCTTCTGGGCGGTGTCGCCGGCCAGCCATTCCATGAACTTCAGCGCGTTTTCCTTGTTCGGGGCTGATTTGGTCATCGCCACGCCCGAGATGTTCAGATGCGAGCCGCCGTTTTCGAAGACCGGGAAGGTCACGGTCACGGCTTCGGCCGCCGCGCGCTGTTCGGGGTCGGCGAGCATCTGGCCGATGTAATAGGTGTTGCCGATCGCGATGTCGCATTCGCCCGCCGCGATCGCCTTGACCTGGTCGCGGTCGCCGCCGTCCGGCTTGCGGGCGAGGTTGGCCTTGAGACCCTCGGCCCATTTCGTGGCATAGTCCTCGCCATGGTGGACGATCATGGCACCGAGCAGCGCGATGTTGTAGTCGTTCAGCCCCGAGCGCGAGCAGATACGGCCTTTCCACTTGTCCGAGGCGAGATCCTCGTAGGTGGTGATCTCGGCCGGATCGACGCGGTCCTTCGCGGCATAGACGATGCGGGCGCGCGCGGTCAGGCCGAACCAGTGGTCATTCGGGTCGCGCAGGGTTTCGGGGATGTTCGCCTCCAGCACCTCGGACTGCACCGGCTGCGTCACATCGGCCTCGACGATCTGCATCAGGCGGGCGATGTCCACGGTCAGGACCAGATCGGCGGGCGAGCGGTCGCCCTCGGCCACCAGGCGTTCGGCCATGCCCTTGTCGACGAAGGCCACGTTCACCTTGATGCCGGTCTCGGCGGTGAAGGCATCGACGAGGGGCTGGATCAGCTCGGGCTGGCGATGGGAGTAGACGTTGATCTCCTGGGCAAGTGCCGGGACCGAGCAGGCGAGAAGGGCAAGGGTGGAGAGACGGAACATGGTTGAGTCCTTTAGTCGGGTTTGCCGGGACGTATAAACCTGACTGTTTTGCTTTGGTCAAGTGGTTGAGTGATTTTCTCGGCAATTCCGTGGCGCGGCGCCGGTTGCAGGCGGCGGAGCCTTCGGCGGGGACAGTTGCAGAAGGGAAAGGGTCAGGGGCGGGCCTTGTCCCGGGCCTTGTCTTCGGCCTTGGCGCGATTCCACAGCGCGTCCATCTCGGCCAGGGTGCTGTCGGCGGGGGTGCGGCCCTGTTCGGCGAGCCAGTCCTCGATCCGGGCGAAGCGGCGGGTGAACTTGGCGTTGGCGGCGCGCAGGGCGGCTTCGGGATCGACCTTGAGGTGGCGCGCGAGGTTGGCCATGACGAAGAGGAGGTCGCCGATTTCCTCGGTGAGGGCGTCATGGGTGAGGGTGTCGCGAGCCTCGGTGACCTCGCGGGCTTCCTCGATCAGCTTGTCGAGGACCTGATCGGTGGAGGGCCAGTCGAAGCCGACGCGGGCGGCGCGGTTCTGGAGTTTGAGCGCGCGGGTGAGGGCGGGGAGGGAGGCGGCGATGCCGTCCAAGGTGCGGGCGGCCCCGCGTTCGCGGGCCTTCTGCGCCTCCCAGTCGCGGGTCTGCTGTTCTGCGGTCTTGTCGCGGTTGGCGGTGCCGAAGACGTGGGGGTGGCGGGCGATCATCTTGTCGGAGATGGCCTCCACCACATCGGCAAAGGTGAAGTGGCCGGCCTCGGCGGCAAGCTGGGAATGGTAGACGGTCTGGAAGAGGAGATCGCCGAGTTCGCCCTTCAGGTCGGACCAGGCCTGGCGGTCGATGGCGTCGGCGACTTCGTGCGCCTCTTCCAGGGTGTAGGGGGCGATGGTGGCGAAGCTCTGCTGGATGTCCCAGGGGCAGCCGGTGTCAGGGTCGCGCAAGGCGGCCATTATGGCGAGAAGGCGGTCGATCCCGGTGGGGGGGAGTGTGTCGGTGGTCATCAAAGTCCTGCGCCCGGAACGGATGTCCGGGCGCAGGATAGGGATTTGGCGGGCGGTGTCACGCCCCGCTGCGGTCAGAAGCTGAAGCCGACGCGGAGGCCAACCGTATTCACCGTGGTATCGAGATCAAACGTGTCGGCGTCGTTCCGCCCGTCCAGGTTCCGACGCGTATAATCGCTCCCGTCGGCGCGGCCCTGGACGCAACGGCGGGGGTAGGGCAAACCGGAGCGTTTCCGGCGCCGGGTGCTGCGCTTCGATCATTGCGGTCGCCCGCGATTTCCGATTTGCTCGCAGGGCACCGCGAAGGAGTCCGCAATGCCCGTTCTGAACCGTATCGCGTCCTATGCCGAAGAGATGAAGGGATGGCGGCGGCATCTGCACATGCACCCGGAGCTGGGATTCGAGTGTCACCGGACCGCGGCCTGGATCACCGAACGGCTGCGCGAGATCGGGGTGGACGAGATCCACGAAGGCATCGCGAAGACCGGGATCGTGGCGCTGATCCGGGGTCGCACCGAGGGCCCGGTGATCGGCCTGCGCGCGGACATGGACGCGCTGCCGATCGAGGAACTGACCGGCGCGCCCCATGCCAGCACGGTCAAGGGCAGGATGCATGCCTGCGGGCATGACGGGCATGTGACGATGCTGCTGGGGGCGGCGAAATATCTGGCCGAGACGCGGAACTTTGCCGGAACCGTGGCGCTGATCTTCCAGCCGGCGGAAGAGGACGGCGGCGGCGGCCAGGTCATGGTGCAGGAGGGCATCATGGACCGTTTCGGCATCGGGCAGGTCTACGGCATTCACAATGCTCCGAACATCCCCTTCGGACATTTCCAGACCACGCCGGGGCCGTTGATGGCCAGCGTCGATACGGCGGTGGTCAAGGTCACGGGGCGCGGCGGGCATGGCGCCACGCCGCACGAATGCGTCGATCCGGTGGTGGCCATCGTCGGCATGGTGCAGGCGGTGCAGACGATCATCCCGCGCAACGTGCATGCGCTGGACGAGGCGGTGATCTCGGTCACGATGATCCATGCCGGGACCGCGTCGAACATCATCCCCGAAGAGGGGTTCTTCGCCGCCACGATCCGCTGCTTCAAGCCGGATGTGCGGGAGCTGCTGAAGAAACGGTTCCACGAGATCGTCGAGGGTCATGCCGCAGCCTATGGCGTGAAGGCCGAGATCAATTACGACGGGGGCTATCCCGCGACGATCAATCACGAGGACGAGGCGGAGTTCGCTGCCGAAGTCGCGCGGGAGGTCTCGGGCGCGGATGCGGTGGATGCGCGGGCCAACCGCGAGATGGGGTCGGAGGATTTCAGCTACATGCTGGAGGCGCGGCCGGGGGCTTACCTGTTCCTGGGCACCGGGCCGGGGGCGGGGCTGCACCATCCGGCCTATGATTTCAACGACGAGGCGGCCCCCATCGGGGCCAGCTTCTTCGCGCGGCTGGTGGAGCGGGCGCAGCCGGTGGTCTGACGGGTTTTGGCGAGGAGTTTCAGGATGATGCGGGTCGGAGTTGCAGTTGCGTTCCTGGGTCTGGCGGCGGGTGTCGCGCAGGCGGACATCATCCAGTTCCGCTCGCCCACCGGGAACATCAACTGCATCATGGTCAGCGACCCCTCCGGCGCGACGGCGCGCTGCGATCTGACAGAGCTGACGCCGAGCTATACCAGGCGGCCGGCGGGGTGCAAATTCGACTGGGGCCGGTCCTTTGCGGTGGGCAACACCGGTAAGGGCTATCTGGCCTGCGTGTCGGATGCCGTGGGCGGCGCGGGCGTGGCGGTGCTGCGCTATGGTCAGGCGGTGTCGCTGGGCGGGATCTCTTGCGTCTCGGCCGAGACGGGCATGACCTGCACCAATGCCAAGGGCCACGGGTTCAGCGTGTCGAAGGCAAAGCAGAAGCTGTTCTGATCTCGGCCCGCTCGCGAATCGCGGGTGCGGTCGGCCTTGGGCGGGACGCGGTCCCGATGGGGGCCGGATCAACCTTTGTACACCATATCTGGGTGACCCCCAACCTTTGGACGGGCCGGGGGCTGGCCGGATTATGATCAAAATGCTAGTCTGTTGTTGTTATCCATTTGTGTCATTCAACGACGGAGACCGCACATGACCGCCCCGATGGCCCTGGCACGGCCCAGCCCGAATGCGCTTTGGGAGATGGACCGGAGGCACTCCTTGCACCCCTGGACGAACTTTGGCCCCTTCGAGCGAGAGGGCAGTCTGGTGATCAGTCGGGGGGAGGGTTGTTACCTCTGGGATGCCGAGGGGCGGCAGTATCTGGACGCGGTGGGCGGCCTGTGGTGCACCAACATCGGCCTTGGCCGCAAGGAAATGGCGCAGGCCATCGCCGAACAGGCCGAGAGGCTGGCGTTTTCCAACACCTTTGTCGATGTGACCAATGACCCGTCGGCGCGGCTGGCTTTGAGGCTGGCGGAACTGGCTCCGGGCGATCTGAACCGGGTGATGTTCACAACCGGCGGCTCGACGGCGGTGGATACGGCGGTCAGGACGGTGGCCTATTACCAGACCTGCATGGGCCGGCCCGAGAAGACCGATATCGTGGCGCGGGATTACAGCTATCATGGCTCGACCTACCTGGCGCAGTCGGTGGGCAAGCGGCCGGGCGACCGGGTGCCGGAGTTCCGCTACAAGGAGGAGGGCATCCATCACCTGTCGGTGCCGAACCCCTACCGCCGTCCCGAGGGGATGAGCGAGGCGGCGTTCTGCGACGCGCTGGTGGCCGAGTTCGAGGCGCTGATCGCGCGCGTGGGAGCCGACCGGATCGGCGGGTTCATCGCCGAACCGATCCAAGCCTCGGGCGGGGTGATCGTGCCGCCCGAGGGCTATCTGCGCCGGATTTGGGAGGTCTGCCAGCGCCACGACATCCTGTTCATCGCCGATGAGGTGGTGACCTCCTTCGGGCGGCTGGGGCACTGGTTCGCCTCATGGGACCTGTTCGGGGTGCAGCCGGACATGATCTGCACGGCGAAGGGGCTGACCTCGGGCTATGTGCCCTTGGGCGCGCTGATCCTTAGCGACCGGATGTGGGAGGCGATGGCCGCGGACGGGTCGCGCTGGTTCACCGCCGGGTTCACCTATTCCGGGCATCCGGTGTCCTGCGCCGCGGGGCTGAAGAACATCGACATCATGGAGCGCGAGGGGCTTCTGGCCCATGCCGACCGGGTGGGCGGATATTTCGAGGCGCGGATGGCGGCGCTGGCCGACCTGCCGCTGATCGGCGATGTGCGCGGGCGGCGGTTGATGCTGTGTGTGGAAAGCGTGGCGGACAAGGCGACGAAGGCGGTGCTGCCGGATGAGGCGAACGAATCGAAGCGCATCTCGAACGCGGCTGAGGCGATGGGGCTTCTGGTGCGGCCGATGGGGCATCTGAACGTGATGTCTCCGCCCCTGGTCATCACCGAGGCCCAAGTGGATTTCATCGCCGAGACGCTGGAGCGCGCGATTGTCCAGGTCACGGATGAGCTGGTCCGCGAAGGGTTCCGGCTGGGGTAGGGCCCCGGAGTTTTCGAAAACTCCGGACCGGAGCCTTCGAAGGCTCCGGTGCGATTTCTTCGAAGAAATCGCCCGCTTGACAGCGGCGCGCGGGACGGGTTTGCTGGCGGCACCGGATCCGCGCGTCTCCGCTGAACGACTGCGCCCAAGACCCGAGACCATCATGGCACTTGAAGACGCGAAGACGCAGGTCGATACTGCGTTCACCCGGACTGCGCACCGGGGCTATTCCTTTGAAAATGCGTTCGGGGGGGCGACGAGCTTCCTGCGGCGGAGTTATACCAAGGACCTGACCGGGGTCGATCTGGCGATCACCGGGGTTCCCTTCGATCAGGCGGTGAGCCATCGCAGCGGCACCCGTTTCGGCCCGCGCGCGATCCGCGAGGCGTCGAGCCTGATGCCCTATGACCCGCCGCCGGGCTGGGGCACCGACCCGCTGGAGGATCTGAACATCATCGACTACGGCGATGTGGCCTTCGACTACGCCAATGTGCCCGAGTTTCCCGAGACGCTGACCAACCACATCCGCACCATCCTGAAGGCGGGGGCGGGGACAGTGGTGCTGGGGGGCGACCATTACATCACCTGGCCGATCCTGAAGGCCTATGCCGAGAAATTCGGGCCGGTCGGAGTGATCCATTTCGACGCCCATTCCGACCTCTGGCCCGACGACAACCCGGCGCGGATCGACCATGGGACGATGCTGTACAAGGCGGTGAAGGCCGGTGCAGTGGACCCCAAACGCAGCGTCCAGATCGGCATCCGGACGACGACCGAGGATTATCTGGGCGTCAACGTCATCACCGCGCGCGAGGCGCATGAATGGGGCGTGGCGCGGGTGGTGGCGACGGTGAAGGATATCGTGGGGGACAGGCCCACTTACCTGACCTTCGACATCGACGCGCTGGACCCGGCCTTTGCGCCCGGGACGGGGACCCCGGTCTGGGGCGGGCTGGCCAGCTGGCAGGTGGCGGCGATGCTGCGCGATCTGGCCGGGATCAACCTGGTCGGCGGGGATGTGGTCGAGGTCTCGCCGCCTTATGACACCACCGGCGCCACGGCGATCGCGGGGGCGCATGTGGCCTATGAGCTGATCTGCCTTTACCATTGGGCGCGGACGCAGAGGTGAGGACATGCGCATGACGGGCTGGATTGTGGGACTGCTGGCGCTGGGGGCTGTGGGAGGCATGGCCTATATCCGGCTGGCGCCATCGGATCCGGCCCGTTGGCATGTCGACCTTGCGGCGGGCGGATGGCCGAGCAATGCGCATGTGTTCTGCATCAAGCCCGGCGCGCGCTATGACGTGCAGGAGGACCCTCAGGCGCTGCTGGCGCGACTGGATGCGATTGCGCTGGCGACGCCGAGGACCGAACGGCTGGCGGGTTCCCCCGAGGAGGGGCGGATCACCTGGGTCACACGCTCGGCGCTGATGGGGTTCCCGGACTACACCACGGCGCAAGTGATGCCGGGGCCGGGGCTGTGCGTCGCCGGGCGGCAGCGCTTTGGGTCCGAGGATCTGGGGGTGAACGAAGCGCGGATCGGTGGCTGGATGCAAGAGTTGCTTGGGCTGGAAGAGCGGCCTGCTATGACCGGGTTCTAGGACCGGGTCGGGGCGGTTTTCAGATTGAGCGGCATACGCCGCAAGTCCTTTGTCTTGCGCCTTTGCGTGAAGGACGCAAAAACGCTCGGAAGTGCTCCGCAGGGGATATTTGCCGAAGGGAAAGCGCGAGGGGTTGCCCCTTGACCCTTGCCGGGCGGCCTGCCAAACCCCGCGCATGGTTCCGTTGGACAAACTTGCCCAGATCACCGAACGGTTCGAGTTTCTCGAAGCCCAGTTGAACGCCGGGTCGGCAGCGCCGGCCGAGATCGCGAAGATCTCGAAGGAATATACCGACCTCAAGCCGGTGGTGGAGGAAATCCGCGCCTATCGTCAGGCGCTGGACGATCTGGCCGAGGCCGAGGCGATGCTCTCTGACCCCGAGATGAAGGCGCTGGCCGAGGAGGAACTGCCGCGCCTGAAGGCACGCATCCCCGAGATGGAGCAGGCCCTGCGGCTGGCGCTGTTGCCGAAGGATGCGGCGGATGCGCGGCCTGCGATCCTCGAGATCCGGCCGGGGACGGGGGGCGATGAGGCGGCGCTGTTCGCCGGGGACCTTGCGCGGATGTACCAGCGCTATGCCGAACGGATGGGCTGGCGGTTCGAGATCATCAGCGAACAGCCGGGCGAGCTTGGGGGCCTCAAGGAGTTTTCCGCCCTGATCGAGGGCGAGGGCGTCTATGCCCGGATGAAGTACGAATCCGGCGTCCATCGGGTGCAGCGGGTGCCCGAGACCGAGGCGCAGGGGCGGATTCATACTTCCGCCGCGACGGTGGCCGTCCTGCCCGAGGCCGAGGAGGTGGACATCGACATTCCGGCCTCCGACATCCGGATCGACACGATGCGGTCGTCGGGCGCGGGCGGGCAGCATGTGAACACGACGGATTCGGCGGTGCGGATCACGCATCTGCCGACCGGGATCGTGGTGACGAGTTCGGAGAAGTCGCAGCACCGCAACCGCGAGATCGCGATGCAGGTGCTGCGCGCGCGGCTTTACGAGGCGGAGCGCGAAAGGCTGCATGCCGAACGCTCGGCCGACCGGAAAAGCCAGATCGGCACCGGCGACCGCAGCGAGCGGATCCGCACCTACAACTTCCCGCAAGGACGGATCACGGACCACCGGATCAACCTGACGCTTTATGCCCTGCCGCAGATCATGGCGGGCGACCTGACCGAGCTGATCGACGCGCTGGTGGCGCATGACCAGGCGGAACGGCTGGCGGAGATGGGTGCGTGAAGGCAGGGGACGCGCTGCGGCGGGCCATTCCGCGCTTGCAGGAGGCCGGGATCGAGGATGCCGCACGCGATGCGCGGGTGCTTCTGGCCCATGCGCTGGGGATCGGGCACGACCGGCTGACGCTGAAGCTGCCCGACGAGATGACCGAGCCGCAGACGCGGGCCTACGAGGAGGCGCTGGCGGCGCGCTGCGCGCGGCAGCCGGTGGCGCAGATCACCGGGCGGCGGCCGTTCTGGGGCCTGTCCTTTCGCGTCACGCGCGACACGCTGGACCCTCGGCCCGAGACCGAGACGCTGGTGGCCGAGGCCCTGACCCGGCCCTTCCGGAAGATGCTGGACCTTGGCACCGGGACGGGCTGCATCCTGTTGTCCTGCCTGAGGGGCATGGCCCAGGCGCGGGGGCTGGGCACCGACATTTCGGATGCGGCCTTGCAGGTGGCGATGGGCAATACCCGCGACCTGGGGCTGGAGGCGCGGGCGCGGTTCCGCAAGTCGGACTGGTTCGCAGCGGTCACCGGAACCTATGACCTGATCGTGTCGAACCCGCCCTATATCGCAGCCGAGGAGATGCCCGGACTGGCGCCGGAAGTGCGCGACTGGGAGCCGCAGCAGGCGCTGACCCCCGGGGGCGACGGGCTGGACGCCTACCGCGCCATCGCGCGCGGCGCGGGCGGGCGGCTGTTGCCGGGCGGGCGGCTTCTGGTCGAGATCGGTCCCGCCCAGGGGCAGGCCGTGGCCGCGCTGTTCGCGGCGGCGGGGCTGGAGCGGATCCGCATCCTGCCCGACATGGACGGACGCGACCGCGTGGTCGCGGCCGAGAAGGCCGGGGCCGAGGACCGTTGCAGCGGCACCTGATCCCGCCCAAAAACAGTCTGTCCGTACAATTTGCGCTTGTCAGCCGCCTTGGCCTGTGATTACTGGGAACAGCTTCGGGCAGGGTCGCACCTGCCCCAGCGCAATGCCGGCCTTGACGACTTCCTTCAGGCTGCCCGCGCCGGGCGGCGGTCGTGGGCCAAAGCCATCAAAAGGACAAGATGCGCTCTTCCAAGAAACGCTCGCGTTCCAACCAGAACCGCCCGCGCAGCCTCGGCAACATCGTCAACCGCGTCTTCGACAGCTCTGGCCCCGAGGGCAAGGTACGCGGCACGCCGCAGCAGATCATCGAGAAATACCAGATGCTGGCCCGCGACGCCCAGCTGTCGAACGACCGTGTGGCGGCCGAGAATTTCCTGCAACATGCCGAGCATTACACAAGGATGCTGTCCGAGGCGATGAAGGAAATGGCCGCCGAACAGGAGGCGCGTCAGCAGCAGTACCAGAACAACGGCGGCCAGCAGAACGGCAACGGCAACGGCGGCCAGCAGCACCAGCCGCGGGGAGACCGTCCGGATCGGAACGACCGGAGCGACCGCACCGAGCGTCCCGACCGGGCCGAGCGGCGTGACTTCACCCGCGACTTCCGCGCCGAGCGCGACCTTGGCCTGGACGAGCAGCCGGCGATCGCCGAAGTGATCGACCTGGGCGGGGCCGATGATACCGGGCTGATCGAGACGCCCGAATCCGCCCCCCGCCCGCGCAGCGAACCCGAGCCGGCCCTGGCCGAGCCCCGGGCGGCAGAGGACCGCCCCGCGCGGCGCCCGCGCGGCCCGCGCAAGCCGAAGGGAAGGGACACGCCGGAGGGCGAGGGCAACCCGGAGGGCGAGCCGCCGCAGGAGGCCGCCGAATAGGATGCAACAGGCCGCCCCTCGGGGCGGCCTTGTCATCTGGCGGAGCGGGTTTGCCGCTCAGGGCAGGGTCAGGGCCAGTTCGCTGCGCTCGCCCGCCGTCACCGTCAGCGGGGTTTCCGAGGACTTGTCGGCCTTCGTCAGTTTCACGATGTAGTCGCCCGCGGGAAGCGTGGTCTGCCAGGCCGGGCCATAGCCATAGGCCAGCGAGGCGCGGTTGCCGTTGATGTCCGTCCTGGCGGCCAGCACTTCGATCAGTCCATCGCCGGGCGAGGTGAAGGCGGCGACGCCTGCGTTCAGCGGCACGGTGATGTCGGTGCGTTCGCCGACCTTGATGGTGAACGGAACTTCGGATCTGGCCGCGCCCAAGGTCACCACGGCGACGTAATCGCCTGCGGGCAGGTCGAAGCGGGCTCCGGCGCCGTAGGCGTAGGCGACCGACTTGCGGTTGCCGTCGATGTCCTTCCTGGCCTCGAAAATCTCGACGAGCTGGTCGCCGCCTTCGACCTTGAGGCTGTCGGAATAGGTGGCCTCGACCACGGCGAGGCCGGTGCCAAGGATCAGGTCCAGATCGGTGACCTTGCCGGGGTCGATCACCACCGACTGGTTGGCCTAGGCCGCGCCAAGGACGGCGCGCAGCGCGTGTTCACCGGACGGGAACACCCGGTAGGTCTTGGTGTAGCCGGATTCGTACAGGTCGTCCGCGCCGCGCAGTTCCCAGAAGGCATCGGGGTCGGGATCGGCCCCCGGCGCGGCGCGGAGCGTCAGGTTCAGGATGCCCGCATCCAGCACCGCAACGGGGGTGGACAGTTCGGAGGCCGGGCCGATCTCGACCTCCTGCGCGACCCGCGCCTTGTGCAACACGGTCTCCATCCGGTAGCGGCCGGGCGCGAGGCTGCCTTTCGATCGGCCGTAGATCGTGGTGTCCTCGCCCGCAGGCTGGCCGTCCGCGCCAAGCGGGGTGAAGGTGAAGACCACATCGGCGATGATCCTGTCGTCAAGCTCGGCCCCGCCCGCGACAAGATAGGCGGCGGGATCGACGTTTTCGGCCAGGGCCGCCGGGGCGGGGGCGGGTTCCGGCTCGGGCGCTGGCGCGGGTTCGGGTTCGGCCACGACAACGGTGGTCTTCAGCGCATCGACCAGGCTGCCGGCATTCTTGGCCTGGATATACTTGCCCCCGGTATTCTCGGCCAGGCAGGCGACGGCCTTGCCCTCGTCCTCGGTCAGGCCGAAGCCCACGACATGGGCGGTGAAATCGACGCCCGAGGCTTCCAGTTCCGCCCCAAGCGCGCAGGGGTCGGCCTCGCAGGTCTCGATCCCGTCGGTGATCAGGATCACGGTGGCCTTGGCTTCGGTCGATTTCAGCTCGGCCGCGGCGCGCCGGACGGATTCGGTCAGGGGCGTCTTGCCCAGGAATTTCATCGCATTGGCGGCGTCGGTGATTGCCTGCGCAGTGCCAGGGGCAGGGGGCACGACCAGTTCGATATCCTCGCAGCTGCCCTTTTCGCGGTGGCCATAGGCCATCAGGCCCAGCTCGGCCTCGGGCGGCATTTCGGCCAGCACGGCCGCCAGCGCCTCGCGCGATTTCCAGCTTGGCGCGGCCGTCGATCTGGCCCCACATCGAGCCCGAGGCGTCAAGGACGATGATTGGGCGGCCCTCGGCAGAGAGCGGCGCGGCAATGAGCGCCTGGACGAGAACGAGACCACGCAGGAAATGGGCAAGGCGCATGACGCGACTCCGGCTGGAAAATGGACCGGGCCAGAGCCCAGGCCGGTTGGGGCGGTCCGGTCACCTGGGCGTGCAAAGCGAAAACGGGTCTTCAGGGTTGACCTGAAGACCCGTTCCAGAGCGCGCCGGAAGTGAGGGGATGTTCACCTTTCGGCGCCCCGTGCCGGGCCTGCCGCCCGGGCCGAGTGACCGGCTCGGGCGGCAGGCGTTCCCGCGATGAAGGGACTACATCGCCGGAAGAAGAACCGTGTCGATGACGTGGATGACACCGTTCGACTGCTTGACGTCGGCGATGGTCACGTTGGCCACGTTGCCCTGGCCGTCCTTGATCATCACCACGCCGTCCTTGTACATCGCGGTGAATTCGCAGCCGCCCACGGTCTTGACCGGGTGGGCGCCCTTGTCGTCATCGACCATCTTCATGATCGCATCCGACATCGCATTTGCCGCGACGACGTGGCAGGTCAGGATCTTGGTCAGCTGATCCTTGTTCTCGGGCTTCAGGAGGGTTTCCACCGTGCCCGCGGGCAGCTTGGCGAAAGCCTCGTTCGTGGGGGCGAAGACAGTGAAGGGGCCGGGGCCCTGAAGCGTCTCGACCAGGCCCGCGGCCTGCACGGCGGCGACGAGCGTGGTGTGGTCGGCCGAGTTCACGGCGTTCTCGACGATGTTCTTGTCTTCGAACATCGGCGCGCCGCCCACCATCGGGTTTTCGGCCAGCGCCATGCCGGAGGTCAGAGCCAGGATCGCTGCGCTAAGTCTGAAGGCTTTCATCGGGTGCTTCCTTTTGGTTCGAGGTCCGGGGTCATTCCCGCCTCACACCCGAAGGAACGGCACGGCGTTGTGCGAAGTTTCAGCCGGGCCGACGGCTCACGGCTTCGTGATCAGGTGGCCTCGCCCACGATCGCTGTCAGGATCACCGGGCCGGTCGGCAGGCCGGTGGGCGAGCCGCCCTCGGGCTCGACCGAGACGGCAAAGACAAAGCCCGCGGGCGGGACCGGATAGTCGATGACCAGGGGCATGTCTTCGAGCAGCCCGAGCGAGACCGGGCTGGCGCCCGGGGCGATGATCCAGAGCTGGTGCACCTGGCCGGGCGCGGCGGCGGGCCCGGCCACGCGGGCGACCTGGAGCGTGTCGCCGAAATGGCTGACCTGGTAGGACAGGCGCCGGTCGGCAGTGGCCAGTGTCACCAGCGTCTCGGGCCGGGGCGGAGCCAGGGTCGCCACCGTCGCCAGCACCACCACCGCCGCCAGCGCGGCGCCGGCCAGCCAGCCGAGGTTCAGCCCGAAGCGGCGCCGCGTCGGGGCAGGGGCGGCCTTCGGGAAGAGCCGGGCCTCGATCTTCGGCAGCAGGTCCGGCGCGGGCGCCTCGGCGAAATCGTCGTTCAGGCCGGCCATCCGGCTTTCCCAGGCCGCGACCAGCCCGGCAAAGCCCGGGTCGCGCTTGATCCGGGCCTCGGCCTCGGCCCGCTCGGCCAGATCCAGCACGCCCAGCACATATTCCGCCGCCAGCGCGTCGTCGGCCTCCATCGGGGTCAGGGGTGCATCGGTCATCGGTCGAGGCACTCCTTCAGCTTGAGGAGGCTCCGGCGCAGCCAGGTGCGCATGGTGTTCAGGGGCACTCCGTGCCGCGCGGCGAGGTCGAGATAGGACAGGCCGTCCAGATAGGCGCCGCGCACGGCCGCGGCACGGTCGGGCTCCAGCGTGGCGAAACAGTCGGACACGCGCCGTGCCTCGCCGGCCGCGATCAGCCGGGTCTCGGCGCGGGGGGCGTTGTCCTGCACCGTCTCGAGCGCGTCGTCCGAGGCCGCCTCGGGCCGGGCCCGCAGGCGGTCGATGGCCAGGTTGCGCGCGATGGCGATCAGCCAGGTCATGCCCCGGCCCTTCGCCGGATCATAGCGACCGGCGCGCAGCCAAACCCGTGTGTAGACCTCCTGCAAGGCATCCTCCGCCTCTGAGCGTTCCCGGAGGATACGGAGAAGAACCCCCATGAGTTTCGCCGAGGTGTCGCGATAAAGCGCACGGAAAGCCGCCCGGTCGGCGGCGGCGCATTGCGCGATCAGGCTGGCGATGGGATCATCCATGCGGCAGACGTTAAGGATTCTGGCCCGTATGGCAAGGCCTTGCGCGAAACGGCTACCGCGCCCCCGGCGCCGCCTAGCCGCGCCGCCGCCGCCGCCCGCCCTCGTCGCCCGCCGTCTTGGTGTTGAAATTGACGTCGGGGAGGGAAACGATGCTCTCCAGATTTGGAAACAGTTCGACGGCGTTCGGGATGGCGCTGGCGTTGACGAAATGCTCCTGGAAGCGGGGTTCGATGGCGGTTTCGATCTTGTGGATGTCGCGGACGGTGGCTTCGATCTCGGCCCGGGCGGCGCGGTTCAGCAGCGCGATCCGTGCGCCGGTGCCGGCGGCGTTGCCCGCACTGGTGACCTTGTTGAGGGGCACATCGGGGATCATGCCGAGGATCATCGCGTGTTTCGGGCTGATATGCGCGCCGAAGGCCCCGGCGAGGATGATGCGGTCCACGTGATCCACGCCGAACTTGTCCATCAGAAGCCGCGCGCCGGAGTAGAGCGCGGCCTTGGCCATCTGGATCTCGCGGATGTCGCGGTTGGTGACGGTGATCTTCGGCCCGCCAGTCGCGCTGCCGTCGTGGACGAGGTAGCTGTAGGTGCGGCCATCGAGGAACAGGCGGTCCGAGCCGGTCTGTTCGGGGCTGCCGATCAGGCCCTGGGCATCGAGGATCCCGGCCAGACGCATCTCGGCCACCATCTCGATGATGCCCGAGCCGCAGATACCGGTGACGCCGGTGGTCGCGGTCGCGGCGGCAAAGCCCGGATCGTCGGACCAGAGGTCGCAGCCGATGACCTTGAAGCGGGGCTCTTTCGTCACGGGGTCGATTTCCACCCGTTCGATGGCACCGGGCGCGGCACGCTGACCGCTGGAGATCTGTGCGCCCTCGAAAGCGGGGCCGGTGGGCGAGGAACAGGCCAGCACCTTGGTGGTATTGCCCAGCAGGATTTCCGCGTTGGTGCCGACATCGACGACCAGCATCAGGTCTTCCGACTTGTCGGGGTTTTCCGACAGGGCCACGGCGGCGGCATCCGCGCCGACATGCCCCGCGATGCAGGGCAGGATATAGACCCGCGCGGCGGGGTGCAGGTGCAGGTCCAGATCGCGGGCGGTCAGGCGCAGCGCGTTGGACGTGGCCAGCGCAAAGGGGGCCTGACCCAGTTCATAGGGGTCGATGCCAAGGAACAGGTGGTGCATCACCGGGTTGCAGACGAAGACCGAATCCATGATGAGCGTCCGGTCCACCTGCGCCTCGTCGCAGAGCTGGCCGAAGAGGGTGTTCATCGCCCCCCGCACCGCCGCCGTCATCTCGGCCGCGCCATTGGGGTTCATCATCGAATAGCTGACCCGGCTCATCAGATCCTCGCCGAAGCGGATCTGGGGATTCATCAGGCCCGAGGAGGCGACGACTTCCCCGGTGCGCAGGTCGCAGAGGTGCCCGGCGATGGTGGTGGAACCAAGGTCCACCGCCACCCCGTAGATCGAGCCTTCGTAAAGCCCCGGCCAGATCTGCATGATCCGGGGCCTGTCGGTCGCGGCTTCCTGATGCAGGGCCACCGTCACCTTCCATTCGCCCTTGCGCAGCGTGGGTTGCAGCGTGGTCAGGACCGGCAGGTCGATGGTGACGTTCTCAAAGCCCCACTGGTCGCGCAGCGCGTCGCACAGGCGTTCCAGATCGCCCGAAGGGTCGTGCATGTCGGGCTCTGCCACTTCGACGAAATGCAGATGCACCGAGGGGTCCATGCGGATCTCGCGCGCCTCGACGCGTTTCCTGACCACCTGCTTGTGGACCTGGGATTCGGGCGGCACGTCGATGACGACATCGCCCATGACCTTGGCCTGACAGCCGAGACGCCGCCCGTCGATCAGGCCGCGGATGCGCTTGTAGCGATCCTCGACCGCGTTCCATTCGGACAGCGCGTCCTCATGCACGGTGACGCCATGCTTGGGAAATTCGCCGTAACCGGGCGTGATCTGGCACTTGGAACAGATGCCGCGCCCGCCGCAGACGGAATCGAGGTCCACCCCCAGCTGCCGCGCGGCGGTCAGGACCGGGGTGCCCAGCGGAAACCGCCCCCGCTTGCCCGAAGGGGTGAAGATGACGAGGGCGTCCTGTTCGGCAGTCATTCCGGCGCGGGCTCCGTTGCGGGGGCTTCATGCGTGAAGTGGTAGGCGATCTGGTCAAAGCGGTCGCGGGCGAAGGTGTAGAACCAGCGCAGGCTTTGGGTGACGTGGGGCACGCCATGCTCGGCCATGCCGGGAATGTAAAGGGCGACGCCGGGGGCCAGGCGGTGCGGGATGCCGTCGATCAGAACCTCGCCCTCGCCCTCCAGCCCGAAATAGACCTCGGGCTCGGCATGGCGATGCAGGGCGAAGGTCTCGCCCGGCTGCATCTCGGCGATGCCGCAGACGAGGGTGTCGGTCGGCGTCACCTCGCCCGAGATCAGCGTGCGCCACGACAGCGTGCCGCGCGCCGGATCGTCCCAGCGGGCGGGGGCGCAGTCCTGCGCGTCGATGCGGATGGCGGCCGTCGGCGTCATGCTGGTCCGGTTCTAATCCGGCTTGCGGCGGCAGCAAGGATGGAATGCGGCAACTGGCCGCGCCATTCCGTCATGCGCCCTTCCGGCCAGGCGCGGGGGCGGCGTTCGACAGGGCATGGTCCGGGGATGGCAGCGCCGGGGAGCGGCCTCACAGCGCTTTGTCGCCCGGGGTTCGGCCCCGGACCTCTTCAGCGCCGTCCAGCCAGGCCAGGATCGCCGCCCGGTCCCCGTCAAGGCGCGGGGCCGGGGGCAGGGCGGTCTGGTCGGGCAAGGTGGAGATCTTGATCGGGTTGCCCGGCGCGGTGAAGGCGGGGCCGCCGGGGTGGGGCGCGACCGGCAGGATCATGTTGCGCGCGCGAAGCTGGGGGTCGGCCAGCACCTCCAGCATGTTCTGGACCCGGGCGGTGGGCAGGCCCGCGGCGTCCAGCACCTCCAGCCAGTGGGCGACGGGCCGGGTCAGTGTCACCGTCTCGATCAGCCGCTTCAGAAGCGCGTGGTTGTCGCAGCGCGCGGCGTTGGTGGCAAAGCGCGGATCGGCGGCGATGTCGAGGCCGAGCGTGTCGCACAGCCGGGCGAACATCGCATCATTTCCGGCAGCGATGACCACGAATCCGTCGGCGGCGCGGAAGGTGGCGAAGGGGGTGATCGTGGGGTGGCGGGCTCCGGTCGGGCCGGGGGCTGTGCCGGTGGCCGAGGCGATGGCGAGCGCGTGTTCCTGGATCGCGAGCTGCGCGTCCAGCATGGCGACGTCGATCATCGCGCCTTCTCCGGTCCTTTCGCGCTGGAAAAGGGCGGCCAGGATGCCTTGCGCCAGATACATGCCCGCGACGATGTCGCCGATCGAGGCCCCGACACGGACCGGGGGACCGCCTGTCTCTCCGGTGATCGACATCACCCCGCCGCGCGCCTGCACCACCATGTCATAGGCGGGCTTCCCGGCGTCCGGCCCGGTCCGGCCGAAGCCGGACACAGCGGCGTAGATCAGCCGCGGGTGGCGGGCGTGCAGCACCGTCCAGCCATAGCCCAGCCGGTCCATCACGCCGGGGCGGTAGTTTTCCACCAGCACATCGGCCCGCGCCAGCAGCCGGTCGAAGATCGCGCGGTCGGCATCCTGCTTCAGGTCCAGCGCGATGGACTGTTTTCCGGCGTTCAGCGTGGCGAAATAGGCGCTTTCGCCCGCCATGAAGGGCGGAAAGGCACGGGTGTCGTCGCCGGTGCCGGGGCGTTCCACCTTGATCACGCGGGCGCCGAGGTCCAGCAGGCTTTGCGTGCAGAAGGGCCCGGCCAGCACATGCGTCAGGTCGAGTATCGTGATGCCGTCGAGAGGTGCCATCTGTGTCTCCTTCGCGGCCAGCATGACATGGTATCGTCACGGCACGTTGACGCCGGTCAAATCCGCCTCTACCTCGCCCGCATGGCACGCGCACCCCTTCTGCAACTTTCCGGCATCTCGCTGACCTTCGGCGGCAATCCGGTCTTCGACGATCTGTCGCTGACCGTCCAGCCCGGCGACCGCATCGCGCTGGTCGGGCGGAACGGCAGCGGCAAGTCCACGCTGATGAAGGTGATGGCCGGTCTGGTCGAGGCCGACCGCGGCACGCGCGTTGTCCCGCCCGGCGTGACCGTGGGATACATGGAGCAGGAGCCGGACCTGAGCCGCTTTGCCACGCTGGGCGAGTTTGCGGCCTCGGCGCTGCCGGAAGGGCAGGAGTATCGCCTGTCAGTCGTGGCCGAGGGGCTGAAGTTCAACCCCGAGACTCCGGTAGCCACCGCCAGCGGAGGGGAACGCCGCCGCGCCGCACTGGCGAAGCTTCTGGCCGAGGCGCCGGAGCTGATGCTCTTGGACGAGCCGACCAACCACCTGGACATCCAGGCCATCGAGTGGCTGGAGGCAGAACTGCGCGACACGCGGGCGGCCTTTGTCCTCATCTCTCACGACCGGGCCTTCCTGCGGGCGCTGAGCCGCGCGACGCTGTGGATCGACCGGGGCGAGGTGCGCAGGCGCGACGCGGGGTTCGAGGGCTTCGAGGACTGGCGCGAGGCGGTATGGGCCGAAGAGGACGAGGCGCGCCACAAGCTGGACCGCAAGATCAAGGCCGAGGCGAAATGGGCGGTCGAGGGGATAAGTGCCCGGCGCAAGCGCAACATGGGCCGGGTGCGCGCCTTGCAGTCGTTGCGGGCGGAACGCAAGGCGCAGATCCGGCGGCAGGGGACGGCGGCCTTCGCGCTGGATGCGGGGCCGACCTCGGGCAAGAAGGTGATCGAGGCGGTCGGGCTGACCAAGGCCTATGGCGACAAGGTGATCGTGAAGGACTTTTCCTTGCGTGTCCTGCGCGGGGACCGGGTTGCCTTCATCGGACCGAACGGGGTGGGAAAGACCACACTTCTCAAGCTGTTGACGGGCGAGGTTCAACCGGATGCGGGGACGGTGACACTGGGCACCAACCTGGAGATCGCGGTCTTCGACCAGACGCGCAGCCGGCTCGACCTGGACGCGAGCCTGTGGGACAACCTGACGGTCGATCCGCTGATGCGGGTCTCGGGCGCCTCGGATCAGGTGATGGTGCGTGGCACACCCAGGCATGTGGTGGGCTATCTGAAGGACTTCCTGTTCGACGAGGCCCAGGCCCGCGCCCCGGTGCGCAGCCTGTCGGGCGGGGAACGTGCGCGGCTGTTGCTGGCGAAACTGATGGCGCAGCCGTCGAACCTGCTGATCCTGGACGAACCGACCAACGATCTGGACGTGGAAACGCTGGATCTGTTGCAGGACATCCTGGGCGATTACGATGGGACGGTGCTGCTGGTCAGCCACGACCGCGATTTCATCGACCGGGTGGCCACCGCGACCGTGGCGATGGAGGGCGAGGGCAGGGTGCAGGCCTATCCCGGCGGCTGGTCGGACTATGTGGCGCAACGCCCCGAACCGGCGGCGCCGGCGGCGAAACCGGCGGTCCGCGCGGCTGCGGAGCCGGTGGCACGGGCCGCGCCTGCCGCGAAGGGCGGCGGGCTGTCCTTCACCGAGAGGAAGCGGCTGGACGACCTGCCTGACCTGATCGCCCGGCTAGAATCCGAGATCGGCAAGCTTTCGGCGTTGCTGGCCGACCCCGAGTTGTTCACCCGCGAGCCGGTGAAATTCCGCAAGGCGACCGAGGCCCTGGCCGAACGGCAGGCGGCGCTGGAGGCGGCGGAAGCCGAGTGGCTGGATCTGGCCGAGCGGGCCTGAGGCGGGGCTGACGGCAGGAAACCGGCGAGGCTTGGCCGAAACCGGCCGGGCGGTTCGGCATATCCCTGCCGGTGCCGAACACGCCGCATCAACCGCCCGTGAGGTGCCCTTGCGCCTGGCGCCGGCACCCCCCAATCCCCTTGTGAGCCTTTCGGAACCCGCGCCCATGTGCCCTGTTCCGACGGGCCAGAACAAGGAGACAGACATGAGAACTATCGCAGCACTGCTGGCCACCGCCGCCCTGACCGCTCCTGCCTTCGCCGGCGGCCCGACCGCGGTTGCGGACGAGCCGGTCATCACCGCGGCACCCGCGCCCTATGTCGCCCCCGGCCTCGACTGGTCGGGCGCCTATGTCGGCGCGCAGCTTGGCTATGGCGACGTGGATTCGAACGGGGCCGGCCTTGACGGCAACGACTGGCTGGGCGGCGTCCATGCCGGCTATCGCTGGGACCTGGGCAACTGGGTTGCGGGGACCGAGTTGTCCTATGACAAGGCCAACATCGCGCTTGGCCCGACCGCGGGCGACGAGCTGGACAGCGTTCTGGCGCTGAAGCTGTCGGCCGGCTATGAGATCGGCAACAGCCTGGTCTACGGCACCGTCGGCGCCGCGCAGGCCTCGGCCAGCGTCGGGGGTGTTGACCTGAAGGACACGGGCTTCCTGTATGGCGTCGGCTTCGACTATGCGGTCAACGACCGCTGGACGGTGGGCGGCGAACTGCTGGAGCACAAGTTCGACAACTATGACGGCACGGGCGTGGACCTGGGCGCGACCACGCTGAAGGCCAAGGTCGGTCTGCGCTTCTGACGCGGGCCGCCTGACCGCTGCGGCGCGGCTTCCCCCCGCGCCGCAGCCTTGCCCCGAGGCCAGCCGAGCGCTGGTCCCTGTCTGGACGACTTCTCGGGATCGTTGCGCAACCCGACGAAAGGATTACCACTTTCCCGTTGCGCCACCACCGGACGACCTGCCCCCGCCGAAGCCGCCGCCACTGCTGCCGCCGCCGCCCCGGTTGTTGTCGCGATCGCGACGGGCTTCGCTGCTGGACCAGCGGACCGGATAGGACTTGCGGTCGATGAAGCCGCAGGCGGAACAGGTCAGGTGCTGCATGCCGAGGCCGGGCTCGGACCGGGTGGGGCGTTCGATGATCTCGCGCCGGCGTTCCAGCGTGGCCGCGCCGCAGTTGGGGCAGGTCACGCGCGCGCGCCGCTGGCGCCAGATGCCGAAGCCCGCGATGGCCGCCACGCCGCCCACGCCGAGGATCGCGGTCAGGGCGCCCGAGCCGCTTTCGTCGGCGAAGCCGTCGGTCAGCCCGACCGGCTGGCCCGCCTGGAACGGCAGGATCAGCCGGTCGCGGATCGAGAGGATGCCGGCCTCGATCCCTTCGGCATGGTTGCCCGCGCGCAGGGCCGGCAGGACGGCGGTGGACAGCACCCGCGCCGCGCGCCCGTCATAGACCGGATCATAGCCCGACCCGAGCGCGATCCGCGCCTCGCGGCGCCGGGTGTCGAGCAGCATCAGGATGCCATCGTTGCGATCCGCCGCGCCCACGCCCCAGCTGTTGAACAGCGCCTTGGCATAGGTTTCGATGCCCTGACCCGCCCCGCCATGGGCGTCCAGCCCCGGCAGCGTCACCACCACGACCTGCGTGCCGGTCTCTTCTCGCGTGGCGGCCAGAAGCCGCGCGATACGTCCCTCGGCGGTGGCATCCAGCACATCGGCAAAGTCGGAAAGGGTGTCGCTGAGCGGTTCGGGCAAGGATTGCGCCAGCGCGGACGTGGCAAGCGTCAGCGCGACGGCAAGGGACCGGAGGAACATGATGCAAGCATTTCTTGTACTGTCTTTGACAGCAGCATGACATCTTCCTCGCGGCAGTCAAACGATCCGACCTGAACCCGGATCACAAAACGCCCATCGACCCGGGACTGGGTCAGGTAGACCCGGCCATCGTCGTTGATCCGCTGCAAAAGCGCCTCGGTGGCCGCATCTGTTTCCAGAGCAAAGGAAAAGAGCGACAGCCGGGGCTCGGTCACGATCTCGACGCCGGGCAGGGCGGCCAGACGGTCACGCGCCGCGACGGCCCAGCGGACATGGTCGCGAATCCTCTGCCGCAGCCCGTCCAGCCCATAGGCGCGCAGGACGAACCACAGTTTCAGCGCCCGGAAGCGGCGGCCGAGCGGCACGGTCCATTCGTTGAAGTTGACGATCTCCTCGCGGCCTGCGGTTTCCAGATAGGTCGGACGCAGGCCCAGAGTGCGGACCTGCGCGCCGGGGTCCTTCAGGAACTGGACCGAACAGTCGAACTGCGCGCCCAGCCACTTGTGCGGGTTGAAGACGATGGAATCGGCCCCCTCGACGCCGGCCCAGAGGGGGCGGAACTCGGGGCAGATCATGGCGCTGCCGGCCCAGGCCGCATCGACATGGGTGGGCAGGCCCTCGGCCTGCGCCACGGCCACGCAGTCGGCGATCCGGTCGAAGGCGCCGACCGAGGTTCCCCCGGCGCAGAGGATCACGCCGGCCGGAACCAGCCCCGCCGCCCGGTCGGCCGCGATGGCCGCGGCCAGCGCCGCGCCGGTCATCGCGCGTGTCGCGTCGGTGGGCACCTTGACCAGGTTTCGCTGCCCGATCCCGGCCACGCGGATCGCCTTGTCCACCGAGGAATGCGTCTCGGCGCTGGCATAGAAGCGCAAGGCGGGCGCGCCCGACAGCCCCTCGTCCAGCCCGCGCCAGCCGAGGGCCCTTTCGCGCATCGTCAGCACCGCCGAAAGCGTGGCATTGGTGGCCGAATCGTGGATGGTGCCGACAAAGCCTTCCGGCAGGCCCAGGGCCTGGCGCAGCCAGTCCACCATCACCTGCTCGATCTCGGTCGCGGCGGGAGAGGTCTGCCAGATCAGCGCGTTGCAGGCCATGGCATTGACCAGCTGTTCGGCCAGCATCGAGGCGGGCGCGGCATTGGCGGGGAAATAGGCGAAGAAGCGGGGATGCTGCCAATGGGTCATGCCGTCCGGCACGATCGCCTGGAAATCGGCCCAGATCCTCTCCATCGGCTCGGCCGTCTCGGGCGGAGAGGGGGGCAGCTTCCGGGCCACCGCGCCCGGGTCCAGCGGCGCGCGCACCGGGCGGTCGCGCAGGGAGGCGTGGTAATCCGCCGCCCAGTCCGCCGCCCGCTTCGACCAGATCCTCAGCGCCTCGTGGTCCATCTCCGCCCCTCCTTTTCGCCGCAAATGGGCATCTTGCCGCCGAAACGGCAAGGGGCGACCGCGTTCCCGACACAGAGGCTCCTTTTTCCGGCCATTACCTGACATTAAGGACTCTGTCGCAAGACTGACACCCGATACGTCATGAGGTTCCCATGTTCCTGTCCCGTCGCGCCGCTTTGCTGGGCCTGTCCGCCCTGACCCTGTCTGCCTGTGTCGGCGGGGGCGGCACGTTCAAGACCGATTATCAGCGCCTGTCGCCCGAGGTGACGCGCAACTGGCGCCTGGCCGAGGTGCGGGTCGATGTGCCCCGCAGCCTGAAGGTGTCCGAGGCGAAGTCGCTATTGCCCAATGCCGATATCGTCTGGCGCGAGGACCCCATGGGGGACCGCCATGTCCAGGTGGGCAAGATCATCGAGGGTGCGGTGCTGCGCGGGGCGCAGGGTCTGCGCGGATCGCGGCCCGTCGTCATCAGCGTGACCGTCACCCGGTTCCATGCCCTGACCTTCGAGGCCGAGCGGGCCAATTCCGACTGGGGGGTGCACAACGTGAACTTCACCGCCCAGGTCACCGATGCCCGCACCGGCGAGGTTCTGGTGCCGCCCACCCAGATCCGGGCCGAGACCCCCGCCTGGTCCGGCGAGCGGATGCGCGAGGCGCGGCGCAAGGGCATCACGCAGAAGTCGATGATCTCGAACCATGTCGCGGCGACGGTGGCGGGCTGGCTGGCGCTGGGTCCCGACAACCGGGGCGAATTCAGCCGTCAGGGGAACTGACGGCGCCTTGGTCCAGCGCGGCCTGCACCTTCTTCGGCAGCCCGGCCCGGATCAGCGCGTAGGAGGTGGCGATGCGCTCGCGCAGTTCGTCGTCCGCCACCCGGCCGAAGGGGATCCGCGCCCAGGAGGCGTGCAGGTAAGGCGCGCGGATGGCCCGGCCCGTCTCGATCAAGAGGCGGGCTGTTTCAACATGGTCGGTCTTGACCGAGACGCCGTCGCCCGACTGGCCGATGATGGCGAACATCTTGCCGCCCACCTTCCAGCAGTCGTGGTCGGGGCCGAAGGGCTGGCTGACCCTTGCCCCCGGAAACCCGGCGCAGAAGGCGTTGACGAAGGCGCGGTCCTGCATGGCGGATTTCCCTTGGCGGCTGGCGGGTTCCGATGTAATTGTCCCACCCATGACGACATTGCGCAACATCCGCATCTGCTGCATTACCCGCTGACTTCGGTCGCGCGGGCGCTTCGTCATTCCCCCTTCGGATTGAACAGCCACCCCGCGCGGGATGCCGCGTGCCAAAGGGACTGACATGGTGACGATCCGCCTGACCAATTCGAAGACCCGGAAGAAGGAAGAGTTCCGGCCGATCGACCCGTCGAATGTGCGGATGTATGTCTGCGGCCCCACGGTCTATGACCGCGCGCATCTGGGCAATGCCCGGCCGGTGGTGGTGTTCGACACCCTGTTCCGCCTGCTGCGGCACGTCTACGGGGCCGAGCATGTGACCTATGTGCGCAACTTCACCGACGTGGACGACAAGATCAACGCCGAGGCGCTGCGGCGCCAGCAGGCGGGCGCCCCCGGCACGCTGGAGGAGCTGATCCGCCAGCGGACCGAGGAGACCATCGCCTGGTATCACGCCGACATGGACGCCCTGGGGGCCCTGCGCCCGACGCACGAGCCGCGCGCGACCGCGTTCATCGGCCAGATGATCGGGATGATCGAGGGTCTCATTGCCTCCGGTCACGCCTATGCGGCAGAGGGCCATGTGCTGTTCCGCGTGCGCAGCTACAAGGATTACGGCAGGCTGTCGGGGCGCAGCGTGGACGACATGATCGCGGGCGCCCGGGTGGAGGTGGCGCCCTTCAAGGAAGACCCGCTGGATTTCGTGCTGTGGAAGCCGTCCTCGGGGCAGGAGCCGGGCTGGGACAGCCCCTGGGGCCGGGGGCGGCCGGGCTGGCACATCGAATGCAGCGCCATGGCGCATGAGCTGCTGGGCGAGAGCTTCGACATCCACGGCGGCGGGCTGGACCTGCAATTCCCGCACCACGAGAACGAGATCGCCCAATCCGCCTGCGCCCACCCGCACGGTGATTTCGCGCATTACTGGCTGCACAACGAGATGTTGCAGGTCGAGGGCAAGAAGATGTCCAAGTCTCTGGGCAACTTCTTCACCGTGCGGGATTTGCTGGATCAGGGGATCCCTGGCGAGGTGATCCGGTTGGTCTTCCTGATGACGCATTACCGCAGCCCGATGGACTGGACGGCGGAAAAGGCGCGGCAGGCCGAGGCGACCTTGCGCAAATGGCGCGCGGCGACAGCCGGGGTCGCGGCAACCGCACCGCTGCCGGGGGTGATCGAGGCGCTGGGCGATGATCTTAACACCGCCGGGGCGCTGGCCGCGCTGCACGCAGCGGCGGGCGAGGGGGATTGGGCGGGGCTGAAGGCCTCGGCAGCCCTCCTGGGTCTGCTGGCGGACGGCATGGGCGACTGGGCGGCGGGGCCGAAGGTCGATCTGTCCGCGCACGGCGACCATCTGGCGCACCTGCGCAGCGCCGCGATGGCCACGAAGGATTTTTCCGCCGTCGATGCCTTCAAGGCAGCGCTGATCGCGGCCGGGGTGGAAGTGCGCATGTCGAAGGCGGGCGTGGAGCTGGTCCCCGGCCCCGGTTTCGACCCCGCCAAGCTGGAGGCACTCCAGTGACCCGAGGGATACCCGTCCCGGGCCTGACCCGGGACCTCTCCAGGACACACGAGGCCCCGGATCAAGTCCGGGGCGGGCTTCCGGATCAGGTCCGGGGCGGGCTCCCGGATCAGGTCCGGGGCGGGCTCCCGGATCAGGTCCGGAGCGGGGGTTCAGGAGCATCCGGATGACCCGCGAACGCCTTTACCTTTTCGACACCACGCTGCGCGACGGGCAGCAGACGCAGGGTGTGCAGTTTTCCACCGCCGAGAAGGCGCAGATCGCCCGGGCGCTGGATGCGCTGGGCGTCGATTACATCGAGGGCGGCTGGCCCGGCGCGAACCCCACCGACAGCGAGTTCTTCGCAAGCCCCCCGCCGACGCGCGCGACCCTCACCGCCTTCGGCATGACCCGCCGCGTCGGCCGGTCGGCCGAGAACGACGACGTCCTCGCCGCCGTCCTGAACGCGTGCACGCCGGCCGTCTGTCTGGTCGGCAAGACGCATGACTTCCACGTCACCACCGCGCTTGGCGTGACGCTGGAGGAAAACCGCGAGGCCATCGCCGCCTCGATCCGCCATCTGGTCGCGAATGGCCGCGAGGCGCTGTTCGATGCCGAACATTTCTTCGACGGCTACCGCGCCAACCCCGACTACGCGCTGTCCTGCCTGCGGGCCGCGCTGGACGCGGGTGCCCGCTGGATCGTGCTGTGCGACACCAACGGCGGCACGCTGCCTGCCGAGGTCGGCCGCGTTACGGCAGAGGTGATCGCGGCGGGCGTCCCCGGCGCGCGGTTGGGCATCCATTGCCACGACGACACCGGAAACGCCGTCGCCAACTCGCTGGCGGCGGTGGAGGCCGGCGCCCGGCAGATCCAGGGCACGCTGAACGGGCTGGGGGAACGCTGCGGCAATGCGAACCTGACGACGCTGATCCCGACGCTGCTTCTGAAGGAACCCTATGCCAGCCGGTTCGAGACAGGGGTCTCGCACGAGGCGCTGCGCGGCCTGCTGAAGACCAGCCGGATGCTGGACGACATCCTGAACCGCGTGCCGCTGCGGTCGGCGCCTTACGTCGGGGCCTCGGCCTTCGCGCACAAGGCGGGGCTGCATGCGAGTGCCATCCTGAAGGACCCCTCGACCTACGAACATATCGACCCCGCGCTGGTCGGCAACGAGCGCATCATCCCGATGTCGAACCAGGCCGGGCAGTCCAACCTGCGCGCGCGGTTGGCGGCGGCGGGGATCGAGATCGATCCGAAGGACCCCCGTCTGGGCCGGATCATCGAGACCGTCAAGGCGCGTGAGGATCAGGGCTATGCCTATGACGGCGCGCAGGCCAGTTTCGAGCTGGTGGCGCGGCGCGAGCTGGGGCTCTGCCCGGAGTTCTTCGAGGTCAAGCGCTATCGGGTCACGGTGGAGCGGCGGAAGAACAGGTACGACCGGATGATCTCGCTTTCCGAGGCCGTGGTGGTGGTCAAGATCGGCGAGCGCAAGATGATGTCGGTGTCGGACAGCATGGACGAGGACGGCCACGATCGCGGCCCGGTGAATGCGCTGGCCAAGGCGCTGGCAAAGGACCTGGGGCCCTATCAGGCCTGCATCGACGACATGAAGCTGGTGGACTTCAAGGTGAGGATCACCAATGGCGGGACCGAGGCGGTCACGCGGGTCATCATCGACAGCGAGGACGGGCAGGGCCACCGCTGGTCCACCGTGGGCGTCAGCGCCAACATCATCGACGCCAGTTTCGAGGCGCTGCTGGATGCGATCCAGTGGAAGCTGATCCGCGATTTCGGCCAGCCGCGGGGGGCCGCGGCGTGAGTATCGACGCCTGTGCGGACCTGGTCGCGCGCGGCGATCCAGATCGCTTCCGCGCGGTGATGGCCGCTCCGGTCGAGGTGCGGGCGCAGCTTTTCCCGCTGTATGCCTTCAACCTCGAGGTCGCCCGCGCCCCCTGGGTGACGCAGGAGCCGCTGATTGCCGAGATGCGCCTGCAATGGTGGCGCGACGTGGTGCAAAGCGCCGCCTCGGGGGCGGCCCGCGCGCATGAGGTCGCCCGGCCGCTGCACGATCTGATCCGCGATTTCGGCCTGCCGGTGGAGGTGCTGGACCGCCTGATCGCGGCCCGCCGCTGGGACATCTACCGCGAGCCGCATGCGGATGCGGCGGGGCTTGCGGCCTATCTCGACGATACCGGGGCCGGGCTGATGTGGCTGGCCGCCCGCGCCCTTGGCGCACCCGAAGGCGCGGAACATGCGGTGCGCGCCTATGGCTGGGCGACGGCCGCGGCGCTGTATCTGCGCGCGGTGCCGGCGCTGGAAGCGCGGGGGCGCCAGCCCATGCCGGAAGGTCTGACGACGCACGAGCTGGCCAGGCTCGGGCTGGAGCGGCTGGCTGTCGCCCGTCAGGCCCGCCGTCTGGTGCCGAAGGATGTGGCGCCGGCGCTTCTGGCGGGCTGGCAGACGGAACCGCTGTTGCGGCAGGCACTTGCGGGGGGAAGCGCGCCCCTGGAGCTGTCCCCGTTCCGCCAGCGCTGGCGGCTGTTGCGCCAGGCCTTCACCGGGCGCTGGTAGCGGCGGCTCCTCGTGCGACTGCGTCGCCTCGTCGCGGCTGTCAGGCCCGGCTTTCCTGCGGGCGCAGCCACAGCCAGATCAGCGCCCCGCCCGCCAGCACCAGGAAGGGCAGCATCGCCAGGTTCACCATCTGCCAGCCCGCCTGCACCGACCCGCCCGAGCAGTTCATCAGCCCGCCCGAAGAAAACGAGGCCAGCGTCACCCCGCCGAACACCACCAGGTCGTTCAGGCCCTGGAGGCGGCCGCGTTCCTCGGGGCGCTGCGCCGAGGTCAGCAGGGTCGTGGCGCCGATGAAGCCGAAATTCCAGCCGATCCCCAAGAGGATCAGGGCGACGAAGAAGTTCTCCAGCTGGACCCCGGCCATCGCCACGGCGCCGGAGGCGGCAAGCATGGTCAGCCCCAGCGCGATGATCCGTTCGGTGCCGAAACGCGCGATCAGGTGGCCGGTGACGAACGAGGGCGCATACATCGCCAGCACATGCGCCGTCACCACATTCGCCGCGTCCCCGGTCTCGAACCCGCAGCCGACGACCGCCAGCGGCGAGGAGGTCATCACCAGGTTCATCAGCGCGTAGGACACGGTGGCGCAGATCATCGCCACCAGGATCACCGGATTGCGGACCAGTTCGCTGCGCGAGCGGCCGGCCGGGCTGCCCTGGGCCGGTGAGTCGGGCTTCGGGATGTCCAGCGCGAGGAACAGCAGCGAGCCCACGAGGTTCAGCGCGATCACCGCGAGGTAGGAGCCGAGGAAGGTGACGGCCATCGCATCCGCCGTCACCTTCACCAGTTGCGGGCCGACGACGGCCGACAACAGCCCCCCCGCCATGACCCAGCTGATCGCCTTGGGGCGGAAACCCTCCGAGGCGGTGTCGGTGGCGGCAAAGCGGTAGAAGCCGTTCGCCGACATGTAGGTGCCGGACACCAGCGCGCCGAGGCAGAAGGCGAGGAAGCTGCCGGTGGACAGGCCCCAGGCGCCGATCGCCGCGCCCATGGCGCCGCCGCCGGCGCCGAAGAAGAAGCCGGCCCGCCGACCATGGCGTTGCATCAGCAGCGACAGGGGCGTCGCGGTCAGCATCGAGCCGATGACCATCATCGTGATCGGCAAGGTCGCCCAGCAGGCATTGGGTGCAAGACTGGACCCTGCAAGTCCGGCGATGGTGAAGATCATCGGCAGCTGCGCCCCCAGCACCGCCTGGGCAGCGACAAGGACGAACACGTTGCGGCGGGCGGTGAAGTCGGCGCTCATGGCCTATCGGTAGAACTGCCCGTGGGCGGGAGCAAGCGGAAAGCGGGCTTGCCTTCGGCGGGGATGTCCGGGCAAAGATGCGCCATGGTGGGACGGATCGTGCATTCGCCGGACTGCGTCGCCGAAGGCGCGGCCTGGCTTGCCGTCCGGGAGCCAGCCTTTGCCCGCGCCCTGCCGCTGGTCGGCCCCTTGCCCTTGCGCCGCGAGCCCGACGGCTTTGCCTCCCTTCTGCGCGCCATCGTCGGCCAGCAGGTCTCGGTGGCGAGCGCGCGGGCGATCTGGGGGCGGCTGGAGGCGCTGGGGCTGACCGATCCCGAGGCGATGGCGGCGGCGACGGACGCGGATCTGCGGGCGGCGGGACTGAGCCGGCAGAAGGTGCGCTATGGGCGGGCGCTGGCGCAGGCAGGGATTGATTTCGACGCCCTGCGCGATCTGCCTGATGCCGAGGTGGTGCGGACGCTGGTCGCGGTGCCGGGGATCGGGGTCTGGACGGCCGAGATCTACGCGATGTTCGCCTTGGGGCGGGCCGATGTCTTTGCGCCGGGCGATCTGGCCTTGCAGGAGGCCACGCGGCTGCTGTTCGGGCTGGAGGCGCGGCCCTCGGACAAGGCGCTGCGGGGTATGGCCGAGGCCTGGTCGCCCTGGCGGTCGGTTGCGGCGCGCATTCTTTGGGCCTACTACCGCGTGGCCAGGGAACGGGACGGGGTGATCTGATGCGGGAATTGCGGTTCGGCCGGAAGGGTGTGGCGCGGGGCAAGGCGCGGTCGCTGATCGTCTTCCTGCATGGCTATGGCGCCGACGGGGCCGATCTGCTGGGTCTGGCCGATGTGCTGGCCCCGCATCTGCCGGATGCCGCCTTCGTGGCTCCGGATGCGCCGGACCGCTGCATCGGCGGGGGCTTCGGGTATCAGTGGTTTCCGATCCCCTGGCTTGACGGGTCCTCGGAGGAGGCGGCGGAGGCTGGAATGGCCAGATCGGTCAAGGACTTGAACGCGTTTCTTGATGAACGGCTGGCCGAAGAGGGGCTGACGGCGGACCGGATGGTGCTGGTCGGCTTCAGCCAGGGCGCGATGATGAGCCTGCATGTCGCCCCGCGCCGGGATCAGGCGGTGGCCGGGGTGGTGGCGATCTCGGGCAGGCTGCTGCGGCCCGAGGCGCTGGCCGAAGAGACGCGAGTCAGGCCGCCGGTGCTGTTGATCCACGGCGACCAGGATGCGGTGGTGCCGTTCGGCGACATGGCCAGGGCAGGCGATGCGCTGGTGGCGGCGGGGTTCCGGACCTATGGCCATGTGATGCAGGGCACCGGGCATGGCATTGCGCCCGATGGTCTGGGCGCGGCGCTGCAATTCATCAGGCAGGTTCTGGGATAGGCCTTTCAGACCAAAGTCTTACGCGGAATTGTGCAGATAGGCCGCACAGCCGGTCAGGGCGGCATAGTCGTCCTCGACCACGGTGACCGAGAAGTCCTTCAGCAGCAGATCCACCCGCCGCGCCTCGCGGAACGCGGCTTGCAGGCCGAAACCATCGAAATAGGGCGCCATCGCCCGGGACATGCCGCCGATCAGGAAGATGCCGCCATAGGGCAGATGGATCAGCGCCAGGTCGCCCAGCATCTGGCCGAGGATGTGTATATACAGGCGGGCGGCATGGGTTGCAATCGGGTCGCCTGTCTCGAGCGCGGCCAGGACCTGGGCCGAGGTCAGCTCGGCCAGGTGGCCCGCTGCCTGGGCGGCAAAGGCGTGCAGGTTGGCCAGCCCGCGGCCCGCCAGCACTTCCTCGACCCCGGCATGGGGGACTTCGCCCTGAGCCCGCAGCCGCGCCTGCACGAAACGGGCAAGCTGGACGTCCTCTTCGGTGCGCACCGGCATGTTCACATGGCCGCATTCCGAGGGCGGCACGACCCGGCCATGCGGGCCGGGATGCACGGGTGCTGCGTTGACCCCGGTGCCAAGGCCCACCACCAGCATCGCGCCGCCGGCCTTGACCGGCCCCGGAATGACCGTGCGCAGATTGGCGGCGGGGATGTGCCCCAGCGCCTGGCCCTGGGCCTGGAGGTCGTTCAGGATCGCCACGCGCGCGGCCCCGGTCGCGCCCGCCAGCTTTTCGGCATCCATCACCCAGTCGAGGTTGGTCATCGTGGCGACACCATCCTGCACCGGCCCCGCGGCAGCCACGCAGACGCCGCTGACCTGCGCGCCCGTGGCCGCGAGATAGTCCCGCAGGACATGGGCGATGTCCTGGCCGCGCGCCCGGTATTCGGCGTTCGAATAGCGGCGGATGGAGTCGATGCGCACGCTCGCGCCCTCGGCCAGCGCCACCCGGGTGTTCGTGCCACCGATATCGGCAAGGATCGCAAGGCTCATCGGGCGGGTCCGTGGTTCGACTGTCAGCTGCGTGATAGGCGGAAAGCGTGCCGCGCGCCAGTGGATTCAAAGCGGTTCGGATGCCTGTCGCACCGGAGCAGGGCCGCTGGACATGCCCTGGACCAGTTCGGCCTCGAGCATCTGTTCCATCTCGCCCGCCCCGGGATTGGCGATCCGGGACAAGAGCATCTCGGCTACCAGCCGCCCGGCCTGGCGCACCGAGGATCGCATGGCGGTGAAGATCGGCCGGTCGTCGCCGTTCCTGAGATAGCTCAACTCGTCGTCGAAGATGACGATCGAAACGTCGCTTCCCATTTTCAGCCCCAGCCCCTCGACCGCGCGCCGGATGCCCATGCCCGACAGCATGGACGACGCGACGAAGGCGGTCGGCGGATCGGGCAGGGCCAGCATGGCACTGGCGGCGCGGAAGCCGGCAAGTTCGGTCATCTCGCCCGAGGTCATCAGCGCGGGATCGGGCGCGATCTGCCGCGCGGCCAGCGCATCCAGATAGCCGCGGCGGCGGCGGATGGCGAAATCCATGAACTCCAGCCCGTTGACCAGCGCGATGCGGCGATGCCCGAGGTCAAGCAGATGCTCGGTCGCCTGCTGGATGGCGCGTCGGTTGTTCACGTCCAGCCAGGAATAGGGTTCGGCCGTCCCCGTTGCGCGGCCATGGACGACGAAGGGCAGGCCGATCTCGCGCAGAAGCGGGATGCGGGGGTCGTTCTGGCGGGGACCGTGCACGATCACCCCATCGACATTGCCCTTCACCTTCATCGCCCGGTAGGTCCGCGCCTCTTCCTCGTCCGGGACGACGCAGAGCAGCATGTCATAGTCGTTGCGGCTGTAGGTCTCGCCCGCGCCGGCGATGAAATCGGCAAAGACGGGGTTCACGATCTCGTGCTGGTTGGTGATGGCGATGACATGGCCGACGGCCATGGCGCGACCGGTGGCAAGGCGGATCGCGCGGGTGTTCGGGTGATAGTCATAGTCCCTTGCGGCCTGGATCACCCGTTCGCGCGTGGCCTCGTTCACCTCGGGATAGCCGTTCAGCGCCCGCGACACGGTGGTCGGCGAAAGGCCGAGCTTCTGGGCAAGATCCTTCAGGTTCATCGTGGCGGGGCACTCGATGCGGTTTGGGCGGTCTGGACGGCGCAGACCTTAGCCACTGGCCGAACATGCGTCAAAGCATAAGGCGGCGCACGCCTACATTTGGATCAGCGCCAGCAGACCAAGCCAGAACAGGCACAGGCCGCTGGCCAGCACCACGGGCACCCAGAGCGTCAGCCGGGGCGTCGGGGCAGGGGTTCGTTTCAGCGAGACACGTTGCATGGAGTTGATTAACCCTCGGGAAAGGTTTCGGTTCCATTAAGGCCGGATGGAGAACTGCGAAGAATTCGTCGGATTTCTGCCCTTCCAGCAAAGCGCGCCCTATGCGGCGGCCATGCAGGCCTTTGGCGCGCGCATCCGCTGGGTGGACGGGCAGGGGCGGCCGGTCCTGATGCTGGAGCGCGGGCGGTTGCGGCTGATCTCGCGGGTACGGATCGAAGGACAGGGCGCGGCATCGGCGGATCGACGTGAGGCCTTGCGAAGGCTGGCGCGCTGGCCGGGGCTGACCATCGCCACCCCGGAGACCGAAGTGCGGGGGGTCGGGCTGGTTCCGCTGGTCAGTGCGGCGCATCATGCGATCTGGGCGCTTGGGCCGGATCTGCGCGCGGGCCTCACCGGCAAATGGCGCAACCGGCTGGGCGCGGCCGAGCGGACAGGGGTCGAACCGCGCCCCGGAAACCGGGCGACCCTGGCGCGGCTGATCGCGGCCGAGGCGAGCCAGCGCCGGCAGCGCGGCTATCGCGGTCTGCCCCCGGCCTTCGTCGAGGCGCTTCCACCGTCCAGCCTGCGCCTGTGGGAGTGGCGCCATGCCGGAGAGATGGCAGCCGCGATGTGTTTCGTCGTGCACGATGGATCGGCAACTTACCAGCTGGGCTGGGGCGACGCCGCCGCGCGGCAGGCCGGTGTCCATGCGCTGATGCTGACCCGGGCGGCCGAGGCCCTGCGGGCAGAGGGGCTGCGCTGGCTTGACCTTGGTCTGGTCGATACCGAGCGGGCGCCGGGCCTTGCGCGGTTCAAGCTGGGCACCGGGGCGCGGCTGCACCGGCTGGGCGCGACGGCGCTGGTCTTGCCCTGAGCCGGGCGCCGGGGCAGGGTGGCGCAAAGCCGGGAGGTGCCCATGGTGACGGTGACGGAAGCGATGGTCGAGGCCTATCAGCGCGACGGGGTCGTGCTGGTCCGGGGGCTCTGGGCCGACTGGGTCGAGATGCTGCGCGCGGGCGTGGCGCGCAACATGGCCCATCCGACCCAGCAGATGCCGACGCTGAAACCCGGCGAGCCGGGCGATTTCTTCGACGATTACTGCAACTGGACCCGGGTGCCGGAGTTTGCCGCCGTGATCCGCCAGTCGGCGGCGGCGGAAGTGGCGGCCCGCCTGATGCGGTCGGAAACGGTGCAGCTGTTCCACGACCATGTGCTGGTGAAGGAGCCGGGCACTGCCAAGCCCACGCCCTGGCACACCGACGGGCCCTATTACTTTGTCGAAGGCCGCCAGACCGTCAGCTTCTGGTCGCCGCTGGATCCGGTGCGCGAAGCCTCGCTGCGCTGCGTCGCGGGCAGCCACCTGTGGGAAAGAGACGTCCTGCCGACCCGCTGGGCATCGGAGACGAACTTCTACCCCGGCCAGGACGACTACATGCCGGTCCCCGATCCCGAGGCCGAGGGCATGCGGATCCTGGAATGGGAGATGGCGCCGGGCGATGCGGTGGCCTTCACCTTCCGGACCCTGCACGGGGCGCGGGGCAATCTGGCCACGACGCGGCGCCGGGCCTTTTCGCTGCGGCTGGTGGGCGACGATGCCCGCTATGTCGAACGGCCGGGACCGACCTCGCCGCCGTTCCCCGGCCACGGGATGCAGCCGGGACAGCGGCTGCGCGAGGACTGGTTTCCCCTGATCCACCCGAGGGCAGCATGAGAGGAAACCGCGCCAAATGACTGGCAGCATGATGAAACCTCTCCGGTATATACGTGCGTATATATGGATGTAGGGACAGGGTTTTCCGGACCCGATGGTCAGGATGGCCCGCACCCGGGTCGCTTGCAGCCCGTGCCGCGCGCCCGTATCCCTGCGACACCCTGGCCACTGGACAGCAACAGCGGTCTGCGGTCTGACCCACGACAAAGGAGCCCCGCATGGCCCAGGATCCCGCGCGCTATCGTCCGAAGCCGTATCCGCCGCCCGAGTTTCCGCCCCGGCGTCTGCCGGCATTCGCGCGCACGCCACCGGCGATCTTTCCACCGATCCTGGGCCTGATGGGCCTGGTGACGGCGCTGCGTCCGGGCCTTGACCGCTGGGGCCTGCCACAGGAGGCGGCGGACCTGGCGGCGGGTCTGGTCCTGCCACTCTGGGCCTTTGCCCTTTGTAGCTACACCCTGAAATTAACACTACGGATCAGCGTATTGCAGGACGATCTTAAGGTCATGCCCTCGCGCGCCGCCCTGGCGGCGGGCACGATGGGAGGCATGGTCGCCGCCGGACATCTCGGCGCTTTCGCGCCGCGTCTTGGCGTCGGGCTGCTGGCGGTCATGCTGGTCTTGCACGCCGCGCTGGCGATCCTGACCGTGCGCACGCTGCTCACGCTTCCCCCCGAGGCGCGCGCGGTCAACCCCGGCTGGCACATGACCTTCGTCGGTGTCATCGTCGCGGCGCCGGCGGCGGCATCCTTTGGCCTGGTGGATCTGGCACGGGTTCTGCTGTTTGGCACCTTGCCCCTGGCGATCGGGATCTGGGGGGCGAGCCTTCTGCAACTGGCCTGCCGCACCCCCCCGGCGCCGTTGCGCCCGATGCTGGCGATCCACCTGGCGCCGGCGAGCCTGTTCGCCATAACGGCCGACCTGCTTGGCCTGCATCTGGTCGCCTCGGTTTTCGCCTGGCTGGTGCTGGTCATCGCGCTGGCGCTTTTCGCTGCGTTGCGCTGGATCGCCGTGTCCGGCTTTTCGGCCCTGTGGAGCGCCTTCACCTTTCCGCTCTCGGCTGCCGCAACCGCGCTGATGCTGCATGGCGGCGCGCTTGGCTGGGCGGGGCAGGGGTTGCTGGTTGTCGTGCTGGTGGCGAATCCCTGGATCGCCTGGCGGGTGCTGAAGCTGTGGCCCGGTGGGCAGCTCGCGGCCCGGACCAACGCGGCGGAGGCCTAGATCAACGCGACCCAGGCGCGCGCCAGCGCCAGCCCATGCGCATCGGCCTCGGCCCCGCGGGTTGCGGCCAGATCCGGGTGACGCGCGATCCAGCCGGGGAGCATACGGTCGATCACCTCCGGGAAGGACGCGATCCAATCGCGCACGACGGGCCGGCTGGCCTCGAAATGGAACTGCATGCCGTATGTAGCGCGACCGATGCGGAAAGCCTGATGGCGCGCGGCGGGATTCTGGGCAAGGTGGACTGCGCCCTCGGGCAGGGTGAAGGTGTCGGAATGCCACTGGAAGATCGGGAAGCTATCCGGCACCTGCGACAGGACCGGATCGGCGCGGCCCGCATCCGTCAGGCTGACATCGACCCAGCCGAATTCCGGCGCGGTTCCCAGCCGGTTTTCGGCCCCGAAAGCGCGCGCGAGCACCTGGCTGCCCAGGCAGATGCCCAGCACCGGGCGGTCCATCGCGGTGTAATCGGCCATCAGCCGCGCGAGGTCGGGCAGGTAGGGATGGGTGTGGTCGTCGCGCGCGGATTGTTCGCCGCCGAAGACGATAAGCGCATCGGCATCGACGCTGCGGGGCAGGGGTTGGCCGGACCAGGGCTTGTAGAGGTCGATCAGCGCCGCCTGTTCGTGCAGCGCCACGCCGACCTGACCGTGGTGGGTGATCCGGGTGTTCTCGACAATGGCGACGCGCATTTCCTGCCCCCTGTTTCCGGCGGTACTCTGCACAGTCGCCGGGCGCGGACAAGGGCAGAATTGGCCTTGCAAAGCCGGGCGCCCCGTGAAAAGGGGAACCGCCAAACGACGCCAACTCCCGGAGGGTTCGCCTATGGAGATTCGTGAGGCTCTCACCTTTGACGACGTGCTTCTGGTGCCCGCGGCATCGAGCGTCCTGCCCTCGGAAGCGGATACCTCGACCTTTGTCACCAGGGCGATCCGGATGAACATTCCGCTGCTGTCCTCGGCGATGGATACGGTGACCGAGGCCCGGATGGCGATTGCCATGGCGCAGGCAGGCGGGATCGGGGTGATCCACCGCAACCTCGACCCCGAGGCGCAGGCGCGGGAAGTGCGGCGGGTGAAGCGGTTCGAGTCCGGCGTGGTCTATCAGCCGATCACCCTGACGCCGGACCAGACGCTGGCGGACGCCAAGGTGCTGATGGAGCGCTATGCGATCACCGGCTTTCCGGTGGTGGACGAGGCGGGCCGGGTGCTGGGCATCGTGACCAACCGCGACATGCGCTTTGCGTCCGACGACAGGACGCCGGTCCGGGTGATGATGACCAGCGAGAACCTGGCGGTGCTGCGCGAGCCGGTGGACCGGGCCGAGGCGATCAGCCTGATGAAGGCGCGGCGGATCGAGAAGCTTCTGGTGACGGACGGGCAGGGCAAGCTGACCGGGCTTCTGACGCTGAAGGATACCGAGAAGTCGGTGCTGAACCCCAACGCCTGCAAGGACGAGATGGGGCGGCTGCGGGTGGCGGCGGCCTCGACCGTGGGCGATGCGGGGTTCGAACGCAGCCAGGCGCTGATCGACGCGGGCGTGGACCTGGTGGTGATCGACACGGCGCATGGGCACAGCGAGGGCGTGGCAAAGGCGGTGGAGCGGATCAAGCGGCTGTCGAACACGGTGCAGGTCGTGGCCGGGAACGTGGCCACGGCCGAGGCGACGCGGGCGCTGATCGGCGCGGGGGCGGATGCGGTGAAGGTCGGGATCGGGCCGGGGTCGATCTGCACCACGCGGATCGTCGCGGGGGTGGGCGTGCCGCAACTGACCGCGATCATGGATTCGGCCCGCGCGGCCGGCGATATCCCGATCATCGCCGATGGCGGGATCAAGTATTCCGGCGATTTTGCCAAGGCGATTGCCGCAGGGGCCTCTTGCGCGATGGTGGGATCCGCGATTGCCGGGACGGACGAGAGCCCCGGCGAGGTGATCCTGTGGCAGGGCCGCAGCTTCAAGGCCTATCGCGGGATGGGCAGCCTTGGCGCGATGGCGCGCGGCTCGGCGGACCGCTATTTCCAGAAGGACGCGGCCAGCGACAAGCTGGTCCCGGAAGGGATCGAGGGGCAGGTGCCCTACAAGGGCTCGGCGGCAGCGGTGATCCACCAGATGGTCGGCGGCCTGCGGGCGGCCATGGGCTATACCGGCTGCGCGACGGTGGCCGAGATGCGGACGAAATGCCGGTTCGTGCGGATCACCGGGGCGGGGCTGAAGGAAAGCCACGTCCATGACGTGCAGATCACCCGGGAAAGCCCGAACTATCGCGTCGGCTGAGCCGGTCCGATGACCCCCGGCGCACGCGCCTCGGCGGCCATCTCGATCCTTGACCGGGTCCTGGGCGGAGAGCCGGCCGAGAGGGCGCTGACCAACTGGGGCCGGGCCAGCCGCTATGCCGGGTCGAGCGACCGGGCGGCGGTGCGCGATCTGGTGTTCGAGGCCCTGCGGCGCAGAAGCTCGGCCGCGGCCATCGGCGGCGGGCTGAGCGGGCGCGGCCTGGTCCTGGGCCTGATGCGCGCGGCCGGGCAGGAGGCGCTGTTCTCGGGTCAAGGCCATGCGCCGGCCCCGCCCGGGCCGGAGGAAACCGGCCGCAGCCCTGATCCGGTCGAGGCGCTGGACCTGCCGGACTGGCTGATCCCCGACCTGCGCGACAGTCTTGGCCCCGACCTCGGGCCGGTCGCCGAAGCCCTGCGCCACCGCGCGCCGGTCTTTCTGCGGGTGAACCTGGTCAAGGCCGACCTGCCGGCCGCCCGGGTCGCTCTGGCGGCCGAAGGCATCGCGACCCGGACGCATCCCCTGTCGCCGACCGCGCTGGAGATCACCGGGAACGCGCGCCGGCTGCAAGCCTCGGCGGCCTATCGCGGGGGGCTGGTCGAGTTGCAGGATGTCTCGAGCCAGGCCGTGGTCGATGCGCTGCCGCTGGCGGATGGCATGACGGTGCTGGACCATTGCGCGGGCGGCGGCGGCAAGACGCTGGCCATGGCGGCCCGGGCAAGGCTGCGGCTATACGCCCATGACGCAAACCCGCGGCGCATGGCGGACCTGCCCGAACGGGCCAGGCGGGCGGGGGTGCAGGTCACATTGACCGACCGGCCCGAGGCCGGGGCGCCCTATGACCTGATCCTGGTCGATGCGCCCTGTTCGGGATCGGGCAGCTGGCGGCGCGACCCGGAAGGCAAGTGGAATCTCACCCCGCAAGGGCTTGACCGCATTGTGGAAACCCAGGCTCATATCCTGGACCGCGTGGCGCCGATGCTGCGCCCGGGCGGGGTGCTTGCCTATGCCACATGCTCGCTTCTGCGCCGCGAGAATGGTGATCAGGCCCGCGCCTTCCTGGACCGCCACCCCGCATTTCACTGCGAAAGCGCGCTGTCCCTGACCCCGTTGCAAGGCGGCGACGGTTTTCACCTTTCAATCTTTCAGAGAAGATGATTTTCGCAACTCAACCTAGACCTGCGCAGCACATCGGTTAATCATGCCTTAACCCCTTCCGGCGATTTTCGTCGGCATCAGGAAGCGGGCAGCGCATTTCGGAGTATGCAGGCAATTGACCGGGGTCGAGGTTCGGGAAGGGACGCAGACAGGTTTCCCGCTGGTGCTGGCGGGCATCGGATCGGGCCTTGTACTGGCCTGGATCGCGTTCTGGCGCGAGGGGTCGCCACTTCCGGGCTTTGTCGGGCTGGTGCTGTTCTGCCTTGCCCTCGGGCTGGTGCTGCGCGGATGGCAGACGCAATCCCGCAACGAGAGGCGGGGCCAGCTTGCCTTCCTGCTGATGGCCGACGATCCGGCGGCCTGTTTCCTGACCGATGCGGCGGGGCGGGTGATCCTGCGCAACGAGGCGGCCGAGACGCGCTTTGGCAAGGATGCCGTCTCGCTGCACGCGGCGCTGGGGGACCGGGTGCTTGCGCCGGGCGAGCTGCTTCTGCGCCTGCAGAAGCAGGCCGAGATCGCAGGCGCGGCGCAGCAGGATCTGCCGGGTCGGGCCTCGGTGCTGCGCCTTCTGGTGCATCGCGCGGGTCCGGGGCAGTTCTTCTGGCGGGCCGAGGATCTGCCCTTGCACTCCGATCTGCCCCCGCCAGCGGCGGCCGAACCGGCGCCGGTCGTCACGGTCGGCGCCGATCTGGAAGAGGTGCCGGTCCCGATCCTGACCTTCGGGCCGGACGGGGTGATGCGGTCGGCCAACCTGGCCGCGCGCGAGCTGATGTGGAACGGCGACACCCGGTCGGCCATGTTCCACGACCTGTTCGAGGGCCTGGGCCGGCCGGTCTCGGAATGGCTGGCCGATGTCACGGCGGGGCGCCATCCCGGCGGGTCCGAAGTCCTGCGCCTGCGCGGCGAGGAGGAGCGCTTTCTCCAGATCACGCTGCGCCGCTATGTCGAGGGCGGCCGGTTGGGCGCGCTGGCGATCCTGAACGATGCGACGCGGCTGAAAACGCTGGAGGCGCAGTTCGCGCAAAGCCAGAAAATGCAGGCAATCGGGCAGCTTGCGGGCGGTATCGCACATGACTTCAACAACCTTCTGACCGCGATCTCGGGCCATTGCGACCTGCTGCTGCTGCGACACGGCCGCGAGGACAACGACTTTGCCGATCTGGAACAGATCCGGCAGAACGCCAACCGCGCCGCTTCGCTGGTCGGGCAGTTGCTGGCGTTCTCGCGCAAGCAGACGCTCAACCCCGAAGTGCTGGACCTCGAGGATGTGCTGGCCGACCTGATCCATCTTCTGAACCGGCTGATGGTCGAGAAGGTGGACCTGTCGCTGGTGCATCTGGCGCGCGAGGGGGGGCGGCCGCTGGGCCGGATCCGGGCGGACAAGCGGCAGATCGAGCAGGTGCTGATCAACCTCGTGGTGAATGCCCGCGATGCGATGCCCGAGGGCGGCGAAGTCCGGATCGAGACCGAGCCGGTGACCCTGACCGAGCCCCTGATGCGCGACCGCGCCACGGTGCCGGCGGGCGACTACACGGTGATCCGGGTGGTGGACCGCGGCATCGGCATCCCCGAACACCAGCTGCGCCAGATCTTCGAGCCCTTCTTCACCACCAAGCGCATCGGCGAGGGCACCGGGCTTGGCCTGTCGATGGCCTATGGCATCATGAAACAGTCCGGCGGCTTCATCTTCGTCGATTCCGAGGTGGCGAAGGGCACCACCTTCTCGCTGTATTTCCCGGTCTTTGACGGCGAGGCGGGGGACGCAAAGCCGGCCGAGCCGCGCCGGGTGGCCACGCGCAAGGGCGAGGGCGTGGTGCTGCTGGTCGAGGACGAGGCCTCGGTCCGCGCCTTTGCCGCGCGGGCGCTGACCATGCGCGGCTATACCGTGCTGGAGGCAGCCAGCGCCGAGGAGGCGCTGGCGCGGCTTGAGGACAAGACGTTGCATGTCGATCTTTTCGTGACCGATGTGGTGATGCCGGGCATGGACGGCCCGGCCTGGGTGCGCCGGGCGCATCTGGACCGGCCGGGGGTGAAGGTGATCTTCATGTCGGGCTATGCCGACGACGGGCTGGCCGAGGATCAGGCCCGGGTGCCGAACTCGGTCTTCCTGCCGAAGCCCTTCTCGCTGGGCGACCTGACGAACACGGTGCAGAGCCTGCTTGGCTGAGAGCGCGGCAGACGCCGCAACGCCGCTCGTGAAGGGTGAATGTCAGCGCCCACCCCCTTGGGAATAAGGGATCGGCAAGGCAAGACCGGCCAGGTCGCGGCCGGGAACTACTGTCGCAGGATCAGCTTGCCGCCGGCGAATTCCATGCGGAACTGGCCAAGGTAATCCATCCCGAGGAGCGACTGGTCAAGGTCGCCCTCGGTGACGAGGGCACGGAAACTGTCATTCCGGAACGGACCCAGTTCGACGTCTTTCAGCGTGACCCGCGCCGTGCGGACGACGCCATTCGCTGTATTGGCCTGACCAAGATAGGTCAGGCTGCCCGGGTCGATCCCCAGCCGCCGCGCATCCCGCGCCGACAGCACCATCCCGGAGGCCCCGGTGTCCACCATGAAGGGCACCGCGGTCCCTTCGACCCGCAGGGTCAGATAATAGTGACCATCTTCGGCCCGTGGCACTTCGACCGCACCGTCCTGCACGGACTGGATCGGCAGGATGTCCTGCCGGATGTCGCGCCACAGCCCGTAGCCCGCCATCATGCCGAGAAAGATCATCCCCCAGGCCAGCGCCATCCGCAGCGCCTGACCCATGCGCTGGCGGAACTCAACCATGACCCAGCCGCCGAGGGCGACCAGGATCAGGGCCAGATAGCCCACGCGCGCCAGTGTCTCGCTGTCCATCCGCACCTCCGGTTGGGGATGAATATGGGGGCAGGGGGGCCGCCTGGAAAGGTCAGCCGATCAACCCGGTGCCCCGGACACCGTCGATCACGAACTGCACCGAGAGCGCGGCCAGAAGCATCCCCAGGAGCCGGGTGATGACGATGGTCCCGGTTCGGCCCAGCAACCGCTCCAGCGGCGGCGAGGCGAGCAGGAAGGCGTAGGTCACCGCAATCATCAGGATCAGGAGGCCGAGGACCCAGATCGTCGCGATCCAGTCCGGCCCGGCCTGGCCGACCAGCAGGATCATCGTGGCGATGGCGCCGGGCCCGGCAATCAGCGGTGTCGCCAGCGGAAAGACCGAAGGGTCGTGGTCGGGCTCCGCCTGCTGCCCCTCGCGCCGCTGGGTGCGGCGTTCGAAGAGCATGTCGAGCGCGGTCAGGAACAGAAGGATCCCGCCCGCGATGCGGAAGGCGGGCATCGAGACGCCGATGAAGGTGAGGATCGCCTCGCCCGCGAGCCCGAACAGCAGAAGGAGGCAGGCCGCAATGATGCAGGCCCGCCGCGCCATCGCCCGGCGCCGTTCCGGCCCCATGCCGCGGGTGAGCGCGATGAACAGCGGCACCAGGCCCGGCGGGTCGATCACGACGAACAGCGTGGCAAAGGCGGTGATGAGGAAGGCGGTTTCGGGCATTGCGGGTCCTTTTCCGCAAGGCTAGCCCGGCTGTTCCGGGTTTGGGAAGCGGAACCTGCGCGATCGGAAAGCCGGTCCGAAAGTCAGGCCGCAGCCTCGAGTCTCTCTTGCGCGTCCAGCCACAGCGCCTCGGCCTTGTCCAGCGCCTGCATCACCTCGGCATACTTGGCGTTCCAGGTGGCGAGTTCGCCCTTGCGGGCATCCTGGTAGAGCTCCGGGTCGGCCAGTTTGCTGGCCAGCTTGTCGCGCATGTCGTTCAGCTTGGCCAGCCGCTCCTCGCATCTGCGGACCTCGGCCTTCAGGGCGCTGATCTCGTCCCGGCTGGCTTTCTTCGGTTTCACAACGGGTTGCGCGGGGGCTTTCACCTCGTCGTCCCCGGCCAGAAGCTGGCGGCGGTAGGCCTCCAGATCCTCGGCATAAGGCGTCACCGCGCCGTCCTTGACCAGCCAGAGCCGGTCGGCCACCAGGCCCAGAAGGTGCATGTCGTGGCTGACCAGGATCACCGCGCCGGGGTATTCGGTCAGGGCGTCGACCAGCGCCTCTCGGGATTCGATGTCCAGGTGGTTGGTCGGTTCGTCGAGGATCAGAAGATGCGGCGCGTCGATGGTGGCGAGGAGAAGCGAGAGCCGCGCCTTCTGGCCACCCGACAGGCGGGCGACGACCGTGTCGGCCTGATCGGCCATCAGCCCGAAGCCCGCGAGCCGCGCGCGCAGTTTCGGCTGCGCTTCTGCCGGACGCAGGCGCATGACGTGCTGGAGGGGCGTCTCGTCGAGGTGCAGCTCATCCACCTGGTGCTGGGCGAAATAGCCGATCCGCAGCTTGGAGGAGCGCGACAGCTTGCCCGCGCACGGTTGAAGTTTGCCAGCCAATAATTTGGAAAGTGTTGATTTTCCTTCGCCGTTCCTGCCCAGGAGCGCGATCCTGTCGTCCTGGTCGATGCGCAGGTTCAGCCGTTTCAACACCGGCGGGCCGCCATAGCCCACCGCCGCGCCGTCGAGGTTGATGATCGGGGGGGCGAGTTCCTCGGGCTTGGGGAAGGTGAAGACGACCTTCTTCGCCTCTTCCGGTGCGGTGATCGGGGTCAGCTTCTCCAGCATCTTCACGCGCGACTGCGCCTGCACGGCCTTGGACGCCTTGGCCTTGAAACGGTCGACGAAGCTTTGCAGATGCGCCCGCCGCGCCTCGACCTTCTTCGCCTCGGCTTGCAGGACCGCGCGGCGTTCGGCCATCTGGCGGGCGAACTGGTCGTAGCCGCCTTGCCAATAGGTGAGCTTGCGGTTGTCGAGATGCAGGATGCCCTGGACCGCGCGGTTCAGAAGGCCGCGGTCGTGGCTGATGATGAGGACGGTGTGGGGGTATTTCTGCAGGTAGCTTTCCAGCCAGAGCGCGCCCTCAAGGTCGAGGTAGTTGGTCGGCTCGTCCAGAAGGAGGTAGTCGGGCTGGGCAAAGAGGACACCCGCCAGCGCCACCCGCATCCGCCAGCCACCCGAAAAGGCCGAGCAGGGCATGAGTTGTTGTGCAGCGTCAAAGCCCAGGCCCTTGAGAATGCTGGCCGCGCGGCCTTCGGCCGACCAGGCGTCGATGTCGGCAAGGCGGGCCTGGATCTCGGCGATCCGGTGGGGATCCCGGGCGGTTTCCGCCTCGGCCATCAGGGCAGCGCGTTCGGTGTCGGCGGCAAGGACCGTGTCGAGAAGCGAAGTGTCCGAGGACGGCACCTCTTGCGCCACGCCACCGATCCGGGCGCGCTGGGGCAGGGTGATCGAGCCGCCCTCCAGCGCCAGCTCCCCGCGGATCAGCCGGAAGAGCGTGGTCTTCCCCGCGCCGTTGCGGCCCACGAGGCCCACCTTGTGCCCGGTGGGAATCGTCGCGGAGGCGCCCTCGAACAGGGGGCGGCCTTCGACCTTGTAGGTGATGTCCTCGATCCTCAGCATGGCCGGGGAAGTGCCTGAACCTCTGGCCAAGGTCAATGCCGCCGCACCTTTTCAACGCGGCGCGGGCGTGGTAGCAGCCCGGCGTCCCATTCCGGCGCAAAGCCGCAAATTCCTGGAGAGCCCCATGGCCGTTGAACGTACCCTGTCGATCATCAAACCCGATGCGACCAAGCGCAACCTGACCGGCAAGATCATCGCCAAGCTCGAAGAGGCGGGGCTGCGCGTCATTGCCTCGAAGCGCATCCATCTGACGCCCGCCCAGGCCGGCGCCTTCTATGCCGAACACAAGGAGCGCGGCTTCTACGGCGAGCTGGTGGCCTACATGGCCTCCGAACCGGTCGTGGTGCAGGTGCTGGAAGGCGAAGGCGCGATCCTGAAGAACCGGGAAGTCATGGGCGCGACCGATCCGGCCCAGGCGGCCGAGGGCACGATCCGCAAGGAATTCGCGCTGTCCAAGGGAGAGAACTCGGTCCACGGCTCGGACAGCGAGGCTTCGGCCGCGCGCGAGATCGCGTTCTTCTTCTCGGGCCTCGAACTCGTCGGCTGAGTTCGGCCGAACGTGCAGGACGGCCCGGGCGGATGTCCGGGCCGTTTCCGTTTCAGGGCGGGGCACGGTTGTCGGCATCCGTTATTCGTGTAATCAATATTATGTACTGTATTGACCGCTGGAAACCCCGCTGGTGCCGGGATATGAGGCGCTGACGCTGCAAGGAGCCTGCCCGATGTTCGACCGCACCCTGAAGATCGCCCCGTCCATACTGGCAGCGGATTTTGCGAATTTCGGGGCCGAATGTCGCGCGGTTGAAGCCGAAGGCGCGGATTGGGTGCATGTCGATGTGATGGACGGCCATTTCGTGCCAAACCTGACCTTCGGCCCGGCGATGTGTGCGGCGCTGCGGCCGCATATCGCGGGCGTGATGGACGTGCATCTGATGATTGCCCCGGTCGATCCTTATCTGGAGGCTTTCGCCAAGGCCGGCGCCGACAACATCACGGTGCATGTCGAAGCCGGGCCGCACATTCACAGAACGCTGCAAGCCATTGCTGCACTTGGTAAAACGCCGGGCGTCGCCATCAATCCCGGAACCCCGGTCGAGGCGGTGGCCGAGCTTCTGGACCTGGTGGGTCTGGTCTGCGTGATGACGGTGAACCCGGGCTTCGGCGGCCAGGGCTTCATCGAAAGCCAGCTGGCCAAGATCGCCCGGCTGCGGCAGATGATCGGTGATCGGCCTGTCCATGTCGAAGTCGATGGCGGGATCTCGGCCGCGACCGCACCGCGGGTTGCGCAGGCCGGGGCCGACGTGCTGGTGGCGGGAGCCGCGGTGTTCAGGGGCGGCTCGGCAGAGCATCCCTCAGCCTATGGGGCGAACATCCGGGCAATCCGGGCGGCGGCCGAGGCGGCCCTGTCCTGAAGCGGCACCCTGCCCCGAACCCGCGCCGGACGCCGCACGCTTTGGCGACTGGTCTCGCCCCTTGGGCGAATTGACGCTGCGCTGACGGGGCAACACCTCGACAAACCAAGGAAATCTGCCGTATCTGGCGTTCATGTCATGACTGCCGCAGGGTCAAGCACCCCTGCGCGGCACGAGCGACAGGGGAGACAGCCATGCCTGACACCACGATTCTGCCGCTTCTGAACCGGATCGCGGCCTCGGCGCGGATCGACGATGCCTGGGATCTTGCGACCGGCTATTTTTCCGGTCTGGGCTTCGGGCGGGTCAACTACGGCTTTACCCGGTTCATGCACCAGAAGACCATCGGCGATCCGGACGACGCGCTGTTCCTGTCCACCTGCGACGCGGATTACGTCAGGCGCTATTTCCAGGGCGGCTTCTACGCCAAGACCCCGCTGTTCCGCTGGGCCGAGACCAATGCGGGGATCTGCACCTGGTCCTGGGTCGCCGAAGCCTATGCCGCGGGCCGGCTGTCGCCGCAAGAGGCCGAGGCGGTGCGGCAGAACATCGCGATGGGGATCGTAGCCGGGATCACGGTCAGCTTTCCCGAGGTGCTGTCGCGGTCGAAAGGGGCCATCGGGCTGATCGCGGATCCCGGCGTCAGCCTCGGGTATGTCGAGGCGATCTTTGCCGAGCGGCGCGAAGAGATCCTGGCGGTGGCGAACATGATGCACCTGACCATCGTGCACCTGCCCCAGCTGTCGCGGCACCGGGCGCTGAGCCCGCGCCAGCGCGAGGCGCTGGAATGGGTGGCCGACGGCAAGACGACGCAGGATGTGGCGCTGCTGATGGGGGTCAGCCCGGCCATGGTCGAAAAGCACCTGCGGCTCGCCCGCGAGGCGCTGGCCGTCGAGACCACCGCGCAGGCCGTGGCCAAGGGCGCGCTGCTCAACATGATCTTCCAGCGGGCGCCGGAGACCGCCCGGGCCGCACGATGACGCAAAGGTAGGGTTTTCCTTACTCGCCTGACCCTGGGTCATGTGAAAGCAGGGCACATGGCCGCGAGGTTGCGCCAATTGCGGACCCGGCGCGTTGCACCCGGTCCCGAAGGTTGGTTTCGGACGGCATGAAGACGTCTTGCTTGCCATTTCTTTCCCCGGTGGCGGCAAGTCTATGCGGCGCGGTTTTCCCCAGGACCGCGCCGCACGCATTTGCGGACGGTCGCGCAGGGCGAACCGGGAAAGGCGCCGGACCGGACCGAAAGCAAGGGGGCCGGCGCATGCGCAGCGGCCCCCTGCCCTGTCTGTCCGGGGTCTCAGCCCTGAAGCGCCTTGGCGACTTCGGCAGCGAAGTCTTCCTGCTTCTTCTCGATGCCTTCGCCGACCGCCACGCGGGCATAGCCGGTGATCTCGACACCCGCTTCCCTCGCCGCGGCTTCCACGGTCAGGTCGGGGTTGATGACGAAGGCCTGGCCCAGCAGCGTGTTCTCTGCCAGGAACTTCTTCATCCGGCCGGGGATGATGTTGTTGTGGATCACGGCTTCGGGCTTCGGCTTGGCCGAGGCGGCGTTCTCTTCCAGCGCCTTGGCGGTCTGGACGGCCAGCTCACGCTCGACCACGGCGGGGTCCAGTGTGGCCTCGGACAAGGACAGCGGGTTGGTCGCGGCGATATGCATCGCGAACTGCTTGCCGATCTCTTCCGCCTTGGCCTTGTCGCCCTTCAGCGCCACCAGGACGCCGATCTTGCCCATGCCGGGCGCCGCCGCGTTGTGGACATAGGACACCACGGTGTCGCCCTCCAGCACATGCAGGCGGCGGAAGGTCATGTTCTCGCCGATGCGGGCGATGGCTTCCTGGATCACCGTCTCGACCGTCTTGCCGTTCAGATGCGCGGCCTTCACCACCTCGACCGAATCGCCGGTGGTCAGCGCGACGTTCGCAACGTCCCGCACCAGCGCCTGGAAATCCTCGTTCTTGGCAACGAAGTCGGTTTCCGAGTTGATCTCGATGGCAACACCCCGGCCGTCCGTCACGGCCACGCCGATCAGACCCTCGGCGGCGACGCGGTCGGCCTTCTTGGCGGCCTTGGCCAGACCCTTGGTGCGCAGCCAGTCGACGGCGGCTTCCATGTCGCCGTTCGTCTCGGTCAGCGCCTTCTTGGCGTCCATCATCCCTGCGCCGGTCGATTCGCGCAGTTCCTTCACCATCTGAGCGGTGATCGTCATCGGTTCACTCCTTGAAAGAGATGTCCCGGCGGAGTTAGGTCCGCCGGGTGACAGTCTTGTGACGCAGACAGTCGATCAGGCCTCGGCGGTGACTTCGGCCGCGGCGACCGCTTCCTCCACCGGGGCCGCTTCCAGCGCGCCAAGATCGACCCCCGCCGCGCCCATCTGGGCCGACATGCCGTCCAGCGCGGCACGGGCGATCAGGTCACAGTACAGCGCGATGGCGCGGGCCGCGTCGTCGTTGCCCGGGATGACATGGGTCACGCCCTTGGGCGAGCAGTTGGTATCGACCACGGCCACCACCGGGATGCCCAGCTTCTGGGCCTCCTGCACGGCCAGGTTTTCCTTGCCCACGTCGATGATGAACAGAAGATCCGGCACCCCGCCCATCTCGCGGATGCCGCCAAGGCTGGCTTGCAGCTTGGCCTGGTCACGCTCCATGCCCAGGCGTTCCTTCTTGGTCAGGCCTTCGCCGCCCGCGCCAAGGATTTCGTCCAGCTGCTTCAGGCGCTGGATCGACTGCGAGACGGTCTTCCAGTTGGTCAGCGTGCCGCCGAGCCAGCGGTGGTTCATGTAATACTGCGCGCATTTCTCGGCGGCTTCGGCGATCGGCTTCTGGGCCTGACGCTTGGTGCCGACAAAGAGGATGCGGCCGCCCTTGGCGACGGTGTCGCGCACGACCTTCAGCGCCTGGTCCAGCAGCGGAACGGTCTGCGTCAGGTCGATGATGTGGATACCGTTGCGCTCACCGTAGATGTATTCCGCCATGCGGGGATTCCAGCGGGCGGTCTGGTGGCCGTAGTGAACGCCAGCTTCCAAGAGCTGACGCATGGTGAACTCGGGAAGAGCCATGCCTTGTCCTTTTCCGGTTTGAACCTCGGCGCCGCCGTCTTCACCCCGGACCTGATCCGGGGCAACCGGTGGACCGCACGGGATTTCTCCCCGCATCGGCCCCGACGACACCTGTGAAGTGGCGCGCATATAGACGGGATGCGGCCCTGGCGCAAGGGGCGGCGTGACACGCGGACGGCCGGGCCGACGTCAGCCGAAATCGTGGTAGCCCTCGGCAATGGCCATGTCGAATTCCGCCACACCGTCGAACAGTCCCTCGCCGATCTTCAGGGCGGCCTCGTCGACGGCCTCGCGGGCACGGTCGAGGCTGGGAAACTCAACCACCAGAAGACGCGGCGGAAGCGAGCCGCTGAGAACCGTCACCGCCGGGCTGCGGATCACGATCCGGCCACCGAGATAGTCGATCGTCTCCTCGGCGATCTCAAGCAGGTTGAAATAGCGCACCGGATCGACGATTCGCACACCGATCACCCAGTAGCCGCGTTTCGGGCGGTCACGGACCACCCCGGACGGCTTCGCATACCAGCCTGGAAAGACATCGGACATCAGCAAGGCCTCCGTGGAAATGCCGTCGTTTCAACACTCGGACCGGACATCGGCTGCATCCTATAGGCGAGTGAAGCTGTCAGCAATTCGCTTTCCGCCTGGGCGGCGCCATGGCTGGTCCTTCGGGCGCCGACGCGGGCTGCAAGAGCGGTTGACCCTGCCTGTCGGAACAAGGCAGAAGGCGCGCATGGCGCCTGACATTCTCTGCATCGGCTCGGTCCTGTGGGACATCATCGGCCGCTCGCCCACCTCGATGCGGCTAGGCTCCGACGTGCCGGGGCGGATCACCCGCCTGCCGGGGGGCGTGGCGATGAACATCGCGATGACGCTGCGGCGGTTCGGAATGACCCCTGCCCTGCTTACCGCCGTCGGTCGGGACGCCGAGGGCGACGAGCTGATTGCCGCCTGCGACCGGCTGGGGCTGGGGACGGATACGGTCTACCGGTCCGACGACCTGCCCACCGACCGCTACATGGCCATCGAGGGCGCGAACGGGTTGGTCGCGGCCATCGCGGATGCCCATTCGCTGGAGGCCGCGGGCGACAAGATCCTGCGCCCGCTGGCCGATGGCCGTCTGGGAACCGAGGTCGCGCCCTGGTCCGGGCCCATCGCGCTGGACGGCAACCTGACCGAGGGCCTGCTGGCCGAGATCGCCGTCTCGCCGCTGTTCCTGCGGGCCGACCTGCGCGTGGCCCCGGCGTCCCCGGGCAAGGCGGGCCGGCTGCTGCCGTTGCTGAACCACCCCTCGGCAACGCTTTATGTCAACCTCGAAGAGGCCAACATCCTGGCCCGCAGCGAAGCCGCCACGGCAGCCGAGGCCGCACAGGCGCTGCTGGCGCGGGGGGCGGGACGGGTGCTGGTGACCAACGGCGGCGCGCCTGCCGCCGAGGGACGCCGAGGTCAGGGCGTCATCACGGGCCAGCCGCCGCAGGTCCTTGTCACGCGGGTCACCGGGGCGGGCGATACCTTCATGGCCGCGCATCTGGTGGCCGAACGCCGCGGCGCCGACCGCCAGTCCGCATTGGACGAGGCGCTGCGCGCCGCCGCAACCTATGTCTCGGGAGATATCGGTTCATGACCCTGCCCCTCACCTTCTCGCCCGAAGTGGCCGAAGCCCGTGCCGCTGGCGCGGCGATCGTGGCCCTTGAAAGCACGATCATCACCCATGGCATGCCATTCCCGCAGAACGTGGAAACAGCGCGCCGGGTAGAGGCCGAGGTGCGCGCCGCAGGTGCCATTCCCGCGACCATCGCGATCATGGACCGCCGGATCCATATCGGGCTGACCGACCGTCAGCTTGACGCGCTGGGTCAGGCGAAGGGCGTGGCCAAGCTGTCGCGCGCGGACCTTGCGGCCTGCCTGGCCAGCGGCGGAACCGGGGCGACCACCGTCGCCGCCACGATGATCTGTGCGCATCTGGCGGGCATCGGGGTCTTTGCCACCGGCGGGATCGGCGGGGTGCATCGGGGTGCAGAGACCAGCTTCGACATCTCGGCCGACCTGCGCGAACTGGCCGAAACTGCGGTCAGCGTGGTTGCTGCCGGCGCGAAGGCGATTCTCGACCTGCCGAAGACGCTGGAGGTGCTGGAAACCCTGGGCGTGCCGGTGATCGCCTTCGGCCAGGACGATTTTCCCGCCTTCTGGTCGCGCAGTTCGGGCCTGCGCGCGCCCCTGCGGATGGACCACCCCGCCGATATCGCCGCCGCCCATCGTCTGCGCGGCCGCCTTGGCCTGCCAGGCGGCCAGCTGATCGCGAACCCGATCCCGATCGAGGCCGAAATCCCTCGCGCCGAGATCATGCCGCAGATCGAGGCCGCGCTGGCCGAGGCCGAAGCCCGGGGCATCGCCGCCAAGGCGGTCACGCCCTTCCTCTTGCAGCGCATCTTCGACCTGACCGAGGGCCGCTCGCTGACGGCCAACATCGCGCTGGTTCTGAACAATGCCCGCCTTGCCGCCGCGATTGCCCGGGAACTGGCCGCACCGGGCTGAATTTCCCGCGATCTTCCACAGGCATGCTTGCGAAGCCTGCGGCAGAACCCCTAGATAGGCCGCGAAGGGGACCCATCCGTGACCGAACCCACCACGACAAACCGCCGCGGCTTTCTTGCCGGACTGCGCGCGAGCTTTCTGACCGGCCTGGTCGTCGTGCTGCCGATCGGGCTGACGATCTATTTCGTCTGGGCGGTGATCGGCTGGATCGACGGCTGGATCCTGCCCCTGATTCCCGCCTACTGGCAGCCGAACGCGGTCATCCTGCGCTGGTTCGGCCCGGACTACGAATTTCCGGTCCGCGGGGTCGGTGTGCTGGTCTTTCTGGTCGTCACCATCATCATCGGCTGGCTGGCCAAGGGTCTGATCGGGCGGTCGATCATCCGTTCGGGCGAGGAACTGGTGGACCGGATGCCCGTGGTCCGGTCGGTCTACGGGGCCATCAAGCAGGTGGCCGAAACCTTCTTCAACAAGAAGGAGAAAAGCTTCGACAAGGTCGTCCTGGTGGAGTTTCCCCGTCCCGGCTCATGGGCGCTGGGATTCCTGTCCACCCGGCCGAAGGGAGAACTGGCCGACCGGCTGGCAAGGCTTGGCCCCGACATGTCGGCCGTCTTTGTCGGCCTTACGCCCTTCACCAGCGGGATGCTGCTGTTCGTCCGGACCCAGGACCTGATCGTGATGGACATGGGCGTTGACGACGCGGCCAAACTGATCGTCTCGGGTGGGCTGGTCTACCCCTTGCCGAAGGACAGCGCGGCCTAGCCGAGCAGCCCCTTCAGGTCCGTGCCTTCCAGGCCAGGCTTCGCGCCGCCCCCGGTCAGGAACCGTTCGGCCGCCGCCCGTCCGGCTGCCTTCAGCCGCGACAGCAGCAGCGGGGTCGGCGCCAGCTTGGAATCGGCGGTCAGGCTGTTCATCAGCCCCTCATCCGAGATCAGCTGGACGTTGACAGCCTTCATCCTGCCGCGCTCCATCCGGCCCTCGGCGATCAGGCGCCGGACGAAGTTGATCGCGCGCAGCTCGCCCAGAAGGCTGGCGTTGAAGCTGATCTCGTTGATCCGGTTCTGGATTTCAAGCGGCGTGTCGGGAACCTGGTCCCGCCGCATCGGGTTGATCGACACGACCAGGATGTCATCGGGCAGGTCCGGTTCATACAGCGGAAACAGCGCCGGGTTGCCGGTGTAGCCGCCATCCCAGTAGGCCTCGCCGCCGATCTCGACCGCCTGGAACACCGTGGGCAGGCAGGCCGAGGCCAGCAGGGCCTCGGGGCCGATGTCCTGGCCCTGGAACACCTTGATCTTGCCGGTCCGCACATTGGTCGCGCTGACGAAAAGCCGAGGTCCCTCGGCGGCACAGACTTGGGTGAAGTCCAGGTCGCGCACCACCGGCTCCAGCGGGTTCGTCCAGCGGGAGCCCATGACATAGGGCGAATAAAGCTGCGCCGCGATGGCCTGGGGCGAAAAGGGCAAGAGGGCGGCGGTCGTGGTCTGCCAGAAGCGGATCGCGGGCAGGAAGGGGGCGATCCAGGGCAGCATGCGGAAATCGCCGATCTCGCCGACCTGGGTCCAGAGCCGGTCCAGCCGCTTGCGCGCCGCCCCCCTGCCCCCGGAGATCAGGCCGGATTTCAGCGCCGCCCCGTTCAGCGCCCCGGCCGAGGTGCCGGAGATGCCCGCGATCTCCAGGTCGTCCTCTTCAAGCAGCCGGTCGAGCACCCCCCAGGTGAAGGCGCCATGCGCCCCGCCGCCCTGCAGGGCCAGGTTGACCCGCCTCATGTCCGGGCCCTGCAAATCTTTTCGAAAAGATCTGCGAAATCCTTCGAAGGATCTTGTCGCCTCACAGCGCCGTCCAGCCGCCATCGACAGAGATCGTGGTGCCCGTCACCTGATCCGCCGCCGGGCTGCACAGATAGACCGCGGTGCCGCCGATCTGTTCCACCGTGGCGAACTGGCGCGAGGGCTGACGCTGAAGCATCACCTCGCGGATCACCGTCTCGCGGTCCATGTTGTGGACCTTCATCTGCTCGGGGATCTGCGCCTCGACCAGCGGCGTCAACACATAGCCCGGGCAGATCGCGTTGCAGGTGATGCCCTGCCCTGCCACCTCCAGCGCCACGGTCTTGGTCAGCCCGACCACGCCGTGCTTGGCCGCGACATAGGCCGACTTGAACGGGCTGGCCGTCAGTCCGTGCGCCGAGGCCACGTTGACGATCCGCCCCCAGCCCTTCGCCCGCATCCCCGGCAAGGCCGCCGCCGTGGTGTGGAAGGCCGAGCTCAGGTTGATCGCGAGGATCGCGTCCCATTTCTCGACCGGGAACTCCTCGACCGCGCAGACGAACTGGATGCCGGCGTTGTTGACCAGGATGTCGCAGCCCCCGGCCTTTTCGACCAGCGCGCGGCATTCGGCCCCCTTGGACATGTCGGCCGGGATATAGCGCACCGGGACGCCATGGCGCGCGCCCAGTTCGGCGGCAAGCGCGTGGTCCTCGGGCCGGTCGGTGAAGCTGTTGAGAATCACCTCGGCCCCGGCCGCCGCCAGCGCCTCGGCAACGCCCAGCCCGATTCCGGAGTTCGATCCCGTGACCACCGCCCGCTTGCCCGAAAGTGTCATCCAAGCCTCCAGATGCTGCACATGCAAAAGCATGGCATGCCTTGCAGGGGAACGGAAGTCACGGGTGAGAGATAAAAAAACGCCGGCGCAAGGCCGGCGTTCAGTCTTTGAGGCAGGTTTCATACAGGCAAGAAACCTATCGAGCAGTAAGGTGTTTATAGTCCCCTCTCTGCCGATGGCCAAGCTAAAAGTTTGAATTGATTCAATCTCCGTCCTAGTCTTGCCACATACAACCGCAGGAGAGGGGAGCGAGGGGGAATGACACGGGTGAACAGGGCCGGTTTGCTTGGTTTCAGACTGTCGGCGGTGCTGGCCGTTCTTGCCGCAACCGCATCGGCAGAGCCGATGCATGGCATAGCTATGTATGGTGACCCCGCGCTCCCCCCGGATTTTGTGTCCCTGCCCCAGGTCAACCCCGATGCGCCCAAGGTGGGCAGCTACCGCTGGGGCGAATCGGGCAGCTTCGACAGTTTCAATCCCTTCGTGACCAAGGGCCGCCCGGCTCTGGGGATCTCGACCCTGACGGTCGAGACGCTGATGGGTCGGAACTATGACGAGCCCTTCTCGCTTTACGGTCTGCTGGCCGAATCGATTGATACCGACGCGGGCCGCACCTACGTCGAATTCACCCTGCGCCCCGAGGCCCGATTCTCGGACGGCACGCCCGTGACGGTCGCGGACGTGATGTGGTCGATGGAGACGCTGGGGACCGAGGGCAACCCGCGCTATGCCGCGGCGTGGAAGAAGATCGCCTCTATGGAGCAGACCGGCGAGCGGTCTGTCCGCTTTACCTTCAACACCGAGGACCGCGAGTTGCCGCTGATCCTGGGCCTGCGCCCGGTGCTGAAGAAGGCGCAATGGGAAGGCAAGGATTTCGCCGAGGCCACGATGGAAGTGCCGATCGGCTCGGGGCCCTATACATTGGCCAGTTCGGAACTGGGCGTGCAGGTCACCTACCGCCGCAATCCCGACTGGTGGGGCAAGGACCTGCCCTTCAACCGCGGTCTGTGGAACTTCGACGAGATCCGCTACGACTATTTCGCCAACCCGCAGGCGACCTTCGAGGCCTTCAAGGCAGGGCAGCTCTCGGCCTACCGCGAGGCGAATGTCGCGAAATGGCTGTCCTCCTACGACTTCCCCGCCATCCAGTCCGGCGAGATCGTCAAGGCCGAGATCCCGCATGGCCGGCCTTCGGGGATCGAGGGTTTCGCGATGAACACCCGCCGGCCGCTGTTTGCGGACTGGCGGGTGCGCGAGGCGCTGATCCTGGCCTTCAACTTCGAATTCATCAACCAGACCCTGAACGGCGGACTGCTGCCGCGGATCCCGTCCTATTTCGGCAATTCCTTCCTGGGGATGGAACCGGGCACGCCGGCGACGGGCCGCGAGCTGGAACTGCTGGAGCCGTTCCGGGCCGATCTGCCGCCCGGGGCGATCGAGGGCTATGCGCTGCCCGTGTCCGATGGCACCCAGGCCAACCGCAGGAACATCCGCGCCGCGACCGCCCTGCTGGAAGAGGCCGGCTGGACCGTGGGCAGCGACGGGGCGCTGAAGAACGCCGCGGGCGAGCCCTTCAGCTTCGAGATCCTTCTTGTCACCGGCCAGGACGAGATGGCCTCGGTCGCCGAGGTCTATATCGAAGCGCTGAAGGCGCTGGGCATCAGCGCGCGGCTGAACAAGGTCGATGATGCGCAGTACAAGGAGCGCACCAGCGCCTATGACTTCGACGTGACCCATTACATCCGGTCGCTGTCGCTGTCGCCGGGCAACGAGCAGCTGCTCTACTGGGGATCGGCCAGCGCGACCGAGCCGGGCACGCGGAACTGGATGGGCGTGAACTCTGCGGCCGTCGATGCGATGATCGCCGCGATGCTGGAATCGCCCGATGCCGAAGGCTTCATCGCCGCGACCAGGGCGCTGGACCGGGTGCTGACCTCGGGCCGCTACGTGATTCCGATCTGGTATTCGGACCGCTCGCGGCTGGCCTATTCGGCCAAGCTCAGGTATCCGGAAAGAATTCCGCTTTATGGTGACTGGACGGGCTTTCTGCCCGACACCTGGTGGCAGGCGGAACAGTAGGAAACGCAAGGGTAGGACAAGGGCATGAAAAAGCTGCTGATTCTGGCTGCACTGGCGGTGCTTGCGGGCTGCAACACCGTGGCGGGCATGGGCGAGGATGTCTCGGCCGGGGCGCGCAAGGTGCAAGAGATCTTCTGAGGGCGCCCGCGCTGCCGGTCGGCGGCTGCGTCACACCAGCGAGGTCACCCAGAGGATCGTCGCGTCGTCTTCCGACAGGCTGATGACATTGTGCCCCATCGCCGCGTCGTAATAGGCGCTGTCGCCCCGGCGCAGGTCGACGGGTTCGTAGAATTCTGTGTAAAGCCGGATCACCCCGGTAAGGACATACAGGAACTCCTCGCCGTCGTGCCGGACCCAGCCGTCGAACTCCTCCAGGTCCCGCGCCCGGATCGTGGCGCGGTAGGGCAGCATCTGCTTCTTCGTCAGGCTGGCGGCCAGAAGCTCGTGCTCGTAGGTCGCGGTGGCCTGGGCCTGGCCCTCTCCGCCCTTCGTCACCGCCATCCGCCCCATGACCTGCGGCCTGGACGGCGGCGTGAACAGCTGCGGCACCGAAATCGCCAGCCCCCCGGCCAGCTTCTTCAGCGCATCATAGGTCGGGCTCATCTGCCCGTTCTCGATCTTCGACAGCGTGGAGCGCGCCAAGCCCGCCCGCACCGCGGCTTCCTCCAGCGTCCAGCCGCGCGAACGGCGCAGGTCGCGGACCCTTTCGCCAAGGTTCAGCGGTTCGACGTGGGCCTCGCCCTCGGCGCCGGTCCCGGCCTCGCGCGCCACGCGGATCATGCTTTTCGGATCGGTCAGGGCCATGGCTTCGGGATAGATCAGCGCCGTCGCGCTTGCAACTGCCGGCAAGCCCCCCTACCCCTTGCCGATGCTGTCCGAAATCGACACCCGGCCGTTCCCGGTTGCGCCCCCGGCCTTCAACCTTGCCGGCCATGTCCTGGCCCGCGCCTCGGTGCTGGACAAGCCGGCCCTGACGCTGCTGCACCCCGAAGGTGACGAAACCCTCAGCTACGCCGAACTCTTGCGCCTGACGCGGGGCTGCGCCGGCGCGCTGGTCGCCATGGGCCTGGCCCCCGGCGACCGGATTCTTCTTCGCCTGGGCAACAGTCTGGCCTTCCCGATCCTTTACCTCGGTGCGATCTGGGCCGGTCTTGTCCCGGTCCCCACCTCTGCCGCCCTGACGCAAGGCGAGATCACCTGGCTTGCCGCCCTGGTCCGGCCACGGCTCATCGTGGCCGAACCCGGCATTGCCCTGCCCGACCACCCTGCCCCGCTTGTGCCCCCCGATCTGGCCGGGTGGTCGCGGCTTCCGCCTGCGGATCTTCACCTCGGCGACCCCGACCGCGAGGCCTACATCGTCTTCACCTCGGGCACGTCCGGCGCGCCAATGGCCGTCAGTCACGCGCACCGCGCGATCCTGGCCCGCCAGACCATGCACCGGCACTGGGAAGGGCTGGAGGAGGCCGACCGTCTGCTTCATGCGGGTGCGCTGAACTGGACCTATACGCTCGGCACCGGGCTTCTCGATCCCTGGACGGTCGGGGCGACCGCGCTGATCCCCGCCGCCGGGACCCCGGCCCCGCAGCTTCCCGCGCTTCTTGCCCGGGCCGGGGCCAGCATCCTTGCCGCCGCCCCGGGCGTCTACCGTCAGCTGCTGCGCGCCGACCTGCCGCCGCTGCCCCGCCTGCGCCACGGCCTTTCCGCCGGAGAGAGCCTGCCCCCGGCGCTGCGCCGCCAGTGGCGCGACCGCACCGGCACCGACCTGCACGAGGCGCTTGGCATGTCCGAGGTCTCGACCTACCTTTCGGGTTCGCCCGCGCGCCCGGCGCCCGAAGGGACCAGCGGCTATCCCCAGCCCGGCCGCCATCTCGCGATCCTGGACGATGCGGGCCATCCGGTCCCGCGCGGCACGGCCGGAGAGCTTGCCGTATCCACGGCCGACCCCGGCCTGATGCGGCACTACCTCGGCCATCCGCCGCCGCAGGGCCCCTGGTTCCGGACCGGCGATGCGGCGGTCATGGCGGACGACGGCGCCATCACCCATCTCGGGCGCCGGGACGACCTTCTGAACGCCGGCGGCTTCCGCGTCTCGCCCGCCGAGATCGAGGCGGCCTTCCACGACCTTCCCCTGACCGCCTGCGCCGCGACGCAGGTCGAGCCCACCCCGGGCACCACGATCCTGGCGCTGTTCTACGAGGCGCCCTGCGAAATTGCCCTCGCCACCCTGCGCGAATGCGCGGAAAAGGCCCTTGCCCGCTGGAAGCAGCCAAGGCACTACCAGCGCCTCGACGCCCTGCCCCGCACCGGCACCGGCAAGGTGATCCGCAAGGGCCTGGGCGCCCGTTACAGGAGACCCGAATGACCCGCCCCGCTGTCCGGCTGGACATCTTCTCGGACCCGGTCTGCCCCTGGTGCTATGTCGGCAAGGCCAACATCGACCGGGCGCTGGCGCAGCACCCTGACCACCCGTTCCGGATCCAGTGGCATCCCTTCCAGCTGAACCCCGACATGCCGCCCGAGGGCGTGGCAAAGCGCAGCTATCTTGAGGCGAAATTCGGCGGCAAGGCCCGGGTCGATGCCATCCACGAACGCCTGCGCGAGGTGGCCCGCGCCGCCGGGGTGGACCTCGACCCCGATCTCCCGCAGCGGATGCCCAACACGCTGAATGCCCACCGCCTGATCCATTGGGCCGGGATCGAGGCTGTCCAGCAACAGGTGGTCGACGCCCTGATGCGCGCCTATTGGGCGCAAGGCCGCGATATCGGGGACCTTGCGACCCTGGCCGAGATCGCAGCCGAGAACGGGATGGACCGCGCGGCGACCCTGCGGCTCTTGCGGTCCGACGCCGATGCCGAGGACATCGCCGCGCGCGACCAGGACGCGCGCCGCAAGGGCGTGACCGCCGTCCCGACCTTCCTTGTCGCACAGCACCATGTGGTCTCGGGCGCGCAGCCGCCCGAGATCTGGGGCAAGGTGATCGAAGAACTGGCCAGCCGCGAGCCGTCCAGGTGACCGACAAGCCGCTGAGCCAGACCGAATTCGTGGCGCTGATGGCGATGCTTTTCGCCACCATCGCCATTTCCATCGACGCGATGCTGCCCGCGCTGCCCGACATCGCCGCGACCCTGACACCCGAGGCACCGAACGCGGCGCAGCTGGTCGTGACCAGTTTCGTCCTGGGCATGGGGCTTGGCACCCTGTTTGCCGGCCCCCTTTCCGACCGTTTCGGGCGCAAGCGCGTCATCATGGCGGGGTCGGGCCTTTACGCGCTGGCGGCCCTGGCCTGCTATGTCGCCCCCTCGCTGGAGGTGCTGCTGGCCGCGCGGCTGATCCAGGGCATCGGTTCGGCCGCCCCCCGCACCGTGTCGGTCGCGATGATCCGCGATCTCTTCTCGGGGCGCGAGATGGCGAGGATCATGTCCTTCGTGATGATGATCTTCACCGTCGTCCCCGCCATCGCGCCGTTGATGGGCCAGGGGATCATCGCCCTGGCCGACTGGCATGCCATCTTCCTGGCCTATGTCGCCTTTTCCGGGCTGACCATGCTCTGGCTCGGCCTGCGCCAACCCGAAACGCTGACGCCCGAGGCACGGCGCAGCCTGCATCTGGGCGACCTCGCCCGGGCCACGCGCGAGTTGGGCCGCCATCCGGTCATCCTGGTCTCGACGCTGTTGCAGACCCTCACGCTGGGCGCGCTGTTCGCCACGCTGTCCTCCATCCAGCCGATCTTCGAGACGGTCCACCGCCGCGCCGACAGCTTTCCGCTGTGGTTCGCCCTCATCGCGGTGGCTTCGATGTCGGGCAGCCTGCTGAACAGCCGGATCGTGATGACGCTGGGCATGCGCCGCGTGGTGCGCGGCACCTATGCGGCCCAGATTGGCCTGACGCTGGCCGCGCTGGCGCTGCTGGGCAGCGGGCGGGTCGCGGGCGACATGGCCTTTGCCGTGCATCTGGTCTGGTGCATCGGGCTTTTTGCGATGATGGGCCTGACCATCGGCAACCTCAATGCGCTTGCCATGGAACCCGTCGGGCATATCGCGGGTCTTGCCGCCTCGGTCATCTCGTCGCTGGCCACGGTGGGGTCGGTCCTGCTGGCGATCCCGGTGGGCCTTGCCTTCAACGGCACTGTCCTGCCCCTGCTTGTCGGCGTTGCCGGGCTGATCGGACTGGCGCTGGTCCTGTCCCTGACGGCGCTGGGCGAGCCGCGCGACTGAGGCGGCCGCACCAGCGGGTCGAGGCGACGAACCTAGACCTTCTGCCCCGCCCGCACCACCTCGGCCAGGTCGCGGGCGATGTTGAAGGCGCCCTTGATCCGGTCGGCTTCCGTTTTCATCTCGCCGGCAAGCACGATCCGGTTGCCGTTCACCCGCGCCGCCGGGCCTTGCGCCTTCAGGAAATCCACCAGCCCCGCGGGATTGGCGAACTTGTCGTTGTGGAACTGGACCGTCGCCCCCTTCGGTCCGGCATCCAGCCGCGCGATCCCTGCCCGCTTGCACATCGCCTTGATGCGGACGATCAGCATCAGCGTGTTCACCTCCTTCGGCAGCGGCCCGAAGCGGTCGATCAGCTCGGCCGCGAACCCTTCAAGCTCTACCTTCGTCGTGAGCGAGGACAGGCGTCGATACAACCCCAGCCGGATGTCGAGGTCCGGGATGTAAGTCTCGGGGATCATCACCGGCACGCCCAGGTTCAGCTGCGGCGACCAGTCGTCGTCGATACTTGTCAGCCCCTGCAACTCGCCAGATTTAATCTTGGCGATCGTTTCCTCCAGCATGTGCTGGTATAGCTCGTAGCCGACCTCGCGGATATGGCCCGACTGCTCCTCTCCCAGCAGATTGCCGGCGCCGCGCAGGTCGAGGTCATGGCTGGCAAGGTTGAACCCCGCGCCCAGGCTGTCGAGACTGCCCAGAAGCCGCAGCCGTTTCGTCGCCTGCGGCGTCAGCGGCGCGCGGGGCTTGGTCGTCAGATAGCAATAGGCGCGAGTCTTCGACCGCCCCACCCTGCCCCGGATCTGATACAGCTGGCTTAGCCCGAACATATCCGCACGGTGGACAATCATCGTGTTCGCCGCAGGAATATCCAGGCCACTTTCAACAATCGACGTCGCCAGCAGCACGTCATACTTGCCGTCGTAGAACTGGTTCATCCGGTCATCCAGCTCACCCGCCGCCAGTTGCCCATGCGCGATGACATATGTCGCCTCGGGGACGTGGGTCTTCAGGAAATCCTCGATCTCGGGCAGATCGGCGATACGGGGCACGACGAAGAACGTCTGCCCGCCGCGATAGCGTTCGCGCAGAATCGCTTCGCGGATCGTGACCGTGTCGAATTCGGAAACGTAGGTGCGGATCGCCAGCCGGTCCACCGGGGGCGTCGCGATGATCGACAGGTCGCGCACGCCGGTCAGGGACAGCTGCAAGGTCCGGGGGATCGGCGTCGCGGTCAGGGTGAGGACATGGACCTCCGACCGCATTTCCTTCAGGCGTTCCTTGTGGGCAACCCCGAAGTGCTGCTCCTCGTCGATGATCAGCAGCCCGAGCTTCTTGAAACTCACCCCCTTCGCCAGCAGCGCATGGGTGCCGACCACGATATCCACCGACCCGTCCGCCATCGCCGCCCGGGTGGCATTGGCCTCCTTCGCTGGAACAAAGCGGGACAAGGGTTTGACTGAAATGGGAAATCCTCGGAACCGCTCGGCAAAGCTGCGATAGTGCTGTCGGGCCAGCAGCGTTGTCGGGCAGATCACCGCCACCTGCATCCCCGATAGCGCCGCCACGAAGGCCGCACGCATCGCGACCTCGGTCTTGCCGAAACCGACATCGCCCACGATGAGGCGGTCCATGGGCGACCCCTTCTGAAGGTCCGCCACCACATCGGCAATCGCCGCAAGCTGGTCGTCGGTCTCCTGATAGGGGAAGCGGGCGGCGAAGGCCTCCCAGATCGAATGCGGCGCCTCCAGGATCGGGGCATGGCGCAAGGCCCGTTCGGCCGCGACCCGCATCAGCCGGTCGGCGATTTCCCTGATTCGTTCCTTGAGCCGGGCCTTCTTCGCCTGCCAGGCCCCGCCGCCGAGGCGGTCCAGAAGCCCCTCTTCATGTCCATAGCGGCTGAGCAGTTCGATGTTCTCGACCGGCAGATAAAGCTTTGCGTTCTCGGCATATTCCAGCGCCACGCAGGCATGGGGCGCGCCAAGGGCGGTGATCGTCTCGATCCCCAGATAGCGGCCCACGCCGTGTTCCACATGCACCACAAGATCGCCCGGGGACAGCGTGTCCACCTCGCGCAGGAAGTTGTCGGCCTTGCGCGTCCGGCGCGGCTTTGCGGTCAGCCGTTCGCCCAGCACGTCCTGTTCCGAGATCACCGCCAGGCCTGGCGCCACGAACCCCGCTTCCAGCGGCCAGACCACCAGATACAGCCCACCCTTCCCCTCGGGCACCTCGCGGAAATCCGCGATCTCCCTGGCGCCGGTCACGCCGTTGTCGGCCAGAAGTCCCTTCAACCGCTCGCGCGCGCCCTCGGACCACGAGGCGATGACCACCTGCGCCGTCTGCGCCAGGGCCTGAACATGTTCGGCCAAGGCATCGAAAAGATTGATCTTCTCCTGCTGACGCTCGGGCGCGAAGTTTCGGCCCGCCCGCGCGCCTGCATCCAGGACACCGGGCCCCGGCGACTGCGGCAAGGGCGACAGCTGCACCACCCGGTGCCCCGCGATCGCCTGTTCCCAGGCTGCGTCGTCAAGATAAAGTTCCTCGGCCGGCACCGGCTTGTAGACGGTATCGATCCGCCCCTTGGCCCCCATGGCCTCGTGCCGCGCATCGTAGCTGTCCGCGATCCCCTCCCACCGCGCCAGCCGTGCGGCCGTCACCTGGTCGTCCAGCACCACCGAAGCGCCCGGCAAGTAGTCGAAGATCGTCTCCAGCCGCTCATGGAAGAAGGGCAGCCAATGCTCCATCCCCTGGTGCTTGCGGCCTGCGCTGACGGCCTCGTAAAGCGGATCGTCCGTCCCCGCTGCACCGAAGGCGATGCGGTAGTTCTGCCGGAACCGTGCGATCGCGGCCTCGTCGAGGATCACCTCGGAAACGGCGGAAAACGCGACGGTTTTCAGCTTTTCCGTGGTCCGCTGCGTTTCCGGATCGAACCGCCGCGCGCCGTCCAGCACATCGCCGAAGAAATCCAGCCGGATCGGCCCGCCACGCCCGGGAGGAAAGATGTCCACGATCCCGCCGCGCAGCGCGTAATCGCCCGGTTCGGCCACCGTCGAGACCGGCGTGAAGCCCATTCGGGACAGGAAACCCCGGAGCCGCGCCTCGTCCACCCTGTCGCCCACCGTGGCACGGAATGAGGCCGCCCGCACCACCTCGCGCGTCGGAACCTTCTGCGTCGCGGCGTTCAGCGTGGTCAGCAGCACGAAGGGCCCCGCCAGCCCGTCCGCCAGCGCAGCGAGCGTCGCCATGCGCCGCGCCGAGATCTCGGGGTTGGGGCTGACCCGGTCGTAGGGCAGGCAGTCCCAGGCCGGGAAGTCCAGCACCGCGATCCCGGGCGCCATCACGGCAAGGGCAGCCCGCATCGCCTCGGCCCGCTTGTCGTCGCGCGCGACATGCACCACGGGTCGCCCCCGGCCCAGCTCGCGCTGAAGGATCCGGGCGTCAAAACCCTCGGGCGCCCCGCCCATCAGGATGCGTTCGGCTGTCATCTGCGCGGCCCGCGAGGTTTCAGTACAGGATCGAGACCCGGATGTTCTGCCAGGTCCCGTAGAAGGCGGTGACGGCGATCGAGACCATGCCGATGACCTGAAGCACCCGGCGATGCACGGTCAGCCGCCGCAAGAGCGCCTCGCCGCGGTTGGCACCGGCCGCGATCCGGCGGGATTCGCGCACGCTGGCCCAGAGGACCAGCGACAGGGGCCCCAGAAGCAGCACCAGCGCCTGGGCGAACTCGATGCCGTAATAGAACCCCAGAAGCAGAAGCGTTGACAGCCAGAAGGCCACAAGGCCGACGACAAGAAGCGCGCCGGTGTCCATGATGTGCAGGATCCGGTTGACGTTGATCCGCACTAGATCCTCGACATCGCCAAGCGCCTGCCCGCCTTCGCGGCGCGCGCGCTGCACCATGTCATGCGGCACACCCAGCGACCAGTGGCTGACCGAGGACCAGAGAACAGCAAGCATGATCCAGTACCAGAGATTCGAGAACGACCGGAGGTCGATCACTTCAAGCGCCGTTTCGAAGACGTCCACTCTGTCCGCTCTCCCTCGCCGAACCGCCAGCGGCCCAAGTGCCGACTTGAGGCCGAACCCTTTCCATGGCAGGCAGAAGGCGAAGCCGCAAGTCCCTGCTTTGCCGCGGGAAGAAGGAGCCAGCCATGCAGCCCGTCCAGGCCCCCTATCCTCTGACGCGCCTGCGCCGTCTGCGCCGGACCCCGGCCCTGCGGGCGCTGACGCAGGAAACCGTGCTGACCGCCGGCGACCTGATCTGGCCGGTCTTCCTGTGCGACGGGCAGAACCAGCGTCAACCCGTTGTCTCGATGCCGGGGGTCGAGCGGCTTTCGCTTGACCTCGTGGTCGCGGCCGCGGCCGAGGCCCGGGATCTTGGCATCCCGGCGATCTGTCTCTTTCCCTATACCGATCCGAAGGCGAAGACAGCCGGCTGCGAAGAGGCCTGGAACCCCGAGAACCTGACCAACCGGGCGATCCGGGCGATCAAGGCCGAGGTGCCCGACATCGCGGTGATGACGGATGTCGCACTTGATCCCTACAACGCGCATGGCCATGACGGGCTGGTGGTGGACGGGATCATCCTGAACGACGAAACCGTCGAGGCGCTGGTCCGGATGGCCCTGGCCCAGGCCGAGGCGGGGGCGGATATCCTGGGTCCCTCGGACATGATGGACGGGCGGATCGGCGCGATGCGGGCCGCGCTGGAAGCGGCGGGGCACAAGGATGTGGCGATCCTGTCCTATGCCGCCAAATATGCCTCGGCCTTCTACGGCCCGTTCCGCGATGCGGTGGGCGCCTCGGGCGCGCTGAAGGGCGACAAGAAGACCTATCAGATGAACCCCGCCAACCGGGACGAGGCGCTGCGGCTGGTCGCGCGCGATCTGGCCGAAGGCGCCGACATGGTGATGGTCAAGCCGGGGATGCCCTATCTCGACATCTGCGCCCGGGTGAAAGAGACCTTCGGCGCGCCGACCTTCGCCTATCAGGTCTCGGGCGAATATGCGATGATCCGGGCTGCGGCGCAGAACGGATGGATCGACGGCGAAAAGGCCATGCTGGAAAGCCTGATGGCGTTCAAGCGGGCAGGCTGCGACGGGATCCTCACCTATTTCGCGCCCGAGGTTGCGCGGCGGTTGCGGCAGGGCTGATCAGGTCGCGCCCGGCGCGGGTTTCTCTGCCTTCTTTTCCCACCGACCGGACTCTTCTGACCAGTACTGCGCCGCATGGCCGGCGCCGGTGATCGCCTTCCACTGGGTGCGCGCGGCGCTCAGACGATCCGGGTCATTGCCGTCGAACAGCACCCAGACCCGCTCCATCGCGGCAATCTCTGCATCAGTCGCCTCGGCCCCGTCGATCAGCGCCAGCACCCTGGCGCCATTCGTCGGCCCCCCGAGGCCCAGAAGCACCGGCTGGTCCGCGTCATGCGGCCCCCCCTCGATCCCGTGCGGCAGGAACCCTTCCGCGGCCCCCTTCAGCCAAAGCGCCTGATCCAGCCGGTCCAGCGCCGCGGGGTCAGTGCCGCGCACCATCACGCGCCAGCCCTGAGCCAGAGCGCGCGGCGCGTTGACCGCCAGCGTGTCGGCCGGGGCCGACTGCATCAGGTGGAAGAACATCACCGTCCCCATCGTGGTCCGCCCGTCGTGCGTGTGAGACGTCTCCTCGCCAAGGCGCCGCCCGGCGAGGAGCGACGCGGGACGCGCGCGCGGAGCCTCACCTCTCGAACCGGTCGCGGATCAGCCGGTCCAGCGCCATCACCCCCCAGCCCGTCGCTCCCTTTGGGGCCAGCGTGGAGTCGGATTTCAGCAGCGCCGTCCCGGCGATGTCCAGATGGCACCAGGGCGTCTCGGGCTTGACGAAACGTTGCAGGAACTGCGCCGCCGTGATCGCCCCGCCGTCCCGGCCGCCCACGTTCATCATGTCGGCGATGCGCGACTTCAGCTTGGCGTCATAGGCCTCGCCCAGCGGCATGCGCCAAGCGCCCTCGCCTTCCGCCTTCGCCGCCGCCAGGAAGGCGTTGCACAGATCGTCGTTGTTCGAGAAGACCCCGGTGTTCTCGTGCCCGAGCGCGATGATGATCGCCCCGGTCAGGGTGGCAAGGTCGATCATCCCCCTGGGCTTGAACCGTTCCTGCGCGTACCACATCACGTCGGCCAGAACCAGCCGGCCCTCGGCGTCGGTGTTGATGACCTCGATCGTGTCGCCCTTCATCGAGCGCACCACATCGCCGGGCCGCTGCGCGCGCCCGTCGGGCATATTCTCGACCAGGCCCACCAGCCCCACCACATTCGCCCGGGCCTTGCGCAGGGCAAGCGTCCGCATCACGCCCGCGACCACCGCGGCCCCGCCCATGTCCATCGTCATCTCTTCCATGCCCGCCGCCGGCTTGATCGAGATGCCGCCGGTGTCGAACACCACCCCCTTGCCGACCAGCGCGAAGGGGGCCTCGCCCTTCGGCCCGCCGTGCCACTGCATCACCACCACCTTCGCGGGGCTTTCCGAGCCCTGCCCCACCCCCAGCAGCGCCCGCATGCCCAGCCGGGTCAGATCCTCTTCCTCCAGGATCTCGACATCGAGACCCAGCTCCTGCATCGCCGCAAGGCGCGCGGCGAAATCGTGGGTGGTCAGGACATTGGCGGGTTCGTTCACCAGGTCGCGGGTGAAGAACACGCCTTCGGCCACCGCCGCCATCGGGGCGGCGGCCCGGGCCACGGCCTCGGGCCGGGCCGCCATCAGCGTGACCGGACCGGGCACCGTCTTCTCGCCGGTCTTGTGGCTATCGAACTCATAGGCCCGCAGCGCCAGCCCGAAGGCGATGTCTGCCGCCCGCGGATGTGCCTCGGCCAGGACCAGAGAGCCCGCCGCGCCATGCGTCTTGCCGACCGCTGCGCCGGCCTTTCGGGCCTGGGCCTGATCGGCCTTCTTCGGCAGGCGGATCAGCTGCACCGCCTCGGCCGCGATCCCCGGGGGGAAGGCCAGGTCCAGCGCCTCGCCCGGCTTGAGCTTGCCAAAGGCCTCTGACGCCGCCGCCCGGCCAAGCGCGCCCTTCGTCAGGCGGTCCAGCCGCCGGAAGGCCGGGCTGGCCGGCTGGCCGGGCTCGCTCAGCACGGCGATGCGGCCCTTCTGGCCGGCAAGGGCCGCAAGATCGGTGGCCTGGAACTGGATCGGCAGGGGTTTCGGCATCATGCGCTCTTTCGTCAGGGTGAAGATCCGGCCTCGGCGGCCGCTTGCCGGGAGGCTACAGCCCGTCGCCCGCCTTGGCCAGATAGCAGTTTTCGCCGCCGGGGAATTCCGTTAGGGTCCGCCCAAGATGTAGTAGGGGCCGGGTCGGGCGTGTCCAGATTCGACAGATATCTCTTGTCGCAACTCCTCGCGCTGTTTGGCTTTTTTGCCCTGGTGCTGGTCGCGGTCTATTGGGTGAACCGGGCGGTCGGGCTGTTCGACCAGCTGATCGGCGACGGGCAGTCGGCGCTGGTGTTCCTGGAATTCTCGATCCTGACCCTGCCCAATGCGATCCGTCTGGTCCTGCCGGTGGCCGCCTTCGCCGCGACAGTCTATGTGACCAACCGGCTGATGCAGGAAAGCGAGCTCGTGGTGATGCAGGCCACCGGCTTTTCCGCCTTCCGCCTGGCGCGGCCGGTTCTCTACTTCGGGCTGACCGTGATGGTCATGCAACTTGTGCTGACCAATGTGCTGGTCCCGGCAAGCCAGCGCATCCTGAGCGAGCGGTCCGCCGAGATTTCGCGCAATGTCACCGCGCGCTTCCTGAACGCGGGGCAGTTCATGCATCCCGCCGCTGGCGTCACGCTCTACATCCGCGAGATCAGCCCGAACGGCGAGCTTCTGGACCTGTTCCTCGCGGACGAACGTGCGCCGGGCGAGCGCGCGATCCATTCGGCGCGCAAGGCCTTTCTCGTGCGCGGAGAGACGGCGCCGAAACTGGTGATGGTCAACGGTTCGACCCAGACGCTCAGCCGCGAGGGTGACCGGTTGTCGGTGACGCGCTTTGCCGATTTCACCCTGGATCTCGCCGGGCTCGTCCCGGCGGGCGGGGCGGGTCGGATCGCGCTGAATGCGGTGCCGACGCGGCTGCTGCTGGAGGCGGGGCCCGAGACGCAGGCCGCGACGGGGGCAAGCCTGGCGCAGTTGCTGGAAGAGGGCCATTCCCGGCTGGCTGCGCCGCTTCTGGCTGTCGCCGCCCCGCTGATCGGCTTTGCCGCGCTGATGCTGGGCAGTTTCTCGCGCTTCGGTCTGTGGCGGCAGATGGCGCTGGCGGTCGGGCTTCTGATTGCGCTGCAACTGGTCTGGACCTGGGCCGGCAGCGCAGCCATCGCGCAGGCTTCGGCCTGGCCCGCGCTCTACCTGGCGCCGGTTGCCGGACTGGCAACCGCGGCGGGCCTCTTGTGGCAGGCGCAGCGACCGCGGCGACAGAGGGCCACGGCATGACGCTGAACCTCTACATCGCGCGGCGGTTTCTGGGGACGGTCGGCCGGGTCTTCCTGATCTTCTTCGCCATCCTGTTCCTGATTGACATGATCGAACAGTTGCGCCGCTTTTCCGATGCCGGGATCGGGCTGTCGGGGGCGGCCGAGATGTCGCTGCTCAGCGTGCCCGAAACGCTGTATCGCATCCTGCCGCTGATCATGGTGATGGGGGCCATCGCCAATTTCCTGGGGCTTGCGCGGTCGTCCGAACTGGTGGTGGTGCGGGCGGCGGGGCGGTCGGGGCTGCATTTCCTGATGACGCCGCTTCTGGTGTCGGTGGTTCTTGGACTGCTCGCGGTCGCGCTGTTCAACCCGCTGGTCGCGGCCACGTCCAAGGCCTATGACGACCGCCGCTCCGAACTCAGCCAGGGCGGGCGTTCGGTGCTGTCGATCGCCGATACCGGCCTGTGGCTGCGCCAGGGGTCCGAGGACGGCCAGACCGTGATCCAGGCGGCGCGGTCTAACCTGGACGGGACCGAGCTTTTCGGCGTGACCTTTGTCGGCTTCCGCTTCGACGGCACCCCCGGCAAGCGGGTCGAAGCCCGGACCGCCCGGCTGCTGGAAGGCGCCTGGGAGCTGACCGGCACCAAGAGCTGGGACCTGACCAGCCCGAACCCGGAACTGACGGCGGTGGTCGATCCCGGTCCGGTCGCCCTGCCCTCGGACCTGACGCCCGAGCGGATCCGCGACAGTTTCGGCACGCCCTCGGCCATCGGCTTCTGGGACCTGCCGCGCTACATCGGTGATCTTGAACGCGCCGGCTTCTCGGCCAGGGCCTACAAGCTTTGGTACCAGATGGAACTTGCCCTGCCGCTGCTGATGGCGGCGATGGTGCTGGTGGCCGCGGGCTTCACCATGCGCCATGTGCGCTTTGGCGGCACCGGGCGCATGGTGCTTTATGCCCTTCTGGCGGGCTTCGGCTTCTACTTCCTGCGCAACTTCGCCCAGGCCCTTGGCGACAGCGGGCAGATCCCGGTATCGCTGGCCGCCTGGAGCCCGCCGGTCGCAGCCGTCATGCTGTCGCTGGGCCTGCTTCTGCATCTCGAGGACGGCTGAGATGCGCCGGCTTCTGATCCTTTTCGCCGCACTTGCCGCCTTCGCCCTGCCCGCGCTGGCGCAGGACCGCGCGACGCTGGTCTCGGACAGCCTGCGGATCACCGGCGACACGCGGCTGATCGCCGAGGGCAATGTCGAGGTCTTCTTCAAGGGCCGCCGTCTGAAGGCCAGCCGGATCGTGTTCGACCAGCAGACCGACCGGCTGGAGATCTCCGGCCCCATCGTGCTGACCGAGGAAACCGGCCAGACCCTGATCCTGGCCAGCCAGGCGGAGCTGGCGGCCGATCTGTCCGAAGGCATCCTGTCCAGCGCGCGGCTGGTGCTGAACCAGCAGCTGCAACTGGCCGCCAACCGCATGGTGCGGGTCGCGGGGCGCTACACGGCGCTGCAAAGCGTCGCCGCCTCGTCCTGCAAGGTCTGCGAAGGCGATCCGACGCCGCTGTGGGAAATCCGTGCCCGCCGGGTCGTGCATGACGAGGAGGCGCGGCAGATCTACTTCGACCGCGCCCAGTTCCGGCTGGCCGGGGTGCCGGTCTTCTACATCCCGCGCCTCAGGATGCCCGATCCGACCCTGAAACGCGCCACCGGCTTCCTGATGCCCGGCATCCGCACGACCTCGGACCTCGGGACCGGGATCAGGCTGCCCTATTTCATCGTGATCGGGAAATCCGCCGACCTGACGCTGACGCCCTATCTGACGGCCCGGCAGTCGCAGACCCTGGGCCTGCGCTATCGCCAGGCCTTCGCCACGGGGCTGATCGAGGCGACCGGCTCGGTCACGCGCGACCGGCTGTTCCCGGGCGAGACGCGCGGCTATCTGCGCCTTCAGGGGTCTTTCGCCCTGCCCCGGCGGTTCATGCTGACCTTCGACGGCCAGACCGTGAGCGATCCGGCCTACATGCTGGATTACGGTCTCGGCAACGCCGACCGCCTGGACAGCCGGATCGAGATCAGGCGCACCCGGCGCAACGAACATATCGCGGCGCGCATCATCAGCTTTCAGACCCTGCGCGAGGATGAAAGCGACAGTTCGATCCCCTCGCTGGTCGCGGACCTGACCTTTCACCGCCGCTTCTCGCTAGGCCCGCTGGGCGGGGAAGGCGGCCTCAGGCTGCAAACGCACAACCAGTATCGCAGCTCGAACGACCCCTTCGACGGGCCGGACAGCGACGACATTCCCGATGGCCGCGACATCGGCCGGATCTCGGCCCGGATCGACTGGCGGCGCAGTTTCGTCCTGCCTGCGGGGATCGAGGCCACCGTCCTCGGCGAAGCGACGGCGGACGCCTACACGATCACCGATGACGCGACCTATGCCGGCAGCACCACGCGCACCCATGCCGCGGCGGGTGCGGAGCTGCGCTGGCCCTGGGTCAAGGCAGGTAGCGGCGGCGCGACCCATGTGATCGAGCCGGTGGTGCAGCTGATCTACGCCACGAAGCCCGCCGAGACGATCCCCAACGAGGATTCCGCCCTGGTCGAGTTCGACGAGGCCAGCCTCTTCGCGCTGGACCGCTTCCCCGGATCGGATGCCGTGGAACGCGGCACCCGGGCCAATATCGGGATCGGCTGGACCCGGCACGATCCCGCGGGCTGGTCGTTGGGTGTCACCCTCGGGCGGGTGATCCGCAAGGCCGATCTTGGCCAGTTCGGCCCGGGCTCGGGATTTGCGGGGGCGCGGTCCGACTGGCTGGCGGCGGCCAACCTGACCCTGGCAGACGGGCTGGCTCTGACCGGACGGCTGGTGCTGGACGACGATCTGAGCCTGACCAAGGCCGAGGCGCGCCTGGCGCTGAACGGTCCGAAAACCGCGCTGGCCACCTCGCTGATCTGGGCGGTGCGCGACCTTCTGGAGAACCGGCCCGACCCGACCCGCGAAATCACCTTCGACGCGCGCCGGCGCGTGACCCCGAACTGGACCGCCAATTTCTCGGGCCGCTACGATTTCGTGGCCGACCGCGGCACCGTCGCGGGCCTGGGTCTGGGGTTCCAGAACGAATGCGTTCGGCTTGATGTTTCCCTCTCGCGTCGCTTCACGTCCTCGACTAGTGTGAACCCGACGACCGATTTCGAACTGTCGCTGGACCTGATCGGGTTCGGCGGCGGTGCAACAGCGGGTCCGGCGCGCAGTTGCCGGCAATAGGCGCGATGGAAACGGGACGGCGGTACGGGCGGGCCCCAGACCCGCAGGATTGAGGAAGAGCGGCGGAAGCGATGCTGATTTCGGTTCTGAAACGACAGGCGGCCGCGGTCGCCCTTGGCCTGGCCCTGACCTTTCCGGTCCTGGCGCAGGATCTGTTCACGCCCCGGCTGTATGTCAACGACCGGGTCATCACCAACTACGAGGTCGCGCAGCGCGCCCTCTTCCTGCGCGTCCTGCGCGCCCCCGGCAACCCCGAGGAAGAGGCGCTGAAGGCGCTGATCGAGGACCGCCTGCGCCAGACCGAGGCCAAGCGCCTGGGGCTGAAGCTGTCGGACGACGAGGTGATGCGCGGCATGACCGAATTCGCCTCTCGCGCGAACCTGTCGGCCGAGGAATTCGTGGCCGAACTGGGCAAGGCCGGGATCGCCGCCGAGACCTTCCGCGATTTCGTCTCGGCCGGCCTCCTGTGGCGCCAGGCGGTGCGGGCGCGTTTCCTGGGCCAGGTTCCGATCAGCGAGCTTGACGTGGATCGCGCGCTGGAAGCCGCGACCCGCCCCCGCGCGTTGCGGGTGCTGGCCAGCGAGCTGGTCATCCCCGCCCCCGAGGGGCAGGAGGACGCCGCCATGGCCCGGGCGCAGGAATTGTCCGACACGCTCAGGGGCGAGGCTGCCTTTGCCGCAGCTGCACGGCGTTTCTCGGCCGCGCCCTCGGCCGGGGCGGGCGGGCGGCTGGACTGGCTGCCGCTGGCGAACCTGCCTGCGGCGATTGCCGGGAAGCTTCTGGCGCTGGATGCCGGCGAGGTCTCGGACCCGATCGCGGTCCCGGGTGCGGTGGTGCTGTTCCTCTTGCGCGATGTGGCCATGGACACCAAGGCCGAGCCGATCGCGGTCAGCGTCGAATGGGCCGAGTTTCTGGTGCCCGACGATGCCGCCCAGATCGCGAAGATCCGCGCAGCCGCCGACAGCTGCACCGATCTCTACGCCCAGGCGAGGGGCCTGCCCGAGGACCGGCTGACCGTCACCAAGTCGGGTCTCGACCAGGTGCCGGGCGACGTGGCGCTGGAACTGGCGCGGCTGGATCCCGGCGAGGTCTCGACCGCGCTCACCCGTGGCGGCTTCCGGCGGTTCCTGATGCTTTGCGGCCGCGAGGCGGTGGTCGAGCCGCCCCCGACCCGCGACCAGATCCGCGAGCGGGTGATCAACCAGAAGCTTGAAGGCATGGCCGAGGGCTACATGGAGGAACTCCGCTCCGCCGCGATCATCCGCGAACCGTGAGCGATACGATCCTTCTGACCTGCGGCGATCCCTCCGGCATCGGCCCCGAGATCGCCGCGAAGGCCTGGGCTTCGGGTGCGCGTTTCGTCTGGATCGGCGATCCCCGCCATCTGCCGCCAGGAACCTCATGGCGCACCGTGGCCGAGGGCGAGGCGCCGGGTGAGGGGCCATTGGCCGTGCTGGTGCAGGACTTCGCCGCCCCCGCATCGCCCGGCCGCCCCGACCCGGCCAATGCGCCCGGGGTGGTGGCTGCCATAGACCGCGCGGTGCGGCTGGTCAGGGCCGGCAAGGCAGCGGCGATCTGTACCGGGCCGATCAACAAGAAGGCCCTGAAGGACGGCGCCGGTTTCGCCTTTCCGGGCCATACCGAGTATCTGGCGCATCTGGCCGGGGTGGATCGCGTGGTGATGATGCTGGCCTGCCCTGGCCTGCGCGTGGTGCCCGCCACGATCCACATTCCACTGTCCGAAGTCCCCGCCGCCCTGACCGAAGAGCTTCTGGAAGCGACGATCCGGATCACGCATGCCGGGCTGGTCCGCGATTTCGGGCTGGCCGCCCCCCGGATCGCCGTGGCCGGGCTCAACCCTCATGCCGGCGAGGGCGGGGCGATGGGCTGGGAGGAGGAGCGGATGATCCGCCCGCTGATCCGGCGCCTGGCGAACGAAGGCATGGCCATCTCCGGCCCCTGGCCCGCCGACACGCTGTTTCATGCCGCCGCCCGCGCCCGCCATGATGTGGCGGTCTGCGCTTATCACGACCAGGCGCTGATCCCGATCAAGACCATCGACTTTGCCGGCGGGGTGAATGTCACGCTCGGCCTGCCCTTCGTGCGCACCTCGCCCGATCACGGCACCGCCTACGACATCGCCGGCCAGGGCCGCGCCGACCCCTCCAGCCTGATCGCCGCGCTGCGGATGGCGCGGGACATGGCCGCCGCCCGTCGCGCCTAGGCACCCATCGCCTTCGCCAGCCGAAACAGCCGGGCGCGCTTCAACAGCGCCTTCAAGGCGACCGGCTGGCCCGAGATCGCCTCGGCCTTCGCCCGCACCGCCTCGACGATCCCGGCCATTGCTTCGGGATGGCGCGACTGCAACTCCCACAGGAACCCGTCCGGGTCGCGCCGGGTGATGCCTTCGGCCGCCAGCACATGGCCGGGAAAATCCTGCGCATTGAAGGTCACGATGGCATCTGCGCCGCTGGCGATGGCGCTGGCCAGGACATGCCGGTCGTTGGGGTCCGGCAGGACCAGCCGCGCCTCGATCTCGGGGTGATCGCGCACCAGGCCGCGCGGAAAAGCCGCCCTGAAGGCCGCCGCCTCGCCCGCCGCGATGGTCGGCGCCTCGGCGCCCAGCTTCGCCGTCGCCAGCACCCATTCGCGCAGGATGCGCTCGGAGACGACGGGCTGGAACAGGCCCGCAGCCCCTGCGCCCTGGAGGATTTCCCGCAGGACCGTGGGATACAGCACGCAGGCGTCCAGCACCGCCTTCATCGGGCTCAACCGTCCAGCCGGAAGACCAGCGCCTTGAGGTATGAGCTTTCCGCCAGTTGCGGCAGGACCGGATGATCGGGCCCGGCAAAGCCGGTGTGGATGATCTGCCCCCGGCGGCCGCCGCGCCCGATCCCGCGCGCGCAGGCATTGCGGAAGGCCTGAAGGTCGGCGGCATGCGAACAGGAACAGAGCACCAGAAAGCCGCCGGGCGCCACCAGGGGCGCTGCCAGCCGCGCGATCCGCTCATAGGCGCGCAATCCCGCCTCCAGGGCCGGTTTCGCGGGCGCGAAGGCCGGCGGGTCGCAGATCACCAGATCGAACCGCGCGCCTTCCGCGCCCAGGGCCTCCAGCACTTCGAAGGCATCGCCCTGCCGGGTGGTCAGACGGCCGCCGAACCCCGAGGCCTGCGCCCCCTGCCCCGCCAGCGCCAGCGCCGCGGCCGAGGCATCGACGGCCAGCGCATGCGCGGCGCCTCCGGCCAGGGCCGCAAGGGCAAAACCGCCGACATGCGAGAACACATCCAGCACCCGCCCGCCCCGCGCCAGCCGCGCGGCGAAGGCGTGGTTCGGGCGCTGGTCGAAGAAAAGCCCGGTCTTCTGCCCGCCCAACAGATCGGCCAGGTAGATGGCGCCGTTCATCGGCACCTCGACCGGCCCCAAGGGCGCCGGCCCATGCACCACCGCCATCTCCTCGGCCAGCCCCTCCAGCCCGCGCGCCCGGCCCTCGCCGTTCTTGACGACCGTGCGCACCCCGGTCACGGCAACCAGCGCAGCGATCAGGACCGGCAGCGCCGCCTCGGCCCATGCCGCATTGGGCTGGACCACCGCGACCGCGCCGAAGCGGTCGATCACGATGCCGGGCAAGCCGTCCGCCTCGGCATGGACCAGCCGGTAGAAGGGCGCATCGAAGAGCCGCTCGCGCAAGGCCGCCGCGCGCGCGAGGCGCGCCTCGAACCAGGCCTGGTCGAGGCTGGCGCCCGGGTTCCGGTCCAGCATCCGCGCGATGATCTTCGACCGGGTGTTGACCGTGACCAGCCCCAGGGGCCGCCGCTCGCCATCCTCCAGCACGGCAAGCGCGCCGGGCATCAGCGCCATGGTGCGCCGGTCCGTAACCAGTTCATCAGCATAGACCCAGGGGAATCCGTGCCGGATCGCGCGCGCCTCGGCCCGCGGCCGAAGCCGCACGACCGGAAGACCGCGCGGCATCCCGTCCTGTTCTGTCATCCGAAGCCCTTCCCGTCCGGCTGCTTGCGCTGATGCGCCCGCTTAGCCGGTTTGCCCGGTCTTCGGAAGGGCGTTCCATGGTCCGGGCCGGCCCCGTGACGGGGGACGCCCCGGACAGACCATGGCCAGCCTCAGCGAGCCGCCGTGTCGCAGCCGCTGTGCGCGCCGGTCTCGACCGCGGCGAGGACCAGCACCTCGTCGTGCAGACGCTTGGCGGCAAGGGCGTCCTGCCAGGTCTTCACGGTCTCGGCCACACGGTAGGCGCCGGCCCCGCAGTCCGATGCCGCAAAGACCTCGGCCCGGTTGGGCGCACCGGCCGGTTTGCCGGTCAGACTGGTTTCGGACGTCGAGGCGAACACGACGGCCGACAGGATGATCGGAGAAGCGGCGACAGCGGCGATCACTTTCAGCGTTTGCATGGCAGGGGTCTCCAGGTTGCGGGGGGTGTTGCCTCTGCATGTCATGCGGGTCTGTTCGCAATCGGGCCTCTGCGCGCAAAGATTTTGCTGATTTTCTGGCAATCCTGTGCAGATTGAGCGTGCCTGACCCATAAACCCGCGTAACGTGTGCGGAATGATGCGAAATACTGTCCAATAGCGGTTGTTAGCGCTAACATATTCTGCTATGGTCAGACCAGACCGAACCGTCTCAGACCGGAGCTTTCCATGTCGCTTCACCCCACCATCGCCAAGGTGACCGACCGCATCCGCGCCCGTTCGGCGGACAGTCGCGGGCGTTATCTAGAACGGCTGCGGCAAGCCGTTTCGGATGGCCCCGTGCGCGCGCATCTCTCCTGCGGCAACCAGGCCCATGCCTATGCCGCGATGGGCCCGGACAAGGCGACCCTTGCCGCGGGTCGGGTGGCCAATCTCGGGATCGTGACCGCCTACAACGACATGCTGTCCGCCCATCAGCCCTTCGAGCGCTATCCCGACCTGATCCGCGCCGCAGCTGCGAGGGCCGGGGTGACGGTCCAGGTCGCGGGCGGCGTGCCGGCCATGTGCGACGGGGTCACGCAGGGCCAGCCGGGGATGGAGCTGTCGCTCTTCTCGCGCGATGTGATCGCGCTGGCCGCCGGGGTGGCGCTCAGCCACAACTGCTTCGACGCGGCCCTGTATCTTGGCGTCTGCGACAAGATCGTGCCGGGCCTGGTCATGGCGGCGGCGACCTTCGGGCATATTCCCGCCGTCTTCGTGCCGGCCGGACCGATGACCAGCGGCATTCCTAACGACGAGAAGTCCCGGGTCCGCAACGCCTTTGCCGAGGGCAAGGCCAGCCGCGAGGAGCTGATGGCCGCCGAGATGGCAAGCTACCACGGTCCCGGGACCTGCACCTTCTACGGCACGGCCAACACCAACCAGATGCTGATGGAGGTCATGGGCCTGCACCTGCCCGGCGCCAGTTTCGTGAACCCCGGCACGCCCTTGCGCGACGCGCTGACCGCCGAGGCGGTCAAGCGTGCGGCCGAAATCACCGCGGTTGGCAACGATTTCCGCCCGGTGGGCGAGATCCTGGACGAACGCGCCTATGTGAACGGCATCGTCGGGCTGATGGCCACCGGCGGGTCCACGAACCTCGTCCTGCACCTGCCTGCCATGGCGCGGGCCTCGGGCGTCCTGCTCGACCTCCAGGACTTCGCCGATCTCAGCGAGGCGGTGCCGCTGATGGCCAAGGTCTATCCCAACGGGCTGGCGGATGTGAACCATTTCCACGCCGCCGGAGGCCTGCAATTCCTGATCGGGCAGCTTCTGGATGCGGGGCTGCTGCATCCCGACGCCCGGACCGTGGCGGGCGACGGTCTTGCGGCCTATCGGCAAGAGCCGGTTCTCGACGCAGGCCGCCTCACCTGGCGCGACGGACCACGGCAGAGCCTGAACGACAGGATCGTCCGCCCCGCCCTTGACCCCTTCGCACCGCAGGGCGGCCTGAAGCAGCTGACCGGCAATCTCGGGCGCGGGGTGATAAAGGTCTCGGCGGTGGCGCCCGACCGGCAGGTGATCGAGGCCCCCGCGCGGGTGTTCCACAGTCAGGAGGCGGTGAAGGCCGCCTTCAAGGCGGGCGAGTTCACCTCGGACACGGTGGTCGTGGTCCGCTTCCAGGGCCCGAAGGCGAACGGCATGCCCGAACTCCACGCGCTGACGCCCACGCTGACGGTACTTCAGGACCGCGGCCTCAAGGTGGCGCTGGTGACCGATGGCCGGATGTCGGGCGCCAGCGGCAAGGTCCCCGCGGCAATCCACGTCACGCCCGAGGCCGCCTCCGGAGGCCCGCTCGCCCGCCTGCGCGACGGTGACATCATCCGCCTCGACGCGGTGACGGGCACCTTGACCGCCCTCGTCCCCGACTTCGAGCGCCGCGCCCCCGTGGTCGCCGACCTGTCATCCAACGAACATGGCATCGGGCGCGAGCTTTTCGCCGCCTTCCGCCGCCACGCCGGCCCGGCAGATACCGGCGGCGCCCTCGTTCTCTGACCGGCGCGCCCGGTCGCACACTCACTGCCTGGGGCGGGGAAATTCTGGCAAGGATGAAGGGATTGAAAGGACAGGATGCCGCTTCGGTCCGGGCGGAGACGCCGATGACCGCCAGGGGTGAAAGGCCCCCCGTCTCCGTCGGGTCGCCGGCCCGGGACGGGGGTGCCAGCCACCCTGCCCTTTCCCTTTCATCTTTGCGCCAATATCCCCGCCGGAGGCTTTGCACCCTCCACCCTGCCCCAGGTCGGGACTTGAAGGAGCCGACATGACCCCCGCCCAGCAATCCGCCAAGACCGCCGAAATCTGCCGCCTTGCGCCGGTCGTTCCCGTTCTGGTGATCGACGACCTTTCCCATGCCAAACCCCTGGCCCAGGCCCTTGTGGCAGGCGGCCTGCCTGCCCTAGAGGTCACCTTGCGGACGCCAGTCGCACTTGATGCGATCCGCGCCATGGCCGAGGTGCCGGGCGGGGTTGTGGGTGCCGGGACGCTGCTGACCCCCGCCGATGTCAGGGCGGCCAAGGCGGCGGGCGCGACCTTCGGGGTCTCGCCCGGCGCGACCGAAAGGATCATCGCGGCCTGCGAGGAGGAGGGCTTGCCGCTCCTGCCGGGCGCGGCGACGGCGAGCGAGATCATGGCCCTTCTGGAACGGGGTTATACGGTGCAGAAGTTCTTTCCCGCCGAACAGGCCGGAGGCGCGGCCTATCTGAAATCGATCGGCTCGCCCATTCCGCAGGTCCGATTCTGCCCGACGGGTGGGATCAGCCTGAAGATCGCGCCGGACTATCTGGCATTGAAGAACATCCTCTGTGTCGGCGGCAGCTGGGTCGCGCCGAAAGAGAGGATGGCCGCCGGCGACTGGGCGGGGATCACCACACTGGCCCGCGAAGCCGCCGCCCTGCCCCGTAGCGCCTGAGCGATTTTCTGCGAAAATCGTCCCGGAATTCGCAGAATTCCGGTCAGGGGCCGAGGCCCTGGCGTCCCGTCCGCCCGCCCCGCCGGCGCGGCGGGCTGTCGGGCGCGGCCAGGGCCTCGTGCAGCACCATTGTCATCGGGTGGCCCGGATTCGCTTCCCCGTAGGCCGCGATCAGCCGTCGCGCCGCCTCCGGAACCGCAGCCCCCAGCGGCAGCGACAGCGCCCAGTCCATGAAGATCGACCGGCACTCGCCGGGGGTGATCCCCTCGATCCGGTAGCTTTCGCGCACAAGTCCCTTCGGGTCTGCTTCAGCCAGATCCATCGCCCGCCCCTTCTTGCGCCGGCCCCATCAGACGGGACACGGCGGCCTCCGCCGCGCCGACGGCCGCCGCCAGCTGTGCCGCAAGCTCCGCCCTGTCGGCCGCCCCGGTCTCGCGCAGCAGGAATGCCCGCCCGCCCTCGCCAAGCGCTTCCCAGTCGATCGCGCCTGCGCTCAGCAATCGCGCGGCGGCATGCAATCGCCACAGCAGCCTGTAGCCCGTTGCCAGGGCCTGCATGTCGGAATCCGGCATGATCCGGGCATTGCCCGTCACCCCCCCGGCCGCCGCGGCGATCTGGCGTTCGACGCTGCGCGCAGGGCTTCCCGACAGAAGCGCCAGGGTCTGGGCGGCCAGTTCGATGTCCATGATCCTGCCGGGGCCGTTCTTGGCGTCCCATTCCCCCTGGGCCGGTTTCGCCGCTGCCAGGCGCGCGCGCATCTCGGCCACGTCGGACCTCACCCGCTCTCCCTGCCCCTTGCGCACAAGCAGGGCGCGGCGGAAGGCCTCGACCTCGCACGCCAGCGTCGGCTCTCCGGCCAGAACCCGGGCGCGGGTCAGCGCCAGATGCTCCCAGGTCCAGGCCTCGGTCTCCTGGTAGGTGGTGAAGCTGTGCAGGCTGGTCGCCACCGGCCCGGCCCGGCCGGAAGGGCGCAGGCGCATGTCCACCTCGTACAGCCGTCCCTCCGGCATCTGCGCGGTCAGCGCGGTGACCAGCGCCTGGGTCAGCCGCGCATAATAGGGGCGCGTCGCCAACGGCCGGGGGCCATCGGACCCCTCGATCCCCTGGGCGTCATAGATCACGATGAGATCGAGGTCGGACCCCGCGTTCAGCCGCGCAGCACCCATGCTGCCCATGCCGATCACCACCGCGCCGCGACCGGGCATCGCCCCATGCCTGCGGGCAAAATCGGCGGTGACCTCGGCCCAGATCCCCTGCACCACGGCCTCGGCCAGGTCGGCATACTGCTTGCCGGCCTCGAACCCGTCGATCAGCCCGCGCAGATGATGCACGCCGATCCGGAAGTGCCATTCCTTCATCCAGCGCCGCGCCATATCGAGCCGGGCCTCATAGTCCGGCGCCGGAGCGATCCGGGACGCAAGTTCCGCCCGCAGCGCCGCGACGCCCGGCCAGTCGCCCCAGAAGCTGCCGCCGATCACCCCGTCCAGCACGGTCGCATTGCGCGCCAGATACTGCGCCAGGGCCGGGGCCGACCCGGCGATGTCGATGATCAGGTCGATCAGCGTCGGGTTGGCCTCGAACAGCGCGAACAGCTGCACGCCGGCCGGCAGCCGCGCCAGAAACCCGTCCAGTGCCACCAGCGCCTCGTCGGGGTTCGCGGCCCGGGAAAGGCCCTTCAGGAACCGGGGCCGCAAGCGGCGGAAGATGGCCTGGGCGCGCTCTGACCGCAGCGCGGGATAGCTTTCCCAGGCCCTCGTGATCTCTCGCGCCTTGTCCGAAAGCTCCGGTCCCTCCTCGACCGCCCCGGGAGAGAAGAAGCCCTCGGTCAGCCGGTCGGTGCGGCTCAGCCGATCCAGAAGCCCCGCGCGGAATGCGGCCTCGTCCTGGCCGCAGAAGGCCGCGATGCGGGCGATGCCCTCTGCGGTCGTCGGCATGGAATGGGTCTGGGCATCGTTCACCATCTGCAACCGGTGCTCGACCTCGCGGTGGGCGCGGTACAGCACGGTCAGTTCCTCGGCCACCTCCGGCGGGATCCAGCCCTTGCCGGCCAGCGCCGCCAGAGCGCCCACCGTGGTCCGGTCCCGCAACGACGGATCGCGGCCCCCGGCGATCAGCTGCCGGGTCTGGGTGAAGAACTCGATCTCGCGGATGCCCCCCGCCCCAAGCTTCATGTCGTGCCCCGCGACCGTGATCGGCCCGTGCAGGCCCCGGTGGTCACGGATCCGCAGGCGCATGTCATGGGCATCCTGGATCGCCACGAAATCCAGGTGCTTGCGCCAGACGAAGGGGGTCAGCGCCTTCAGGAACCGCTCGCCGGCCGCGAGGTCCCCGCCGCAGGGCCGCGCCTTGATATAGGCCGCGCGCTCCCAGGTCCGGCCCTCGGCCTCGTAATAGGCCTCGGCCGCGGCCATCGACAGGCAGACCGGCGTGACGCTGGCATCGGGGCGCAGCCGCAGGTCGGTGCGGAAGACATAGCCGTCGGTGACCTCGGACAGGATCGAGGTCATCCGCCGGGTGACCTTGATGAACGCGGCCCGCGCCTCCTGTTCCTCGCCCGGATAGCGGGTCTCGTCGAACAGGCAGATCAGGTCGATGTCGGAGGAATAGTTCAACTCCCCCGCCCCCATCTTGCCCATGGCCAGCGCCACCATCCCGCCTGCGGTCGCCGCATCCTCCGGGCGGGCGCCCGGCAACCTGCCGCGCCGGATCTCCTCGGCAACCAGGGTGGTCAGCGACAGATGCACCGCACGGTCCGCCAGCCGGGTCAGCGCGCCGGTGACTGCTTCCAGCGGCCAGACACCGCCCAGGTCGCACAGCGCCGCCAGCAGGGCCACGCGGCGCTTGGCCTGACGCAGGGCCAGCGGCAGCGCCTCGGCGGCAAGACCGTCGGCCGCCGAAAGACTGGCCTCCAGCGCTGCTTCGGGCGCCTCGACCGCCGCGCGCAGCCAGTCGCCCTCGCGCAGCATCAGGTCGCGCAGGTAGGGGCTGCATCCGGCGGTGGCGGCCATCAGCTCCATCACTTCCGGGGCAAAACCGGACAGTGCGGCGCGCAGGTCGGCCGCGGCGGCCGGGTCAAAGGGAATGGGCTGGCGGGTGATCCGGGACGCAAGGCTCATGCCGCGACCTTGCGGCGGCCTCGCCACGGGGTCAATGCCCGGAGAGAGTGACCGCAGCGCCTCGGCCGATCCGGGACACGCAAAGCGGCAGAGCCGCATCTGTTCGGCTCGCGGCGGTCACCGCAACGGCGGAAGATCGCCCGGGGAATGACCATGTGAAAATAATTCACATCACCTCTTGCGCCGCGGTGGTATCCACTCCATCTTCCGTCATGTGAAAGACGTTCACATGCAACTGGAGACCGCCATGCACAGCTATTCCGACACCGCCCCGCAAGGCGGGTTCCGCAACACGCTCCGCCGCGGAGAAGCCTGGCTCGATGCCAAGGGGAAATGGGCCTGGATCGCCTTCATGGTCCTGGGTTTTCTGGTCAACCCCTTCATCGGCCTTGCCATCCTGGCCTATCTGATCTGGGGAAAACAGATGTTCGCACGTTCCTGCGGCCAGCGCCGCCACCACGACCAAAGCTGGGGTCGCCACGGCCAGCGGGTGTCCCAGCCCACCGGCAACTCCGCCTTCGACGACTACAAGGCCCAGGCGCTGCGCCGACTGGAAGAAGAACAGGAAGCCTTCGAGGACTTCCTCCAGCGCCTGCGCAGCTCGAAGGACAAGACCGAGTTCGACAGCTTCATGGAAGACCGCGCCCGCGCCACGGCCGCACAGGATGCCACCGAGGCCGCGACGAAGCCCGAAACCGGCGTCCGGCCCGGCGAATACTGACCGGCACCAGGGCCGGCTCGCCGAACCGCCTCGGCCCGTCCGTGCCCCGCGCACGGGCGGGTGATCCTTTTTCCGCAAGGCGGCGCTTGGCGGAAGCACATTCGCTTGCTAGGCTCTGCGCCAGTCCACTCCCGCCCGAAGTCCCCCGACCCAAGACCGATGCGCCATTCCCTGCCCCTGACGCCGCAGTTCTATGTGACCGCGCCCCAGCCCTGCCCCTATCTGCCGGGCCGGATGGAACGCAAGCTCTTCACCGCGCTACAGGGGGAACATGCGCAGAAGCTGAACGACACCCTGTCGAAACAGGGCTTCCGGCGCAGCCAGAACGTGCTTTACCGCCCCTCCTGCGCGGAATGTTCGGCCTGCCTCTCGGCCCGCATCCGGGTGGCGGATTTCCGGCCCTCGCGCACGCAGCGGCGGATCCTGAAGCGCACGGCCGAGTTGCGGCGCAACGCCACATCGCCCTGGGCGACCGAGGACCAGTTCGCGCTGTTCCGCCGCTATCTCGACCATCGCCACGCCGACGGCGGCATGGCCGACATGGACATCTTCGAATTCGCCGCGATGATCGAGGAAACCCCGATCAAGAGCCGCGTGATCGAATACACCCGCCCCCCGCGCGCCGGAGACAGCGGGCGACAACTGGCCGCGGTCTGCCTGACCGATGTCTTCGATGACGGGCTGTCGATGGTCTACAGCTTCTACGATCCCGACCTCTCGGGGCTCAGCCTCGGCACCCATGTGATTCTCGACCACATCGCGATCGCGCGCGAGGCGGGGTTGCCCTATGTCTATCTCGGCTACTGGGTGCCCGGCAGCCGCAAGATGGGCTACAAGGCGGGTTTCTCGGCGCTGGAAATCTACAAGGGCGGTGAATGGGTGCCCCTGGGCGACCCGTCCTCGCATGCCGCCGACCTGCATCCCCTGTCCGTCGATCCGATCGCGGAACAGGTCGCCCGGATCAGCCTGCCCGATACCCGGCTGTAAGCCCGCGACCATGCCGCCCTGCTGGCCGCCGGTGTCGCCTTCGAGGAAGCGCCCCGCCACGAACCCTATGGCACGGTCGCCGTCTGGCGCGACCCTTTCGGCAACCGCCGGGGCCTGATCGGGCCGCACCCGGACGGGTGGCGCCGCCCCGGCATCTGGCGCAGCACGGAGCCTGCAAGGCTCCGGACCGATTTCCGCAAGGAAATCGGCGGCCCACGCGGTAACTTGCGGTAACGCTTTGCGATGGCTATCTCAGGATCAGCCGCGCCAGGAAACCCGCAATGACCCGGATCTGCCGCAAGAGCCGCATGCCGCACCCGACCTGTCCGCTTTCGGACTGCATGGCCGTCATCGGCGGCGCCTGGACGCCCAACATCATCTGGAACCTGTCCTCCGGTCCGCGCCGCTTCTCGGAACTGCGCGCCGTCATCCCGCTGGTCTCGGCCAAGATGCTGACCCAGCGCTTGCGCGAACTGGAAGACCGGGGCATCCTGATCCGGACCGTGCTGCAAGGCTCTCCTCCCACGGTCGAATACGCGCTGACCGAGCTTGGACAGGAATTCATGCCCGTCATCCGCGCCATCTCCGAGGTCGGCCAGCGATTGAAGGATCGCGCTGCCGCTCTCGGCTGACGGGACCGGGCCGAAAGACTTGACCTGCGGGTCGGAACTGCAATAATCGGTAAGATAATCTTACCAAAACACCGCACCGCCGGAGCAACCGGGGTGATCCAGGGGAGGAACCATCCATGCAGGCCCTTCTGGCCCTGTCGCGGGGCATCGACCGGCTGACGGAACTGATCGGCAGGGTGGTCATGTGGCTCATCCTGCTGGCCGTTCTGGTCAGCGCCGGCAATGCGGTCAGCCGCAAGCTGTTCAACCTGTCCTCCAACGCCTGGCTGGAGCTGCAATGGTATCTCTTCGGGGCGGCCTTCATGGGGGCGGCCGCCTATACGCTGCAACAGAACGAACACATCCGCATCGACGTGTTCTACGGCAGCCGCTCGCGCCGCACGCAGCACTGGATCGACCTCTTCGGCCACATCTTCTTCCTTCTGCCCTTCGCGGCGCTGATGGTCTGGTATCTCTGGCCCTACACGATGCAGGCCTGGCGGTCCGGACAGGTCTCGACGAACGCCGGCGGCCTGATCATCTGGCCGGCGCGCGCGATCCTGCTGGCGGGTTTCGTCCTTCTGGTGGCGCAGGCCCTGTCGGAAATCGTCAAGAAGATCGCCGTCATGCGCGGGCTGATCGAGGATCCGCATCCCTTCGTCTCGGCACAGGAACATGCCTTGCAGGAAGTGGAAGAGCTGAAGGCCGAAGTGCAGGCGCATGACACGGGCGAGGTGCGCAGATGATCGAGATCCTCGCACACAACATGGCGCCGATCATCTTCGCCAGCCTGGTCGTCTTTCTGCTGCTGGGCTATCCGGTGGCCTTCTCGCTGGCCGCGAACGGGCTGATCTTCTTTGTCATCGGCGTCTGGCTGGCCCCCTATTCCAACGGCGAGATCACCCTGGGCTGGCCGCTTCTGGGCACCATGCCGCAGCGATTGTGGGGAATCATCTCGAACGAGACCCTGCTGGCCATTCCCTTCTTCACCTTCATGGGGATCATCCTGGAACGCAGCGGCATGGCCGAGGATCTGCTGGACACCATCGGCCAGCTCTTCGGCCCGATCCGCGGCGGCCTGGCCTTCGCCGTCGTGCTGGTAGGCGCGCTTCTGGCGGCCACCACCGGGGTCGTCGCGGCCTCGGTCATCGCCATGGGCCTGATCTCGCTGCCGATCATGCTGCGCTACGGCTATGACCGGCGCACGGCAACCGGGGTGATCGCCGCAAGCGGCACGCTGGCGCAGATCATTCCGCCCAGCCTTGTCCTCATCATCCTGGCCGACCAGCTGGGCCGGTCGGTCGGCGACATGTATCGCGGCGCGATGGTGCCGGGGCTGGTGCTGACCGGCATGTATCTGGGCTATGTCGCGATGACGGCGATCTTCCAGCCGCACAAGGTGCCGGCCCTTCCGCCCGAGGCACGGACGCTGGGCGGGGGCGTGACCTCGCTGCTGGTCGCGCTGGTCGCGGGCCTGGCCATCAGCTACGGCGCGCATCTGACGTGGTATGACGCCTGGGGCTCCAACGCCGACGTGCTGGGCGCGACCATCGGGACGATCACCCTCTATCTCTATGCGCTGGCCGACCGCTACCTGGGCCTCAACCTCCTGTCGCGGCTGGCGCAGCAGGTGATCATGGTGCTCATCCCGCCGCTGGCGCTGATCTTCCTGGTGCTGGGGACGATCTTCATCGGCCTGGCCACCCCCACCGAGGGCGGCGCGATGGGCGCGGTCGGCGCGATGATGCTGGCCTTCGCCAAGGGACGTTTCAGCTTTCCGATGCTGCACTCGGCGCTGGCCGCCACCACGCGGCTCTCGGCCTTCGTCCTGTTCGTGCTGATCGGCGCGCGGATGTTCAGCCTTACCTTCTACGGCGTGAACGGCCATGTCTGGGTGGAAGAGCTGCTGACCGCCGTGCCGGGAGGCCAGTATGGCTTTCTCGTCGTGGTCAACCTGATCATCTTCGTCCTCGGCTTCTTCCTGGACTTCTTCGAGATCGCCTTCATTCTGATCCCGCTGCTGATCGCGCCCGCCCAGACGCTGGGGATCGACCTGATCTGGCTGGGCGTCATCATCGGGGTCAACCTTCAGACCTCGTTCCTGACCCCGCCTTTCGGCTTTGCGCTGTTCTACCTGCGGTCCGTCGCGGCGCGGGTGCCCTACCTGGACAAGGTCACCGGCAGGAAGATGGAGGGGATCCGGACCGGAGAGATCTACCAGGGCGCAATCCCCTTCATCGTCATCCAGGTGCTGATGATCTTCGCGGTGGTCTTCTTCCCGCAGATGGTCATGCATTATAAGGGTCCGGTCGTGGACCCCTCGACGATCGAGATCAGGGTGCCGGGCTTTACCCCAATGGCGCCGGGCGGCACGGGGACGGCGCCCGCCGCGCCGGGCGGCGGACTGCCAGGTCTGCCTGGCGCGCCGACCCTGGGAGCCCCGACCCTGGGAGCCCCGACCCTGGTAGCCCCGACCCTGGGAGCCCCGACGCTGGGAGCACCCAATCTGGGCGGAACCCCGCCGGCCGACGGCGCCCCCCCGGCGCCCGGAGGCCTTCCCACCCTGCCGGGCATGCCGCAGCTGGGCGCGCCGGTCGTCAACCCCTGACCAACGGAAAAGGCCCCGGATTACTCCGGGGCCTTCCAGTTTCCTGTGCCAGAAAGCTTAAAGCTTGCCGGCCTGCTGCTGCGTCATCATGAAGACGTCGTAGTTGTATTCGGCGATCTGGGCGTTCAGGTAGGCATCCCGGCGGAATGCGTCCTGGCTTTCCTTGATCTTCTTGAAGGTCTCGTTGGTGGCGGACACCTCGGCATAGGTCTGTTCGGCCGCATCGAAGGCCGCCACAAGCACGTCCTGCGGCAGGGGCCGCAGCTGCGCGCCATTGGCCACCAGAGATTTCAGCGCCGTCGGGTTCTTCCAGTCGTAGTTCGACAGCATGTCGGTGTTGGCCACGACACAGGCCGCCCGCAGCGCCGCCTGATAGGCCGGCGGCAGCTCGTTCCACTTGGCCAGGTTGATCATCGTGGCGATCGCCGGGCCACCTTCCCACCAACCGGGATAGTAGTAGTAGGGCGCGACCTTGTAGAAGCCGAGCTTCTCGTCGTCATAGGGCCCGACCCATTCGGCCGCGTCGATGGTGCCCTTCTCCAGCGACGGATAGATGTCGCCACCCGCGATCTGCTGCGGCACGACGCCGATCTTCTCGATCACCTTGCCGGCAAAACCCCCGATCCGCATCTTCAGGCCCTGAAGATCGGCGACCGAGTTGATCTCCTTGCGGTACCAGCCCGCCATCTGCACGCCGGTGTTGCCGGCGGGGAAGGCGATCAGGTTCTGCGTGGCATAGAACTCGTTCATCATGTCGATGCCGCCGCCATGGTAGAACCAGGCGTTCATCATCCGCGCGTTCAGCCCGAAGGGCACCGCAGCGCCAAGCGCATAGACCGGATCCTTGCCCCAGTAATAGTAGGGCACCGTGTGGCAGGCCTCGACCGTGCCTTGCGACACGGCATCGGCGGCTTCCAGACCCGGAACCAGTTCGCCCGCCGGGAAGACCTGCAGGGTGAACTTGCCATCGGTCATGTCGCTGACCGCCTTCGACATGACTTCCGCCGCGCCATAGATCGTGTCCAGCGATTTCGGGAAGGACGAGGTGACCCGCCAGGTCACGGTCGGGCTGTCATGGGCAATCGCCGGTGCCGCAAGCGTTGCAGCCCCCGCAGCGGCCACGCCGCCCAAAGAAGCCTTCGTCAGAAATGAACGTCTATCCATGCAGTTCTCCTCCACTGTTGGCCCGTCCGGGATCGTTGGCCCCGGCTCGGGATTCTGCGACATAGACCGTAGTGAACCTTGCGCAAGATGAGAACCCAAATCTGCGCCTGAGGCCCGCTTCTGGTAAAAGAACTTTACCAGAATGCCACATGTGCCCGTTGCGCTATGCTGTTGGCGCTATCATGGCGGAGGGATGCCCGCCTGTCGCGACCATATGCCCGGATTGTCGGCGCAAGTGCTTGTCCGGGAGGAGAATCATCGGCCCCCGAACGGCCCGCTCCATGGTCAGCCATGTCGCGCCTGGCGCCCGCGATCTTCCGCGCGCAATCGCCGTCTTCGACGCGGCCCTCGCCCATGGCGGCAGCGACGAAGGCCCCCGGACAAGCACCCTGAATATGGTCCGACCTTCCACGCCGGATGCGTCAGTGACCCCAAGGGCAACAGGCTGAACGTCGTCCGATACCGCGCCGCCACGGAAGCCGGCTGCCCCCGGCAAAATCCGCACCGCACCCGGCGAAATCGGCACCCGCCCCCTTGCATTCCCGCGCCGCCACCCAACGTTCCCCGAAACCAACCGGGGGCTCCTTGTGACCTATCTGCTGTTCGTCGTCGGTCTCGTCATCCTTGTGGCGGGGGGAGAGTTCCTTGTGCGCGGCGCCTCGGCCATCGCCCGCGCCTTCCACCTTTCGCCGCTCCTCATCGGGCTGACCATCGTCGGCTTCGGCACCTCGGCGCCCGAGCTGATCGTCTCGGTCCAGGCCGCGCTGTCGAACCGCCCCGGCATCGCCATCGGCAACGTGATCGGCTCCAACATCGCGAACGTGCTCCTGATTCTGGGCGTTTCGGCGCTGATCGCGCCGCTCGTCCTGCCCGGACGCGAGCTCTGGCGCGACCTCGGCATGATGCTGGCCGCGACGGCGGCGGTCTGGGTCATGCTGATGGACGGCAGCATCTCGCGGCTGGACGGGCTGCTGCTGGTCGCGGGCCTGCTGACCTTCATCGCCATGGCCTTCGTCGCGGGCAGCGGCCACCCGCCCGACCCCGGAACCGAAAGCTTCGGCCCCGCCTGGAAAGCCTGGGCGATGACCGGCGCGGGACTTGTGGGCCTTGTGGTCGGCGCGCGCCTTCTGGTGGACAGCGCCACCATCATCGCCGAGACCTTCGGCGTCCCCGAAGCGGTGATCGGCCTGACCATCGTCGCGGTCGGCACCTCGCTGCCGGAACTGGCCACCAGCGTGATCGCGGCCTACCGCAAGCACACCGAGATCGCCGTGGGCAATGTCGTCGGCTCGAACATCTTCAACCTGCTCTCCATCCTCGGGATCACCGCTCTGATCGCCCCGATCCCGGCCGAACCGCGCTTTGCCGACACCGACATGTGGTGGGTCGCCGGCACCTCGGTCGGTCTTGCGGTGGCGGTCATGACCACAGGCCACCTGCCCCGCATCGTCGGTCTGGCCCTGCTGGCCTGTTACGGCGGATACCTCTGGATGATGGCCTGAACGGGCGGCCTGCTGCCGGATGTTCCAAATCTTGCGCAGCAGGCCGTTCCTTCGCAAGAATAGTTCAAAATCCGCGGCACAGCGCGACATTTTCGTATTGCAAATCCCGTTGACGCCCGGCATATCCCCGCCTACCTTACCGACCGAAACGTCAAGGGTGGTCCGAATGGCCAGACTTCTTGTCATCGTAGGAAGGAAGCGCATGGGCCGGTGACGGTTGACCATACAGGTTCCCATGCGCCCCCGAAGGAAACCTCGGGGGCTTTTTGTTGCGGCTGAATGGAGACGGAAATGTCGAAGCAGATGACCGGTGCGAAGATGGTGGTCCAGGCGCTGAAGGACCAGGGCGTCGAGGTCGTCTTCGGCTATCCGGGCGGTGCCGTGCTTCCGATCTATGACGAGCTGTTCCTCCAGAACGACATCCGCCACATCCTGGTCCGCCACGAACAGGGCGCGGTGCACATGGCCGAAGGCTATGCCCGCAGCACCGGCAAGCCCGGCGTGGCGCTGGTCACCTCCGGCCCCGGGGCCACCAACGCCGTGACCGGCCTGACCGACGCGCTGATGGATTCGATCCCGATCGTGGTCCTGACCGGCCAGGTCCCGACCTTCATGATCGGCACCGACGGCTTCCAGGAGGCCGATACCGTCGGCATCACCCGGCCCTGCACCAAGATGAACTGGCTGGTAAAGGACACCGCGAAACTCAGCGACATCATCCACCAGGCCTTCCACGTCGCCACCCACGGCCGCCCCGGCCCGGTGCTGATCGACATTCCCAAGGACGTGCAATTCGCCACCGCCGACTACACGCCGGTCGAAAAGGCCCGCGTCAGCCACTACCAGCCCCGCACCGAGGGCGACCCGGCCCAGATCGCCCGCCTGGTCGAGCTGATGGAAACCGCCGAACGCCCGATCCTCTACACCGGCGGCGGCGTCATCAACTCTGGCCCCCGCGCCAGCCAGCTGCTGCGCGAACTGGCAGCCGAGACCGGCTTTCCGGTCACCTCCACCCTGATGGGCCTTGGCGCCTATCCGGCCTCGGGCAGGAACTGGATCGGCATGCTGGGGATGCACGGGCTTTACGAGGCCAACCTCGCCATGCACGGCTGCGACCTGATGATCAACATCGGCGCCCGCTTCGACGACCGCATCACCGGCCGCGTCAAGGACTTCTCGCCGCGGTCCAGGAAGGCCCACATCGACATCGACCCCTCGTCGATCAACAAGGTCATCCATGTGGATGTGCCGATCGTCGGCGACGTGACGAAGGTGCTGGAGGAACTCCTGCGCCAATGGCGCGCGCGCGGCAGCCGCACCGACAAGGGGGGGCTCGCCAAATGGTGGAAGCAGATCGACGAATGGCGCGCGGTGAAGTGCCTCGCCTACAAGCCCTCGACCACCACGATCAAGCCGCAATACGCGCTGGAACGGCTCGAGGCGCTGACCAAGGGCATGGACCGCTACATCTGCACCGAGGTCGGCCAGCACCAGATGTGGGCCGCGCAGTTCCTGGGCTTCGAGGACCCGAACCGCTGGATGACCTCCGGTGGCCTCGGCACCATGGGCTATGGCCTGCCCGCCTCGATCGGCGTGCAGATCGCCCACCCCAAGGCGCTGGTCATCAACGTCGCCGGAGAGGCCTCCTGGCTGATGAACATGCAGGAAATGGGCACCGCGATGCAGTTCCGCGCGCCGGTCAAGCAGTTCATCCTGAACAACGAACGCCTCGGCATGGTCCGCCAGTGGCAAGAGCTTCTCCATGGCGAACGCTATTCCTCCAGCTGGTCGGAAGCGCTCCCCGATTTCGTGAAGCTGGCCGAGGCTTTCGGCTGCAAGGGCATCCAGTGCAAGGATCCGAACGACCTCGACGACGCGATCATGGAGATGATCCGCTACGACGGCCCGGTGATCTTCGACTGCCTGGTGGAAAAGCACGAGAACTGCTTCCCGATGATCCCCTCGGGCAAGCCGCACAACGAGATGCTGCTGGGCGAGGCCGAAACCCAGGGCGTCATCGGCGCGAAGGGGGCGGTGCTGGTCTGACGATGACCGACCCCGCCAGACAGTGCCCGACATGTCGATGACCGCCGAGGCCCCTGCCCGTCCTGGTTCCCGCGACCTGTCGCTGGACGTCGCCAAGGGCATCGGCATCATCCTCCTGGTGATCGGCCACGCCTGGCGCGGGCTGGACTCGGCGGGCATGATCGGCAACCCGGACCTTTTCCGGCTGATCGACCGGCTGATCTACAACTTCCACATGCCGCTGTTCTTCCTCTTGTCCGGCATGACTTTCCAGGCCTGGGCGCTCCGCCGTCCGCTGGGCGAGGCCGCGGCCAGCCGGTTCACCCGCCTGATCTGGCCGCTGATCCTGTGGACCTATCTCTTCGCCGCCGCCCGTCTGGCCGCCGGAGATGCCGCCAACACCCAGGTCGGCGGCTGGCAGAGCCTCGCCTTCCTCCCCCTGCCGCCGCGCGACCATTTCTGGTTTCTCTGGGCGCTCTTCCTGCAACATCTGGCCGTCCTCGGCCTGATCCGGCTGGTGACCGGCCCGCTTTCGGCCCCGGCCTGGGCCCTGCTGGCGGCCGTGGCCGTCCTGGCCTCCAGCCTGACACCCGTCGGCCTGAACGCCTGGACCCACGGCGCCCTGACCTATGCCGGGGCCTTCCTTGCCGGCCTCGCCCTTGGCCAGAGGCCCTGGCGCCCGACGGGTGCCGCCGCGCCGGGCCTTGCCGTGCTGGCCTTCGTGGGCCTGCAAGTGCTCAGCTTCCAGCTGCCGCCGACGCTCATGACAGCGCAGCTTCTGGGCATCGCGCTGTCGCTTGCGGCGCTGGTGATGGTTCAGGCACTGACCGCAGCCCCGGTCACAGCGGCCCCGCGGCTTCTGGCCTGGCTCGGCGTCTCCTCGATGGGGATCTACCTTGCGCACACGATCTTCTCTGCCGGAACCCGCGCCGTCCTCGGCCGGCTGACCCAGGACCTCGCGCTGCACATGGTCGCCGGAACCCTGGCCGGGATCATCGGCCCGCTCATCCTCTACGCCCTCATCCGCCGGGTGGGCCGCCCCGCCTGGATCGGCTTCTAGACCCATGCAAACATCCAACCGAAGGTAGGACCCATGTCCGCACTGAACATCAAGAAGGGCTCTTCCAGCCATTCCGCCTATGACCTGCGCGCCACCAATTCCGAGGTCGAGGAGAGCCACACCCTGGCGGTGATCGTGGAAAACGAACCCGGCGTGCTGGCCCGCGTGATCGGCCTGTTCTCGGGCCGCGGCTACAACATCGACAGCCTGACCGTGGCCGAGGTGGACCACACCGGCCACCGCTCGCGCATCACCATCGTCACCCGCGGCACACCGGCGGTGATCGACCAGATCGAGGCGCAACTGTCGCGCATGGTCCCGGTCCACGCCGTCCACGACCTGACCGCCGAAGGCCCCTCGGTCCAGCGCGAACTGGCGCTGGTCAAGGTGAAGGGCAAGGGCGAACACCGGATCGAGGCCCTGCGCCTGGCCGAGATCTTCCGCGCCAATGTCGTCGATTCCACGCTGGAAAGCTTTGTCTTCGAAATGACCGGCACGCCGGAAAAGATCGACGCCTTCGCCGATCTGATGCGTCCCCTGGGCCTGATCGAGATCGCCCGCACCGGCGTCGCCGGCCTCAAGCGCGGGGTCTGACGCAGGGCCGCTCATCGCGTCCGTTCCGTCGCTCTTCGCTGGGACCAGACCAAGCGAAGAGCCCCGAAGGGGACGATGAGCGGTCCGTCACGCCCCGGTGAACCGCGGGGCACGCTTTTCCTGAAACGCCGCCACGCCCTCGCGGAAGTCGTCCGAGGCGCCGCAGACCGCCTGCAACCGCGCCTCCACGGCCAGTTGCGCCTCCAGGCTCTGATCGAAGGCCCCGCGCATCGCCTGTTTCAGCGCCGCATAGGCCCCGGTCGGCCCCGCCGCCAGCCGCGCCGCCCGCGCCGCCACCACCTCGGCGAACCGATCGTCCGGCACCGCCTCCCAGATCATTCCCCAGGCTTCGGCCTGCCGCGCGGAGACCGGCTCGGCCAGAAGCGCCGCCCCCATCGCGCGCTGCAACCCCACCCGGCGCGGCAGGAAGGATGTCCCGCCCGCATCCGGGATCAGCCCGATCCGGGTGAAGGCCTGGATGAAGACCGCGCTTTCGCAGGCAACCACCAGATCGCAGGCCAGCGCCAGGTTCGCCCCCGCCCCCGCCGCCACGCCATTGACCGCCGCGATGACCGGGACCGGAGCCTCCACGATAGCCCGGATCATCGGCACATATTCGTCGTTCAGGGTTGCCTCGAACCCCGCCGCGTCCAGACCTGAAGCATCGCTCAGATCCTGCCCCGAACAGAAGCCCCGCCCGGCCCCCGTCAGCACGATCACCCGCGCCCCATGTCCCGCCAGCAGGGCCTCTGTCAACGCGCGCCGCAAGGCGCCGTCCAGCGCGTTCATCACCTCGGGCCGGTTCAGCGTGATCCGGTGCACGCCCCCATCAGACTCGACCCGCACCCGTTCCGCCATCGCCCGCCCTCCCAGCCTTTGCGCCAGTCTAGCGGTGGCCAGCCCCGGCCCAAAGCCGGACGCGGCGTCACTCCTTCAGGATTTCGCGCAGCCTGGCCTCTTCCTCGGCCGAAAGGCTCGCTTCGGGCCGGGCCCGCCGCCGCGCCGCCGTCAGGGCGACGGCCAGTCCGGCAACAAGCAGCGCCGGACCGGCCAGCCACAGGATCAGGTTCACGCCCCGCGCCGGCGGGTTGAACAGCACCCCCTCGCCGAAACGCTCGACGATGTAGGCGACAACCTCGGCATCGCTGTCCCCCGCCACCAGCCGCTCGCGGATGATCAGCCGAAGGTCGCGGCTGATCGGCGCATTGCTGTCGTCGATGGTCTCGCCCTGGCAGACCGGGCAGCGGATGTCCCGGCTGATCGCGCGGGCGCGGGCCTCCAGCACCGGGTCCGTCAGCATCTCGTCGGGCTGCACCGCCAGCACCGGCGTTGCCGCCAGAAACAGGGCCAGCGCACAGGCCGGCCCGCCGGCCCGCCAAAGGGTTCCGGCAGGCCTCATTCCGCCGGCACTCCGGCCGGCACCTTCCGCACCCCTGCCGCCACGCGGTAGCGGCGGTCCGACAGGCTGAGGCAGCCGCCAAGCGCCATCAGGATGCAGCCTGCCCACAGCCAGTTGGCGAAGGGCTCGATATAGCTTCTAACCGCCCAGCCGCCGCTGTTCTGCCGGTCGCCCAGCACCAGATAGATGTCGCGCAGGAAGCCATAGTCGATGGCCGCCTCGGTCGTCGGCATCTGGGCGACGGGATAGAACCGTTTCTCGGGCCTGAGGATCGCCACGAAGGCCCCGCCCCGCGTCACCGTCATCGTGCCCATGGTCGAGACATAGTTCGGCCCCTGCACCTCCTCCACCCGGTCCAGCCGCACCTCATAGCGGCCCAGAGGGAAGGTCTCGCCCTCCTGCACGACACGGATGTCCTCGATCTTCCAGGACAGCATCGCCGAGACGGCAAAGATCGTGACCCCCAGCCCGAAATGCGCCGTGGCCTTGCCCCAGTCCGCGCGCGGCAACCGGCCCAGCCGCGCGGCACGCGCCGCGATCCCCTCGCGCCCGGTCCGGGCCCAGAGGTCGGCCAGCGCGCCGAAGCCGACCCAGGCGCCCAGCATCAGGCCGATCGGCCCCAGCGCGGTCCGCCCGGTCTGCAACGCAAAGGCCAGCGCCCCAAGGGCCAGCGACAGCACCAGGACCGGGATCAGCGACCGCAGGCTCCGCCCCAGCGAGCCCCGCTTCCAGGCCAGCATCGCCCCGGGCGGCAGGATCAGCGCCAGGGCCACCATGAAGGGCGAAAAGGCCGCGTTGAAGAAGGGCTCGCCCACCGAAAGGTCACGACCCAGCAACATTGACCCCACGAGCGGCCAGATTGTCCCGATGAACACCACGAACGCCGACACCGCCAGCAGGATGTTGTTGGCCACCAGCGCGCTTTCGCGGCTGACCAGGCTGAACACCCCCCGCGCCTCCATCGCTCCGGCGCGGGCGGCGAACAGCATCAGCGCGCCGCCGGTGAAGAAGCCCAAGATCATCAGGATGAACACCCCGCGTTCCGGGTCGTTGGCGAAGGCATGGACCGAGGTGATGACCCCGGACCGCACGATGAAGGTGCCGATCAGGCTGAAGCCGAAGGCCATGATCGCCAGAAGGATCGTCCAGGCCTTCAGGCTTTCGCGCTTTTCCACCACGATCGAGGAATGCAGCAAGGCCGCCGCCAGAAGCCAGGGCATGAAGCTGGCATTCTCCACCGGGTCCCAGAACCAGAACCCGCCCCAGCCCAGCTCGTAATAGGCCCACCAGGACCCCAGCGCGATGCCGATGGTCAGGAAGATCCAGGCCGCCAGGGTCCAGGGCCTGACCCAGCGCCCCCAGGCGGCATCCACCCGCCCCTCGATCAGCGCGGCCACGGCAAAGCTGAAGGCCATGCTCAGCCCGACATAGCCCAGATACAGGAACGGCGGATGGAAGGCGAGGCCGGGGTCCTGCAACAGCGGGTTCAGGTCCTGCCCGTCCAGGGGCGGCACCGCCAGCCGCCAGAACGGGTTCGAGGTGAACAGCAGAAAGGCCATGAAGGCCACCCCGATCAGCCCCTGCACCGCCAGCACCCGCGCCTTCAGCCGCACGGGCAGATTGCCGCCGAATGCCGCCACCGCCGCGCCATAGATCGCCAGGATCAGCACCCACAGCAGCAGCGACCCTTCGTGGTTCCCCCAGACGCCCGAAACCTTGTAGAGCATCGGCTTCAGCGTATGCGAATTCGACACCACGACCGCCAGCGAGAAATCCGACACGACAAAGGCCCAGGTCAGCGCGGCAAAGGCAGCCGCAACCAGCACCAGCTGCACCCCCGCCGCCGGTCCCGCCAGCGCCATCAGCCGCGCATCCCCGCGATGCGCACCCCAGAGCGGCAGGCTGGACTGCACCAGCGCCACCATCAGGGCCAGGATCAGCGCGAAATGCCCGAGTTCGACGATCATGCGGAAGCTCCTGTCGCTCAGTCAATCATAGGCCGACCCGCCGCTGGGTGAAAGCCCTGCGCCGTTCCGCCGCGCCTTCGCGGCAGTCTGCCCGCCCAAACCCGCCGATCCCGCCGCATTGCCGGTTGCCAGCCGCCCGGCCCGCCCGCTACACCCGAGGCCGGAAGCGGAGGTTCCCATGCCCAAGACCATCCTGATCGGCGCCCCCATCGACTCCGGGCAAAGGCGCCCCGGCTGCCTGATGGGCCCCGCCGCCTATCGCGTTGCCGGGATCGCCCGCGAGATCTCGGCCGAAGGCCACGGGGTCGAGGACTGGGGAGACCTGACCCTTCCGCCGCTGAAACCCGTCACCTGCCCCAATCCGGCCGTCCATTCCCTGGCCGAAACCGTGGGCTGGGCCGAGATCCTGATGGACCGCGTCGATGACGCGCTGTCCGCAGGCGGCTTTCCCATCGTCATGGGCGGCGACCATTCGCTGGCGCTCGGCTCGGCCGCCGGGGCCGCCGCCTTTGCCGCGCGGCAGGACCGGCCGCTGTTCCTCCTCTGGCTCGACGCCCATTCCGATTTCCACACGCCGCTGACCACAACTTCCGGCAACCTGCACGGCACGCCCCTGGCCTATATCGCCGGGCGCGACGGGTTCGACGCCTTCCCGCCCTTCCCCGCCCCGGTGCCCGCCCACCGGATCTGCATGTTCGGCATCCGCTCGGTCGATCCGGCCGAACAGGCCGCGATGCTGGAACGCGACATCTTCATCAACGACATGCGCGTGATCGACGAACGCGGCCTCGTCGCCCCCTTGCGCGAATTCCTCGACCTCGTCCGGCGCGAGGGCGGCATGCTGCACGTCAGCCTCGACGTCGATTTCCTCGACCCCTCGATCGCCCCCGCCGTCGGCACCACCGTCCCCGGCGGCGCCTCCTTCCGCGAGGCGCATCTGGTCATGGAACTGCTGCACGAATCCGGCCTCGTCACCAGCCTCGACCTCGTGGAGCTGAACCCCTTCCTCGACGACCGCGGCATGACCGCGCGGCTGATGGTCGATCTGGTGGGCAGCCTGATGGGGAAAAAGGTCTTCGACCGCCCGACGCGGGCCAAGTGACGCTCATCCAGCCGGTTCCGGCTGTCTTCGCGGCGACAAGCGCCCGCAGGAAGCGATGAGCCGCCCGGTCAGAGGTCGCGGTAGAGGTGCTCGCGCCCCTGCGGATCCGTCACCACCCAGTGGTCGCCCTCGCGCCGCAGATAGGCCGGCCCCACCGGCACCTTGCCGTGACCGCCCGGAATGTCCAGCACATAGAGGGGCTGCGCGATCCCGCTCAGCCGCCCGCGCAGGGCCGCCATGACCCTTTGCCCCTCTGCCAGCGTCACCCGGAAATGCCCCGTCCCCTTCGCCAGATCGGGATGGTGCAGATAATAGGGCTTCACCCGGTGCCGGATCAGTTTGCGGAACAGCGCCTCCAGTGTATCGGCATCGGCATTCACCCCGCGCAAGAGCACCGTCTGCGACAGCAGCGGCACCCCCGCCCGGTTCAGCCGCCGCAGCGCCTCGGCGGCGGCGGGCGTGATCTCGTCGGGGTGATTGACATGGATCACCATCCAGACCGGCAGCGCCCGGTCCAGCGCCGCAACCAGCCCCGCGCTCACCCGGTCGGGCGCCACCACCGGCACCCGCGTGTGGAACCGCACCACCTCCAGCGTCCCCAGCGCCTCCAGCCGGTCGAGCATCGCCCCCAGCCGCCGTGCCGACAGCACCAGGGGATCGCCCCCGGTGAAGATCACCTCGCGCACCGCCGGGGTCGCCGCCAGATAGTCCAGCACCGCCGCGAATTCCGCCTCGGCCAGCTGGCCGGCCTCGCCCACCGTTTCGCGGCGAAAACAGAAGCGGCAATAGACCTCGCAGGCCTTGGTGACATGCAGGATCGCCCGGTCGGCGTAGCGGTGTGTCAGTCCCGGTACCGGCGCGTGGGATGCATCGCCGATCGGGTCGGCCAGCTCTTCCGGCAGGATCGTCAGCTCGCGGATGTCCGGCGCGAACTGCGCCCGCACCCCCTGTGCAGCCAGCCCGGCCATCTCTGGCGTCACCCTTACCCGAAAGCTCGCCGTGACGCGATCCAGCGCCGCGCGCTGGGCGGGATGGGTCAGCCCCGCGCGCTCCAGCGCGTCCAGGGTGGTCAGGGCAGATTCTGCGGCATCAAGGCTGTTCATGACCCGCGGCCCTACGGAAACCCGCGGGTCTGCGCAAGCCGCCTTCGCAATCCGGGGATCACCCGGACGTCGGGCTAGTGAACGCGGAACTCGCCCACCACGTTGCGCCATTCGCCCGGCGCGATCAGCTTGCGATGCGTGAAACGCACCGAATGCAGCGGCCCTTCGATCTTCTCCTGCCAGAACTCGATGAACCTGAAAAGCTCCGGGTAATCCGGCGCCAGATCATACTCCTGCCAGATGAAGCTGTTGAGAACATTGCGATAATCCGGCATCCGGTAATACAGCTCGGCCGTGGTCAGCCCATAGCCCTTCAGCATCAGCTCCGTCTCGCGTCCGACCATTCCGATCCTCCTTTCTCGCGGTCCATGACGGAATCATGACAGGGCGCGATTAAAAATCAATGAAAACAAAATGTTGTCACTCATACTTGATGGCTGCCAGCACGACTGCAACCCGCCATTGCACCCCATAGCTGGGATGGTGTATCGTCGCGCCTGCTACATCTTGATCCCGCAAGGAAGGCGCGCGCCCTCATGGCCGATACCCCGGAAGATACTGAAAAGAAAGAAGAAAGCCCGGAGCGTCCCAGCTGGCACGGCCCCCAGGTCGATATCGCGGCCGAGATGAAGACCGCCTATCTCGATTACGCGATGAGCGTGATCGTTTCGCGGGCAATCCCCGACCTGCGCGACGGGCTGAAGCCGGTGCACCGCCGCATCCTGTTCGCCATGCAGGAATCGGGCAATACCCATGACAAGCCCTACCGCAAGTCCGCCCGCCCGGTGGGCGACACGATGGGGAAATACCACCCCCACGGCGACTCTGCGATCTATGACGCGCTGGTGCGGATGGCGCAGCCTTTCTCCATGTCGCTGCCGCTGCTGGACGGCCAGGGCAATTTCGGCTCGATGGACGGCGATAACGCGGCGGCCATGCGCTATACCGAAGTGCGGATGAACAAGCCCGCCGCTTTCCTCTTGGCCGACATCGACAAGGACACCGTCGATTTCCAGGACAACTACGACGGCAAGGACAAGGAACCCACCGTCCTGCCCGCCCGGTTCCCCAACATGCTGGTCAACGGCGCGGGCGGCATAGCGGTCGGCATGGCCACCAACATCCCGCCGCACAACCTGGGCGAGGTGATCGACGGCACGCTGGCGCTGATCGAGAACCCCGACATCTCCATGGAGCAACTCATGGAGATCATCCCCGCCCCCGACTTCCCCACCGGGGGCGTGATCCTCGGCCGCTCCGGCGCGCGCAAGGCCTATCTCGAGGGGCGCGGCTCTGTCATCATCCGCGCCAAGACCCATATCGAGGAGTTGCGCAAGGACCGCTGGGCCATCGTCATCGACGAGATCCCCTATCAGGTCAACAAGGCCACGATGATCGAGAAGATCGCCGAACTGGTCCGCGAAAAGCGGGTCGAGGGCATCGCCAACATCGCCGACGAATCCGACCGGATCGGCGTCCGCGTGGTGATCGAGCTGAAACGCGACGCGACGCCCGATGTGGTGCTGAACCAGCTCTTCCGCTTCTCGGCGATGCAGGTTTCGTTCGGCTGCAACATGCTGGCGCTGAACGGCGGCCGGCCCGAACAATTGACGCTCCGCGATTTCCTCAGCCATTTCATCACCTTCCGCGAGGAAGTTGTCGCCCGCCGTACCGCCTTTGAACTCCGCAAGGCCCGCGAGCGCAGCCACATCCTCTGCGGCCTCGCCGTTGCCGTCTCGAACGTGGACGAAGTTGTAGCGACCATCCGCGCCTCCGCCGACCCGGCCGAAGCGCGCGACAGATTGATGACCCGCCGCTGGCCCGCGCATGACATCGCCGCGTATATACGCCTGATCGACGACCCCAGCCACACGATCAACGAGGACGGGACTTACAACCTGTCCGAAGTCCAGGCCCGCGCGATCCTCGACCTGCGCCTGCAACGCCTGACCGCGATGGGCGTGAAGGAAGTCACCGACGAACTGGAAGAATTGGCGGCGAAGATCAAGGATTACCTCGACATCCTGTCCTCGCGCGACCGAATCATGGGCATCATCTCGGATGAACTCCGCGAGGTGAAGGCCCTCTTCGCCGTCCCCCGCCGGACCGAGATCGCCGACTGGTCCGGCGACATGGAGGACGAGGATCTGATCGAGCGCGAGGATATGGTGGTGACCATCACCTCGGGCGGCTACATAAAGCGCACACCGCTTGCCGAATTCCGCGCCCAGAACCGCGGCGGCAAGGGCCTGTCGTCGATGCAGACCAAGGACGACGACGTGGTCACCACGCTTTTCGTCGCAAATACGCATACTTGGCTTCTGTTCTTCACAACAGATGGCATGGTCTACAAACTGAAGACCTGGCGCCTGCCGCTTGCCGGCCGCACCGCCAAGGGCAAGGCCCTGGTCAACATCCTGCCGATCCAGAACGGCATCACCGTCGCCGCCCTGATGCCGGTGGACGTGCCCGAGGAGGACTGGGGCAACCTCCAGATCGTCTTCGCCACCTCCGACGGCGACGTGCGGCAGAACGACCTCAGCGACTTCACCAACGTCATGCGCAACGGCAAGATCGCGATGAAACTGCCCGAGGGTGTCTCCCTCGTGAACGCCGCCATCGCCGACGAGAACGACGACGTGATGCTGGTGACGGAAGCCGGCCGCGCCATCCGCTTCTCCACCACCGAAATCCGCGTGTTCCGGTCGCGCGAATCCACCGGCGTCCGCGGCATCAAGCTGGCCCCCGGCGACCAGGTGGTCTCCATGTCGATCATCCGCCACTTCGAGGCCACGCCCGAGGAACGCGCCGCCTATCTGAAACAGCGCCGCCTGATGGCCGGGATCACCGAGGACGAGGCTGACGACGAGGAAGAAACCGTTGCCGCAGGCCAGCTTAGCCCCGAACGCTATGCCGAGATGTCCGCGGCCGAGGACCTGATCCTCACCGTCACCAAGGGCGGCTCGGGCAAGCTGTCGTCCAGCCACGACTACCCCGTCCGGGGCCGCGGCGGCATGGGCGTCAAGGCCATCTCCCCCGGCCCGCGCGGCGGGCGCATCGTCGCCTCCTTCCCGGTGGAGCTTTCCGACCAGATCATGCTCGCCACTTCCACCGGCCAGTCGATCCGCGTGCCGGTCGATCAGGTCAGCTTCCGCTCGCGTTCGGCGGGTGGCGTGAAGATCTTTGCCATCGGCCCGGACGAGGAGGTCGTCTCGGTGGCCCGCGTGGCCGATCAGGGCGATGACGAAGCTTGAACTCCGTCTCGCCGCCCTCGCGGCCGCGGGCGAGACCATCACCTACGGCGATCTCGCGCGCGAACTCGGCCTGCGCATGGCCGATCTGACGGCTCGCCTGGAAACCCTGATGGAAACCGACGCCGCCGCAGGTCAGCCCTTCCGCGCCGCCCTCCTCCGCCAGCGGCTTTCGCCCCTTGGCCACCCGGCCCCGGGCTTCTTCGCCAAGGCCGCCGCGCTTGGCCGCAGCGTGGACATCGACGCCGAACGCCGGGCCTTGTTCGCCGCCGCCCGCCCCGCTACATCGGCCCCATGACCGAACCCCTTCACATCATCGGCGGCGGCATGGCGGGGTCCGAGGCCGCCTGGGCCGCCGCGAACCTGGGCGTGCCCGTGGTGCTGCATGAGATGCGCCCCAGGGTCGGCACTTTCGCGCACCGCACCGGCGATTTCGCCGAGATGGTCTGTTCGAACTCCTTCCGCTCGGACGATCACGAACGCAATGCGGTGGGTCTGATCCACTGGGAGATGCGTCAGGCGGGCAGCCTGGTGATGGAGATGGCACACCGTCACCGCCTTCCCGCCGGGGGCGCCCTGGCTGTGGACCGCGATCCCTTCGCCAAGGCCGTCACGGAAAGGCTGAAGTCGCATCCTCTGATTTCCACGTGCTATGAAGAAGTTACAGCCCTTCCCTCATCCGGCCACTGGATCATCGCCACCGGCCCGCTCACCAGCCCCGCGCTGGCCGAAAGCATCCGCGCCGCCACCGGGGCCGAGGCGCTGGCCTTCTTCGACGCCATCGCGCCCATCGTATATACAGACACCATCGACATGTCTGTCGCCTGGCTGCAAAGCCGCTACGACAAGGGCGACACCGAGGACGAGCGACGCGCCTACATCAACTGCCCGATGACCCGGGATCAGTACGAGGCCTTCATCGACGCCCTCCTCGCCGCCGAAAAGACCGAGTTCCACGAGGGCGAGACGGCCGGCTATTTCGACGGCTGCCTGCCCATCGAGGTGATGGCCGAACGCGGACGCGAAACGCTGCGCCACGGGCCGATGAAACCTGTCGGCCTGACCAACGCGCACCGGCCGGACGTGAAACCCTATGCCGTGGTCCAGTTGCGCCGCGACAACAAGCTGGGCACGCTGCACAACATGGTCGGCTTCCAGACCAAGATGAAATACGGCGCGCAAACCGCTGTTTTCAGAATGATTCCGGGTCTGGAGAATGCCAGTTTCGCGCGTCTGGGCGGCATCCACCGCAACACCTTCATCAATTCGCCCACGCTGCTGGATGCGCAGCTGCGGCTGAAATCACGCCCGTATATACGCTTTGCGGGCCAGATCACCGGGGTCGAAGGCTATGTCGAATCCGCCGCGATGGGCCTTCTCGCGGGCCGCATGGCGGCGCAAGAGATCCTCGGGCGCGAACTGCCCCCTCCGCCCCCGGAAACGGCTATGGGCGCGCTTGTCACCCACATCACCGGCGGGGCCGAGGCAAGGACCTTCCAGCCGATGAACGTGAACTTCGGCCTCTTTCCCCCCATCGACGCGCGCGGAGGTCGTCGAGGCCGCCACGACCGCTACAAGGCCTATACCGACCGCGCCAAACAGGCGTTCACCGCATGGCTGTCGGGCTGAACGCCTTCCGGGGAAACCCCGCCCCGGCCCCCGAGCCGGGGCCTCCCGAAACCCGAGAGGTCCCGGGTCAAGCCCGGGACGGGGTCGCATGTTCGTAACCCGCTTCGCCCCGTCTCCCACCGGCCCCCTGCATCTTGGCCATGCCTATTCCGCTATCCTTGCGCATGACATGGCGCGGGCCGCAGGCGGGCGCTTCCTGCTGCGGATGGAAGATACCGATCTCGACCGCTGCAAGCCCGAATACGATGCCCTGATCCAGGAGGATCTGACCTGGCTGGGCCTCGACTGGGATGGCCCGATCCATCACCAGGCGCCGCAGATAGCTTACTACAACGCCCGCCTCGAAGCCCTTGACGGCAAAGGACTTCTCTACCCCTGCTCCTGCACCCGCTCCGACATCCGCGCGGCCCTTGCCGCCCCGCAGGAAGGCATTGCGTTCAACGTCTACCCCGGCACATGCCGGGGCCGCCCGATGGCCAGCCGCAAACCCGGCGACGCCCTGCGCCTGAACCTTGCCGCCGCCCTGGAGGTTCTTGCCGCCGCCGATCTGAGCTTCACCGAGACCGGCCCCGCCCACGCAGGCCAGCATCGGGTTGGCCCCGACGCAGCCCTGCGCCAGATCGGCGATGTGGTCCTGTCGCGCAAGGGCGAGGACATCGTGGCCTATTTCCTCGCCTCGGCCTTCGACGATGCCGATCAGGGGATCACCCATGTCATCCGCGGCGAGGACCTGTTCGACTTCACCCCGGTCCAGGTGATCCTGCAACATCTCTTCGGCCTGCCGACCCCGGTCTACCACCACCACCGCCTGATCCGCGACGATCAGGGCAAGCGGCTGGCCAAACGCGACGACGCCCGCGCCCTCTCGAAGTACCGGGCCGAAGGTGCAACCCCTGCCGACATCCGCCGCATGGTCGGGTTACCTAATCCTTAACGCCCGCAGCCAAGCCCTTGATTTCGCTTCACGCGCCAAGGGCGCCGCGCGCGGCGGGCTGCAGGATCTCGACCTCCTCCCCACCCCGGACCGCCGTATAGAAGCACGACCGACGGTTCGTGTGACAGGCCGGCCCCTCCTGTTCCACCAGCACCAGCAGGCAGTCCCGATCACAGTCCACCCGCAGTTCCACCAGCCGCTGGTGGTGGCCCGAGGTCTCTCCCTTCACCCAGAACTCCCCCCGCGACCGCGACCAGTAGGTCACCTTCCCGGTCTCCAGCGTCCGGCTGACGGCGCCTTCATTCATCCAGGCCACCATCAGCACCTCGCCCGACGCGGCATCCTGCGCCACGCAGGGGATCAACCCCGCCGCATCATACTTTAGTGTGGCCGGGTCGAAGGACATGGGCTTCTCCTTGGCAGGCAGCTTCTTCGGGTCTACATACGAGGTCACCGAAGGAATTTCCATGAGCAGCGACGCCGACCTCATCAAGCTCTACTCCGCCCGCATCCTCGGGCTGGCCGCCGACATCCCCCATCTCGGCCGCCTGCCCGCACCGCAGGGGACCGCCCGCCGCCGCTCGCCGCTTTGCGGCTCGACGGTCACGGCCGACGTGGTGGTCAAGGACGGCCGCATCGCCGAATTCGCCCAGGACGTGAAAGCCTGCGCCCTGGGTCAGGCCGCTGCGGCGGTGCTGGGGCAGGTGGCAATCGGCCGCAGCCTGCCCGAACTCCAGGCCGCCCGGGACGCGCTTCGCGCGATGCTGAAGGCCGACGGTCCGGTGCCGGCCGCCCCCTTCGACGGCTACGAAGTCCTCCTCCCCGCCCGCGACTACAAGAACCGCCACGCCTCGATTCTCCTGGCGCTGGAGGCCGTGTGCGAGGCGATGGAGGCCGCGCAGGCCGCAGCCTAGGGCGGCAGACAAAAAACCGCCGCGCATCCGGGGGCGGATGGCGGCGGCAGGTGCGCGTCTGGATGGACGGTTGGCCAGGCGAGGCGGACCGCCACCCTGGGGGACAGAGCGCGGGGCAGAACCCTCAATGCAGGCCGGGCACGGACAGCACGGCGAAGAGAATCACGAACAGCGAGGCGACACCGACCAGATCTTCCAGCGCGCCCCTGGGGGAGTGGCTGAGCAGGGTCTTCACGGCGTCTTTCATCGCGGCCTCCATGACTTGTTGCCGGATTGTTCTCACATTCGCGACGCCCTGTAAAGAACTTTTTAAGAACATTCGTGAACAGACCGTAACCAGACCCGCGTCATCCGACACTCATCAGCCGCAGCGCGCGGTCCTGGTCCATCAGCCACAAAAGCATGCGCGCCGCCTTGCCTCTGGGGCTGGCAAGGTCCGGGTCGTCCAGCAGAAGCTTGCGCGCATCGCTCTGCGCCAGGGCCATCAGACCCGCCTGCCGCTCCAGGTCGGCCACGCGAAAGCGCGGCAGGCCGGATTGCGCCGTCCCGATCAGATCGCCTGCCCCGCGCATCGCCAGATCCTCTTCGGCGATGCGGAACCCGTCCTCGGTGTCGCGAATCGTGGTCAGGCGCCGACGGCCCGTCTCGTTCAGGGGTGGCTGGTAGAGCAGGAGGCAGGTCGAATCCGCCTCGCCCCGCCCGACGCGGCCGCGCAGCTGGTGCAGCTGCGCCAGGCCGAAGCTTTCCGCCTGTTCGATCACCATGATCGTGGCGTTCGGCACGTTCACGCCCACCTCGATCACCGTCGTCGCCACCAGAACCGAGGTCTCGCCCGCGACGAACCGCGCCATTGCGGCGTCCTTCTCGGCCGGAGGCAGCTGCCCGTGGACCAGACCGACCCGGTCGCCAAGCGCTGCGCGCAGATGGCGGAATCGTTCCTCGGCGCTGGCATAGTCCACCACCTCGGATTCCTCGACCAGCGGGCAGACCCAATAGGCCTGCCGCCCCTCGGCCACCGCGCGGCGCAGATGATCGACCACCTCGTCCAGCCGCTCGGCCGAGACCATCGCGGTGCGGATCGGCTTGCGGCCCGCCGGCTTTTCGTCCAGCACCGAGACATCCATGTCGCCATGCATGGCCAGGGCCAGGCTGCGCGGAATGGGCGTGGCGGTCATCACCAGCACATCCACCGCCCTGCCTTTCGACCCCAGTTCCATCCGTTGCGCGACACCGAAACGATGCTGTTCGTCCACAACCGCCAGCCGCAGGTCCTTGAATGCCACGTCCTTCTGGAACACGGCATGGGTGCCGACGAGGATCGGGATCCGCCCCATGGCCAGATCCTCCAGCTTCATCGCCCGCTCGGGCCCCCGGTCGCGGCCGGTCAGCAGTTCCAGCCGCACCCCCGCGGCCCGCGCCAGCGGGGCAAGCCCTTCGAAATGCTGCCGCGCCAGGATCTCGGTCGGCGCCATCATCACGCCCTGCCCCCCGGCCTCGACCGCGATCAGCAGGGCCTGAAAGGCGACCAGGGTCTTGCCCGCCCCGACATCGCCTTGCAGCAGCCGGTTCATCCGCAGAGGCCGGGCCATGTCGGCGGCGATTTCGCGCAAGGCGCGGATCTGGGCAGCTGTCGGCGCATAGGGCAGGCTTTTCAACACCTTGTCACGCAAGGTCCCATCCCCTTCGGTCACCACCCCCTTGCCCTTGCGCAGGGTGCTGCGCGCGATGGACAGCGTCAGCTGATGCGCGAAAAGCTCGTCATAGGCAAGGCGCTGGCGCGCCGGATGGGTGAAGGCCAGGCCCGCCGCGTCGGTCGGACCATGCGCCAGGGCCAGCGCGCCGGGCCAGTCGGGCCAGCCCTCGCGCTGCACAAGGCCCGGGTCGATCCACTCTGCCACCGCCGGCAGCCGGGTCAGCGCGGCCTGCACCGCCTTGCCGACCAGCCGCTGCGTCAGCCCTGCGGCCAGAGGATAGACCGGCTCGTAGGCCGGGATCTCGCCCGCCTCCTCCACCCGCAGGACGTGATCGGGGTGCACCATCTGGGCGATGCCGTCGAAAAGCTCGACCTTGCCCGAGACCAGCCGCCGCTGCCCGGTGGGAAGCAGCCGCGCCAGCGCCTCGGCGCGGGCGTGGAAATAGACCAGCCAGAACTCCACCCGCGCGTCGCGCACATGGATGCGGTAAGGCCCGCCCTTGCGCCGGGGCGGGACATGCCGGCCGATCTCGACTTCGACCGTCAGCGTTGCCGGGGGGACGACCTCGCGCACCGACCGGCGCAGCGCGCGGTCGATGCCGGAATGCGGCAGCAGGTACAGCAGATCCTTCGGCCGCGTCACGCCCAGGCCCTCGAACGCCTTCGCAGCCTTTGGTCCGACGCCCGGCAGCGTCTCCAACCCGGCGAACAGCGGGAACAGCGCCTCTGGCCGGGACTGCTCCTCCCGGCTCATCCGCCGATCAGCTCCAGCCAGGCATCCTCGTCGATGATCCGGACGCCAAGGCGTTCCGCCTCCTTGGCCTTCGATCCCGCCCCCGGCCCGGCGACCAGAAGGTCGGTCCTGGCACTGACGCTGCCGGCCACCTTGGCGCCCAGGGCTTCCGCCCGCGCCTTGGCCTCGGCGCGGGTCATCCGTTCCAGCGTGCCGGTGAAGACCACCGTCAGCCCCGCGATGGGCGAATCGACCTGACCCCGCGCCGCGACCGGCAGGATCGTCAGCTGCGCGACCAGCGCGTCGATGGCGGCGCGCTCGGCCGGATTGGCAAAGGCGTCGACCAGGCTCTGCGCCATCACCGTGCCCACCCCGTTGATGGAGGTGAGCTCCTCCCACTCCGGCGAGCCCGGTGTCGCGCGGGTGACGGCGGCCTCGAAGGCCTCCCAGCTGTTGTAGTGGCGCGCAAGCAGACCGGCGGCGACCTCTCCGACATGGCGGATGCCCAGCGAAAAGATCATCCGGTCCAGCGGGATCGTCCGGCGCGCCTCGATCGCGGCGAAAAGCTTCGCGGCCGAGACCTCTCCGAAGCCCTCCCGATTCTTCAGCTTCTGCAAGGGGTTGCTCGCGTCTCTTGACGCAAGGGTGAAGATGTCGGCGGGGGTCTTCACCGGAAGGATCTCGTCGCGGAAGAACATCTCGATCTGTTTTGCCCCAAGCCCCTCGATGTCGAAGGCGCCGCGGCTGACGAAATGCTTCAGCCGTTCCATGGCCTGCGCCGGGCAGATCAGCCCGCCGGTGCAGCGGCGGACCGAATCGCCCTGCTCGCGGCGGGCGGGGCTGCCACACTCGGGACATTCTGACGGAAAGACAAAGGGTTGCGCGCCGTCCTTGCGGCGGGAAAGATCCACGTCGGCGATCTTGGGGATGACATCCCCGGCGCGATAGACCTGCACCCAGTCGCCGATGCGGATGTCCTTGCCGTCCCGGATCGGCTGGCCCCGGCTGTCGCGGCCGGCGATGTAATCCTCGTTGTGCAGGGTCGCATTGCTGACCACGACCCCGCCCACGGTGACGGGCCGCAGGCGTGCGACAGGCGAGAGGGCACCGGTGCGGCCGACCTGGATGTCGATGCCCAGAAGCTCGGTCCAGGCCAGCTCGGCGGGGAACTTGTGCGCCAGCGCCCAGCGGGGGGTGGAGGAGCGGAAGCCAAGCCGCGCCTGAAGGCCGAGGTCATCCACCTTGTAGACCACGCCGTCGATGTCATAGCCCAGCGTGGCGCGCTCTGCCTCGATCCGGCGATACTGGGCCAGCATCTCGTCAAGTCCCGCGCAGAGCGTGGTCAGCGGATTGGTCGGAAATCCCAGGGCCTTCAGACGCTGGATCGCCTCGAACTGGGTGTCGGCAAGCGGCGCGGAGTGTTCGCCCCAGCCATAGGCGAAGAACCGCAGCGGCCGCGCGGCGGTGATGCGGGCGTCAAGCTGACGCAGCGATCCCGCGGCGGCGTTGCGGGGATTGGCAAAGCTCCTGTCGCCGCTGGCCGCCTGGCGGGCATTCAGCGCGGCGAAATCGGCATGCGACATGTAGACCTCGCCCCGGACCTCCAGCACCTCCGGCGCGCCGGTCAGCTGCTGCGGAATGTCGGCGATGGTGCGGGCGTTCTCCGTGACGTTCTCGCCCGTCTCGCCATCGCCGCGGGTCGCGGCCTGGACCAGGACGCCCCTCTCATAGCGCAGGGACAGCGACAGGCCGTCGATCTTCGGCTCGGCGGTGTAGCGGATCGTGCCCTCGAGGCCCAGAAAGCGGCGGATGCGGTCGTCGAATTCCACCACATCCTCGGCGGAGAAGGCGTTTTCCAGGGACAGCATGCGGACCCGGTGCCGCACCTTGCCGAAGCCCTCGGCCACGGCGCCCCCCACCTGGTCCGAGGGCGAATCCGGCCGTTTCAGATGCGGAAACCGGGCCTCGATCAGGGCATTGCGTCGTTTCAGCGCATCGTACTCCGCGTCCGAGATCTCGGGCGCGTCCAGCGTGTGGTAGGCGGTGTTGGCGGCCGCGATCGCCCTTGCCAACCGTGCCAGTTCGGCCCGCGCCTCGGCCTCTGTCAGGGTTTCGACCGCCTTCTCCATCCTGCCCGCCCCCTTGCTGCCCGAAGACGTTAGGCGGCGGGCCGGAGAAGGTAAAGATCAGGCGCTGGCCGCCAGCCGGGCCTGTCCGCCGGCCGGGTCGCGCAGCACATAGCCGCGGCCCCAGACCGTCTCGATGTAATTGTCGCCACCCGTCGCCTCGGCCAGTTTCTTGCGCAGCTTGCAGATGAAGACATCGATGATCTTCAATTCCGGTTCGTCCATGCCGCCGTAAAGATGGTTGAGGAACATTTCCTTGGTCAGCGTCGTCCCCTTGCGCAGGGACAGAAGCTCCAGCATCTGATATTCCTTGCCGGTCAGATGCACCGGCTTGCCATCGACATCCACGGTCTTGGCATCCAGGTTCACCGAGATCCGCCCGGTCCGGATCACCGACTGGCTGTGGCCTTTCGAGCGGCGGATGATGGCATGGATCCGCGCCACCAGTTCCTCGCGGTGGAAGGGCTTGGTCAGGTAGTCGTCGGCACCGAAACCGAAGCCTTTCAGCTTGTTTTCCGTGTCATCCGCGCCCGACAGGATCAGGATCGGCGTTTCCACCCTGGCCTGGCGCACCTGGCGCAGGACCTCGTGCCCGCTCATGTCCGGCAGGTTCAGGTCCAGCAGGATAAGGTCGTAATCGTACAGCTTTGCCAGGTCGATCCCGTCCTCGCCCATGTCGGTGCAATAGACGTTCAGGTTGGCATGGGTCAGCATCAGTTCGATGCTGCGCGAGGTCGTGGGGTCATCCTCGACAAGCAGAATACGCATGATCCAATCACTCCGCTCAGGTTCTCATCGTTAACGAACTTGCCGCCAATTGGTTAACCGAGCGTTACTATGCCAGAGGGAGAAATTGAATCCATTTAAAGTTGTCTATACTTTCGGATCGAGGTGACTTTCAGCCCGTCCTCGCCGTGTTTCAGCGCGGCAGTGCGCCACAACGCGAACTCTTCCTCCGACAGCGCATAGCGCTCCAGCGCCTCGCGTTCGGAGATCAGGCCGAAGACCACGGCCTTCACCACCACCGCCTTGCGGCTGGCCACCCAGCGCCGGGTGTCCACCGGCGGCAGATCCGCCCGCGAAAGGATGCTGCCGTCGGGCAATGTGACCTGTCTGGGTCCGTCGACACGCTTGAGAAACATCACCGATCCCTCTCCGTTTCGACCGAAGATGCCGCAACAGGCTTAATCAAAGCTGAAACTGGGGATTGAGACTGCACAGCATTTTCATATATTCCCCATCATTCCCTGAACCCGGACAATCATCATGCCGCGCGACCTGGCCCTCAACTCTCTTGGCCTGCCCAAACCCCCGTCCGAGACGCGGGTGGTCGTGGCCATGTCCGGCGGTGTGGACAGTTCGGTCGTGGCGGCACAGCTGGCCGAGGAAGGCTATGACGTCGTGGGCGTCACGCTGCAATTGTATGACCATGGCGCCGCGCTGGCGAAGAAGGGGGCCTGCTGCGCGGGCCGCGACATCCACGACGCGCGCCGGGTGGCCGAAACCATGGGCTTTCCGCATTACGTCCTGGACTACGAGAACAGCTTCCGCGAGGCGGTGATCGAGGAATTCGCCGATGCCTATCTGGCAGGCGCGACGCCGGTGCCCTGCATCCGCTGCAACGAGCGGGTGAAGTTCAAGGATCTTCTGGCCACCGCCAGGGATCTGGACGCCGATTGCATGGCCACCGGCCACTACATCCAGCGCAAGATGGGCGATCACGGGCCGGAACTGCATCAGGCCGCAGACCCCGCGCGCGACCAGTCCTACTTCCTCTTCTCGACCACGCCGGAACAGCTGGACTACCTGCGCTTTCCGCTGGGCCATCTGGCCTCGAAGGCCGAAACCCGGGCGCTGGCGGCGAAATACGGGTTGCCGGTTGCGGACAAGCCCGACAGCCAGGACATCTGCTTTGTCCCGAACGGCAACTATGCCGCCGTGATCGAAAAGCTGCGCCCCGGCGCCGCCGATCCGGGCGAGATCGTGGATCTGGACGGACATGTCCTCGGCCAGCATCGCGGCGTGATCCACTACACGATCGGCCAGCGCAAGGGCCTGGGGATCGGCGGGCTGGAGGATCCGCTCTATGTGGTCAGGCTTGATCCTGCCACGCGCCGCGTCATCGTCGGCCCCAAGGCGGCGCTTTCGACCCGCATCGTCCCGGTGCGCGAGATCAACTGGCTGGGCGATGCCCCCTTCGACAGCCGCCCCGAATGGCAGCTGAACGTCAAGGTGCGCTCCACCCGTCCGCCCCGCGCGGCGATCCTGCGCCCGACCGGCCCGACCACCGCCGAGGTGGAACTGCTGGCGCCCGAGGATGGCGTGAGCCCGGGCCAGGCCTGCGTCTTCTACGCCCCCGAGGGCAGCCGCATCTTCGGCGGTGGCTGGATCTGGAAAGGATGACCCCTGTAAGACCGCTTGTTCTGGCCGCCCTGCTGGCCCTGGCCACCCCCGCCCTGTCCGAAACTCGGGAAGAACGGGTGGCCGCGGCCAGCGAATATGTGGAACTGGCGCTTGCCGCCTTCGACATGGGGGCGGTGATCGAGACGATGTATCAGCCGATCCTGCAACAGGTGGCGACAGGCGGCCAGACGCTGAGCGAAGCGCAGATCGGGGAAATCCGTCGGCTCTACCTCGACACCTTCACCGAACCGATGTTCGCCCTGATGCGCGACCAGTCCCAGATCATGGCCGACATCATGACCCTGGCCGAGATCACCGCGCTGCGCGACTTCTACGCCACGCCCGAGGGGCGATCGGTGATGGCCAAGCTGCCGCAACTGACCGCGGCGCAGCAGCCGGGGATGATGGCGCTGATCAACGACCAGATGCAGGGGCTGATGCCCAGGGTTCTGGCCGTCATCAACGGCGAACAGCCGCCAGGACCGACCGCGCAGCCCTGAGACCGGGGGCCTCTCCCCCCTTGCCCAGCCGCTCCATCGTCAGCGCCATGGCGGCTTTCTGCGCTGCCGGGGCGGCGAGAACCGCCTCCAATGCGGGGGCGATCCTCTCGGCGCGGCAGTCCGGCCCGATGAACTCGGGCACCGCGCGCGTTTCGCTGACCAGATTGACCAGCGTCACCGTGTCCACCAGCGCCGCGCGGCGCATCAGCCACAGGGTCAGCGGGTGCATGTCATAGGCGATGACCATGGGGCAGGCGTTGGCCGCCAGTTCCAGCGAGACGGTGCCCGAGGCCGCCAGCGCCACATCCGCCGCGGCGAAAGCGCCGCGCTTGGCGGCTGCATCCTCGATGATCGTGGGGACAACGGGCCAGGAGGCCGTCATTTCGCGCACCAGCCCGGCCACCCCCCGCACCGTCGGCACCGCCACCCGCAGCCCCGTATGCCGCGCCTTCAGCCGCCCGACCACCTCGCGGAAGACCGGCGCCAGCCGCGTGACTTCGCCCCGCCGCGACCCCGGCAGCGCCAGCAGAAGCGGTCCCTCGCCCGCAAAGGCGGCCCGTTCGACCTCGGAGGCCAAGGGCTCGGCCACCACCGGATGACCGACGAAATCGCAGGTCATGCCGGCGGCCGTCATGTAGGGCGGCTCGAAGGGCAAGAGCGCCAGCACATGATCGATCACCCGCGCCATCTTCTGCGCCCGCCCCGGCCGCCAGGCCCAGACCGACGGCGCGACATAGTGGATGGTGCGCATGTCGGGCCGCGCGGCCTTGACGATCTTCGCCACCCGCAGGCAGAAATCCGGGCTGTCGATGGTGACCAGCGCCTCGGCGCCCGAGGCCAGCGCGGCGGCAGCCGCCTCGCGGATGCGCCGCTTCAGGTGGAGATACTTCGGCAGCACCTCGGCGATGCCCATCACCGAAAGCTCTTCCATCGGGAAAAGGCTCGCCATCCCCTCGGCTTGCATCATGGGTCCGCCGATGCCCGCGAACTCCACTGCCGTCAGGGATTTCATCCCCGCCATCAGCGCGGCGCCCAGCCGGTCGCCCGAGGGCTCGCCCGCGATGAGGAACAGCTTCACGGGACCGCTCATCGCCGGTCCGCGACCGCTCTTCGCTGCGGCGTGCCCGGCGAAGAGCGCCGCGAAGCAAGCGATGAGCCCCCTTGGGTCATGCCCGCGACCACAGGAACAGTCCCAGCTCTCCGGCCAGGCGGCGCATTTCGGGCAGGTCGAGGCAGATCACCGATCCGGCCTGGAAGGCGATGCCGCCAAGACCCGCCGCCGCCGCACCGCGCAAGGAATCCGGGCCAAGCGTCGGCAGGTCGATCCGCCGGTCCTGCCCCGGCTTCGCCGCCTTGTAGAAGACGCCCCGCCCCCGCGCCGGATCGGGCCGCAGCGCGCCGATGCCCGCCACCTGCGCCAGAAGCGCATCGGTCCCCGGCAGCGCCTCGACGCCCAGGCACAGGCCCTGCGCCACCACCGCGCCCTGCCCCACATCAACCGCCCCCAGCGCCGCGACGATCTCGGCGGCCCGTGCCGCATCGGCCTCGTCGCGCGCGCCGACCGTCCCGGCCAGCACGCCCGCGCCCGGAAGCAGAGCCGGGGCCACGTCCTCGACCCCGGCCACGGCAAAGCCGAACTCCTCGAACAGCTCGATCACCACCCGCAGCGTCGCATCGTCCCCCGCCGCCATCGCCTGCATCAGCCGCGGCACCAGCGCGGCCGTGCCCTCGTCGAACAGGGCCGGGTCCAGACGCGGCCGGCTGACCGCACCGGCAAAGACCACCCGGCCCACGCCGTCCCGTTCCAGCGCGCGCAGGAAGGGAACCAGTCGCTCGACGCGGAATGTCAGGTCCACCGTGATCCCTTCGGGCGAAAAGCCATCCAGCGCCGCGACCAGCGGCGGCTCGGCCATCGCCTGGGCCAGTTCGGCCGGCAACCGCCCCCGCCCGGCGATGATCGCGGATCGCATGGCTCAGCGCCCGCCCTTGGGGGTCAGGAAGCTGCGGTCGGATTTCGACAGGATGAATTCGGCGATCTCGCGCACCAGCGGATTGTCGCTTTCCTCGGCCAGCTTGCGCGCGCGATCGACAAAACTGCCGTCCTCCTGCGCCAGGGTCTGATAGGCGGCCCGCAGCGCAGTGATCCCGGCCCGGTCCACGCCCCGCCGCTTCAGCCCCACCAGGTTCAGCCCGTCCAGCTCGCCCCGCGGCGCCTGCACCAGACCGTAGGGGATCACGTCATTGGTCACCATCGTCACCGCCCCGATGATCGCCCCCTGCCCGATCCGCACCCATTGATGCACCCCGGACAGCCCGCCCACGATCACGTCGTCGCCCAGCACCACATGGCCCGCGATGGCCACGTTGTTGACCAGGATCACCCGGTTGCCGATCTGGGCATCGTGGCCGACATGGGCGCCGGTCATGATCAGCACGTCATCGCCGACCCGCGTGATCCCGCCGCCGCCCTGGGTCCCGGTGTTCAGCGTCGCGCCCTCGCGGATCCGGCAGCGACGCCCCACGACCAGCCGGGTATGCTCGCCCTGGTATTTCAGGTCCTGCGGCACCTCGCCCACGGTGGCGAAGGGAAAGATCACCGAATCGTCGCCGATCTCTGTCCATCCGGTGACGACGGCATGCGACTTCACCGTGACCCGCGCGCCCAGCACGACCTCGGGCCCGATGATCGAAAAGGGGCCGATGACGCAGCCCTCGCCCAGCACCGCCCCGCTTTCGACAAGGGCAGAAGGATGGATGCGGGCTGTGGGGTGGATGCTCATGCCCGGCTCAGGCCCTGGCCACGTCGAACATCGCCATGAAGGTCGCCTCGCAGGCCAGCTCGCCCTCGACCATGGCACGGCCCTCGAACTTCCAGACCCGGCCCCCGCCGCGCAGCGCCTTGACATGCAGCTCCAGCACATCGCCCGGCACCACCTTGCGGCGGAACTTCACCCCGTCCACGCCCATGAAGAAAACCTTGGCGTTGCGGTCCACCAGATCCATCGACAGGCCGACCAGCACGCCCGAGGTCTGCGCCATCGCCTCGATGATCATCACGCCCGGAAAGATCGGCATGCCGGGGAAATGGCCCTGGAACTGCGGCTCGTTCAGGGTGACGCACTTGATGCCGACACAGGACTCGTTGAGCACGATGTCGCGCACCTTGTCGATCAGGAGGAAGGGGTACCGGTGCGGAATGATCCGCTGGATCAGATCCAGATCGGCATGTGTCACGGCGCTTGCCTCCATCCTGTCACCCCATCCCCGGCCAAAGGGCCGCACGCTTTGCGGCCTAGCTAGCAAGTCGCGCGCCGTGGCACAAGTTGCTGCGGCCCTGCGCGCGGCCGTTCAGGGCGCGGCCGGCGGCGGCGAGGCAAGCGCGGCATTGACCCGGCGGATCGCCTCGTCGGTCACGTCCACCGCCGACAGGGAGAGAATGACCTGGCTCTTCTCCAGGATCACCGTCGCCCCGCTGTCGCCAAGCAGCGCGCCAAGCACGGGCACCGCCACCTCCAGAAAGGCCTTGCGGTCCTGGTCGCGCCGCTCGGTCAGCCGCCGGGCCTTGGCGTCCTGTTCGTCCCGGATCCGTTCCACCTTGGCATCGAAAGCAGCCGCGCGGGCCGAGAACTCTTCGGCGCTCAGCGTCGCCCGGGCCTCGGTCAGCGCCTGTTCCTCGGCAATGAGTTCCGCCTCGATGCGGCGGTTCTCCTGCTCCAGCGCCGATGTATCGGCCCGTTCGCGCGCGATCACCGCCTTGCCGAAGTCGGATTCCAGGAACAGCCGGTCCTGATCCAGCGTCAGGATCGGCGCCGGCACCGGGATGTCCTGCGCCATCGCCCCCGCGCCCAGCAGCATCAGGCCCGCGGCGATCCAGGTCCGAAGCCCCGGGCGCCCCCTTCCGCGGCGCCGGAGTCCGTGCCGCACCGTCATGCTCAGAACCTGGTCTGGACCGTCAGGTCGAAGGTCTGTTCCTTGTCGTAGTCTTCCTTCACCAACGCCCGGGTGAAGTTGAAGCGCAGCGGCCCGATCGGCGTGGTCCAGAACAGCGACAGGCCGACCGTGGCGCGCGGGTTGAATCCGTCATCCACCTCTGCCCCGCCGAACCCTGCCGTGTTGTCCAGGCTCCAGACCGAGCCGACGTCGAAGAAGGCGCCGCCCGAGATGCCGTATTCCTCGGGCAGGCCCAGCGGGAAATCGGCCTCGAAGCGCGCCACGGCGAACATGTTGCCCCCCAGCGCGTCCTGATTGGCGGCGCCCAGATCGCGCGGGCCATAGCCGTTCGGCTCGAAGCCGCGGACCTTGCCGTTGCCGAAGAAACGGTCGGTCACGCGCGTGACATTGCCGCCGAGCGAGGTGATCGCGCCGCCCTCGACGATGGCGCGCAGGGTCACTTCCTCGTTCAGGACCTTGGTCTCGGCCAGGGCAAGCGCGGTGGTCTTGATATAGCTGTTGTCGCCGCCCAGCCCCGCGAAGTCCTGGCCAAAGCGCAGAAGCACCCCGCCCTTCGGGTTCAGGCCGGTGATCCGGTTGTCGAACTCGTAGGTGTAGCCCACAAAGGCGGTCCGCCGGGCGCCCTCGGCCTCTTCGGCGATGATGATGGGCGAGTCGCCGGTATAGTTGTACAGCTTGTCCTCGGATGCTCCGATCCGCAGATCCAGCGTCGATTGCTCACCCACGGCAAAGCCGATCCCGGTGTTGAAGCCGATGTTGCGGGTGTCATAGACCGAGAAATCGGATTCCGAGGTCCGATAGAAGGCCCCGATCGAAAACCGCATGTCCCGGCCCAGGAAGGCCGGCTCGGTGAAGCTGAAGCTGGAATTCTGGTTGCTGGACGCGGTCGAGATCGACAACGACAGCCGCTGGCCGCGACCCAGGAAATTCGACTCGGAAAAGCCGATGTTGAAGCCGGTGCCGTTCGCCACCGAATAGCTGACCCCGAAGTTCAGCGAGCCGGTCGGCTGTTCCTCGACATCGACGTTCACCACCACCTGATCCGGCGCCGAGCCCTGGTCGGCGTTGACCTGGGCATCGGAGAAGAAGCCAAGCGCGCGGATGCGCTCGGCGGCCTGACGGATCTCGCGCGGGTTGAAGGGGTCGCCTTCGCTCGTGCGGAACTGGCGCCGCACCACCTGGTCAAGGGTGGTGGTGTTGCCCTCGATGTCGATCCGCTCGACGAAGATGCGCTGGCCGCGGACGACGGCGAATTCGATGTCCACTGCCTGGTTGCGGTTGTCGCGGGTGATGCGCGGTTCGACCCGGATGAAGTTCAGGCCCTTCTTCAGCGCCAGCGTCTCCATCCGGGTGATGTTGTTGTCGATCAAGAGCGGGCTGTAGGTCTGACCGGTGCGGATGCGCTGCACCGCCTCGAACTCGGCCGTGTCCAGCCCCTCGACCTCCGAGACGGTCGTGACCTTGCCGATCTTGTAGGACAGCCCCTCGCGCACGGTGAAGGTGACGAAGGTCGCGTCCCGTTCGCGGCTCAGCTCCGCGCTGGCATCGACCACCTGGAAATCGATGAAGCCGCGCGACTGGTAGAAGTCGGTCAGCATCTTGCGGTCCAGCTCCAGCCGCTCGGCGACGAAAGTGTCGCGCTGGATCAGCGTGCGCAGAAGGCCGGCCTGCTTGGTCGCCAGCACCTGGCGCAGCCGGCGGTCCGAAAAGGCCTTGTTGCCGACGAAGCTGATCCGCTCGTTCTCGACCACGCGGCCCTCGGTGATCTCGAACACCAGATCGACGCGGTTTTCGCTGCGGCGGATGATCTTGGGCGTCACCGTCGCGGCCAGACGCCCGCCCACCCGGTAGGCCTCGGCCATGGCCGCCGCATCGGCCTCGGCCTGGGCGGGGGAATAGACCCGGCGCGGCTGCGACTTGATCAGCTCGGCCAGCTTCTCGTCCTTCAGCCGCTTGTTGCCCTCGATCGAGATGACGTTGACGATCGGGTATTCCCTGACCCGGATCACCAGGGTCGAACCCTGCGGCAAGAGTTCCACCGTCTCGAAGAGGTTCGAGTTCAGGATGCGCTGGTAGGCGTCGTTCAGCGCGCCGGCCGACAGCTCCTGCCCGCGCCTGATTCCGGCATAGTTCAGGATCGTCGCGGCATCGACGCGCTCATTGCCTTCGATGGTCACGTTCGAAAAGGAATAGACCTGGGCATGGGCCGGCTGAAGGAACGGCTGCGAAGCCGTTGCGGCGCCGAGGAAAACCGCCGTGGCCAGCAGACGAGCCCCGGACCTTGCCCGGGCCGTCCGTCCCTGGGCTGCGCGTTGGGTCATCCGCATTGTGCATCCTCGCCGAATTTCTTGTTTCGGGATTGACTAGCGGGAAAGCGCAGGTTTGTCAAAAGCCTGCGGTCCCTGTGGATAACTTTGCAAGATGTTGTGGTCGCAGGGCAATGCCCGCAGACCAGGCCGCGGGTCGGAGCGGCCGGCCTGTCCGGCCCTCAGTGGCACATGAGATCGCGGCTCAGCCCGAACAGCATGATCGACAGGACCAGCGTCAGCCCCACGGTCGTCAGAATCCGCAGCGCCCGGTCCGACGGCTTGCGACGGGTGACGGCCTCATAGGCGTGGAACACCAGATGTCCGCCGTCCAGCACCGGAATCGGGAAGAGGTTCAGGATGCCCACCCCCAGCGACAGGATGGCCAGCATGCTGACGAAGCTGACCGCGCCATTGCGCGCCGCGTCGCCCGCGGTTTCGGCCATGCCGATCGCGCCCGCGAGGTTGCAGCTGGAGATGGCGCCCTGGATCATGTGCCACAGGCCCGAAAAGGTGGTCGTGGTCATCAGCCACATGGTCTGCGCCGCGCCGGTGACGGCTTCCCACGGGCCGACCCGGCGCACGGCCGGTTCGAAGAACATCCCCGAATAAAGCCCCAGCAGATAGCGCTCGGTGAAGCCGCCGTTGCCATCGTCCACCGTGCGGATGCGCGGGGTCAGCGACAGCTCGAAGGTGCGCCCGTCGCGCCAGACCGTCAGGGTCACCGGACGGCCCTTGCTGGCCGAGACGATCTCGGGCAGTTCGGCGAAGAAGCGCACGTCCCTGCCGTCCACCTTCAGGATCACGTCACCGGCGCGCAGCCCCGCATCCATCGCGGCCGAGCGGATCTGCACCTCGCCCACCACCGGCGCGCGGGGATGCGGCCCGGTGACCTCGATCTCGTCCGTGCCACGCCGCAGGGTATAGCGCAGCGCCACCCTGTCCTCGATGGCGTCGATCACCCGGTTGAACGTCGCCCAGTCCGGCGTGGGCTGGCCTTCCACCGCCAGGATCACGTCGCCCTCGACCAGCGCGGCGCCCTCGAAGGGGAAGGCCCGGACCTTGCCCACCGTCGGCTCCTCGCGCGGGACGCCCACGGCCAGCGACAGACCCGCCAGCAGCACGAAGGTCAGGATGAAGTTGAACACCGGCCCCGCCGCCACCGTCGCCGCCCGCGCCCACAGCGGCGCGCCGGCCATCGTGTGGCGCTTTTCGTCCGCCGACAGGCCGGAGACATCGCCCGCGCGGACCGAGGACGCATCCGCATCGCCCAGGAACTTCACATAGCCGCCGAAGGGAATCGCCGCGACCTGCCATTTCGTGCCGCGCCGGTCGGTGCGGCTGAACAGGACCGGGCCGAAGCCCACCGAGAAGACCTCGGAATGGATGCCCGTCCAGCGGCCGACGATGTAATGGCCGTATTCGTGCACGAAGACGATCACCGACAGCGCGATCACGAAGAACACCACCGTCCAGGCCGTGCCGCCAAGCGCCGCCACAATCGCTTCCATCACCGCTCTCCTGCCTGCCGGCGCGCGATCTCGCCCGCCCTTTGCCGTGCCAGATGGTCCACGGCCTGCACATCCTCAAGGGTCATTCTGTCGTTTTCGCGGCCAAGATCGGGATCGAGTGCCGCAAGCGTCGCCTCGACCACCCGGCCCATGTCCATGAATCCGATGCCGCCCGCGAGGAAGTGATCCAGCGCGATCTCCTTCGCCGCGTTGAAGGCCGCCCCGGCCAGGCCGCGCCGCGCCATCACCTCGCGCGCCAGCCGCAGCGCCGGATAGCGCGCGAGGTCCGGTGCCCGGAAGGTCAGCTGCCCGATCGCGGCCAGGTCCAGCCGCGCGACCGGCAGATGCGACCGCTCCGGCCAGTTCAGCGCATAGCCGATGGAATGGCGCATGTCGGGCGCGCCCATATGCGCCATGATAGCACCGTCGCGGTAGCCGACCATGGAATGGATCAGGCTTTCGGGATGGATGATGACCTCGACCTGTTCGGGCGCGACGCCGAAGAATTCCCGCGTCTCGATGACTTCCAGCGCCTTGTTGAACATGCTGGCCGAATCGATGGTGATCCGTTTCCCCATCGCCCAGTTCGGATGCGCCAGCGCCTCGGCCACCGTGGCCTGGGCCAGCCGCTCCAGCGGCCAGTCGCGCAGCGCCCCGCCCGAGGCGGTCAGGATGATGCGTTCCACCGTTGCGATGTCCTCGCCGACCAGCGCCTGGAAGATCGCCGAATGTTCGCTGTCCACCGGCAGGATCCGCGCGCCATGCCGGGCGGCCTCGGCCATCAGCAGGGGGCCGGCGGTGACCAGGCTCTCCTTGTTGGCCAGGGCCAGGGTCCCGGCGTGCCGCAGCGCGCGGAACCCCGGCGCCAGACCGGCGGCACCGACGATCGCACTCATGATCCAGTCGGCCGGGCGGTCCGCCGCCTCGAGGATGGCCGCCGCCCCCGCCGCCGCCTCGACGCCCGATCCCGCCAGCCGCGCGCGCAGCTCCTCCAGGCCCCCGGGGTCGGCACAGACCGCCACCTCGGCCCGCAGGGCGCGCGCCGTCTCGGCCAGGCGGGCGATGTTGCGCCCGCCGGTCAGTGCCACCACACGGTGCGCCTCGGCCCCGCCGGCGCGCATCAGAAGATCGACGGTCTGCTCGCCGATGGACCCGGTGACGCCGAAGATCGAGACGCTGCGCATCCGCTCAGCCTCCGAACAGCCGCGTGACCGGGGCGAAAAGCCCCAGCAGCAGCACGAAGCTGACCGCGCCGATCAGCGCGTCGAAACGGTCAAGCACCCCGCCATGGCCCGGAATCAGAACCGAGGAGTCCTTGACCCCCGCCCGCCGCTTGATCCAGCTTTCGGCGATGTCGCCCAGCTGTCCGGCCAGGGCCATCAGCGCCGAGACCGGCACGATCAGCCAGCTGGTCCCCGCGACCAGGGCGAAGGCCAGACCGACCAGCGCCGCGCCGACCCAGCCCGCCACCGTGCCCGACCAGGTCTTCTTCGGGCTCAGCGCCGGCCAGAACTTCGGCCCGCCCACCAGGCGCCCGACGAAATAGCCCAGCACGTCCGACACGATCACCACCGCCACGACCCAGAGAATCGCCCGGTCGCCGCCGGCCTCGCGCAGATCGACCAGCCCGTAACCCGCCAGCATGATCGCCAGCGCATAGGCGCCGGAAAGCCGGCGGTCGCGCCGCGGGGTCAGGATCAGCACCAGCGTCGGCACCATCAGGAACAGCGTCGCGATCTCGCTGCGCAGGACAAGAGCCAGCATCAGCGCCGCCCCGGCCAGAACCGCGATGGTCACCGGCGCGCGCCGGCGTTGGGGCGCCGTCATCGTCGCCAGTTCCCAGATCATCACCGCCGTCAGCACGATGACCAGCGCGGCAAAGGCGGTGCCGCCCAGCCAGATCTCGACCGCCCCCACCGCCAGCATGACGATGGCCGACAGGATGCGCGTGCGCAGGTCCGCCCATCTGCCGGCAGGCGCCGGCCCCGGCTCGCTCACCGGACCACCCCGCCGAAGCGCCGCTGCCGGTTCGAGAAGCGCCGCACGATCGCCGCAAGTTCCTGGGGGCCGAAATCGGGCCAGAGCGTCTCGGTGAACTCGTATTCGGCATAGGCTGCCTGCCAGGGCAGGAAGTTCGAGGTCCGGGTCTCGCCCGAGGTGCGGATCACCAGGTCGGGATCGGGCAGGCAGGCGGTATCCAGCCGCTCGGCAAAGGCCGCCTCGGTCAGGTGCCGCGGGTCCAGCAGGCCCGAGGCCGCCGCCTGGGCCACGGCCTTGACCGCGCGCAGGATCTCGTCCCGCCCGCCGTAGTTGACCGCCACCGTCAGGTTCAGCCGGTCCAGCCCCGCCGTCCGCGCCTCGATCCCGGCCATCAGCCGTTGCAGCTTGGGGTCCAGCCGGGTCCGGTCGCCGATGAAGCGCATCCGCACGCCCGCCATGGCCAGCCGGTCGGCCTCGCGCTCGATGTAGCGGGCGAAGATCGCCATCAGGCCCAGGACTTCCTCTGTGGACCGCTTCCAGTTCTCGGTGGAAAAGGCGTAGAGCGTCAGCCACTTGATCCCGAGGTCGGGTGCGGCCTTGACGATCTCGCGCACGCGTTCGGCGCCCTTGCGGTGGCCCACCAGCCGCGCCCAGCCCCGGTTCGTGGCCCAGCGGCCGTTGCCGTCCATGATGATCGCCAGATGGTTGACCGGCCGCGCCGGGGCCTCCACCTGCAAGTCCTTCGACAATCGCCGCCCCTCCGACTGCAGGTCAGACCTGCATGATCTCCGCCTGCTTGGCCTCCAGCGCCTTGTCAACCGCGGCGATCGCCTTGTCGGTCAGTTCCTGCACCGCGTCGGACCAGAATTTCTGGTCATCCTCGCTCATGCCCTGCGCCTTGGCCTTCTTGATCTGGTCCATTCCGTCGCGCCGCACGTTGCGAATCGCAATCTTGGCCTGTTCGGCATAATGCGCGGCAACTTTGGTCAATTCGCGGCGACGTTCCTCGTTCAGCTCCGGAATCGGCAGGCGGATCAGCGGGCCGTCCGTCACCGGGTTGATCCCGATGCCGCTTTCGCGGATCGCCTTCTCGACCTTGCCGACCAGCGCCTTGTCCCAGACATTGATCACCACCATCCGCGGCTCGGGCACGTTCACCGTGCCCAGCTGGTTGATCGGCGTCATCTGGCCGTAGGCTTCGACCTGGATCGGCTCGACGATCGCGGCCGAGGCCCGTCCCGTCCGCAGCGAGGCGAACTCCGTCTTCAGCGCCGCCATCGCGCCATCCATCCGGCGCTGAAGCGCGTCGGTGTCGATCTCGATCTCTTCATGAGCCATCTTGCTGCTCCTTCACTTCCCCGGCGGGCTGCCCGCCCCGCGATTTCGCGCTCTATAGCAGAGCCTGCGCGGCCCGGTATAGGCCAAAGCACCTGCCCGCAACTTCGCCCGCCCGCCCGCCTTGGTTAACCGCGCAGAGGCCAGACCGGGTGCCATACGCATGCCAGACGGATGCCAGACGGATGGCAGACCGCGGAAATCGCCCCGCCATGGCCAATTAACGCTGCGCTCGCAAGGGGTCAGTCCTGAACCCGGGTATAGGTCCCCTGCCCGGCCAGGATTCCCCGGAACCCGCCGGGCTCGTCCAGGCTGAAGACGATGATCGGCAGCGCATTGTCCCGCGCCAGGGCGATGGCGGTCGCGTCCATCACGCCCAGATGCTTCTCCAGCACCTCGTCATAGGTCACATGGTCGTATCGTCTGGCATCGGCATGCTTCTTCGGGTCCTTGTCATAGACCCCATCGACTTTCGTCCCCTTGAAGATCGCCTGACAGGCCATTTCCGACGCCCGCAGGGTCGCCGCCGTGTCGGTGGTGAAATAGGGGTTGCCGGTCCCTGCGGCAAAGATGCAGACCCGCTTCTTCTCCAGATGCCGCACCGCGCGGCGGCGGATGTAGGGCTCGCAGACCTGATCCATCGGGATCGCACTGATGACGCGGGTGAAGACCCCGATTGCCTCCAGCGCCGACTGCATGGCCAGCGCGTTCATCACCGTGGCCAGCATCCCCATGTAATCCGCCGTCGTCCGCTCCATGCCCTGCGCGCTGCCTTGCAGGCCGCGAAAGATGTTGCCGCCGCCGATCACCATGCAGATCTCGACGCCCAGGTCGCGGACCGATTTCACCTCCTCGGCGATGCGGGCCACGGTGGGCGGATGCAGGCCATAGCCCTGGTCCCCCATCAGCGCCTCGCCGCTGATCTTCAGCATCACGCGGCTGTATTTGGTGGCTGTCTCCGTCATGGGACCCCTGCATATCGTTTTCTTGTTTGGACTGGGCCGCAAAATGTCGCAAAAGCGCGGAAGGTTCAACAGCCGATCGGGCGGGGTTTCCAGGTGCAGACCGCCAGCATATCGCGCGAGGCTCCGGTGCTGATCGCCGGTCCCACCGCCAGCGGCAAGTCGGCCCTGGCGCTGGAGCTTGCCACGCGCGACAACCGTCTGATCGTGAACGCCGACGCGCTTCAGGTCTATGCCAACTGGCGCATCCTGACCGCCCGTCCCTCGCCCGCGGACGAGGCCGCGGCGCCCCATGCGCTCTATGGTCACGTGGCACGCGACATAATCTATTCCGTCGGCCACTGGCTGCGCGACGTGGCACCCCTCCTGTCGCAGCCCGTGGTGATCGTCGGCGGCACGGGGCTGAACTTCAACGCCTTGACCAGGGGGCTGGCCGAGGTGCCCGCCATTCCCGCGGTCGTGCGGGCCGAGGCCGACGCCCGCCGTGCCGCCGAAGGTCACGCTGCGCTGCTGTCCGAACTGGACGCGGCAACCGCCGCCCGCATCGACCGGCGGAACCCGGCCCGCATCCAGCGCGCCTGGGAGGTGCTGCGGGCCACCGGCCGCGGGCTGGCCTCCTGGCAGCAGGACACGCCCGCGCCCCTCCTGCCGCTGGATCGGGCCGAGGCGCTGGTCCTGGTTCCCGATGTCGCCTGGCTGAACGACCGCATCGCCCGGCGATTTCACCAGATGTTGCGCGACGGGGCCTTGAATGAGGCCCGTGCCAACCTCGCCGACTGGGACCCGGGCCTGCCCTCCTCCAAGGCCATCGGCGCAGCCGAACTGATTGCGCACCTGCGGGGTGAGCTGACACTCTCCGATGCCGCCGATGCGGCAGTTGTGGCCAGCCGGCAGTATGCCAAACGCCAGCGCACCTGGTTCAGATCGAACATGCGCGCCTGGCGGCAGGTTTCCCTTCCCTGACATGGGCTTGCCCGCGAAAGTTGCAGCGGTTTTCCACTTATCCACAGCCTTTTGCACAGAAAAATGGAACATCCGTGGACAAGTCCGGCCCGGTGACCGGAAAATCGCTTGGGTTGTCGCCCGAGGCCTGCTTAACTGCCACTGTCAGCGGCTCTGCCAAGGGAACTGGACCAATGCCGATCGTCGCTCCGCCCTCGCAACTGCGCCTTGTCGCGATCCCGCGCCTTGCTTCCGGCGGTCGCTGGCGGGTCGAGGCCATGCGTTCGCTGTCCGAACCCTGCCTGTTGTGGTTCACCAAGGGCCAGGGCCGCATCACGATCTCGGGGGTGACGCGCGGCTACACGGCACATAATGCGATCTTCATCCCCGCCGGCGTCATGCACGGTTTCGAGGCCGGCCCGCAGGTCTTTGGCACCGCCGTGTTCTTCGGGCGCGAGCCGAAGGTCGTCCTGCCGAAGACGCCGCAGCATCTGCGCATCCGCGAGGTCCATGCCCAGCAGGAGGTGAACGTCCTGCTTGATTCGATCCTGCGGGAACTGGAAAGCGACACGCCGGCCCATGATCGCGCGACCGAAGCCTATGTCGGCCTTCTCGGCGTCTGGCTGGAGCGTCAGGTGCGCAAGGCCGATCCGCTGGAGGCGCCGCGCCAGGATGCGACCCGCCGCCTGGTGGCGCGCTACACCGCGCTGCTGGAACGCAACTTCCGCACCGGCATGAACGTCGCCGATTTCGCCGCCGCGCTGGGGGTGACGCCCACGCATCTGACCCGCTGCTGCAATGCCGCCTGCGGTCGGCCCGCCTCGGCCCTGTTGCAGGACCGCCGCATCTTCGAGGCGCGCAAGCTGCTGGCGGAAACCCGCATTCCCGTGGGCCGGATCGCCGAACAGCTGGGCTTCAACTCACCGGCCTATTTCACCCGCGCCTTCCAGCACGTCACCGGCAAATCGCCGACCGCCTTCCGTCGCGCCGGTTGAGCGGATTCCGACACGATCTGTCAGAATTCGACCTGCCCATGTCGTGAATGTGCTACGGATTGTCGAAAGCAGTCGTTGACGGATTGGCGAAAAAGATGCGCAATGGCCTGATGGGGGTGTGTGTCGCGCTGTGACGTTCGGGCTGTGCCGACGCGGCCAAAGCAACGCTTGGCGAGACAGATCGCACTGCCGCAACCAAAGAAAAAACTCGCAGGGAGACGAAGATGAAAGACCTGAAGACCGGCGCCAAACTGCATCCCGCGGCGCAGATGTATGCAACCGAACACGCCGATGGCAAGCTCAGCCGCCGCGAATTCCTTACCCGCACGACTGCGCTGGGTGTCTCGGCCGCTGCCGCCTATGGCCTGATCGGCCTGCCCGCCCCCGCCCAGGCGCAGGAGGCCAAGGTCGGCGGCAAGATCCGCGTGGCGATGGAGGTGAAGGGCACCAAGGACCCGCGCCTGGCCGACTGGCCGCAGATCGCCAACATCTATCGCGGTTGGCTGGAATATCTGATCCAGTACAACAACGACGGCAGCTTCGAAGGCCGGCTGCTGGAAAGCTGGGAAGCCAACGAGGACGCCACCCAGTACATCCTCAAGGTGCGCCCCGGCATTACCTGGAACAACGGCGATCCCTTCACGGCCGACGACGTGGTGCGCAATTTCGCCCGCTGGACCGACGGCAATGTCGAGGGCAACGCGATGGCCTCGCGCTTCCCCGGCCTGGTCGATCCCGAAACCAAGACGCTGCGCGACGGCGCGGTGGTCAAGGTCGATGACATGACGGTCCAGCTGAACCTGACCGCCTCGGACATCGCCGTGGTGCCGAACCTGGCCGACTATCCGGCTGCGGTGGTGCATTCCTCGTTCCAGGACGGCCAGGACCCCTCGACCAACCCGATCGGCACCGGGCCTTACGTCCCGCAAGAGGTCTCGGTCGGCCAGCGCGCGATCCTCGTCCGCGCCCCGAACCACACCTGGTGGGGCGGCACCGCGCCGCTGGACGAGATCCACTACATCGACTTCGGCACCGACCCGGCCGCGATGGTCGCGCTGTTCTCCTCGGACGAGGTGGATGCGAACTATGAATCGGTGGGCGAATTCATCGACATCCTCGACGGCATGGGTCTGGTGAAAGAGGAACTCGTCACCGCCTCGACCATCGTGGTGCGGATGAACTCGACTTCGGACCTCTACAAGGACAGGGCCGTGCGCTCGGCGATCCAGCTGGCGGTCGATCCGAAGGTGGTGCTGGAACTGGGTTACAACAACCTCGGCGCCACGGGCGAGAACCACCACATGTTCCCGATCCACCCGGAATATCCGGAGCTTCCGAAGCAGGTGATCAACCCCGCGGGGCTGATGCCGGCCCTGGAAGCCGCAGGACTGAAGGACGTGGAATTCGAAGTGATCTCGCTGGACGACGGCTGGGAGGCGGCGACCACGGCGGCGGTTCAGGCCCAGCTGAAGGATGCGGGCATGAAGATCAAGCACACGGTCATGCCGGGTTCGACCTTCTGGAACGACTGGCAGAAGTATCCCTTCTCGTCCACGACCTGGAACCACCGCCCGCTGGCGGTGCAGAACATGAGCCTGGCCTACACCTCGACCGGCTCGTGGAACGAAACCGGCATGGCCAACCCCGAATTCGATGCGCTGATGGCGCAGGCGCTTGCCATCGCTGATGCCGACAAGCGGCGGGAACTGGCCGCGAAGATGGGCACGATCCTGCAAGAGGAAGGCTACATCATCAACCCGTTCTCGCGGTCGCTGTACAGCCATCACAAGGAAGGTTTCGCGGGGCTCGAGCATCACCCCTCGTTCGAGCATCACCATTACAAGTGGTCGATGGCCTGACCGGCCTGACCGGCTGAATCTTCGGACAGGGGCGCGATCATCGCGCCCCTCCCAAGAAGAATGAACAGAAGGGGACCGGCATGGGACTGTTCGTGCTCCGGCGGCTGGGGGTCATGCTCCTGACCGCCATTGCCCTGACCTTCGTGGTCTTCTACCTCACCAACCTGCCGCCCAACCTGGAAAAGCTGGCCCGCACCGAGGGCTCGGTCCGCATGACCGACGAGGCGGTGCAGGACTGGATCGTGAAGAACGGACATTCCGGCTCGATCTTCCTGCGCTACGGCCAGTGGCTGGGCGTGGTGCCGGGCTGGACCTACACCGACGAGAAGGGCCAGTCGCGCGGACGCTGCTTTCAGATCGGGCAGGACCCGGCGCTCGCACCAAGATACTGCGGACTTCTGCAAGGCAACTGGGGCTATTCGACCTTCTTCAAGGCCCCGGTCGCCGGCTCCCTTGGGGCCAAGCTGGCCGCGACCGGCTGGCTGATGCTGGCGGTGATGCTGGTCATGGTGCCGACCTCGCTGCTGCTTGGGGTGCTGTCGGGGATGCGCGAGGGATCGGTGACCGACCGGACGCTGTCCACCTTCTCGATCGCCACCACCGCGACGCCGGAATATGTCTCGGGCGTGATCCTGGTCGCGCTGTTCGCCACCGCCTCGACCGGGATTTCGCCGCTGCTGGCCAGCTACGGGCTGATCGAGCCGAACAAGACCCTGTTCCTGGCCTCGGCCACCTCGGCGATGGACAAGATCACCTTCTGGAACTTCACCCTGCCGGTGATGACCATCGCGCTTTACGGGATCGGCTACATCGCCCGGATGACCCGCGCCTCGATGACCGAGGTGATGACCCAGCAATACATCCGCACCGCGCGGCTGAAGGGCGTGCCCTTCCGGTCCGTGGTGATGAAGCACGCGCTGAGAAACGCTCTGATCGCCCCCTTCACGGTCATCATGCTGCAGTTCCCCTGGCTTCTGAACGGCGTGGTGATCGTGGAAAGCCTGTTCAACTACAAGGGCTTCGGCTGGACGCTGGTGCAGGCGGCATCCAACAACGACATCCCGCTTCTGCTGGCCTGTTCCGTCGTCGCGGTGATCGTCGTCCTGATGACGCAGCTGATCTCGGACATCGGCTATGTCTTCCTGAACCCCCGCATCCGGCTGGCCTGAGGGAGCGCGCGCATGGATCAGTTGACCTGGACTGGAACCGCCGGAACCGTCCTGCTGCCGCTGTTGCAGGTGGCGCTTCTGGCGCTGGCTCTGGCGCTTGCGGCGCGGCTTGTTTTCGTCCTCGCCGGTCTCGACGCCCCGCGCCTGCCCGGCCCGGACGGCACGGCCGCCGCGGCGCGCTCGCCCGGTGAGCTTGCCAGCCTTGCCGTGCGCTACAGCTTCTTCGCCGCACTGGGCGCGATCATCTGCATGCTGGCGGCGGGCGCCGTGATGCCCTCGCCGGTCGAGGCGGGCATCCTGGGCGCGATGGCCGTCCGCTTCTGGCCGGCCTGGGCCGCGCTGGCGGCGACCTTCGTCCTGTCGATCCGCTATCGCCGCAAGCTGGGGCTCTATGGCAAGCTTTTCGACTCCACGGTGGGGATGATCGGCTTTGCCATCGTGATGTTCTGGGTGTTCACCGCGATCTTTGCCGATGTGATCGCGACCCATGACGCCTTCGCCCAGATGTCCGGCCTGAAGAACAAGCCGCCCGGCAGCGCCGCCCCCGACACCGCCTACGGCTGGTATCTTCTGGGCGGAGACCACCTGGCGCGCGACGTGTTCAGCCGGATGGTCATGGGTGCGCGCGAGGTGCTGAAGATCGCCCCGGCCGCCACGCTGTTCGCCTTCATGGTCGGCATCACGCTGGGCCTGCCGGCGGGCTATTTCGGCGGCAGGCTCGACACGGTGATCTCGTTCCTGGCGAATCTGGTGCTGGCCTTCCCGGTGATCCTGCTGTTCTACCTGCTGGTCACGCCCGAGATCCGCAACACCGGGATCCCGATCGTCCTGGCGGCCTTCCTGTTCATCTTCCCGATCATCTTCCTGATCGTGCTGTTCAACAGCCGCTACCACACCAACCCACCGAAGCGGAATCTCTATGTCGGACTGGTGCTGCTGATCGGCCTCTGGGCCTATTCGGGCCTGGCCTTCAACAGGGATCCGCTGGGCATCTGGTCGATGCAGCCGAACATGCTGAACGTCTTCGTCTCGGTCGTCTTCGTGAACTCGCCCGGCGTGTTCCGCATCGTCCGGGGTCTGGTGATGGACATCAAGGCGCGCGACTATGTGGCGGCCGGCCAGACCCGCGGCGAGGGTCCCTGGTACATCATGCTGTGGGAGATCCTGCCCAACGCCCGCGGGCCGCTGATTGTCGATTTCTGCCTGCGCATCGGCTATACCACGATCCTGCTCGGCACGCTGGGCTTCTTCGGCCTTGGCGTGTCACCCGACAGCCCGGACTGGGGCTCGACCATCGACGACGGTCGCAAGCTTCTGAACCTCTTCCCCCACCCAGCCGTCACCCCGGCCCTTGCCCTGATGAGCCTCGTCCTGGGCCTGAACCTGCTGGCCGACGGGTTGCGCGAAGAAAGCCTGAGGGATTGACGCCATGACCGCTTCCGCAGCCGAAACAGCCTGGGACCCCTCGCAGCCGATCCTGGAGATCGAGCACCTTTCGATCTCCTTCTTCACCCGCCTGCGCGAAATCCCGGCGGTGATGGATTTCTCCTGCACGGTCATGCCGGGCGAAGCGATGGGCCTCGTGGGCGAATCCGGCTGCGGCAAGTCCACCGTCGCGCTGGCCGTGATGCGGGAACTGGGCAAGACCGGGCGCATCGTTTCCGGCTCGATGAAGTTCAAGGGCCGCGACCTGGCGACGATGGACGACGAGGAGCTGCGCCACATCCGGGGCAGCGAGATCGCGATGATCTACCAGGAGCCGATGGCAAGCCTGAACCCCGCGATGAAGATCGGCGCGCAGCTGGCCGAGGTGCCGATGCTGCATTCCGGCATGGCGAAGGACGAGGCCTGGAAACTGGCCCGCCAGATCGTGGCCGACGTGCGCCTGCCCGACCCTGACCGCATCATCAACGCCTATCCGCACCAGCTTTCGGGCGGCCAGCAGCAGCGCATCGTCATCGCCATGGCGCTGATGGCCAAGCCGGCGCTGCTGATCCTGGACGAACCCACCACCGCGCTTGACGTCACGGTCGAGGCCGGGATCGTCGATCTGGTCAAGGAACTGGGCAAGAAATACGGCACCTCGATGCTGTTCATCAGCCACAACCTTGGCCTGGTGATGGATGTCTGCGACCGGATCTGCGTGATGTATTCCGGCGAGGCGGTCGAAACCGGCAATGTCACCGAAGTCTTCGACAGGATGCGCCATCCTTACACCCAGGCGCTGTTCCGGTCGATTCCGCTGCCGGGCGCCGACAAGAACGCCCGGCCCCTGATCAGCATCCCCGGCAACTTCCCCCTGCCCCACGAACGCCCCAAGGGCTGCAACTTCGGCCCGCGCTGCGACTATTTCGAAAAGGGCCGCTGCGATGAGACCGATGTGCCGATGAGCCGCGTCCCCGGCGACGACCGTCACGAAAGCCGCTGCCTGCGCTGGCAGGAGATCGACTGGGACGCGCCCCCCGCCAAGCGCGCGGTGAAGGAGAAGGCCAAGATCGGCGAGGTCGTCCTGAAGATGGAGGACCTGCGCAAGTATTATTCCGTCTCGACCGGGGCTTTCGGTGGCGGGGCCAGGAAGGTGGTGAAGGCGAACGAAACGCTCAGCTTCGAGGCGCGCGAGGGCGAGACCCTGGCCATCGTGGGCGAATCCGGCTGCGGCAAGTCCACCTTCGCCAAGGTGCTGATGGGGCTGGAGACGGCGACCAGCGGCAGCATCATGCTTTTCGACGAAAACGTGCAATCGACGCCCATCCAGAAGCGCAACACCGACACTGTGTCCCAGGTGCAGATGGTGTTTCAGAACCCCTTCGACACGCTGAACCCCTCGATGACCGTAGGCCGCCAGATCATCCGGGCACTGGAGATCTTCAACTACGGCAAGTCCGACGCCGAGCGCCATCAGCGCATGCTGGAACTGCTTGATCTGGTGAAACTGCCCCGCGCCTTCGCCGACCGGATGCCGCGGCAGCTTTCGGGCGGGCAGAAGCAGCGCGTGGGCATCGCGCGCGCCTTTGCCGGGGGCGCGAAGGTGGTCGTGGCCGACGAACCCGTCTCGGCCCTGGATGTCAGCGTTCAGGCCGCTGTCACCGACCTTCTGATGGACATCCAGCGCGAGAACAAGACGACGCTTCTGTTCATCAGCCACGACCTGTCCATCGTGCGCTACCTGTCGGACCGGGTGATGGTGATGTATCTTGGCCATGTGGTCGAAATGGGCACCACCGACCAGGTCTTCGCGCCGCCTTATCACCCCTATACCGAGGCGCTTCTGTCCGCCGTCCCGATCGCCGACACCAAGGTCACCCGCAAGCGCATCGTGCTGGAAGGCGACATCCCCTCGGCGATGAACCCGCCGCCGGGCTGCCCGTTCCAGACCCGCTGCCGCTGGAAATCCCAGGTGACCCCGGCGGGCCTCTGCGACCGCGAGGTGCCCCCGGTTCGGGTGCTGGAGGGTGGACACCATATCAAGTGCCACCTCTCACCTGAGGTGCTGGCGACGATGGAGCCGGTGATCAAGATCGCGGCGGAGTGAAGCAGCCCGCGGGATGGGCAAGGCTGCCCGTCCTACCCCAGGATCGCCTTCACGTAATTCTCTGTCTCGGCGTAGGGCGGGATGCCCTTGTGCTGCTCGACCGCGCCCGGCCCGGCATTGTAGGCCGCCAGAGCCAGTTCCCAGGTGCCGAACCTGTCGAACATCATCCGCAGATAGCGGGCGCCGCCTTCCAGGTTCTGCTCGGCATCATGGATGTCCACGCCCAGGATCTTCGCGGTCTCGGGCATCAGCTGCGCAAGGCCGGTAGCGCCCTTGACCGACACCGCGACCGGGTTCCAGCCACTTTCCTGCTGCACAAGGCGCAGGAACAGGTCCTCTGGCACGCCATGCTTGCGCGCGGCCATCCTGGCAACTTCCAGATAGGCGCCCCTGTAGCTGCCGCGATAGGTCGGGATCCCCCTCGCCTCGGCCACATCCTCGCCCTTCTTGTACTTCGGCGTCAGCTTTACCGACCCGCTATACTGCTTGGAAAGCTTCCGGTCGATCAGGTCGGACTGCGACTTGAAGATCGCGCTGCGCGACTTGGACGAGCCGGTGATGTTCAGACCTTCGGCCAGCACCACACCCGGCGCGCCCAGCGCCAGAACGGCGACCATGATGGTCCGGCCAGCAATCCAAAGTCCGAAATCCACCCTCACCCCGCCCGGAGACCCTGCCAAGACCCGCGTGACTATAACCAAGCCGACGGAATTTTCCAGACGCGAGTTGTCGGGCTTTCCCGACCCCGCCAACCGCGCCCGAGGCCCCGGTTGCAGCCGCCCGGAAGCAAGGTATAGGTTTGTTAACCATCCGCGGCGAAGCTGCCCCGGAGTGAAGCCAAGGGAGATTCGCATGGCGGGGTCGGTCAACAAGGTCATTCTCATCGGCAACCTCGGCCGCGACCCCGAGGTGCGCAGTTTCCAGAACGGCGGCAAGGTGGTGAACCTGCGCATCGCCACATCGGAAACCTGGCGTGACCGCAATACGGGCGAACGCAAGGAACGCACCGAATGGCATTCCGTCGCCATCTTCAACGAGGCGTTGGGCAAGATCGCCGAGCAATATCTGAGGAAGGGCTCGACGGTCTATATCGAGGGTGCGCTGGAAACCCGGAAGTGGCAGGACCAGTCGGGGCAGGACAGATACACCACCGAAATCGTCCTGCGGCCCTATAACGGCAACCTGACGCTGCTGGGCGGCCGTGGCGAAGGCGGCGGCATTGGCGGCGGTTACGACGACCGCGGCGGTTATGACGAGGGCGGCCAGGGTGGCGGCTATGGCGGCGGCGCCTCGGGCGGCGGGCGCGGCGGTTTCGGCGGCGGTGCGCCCTCGGGCGGCGGCGGCCGGTCGGACATGGACGACGAGATCCCGTTCTGAGCGGACCACACATGCCTGCCGGCAGCACTGGACCTTGGCCAGCCCATTCCCTATATAATCGGTCAACATCCCGAACCGCCGAGACAGTGCCATGCAGGACCAGACTGAGGGCCAACCGCTGATCAAGCCCTCGACCACCGACCATCCGCTCTATCCGCAGATCGTCGAGGCCTGCCGTACGGTCTATGACCCGGAGATCCCGGTGAACATCTTCGACCTCGGCCTGGTCTACACGATCGAGATCGGGCAGGAGAACGAGGTGGAGATCACCATGACCCTGACCGCCCCCGGCTGTCCGGTGGCGGGCGAGATGCCGGGCTGGGTCGCCAATGCGGTGGAACCCTTGCCGGGCGTGAAACAGGTCGATGTCACCATGACCTTCGATCCACCCTGGGGCATGGAGATGATGTCCGACGAGGCGCGGCTGGAACTGGGGTTCATGTAGGACATCAAGCTTCCAGACTTGATAATGGGTCTTTAAAGGCGTAGAACCTGACATTGAACAGATCAAGGTTCAGGGCCTTATGCGACAGACACTTGCCGCAGTAATTACCGGCGACCTAGTTGCGTCCAGCAATCGACCGGTCGGCCTGATCGACGCTGCCATGCGGGCCATTCGCGAAGCCGCGATCACGATTGCGGACTGGCACCGCACGCCGACCGATACCCGCTTTACACGCTTTCGGGGCGATGGCTGGCAGATAGTCCTCGCCGAACCTCGCCTTGCCCTGCGCGCCGCCGTCGTCATCCAGGCCCGGCTGATCGCGCTAGGCATGGAAAGCCGAATCTCGATCGGCGTCGGGACCGTCGACAGCCTCGGCACAACCGATCTTTCGGATGCCGCCGGCGAAGCTTTCGCATTGTCCGGACGGGGGTTGGACGGACTGGGCGGCAGCTGGCGCTTTGCCCTCAACAAGACCGAGAGTGCTGAAAGTGACCGGATCATACTTGTCGAGGATCAGCTGATTGCCGATCTGCTTGCCGAGCGGATCAGCAAATGGACCGTGGCTCAGGCAGAGGCGGCTGCGCTGCACCTGTCGTCCCCTGCAAGGGTCAGGACGCTCTTCGAGATTGGACAGGTTCTGAACATCAGTCCTCAGGCGGTGAACGATCGGCTGCGCGGTGCGGGGACTGCGACCATTGCATCGGTCCTGCGGCGTTGGGAAGGACTGAAACAAGGTTCGGCCTGGGACGGGGAACGTGACTGAAACCCTCATCGCGCTGCTCTTCGCCCATACGCTGGCCGATTTCGTGTTCCAGACCAAACGGATGGTCGCGAATAAGCACAATCCCCTGGCGCTGGGCCTGCACGGAGCGGTCGTGCTGGCAACGGCCATCGTCGCGACCGGATCGTTGCACCCGGCGCTGCTGGGTCTGGCCCTGGTGCATGTCGCCATCGACCTGGGCAAGCTTGCGGCAACGCGGCGCCTGCGTCCTGCCGGCGGCCTTGCCCCCTTCCTCATCGACCAGGCCCTGCACCTGGTCAGCCTCATCGCGCTGACCTTCTGGCTGCCCGGGCTCTGGGCGGCCGGGCTCTGGGCACCCGGAGCCATTGTGACGGGCGACGATGGCGGCATCCCGGGCACGGGCCTCTGGTCCGAGGCGGACCCGCTGCCGGTCGGCCATATCCCCGCGCTGATGGTCCTGCTGACCGGCTTCATCCTAGCCACCCGCGCCGGCGGCTTTGCGGTCGGCCTGCTGATGCAGCCCTTTGCAGCCAACCTGCCGGGCGAGACCGCGGCCGAGGGACTGCCGGGTGCCGGGCGGGTGATCGGGCTGCTGGAGCGCGGGCTGATCTTCGTCCTGGTGCTGATCGGCCAGCCGCAGGGCGTGGGCCTTCTGATGGCGGCCAAGTCGATCCTGCGCTATGGCGCGTTGAAGGATGACCGGGCGCTGTCCGAATATGTCATCATCGGCACGTTGGCCTCTTTCGGCTGGGCGCTTGTGGTCGCCTATGCGACCCTGGCCGGGCTTGCCTTGCAACCGCCGCTTGGATTACCGCCCGCGACACCCTAAACTGATTTTGAAGGAGTTTACCGCGATGTTCGGCATACCCGGCAAGGCCGCCGTTACCCTGACCCCCGCCGCCACTGTCCAGATCCGTCGGCTGATGCAGCGCGAGGGCAGTCAGGGCCTGCGCATCGGCGTGAAGAAGGGCGGCTGCGCCGGCATGGAATACACCATGGAATACGCCACCTCGATCAACCCGCTGGACGAGGTGGTGGAACAGGACGGTGCCCGGGTGATGATCGCGCCTATGGCGCAGATGTTCCTCATCGGCACCGAGATCGACTATGAGACCGGGCTGATCGAAAGCGGCTTCAAGTTCCGCAACCCGAATGTGGTCGAATCCTGCGGCTGCGGCGAATCAATCAAGTTCCGCGACACGCCCGGGGCCTGAGCCGACCCGGGACAGCCGGACGCAGCCCACAAACGCTGTGTTGCCGATCTGTGGCCTTTTCCTTTCCGGCGCTCCACGCTAGGCGTGTCCGGACTGCACAAGGAACCGACAGATGAAGAAACTCGCCGCCGGAAACTGGAAGATGAACGGCACCATGGCCGCGCTGGCCGAAGTGTCCGCCCTTCTGGAGGCGCATCCCGATCCGGCCTGCGAGATGCTGCTCTGCCCGCCCGCGACGCTGATCGCCGCCATGGCCGCGCAGGCGCGCGGCACGGCCCTCAAGGTCGGCGCGCAGGATTGCCACCCCAGGCCGAAGGGCGCGCATACCGGTGACATCTCGGTCCCGCTTCTGCGCGATGCCGGGGCGACGCATGTCATCGTCGGCCATTCCGAACGCCGCACCGACCATGGCGAAACCGATGCGCTGGTGCGTGCCAAGGCCGAGGCGGTGGTGGACGGTGGCCTGACTGCCATCGTCTGCATCGGCGAGACCGAGGCCGAGCGGGACTCCGGCAAGACGCTTGCCGTCATCGGCACCCAGCTCGACGGGTCGATCCCGGGGGGGGCAACGGCCACAAACCTCGTCGTGGCCTATGAGCCGGTCTGGGCCATCGGCACCGGCCGGACCCCGATGCCAAGCGAGATCGCCGAGGTGCACGGTTTCCTGCGCGGCCGCCTGCGCGGCCTGATCGGGGGCGAGGCCGAAAAGGTCCGCATCCTGTATGGCGGGTCGGTCAAACCCTCAAATGCCGCCGACATCTTCGCGATCCCGCATGTCGATGGTGCGCTGGTCGGGGGCGCCAGCCTGAAGGCGGCCGATTTCGGCGCCATCGTCGCAGCGCTCTCGGCCGCCTGACGACATGGCCTGTCGCTGATGGATCAGCCCGGGCCGGTGCCGGGACGTAGCGTGCGCCCATGACCGCAATTTCCCCCGATGCGCGCCGGTCACTGCTGGCCGCAAACCTGATCTGCCTTGCCTCGATGGTGGTCTGGGCGGCGGGCCTTCCCGCCGCCGACCTGATCATTCCGCACATGCCGCCCATCGCCCTGACCGCCGCCCGCACCACACTGGCGGCGCTGGTGCTGCTGCCGGTCTGGATCGCGGCCGAAGGGATCGGGACCGTGACACGCGCCAACTGGGTCCGGGGCGCATGGGTGGGCTTTGTCACGCTGGGCCTCGCCTCGTTCTTCGTCATCCTTGCGCTTCAGTTCAACGATCCGGTCACCGTTGCCATCGTCTCGGCCGCGATGCCCCTGGTCGGCATCCTGCTGGAGTGCTTTGCCGACAAGCGCCCCTTTTCCCGTGCGCTGGCGCTTGGCCTGGCGCTGTCGCTGATCGGCGGCCTGATCGCCGTCAGCGGCGCCGAGGGCAAGGTTGATTTCGGTCTGGGCGTCCTTGCCGCGCTTGCCTCGGTGACGCTCTACGCCTGGGGATCGCGCGAAACCGTCAAGGCCCTGCCCGACCTCTCGCCCCTGGGACGGGTCACGATCACGTTGGCCGGCTGCGCGGCGGTGGCGCTGATCGCGGCGCTGGGCGACGGGCTGATCCGCGGCAACTGGCCGGACTGGCCCGCCATCGGCCCCGCCGAATTCGGCGGCCTGGCGGTCTTCGGCATCGGCTCGATGGCGGTCAGCCAGCTGATGTGGATCATCGCGGTCGGCCGCATCGGCATCGGCGCGGCCTCGATGCACATGAATGCGGTGCCCTTTTACGTCATGCTGATGGTGTTCGTCCTGGGCGGGCCCTGGAACTGGGCCCAGACGCTGGGCGCCATCATCGTGGTGACCGGAGCTCTGATCGCCCAGGGCCTCATCGCCCCCGTCCTGTCTGCCAGACCCCGATGATGCAAAGCCTCGCCCAGTCCCCGACCGACCCCGCCTTCGTGCAGAACCCCTACCCGTTCTATGAACGCGCCCGCCGGCTTGGCCCCTTCTTCCGCTGGGAGGACTACGGCCTTGTCTGCACCGGCAACGCCGCCGCCGTGAACGCGATCTTCCGCGACCGCCGCTTCGGGCGCGAGCCGGTGGACCCCCTGCCGGTCCCGCCCCATCTTGCCCCTTTCTACGCGGTCGAGGCCCATTCGATGCTGGAGCTTGAGCCGCCCCGCCACACCCGGCTGCGCAACCTGGTCCTGCGCGCCTTCACCTCGCGCCGGATCGCGGGCCTGGCGCCGGACATCGCGCAGCTTGCCGAAGAGCTGATCCGCGCCTTCCCCGACGGCCCCTTCGACCTGCTGCAAGGCTTCGCCCAGCCCCTGCCCGTCCGCATCATCGCCCGGCTTCTTGGCGTGCCCGAAGAGATGGCTCCCGACCTCCTGCGCTGGTCGAACGCCATGGTCGGCATGTATCAGGCCGGCCGGACCCGGGCGATGGAGGACCGCGCCGTCGCCGCGACCGAGGCTTTCGTGGCCTTCCTGCGCGGCTATATCGACCAGCGTCGCGCACGGCCCGCAGATGACCTCATCACCCAGCTCATCGCCGCCGAGATGGAGGGTGAGCGGCTTTCCACCGACGAGCTCATCTCCACCTGCATCCTGCTCTTGAACGCCGGGCACGAGGCCACCGTCCACACCATCGGCAACGGGGTGAAGACGCTCCTGGAAACCCGGACGCCGCTCTCGGCCCTCGGCCCCGACAGCGTGGAAGCGACCGTCGAGGAAATCCTCCGCTTCGATCCCCCCCTGCACATGTTCACGCGCCATGCCTATGAAGAGGTCGAGGTCATGGGCCACACCTTCCGGCGCGGCGATCAGGTGGGCCTTCTCCTTGCTGCCGCTAACCGCGATCCCGGCCAATGGGACCAGCCCGACCGTTTCATCCCGACCCGTCCCGCAAAGCCGCATGTCAGCTTCGGCGCGGGCCTGCATTTCTGCGTCGGCGCACCGCTGGCCCGGCTGGAGTTGCAGATCGCGCTGCCGATCCTGTTCCGTCGGCATCCGACCCTGAAGCTCGCCGCCAGGCCGGCCTATGCCGACGTCTACCACTTCCACGGCCTAAGCGCGCTGCGCGTCACGACCTGACCGCTGCTTGCCCATGTCCCAAATACTCCGGGGGTCTGGGGGCAGCGCCCCCCTCGCCCGAGGAGGAGGCGCAGGCCGACGACGAGACAAAGGACTTGCGCGTCAGCGCTCCTTCCGACAACCGCCGTCACAGGGGCAGGACGGTGGTGGACTTGATCTCTTCCATGCTCAGTAGCGCGGTCACGTTGTAGATCTTCACCTCGGAAATCAGCGCCTGATAGAAGGTGTCGTAGGCCCGCGCATTCTTCACCCGGACCTTCAGGATATAGTCGATATCGCCGGCCAGCCGGTGCGCCTCCAGCACCTCCGGCCGCTCGCGCAGGGCCTTCAGGAATTTCCGCTGCCACTCGGCCTCATGCTCGCTGGTGCGGATCAGCACGAAAAAGCAGGCCTCCAGCCCCAGCGCCTCGGGGTCGAGGATCGCCGTGGTGCGGGTGATCACCCCCTGCTCTCGCATCCGCCGGATGCGGTTCCACACCGGCGTCTTGGACGAGCCCACCTTGCGGGCGATTTCGTCCAGCGACTGCTCGGCATCCTGTTGCAGTTCGGACAGGATTTTCCGGTCCAGATCGTCCAGCGCGGCGGTCATTCCTGATTTCCCCTCATTCCCGGAACATTGGCTTCCTTTCTGTGCAGTATCGGAACAAGCTTCCTTAATTGCAAGCCTGTCTGGCCCCGGGGTGGGAAAATATTCTATATTCTCGGAAGGATTTCCAGCGCCCGAGGGCATCATGAGCCGCCGCTTCACCCCGAAGATCGTCACCGCCAACCGCCTGCGCGAAGGCGATGTCGTCTATCTGACGGCCGATGACCGCTGGTCGCCCTTCCACCACGAGGCCGAGCTGATCGAGGACGAAGCCCATGCCCAGATGCGGCTTCTGTTCGCCAATGCGCAGAAGCTGACCGTGGTCGGCGCCTATCTGGCCGATGCGCGCCCCGGCCCGAACGGCCCCGAGCCCACCCATTTCCGCGAGGCATTCCGCACCCGCGGGCCTTCCAACTATCCCCACGGCAAGCAGGCCGATCTGGCGAACTGAGGGCGCAATGTATTCCTATTCCGACTTCGACGAAGCCTTCGTCCGCGCCCGTGTCGCGCAGTTCAGCCAGCAGGTCGAACGGCGTCTGGATGGCAGCCTGACCGAGGACGAATTCCGCCCGCTGCGCCTGATGAACGGGCTTTACCTGCAACTGCACGCCTACATGCTGCGCGTGGCGATCCCCTATGGCTCGCTTTCGCCGCGCCAGATGCGGCAACTGGCCCATATCGCCGACACCTGGGACAAGGGCTATGGCCACTTCACCACCCGGCAGAACATCCAGTTCAACTGGCCGAAACTGCCGGACGTGCCCGCGATCCTCTCGGCTCTGGCCGATGTGCAGATGCACGCGATCCAGACCTCCGGCAACTGCGTGCGCAACGTCACCGCCGACCATTTCGCCGGGGCAGCCGCGGATGAGATCGCCGACCCGCGTCCTTACGCCGAGCTTCTGCGCCAATGGTCCACCGACCACCCGGAGTTCCAGTTCCTGCCGCGCAAGTTCAAGATCGCCATCACCGGCTCACCCAACGACCGCGCGGTCACGAAAGCCCACGACATCGGCCTGCGCATGGTCCGCAACGCGGTTGGCGAGCCCGGCTTCGAGGTCATCGTCGGCGGTGGCCTCGGCCGGACCCCGATGATCGGCGTCACCGTCCGCGACTTCCTGCCCGAGGCCGACCTCCTGCCTTACGTCGAGGCAATTCTCAGCGTTTACAACACCTTGGGCCGCCGCGACAACAAGTACAAGGCGCGGATCAAGATCACCGTGCATGAGACCGGGAAGGAAGCGATCACCGAGATGATCGAGGCCCGCTTTGCCGAGCTGCGCCCCCAGTTCGGCGGGGCCGACCAGAAGCTGCTGGCCGAGATCCGCCAGGCCTTCGCCCCCCCCGCCTTCCGCAACGCGCCGACGGATGCCTATGACGCCTTCTACAGGGCCGACCCGGTGTTCCGCGCCTGGGCCGACACCAATCTGACCCGGCATCGCAACGACCAGTATGCCATCGTCACCATCAGCCTGAAGGCGCACGGCAAGACGCCGGGCGATGCGACCTCCGAGCAGATGCGGCTCATCGCCGATCTTGCGGAAAGATATGGCCATTCCGACCTGCGGATCAGCCACGAACAGAACGTGATCCTGCCGCATGTCCACAAGTCGGACCTGCCCGCGCTGCATGCCCAACTGGTCAAGGCGGGGCTGGGCACGGCCAATGTCGGGCTTCTGTCGGACATCATCGCCTGCCCCGGCATGGACTACTGCGCGCTGGCGACCGCCCGCTCGATCCCCGTGGCGCAGGAACTGGCCACCCATTTCGAGGCGCTGAAGCTGGAACACGAGATCGGCCCCTTGAAGATCAAGATTTCCGGCTGCATCAACGCCTGCGGGCATCACCACGTGGGCAATATCGGCATCCTCGGCCTCGACCGCGCAGGGGTGGAGAACTACCAGATCACCCTTGGCGGCGACGGCACCGAAGACGCGGTGATCGGCGAAAAGACCGGGCCGGGCTTTGCCTATGACGAGATCGTGCCTGCCATCGAACGCATCCTGCGCGCCTATCTCGACCTGCGGCTGGAGCCTGCGGAGACCTTCCTTCAGACCTTCCGCCGCGTCGGGATGGAGCCGTTCAAGGCCGCGCTCTACGAGACCGAAAGGACACAGGATGCCGCGTGATGGGCGCCACGAAGGCCCGGTGGCCGAGCGTGTGGCGGCGCTGAACGCGCGCTACAGGCATCATTCGGCGACCGCCGTGCTGGAGCACGCGCTGAAAGACGACGATCTGGGAAAGGTGGCGCTGGTGTCTTCTTTCGGGGCGGAATCGGTCGTGCTTCTGCACCTGGTCAGCGTGATCGCGCCCGAAACGCCCGTCCTCTTCATCGACACCCGGATGCTCTTCCAGGAAACACTGGATTATCAACGGGAACTGGCCGAGAAGCTGAACCTCTGCGACATCCGCACGATCCGCGCCAACCCGGCCCGCGTCAGCTTTGAAGACCCCGACGGCACGCTGCACCAGTTCGACACCGACGCCTGCTGCCATGTCCGCAAGGTCGAACCGCTGGAACGCGCTCTGGCCCCCTTCGACGGCTGGATCACCGGGCGCAAGCGGTTCCAGAACGCCGACCGCGGCACGCTCGACTTCTTCGAGAACGAGGGCGATTTCCGCATCAAGGTCAACCCGCTCGCCCATTGGGGCCGCGAGGACATCGAGGAATACATGGTCGAGAACCGCCTGCCCCGACACCCCCTGGTGGCCAGGGGCTACCCTTCCATCGGCTGCGCGCCCTGCACGAGCCCCGTGAAACCCGGCGAAGACCCCCGTGCAGGCCGCTGGCGCGGGCAGGCCAAGACCGAATGCGGCATCCATTTCATCGACGGCAAGGCCGTGAGAACCTCCAGGGAGAACGCGGCATGAGCGTTGTCGTGACCGATGCGGGCTTTGGCCCGGGAACCGAAGCCGAGGTCGTGCCGCTGGCCCACCTGACCGATCAGACGGCGGTCGATCTGTCGAACACCGACGACCCCGCCGCGCTGGCCGGCCATCTCGACCGGCTCGCCCTGATCCGCGTGGCCTTCCCCGCCTTCAACGACGGCCGCGCCTTCACCATCGCCCGCCGCCTGCGCGAGATGGGCTACAGGGGGAAGCTTCTGGCCCTGGGGCCGGTGATCGCCGACCAGTATGCCATGCTGCGCCGGGTGGGGTTCGACGGGGCCGAGATCCCCGATGACCTCGCGCAGCGCCAGCCCTGGGAGCACTGGCAGTTCCGCGCCGGCTGGCAGGCGCATGATTATCAGGCGCGCCTGCGCGCCTGACTTCCGCTTGACCTCGATCAACGCTAGACACGGAAGGCCGGTCTATGGCCGGGATGACCCTCATGACCGAAGCGATGCTGATGAACGCCCCCGCCAAGCCCCACCTGCCCGATGCCCAGACCGTGACAAGCGTCAAGCACTGGACGGACCGCCTCTTTTCCTTCCGCGTGACCCGGCCACCGTCGCTGCGCTTCCGCTCGGGGGAGTTCGTGATGATCGGGCTGCTGGATGACAGGGGCAAACCGCTGTTGCGCGCCTATTCCATTGCCTCGCCCGCCTGGGACGAGGAGCTGGAGTTCTACTCGATCAAGGTGCCCGACGGTCCGCTGACCAGCCGCCTCCAGCACATCCGGCCCGGCGACGAGATCATCCTGCGGCCCAAGCCCGTGGGCACGCTGGTGCATGACGCGCTTTTGCCCGGCAAGCGGCTGTGGTTTCTGGCCACCGGCACCGGGATCGCGCCCTTCGCCAGCCTGATGCGCGAACCCGAAACCTACGAGAAATACGACCAGGTCATCATGATGCACACCTGCCGCGAGGTGGCCGAGCTGGAATATGGCCGGCAGCTGGTGGAAAGCCTGAAGGACGACCCGCTGATCGGCGAGATGGTCGGCGACAAGCTGATCTATTACCCGACCACCACGCGCGAGCCCTTCCATCACATGGGGCGGGTCACCGACAACCTGTCCTCGGGCAAGGTCTTTGCCGATCTGAATCTGCCGCCGATGAACCCGGCAGAGGACCGGGCCATGGTCTGCGGCAGCCTTGCCTTCAACATCGACGTGAAGGCGATCCTGGAAGGCTTCGGCCTGCGCGAGGGAGCCAATTCCGACCCGAAGGAATTTGTGGTGGAGAAGGCCTTCGTGGGCGACGGCATCTGACGCGCCGCGCGTGGCGCCTTATCGCCTGCCAATGATTTCAATGGGTTGAAAATTCGTGTTCATGCGGCGCTAACCAAGAAAGTACGGGCCGCGGGGTGATCCCTGCGGCCTTTTTCACGGCTTGGCCACCCGCGCCGCGCAAAAGAAAAGGCCGCGAGGTTCACCCTCGCGGCCTTCGAGTGTCGGGTCAGGCCCGACGATTACATGCCAAGCGCGGTCTTGATCTGCGCGATGGTGTCGGCGACCAGCGCCGGATTGGTGCGGGCGGCCTCGACAGCGGTCTTCAGCGTGGTCTTGGTCGCATCGTCCAGCGTCGAGCCGTCGATCAGGGCAACCACGGCATCGGCGTTGAAATTGGCCGGGTCAAGCGCGGCGGCGGCATCGCCTGCCGCCTCGACCGTGGCGGAGGCAGCGGCGGCAGCTTCGTCAGCCGCCTTCTGAGCCGCAGCAGCAGCCTCTTCGGCGGCTTTCGCGGCAGCTTCCTCTGCGGCCTTGGCGGCGGCGGCGGCTTGTTCCTCGGCCATTTTCGCCTGAGCAGCGGCTTCCTGAGCAGGCTTGTAGCTGAACTGGTAGTAGCCGCCAGCGGCAAGAAGGACGACGATGGCGCCGATGATTACGGTTCTGTTCATGTCATATTCTCCTATGACCGGGGGCAATGGCCCGGATTGAGGTCATATGGCAGTTTGGCCCGGGAATGAAAAGACCGACGGGTCCGGGCCTGTCGAAAAAGGCTGAAAGCCGCAGGATTCTTGACGAAACGCAGGTTGTCCGGGTTGCAGACCGGCCCGCGCTCGCCTAGATTGCGGCCGCAAAATCAACCATCAAAGGACAACAGCCATAGCCCGCAGACCCCACAATGCCCCGCCGCAACGCGAAACCGGTCCCCGCATCAATGACCGCATCCGCGCTCCGGAAATCCGCCTGATCGGTGCGGATGGCGAGAATGTCGGGGTCGTCACCCCGGCCCGGGCGTTGCAGATGGCCGAGGAAGCCGGGTTGGACCTGGTGGAAATCTCGCCCACCGCCGTGCCGCCGGTCTGCAAGATCATGGACTTCGGCAAGTTCAAGTACGAGACGCAGAAGCGCGAGGCCGAGGCCCGCAAGAAGCAGAAGATCATCGAGATCAAGGAAATCAAGTTCCGCCCGGGCACAGACACGCATGATTATGATGTGAAGATGCGCTCGGTGCTGAAGTTCCTTGCCGAAGGCGACAAGGTGAAGGTCACGCTGCGCTTCCGCGGCCGCGAGATGGCTCACCAGGAGCTGGGGCTGGAATTGTTGAACCGCGTCGCCGCCGATGTGGGCGAGGCGGGCAAGATCGAGTCCATGCCCCGGCTGGAAGGCCGCCAGATGGTGATGATGGTCGCACCGAAGTAGCGCTGCGTGGCACCGTTCGTCGTCTACTGCGTCGCTCCTCGCTGGCGGGGTCCCCGACGAGAAGACGAAGTCGCACGAGGAGGGGCGACGCGGACCACTGTGCGGGGGCAGGCTGCCCCCCTCTTCATTTCGCCTCGCGCAGCCGGCCCCGCTGGGGGATCTCCTTCAACAGTCCCCCGACCCCCATCGCGGCGATATCGGCGCTGGTGACGGGCACGCCACAGATCACCCGCTCCATCACCCAGTCCGCGCCGTTCAGCGCCGGGCTGCGGGCGCAGCCGGGCAGGCCGATCACCGGGATGCCGTTCAGTCGGCCAAGGAACAGCAGGTTACCGGGATCGACCGGCATGCCGAACCGCTCGACGCTGCCTCCCGCACGCCTGACCGCCTGTGGCGCCACGTCCTGCGGGTCCGAGGTGGCCGAGGCCGTCAGGATCAGGATGAGGTCCGCCCCCGAGACCGCCGTCAAGGCGGCGGCCAGATCGGCCTCCCGGTGCGGGACCACGCATTTCGGCAGCATCGCCATGTTCAGCGCCTCGAGCCGTCCCTGGATGGCGCGGTGACCCTTCTCGCCATCGTCACGGTCGGTCACGGTCTGGATCAGCGCGGCACGGGACAGCGCAACGGGCTGCATCCGCAACGCCCGATGACCTGCGGCGCAGGCGGCCTCGACGGTGGCGCGCGGGACGCCGTAGGCGATGATCTTCACCGTCGCCACCATCTCGCGCGCAGCCATGCGCTGCCAGGGCGGCACCGTCGCCAGCGTGATCATCGGATCCACCGCGTTCAGGGCAATCACCCGGTCGGCCAGCACCTCGGCAAGCCCGGTGACAGCGCTGTGGACATTCACCCGGCCCGTGCCGACCGGAGACAGGGTCAGGCCCGCGCGGGAGGGCTCGGGCACCAGGGACTGCGCGATGGCCAGGGCGGCGGCGTCCTCGTGCAGATCATCCGGGTCAAGGCGCGCGGCGATGACCTCCGCCCGGCCAAGGGAACGAAGCTGCGCGACCTCCTCGGGACCAAGGATGCAGCCCTTGCGCAGGCGGCCTTCGGGCAGAGCGACCGAATGGGCAAGGATCGCGCCCTCGGCTTCTGACAGGGGAACCGGGCCGAAGCGCATTACTTTCGCAGGGTTTCGGTGATCTCGGCCAGGATCGCCACGGCGATCTCGGCCGGGGTCCGGGCACCGATGTCCAGGCCGACCGGGGCATGGATGCGGGACAGCTGGTCGGGGGTGAAACCGGCATCGGCCAGCCGCTCCAGCCGCCTGGCATGGGTCCGGGTCGAGCCGAGGCACCCCAGGTAGAAGGCTGGAGAGGACAGCGCCTGGCGGATGGCCGGGTCGTCCAGTTTCGGGTCATGGGTCAGGGTCACGATCGCGGTGCGGGCGTCGGGTTGCAGGCGGGCCAGCGCCGCGTCGGGCCAGTCGTCCAGGATGGTTTCGCCCGGGAATCGGGCGGCCGAGCCGAAGGCGGCGCGCGGATCGATCAGGCTGGGCGCATAGCCGCAGAGCCGGGCCATGGCCAGAAGCGGCTGGGCGATGTGCACCGCGCCGACGACGATCAACCGCAGGGGCGGGTTGTGAATGGCGATGAAGCGGCCGTCCTCCTCCATCCCCGAACGGTCGGACTTGAAACGGGCGTCGACGGCGGGATCCTCGCCAGGCGCGACGAGGCGGCGCGTCCAGGTGGCGGGGCTGGTGACGACGGCCAGCGCGCGGGGCGCGGCGCGGGCGGCAACCAGATCTGCCAGCATGGCCTCGGGCAGGGCCTCGGCTCCCTCGCCCACGGGTTCGACCAGGACGCGGATCGTGCCGCCACAGGCCAGGCCCGCGGCAAAGGCGGTTTCGTCCGAGACGCCGAAGGTCAGGACGCGGGACCTGCGGTCGGCCAGGGAATCCAGCGCCTCGGTGATGACCGCGCCCTCGACGCAGCCGCCCGAGACGGAGCCGACCATCTCGCCCGTGCCCGAGATCGCCAGCTGGCTGCCGGCCTGGCGCGGGGCCGAACCCCAGGTCTCGATCACCGTGGCAAGGGCGGCACCTGTGCCGCTCTGGTGCCAGGCAAGGGCGGCTTCGGGGATCTGGTCGTGGCTGGCGCGGGTCATGGCGGGATTATGCGGCTGCGACCGGAGCTTTGCCACAGAAATGAATGCGCCGCAGCGGCAGCTGCGGCGCGACTTTGGTAGGGGGAACGCTCAGCGGATCGTGGCGGTCCGCAGAAGCGGCGTGATGACCCGGACCTCGACCCGGCGGTTCCGCGGCTCGCTGGCCTGGGTGTCGATCAGCAGCTCGGTCTCGCCATAGCCCTGCACCACCATGTTCTCGGGCGGGATGTCGAAATATTCGGTCAGCGCCAGCGCCACCGATTCCGCGCGACGGTCGGACAGCACAAGGTTCATCGCCGCCTTGCCGGTCGCGTCGGTGTGACCTTCGATCAGGAAGATCTCGCGCGGGTTGTCGGCAAGCAGGTCCTGCATCAGCCGGCCCAGATCGGCGAGATTGCGCGCCTGCTGCGGGGCAACCGCGGCCGAGCCGCTGGCGAAGGTGATCGGCGTGACGTCCAGCTTGGCGGCCAGCGCCCGGACCGCCGGGATCTCGCGGATCTGGCGCAGCGAGAACTTGCGGCCGACCCGTTCCGCCTCGACCCGCGCCAGTTCGCGCTTCAGCGCGTAGTCCTGGTCCTTCGACGAGATCACGATCGGGCGCCGGGGCTTCGGCAGATCGCGCACGATGACCGGACGCTCCACTTCCAGATCGTCGATCAGCACGATCTCGCGGCCCAGGCTGTCGTAGGTCGCGCGCCGCAGCACGCGCCCAGTGGCGTCGCGGATCGTCACCACCTGCGTCCCGTCGGCCCGTTCCACGATGGTGCGGGTCGAGCCGTCCTTGAAGGTCTCGGTCCGCACGGTCGAGCCGGGGCGCCGGATAACGGCATCGTCGTCTTTCAGCACCCGGTAGGTGCCGTCCGGTTGCAGCACGATCACCCGGTCCCCGGTGTTCGACACCACGCGGGCCTCCTGCGGCCCCATGGTCGAGACCGTGGGCGTCGCCGCGGCGGCCTGGTTGTTCTTGATGATCGCACCGACAGCCAGCGCGCCCAGGACCAGAAGCCCGGCCTTTTCCAGATCGGACAGGCCGCTTTTCTTGCCCCCGGCCAACGCCACGGGTGCCGCGGCGAATTCCTGCGACGAAGAGCGGGCGTCGGCGTCGGTGATCGTCTGGGTCACGGTTGCCACCAGGCTGGCCGGATCCGCCTCGAGGATCGGGGCGGCATTCCCGCTGGCCGCTCCGGCATCGGGCGCTGCGGTGACCAGGGTCGCGGCCGCAAGCGCAGCCGGATCGATCGCCGTGGGGTCGGAGGTGAGAAGCTGCGTCAGGCCCTCGACTTCGCTTTCGCTGACGACCGGTGCGTCGATCGGATCGACTGCGACTGCGGGATCGGGTTCGGCCACCTTCAGACCGGCGGCCGGATCGACGATTTCGCCCGAAGGCGCGACCAGTTCGGCTTCGGCGGCCGCCACCGCGGCGGCGGCGGCCTCGGGATCGACCACCTCGCCGGTGGCCTGGTCGATGATCGCCCCTTCGGCTGCAACCTCGGCGGCGGGGGCCTCGACGACGGTCGCATCTTCGGTCGCCTCTTCGGGCACCGCCTCGGCCGGGGCTTCGACCACCGGCTCTTCGACCACCGGGGTTTCGGCAGTGGCCGCGGCCTCGGCTTCGGCCTGGGCAGCAGCCTCGGCGGCAGCGGCCTCGGCGGCAGCGGCTTGAGCGGCTTCGGCCTCGGCCTGCACGGCAGCGGCTTCGGCCTGCGCGGCAGCTTCTGCGGCGGCGGCATCAGCCTCGGCCTGGGCGGCAGCGGCGGCGGCCTGTGCCTCGGCTTCCGCCCGGGCAGCGGCTTCGGCCGCGGCAGCCTGTGCCGCAGCCTCGGCGGCGGCAGCTTCTGCGGCAGCTTGTGCAGCGGCAGCTTCGGCGGCGGCCTGTGCCTCGGCTTCGGCCTGGGCC
>NZ_JAANHS010000008.1 GCF_011174775.1 Rhodobacter calidifons
CACTCGGCACACCCATCACTGAGGCCAAGGGATAAGTCCGTCTGGGGGAAGGGGAACTCTGGCCTTCAGGAGATTTGCGCAACAGAGCCGTCAGACTTGCCCTTGGTCATCCTGTCCTCACCGATGCATTTGCAAGGTATATGCATTACTGCACGATCCCGCGCCGGTGGCAAGAGCTACGGCGTCCGCGTCACAGTCTGACGCAAGACTGCAAACAAACTGTCGTCGAGCTGTCATGCGCCAGTCGTAGAGCGGAGACGCCGCTCTCGTCCGGGTCCGTCCGATGTTCTCCAGCGCAACGCCCGTTCCCCTGTCGCCCCCGCCCCCCCGGCTTTCCGTGGTGGTGCCGCTGCACAACGAGGAAGGCGCGATCGACGCTCTGGTCGCCGAAATCGCCACAGTGCTTGCGGGCTGGTCCTATGAACTGCTTCTGGTGGATGACGGAACGACCGACGGCACCCGCGCGCGCTGTCTGGCGCTGGCCAGGCGGGATGCACGGATCGTGGTGCTCGGGCATCCGCGGTCGGGCGGTCAGTCGGCGGCGCTGCATTCCGGGGTCCTGGCGGCCCGGGCCTCGGTCGTGGCGACACTGGACGGAGACGGGCAGAACCCGCCCGAAAACCTGCCCGGACTGGTCGCACCGCTGATCGGTCCGGAGGCCGACCCGACCTGCGGCCTGGTTGCCGGACAGCGCATCGGACGCAAGGACAGCCTGTCCAAGCGCCTGGCCTCGCGCCTGGCCAACGGCCTGCGCGCGGCCGTCCTGCGCGACGGGACGCGCGACACGGGCTGCGGGCTCAAGGCCTTCCGGCGCGAGGCCTTCCTCGCCCTGCCCTATTTCAACCACATGCACCGCTATCTGCCGGCGCTGTTTGCCCGCGAGGGCTGGCAGGTGCGGCACGTCAACGTCACCCATGCCCCGCGCCGCAGCGGCCGGTCGAAATACCGCAACCTTGACCGCGCCCTTGCCGGGATCCTGGACCTTGCCGGTGTCGCCTGGCTGATCCACCGCCGCAAGCGCGCCCGGGCCGAGCGCCTTACCCCTCTGCCCGGACCCGTCCCGCTGGAGGGCACGGCTCAGGCAACCAACCTCACGAAAGGACGGATCGATGCCTGAAACCCTCTGGGCCTGGCTGCATGTCGACAGCTGGACCGAATTCACCTGGGTTCTGATCGGCCTGTGCGGCCAGCTGCTCTTCACGGCGCGCTTCCTGGTCCAGTGGATCGCCTCCGAGCGCGAGAAGCGGTCGGTGATCCCGATCGCCTTCTGGTACTTCTCCCTGGCGGGGGGCCTTGTCCTGTTCAGCTATGCGCTCTGGCGGCGCGATCCGGTGTTCATCCTGGGCCAGTCGATGGGGCTGGTGATCTACATCCGCAATCTCTGGCTGATCCATGCCGAGCACCAGCATCACCCGGCCGGCGCCAAGCACTGACCGGACCTCGGCGCCGGCGCATGCCGCGCTGGCGGTGGCGCTGGTGCTGGTGGCCTGTCGGCTGGTGCTGGGCGCCCTGGACCGGACCGAGCTTTCGACGGACGAGGCGCAGTACTGGTTCTGGGGCCAGTCCCCGGACTTCGGGGCCTATTCGAAACCGCCGCTGATCGGCTAGATCATCCGGGCCTCGACCGAGCTGTTCGGCCAGTCGGTCGCTGCGGTCCGGCTTCCGGCGGTTTTCATGCATGCCGCCACGGCCGCGGTGATCTTCGCCTGCGCGCGGCAGCTCGTGCCGCTGTCTGTCGCCGCGCTTGCGGCCCTGCTTTACCTTGTCGCGCCGGCGGTTGCGCTTGGCTCTGCGCTGATGACGACCGACACGCCGCTGCTTCTGGCCGCCTCCCTGGCCCTGCTGGCGCAACTGACCGCCGGCAAGGCGCGCGCCCTGGGACAGCGGGCCCCCGGCGCGGCGGTCGTCCTCGGGCTGGCGCTGGGTCTGGGGCTTCTGGCCAAGCACGCGATGCTGTTCTGGCTTCTGGGGGCAACGTTCGCCGCGCTGGTCGCGCCCGCTTTCCGGCTTGCCCGGACCGACCTCCTGGTCGCCGTCGGGACCATGGCTGCGGTGATCGCTCCGCATCTTCTCTGGCTTGCCCGGCACGGCTTCGTCACCTTCCGGCACATCGAGGCCATCACCGAAGGCCACGGCCTGTCGCTGCTGCGCCCGATGCAGTTTCTTGCCGAACAGTTCCTGGTCGCCGGACCGATCACCTTCGCGGCCCTGCTGGTCGCGCTGCGCGACCGATCCACGCCGGGGCTGGCCGCCCTGGCGCTGACACCGCTGCTGATCGTCCTGGCGCAAGGGGTCAAGGGGCCGGTGCTGGCGAACTGGGCGGTGCTCTACCTGGTGCCGGGCAGCATCCTCGCGGCGCAGGTGCTGGAGCGACGGCGCTGGCTGGCCGGTCTGTCGCTGGCGCTGGGGCTGGCAGTCTCGATCGCGCTGCCGCTGGCGAAAGCCTTCGGGACCGACCTGCAAAGGCCGGACGGGCGCCCGCTTCTGTCGCGCTATCTGGGCCACGCCGGGATTGCCGACTGGGCGCTCGGCATCGCCGCCGCACAGGGCGCGGATGTGCTGATCGCAAGGGACCGCGACCTTCTGGCCGACCTGTCCTGGTTCGCCGCCGGTTCCGGCCCGGCCATCCGCGCCGTTCCGCCCACCGGCCTTCCGGCCCATCACTGGGAACTGACCGCCGCCTATCGGCCAGAGGACGGGGCTCGAGCGCTCCTGCTTCTGCGGCGTGGCGCAACGCTTCCCTGCGCCGATGCCGAGATCATCGCCCGCACCGTTGCACCGCCCGGTTTTGCCGGAGGCGACGTGCTTCTGCTCTACAGCCTACCCGACCCGGGCTGCCTGGCTGCAACCGCATCCGAAGGGGGACCGACATGACACCGCAGACCCTGCTGATCGCCTTCCTGCTGGTCTTCGTCACCGTGCAGACGCTTTTCGCGGCGTTCCCGGGCATCGACCTGGCCGTGTCTGCGCTCTTTGCCGATGGCAGTCGCGGCTTTCCCTGGACCATGGGGATTGCGCCCGACATCAATCTGGCGGTGCGCCGCCTGGGAGAGGTCGCCACCCTCCTCCTGCTGCTCGGCATCCTCTACGGGCTGACCTCCGGAAAGACACCCCGCGATCATGTCCGGCTGCTGGCCTATCCGTTCCTTTGCGTCGCGCTGGCCAGCGGCGTGGTGGTCAACGTCCTGTTGAAATCCCATGTCGGCCGGGCCCGACCCGTTACGCTGGCCGATTTCGGCGGAACCGCGCAGTTCACGCCGCCCTGGCAGGTGGTCGAGGAATGTGCGCGCAACTGTTCCTTCGTCTCGGGCGAGGTCGCGCTGGCCGCAGGCCTGGCCATCCCGACCATCGTCATCCTCTGGCCCCACCTCACGCGGACCCACAGCCGGGTGCTGGCCGTCGGTCTTGCAGCGGCCTACATCCTGCTGACCGCGACCCTCCGGGTCGGTCTTGGGCGGCATTTCCTCTCCGATGTGGTCTTTTCCACGCTCTTCTCCGCAGCGGCCGCCCTCGCGCTCTATACGGTCCTCGGCATTGCCCGCGCGCGCCTCAGCCTGCCCGGCCGCGCGTCCCGCAGACCGGCGATCGAGCTTGTCGAACAGAGGGGCGTCTATTGACCCTTGCGCTTTCGGCCAGACCCGCATGGCTTGGCGCGACCCGAGGCTGGCTGGCCCTGACCCTGTTCGCGCTGCTGGCCTTCCTGCCCGCGCTGACCGCGCTGCCGGTGGTGGACCGGGACGAGGCGCGCTTTGTGCAGGCCAGTCGGCAGATGGTGGCCAGCCGGGACTACATCGACATCCGCTTTCAGGACGAACCCCGCCACAAGAAGCCGGTCGGGATCTACTGGCTGCAAAGCGCCGCCGTCCTGGCATCGGGCGGCGGCCCGGACGCCCCGCTCTGGGTCTACCGCCTGCCGTCGCTGGCAGGCGCCGTCCTGTCGGTGCTTCTGGTTGCGGTCGTGGGGATGCCGCTTTTCGGACGACAGGCGGCGCTCCTGGCCGCGGCAGTCTTTGCCGGCGGCCTGGTGATCGGCGGCGAGGCGCGGATCGCCAAGACCGACGCGGCACTGCTGGCGACAATCCTTGTCGCACAGGCGGTCCTGGCACGGCTTTACCTGCGACAGGTCTCCGGTCAGGGCGCGGGTTTCGCCTTCTGGCTGGCCATTGCGGCCGGAACCCTGATCAAGGGACCGATCGGCCCGATGGTCCCGGCGCTGACCGTTCTGGCGCTGGTCGCGCTTGACCGCCGGGCGGACTGGCTGCGCCCGCTCTGGTCGCCATGGCCCATTGTCCTGGCGCTGGCCGTGGTCCTGCCCTGGTTCATCGCCATCACCCTGCGCAGCGAGGGCGCCTTCTGGCTGGGCTCGGTCGGTGCCGACCTCCTGCCCAAGATCACCTCGGGACAGGAAGGCAAGGGCGCGCCGCCGGGCAGCTACCTGATGCTTCTCTGGCTGACCTTCTGGCCCGCGACACCGCTGCTTCTCCTCGCCCTGCCAACAATCTGGCGCGCGCGGAGCGAACCGGCCACCCGGTTCTGCCTGGCCTGGATCGTCCCGGTCTGGCTGGTCTACGAGGCGGTCCCGACCAAGCTGATCCACTACACCCTGCCCGCCTACCCCGCCCTTGCCCTGCTGGCCGTGGCCCATCTGCCCGAAGGGCTCGCCACCGCATCGCGGCTGCTCCGCGGGCTGGCGGCGGTCGCGATCCTGCCGGGACTTGCCCTTGGCCTCGCCGTCGCCGTCTTTGCCATCACTCAGAACGCCATGCCTGCCGCCATGCTTGCGCTTGCCGGGCTGGCGGGGGCGGTCGTCGCCCTGGTCCTTGCGCTGCGTTCCGCCCGGGCATCGAAGCCCTGGACGCTGGCCGCGCAGGCCGCCCTTGCCGGTGCGCTTCTGCATGCCGGGCTGATCTCGGCCGCAGCCCGCATCCCGGCCCTCTGGCCGACCGAGACCGCCATTGCCGCCGCGTCCCGCATCGCCCAGGCCCAGGGATGCGACAAACCGATCCTGACCGGCTGGGGCTATGGCGAGCCCTCGCTGGTCTGGCGCGGCGGGCAGAAGACCGCCCTCTACCCCGCCTCGGCCACCGCCGCCGAGGTCGTACGACCCGGCGCCTGCCAGGTGGTCGTGCGCGCCCGATCCGGCGCCACGGCCCCGATCCCCCTGATCCCGGGATGCCGCCCGGCACAGACCGCGACCGGCCTTGGCCTCGGGATGGGCCGCTGGGTCACGCTCGATGTCCTCGACTGCCGGGGGTGGCCATGAAACACGCCGGGTCCCGCGACCAGTTCCTTGCCGCTGGCCGTCCCGAAGGCCTCAGGCCGACCCCGGGCCGCAGGCTGGCCGCTGCGGTCAGGCGGCAAAGCCGGCTGTCCTGGCTCGGAACCTTCGCCTGCGCCCTCCTGCTGGTTGCCGTCGTCGCGGACGGCGCCGTGCGCGATCTGGCGCGCAGCCTCGATCCTTCGGTCGTGGCGGTGCTGCGGGGCGTCACCCAGTTCGGCAACTCGGCCTGGCCGATCGGCATTTCCCTGCTGCTTCTCGGCGCCGTCACCATCGTCGCGCGTCAGGCCAACCCGTTTCCGCGTGAAGCGCTTCGGAACCTGCGCTCGGCCCTGCTTCTGGTGCTGGGGTCGGTGGCGATCAGCGGCACGATTGCCAGCCTTACGAAGAACCTGATCGGCCGCGCCCGGCCCTCGACAGGTGACGCACAGGTGTTCGAGTTCGCCGCCATGACCTTCCGCGCCGGATGGGCCGCCTTCCCGTCGGGCCATTCCACCACCGCCATCGCCTGCGCGATTGCCCTCGCTGTCGCCTTGCCGCGACAGGCCTTCTTCTGGCTGGCGCTGGGACTTCTCACGGCGCTGTCGCGGGCCTTCCTCGGCGTCCACTGGCTGTCGGACTGCCTGGCAGGTCTGGCGCTGGGGACACTGGTCACACTTGCCTTGCGCGACTGGATGGAACGACGCGGGCACCGGTTCCGCATCGATCCGGCCCTGTTGCCGCAGGTTCTGGGCAGAGGGGCGTGGATCGGCCTCTCCGCCTTGTGGGTTCATGCCGGACGTGCCGCAAGACGCGCAGGCCTCTGGGTCAGCCAGCGACTCTCGGCCCTCAAGTCCGGACGCTGAGGCGCCAGACGCTTTCCACCATTCGGCAAGGGCCCTTGCCAGACCCTCTCCGGCGCCCGGCGCCCGCCTTGTGCGGCACCCGCTGATGCAAAGGACCATCGCACCCGCTTCCGGCAGCCTTGCGACGCAGGGCCGCAGAGGCCCGGCCTTGCCGTCACCGTGCCGGGCCAAGCCAATCCGCGCCGGTCGCCGGTCTTTTCATTTTGTTATTGTCATAGCTTTGAACTTTACGATATAAATGAAACCTGAAAATCGAAGGCCCGAATCCCATGTTGCGAACCGCTCTGCTGCCCAGGCTCCTTCTCCTCTCGCTTCTGCCGGCCGGCCCGCTTCTGGCCGACCCCTTCACCGTCGCCCCCATGCCGGTCACGGTCTGGAAGTCCGTTTATGGCAGCGTCGAGGCGCGTGACCGCATCCCGGCGCGCTCGCGCATCGGCGGCACGCTGGTGGACCTTTCGGTCAGCGAAGGCGACAGCGTGACCGCGGGTCAGGAAATCGCCCGCATCGTCGATGACAAGCTGGATTTCCAGCTGGCCGCCCTTTCCGCACAGCGCGAGGCGCTTGAGGCGCAACTGGCCAATGCCGAGACCGACCTGCAACGCGGCGAGGATCTCTTGAAGAACGGCGTCACCACCCTGCAACGGGTTGATGCGCTGCGCACCCAGGTCGATGTGCTGAAGGGCCAGATCATGGCGCTTTCCGCCCAGGCCGACGTCGTGGCCCAGCAGGCGAAAGAGGGCGTGGTGCTGGCGCCGGTCGCGGGCTGCGTGCTGGACGTGCCGGTCACCCGGGGGGCGGTCCTGATGCCGGGCGAAGTCGTGGCCGTGGTCGGCGGCGGCGGAACCTTCCTGCGCCTTGCCGTGCCCGAACGCCATGCGACCGCACTGGAGGCCGGGGACCGGATCCGCATCACCGAAGGCGGCGCCGACCGCGAGGGCAGGCTCGCCCGCCTCTATCCGCTGATCGAGGGCGGCCGCGTCACCGCGGATGTCGAGATCGAGAACCTGCCCGACAGCTTTGTCGGCAAGCGGATGCTGGTCAGCCTGCCGGTCGGCGAACGCGCGGCGCTGATGGTGCCGCAAGCCGCGCTATTCACCCGCGCCGGGCTGGATTTCGTGACCCTGCAAACCGCCTCCGGCCCCGTGCTGCGCAGCGTCGTCCCGGGCGAGACGCACCGCATCGACGGCATTCCCATGGTCGAGGTCGTCACCGGCCTCGTCCCGGGCGATGTCGTCCTGCCCGCTTCTGAGGCAGCCCAGGTCAGGGCAAGCCATGACTGAGCCGTCCCCGAAGCACCCGCTGGGCATTGCCGGCGGCCTGACGCGGGCCTTCATCAACTCGGCCCTCACCCCGCTGTTCATCCTGGCCGCCCTGGCCGCAGGCCTTGTCGCGCTCGTCTCGCTCCCGCGCGAGGAAGAGCCGCAGATATCCGTCCCCCTCGTCGATATCCATGTCCAGGCCCAGGGCCTGAAGGCCGTCGATGCGGTCAAGCTGGTGACCGAACCGCTCGAGGTGCTGGTCAAGGGGATCAACGACGTCGAACACGTCTATTCCTCCACCCGCGACGACGCGGCGATGGTGACGGCGCGCTTCAAGGTCGGCACCCGCTCGGAAGACGCGATCCTGCGCGTCCACGACAAGATCCGCGCCAACATGGACAGGATCCCGGTCGGCATCCCCGAACCGCTGATCGTCGGGCGCGGCATCGACGACGTGGCGATCCTGACGCTGACGCTGTCGTCGGAAACGGCCACCGCAAGCGACCTGACCCGGATCGCGCGCACGCTGCAAACCGAGGTCGCCAAGACCGAGGACGTGGGCCTGACCTACCTTGTCGGCGACGCCCAGGACGCCATCCGCATCGAACCCGACCCCGACCGGCTGGCCCTGTACGGCGTGACGCTGCAACAGCTGGCCGGCAAGGTCGCCCAGGCGAACCGCACGCTGAACACCGGCAAGCTGCGCGATGGTGGCGAGATGGTCGATCTCGTGGCAGGCGAAACCCTCACCGCTCCGTCCGAAGTGGCGAACCTCCTGCTGACCACACGCGACGGGCGGCCGGTCTATGTCTCGGACGTGGCCCGCGTGGCCTATGTCCAGAACACCCGCGACACCATCGTCGCCCATCTGGCCAAGGCCGAGGACGGCAGGATCACCTCCGGCCCCGCGGTGACGCTGGCCATCGCCAAACGTGCCGGGGCGAATGCGGTCGTCGTGGCCGAGGCCGTGCTGCACCGGGTCCATGCGCTGGAGTCCCGGCTGATCCCGGATGGGGTCGAGATCACCCTCACCCGCGACTATGGCGAAACCGCCAACGAAAAGGCCAACGAACTGCTGTTCCACCTCGGCCTCGCCACGGTCTCGATCATCGCACTCGTCTGGCTGGCCATCGGCTGGCGCGAGGCGGGCGTGGTGGCGATCGTGATCCCGGTCACGATCCTGCTGACCCTCTTCGCCGCCTGGATCATGGGCTTCACGCTGAACCGGGTCTCGCTGTTCGCGCTGATCTTCTCCATCGGCATCCTCGTCGACGACGCCATCGTGGTGATCGAGAACATCGACCGCCACTGGGGCATGGACCGCCGCAAGCCCCGCATCCAGGCCGCCATCGAGGCGGTGGCCGAGGTCGGCAACCCGACCATCGTCGCCACGCTGACCGTGGTGGTGGCGCTGCTGCCGATGCTGTTCGTCAGCGGCCTCATGGGCCCCTACATGTCGCCGATCCCGGCCAATGCCTCTGCGGCGATGATCTTTTCCTTCTTCGTCGCGGTCATCATCACACCCTGGCTGATGGTCAAGATCGCCGGTCGCGCCGACATGAAGGCGCACGCCCATGACGATGTGCACGGCGGCCACCATGGCGGCTGGCTGGAACGCAGCTACACCGCCATCGCCCGCCCGGTGCTGAAGTCCAAGGGCCGCAGCCTCGCCTTCCTCCTTCTGACGGCACTCCTGTCCTTCGGCTCGCTGACCGCGCTCTACACCCGCGACGTCACCGTGAAGCTTCTGCCCTTCGACAACAAGTCCGAGCTTTCGGTGGTGATCGACCTGCCCGAAGGCGCCTCGGTCGAGGCGACCGACCGCGTCGCCCGCGATGTGGCCGAGGCGGTGATGGACCTGCCGGAAGTGACCAGCGTGCAGACCCATGCCGGCACGCCCGCGCCCTTCAACTTCAACGGGCTGGTGCGGCACTACTACCTGCGGTCCGAACCGCAGCTGGGCGAGGTCGCGATCAACCTGACGCCCAAGACCGACCGGGCCCGCGCCAGCCACGACATCGCGCTGGACATCCGCCAGCGGCTGGCCGCCCTTCCCGTGCCCCCGGGCACCAGCCTGAAGGTCGTCGAACCCCCGCCCGGCCCGCCGGTGATCTCGACCCTTCTGGCCGAGGTCTACGGCCCCGACGCCGACACCCGGCGCGAGGCCGCGGGCCTGATCCGCCAGGCCTTCGAAGCCGTCCCCTTCATCGTCGATGTGGACGACAGCTTCGGCACGCAGCCCCGCCGCCTGCGCGCCACGCTGTCCACCGACGAACTCGACTTCTACGGCGTGCAGGAACAGGACGTGTTCGACACGCTCGCCCTGCTGAACGGTGGGCAGACCGTGGGCTACTCGCACCGGGGCGAAGGCCGGCTGCCGATCCCGCTGGTCGTCGGGCGCGACAAGTCCAACCGCGTGCTGGACGAACGCTTCCTGACCACGCCCATTCCCGCCAATGCCCTGCCCGGCGCGCGCGGCGTGGTGGAACTGGGCGACGTGATCCGCGTGACCGAGGACCGGACCAGCTATCCCATCTTCCGCCACAACGGCCGTGACGCCGAGATGGTGACGGCGGAACTGGCCGGCGCTTTCGAGGCGCCGCTCTACGGCATGCTGGCCGTGGCGGATCAGATCGACAGGATGGACTGGCCCGAGGGCACGAAACCCGTCATCGCCCTGCATGGCCAGCCCGAGGACGAAGGCGAGGTCACCCTCCTGTGGGACGGCGAATGGGAAGTGACCTTCGTCACCTTCCGCGACATGGGGGCCGCCTTCGGCATCGCGCTTCTCGGGATCTACATCCTTGTCGTGGCCCAGTTCGGCTCGTTCCGGCTGCCGCTGGTGATCCTCACGCCGATCCCGCTGACTTTCCTCGGGATCATCCTGGGCCACTGGCTCTTTGCCGCGCCGTTCAGCGCCACCTCGATGATCGGTTTCATCGCGCTGGCGGGAATCATCGTGCGCAACTCGATCCTGCTGGTCGATTTCATCCGCCATGCCACGCCCGAAGGCCGGCTTCCCGCCGTCGAGACCCTGATCGAGGCCGGAGCCATCCGGTTCAAGCCGATCCTGCTGACCGCCATCGCCGCGATGATCGGCGCGGTGGTGATCCTGGCCGACCCGATCTTCCAGGGTCTCGCCATCTCGCTTCTGTTCGGTCTCTTCAGTTCGACCCTGCTGACCGTGCTGGTCATCCCGGCCATCTATCGCGTGTATCGCACATGACGGCCGGCAACCGGCTACCAACCCGACCAACCCACCTGCAAGATGAGGTCCGAAATGACTCTTGATTCCGCCGTTCTGCGCTTTGCCGGGGTGATGGTGCTTCTCAGCACCGTCCTGACGGCCTATGTATCGCCCTTGTTCGTCTGGTTCACGGTCTTCATCGGCCTGAACCTCGTGCAATCGTCCTTTACCGGCTTCTGTCCTGCGGCAAGGCTGTTCAAGGCGATGGGCGTCAGGAAGGGCTGCGCGTTCGAATAGGCAGCCGTATGGGAGAGCAAGATGGCAGAGATCCTGGAAGGCTTTGGCGGCACGGCTGAACAGGCCAGCCGCGCCGTGGCGCTGCTGAAATCGCTGTCGCACGAGGGGCGATTGCAGATCCTCTGCCTTCTCGTCGATGGCGAGATGAACGTCACGCAACTGGCCGAGGCGCTGGGGACAAGCCCGGTGACCGTCTCGCAGCAGCTGATGCGGCTGCGGGCGGAAGGCATCGTGCAGACCCGGCGGGAAGGCAAAAGCGTCATCTACCGCCTGGCGCGCGATGAGGTGGCCAGCATCGTCACCGCGCTGCGCGACACCTTCTGCCGTCCCAGGGCCGCCGGCTAGGCCGTCCCGGCCCGGGCGGCGCGGCAGGATTTGCCGCCTTGCCTTCGTCGGGCGGACTGGCTAAATGGAAGCCGCGCGGGTGTAGCTCAATGGTAGAGCAGAAGCTTCCCAAGCTTACGACGAGGGTTCGATTCCCTTCACCCGCTCCAGCCTCTCCCGGCCTCTCCTGCCACTGCCGCCGCAGCCGTTGACAAACCGCTGCGGTTCGGGTGCAGTCGGTGGTCCCTGACCCGCCGCGACGCAATCCCGTCATGACCCGCCTGCCTCATGTGCTCTGCCTGTCCCTCGGCCTCGCCGCCTGCGTCGAGGACCAGGGTCCGGTCGAATCCTATCCCTTCGTCGGCCGCTGGGATTGCGGCGTGGCGACCTTCAGCTTTACCAACTCGACCTACAACAACGGCAGCAGGACCTACCCGATCAGCTCCGTGGTCCGCCGGGACCGCAGCTACCTGCTGACCTTTGCCGATGGCTACAGGATCACGCTGGCCGCTGTCACCGATACCGGCCTGACCTGGATCTCGGGCGCCACGGGCGACCAGTTCAACTGCCGCCGCCTCTGACAGCTTCCGTTCCGCGCCGGAACCGGCTAACCAGCCCGGCGACGCAAACAGGGAGACACCCATGAACACCGACATCACCCGTTACGGCACCGGCCCCCGCATGTCCGAGGCCGTGGCCTGCAACGGCATCCTCTGGGTCGCGGGGCAACTCGGCCAGCCGGGCGGCACCGTCGCCGAACAGACCGCCCAGGCGCTCGCCGCCATCGACGCGATCCTCGCCAAGGCCGGCACCGACAAGACCCGGATCCTGTCGGCCCAGATCTGGCTGGCCGACATGGCCACCTTCGCCGAGATGAACTCGGTCTGGGACGAATGGGTGCCGCAGGGCCACACCCCCGCCCGCGCCACGGGCGAGGCGAAACTGGCCAGCCCCGACTACAAGGTCGAGATCATCGTCACCGCCGCGCTGAAGTAAGCGCCGGAAATTCCGGAATTTCCGGATCGGAGCCTTCACAGGCTCCGGTCCGATTTCCGCAAGGAAATCGCGCGCTTAGCCCCGCAGGAACGCGACCAGCGCCGCCGTGGACCCGTCCTTGCCGCCCGTATCCGCCCTGCCCTCCAGCACCGGCTGCAAGGCCAGCGCCAGTTCCTTGCCCAGCTCCACCCCCCACTGGTCGAAGGAATTGATCCCCAGGATCACGCCTTCCACGAAGACCCGGTGCTCATAAAGCGCGATGATCTGGCCCAGCGTGAAGGGCGTCAGCTGCTCATAGGCCAGCACGGTCGAAGGCCGGTTGCCCGGGAACACCCGATGGCGCGCCTGCCGCTCCAGCTCTGCCCCCGTCAGCCCCTTCTTCGCCAGGATCGCCCGGGCTTCCTGCAGCGAGCGGCCCCGCAACAAAGCCTCGGCCTGCGCCAGACAGTTTGCCACCAGCAGAAGATGCTGATGCGCCAGGTCCGGCTCATGACCCTTGCGCGCGACCAGAAACTCGCAGGGCACCACCCGCGTGCCCTGATGGATCAGCTGATAGAAGGCATGCTGCCCGTTCGTCCCCGGCTCGCCCCAGACCACGGGGCCGGAATGGGTTTCCAGGTCCGACCCGTCGATGGCCACCCGCTTGCCGTTGCTTTCCATCTCCAGCTGCTGCAAATAGGCAGGAAGCCGCGCAAGCCTTTGATCGTAGGGCAGAACCGCCCGCGTCGCATGGCCGCAGATCTGGTTGTGCCAGACCCCCACCAGCGCCAGCATCACCGGCATGTTCGCCGCGAAAGGCGCGGTCAGGAAATGCCGGTCCATCGCGCGGCCCCCCGCCAGGAACTGATCGAACGCCTCCGGCCCGATGGCGATCATGAGGCTCAGCCCGATCGGCCCCCACATCGAATAGCGCCCGCCGACCCAGTCCTCGAACCCGAAAACCCGAGCCGGATCAATGCCATAGGCGGCGGTCCTGTCCCCCGCCGTGCTCACCGCCGCGAACTGCGCCGCCGGGTTCGCCACCTTCGCCGCCATCCAGCGTTTCGCCGTATCGGCATTGGTCATCGTCTCGATGGTGGTGAAGGTCTTGGAGGCGACGATCACCAAAGTCGTCGTCGGATCAAGCCCTTGCAGCACGTCGTGAATGTGCGCGCCGTCCACGTTCGACACGAAATGACAGCGCGGCCCGTCCGCATAGGGCGCCAACGCCAGACAGGCCATCGCAGGCCCCAGGTCCGACCCGCCGATCCCGATGTTCACCACATCGGTGATCCGGCCACCCGCGCCCCGGAAGGCCCCCGAGCGCACGTCGCGGGCAAAGGCGGCACAGGCCGCCCGAATCCGCCGGACCTCGGGCAGGACATCCTTGCCGTCCACCTCGATCCGCGCCTCCTCCCCGGCCCGCAGCGCGACATGCAGCACCGCCCGGCCTTCGGTATCGTTGATCTTCGCCCCCGAGAACATCGCCGCGCGCTTTTCCGCCACGCCCGAGACCTCGGCCAGCCGCAGCAAGGCCGCCCGCGTCTCGCCGTCGATGTTGGTCTTGGAATAGTCGAACAGCATCCCGTCCGCCGTGACCGAGAACTCCCCGGCCCGGCTTTCGTCAAAGAGATCAAGGATATGGCGGCCCTTCTTCACCTCGTGAAGCCGCTGAAGATCAGACCATTTGCTCATCTCATTCCGCCCAATGCACGGTTGCGTTGTCCAGAACCGCCCGCACGGGCGCCTCCATCGGCGTCAGGCTCATCGCGCGGTCCAGGGCTTCGCGCTTTTCCGGCCCGGTGATCAGGATGTGGATGTTGAACGCCTCGCGCAGCACCGGCGCGGTCAGCGTGACGCGCGGCTCTCCCGCCGCCTCGGCGCGCATCGGCAACAGCAGGGGCGCATCGGCCGACAGCGCCTCTTCCAGCCGGTCGGCGCCGGGGAAAAGGCTTGCCGTGTGCATGTCCGCCCCCATGCCCAGCAACAGGACCGAGATCGGCAGATGCGGGCGCAGACCATCCTCCAGCGCCGCCAGCATCTCCTCGGGCGTCTCGGCGGGCGCATACAGCGGCACCAGCCGCGCCTGCGCCGCCCGACCGCGCAGAAGCCGCTGCCGCACCAGCCGCGTGTTCGACCGCTCGGAACTTTCCGGCACCCAGCGTTCGTCGTTCAGGACCACCGCGACATTGGCCCAGTCGATATCGACCCCCGACAGAGTGTCGAAGATCGGCCCCGGCGTCGTCCCGCCCGGCACCGACAGCGTGGCCCTGCCCTCGCGCCGCAGGAAATCGGCCAGCTGCCCGGCGATCACATTCGCCACTTGCAGCATCATCATCTCGCGGTCGGGGTAGGTTTCCAGCTTCATTCGCGTATCTCCCGCCAGCGCCGCCCGTCGCGGTGCATCAGCATCAACGCATCTTCCGGCCCCGAGGATCCGGGATCATAGACCTGCGGCCTGTCGCCGCGCGCCTCCCAGCCTTCAATGATCGGGTCGGTCCAGGCCCAGGCCGCCTCCACCTCGTCGCCGCGCATGAACAGCGTCTGGTTGCCGCGGATCACATCCATGATCAGCCGCTCATAGGCGTCCGGCACATCCTCGGCATCCTCGATGGCATCGGCAAAGGACATGTCCAGCGGCACCTGCATCAGGCGCATCCCGCCCGGGCCGGGTTCCTTGATCATCACCATCAGGTTCATGCCCTCATTGGGCTGAAGCCGGATCACCAGCACGTTCTCGTGCCAGCCGCTCGCATCGTCGAAGATGGCATGCGGCGGCTGCTTGAAGGTGATGGCGATTTCGCTCGCCCGCGCCCGCAGCCGCTTGCCGGTGCGCAGGTAGAACGGCACCCCCTGCCAGCGCCAGTTGGAGATCTGCACCTTCAGCGCGATGTAGCTTTCGGTGCGGCTGGCCGGGTTCTCGGCATGGACCAGATAGCCCGGCTCGTCCTTGCCCGGCCCGTATTGCCCGCGCACGATGTCCTCCGGCGGGACGGGCTTCAGCGCGCGGATCACCTTCAGCTTCTCGTCGCGCACCGCGTCGGGGTCGAAGTGATAGGGCGGCTCCATCGCGATCAGGCACAGAAGCTGCATCAGATGGTTCTGCACCATGTCCCGCATCGCGCCCGACTTGTCGTAATAGGCCCCGCGCCCGTTGACCCCCACGGTCTCGGCCACGGTGATCTGCACATGGTCGATGTATTCGGCCTTCCACAAAGGCTCGAACAGGATATTGGCAAAGCGCACCGCCATCAGGTTCTGGACGGTTTCCTTGCCCAGGTAATGGTCGATCCGGTAGATCTGCGTCTCGTTGAAATGCCGGGCCAGCACCGCGTTCAGCGCGCGGGCCGAGGCCAGATCCCGCCCGAAGGGCTTTTCCACCACTATCCGGCTCCAGGCATCCGCGATCCCGTGTTCCGACAGCCGCTGCGCGATGTCACCGAAGAGCCCCGGCGCGACCGAGAAATAGAAGGCCCGCACCACATTCTCGCGCATCAGGCCCTTCAGCTGCGCCCAGCCGTTCGTCCCCGTCGCGTCGATGGCCACATACTGCAACCGCGACAGGAACCCCTCGATCGCCGTGTCCTGCCGCGCCTTCGGCACGAACTCGGCAATCGCCGCGCGCACCTGCTCCCGGTACTCCGCCTCCGACAACTCGCCTCGCGCCGCGCCGATGATGCGGCTCTCGGCCGGCATCTGCCCGGCCAGGAAACGCCGGTAGAGCCCGGGAAGGATCTTGCGCCGGGCCAGATCGCCCGTGCCGCCGAAGATCACCAGATCGAAGACATCCACCGGAATGACGCGCGAGACCATGGGTTACTCCTCGGAGGGCTGTTAGCGCTAACGGGCGCCTTCTACAGCCTGCCCGGCCCCATGTCTAGCAGTCCGGGCGCCAAGGGCCAACCGAAGGCGCGATCACGCCTCCAGCTCGGCATCCCAGTACAGGAAATCCATCCAGCTGTCATGCAGATGGTTCGGCGGAAAGCGGCGGCCATGGGCCTGCATCTCCTCGGCCGTCGGCGCGCGTGGCGGGCGGCGCAGGGACAGGCCCGCCTGTTTCAGCGTCTTGGACCCCTTGCGCAGGTTGCAGGGGCTGCACGCCGCCACCACGTTTTCCCAGCTGGTGACCCCGCCGCGCGACCGCGGCACCACATGGTCGAACGTCAGATCCCCCTTCGCGCCGCAGTACTGGCAGCAGAATTCGTCCCGCAGAAAAAGATTGAAGCGCGTGAAGGCCACGCGCTTCTGGGGTTTGACGAATTCCTTCAGGACAACCACCGAGGGTATCCTGAACGCCTGCCTCTGACTGTGCACCACCGCGTCGTATTCCGCGACGATCTGCACCCGGTCCAGCACCGCAGCCTTGATCGCCTCCTGCCATGGCCAGAGGCTCAGCGGGTAATAGGACAGCGGGCGGTAATCGGCATTCAGCACCAGCGCGGGATAGTGCTTCAGTGCCGCCGGATCGCGCACGAACTGGGTTCTGAAATCGCCGTCCATTCCGTCCAAGACTCCGCTTTGCGCCCGTCAGCTTCCCGGCGACAGGGCGGGGAGTCCCGCCCCGTTACGTGAAACTATATCTGGCGTTTCGTCCGTGGCAACCCCCAAGCGCCAGAGTGTCGCAGCGGGTTTTCCACAGGTCTTCTGCCCGATCCGGGTAACATCAAGGTGACATCCGCCGCCTTTCCCGCGCAGTGCCGTCGGCCGGCAGGACAGGCCGGTTGCCGCGCAGTCCGGCCCCGATCGCGCCGCCCGGGCTTGCACCCCCCTGCCCTGCGCCGCTATCAGACGCGCAAAGGAACCGGAGCCGCCGATGCCCCTGACCCGCCGCAACCTCCTGCTGCTTCCGGCCGCAGCCGCGCTTGCCGCCTGCGGTCGTGCGCCCTCTCCGCCCGTCACCCGCGCGCCGATGGCACCGGGTGCGACGCCCGAGATGATGGCCCTGGTCAACCGATATGCCCATGTCCACGACATCCCCGAAAGCCTCCTGCACCGCGTGATCCGGCGCGAAAGCGGCTACAACCCCGCCGCCCGCAACGGCCCCTATTACGGGCTCATGCAGATCCATCCGCAGACCGCGCGGACCATGGGCTATCAGGGCCCGCCCGAGGGGCTGCTCGATGCCGAAACCAACCTGATGTATGCGGGCAAATACCTGCGCGGGGCCTGGCTCGTCGCGCGCGGCTCCGAAGACCGGGCCGTCATGTGGTATTCCAAGGGCTATTATTACGAGGCCAAGCGCATGGGCCTTCTGGAAGAGACCGGCCTGCGCGCCTAAGTCCCCCTGACCGAAGGGGGACGCATGACCGACCGCACACCCGACATCTGCGTCCTTGCCAACCCCCGCGCGGGCACCTCGCTGCGCAATCCCGGTGCCGTCGACCGCGCCATGGCCGTCTTCGGCCCCCGCGCCCGGCTGCGCCCTTTTTCCGGCGATCCGGCGGATGAGGCCGCCCGCGCGGTGCGCGACGGCTTCCGCATCGTCGTGGCTGCGGGGGGGCGATGGCTCGGTCGCAGGCGTCGCCCATGCCCTGGCCGGAACGCAGGCCGCCCTGGCGGTGCTGCCGCTTGGCACCTTCAACTACTTCGCCCGCGGCCTGAACATGCCCGAAGACCCCGAGGCCGCCGCCCGCGCCATCCTTGACGGCCAGCCGCATGACATCAGGGTCGGCACGCTGAACGGGCGGGTGTTCCTGAACAACGTGGCCATCGGCCTGTATCCCGCGATCCTCGAGGAACGCGAGGCCAGCTATGCCCGCTTCGGCCGCTATCGCCTGCTGGCGCATCTTGCGTCCCTGCGCACCATCCTGCGCTTTCAGGCGCCGCACCGGATGGAGCTTTATCAGGACGAAACCCGGATGCGCATCCGCACGCCGATGCTGTTCGTCGCGCGCTCGGCCTATCAGCTGGACCAGTTCGGCCCGGAAGGCGGCGAGGCGATCTCGGACGACCGTTTCGTCGTCTTTCTGGCGCATCAGCAGACCCGTCTGGGCTTTCTGCGTCTGGCCTGGCGGCTGATCCGCAAGCGGGTGGACCATGGCCGCGATGTCATCGTCTCCACGCCCCGCCGTCTGGCTGTGGCGGTGCGCGGGCGGCGGCAGATCCCGGTGGCGCTGGACGGGGAAAAGCTGAAGATGAAGCTGCCGCTGCGCATCCAGTTGAACGATCACGCCTTGCGGGTGATCCTGCCCCCGGACAAGGCCGGTGCGCTGAAATGAGCCGCATCCTGCATCTCTCGGACGTGCATTTCGGCGCGGTGGATGACCGGCTGGTAGCGCCGCTCATCGACCTGGCCCACCGGCTTAAGCCCGACCTCTGCGTGATCTCGGGCGATCTGACCCAGCGCGCCCGCCCCGGCCAGTTCCGGGCCGCACGCGCCTTCGTGGACCGGCTGCCTGCCCCCGCCCTGATCGTGCCCGGCAACCACGACATGCCGCTGCGGAACCTGCCCCTTCGGCTGCTGGCCCCCTTCGCGGCCTACCGCCGCGCCTTCGGGCCCAAGCTGGAACCCCTCGCCCACCTCTCCGATGCCGTGGTGCAGGGCGTGAACACCGCCAATCCCTTCGCCTGGAAATCGGGCCTCCTGCGCCGACGGTCCTTGCAGCGCCTGACCGACAGTTTCGCTGCCGCGCCTCCCGGCCTCTGGCGCATGGTCGTGATGCACCACGCCCCGGTGCCTGCCGCCGACGGCACGGCCGCCGACATCGCCGACCCTGTTGCGGTGCTGGCCGCCCTGGCGCAGGCCGGGGCGGACATCGTGCTGTCGGGCCATACCCACATGCCGCACACGGGCTTTGCCGAAACCGCCGCCGGGGTTCTCTTCCTTCAGGTCGGCACCGCGATCTCGACCCGGCGCAAGACCGACAGCAACGACGTCGCGCTGGTGACGCTGGAACCCGGCAAAGTGACCGTCGAAAGCTGGCTCGCTTCCCCCGGGCAACCCGGTCTCACCCCCGGCCCAAGCCAGAGCTACACCCGCCCCGGGACCGCGTGGCAGAAGTTAACGAAATCTGAACGCCCACAGCCAACACATTGATTTCATTGGGTCAGAAAAACTGACCACGCGCGGCGCACCTCAGTACCAGGCATCCGCCACCCCGGCCTTCTTCCGCCCCACGAAGTCATGCAGGGCCTCCCTGACCCCCACATCCAGAGGCGGGGCCTCATACTCCGCCAGCCGCTTTTTCCAGAGCCGGTTGGCCCGCCTCGCCGCGTCCGCCGACCCCGCCGCCTCCCATTTTTCGAAGGGCTCGTTGTCCGACAATTCGCTGTCCCAGAAGGCGGTCTGATAGTGCCGCATCGTGTGGGAACACCCGAAGAAATGGTTCCCCGGCCCCACCTCGGCGAAGGCCTCCACGGCCAGCTGATCGTCGTCGATCCTGATCCCGTCCAGATAGGCATGCAAGGCCCCGCAGAGGTCGGCATCCAGCATGAACTTCTCGTAGGACATCGACAGAAGCCCGTCGAGGAACCCGGCAGAGTGCAGGATGAAGTTCGCTCCGCAATGGATGGCAGCCAGCATCGACATCGTGCCTTCCATCATCGCCTGCCCGTCCGGCAGCTTCGAGGTGGTGAAGTTCCCCGAACAGCGCAGCGGCAGGTTCAGCCGGCGGGCGAGCTGGCCGATCACCTGCGACCCGATGGCCGGCTCCGGCGTCCCGAAGGTCGGCGACCCCGACCGCAGCGACATCGACGACAGGAAGTTCCCGAAGATGACCGGAGCCCCCTTCCGCTCCAGCTGGGTCAAGGCGCAGCCGGCCATCGTCTCGGCCAGGCTCTGCACGATCCCGCCCGCGTTCGTGACCGGCCCCATCGCCCCGCCCAGGATGAAGGGCACCACCACCGCCGCCTGGTTCGCCCGCGCATAGGCCCGCAGGGACCGGGTCATCGTGCCGTCCCAGACCAAAGGCGAATTGACGTTCACATTCCCCAGAATAACGCAATGATCGTTCACAAACCCGGCGCCGAACAGGATGCGCGCCATCTCGATGCTGTCCTCGGACCGCTCTTCGGCCGTCACCGACCCCATGAACGGCCGGTCCGAAAGTTCGATATGGGCCAGAACCATGTCGAGATGGCGCTTGTTCACCGCGACATCCGTCGGCTCGCAGATCGTTCCGCCCGAGTGGTGAAGGTTCGGGCTCGACTGTGCCAGCTTGATGAAGTTGCGGAAGTCCTCGATGGTCCCAAACCGGCGGCCGCGGTCGAGATCCATCACGAAGGGGCTGCCATAAGCGGGAGAGAACACCACATTCCGCCCCCCGATCCGCACCGACTTGGCCGGGTTCCGCGCGTGCTGGGTAAACTCGGACGGCGCGGATTTCAGGATCTCGCGCAGCATCCCCGGCTCGAACCGGACACGCACCCCCTCCACCTTGGCCCCGGCCGTCTTCCAGTGGTCCAGTGCCACCGGATCATCGCGGAACTCGATCCCGGTCTCGGCCAGCACACGGTCGGCGGCGGCCTCGATACGGATCAGGTTCTCCTCGGACAAGACATCATAGGTCGGGATGTTGCGCAGGATATAGGGACGCCCGACGCCCTGCCCCTTATGCGCCCGCTCGGCCTGCCGTGCCTGGCGTCCCGCCCTGACCCTGACTTCGCCCATCGCCGCCCCCGAAACTCGACATATGTGTCAAGTTTGTCGCTTTCGGGCGACGGGTCTGGTCAAACCGCGACCCCTGAAGGTCGGGAAACGCCCGAACGCCTTCAGGTCACAACATCCGGCGCGCTGCGGCCGGTATGGGTTGCGATGTCGGCAATCCGGTGAGCCGCACGGATCACCGGGGCAAGGGCCGCCTGGGCGTCAAGGTCAAGGCCGTCGGGACCCGCCGCGTAGCGCTCCAGATAGACCCGCAGGGTCGCGCCTTCAGTGCCTGTTCCCGAAAGACGATAGACGATGCGGCTGCCATCCTGGAACAGGACCCGCACACCCTGTTGCCTGCTGACCGAGCCATCGACCGGATCGGTGTAGGCGAAATCGTCCGCGGTCGAGACCGTCATCCCTTCGATCTGCTGTCCCGGCAGACCGGCCAGCGCACCGCGCAGCGCGGCCATCATCGCGTCGGCCTTGGCCGTCTCGATCGCCTCGAAGTCGTGGCGGCTGTAGTAGTTGCGGCCGTATTTCGCCCAGTGTTCGCGCAGGATCTCGGCCACCGACTGCCGGCGCACCGCAAGGATGTTCAGCCACAACAGGATCGCCCAGAGGCCGTCCTTCTCGCGGACATGGTCGGAGCCGGTGCCGAAGGATTCCTCGCCGCAGATCGTGGCGCGGCCCGCGTCGAGCAGGTTGCCGAAGAACTTCCAGCCCGTCGGGGTCTCGAAGCTTGCGATCCCCAGAGCCTCGGCCACCCGGTCCACCGCTGCCGAAGTCGGCATCGACCGCGCCACGCCCTTCAGCCCCGCCTTGTAGCCCGGCGCGAGCTGCGCATTCGCGGCCAACACGGCGAGGCTGTCGGACGGCGAGACATAGATCCCCCGCCCGACCACCATGTTTCGGTCGCCGTCTCCGTCCGAAGCCGCGCCGAAATCGGGGGCGTCCGGGCCGAACATCTCGTCCATCAGCGCCTTGGCCCAGGTCGGGTTCGGGTCAGGATGCATGCCGCCGAAGTCCGGCAGCGGGGTTGCGTTGACGCAGGTCCCCTTCGGCGCCCCGAGACGGTTTTCAAGGATTTCAACGGCATAGGGCCCGGTGACTGCACACATCGAGTCCATCCGCATCCGGAAGCCGCCCGCGAACATCGCGCGGATCGCGGGAAAGTCGAACAGGCTTTCCATAAGCGCCGCGTAGTCGGCGACCGGATCGACCACATCGACCACCATTGCCCCCAGCTGGTGCCGACCGATGCGACCCAGATCCACGTCCTGCGCCTCGAGCACCTTGTAGTCGGTGATTTCGGTCGTCCGCCGATACATCGCCTCGGTCACGCCTTCGGGCGCAGGCCCGCCGTTCGGCATGTTGAACTTGACCCCGAAATCCTCGTTCGGTCCGCCGGGGTTGTGGCTGGCCGACATGATGATCCCGCCATCGGTTTTATTCAACCTTATCAGATGGCTGGCGGCCGGAGTTGACAGGATCGCCTCCTGCCCCACGATCACCCGGGCCGCCCCGTTCGCCGCCGCCATCCGCAGGATCACCTGCGCGGCGCGGTCGTTGAAATAGCGCCCGTCGCCGCCGAGAACGAAGGTCTTTCCCGCCGCCCCCACCACGTCGAAGATCGACTGGACGAAGTTCTCCAGATAGTGCCGCCCCATGAACACGGGCGTCTTCTTGCGCAGGCCAGAGGTGCCCGGCTTTTGCCCGGCGATGGCCTCGGTCAGGACAGTCGTGATCTGGGTCATGGCGCGGTTTCCCTTGGTGTGTCGGTCACAGAGCGGAAAAGCAGGACGGAATGGGCCGGGGCCTCGGCGAAGCCTTGGGCGGGAAGTCCGGCCTCGGGCAAGTCCGGGCGCGTGGTATCCAGAATCAGCGTCCAGCCCGGCGCAGTATCGGGCAGGTGCAGCGTCGTGGCAGAGCCGGTGTTGAACACGGCAAAGACGGCTTCGGGGTTCGGATCCCCGCCTTCGGCGGCCATGCGCAACTCGACGCAGAGACAGCGGAAGGCCGGATCGTGCCAGTCCTCGTTGTGCGGCACAGTGCCGTTCGCGCGGCGCCAGATCACGTCAGGGATCCCGTCCGAGGGACGCGGGCGCGCATGCAGGAACCGGCGCTGGCGCAGGACCGTCAGGGATTTGCGCAAGGCACTCAGTCGCTGCACGAAGGCAAGCAGGGCTGAATCGGCCTTGGACCAGTCGAGCCAGGTGGTCTCGTTGTCCTGAGCGTAGGCGTTGTTGTTGCCGCCCTGGCTGTGGCCGATCTCGTCTCCGGCCAGAAGCATGGGCACGCCCTGGCTGAGCATCAGGGTGGCCAGAAGGTTGCGCTTGCGCAGGGCGCGGGCGGCCAGAACCTTCGGGTCCGTGGTCGGGCCTTCGACACCAAGGTTGTCGGAATGGTTCTCGTGGTGGCCGTCGCGGTTGTCCTCGCCATTGGCGAAGTTGCGCTTGATCGTGTAGCTGACCAGATCCTCCAGCGTGAAACCGTCGTGACTGGTGACATAGTTGATCGACGAGGTCGCCGCGCGGCCGGAATGGTCGAAGCGCTCGGCGCTGCCCAGAAGCCGCGCGGCGAGGTCGCGGGTCATGCCCGCATCGCCCTTCCAGAACCGACGCACCCCGTCGCGGAAGCGGTCGTTCCATTCGTGGAAGGGATGCGGATAGGCGCCCAGCTGATAGCCGCCGGGACCGATGTCCCAGGGTTCGGCGATCAGCTTGACGCGGCTGAGGACCGGGTCCTGGCGGATCGCATCGAAGAAGCCGCCGTTCGGGTCGAAGCCATGCGACTCGCGCCCCAGGGCAGTGGCGAGGTCAAAGCGGAAGCCGTCGACATGGGCCGCTTCCACCCAGTAGCGCAGGGAATCCATCACCATGCGCAGCACCATCGGATGCGTGATATTCAGCGTGTTGCCGGTGCCCGTGTCGTTGACATAGTGCCGCCCCCCCCCGGCCAGCCGGTAGTAGCTGGCATTGTCCAGCCCGCGGTAGCAGAGCGTCGGCCCCCATTCGTCGCCCTCGGCGGTGTGGTTGTAGACGACATCAAGGATTACCTCGATCCCGGCCGCATGAAAGCGGCGGACCATGGTCTGGAACTCCCACAGCGCGCCCTGGCTCATGTAGCGGGCCTCGGGGGCGAAGAAGCACAGCGTGTTGTAGCCCCAGTGGTTGCGCAGGCCCTTGGCGACCAGGAAGCGGTCGTCGATGAAGGCGTGGACGGGCAGCAACTCGATCGCGGTCACGCCGAGCTTCAGCAGATGCTCGATCACCGGGTCGGAGCACAGGCCAAGGTAGGTGCCGCGCAGACCCTTCTCGACGCCCGGATGCAGCGCGGTCAGCGACTTGACATGCGCCTCGTAGATCAGCGTGTCGCTGCGCGGCGTCCGCGGCGCCTGGTCGTTGCCCCAGGTGAAGGAGGGGTCGGTGACCACCGCCTTCGGCACGGCGAAGGCGCTGTCACGGGTATCGAAGCTGAGATCGCCGCGGGGGCTGCCGATCTTGTAGCCCATCAGTGCGTCCGACCATTTCAGCCGACCTTCCAGCGCCCGGGCGTAGGGGTCGAGCAACAGCTTGTTCGGATTGAAGCGGTGGCCCTGTTCGGGCGCATAGGGCCCATGGGCGCGAAAGCCGTAGACCGTGCCGACCGTCAACCCGCCGACCTGGATATGCCAGATGTCGCCGTCGCGTTCGGTGATCGGCAGCCGCGCCATCTCCTTGCGGCCGTCAGGGGTGAAGAGGCAAAGCTCGATCCGTTCGGCATGGGCGGAGAAGACGGCGAAATTGACCCCGTCGCCGGTCAGGCTTGCCCCCATCGGCCAGGGCCGGCCCGGCGCCACCGCATGGCCCTGAAGCCGCGCGGGCGGCGAGACGGTCTGCGGTGTCACGCGGCAAGCCTTTCGTAAAGTGCGGCATAGGTCCGGGCCGAGGTCTCCCATCCCACCGGCTGCGCCATGGCGTTTGCGCGCAGCTTCGCCCAGAGCTTCGGCTGACGGTAGAGCTGCACCAGCTGCGACAGCGCCCGGCCAAAGGCCAGCGCATCGACCGGATGGAAGGTGATGCCGGTGGCGACCGGGCCGGCGAGGGCGGCGGGGTTCGCGCCGATCACCGTGTCGGCCAGCCCGCCGACCAGCGACACGACCGGCAGCGTGCCGTAGCGCAGGCCGTACATCTGCGTCAGACCGCAGGGTTCGAACCGCGAGGGCACCAGCACCGCATCCGCACCGGCGAAAAGCCGGTGGCTCAGCGTCTCGTCATAGCCGATGCGCGCGGCCACCCTGCCGGGGAAGCGGTCGGCCAGATTGCGCACCGCCCCTTCCAGCGCCGGATCGCCCGAGCCGAGCACGATCAGCCCGCCGCCAGCGACGACGAAATCCGGCACCACCTCGGGCAGCAGGTCGATGCCCTTCTGGTCGGTCAGCCGGCTGACCACGATGGCCAGCGGGCCCGGCACCTCCAGCCCGAACTCGGTGCATAGCGCGGTCCGCGCCGCTGCCTTGCCCGCCATCGCCTTCCGCCCGAAGGGCGGATCCTCGGCCCCCGGATCCCAGAGCGCCGTGTCAACCCCGTTCAGGATGCCCGAGACGACCGGCCCGCGCGCCGCGATCACACCTTGCAGACCCATGCCGAATTCGGGGCGCATCAGTTCGGCCGCGTAGGTCGGCGAGACCGTGGTGATCCAGTCCGCCGTCACCAGCCCGGCCTTGAGGCTGGAGATCCCGCCGTAATATTCCAGCGCCTCGGGGTGGAAGGCGTGCCCCGGCAGGCGCAGCACACCCAGCATGTGCGCCGGCGCCCAGCCCTGGAAGGCGATGTTGTGCACGGTGATGACCGACCTGCACCCGCCATTGCCATGATAGGCGAGATAAGCCGGCGCCAGCCCAGCCTGCCAGTCATGCGCATGCAGGACATCCGGCTTCCAGTCCGCAAGCCCCTCGCGCGCGATCTGCGCCCCCACCCAGGACAGCGCGGCAAAGCGCACCGCATTGTCGGGGTGATCGCCGGTCGGCCCGGAATAGGGGCCGCCCTCGCGGTCATAGAGATGCGGCGCGTCCAGCAGCAGAAGCGGCACGCCCGCGACCTCTCCGGCCAGCACCCGGCCGGGACCGCCCCAGAGATCGGGCTCCTGCCAGACCACGGGCCAGTCGGCCGCACGCGGTCGTAGGGCGCGGTAAGCCGGCAGAAGCACCCGCATCTCCCAGCCGGTCGCGGCCAGGGCTGCCGGCAGCGCGCCAACCACATCCGCCAGCCCGCCGGTTTTCACCAGCGGGACAGATTCCGAGGCCACCGACAGGACACGTCCGCCCATTTCCCTTGCCTTTCAAAAGCTTACCGCCCGAAGTTAAACGGACAGGCGCCTTTGTCCATCCTTTCAGCCAAGCGCCCTTGCCCGCGCATCCAGCATGTCCTGCGTGACCAGGACGATCCCGCCTTCCGATCGTCGGAACCATTTCGCATCTTCCTCGGCATCCTCGCCGATCACAAGCCCCTCGGGGATGACGACCCCCCGGTCGATCACGCAGTTCTTCAACTGGGCCTTGCGGTTGACCGTCACCTGCGGCAGGGCCACCACATATTCCAGCGTCGAATAGCTGTGCGTCCGGCATCCGGTGAACAGCAGGCTGTTCGACACCGCCGAACCAGACACGATGCAATCCCCGCTGACCAGAGACGACACCGCCGAGCCGCGCCGCCCGTCCTCGTCGTGGATGAACTTGGCGGGCGGCACGATCTCGGCATAGGTCCAGATCGGCCAGGAACTGTCGTAGAGGTCCAGTTTCGGCACGAAATCGGTCAGGTCGATGTTGGCCTGCCAGAAGGCGTCGATGGTGCCTACGTCGCGCCAGTAGGGTTCGGTTTCCAGCCCGCTGGTCACGCAGCTGTCGGAAAACCTGTGGGCGACGGCCTTGCCCTTTTTCACGATCTCGGGGATCAGGTCGAAGCCGAAGTCGTGGGTCGAATTGTCGTCCTGCATGTCGCGGATCAGAAGGTCGCGAAGGAAGGCCCAGTCGAAGACATAGATCCCCATGGACGCCAGCGCGTGATCCGGGTCGCCGGGAATTGCAGGGGGATCTTTCGGCTTTTCCAGGAAGGCGGTGATCCGCATGGTCTTGTCCACATGCATCACGCCGAAGGCCGTCGCCGCCATCCGCGGCACGGTCAGGCAGCCGATGGTCACGTCGGCCCCAGCCTCGACATGCTGGTGCAGCATCACCTCGTAATCCATCTTGTAGATGTGGTCGCCCGCCAGGACGATCACATACTTCACGCCGTAGCTGTCGACGATGTCGATGTTCTGCGCGATGGCATCGGCGGTGCCGCGATACCAGTTCACCTCGTCCATCCGCTGGCTGGCAGGAAGGATGTCCAGATATTCGTTGCGTTCCGCCCGGAAGAAGCCCCAGCCGCGCTGGACGTGGCGGATGAGGGAGTGGGCCTTGTACTGCGTCGCAATCGCCATCTTGCGGATGCCCGAGTTCAGCGCGTTCGAGAGCGCAAAGTCGATGATCCGCGTCTTGCCGCCGAAATAGACCGCCGGCTTCGCGCGGCGGTCGGTCAGTTCCTTCAGCCGCGACCCCCGACCGCCTGCCAGGACAAAGGCCATGGCCTGCGACGACAGGCGCTGGTTCGGTCTTGCTTTCATCGACGTCCCTCCCCCAGGGCGGTGCAACCGCCGGTTCTCATCCCTGTTGCAGATACACTGCCGAGAGCGGCGGCAGCGTGACAAGCGCCGATTGCGGCAGGCCGTGCCAGGGCGTCGGTTCCGTGGTCACCCCCCCCAGGTTGCCACGGTTGCCCCCGCCGTAGATTGCGGCGTCGGTGTTCAGGATCTCGGTCCATTTGCCGGGATGCGGCAGACCCAGCCGATACTGCCGCTCCAGCGGAGTCATGTTGACCACCGCCACCACCGGCCTGTCGCCCTCTTCGCCCTTGCGGACCCAGGCATAGACCCCGGCCTCGGCATCGTTCGACTCGATCCAGGCAAAACCTTCGGGCCGCGTGTCGTTCACATGCAAGGCGCGGGTTTCGCGGTAGATCCGGTTCAGGTCGCGCACCAGGGACTGCATGCCGCGATGTTCCGCAATATCAAGCTGATGCCAGTCAAGGCTCCGGTTGTGGTTCCACTCGGCTCCTTGCGCGAACTCCTGCCCCATGAACAGAAGCTTCTTGCCGGGATGCGCCCACATGAAGCCGTAATAGGCGCGCAGGTTGGCGAACCTTTCCCAGGCGTTGCCCGGCATCTTCGACAGCATGCTGCCCTTGCCGTGCACCACCTCGTCATGGGAAATCGGCAGGATGTAATTCTCGGACCAGGCGTAGACCAGGCCGAAGGTCATCTGGTGATGGTGGTATTTGCGGTAGATCGGGTCCTTCTGCATGTAGGACAGGGTGTCGTTCATCCACCCCATGTTCCACTTGAACCCGAAGCCCAGCCCGCCCCAGTTCGCGGGCCGGGACACGCCTGGAAAGGCCGTCGATTCCTCGGCGATGGTCATGATGCCGGGACAGTCGCCATAGGCCGTAACGTTCATGCTGCGAAGAACATCGATCGCCTCATAGTTTTCGCGGCCGCCGTCCTTGTTCGGGATCCATTCGCCAGGCTTGCGGCTGTAGTCGCGGTAAAGCATGGACGCCACCGCATCGACCCGCAGCCCGTCGATGTGGTATTCCTCAAGCCAATACAAGGCGTTGCTGACGAGGTAGTTCTTCACCTCGACCCGGCCGTAATTGTAGATCAGCGTGTTCCAGTCCTGGTGGAACCCCTCGCGCGGGTCCTCGTGTTCATAAAGCGCGGTGCCGTCGAACCGGCCCAGGCCATGGGGGTCGGTGGGGAAATGCCCCGGCACCCAGTCCAGGATCACCCCCAGCCCCCTGCGGTGCGCCGCATCGACGAAGGCGCGGAATTCGGATGGCGTGCCGTGGCGGATCGTCGGGGCGAACATGCCCACCGGCTGATAGCCCCAGGAGCCGTCAAAGGGATATTCGCTGACCGGCAGGCATTCGATATGGGTAAAGCCCATTTCGGCGGCGTAGTCCACCAGCTGGTCGGCCAGTTCCAGATAGCTCAGCATCCGGTTCCCGGGCGCGCGCCGCCACGAGCCGAGATGGACCTCGTAGACGGAAATCGGCGCGTCGATGCCGTGTCTGGCAGCCCGGCTGTCCATCCAGACCTTGTCGTGCCAGTCACCCCGGATTGTCCTGACAACAGAGGCCGTTGCGGGCGGATGTTCAGACCCGAACCCAACCGGATCGGCCTTGAGCGGCATCACCGCGCCGCCCGGCCCCCTGATCTCGTACTTGTAGGCGACACCCTCGCCGAGGCCGGGCATGAAGATCTCCCAGACCCCCGTCGCCCCGCGCCGCCGCATCGGGTTGCGGCGCCCGTCCCAGACGTTGAAATCCCCCACCACCGAAACCCGTTCGGCATTCGGCGCCCAGACGGCGAAGTGCACGCCATCGACGCCCTCATGGCACATCACATGCGCGCCAAGCGCCTGCCACAGGCGACGATGGCTGCCCTCGCCCAGCAGATATTCGTCCAGTTCGCCCAGAACCGGGCCAAAGCGATAGGGATCGTCGAATTGCCAGGTATTGCCATGGCCTTCCGCGCGGAACCTGTAAGTTGCCTTCCGCGCCAGGGTGCAGGTGAACAGGCCCGGCAGGCCCGGATAGGGCATCGCCTCGACCTCGGTCCTGCCGGTGACCAGCCACAACCGCTCGGCCCCGGGCACGAAGGCGCGGACCTCCCACCCCCTGGCCACCTTGTGCGGCCCCAGAACGCCGAACGGATCCCCGTGCCATCCCCCGGCAATCGCCTCGGCTGCGCCCCTGTCGAGTGTCGTCTCAGCCATGCTCTCCTCCCCGAAAGCCTGCCGGAGCGCCTAAAGCGCGGATGTCACCTGCCAGATCTCATCCATGTAGCTCCGGATCGTCCGGTCAGAGGAGAAGAAACCGCTCCGTGCGGTGTTCAGTGCCGCCATGCGCCACCAGCGGGCGGGGTCGGCATAGGCCTTGTCCACCTCTGCCTGCGCCACATGGTAGGCCTCGAAGTCCGAGGCAACCAGGAAATAGTCGTGGTGCCAGACCCGGTGCACCAGCTGATGATACCGCTCCGGCTCATCCGGCGAAAAGCGCCCTTCCGCGATCATCTGAAGGACATCCATCAAGGGCTGGCTGGCCTCGATCGCCTTCCTGGCATGGTCGGGATCCTCGCGTCGCCGCGCGACCTCTTCCGCGGTCAGACCGAACAGGAAGAAGTTCTCTGCCCCCACTTCCTGAAGGATCTCCACGTTCGCACCGTCCAGCGTCCCGATGGTGGGGGCGCCGTTCATCATGAACTTCATGTTGCCGGTGCCGGAGGCCTCTTTCCCAGCGGTCGAGATCTGTTCCGACAGATCCGCCGCCGGGATGACCCGTTCCGCCATCGAGACGTTGTAGTTTGGCGGATACACGATCTTCAACAGATCGCCCGTTACCGGGTCATTGTTAACAACCTCTGCCACATCATTGATAAGTCGGATTATTTCCTTGGCAACAGCATAGCCGGGCGCGGCCTTGCCGCCAAAGATCTTCACCCGCGGAATCCAGCCGGCCGCCGGGCTGGACCGCAGGCGATGCCAATGCGCAATGGTTTCCAGGATGTTCAGAAGCTGGCGCTTGTATTCATGGATCCGCTTGATCTGCACATCGAACACGGCATCGGGCGAGACCCGGACCCCCATCTCGCGCCCGATCCAGTTCGACAGCGCGACCTTGTTCGTGCGCTTGGCGGCGGCAAACCGCTCCCGGAACCCGGCATCCTCGACATGCGGCTCCAGCCCACGCAGGCGGTCGAGATCGGCTTCCCATCCTGCGCCGATGCTGTCGGTGATCAGGCCGGCCAGCGGCTTGTTGGCCATCCGCAGCCAACGTCGCGGCGTCACCCCGTTCGTCAGGTTGATGATCCGCCCCGGATGCAGACGGTTCAGCTCCGGGAACAGGGTCTGCTTCACAAGGTCGGTATGCAGGGCCGAGACGCCGTTGACCTTGTGGCTCATGATGAAGGCCAGTTCCCCCATCCGCACTTCCTGGTGCTTGACGATACCCACATAATGCGGCCGGTTCGGATAGGCGCGGCGGTGCCAGCTGTCGATGCGTTCGACGATCTGCATGTGGCGCGGCAGGACGTTGCCGAAGGTGTAAGTCGCCCATCTTTCAAGGGCTTCCGGCAGAAGGGTGTGGTTCGTGTAGCCCAGGCAGGCCCGCGCGATGGTCAGCGCTTCGTCAAAGGCAAGCCCGTGGTCGTCCACCAGAAGCCGGATCAGTTCGGGCCCCGCGATGGCCGGGTGCGTGTCGTTCATCTGGATCGCGACATGTTTCGGCAGGGCACGCAGGTCGGAGTGGCTGGAAAGGTAGCGCCGCAGGATGTCTTGCAGCGCGGCCGAGGTCAGGAAGAATTCCTGCTTCAGCCGCAGCTCCTTGCCCTGATAGGTGGTGTCATCGGGGTACAGCACCCGGCTGAGCGTCCGCGCCAGGGTCTCGGGCTCTGCCGCTGCCGTATAGTCGCCCCGGTTGAAGCGTTCGAGGTCGAAGTTCGTCGTCCCCTTTGCCCCCCAGAGCCGCAGCGTATTGGCCCATTTCCCCTGCCAACCGATGATCGGAGTGTCGAAGGCCTCGGCGGTCACCGTTTCCTGCGGATACCAGATCTCGCGCCCGTCCCGGCTTTCGACATGCCCCTTGAAACCCACAGTATAGGCGCTTTCCGGCCGCGCGAATTCCCACGGATGCGCCTGGGCCAGCCAGTTCTCGGGTGTCTCGATCTGGCGGCCATGGTCGAAATGCTGGCGGAACAACCCGTGTTCGTAGCGGATGCCGTAGCCGTAGGCCGGGCAGCCAAGCGTCGCCATCGATTCCATGAAACAGGCCGCCAGCCGCCCCAGCCCCCCGTTCCCCAGCGCCGCGTCGGGCTCGTCGTCGATCACCGCGCGGAGGTCGACTCCGACTGCGGCCATCGCCTCGGCCGCGGCGTCGTAGAGGCCCAGGTTGATCGTCGCATCTTCCAGGATGCGGCCGATCAGGAACTCCATCGACAGGTAATAGACACGCTTCCGGTCCTCGGCCCAGGTCCGCCGGGTCGAGGCGAACCAGGGCTCGACGATCCGGTCGCGGATCGCATGCGACAGCGCCAGACGCCAGTCATGCACAGAGGCATGCGGGGCATCCTTCCCCACCGTGAAGGTCAGATGGCGCAGGATATCGGCCTGTAGAAGGTTCGGGGTCACGCTGAGGTCGGTCACGGCTTTGTCCAGCAAGGTCATCTCCTTGGAAAGCCTAAGCGCCGCATCGCGGCGGTCAAGCGGGCTTTCGGGTCGGCGGGTCGGAATGCGGCCGTTACCGCAAACATTGGCCATGAATAGGCGCTTTAAAGCGTTTTGAGAACGTGATTCGCCAAAAATTCCGCCAGATCGCCGGGGAAGCCACAGGATGCCGGGGCACCCTTGACCCGGGGGCGAAGGTCTGGGTCTATCAGGGGGCCAAGGAGCCATCCCATGACCACACTTTCCGTCCCCGACATGAGCTGCGGCCACTGCAAGGCCGCGGTAGAAGCAGCACTCTCCGCCGTACCGCAGATCGGCGCGGTATCGATCGACCTTGCCAGCCGGACTGTCACCCTGTCCGGCCCTGCGCCGCTGGCCGATGTCTTGCAGGCGCTGGATCGGGCCGGCTACCCGGCGCAGGTCGTCTAAAGGCTCGGCCCCGGCCGAATCGGGCTGCCGTCGGTGAACCGCGACAGACGGAAGCGGGACAGGTCATGGCCGACCGCCCGTCCGGTGACGAGATCGGCAATCACGCGGCCCATGCCGGGGCCGATGCCGAAGCCGTGCCCGCTCATCCCCGTGGCGATGGTCAGGCCCGCGACCGGCGCGTGATCGACGATGGGCACGACATCGGGCAGGCTGTCGATCATCCCCGCCCAGACGGATTTCAGCTTCGGGCGGCCCAGGGCGGGGAAGGCCTTGGCAAAGCTGTCCTGCACCTCGGCCAGCGTGGCCATGTTCGGAGCCGGGTTCAGGACGCGCTGGCGTTCGAACGGCGTGGGTCGATCCAGGGCCCAGCGACGGGGTGTGCCCCAAGCGTCCGGAAAGCCGGCGGGGGCGGCCAAGCGGAAGGTCGTGGATCGGAAATCCTTTTTCAGCACAGGCAGATAGACGCCAATGCTGCGAAAGGCATCCCGGCCGATGTAGAAGTCGTGCCGGGCGCCGGGGGCGATCGAGTAGCCTCCGTCTGTCCGCCGCCGGAAGGCAAAGTCGTCATCCGCCGCATTGCCGGGAAAGATCTCTGGCATGGGTTCGGTCGCCGCGACCGAAGCGAGGACCGAAAGCTGCGGAATCCCGATTCCCTGCGCGCCAAGGAACAGGCGCGACCAGGCCCCCGCGGCCACGACGACGTGATCGCAGGCGATCCGCCCGGCTTCCGTCACCACGCCCGCGACCTTTCCGCCTGCCAGGTCCAGCCCGCGCACCGCGCAGGCCTCGCGGATCAGCACGCCCTTTTCCTCGGCCACTGCCGCCAGCGCCGGAACGGCGACCCAGGGCTCGGCTCGCGCGTCAGAGGCGGTCCAGAGCGCGCCTTTCCAAGGCGCGACCGCCCCTTTCAGCATCGCCAGCGTCTCGCCCGAGGTCAAAAGTCGGGTGTCCAGCTGATGCGCGCGGGCATTTTCCATCGAGGCCTCGAAGCCCTCGATCTCTTTCTCGGTCTTTGCCAGATACAGGACCCCGGTCTGCCGGAACCCCAGACCATCGCCCATCCGGGCGGCCAGCGCCTTCCAGATCGACAGGCTTTCCACCATGATCGGCAGTTCGGAGGGGTCCCTGCCCTGCTGCCGGACCCAGCCCCAGTTCCGCCCCGACTGTTCGCCGGCAATGCGGCCCTTCTCGCAGACGACGACCGAAAGGCCGCGCTCGCGCAGGAACCAGGCCGTCATGATCCCGATCACGCCGCCGCCCACCACGACCACATCCGCGCGCGCCGGCAGGGCGGCGGCAAACCGGACCGGCGCGGTCTCAGAGATCGGAAAGCTCATGCCAATCGCTCCAGAAGCCTCTCCATGAAACGCTGGCCGGCCTGAAACTGGGAAACCTCAAGATATTCGTCGGCCTGATGCGCCTGGGCGATATCGCCCGGCCCGACCACGACCGCCGAATAGCCGGCATCCTGGAACTGCCCGGCCTCGGTGCCATAGGACACCACCCCGGTCGCATTGTCCCCGGTCAGGGCCCGGGCCAGCGCCTCGGCCGCCCCGTCCGCTTCCGGCCGCAGGGGAGAGACATCGAAGAACCTGTCCAGATACACCCCCGCCCCGGGCCGCCGCGCCTTCAGCGCCCGGTCCAGCGCCATGGCGGCGTCACGAAACGCCCCGGCATGTGCCTCGATGTCGTCATCCGGCACGCAGCGCATCTCCACCGCAAAGCGGCAATCCCTCGCCGTGATGTTGTCCGCCGTTCCGCCCTGGATGCGCCCGACATGCAGCGTGGTGAACGGCGGATGAAAGCGCGCACCGACCGGGCCGGGAGGGCGGGCCTGGATCTGGTCGTTCCGGTCGTTCACCCAGCCGATCAGCCGCGCGGCCTCCATCACCGCCGACACGCCTTCGGGCAGAAGCGAGGAATGGACCTCATGGCCCTTCACATGCACCGCATAGCCCGTGCCGCCCTTGTGCCCGGTGATCACCTTCATCCGCGAGGGTTCGCCGATCAGCGCGATCTCGCCTTTCGGCACCACCGCCTGCATGGTCCGGATCATCGGCGGCGCGCCGGTGCAGCCCACCTCCTCGTCATAGGACAGCGCCAGTTGCAGCGGCCGCGCCACTCCTCGCGCCAGAGCCTCGGCCAGCGCCCAGGCGGCCAGCGCGACATAGCCCTTCATGTCGCAGGTTCCGCGCCCATAGAGCCGACCGTCGCGTTCGACCACCGTCCAGGGATCGGTTGACCATGGCTGACCGTCGACCGGCACCACGTCCGAATGGCCCGAAAGCACCACCGCCCCGGGCACCCAGGGGCCGGCATGGGCGATCAGGGCCGCCTTCGAGCGGTCCTCATTCCAGTGCCGGAAGCAGCGGACACCGTGGCCTGCGAGATAGCTTTCCAGCCAATCGACCAGCGCCAGGTTCGAATCGCGGCTGACGGTCGGAAAGCTGACCAGCCCATCCAGAATCTGACGCGGCGTCAGCGTGGTCATCGCGATTTCCCTTGCCCCGACTAGATGTTGTGGCCAGCCTGTCGCCGGGTCGCGGGCAAGTCAATATCTGGCAAAGTGACGAAAGCTTCGGTCATTCTGCCGGATGAACAGTCTGGAATCGCGCGCCAAATCGGGATTGATAGAAGCCCGAGAATCGGAAAGAGTTGTTGGAACGGCGGCAACCACAAGCTGAATGGCTGAGAAATCAGCCAACAATAACAAGACCCAAGAACGTCGCGGGGAGTATTGAATGGCCGATCTGGCCGCGTCTGTCCTTGAAGTCAGGGGCCTCAGGACCGTTTTCCGCACCCGCGGTGGCGAAATCCACGCCGTGAATGACGTCAGCTTCCACCTGCGCCGCGGAGAGCTGCTGGGCGTGGTGGGTGAAAGCGGGTCGGGCAAGTCGGTGACGATGATGTCGCTGCTGCGCCTTCTGCCGATGCCACCGGCCGAGATTCGCGGCGGTCAGGCGCTGCTGGACGGGCGCGACCTTCTGTCGATGAGCGACGAGGACCTGCGCTCGGTCCGGGGCGCCAGGGTCGGTTTTGTGTTCCAGGATCCGATGACCAGCCTGAACCCGGTGTTCACCCTGGGCAACCAGATCATGGAGCCGCTGATCAAGCACCTGCGGATGTCGAAAGCCCAGGCCGAGACCCGGGCGGTCGAACTGCTTGAACTCGTGGGCATCCCCGATGCGCGCAGCCGGCTGTATCAGTATCCGCATCAGTTTTCCGGGGGCATGCGCCAGCGGGTGATGATCGCCATCGCGCTGGCCTGCGACCCGGACGTGCTGATCGCGGACGAACCGACGACGGCGCTGGACGTGACGATTCAGGCGCAGATCCTGGAACTGGTGCAGGAACTTCGCCAGAAGCTGGGCATGGCGATCATCTGGATCACGCATGACCTTGGCGTCATCGCGGGCATCGCCGACCGGGTGATGGTGATGTATGGCGGCCAGGTGGTCGAACAGGCGCCGGTGCGCGAGTTGTTCGCAAACCCGCAGCATCCCTATACCCGGGCCCTGTTGCAGACGATCCCGCGCATTTCCGGCCCGCGAGAAGCGCGGCTGAAGGTGATCGAGGGCCAGCCGCCGATCCTGAACGCGCCGCTGACGGCCTGCCCGTTCCGCGCGCGCTGCGAGTTCCGCCACGATGCCTGCGACGCGGCCAATCCCCCGCGCCGCGCCATCGACGGCCTGCCGGTGGGTCAGGGCCACGATGTCGCCTGCCACTGGCACGCGCCCGCAGGCCGGGAGGCGGCCCATGCTTGACGCCGGTCCGGCACCGCTGGTTCAGGTCCAGGACCTGAAGATGCATTTCCCGATCTACACTGGCCTCTTCCGGCGGCACACCGGGGACGTGAAGGCGGTCGATGGGGTGTCATTCCAGATCCAGGCGGGCCAGACGCTGGGACTGGTCGGCGAATCCGGCTGCGGCAAGTCCACCGTAGGCCGAACCATGCTGCGGCTGTACGAGCCGACCGCAGGGCGGGTCATCATCGACGGCGACGATGTGGCCAGCCTTCCGCCCGAGGCCCTGCGCAAGAAGCGGCCCTCGATGCAGATGGTCTTCCAGGACCCGCAGGCCAGCCTCAACCCCCGCATGACACTGGCCGACATCGTCAGCGAGCCGCTGCACGAACATACCGACTGGACTCGCGCGCAGAAGCTGGAGCGGGTTTACGAGCTGATGGACCAGGTCGGCCTGAACCGCCGCTTCGTGAACCGCTTTCCGCATGAATTCTCGGGCGGGCAGCGCCAGAGGATCGGCATTGCCCGTGCGCTGGCGCTGAAACCGCGTTTCATCGTCTGCGACGAGCCCATCGCGGCGCTGGATGTCTCGATCCAGGCGCAGGTTGTGAACCTGCTGGAAGACCTTCAGGAAAAGCTGGGCCTGACCTATCTTTTCATCAGCCACGACCTGTCGATGGTGCGCCATCTCGCGCAGCGGGTGGCGGTAATGTATCTTGGCCGGATCGCCGAACTGTCGCCCTCGACGGACCTCTACAGCCGTCCGCTGCACCCCTATGCCGAGGCTCTGCTGTCGGCGGTGAACGAGCCCGACCCGGAACTCGCCCTCCGTCGCAAGCGGATCATCCTGAAGGGCGATGTCCCCTCCCCCGCCAATCCGCCCAAGGGCTGCAACTTCTGCACCCGCTGCCCGAAGGTCATGGACATCTGCAAGACCGTGAAGCCCGACCTGGTCGAGGTCGAACCGGGCCGCATGGTCGCCTGCCACCTATATACAGCCGCCGGATCAACCGGCGCGTCCGAGGCACCCGAACGCAAGAATCAAGAGCGCAACCAACAAGGAGAGAACCGATGAAACTGAGAACCGCCCTGATGGGCGCCGTGGCCGTGCTGGGGCTTGCCCCCGCGGCCTTTGCCGAACGCGGCGCCGATGGTGAGGTGAAGCTCACCTTCCCGCAGGCCGTGTCGATCATGAACCCCTACCTCTCGGGCGGGACCAAGGACATCTATGCCTCCTCGATGGTGCTGGAACCGCTGGCGGGCCTCGACCCCGAAGGCGTGCTGATCCCGAAGCTCGTGACCGAGATCCCGACGCTGGAAAACGGCGGGGTGTCGGAGGACCGCACCTCGATCACCTGGAAACTCCTTCCCGACCTGAAATGGTCGGACGGGACGCCCGTCACCGCCGAGGACGCCGTCTTCACCTGGCAGTATTGCACCCATCCTGAAGGGGGCTGCTCGCAGGCCACCAAGTTCGAAGGCGTGGCGTCGGTCGAGGCCCTTGACGCCTCGACGATCAAGGTCACCTTCGACGGTCCGAAGGCAAACCCCTACACCGCCTTCGTCTCGGCCTTGTCGCCGGTTCTTCAGAAGTCCCAGTTCGAGTCCTGCCTTGGCGCGGCGGCCCCGACCTGCACCGATGCCAACAACATGCCGATCGGGACCGGCCCGTTCATGGTGACCGGCTTTGCGGTGAACGACACCGTGTCGCTGGCCGCCAACCCGAACTACCGCGACCCGGCCAAGCCTGCCTTCGCGACGGCTGTCATCAAGGGCGGCGGCGACGCCGAAGGCTCGGCCCGCGCGGTGATGGAGACGGGCGAGTTCGACTATGCCTGGAACACCCAGATCCCGCCCGACAGCCAGGCCGCGATGGCCGCCGCCGGCAAGGGCCAGTTCGTGGTGGCCTTCGGCACCCTGGTCGAGCGGCTTGAGACCAACACCACCGACCCGGATCCGGCCCTGCCGGAAGGCGAACGTTCGACTGCCAAGCACCCCCATCCGATCCTGTCGGACATCCGCGTACGCACCGCGCTGTCCAAGGCCATCGACCGGTCGATCCTGGTCGAGGTCGGCTACGGCGCCGGCGGCAAGCCGACCTGCAACGTGATCCCCGGGCCGGAGGGCTGGGCTTCGGACAACGACGGCTGCATCGCGCAGGACATGGAAGGCGCCAAGGCGCTCTTGGACGAGGCCGGCTGGATCGATACCAACGGCGACGGCGTGCGCGACAAGGACGGCAAGAAGCTGAAACTGCTGTATCAGACCACGGTCAACCCGATCCGGCAGGACTTCCAGGCGCTGATCAAGGACTGGTGGACCGAACTGGGCGTCGAGGTCGAGCTGAAGGCCATCGACCCGGGCGTCTTCTTCGGCGGTGACCCGGGTTCGCCCGACACCTTCCAGAAGTTCTACGCCGACATCGAGATGTATGCCAACAACTCGGAAAGCCCGGACCCGGAAAGCTATCTGGGCCAGTACCAGTGCAAGAACGCGCCGACCCCGGAAACCCAGTGGCAGGGCGAGAACATCAACCGCTTCTGCAACCCGGAATACGACGCGCTCTATGCTACGCTTGCCACCACCACCGACATCGCCGAACGGCAGGCGATCGCGAAGAAGCTGAACGACATGGTGACGAAGGACAGCATGATCGTCATCCCGCTGGTCCACCGCGGGACGCTGTCGGCCCATTCGCTGGCCCTTGGCGGTGTGCAGATCAACGCATGGGACACCGAGATGTGGAACGTCGCCGACTGGTTCCGCGTCAAGTGACCTGATCCCCGCGGGGCCGGAACCGCCCGGCCCCGCAGCTTCGTTCGCCCCCCCCGGACTCCAGCCGCATGCTCACCTTCACGCTTCGCAGGCTTCTCCTGGCCATACCCACCCTGCTGGTGATCAGCCTGGTGATCTTCCTGCTTGTGGATCTGGCCCCCGGTTCGCCGATGTCCGAGATCCCGTTGACCGTACCGCCCGACGTGCGCCAGAAGATGATCGAGGCGCTCGGGGCCGACCAGCCGGTCTTCGTGCGCTATTTCCTCTGGCTGCGCCAGTTCTTCTGGGTCGAGCCCGCCTATGTCATCGACCACTGGTTCGGCACCAGCCTCGCCGCAGGCGAGCAGCGCATCCTGTCCTGGCAGTCGCGCAGCCCCGTCTTCACCATCATCGGCCAGCGCCTGCCGCAGACCCTGACCGTCATCGGCACCGCCTATCTCGTCGGTATCCTGATCGCGCTGCCGATCGGCATCTACTCGGCCTATCGCCAGTATTCGCTGTTCGACCAGGGCGGGACCCTGTTCGCGATGATCGGCTTCTCGGTCCCGACCTTCTTCTCGGGCACGCTGTTCATCATCATCTTCGCGGTCTGGCTTGGCTGGTTTCCCACCAAGTACGACACGCAGCTGGTGGTCAACGACTGGGAAAGCTTCGTCAAGCAGGTCAAGCAGATGGCCCTGCCGGTGATGACGCTGGGCCTGGCCAATGCGGCCGCGATCAGCCGCTACATGCGCTCGTCAATGCTGGACAACATGACGATGGACTATGTGCGCACCGCCCGCGCCAAGGGCATGAGCGAACGCACGGTCGTCCTGAAGCATGTGCTGCGCAATTCGCTGATCCCTGTCGTGACGGTGATCGCGCTGGGCATCCCCTCGATCTTCGGCGGCGCGATCATCACCGAGAACCTCTTCGGCGTGAACGGCATCGGCGCGGCGCTGATCGGGGCGATCCGCGCCAGCGATCTGCCCATGGTCCAGACGCTGGCCTTCATCTTCGCGGTGCTGATCGTGCTGTTCAACCTGATCGCCGACATCCTCTACGGCCTTCTTGATCCCCGGATCCGCTATGACTGACGCCAGCAGCACCCCGCCGAAACCGGCCAGTCAGCTGCGCGACATCTGGAGCCAGTTCAGCACCCACAAGGGCGCCCTGTTCGGGCTGATCGTGCTGGGAAGCCTGATCCTGGCCGTCCTGATCGGCCCCTATCTCTGGGTGCCCGAGAAGCTGACCGTGGCCGAGGCGATCAAGCTGAAGAACCAGGGACCAAGCCTGCGCTTCCCGCTTGGCACCGACCAGCTTGGACGCGACATGCTGTACCGGATGCTGCTGGCGGGCCGCGTCTCGCTGGCGGTGGGCCTGGTCGCGATGACGATCGCCATCGTCTTCGGCACCTTCATCGGCATCCTGGCCGGCTATTTCCGCCGCCTCGACAGTCCGCTGATGCGGCTGACCGACATGTTCCTGGCGCTACCGCTGATCCCGCTTCTTCTTGTCATGGTCATGCTGTTCCGTGACCGCATCGCCGGGATGATCGGCCCCGAACTCGGCGCCTTCACCCTGATCGTCTTTGCCATCGGCATCACCTCCTGGATGGCCACCGCCCGGATCGTCCGCGGCGAGGTGCTGACGCTGAAGGAACGCGAATATGTGCTGGCCGCCCGCTCTATTGGGGCGCGGCCGAACCGTATCATCCTGCGCCACATCCTGCCGAACGTGGTCTCACCCGTGATGGTCGCGGCAACCCTCGGCGTGGCCGAGGCGATCATCACCGAAAGCGTGCTCAGCTTTCTCGGGCTGGGCTTTCCGCCCGACTTCCCCACCTGGGGCCGACTCTTGTTCGACGGGCTGCAATACATGCAGGTCTACCCGGAACGGGTGATCTGGCCCGGACTTGCCATTTCGTTGACCGTGCTGTCGGTGAATTACATCGGCGACGGCCTGCGCGACGCGCTGGACCCCCGCATCCGCGGGCGGTGACGCGCGTCGCCGCCTTCGGCGCTCTTCGCTGCGACGAGAAGCCGAAGGCGCACGAGGAGCAATGTCAGTGCAGGGTCTTGCGGATCCGCCGCACCATCAGCCAGACCGCCAGGACCACCACGGGCACCAGACCGGCCAATAGCACCCCATGGCTGATGTGCAGGGCATGGGCCGCGGGCTCCAGCAGATAGGCGGCCAGGTTCACCGCGTAATAGCTGATCGCCACGGTCGACAGCCCCTCGACCGTCCGTTGCAGCCGCAGTTGCAGATCGGCGCGCTGGTCCATGCTTTCGAGGAGCTTCTGGTTCTGCGCGGAACGTTCCACGTCAACCCGGGTCCGCAACAGCTCTGCCGCGCGCTCCGCCCGCTCGGCCATGGCGGCCAGCCGGTTCTCGGCCGATTTCACCGTCCGCATCGCCGGTTCATAGCGGCGCATCATGAACTCGGCAAAGGTCTGGCGTCCCTCGATTTGCTGCTCGCGCAGAACCTGAATCCGCTGGTTGACGATCGCCTCATAGGCCGCCGTCGCCCCGAAGCGGAACGAGAACTGCACCGCAAGGCTCTCCAGTTCGGCCGCGATGGACAACAGATCATGCAGCGCCGCCTCGGGCGCCGGTTCGGCATTTTCCAGGCCCGAGACCAGCGCCGAAAGCTTCGGGTCCAGCGCATTCAGCCGTCCCGAAAGGTCGCGCGACCGCATCAGCCCCAGCATCGACATCGCCCGGTAGGTCTCGATCTCGCACAGCCGCTGCACGATCCGTCCCACCCTTCGCGGCCCCATCCCCGGCGCCACGAAGACGGCAAAGCGCATATGGCCGCCGGGATCGATCCGGAAATCGCCCGCCACCACGGCGGCCCCTTCCACGACCTGGCTGACCGCCAGGCTTTCGGGCACGAACCACTCATCCAGCCTGCGCAGAAGCTCGTCCTGGCTCGACGGCATCTGCTCTACCCGTATCAGCACCGACGTCAGCCGCTTGCCCGGGGCGGCGGCAAGCCAGTCTTCGGGCAGGACTTCGGCCTCGGCCGGGTCGAAGGGTCGGGCCGACAAACCCTTGGTAAAGGCAGTATAGGTCACGAATTCGGTATGGCTTTCCCATTTCAGTTCGGCGCGGCCAATCGGCCCATGGAAATGCGTCGCACCAGGCTGGGGATGGGCAGAGCCGTACCGGTCCAGCAGCGCCAGCAGATGCGCACGGTCGCGGTCCCGGTCGCGGTTATGGGCCTGGACGGGTTCCTTGATCGCCAGATAGACGGCCGTCGATGGCACTTCCAGCGACGGGAAGGGCCGCGCATGCAGCTCGTTCACTGTGGCATAGCGCAGAGGATGGTCGATAATCGGCATCTTTCGAGGTCCGGCGCAAAAGGGATCGCTTCGCGCATACCGAGATTTTCCTTGGAACTCCATGGTTTTATCGGCATGCCGCCGCATACCGGTGCGACCGGGCCGAATATGCCCGATTTCCGGGCCGACCAGCCGACGGACTGCCCGATCCGCCCTCTGCCGGAAATTGGGCGCGGCTTCGTGTCAGGCCGCTGCCGCCAGCCGGCAGGGCATGAATTCCTCCACCCGCGCGGCTTCGCCGTCGAAGGTGCAGAAGCTGTAGGGGGGCACCTCTTCCCAGCCCCCCTCCTCGGCTTCCAGCGGCTCGGACACCACGGCCCGGCCCCGACGGCTGTCGGACCAGCGATGATACAGCGAAGGGGCGGCGGCATCTGTGGCATAGCGGACAGCATAGAGGCGCTGGCCGTCCGACAAGGCCGCGGTCATGCGAAGATGCGGGGCTGCGCCCTTGTCGCGCGCCAGACGGATGAACCGCGCCGCCGCACGTTCAAGCGCACCCCTGGGATCATCCTCCAGCCCTTCGGCAAGGGCGACGAGAAACAGAGCCTCGCTGTCGGTGGCGCCCTTGCGGTACGGGTAGAGATCCTCGGGGATCATCATGTCGGCATCCCGGCGGAACGCCTCGTATCCCCCGACCTGGCCGTTGTGCATGAAGCTCCACCGGCCGTGGGTGAAAGGGTGGCAGTTGTTGCGGCTGGTCGCCGTGCCCGTCGAGGCGCGGACATGGGCGAGAAACAGGTGCGACTGGACCTGCGCGGTCAGGCTTTTCAGGTTCGGGTCGGACCAGGCAGGCAGGACGTCGCGGAAAAGGCCCGGTTCCGGCCTGGCGCCATACCAGGCGATCCCGAACCCGTCGGCGTTGATCGCGGTATGGCATTGCGTCGCGCAGTGCGACTGGTGGATCAGCGAATGACCGGGGCGGCTGACGATCTCCTCCAGGAAGATCGGTGCGCCGGTATAGGCGGCCCAGCGGCACATCTAGCCCGTCCCCGTGATGGACTGGATCATCTGCTCATGCCTTCTTTTGCACGAAACCTAGCAGAAATCCGCAGAGTCGGGAGTGAAAATCCAATCAATTCAAGGAAAACCCTACTCGATCTCCTCGACGACCATCAGGTCGCGCACGCTTGCGCCCTTCGCATGGGCAAGGGCTGCCTGATAGGCGGGAGAGTTGTAGCACTCCACCGCCTTTTCGAGGCTCGGGAAGCGGGCCACCACGTTGCGCGGGCGGCCGTTGCCTTCCAGTTGCACATAGCGGCCGCCGCGCGCGAGGAAGACGCCGCCATGGGCCGCGATGGCCTCGGTCGCGCCCTTGGCATACTTCGCGTAGGCCTCGGCGTCGGTGACGTGGACATGGGCGATCCAGAGGGCGGTCGGCACGGTCTACGCCTCCATCGCGGCTTCGGCCGCCTGGATCGCTGCCTCGGCCCGGCCGATGTCTGCGCCCCCGGCCTGGGCAAGGTCGGGACGGCCACCGCCGCCCTTGCCGCCCATCGCCTCGGCCGCGGCCTTGACCAGCGTGACGGCCGAAAGCCTCCCGGTCAGGTCCTGCGTGACACCTGCGGCAACGGCAGGCTTCGCGCCGGTGTCGGCGATGAGGAGGACAGCCCCCGACCCGAGCCGGGCCTTCATCTCGTCGATCAGCGCCGGAAGATCCTTGCCCGAAACGCCGGACAAGACTTGAGCAATGAACTTCACCCCGTTGATTTCCCTGGCCTCCGGGCCAGCGGCCTTGCCGCCCATCGCCAGTTCCCGGCGCAGTTGCGCGACCTCGTTCGCCAATGCCTTGCGCTCCTCGAACAGCGCGCGGATTCGCTCGGCCAGTTCGGCCGGCGGGGCCTTTATGATCGCCGCGATGTCGTTCAGCCGCGCGTCCTGCTGACGCAGGTGGTCCAGCGCCGCCTGCCCGGTCAGCGCCTCGATCCGGCGGACACCCGCGCTGGAGGCGCTTTCCGACAGGATCACCATGGCGCCGATGTCGCCCGTGCGGCTGACATGTGTGCCACCGCACAGCTCGATGCTGTAGGTCTTGCCATCGCTGCCCTTGCCCGAGCCTTCGAGCACCCCCATCGAGACGACGCGGACTTCCTCGCCGTATTTCTCGCCGAACAGCGCCTGCGCCCCGATGGCGCGGGCGTCGTCGGGGGTCATGATCCGGGTCTCGACGGGCGCGTTCTGGCGGATGAAGGCGTTCACTTCGGCTTCGATCGCATGAAGGTCATCCGGGGCGATGGCCGCGGAATGGCTGAAGTCAAAGCGCAGACGGTCGGCCGCGTTCAGCGAACCGCGTTGCGCGACATGCTCGCCCAATTTCCGCCGCAGCGCCTCGTGCAGCAGGTGCGTCGCCGAATGGTTGGCGCGGATCGCCGCGCGGCGGGCATGCGCCACCTCCAGCTTCGCAGGTTGTCCCTTGATGACCGTGCCTTCCATGACCTTTGCGATGTGAATGAAGACCCCTGCGGCCTTTTTCACATCGGTCACTTCGGCAAGACCGGTCTGGGTGCGGATCAGGCCCGCATCCCCCACCTGACCGCCGCTTTCGGCATAGAACGGGGTCTGGTTCACCACGACCTGCACGGTCTGGCCCGTCTCGGCCTGCCCCACGACAGACCCGTCGCGGACCAACGCGGTGATGACGCCCTCGGCGGTCTCGGTGTCATAGCCGAGGAACTCGGTGACCCCGTGCTCCTCTGCCAGATCGAACCAGATCTTCGCGTCGCCCGCAGCGCCGGTGCCCGACCAGGCCGCCCGCGCCTTGGCCTTCTGTTCCGCCATCGCTGCGTCGAAGCCCTGAACGTCCACCTCGCGCCCCTTCTCGCGCAGCGCATCCTGCGTCAGATCCAGCGGGAAGCCGTAGGTGTCATAGAGCTTGAACGCCGCGGCGCCCGGCAGCGCGGCGCCTTCGGGAAGGCCCGCAAGCTCGTCGTCCAGAAGCCGCAACCCACGGTCGAGCGTCTGCTTGAATTTCGTCTCCTCCGTCCGCAGCGTCTCTTCGATCAGCGCCTGCGCCCGCGACAACTCCGGATAGGCCCCGCCCATCTGCCGCACCAGCGCAGGCACCAGGCGGTGCATCACCGGGTCCTGCGCACCCAGCATATGGGCATGGCGCATCGCGCGCCGCATGATCCGGCGCAGCACATAGCCGCGCCCCTCGTTCGAGGGCATCACGCCATCGGCGATCAGGAACGAGGTCGAGCGCAGGTGGTCGGCGATCACCCGGTGGTGGATTTTCCCCGGCCCGTCAGGGTCTTGCGAGGTGACATTCGCGCTGGCCTCGATCAGGCTGCGCATGAGGTCGGTGTCATAGTTGTCGTGCTTACCCTGCAAGAGCGCCCCGATCCGCTCCAGCCCCATGCCGGTGTCGATCGACTGCATCTCCAACGGAACCAGCCGCCCGTCGGCGAACTGTTCGTTCTGCATGAAGACGTTGTTCCAGATCTCGATGAAGCGGTCGCCGTCTTCCTCTGCACTGCCCGGAGGCCCGCCCCAGATGTGCGGGCCATGGTCGTAAAAGATCTCGGTGCAGGGGCCGCAGGGTCCGGTGGGGCCCATCCGCCAGAAGTTGTCGTCGGAGGCGATGCGGATGATCCGGTCGTCCGAAAGGCCCGAGACCTTCTTCCAGATCGCCGCCGCCTCGTCGTCCGTGTGGTAGACCGTGACCAGCAGCTTGTCCCTGGACAGACCGAAGTCCCTGGTCAGAAGCTCCCAGGCAAAGGCGATGGCCTGGTCCTTGAAATAGTCGCCGAAGCTGAAATTCCCCAGCATTTCGAAGAAGGTATGGTGCCGCGCGGTATAGCCCACGTTGTCAAGATCGTTGTGCTTGCCGCCCGCACGGACGCATTTCTGCGCGGTGGTGGCGCGCTTGTAGTCCCGCGTCTCGACCCCGGTGAACAGGTTCTTGAACTGCACCATGCCAGAGTTGGTGAACATCAGCGTCGGGTCGTTCCGCGGCACCAGGGGGCTTGACTCCACCACCCGGTGATCGTTGCGGCGGAAGAAGTCGAGGAAAGTGGAGCGGATGTCGTTCAGCGAGGGCATGTCGGGGCGGTCCTTGGGAAGGATGCGGAAATTCGGTCCCCCATGTAGCCCCCCGTGCGGGGCCTGTCCACAGGCGGGACTTCGCGCGGGGAAAAAAGCCGTCTAGCGCAGCACTTCCACCGCGTCGCCGTTGCGGATCACGCCGTCCTGTTCGATCGAGCAAAGAACACCGCGCAGGCGCAGCTCGGGGTGGGCGCGCACCCAATCGAAGGCGGCCGCGCCGTGGCGGACCTTCCACTTGGCACAGGCGTCGTTCCAGACCTCCGACACCCGAAGGACCGCCGTGCCGACCGACAGATGGGTTCCGGCCGGCAAGTTCGCCTCGGTCATGTCAAGGTCGCAGACAAAGGTGTCGCCGGGATGGACGACGTTTGCCCGGTCGCGCCAGATCAGGTCCAGCACCCGGCGCGGCAGGATCGAGACCTGGATACCGCGGTGGCCGGCGCCGTCGGGCAGTTTCAGCCACGGCGCCTTGCCCCACCGTTCGCCGGGGATGCCTTGCGCTTTCGTCACAGCAATCGCCTCGACAAAGCGGCGCTGGCCATAGTCGGGACGGAGGCACAGGTACTCGACCGCGCTGCCGGTCTTGGGGGCCGAAAGCACCCCCGGCAGCGCAGCCATCAGCTCGTCATGGGTGACCGGGCCGGTCACTCGTCCAGCACATCGCCCGAATCCTCACCCGCCATGGTGAAGTCGAGCCCGTTGGCCGCGCGGATCTTGTCCTCGATCTCCAGCGCGACGGAAGGGTTCTGCTTGAGGAAGGCCTTGGCGTTTTCGCGCCCCTGGCCGATACGTTCGTCCTTAAACGAATACCAGGCGCCCGACTTTTCCACGACGCCGGCCTTCACGCCGATGTCCACCAGTTCGCCCATCTTCGAGATGCCTTCGCCATACATGATGTCGAATTCCACCTGCTTGAAGGGCGGGGCGACCTTGTTCTTCACCACCTTGACGCGGGTGGTGTTACCGACGACTTCTTCGCGGTCCTTGATCGCGCCGATCCGGCGGATATCCAGGCGGACCGAAGCGTAGAACTTCAGCGCATTGCCGCCGGTGGTGGTTTCGGGGTTGCCGAACATCACGCCGATCTTCTGGCGGATCTGGTTGATGAAGATCACCATGCAGTTCGACCGGCCGATCGAGGCCGTCAGCTTGCGCATCGCCTGGCTCATCAGGCGGGCCTGCGACCCCATCTGCATGTCGCCCATGTCGCCTTCGATTTCCGATTTCGGCACCAGGGCCGCGACCGAGTCGACGACCACCAGGCTGACCGCGCCCGAGCGCACCAGCGTATCCACGATCTCCAGCGCCTGTTCGCCGGTGTCGGGCTGCGAGATCAGAAGCTCGTCCAGATTCACGCCCAGCTTCTTGGCATATTGCGGGTCAAGCGCGTGTTCGGCATCGACGAAGGCGCAGACACCACCCTTCTTCTGCTCTTCCGCGACGACATGCAGGGTCAGCGTGGTCTTGCCCGAGGATTCCGGCCCGTAGATCTCGATGATCCGGCCCTTCGGCAAGCCGCCGATCCCCAGCGCGATGTCCAGACCCAGGGACCCGGTCGAGGTCGCCTCGATATCCATCGCCGGGCTGTCGGCGCCAAGCCGCATGATCGAGCCCTTGCCGAACTGCCGTTCGATCTGTGCCAGCGCCGACTCAAGCGCCTTCGACTTGTCCATGTCCCGTTTGCCCCCGAGGTCGAGAAGGTTCGCCACTGCCATGTCGTTCTCCTTATTTCACAGCCGCAACATGGCGGCAATCCACAGCCTTTGTTCCCCAAGTGTTCTTGCACTTATGCGCACAAACAGGGAACATTTCAACCTTAATCTCCTGATGGCAGTTTTTTACGGCTTTGGTTAAGGGAGTGTTGACGCAAGGCCGCGGCAACCTGGCGCGGCGCGTATAATTCTGGTGAATGAGGCGATCATGTTGGTCTTCTGGGAGCAAAGACTGGCGTTTCTGGCCACGCCGAAGACCGGCTCCACCGCGATTGCGGCGGCGCTCGAATCGCTGGCGGCGGTGTCGATCCAGCGTCCTCCGCTGTTGAAGCACACCACTGTCCATCGCTACCGCCGCTTCATCGGCCCCTTTCTCGAGGCCGCCTCCAAGGACACCTTCACTCTCGTCGCCCTGATGCGCGAGCCGACCGACTGGCTGGGATCGTGGTACCGTTTCCGCCAGCGGGAGGAGACGGATGCGGGAAAATCGACGCGGGACATGAGCTTTGACGACTTTGTCCGCGCCTGGTGTTCCGATCCGCGGCCCGATTTCGCGGATGTGGGCAGCCAGGCCAGATTTCTACGGCCCCGGCAGGGGGTCGGCGTGGACCGGCTGTTCCGCTATGAAGACATCGACAGCTTCGTCCGGTTCCTGGAAGAGCGGCTGGACTGCGAGATCACCCTGCCCCGCCTGAACGTCTCGCCCAGCGGTTCGACGCGGCTGTCGGTCGCAACGGCAGAGCTGCTGCGGCAGGTGGCCGCCGAGGATTTCGCCCTCTACGCCACGCTGTGCGGCTAGGCAGGCGGCCGCCGGCTCGTCGCAACGGGCATGACAGGCGGCCGGAAAGCGGTTAGGCTGCGCGGCAAGGGGCCTTGAGACCCCATGAGGCATGAGAGGGCGGATCAGATGACCGACACGAGGATGACGCGGCGCGGGTTGTTGCTTGGCGCGGGGGCCACTGTCGCGACCGGCGGGCTGGCAGGGTGCAACAACGGGGTCGGCTCGAACGGGGCCAGCCAGATCGAGGCGCGGGTTTCGGCGACGGAGAGCTTCCTGTTCGCGCAGTATCCCGGGACGCGCGACCTGGCTTCCCGCGCGGCGGGCGTGCTGTACATGCCGCTGATGACCGAGGTCGGCGCCGGCTTCGGCGGAGCGTTTGGACGGGGTGCGCTGCGGATCCAGGGGGTCACGGTGGACTACTATTCCGCCGCAAAGGGTTCGTTCGGCTTGCAGATCGGGGCGCAGCAATATGCCCATGCCCTGTTCTTCATGACCCCCGCCGCGCTGGAGAAGTTCCGCCGCTCCTCGGGCTGGGCGGTCAGCGGGGACATCCGCTATGCCAGCCCCGAGGAAGGCGCCTCGATCGGCAAGCAGACGACCGAGCTGGACGACGTGATCGCCCTGGTCTTCGGCCAGCAGGGCCTGATCGCGGGGGCCTCGCTGGCAGGCGTCAAGTATACCCGGATCATCCCCTGAGCCTGACCACGCGTGGACAGTCTTGCGCAGCCTTTGTCGTCAATGGGTTGCCTGCGGGCGTTCAGGAACGGTTAAGCTTTGCCGCTGGTCGGGAGGCGGGGCGATGCGCGCCGTCCGACCGGCCGCTTCCAATGATCTGCCGTTGGCCCCGTCGCGACGCATCTGCGCCTCCGGCGGGAGTATTTGGGACATGGGCAAGAGGGTGGCCAGGGGTTACCTGAGCCGCCGGATCAGGCTGGAGGTGTCGTTCCGCCCGCCGCCCATCAGCTGCACGTCCTTGTAGAACTGATCCACCAGCGCGGTGACCGGCAGACGCGCGCCGATCTCGTCGGCGGTGGCAAGGCAGATGCCCAGGTCCTTGCGCATACAGTCCACCGCAAAGCCGAAGTCGAATTCATCCCTAAGCATGGTCTTGTGGCGGTTGACCATCTGCCACGAACCCGCGGCACCCTGACTGATGACCTCGACCACCTTCTCGCCGTCCAGGCCCGCCTTCTGGCCGAAGGCAAGCGCCTCGGACAGGCCCTGCATCAGGCCCGCGATGCAGATCTGGTTCATCATCTTGGCCAGCTGCCCGGCCCCCAGATCGCCGATCCGGCGGCAGATCCGGGCGTAGGACGCCAGCACCGGCTCGGCCCGGGCATAATCCTCGGGCAGGCCGCCGCACATGATCGACAGCTGGCCGTTCTCGGCCCCCGCCTGCCCGCCCGAGACCGGCGCATCGACGAAGCCCAGCCCCAGCGCCGCGGCTTCGGCACCCAGCTTGCGGGTGATGGTGGCGGACACCGTCGTGTGATCGACGAAGAGCGCACCGGGCGACATGCCCGCGAAGGCACCGTCCGGGCCGCGGCAGACCTGGGCGAGGTCATCGTCATTGCCGACGCAGGCCATGACGAACTCGGCCCCCTCGGTCGCCGCGCGCGGAGTGGTGGCAAGGCGGCCCGGATGGCGGGCGACCCAGGCCTCGGCCCTGGCCGGCGAGCGGTTGTAGACCGTCACCTCATGCCCCTTCGCGGCCAGATGCCCCGCCATCGGGAAGCCCATGACCCCGAGACCCAGAAATGACACTTTCGCCATCGACGCCCCCCTGCGCATTGCCCTTGACCGGCGCTTGGACTAGGACCGATCCGCAGTCTTTCGTCAAGGACAGGTGCCCAGGAGCAGGCCCAGATGCTGACCGCCTTTCGCTGGCTGATCCGGATCGTCACCGGCCTGACCGTTCTTGGTTTGGTCGCGGCGCTTCTGGCCTATTACATCCTGTCGCGGTCGCTGATCGACTATGACGAGGATTTCACCCTGGCCGGGATCTCGGCCCCGGTCGAGGTGGTGCGCAACAACGACAGCGTGCCGCATATCTTCGGCCAGACCGACGAGGACGTGTTCTTCGCCCTTGGCTTTGCCCATGCCCAGGACCGGCTGTGGCAGATGACGATGCTGCGGCGCACGGCACAGGGACGGCTGTCGGAACTGTTCGGCCCGGCCACCGTCAAGGTGGACGAGCTGATGCGCCGCTATGACCTTTACGGGCTGGCGCTGCAATCGGTCGCGGCCCAGGACCCGGCCACGCGCCGCGCGCTGGAGGCCTATGCCGCGGGGGTCAATGCCTGGATCGGCGAGGTGAACAAGGGCGCGCGCGGCCGGGGGGCGCCGGAGTTCTTCCTGTTCGAGCCGGAGATTTCCGCCTGGGCCCCGGCGGATTCGATCGCGATCCTGAAGCTGATGGCGCTGCAACTGTCGGGCGCGCTGCAATCCGAGGTGCTGCGGGCGCGGGTCTCGCTGCTCTTGTCGGCCGACCGGCTGGCCGACATCCTGCCCGACGATCCCGGACAGGGGGTGGCCGCCCTGCCCGATTATGCCAGCCTGGTCCCTGGCGTGCAGCCGAGTTTCGCCCCGGTCGATTTCGCGCTTGGCCCCCTGTCGCCCGTCGCGGACCCAGGCATGGCGGGGGCCTCGAATGCCTGGGCGGCGATGCCGGGCCGGTCGGCGGCGGGGGGCAGTCTCCTGGCCAACGACCCGCATCTGGGTCTGACCGCGCCGACGATCTGGTACCTGGCGCGGCTGGAGTTGCAATCGGGCGGCGTGATCGGCGGCACGATTCCGGGGACGCCCCTGGTGCTGGTCGGCCGGTCCGAAGCCCTGGGCTGGGGGCTGACCACGGCCTATGTGGACGACCAGGACGTGGTGATCGAGGCGCTGAACCCGGAAAACCCCGAGGAATACCGCACCCCGGACGGCTGGGCCCGGTTCGAAAGCCGCCAGTCGATCATCAAGGTCAAGGGGGCCGATCCGGTGACGCTGACGCTGCGCTGGTCGCACAACGGGCCGATCCTGCCGGGCGGGCATTACGACCTTGGCTCGATCACGCCGGCGGGCCATGTGGCGGCGATCAGCTGGACGGCGCTGTCGGGGGCCGATACCTCGATCAGCGGCGCGATGGCGCTGATGAAGGCGCGGTCGATCCCCGAGGCCATGGAGGCGGGGCGGAAGGTCATCGCTCCGGCGCAGAACGTGATGCTGGCGGATGGGTCAGGCATCGCGATGCAGGTGATGGGGGCAATCCCGGCGCGCGACCCGGATCATCCGTCGAAGGGCAGGCTTCCGGCGCTGGGGTCGAACCCGGCGGTGGGGTTCAAGGGCATCCTGCCCTATGAGGAGAACCCGAGCTTCCGCGATCCCGCCTCGGGTCTTCTGGGCAACACCAACAACAAGACGGTGGACCGACCCTTTCCGAACCATGTCAGTTTCGACTGGGGCGACACGCAGCGCATCCAGCGCTGGCTGGCCCTGATGAAGGCGCGCGAGGTGCACACGCGGGAAAGCTTCATCGAGGCGCAGCTGGACACGGTGAACCCGACGGCGCGGGCGCTTCTGCCGCTGATCGGGGCGGATCTGTGGTTCACCGGCGAGGCGGCGCCCGAGGGCACGCCGGAGAGGCTGCGGCAGCGGGCGCTGATCCTGCTGGCGGAATGGAACGGCGAGATGAACGAGCATCTGCCCGAGCCGCTGATCGCCGAGGCCTGGCTGCGCGCGCTGCAAAAGCGGCTGATCCTGGACGAGCTTGGCGCGATGGCGGAGAGCTTCACCCATATCTCTCCGGTCTTCATCGAGCGGGTCTACCGCAATGTCGGCGGGGCGAGCGTGTGGTGCGACGTGATCCAGTCGGCGGCGGTGGAAAGCTGCACCGACATCGCGCGGATCGCGCTGGACGATGCGCTGGTGGAGCTGACGGAACGCTACGGACCCAACCTGGAAAGCTGGCGCTGGGGGGACGCGCACCAGGCGGTGCATGACCATCCGGTGCTGGGGGATGTGCCGTTCATCAAGTACTTCGTGAACATCCGGCAATCGACCAGCGGCGGGGACGATACGCTGATGCGGGGGGTGACGCGGGGCGAGGGGAAGGAGCCCTATCAGAACGTGCACTCGGCCGGCTATCGCGGGGTCTATGACTTTGCCGATCCCGACAGTTCGGTCTTCATCACCGCGACAGGCCAGTCCGGGCATCCGTTGAGCCGGCATTACGACGATCTGGGAGAGTTGTGGCGGCGGGGCGAATACATCCCGATGTCGCTGGATCCCGACCTTGCCCGCGCGGCGGCGGCGGGGGTGATGGTGCTTAAACCTGCGACGTAATCGCCCAGCCCGCGATGGACGCTTGACCGGAGGGAGAATCGATATTCTGTTGGCGCAACCAAATTCCAAATTGCGGCGCAGAATGGAAATAAAATGACCGAAACCTTCGGCGACTGGGTGGGGCGCACGGAAGAGGCCGAGGACTGCGTGACGCTGCGTCAGGCCTGGCAACTGGCGGCGACGCTGGAAGTTCCGGGGCGGTTTGCGGCGGGAGATCCCCTGCCGCCGTTGTGGCACTGGATCGGCTGGACGCCCGAGACGCCGATGTCGGGGCTGGATCGCGACGGGCATCCGGCACGTGGGGGCTTTCTGCCGCCGGTGCCGCTGGAACGGCGGATGTGGGCCGGCGGGCGGCTGGAGTTTCTCGCCCCCCTGCATGTCGGCGAGACGATGCTGCGGCGCTCGACCATCCTGAACGTAGCCGAAAAGACGGGCAGCACCGGGCGCATGGTCTTTGTCACGGTGGGCCATGAGGTGCACGGCGCGGAAGGGCTGGCGATCCGCGAGGAACAGGACATCGTCTATGTCGCCATGCCCGAGACCTATGTCCCGCCGCCGCCCGTGGCGGCCGAAGCGCCCGACTGGCAGGAGCCGGTGGCCATCGATACGGTGCGCCTGTTCCGCTTTTCGGCCGTGACCTTCAACGCGCATCGCATCCATTTCGACCTGCCCTATGCGACAGAGGTCGAACGCTATCCGGGTCTTGTGGTGCATGGTCCCCTCCAGGCGATGCTGCTGATGCAGGCGGCCCTGGCTCGGAAGGATACCCTGCCGCAGAGCTATCGCTTCCGTGGCGTCCGGCCGGCCTTCCTGCACGACCGGCTGCACTTGCAGGGCGCGAGCAACCGGCTGAGCACGGTCACGGCGGAAGGCTGGGTCTGCATGCAGGCAGAGATCGGGTGGCCGGCATGAAGCCCCTGGCGGGACTGCGGGTGGTCGAGGGCTCGGCCTTCGTGGCGGTGCCCTTCGCCGGGATGACCCTGGCCGAGATGGGCGCCGACGTGATCCGCTTCGACCGGCTGAAGGGCGGGCTTGACGCGAAGCGCTGGCCGGTGACGGCCAGCGGCGAAAGCCTGTTCTGGGCCGGGCTGAACAAGGGTAAGCGGTCGGTGGCGGTGGACCTGTCCCGCCCCGAGGGCCGCGAGATCGTGACCGCGCTCATCACCGCGCCCGGTCCCGATGCGGGGCTGTTCCTGACCAATCTGCGGGTACGCGGCTGGATGGATTACCCGGCGCTGGTCACGCAGAGGCCCGACCTGATCATGGTCAGCCTGACCGGCACGCGCCGCGGCGAGCCGGCGGTGGACTACACGGTCAACCCCGGCATCGGCTTTCCGATGGCGACCGGCAGTCCGGGCAGCGAGCCGGTGGCGCATGTGCTGCCCGCCTTCGACTGTATCGCCGGACAGATGCTGGTGGGCACGCTGCTGGCGGCCGAGCGGATGCGGCTGCGCAGCGGGCGGGGCCAACTGGCGGAACTGGCGCTGAAGGATGTGGCGGCGGCCCTGCTGGGCCATCTGGGCATCATCGGCGAAGTGGCGGTGAACGGCGTGGACCGGCCCAAGGTCGGCAATGCGCTTTACGGGGCCTACGGGCAGGATTTCCTGCTGGCCTGCGGGCGGCGGGTCATGGTCGTCGGCCTGACCGACCGCCAATGGCGCGAGCTGGTGCGGGTGCTGGACATGGCCGCACCGCTGGCGGAACTGGCCGCGCGGCTGGGGCTGGACTTCGCCCGCGAAGGCGACCGCTGGCACGGACGCGAGGCGATCACGGCGCTGTTCGCCCCCTGGTTCGCCGCGCGCCGGCTGGAGGAGGTCGGCCCGCTGTTCGATGCGGCGGGGCTGACCTGGTCGGTCTTTCGCAGCTTTGCCGAGGCGGTGCACGAGGACCCGGACCTGTCACCGGACAATCCGATGTTCTCGATCCTGGACCAGCCGGGGATCGGGCCCTATCCGGTGCCCGGTTCGCCGGTGAACTGGGGCGCCTGCCCGCGCACGCCCCCTGCCCCGGCGCCGGTTCTGGGCAAGCACACCGAGGCCGTGCTGGCCGATGTGCTGGGGATGACGACCGGACAGATCGGGCGGCTGGTGGCAGCGGGCGTGGTGGCAGCCGTCTAGAGCCTCTGCCAGCGGTTTTCCTGCCGTGCCGTCCAGCGGACCGTGATCTGCCAGCCGTCCTCGCCCTGGGTTTCCTGCTGCACGACGTTCTGGTCGTGCAGCCAGGCGCGGCGACGGCCCTGGTCGAAGGGCACGCGCAGAAGGGCCTCGCTGCGCTCTTCGTCCAGGACGCGCGACACAAGCGTAAGCAGGGACTCCACCCCCTCGCCAGTCAGGGCCGAGACCGGCAGCACCAACGGCCGTTGCGCCGCCTGCGCGGTCAGGGCCTCGCGCTGCGAGGCATCGACGAGATCAAGCTTGTTACAGACCTCGATGACGGGCGTCTCTTCCTTGACGCCGAGGCTGGCCAGGATGTCGGTCACATCGGCGGCCTGTTCCACAGTCTCGGGGTGGCTGATGTCGCGGACATGCAGGATCAGGTCGGCCGACAGTACCTCTTCCAGCGTGGCGCGGAAGGCGGCGACCAGCTGGGTCGGCAGGTCCGAGATGAAACCCACGGTGTCCGACAGGATCACCTTGGCCCCTGAAGGCAGCACCACCCCGCGCATCGTCGGGTCGAGCGTGGCGAACAGCATGTCCCTGGCCATGACCTCGGCCCCGGTGATGCGGTTGAACAGCGTGGACTTGCCGGCGTTGGTGTAGCCCACCAGCGCCACCACCGGAAACGGCACCTTGGCGCGGGCGGCGCGGTGCAGTTCGCGCGTCTTGACCACCTGGTCCAGCTGCCGGCGCAGCCGCACCACCTGGTCGTCGATGGCCCGGCGGTCGCTTTCGATCTGCGTCTCGCCCGGGCCGCCGACAAAGCCGAAGCCGCCGCGCTGGCGTTCAAGGTGCGTCCAGGCGCGCACCAGCCGCGTGCGCTGGTAGGACAGCGCGGCAAGTTCCACCTGCAACACGCCCTCGCGCGTCCGGGCCCGGTCGGCGAAGATTTCAAGGATCAGCGAGGTCCGGTCGAGCAGCTTGACCCCCCATTCCCGTTCCAGATTGCGCTGCTGCACCGGAGAGACCGCGCCATCGACAATCACCAGGTCGATGCGGTCGGCCTTGAAGCGCGCCTTCAGCTCGGCCAGCTTGCCCGACCCCAGCAGCGTGCCGGGATGGGTGCGGGAAAGGCGGATGACCTCGGAGCCGCAGACCTGAAGCTCGGGCAGCGCGGCGGCCAGCGCCACGGCCTCGGCCAGACCATGTTCGGGCAGGCGGCGGGAATAAGCCGATTTCAGCGCCGGATGCAGGACCCAGGTCCGGGTGGCCGCGGTGGCCGTATCGCGCAGGCGTTTTCCCGTCCGGTCGGACAGCAGATCGGTCGCATCCTGCGGATCCTGTGCGATCAGTCTTCCCCTTCGTACAGGCTGATCGGCGCGCCGGGCATGATGGTCGAGATCGCATGCTTGTAGACAAGCTGCGATTGACCATCGCGACGCAACAGCACGCAGAAGTTATCGAACCAGGTGATCACGCCTTGAAGCTTGACGCCGTTGATCAGGAAGATCGTGACCGGTACCTTGGCTTTGCGGACATGGTTGAGAAAGGCGTCTTGCAGGTTTTGCTTGTCAGCGGCCATCAGTGTTTTGCCTTGTTTTTCTATCGCTTCACTGTCGCGTCGTGGTCGTTCTTGTTGCCCTGTCTTTGCCGCCCGGAACGGCAGGTCGAGTATGTAGCGGCGGCACGGGAGTTTCCAGCGCAAAAATCAGGCTGTTGAACGCAGCCTTCCGGCCCCGGTCCCGGTGCCGACCTAGCGCCGGTCGGTTCCGGGCAGGATCAGCGCCAGAAGGGCAAGCGTCTCGAGCCGCCCCAGAACCATGGCAAAGCCCAGGATCAGCTTCACCGGGTCCGAGAGCGTGGCATAGGCGATCGGCTGGGCGGCGCCGATCTCGGCCAACGGGCCGGTGGTCGTCAGGCTGGCAATGGCCAGGACCATGGCGGGCTCGAACTTGACCCCGGCCAGGAGGAGGCAGGCCATGACCACGGCAATCGAGGTGGCGAAGAGCATGAAGAACACCCAGGCAAGCTGTGCGCCCTCGCGCCGCAGGCGGCGGGCATCGGGGCCGCCGTGACCGATGGAATTGGGGTGGACGATCCGTTCAAGCTCGCGTTCGCCATGGCGCAACAGCGCATGGACCCGCAGCAGCTTGACCCCGCCCGCCGTGGTCGCCGTGCCGCCGCCGACGATGGCCAGCCCCATCAGCACCAGGCCCGGCGTGCCGATGCCCGACCATTCCGCCGCCGTCTGCCAGTCCGAGGAGATATAGCCGGTCGTGGTCAGGAAAGAGGCCGCGGTGAACAGGATGCCCCAAAGTGCGTTCAGCGCGTCGAGCACGCTAGGCGCCCCGGCCTCGCCGACATACACCCAGTGGCGGAAGAAGAGGACAAGCGCGACCGCCGACAGCAAAAGGGCGGCGAGGCGGAGTTCGGGATCCTGAAGCAGCGGGCGGCGGTTCTCGGACAGACGGATGCCAGGAAAGGCGCGGCGGGTGACGGCGAAGATCAGGAAGGCAAAGACCGCAAGCTCTCCGGGAACCCCCGCGCCCGAGGCCTGGAAGGCCGTCTGCCCCGAGATGCCGGAGGTGGACAGCGTCCCCATCGCATGGATCAGCGCGGAGATGCCGGTTTCGCCGAGGATCAGGAGGGCGCACCACAGGAGGACGGTCAATGCGAGGTAGACCGGGAAAAGCGTCAGCGCAAAGCGGGTCAGCCGCTGCGTCGGATCGGCGATGCGGGTGACCTGGGCGGCGCCCTTGGCCCCCCGGCCCGGCGTCCGCCCCGAGATGACCTCGTTGCCGCCCAGGTTCAGGGGGGCCAGGATCGCATAGGCGGCCAGCAGCGTGAGGAAACCGCCGAACCAGCCCACGGTCGCGCGCCAGAGATGGATCGCATCGGCCAGACGCTGCGGGGCATAGACCGAGGCGCCGGTGGTGGTGAAGGCCGAGGTCATCTCGAACCAGGCATTGACCAGCGTGGTGTCCGCCAGGGCCTCGGCCAGCGGCAGGGCCAGGGCAAGTGGCAGGACGGCATAGGCCAGCGCCAGGGCGGCCAGGTGGCTGGTGGCCAGATCGCGCGGGCTGTAGGCGGCGGTGGCGATACCCAGCATCACGGTCACGACCAGAAGGATCAGACCGGAATAGAGAAAGTCGCGGGCGTTTTCGTAATCGTCCGCCCCAAGCGCGTAAAGCGCGGGCACGAAGGCGATCAGGCCGGACAGGCCGAGCAGGATGACAAGAAGCGGCAGTTCGGCCAGCCGGGTCAGCATCAGAAGAAGTCGATCGAGACTTGCAGGAGGCCTTCGACCTCGGGCACGTCCTTGGCCATGGCAAAAAGCGCGATCACGTCGCCGGCCTCGATCCGCAGGTCTCCGGTCGGCTTCAGCACCTTGTCGCCCTTCATCACTGCGCCGACCAGAACGCCCTCGGGAAACTCGATGTCGCGGATCAGCCGGCCGGCCAGCGACGAGGTGGACAGGACCTGGGCCTCGATCAGTTCGGCCTCGGCGTCGCCGATGGAATAGACGGCGCGGACGCGGCCGTGGCGGATGTAGCGCAGGATCGACGAGACGGTGGTGGCGCGCGGGTTGATGTAGGCGTCGATGTTCAGCGGCGCCATGAGGGGGGCGAGGGTCGGATCGTTGACCAGCGCGATGGTCATCTGGCAACCGGCCTGCTTGGCACGGACGGCGACCAGAAGATTTGTCTTGTCGTCGTCGGTGACGGCCAGGATCGCGTCGGCCCGGTCCACCGAGGCTTCGGCCAGAATATCGCTGTCCATCCCGTCGCCGTGCAGCACGATGGTGCGTTCCAGCATATCGGCGGCGATCTCGGCGGTGGCGCGGTTCTTCTCGATGATCTTGGCCCGGATGCGGTCGGTCCGCGCCTCCAGCGCGCGGGCCACGGCGAGCCCGACGTTGCCGGCGCCGACGATCACCACCCGTTCCTGCTTTTTCGTCTTCTTGCCAAAGATTTCCAGGGCGCGGTTCACGTCCTCGATATGGGTGAAGACGTAGATCTGGTCCTCGGCATAAAGCTGGTCGCCGGGGTCGGGCGCGAAAAGGCGGTCCTCGCGCCGGACCCCCACCACGATGGCGCGCAGGGTGGGGAACAGCTCGTTCAGCTGACGCAGGGGGGTGTTCAGGACCGGGCAGTCCTCGGTCAGCTGGATGCCCAGAAGCTGGGCGCGGCCGTTCATGAAGCTTTCGGTGTCGAAGGTCGCGGGCGCAGCAAGACGTTGCAGCGCGGCCTCGGCCACCTCGCGTTCGGGGGAGATCACCACGTCGATGGCCAGCCCGTCCTGGTTGGTCAGGTTGCCGTACATCGGTTCAAGATAGTTCTGCGCGCGGATCCGGGCGATCTTGCGGTTGATGTCAAAGACGGTGCGGGCCACCTGGCAGGTGACCATGTTCACCTCATCGGAATGCGTGGCGGCGATCAGCATGTCGGCATCCCGCGCCCCGGCCTTTTCCAGCACGTCCGGATGGCTGGCAAAGCCGACGACACCCTGCACGTCCAGCGTATCGGTCGCGCGGCGCACCAGATCGGCGTTCGTGTCGACAAGCGTGACGTCGTTGTTCTCGCCAGACAGGTGCCGTGCGATCTGCCAGCCGACCTGACCCGCCCCGCAGATGATGACCTTCATCAGTAACCCCGCGTTACGCCGCAACTCTGTGCATGTCAGATCGTCGCGGGAGGGTCAATGTGCGGGGCACGGGCGGCGATGGTGGCGCGGCCGCCCTTGGGCTTGGCCGGATCGCACGATCCGCCAGGTGCCGGGCGCGGAAGCCGCGCTGGCCAGGGACGCCCTCTCTGCCCGCCTACTCCTCGAAGTCGGTCATCCCCCTGCCCCCGCGGGTCGAGCCGACCACGCCAAGCGACTTGAGCTTGCGGTGCAGCGCTGAGCGTTCCATGCCCACGAAGTTCGCCGTCCGGCTGATGTTGCCGCCGAAGCGGTTGATCTGGGTCAGCAGGTATTCGCGTTCGAACAGCTCGCGCGCCTCGCGCAGCGGCAGGGTGGCGATGGTGCCGGACAGCGACAGCGGGCTTTCGACCTCGGCCCTCGGCTCGGCACCGGGGATTTCCGAGGCTTCGATCGGCCCGGTCCCGTCGCCGAGAATCAGGATCCGCTCGATCACGTTGCGCAGCTGGCGGATGTTGCCGGGCCAGGGCATGGTTTGCAGGACCGTCTCTGCCTCTTCCGAAAGCGCCCGGTGCGGCAGGCCCTGGCTCTTGTGGAACCAGTCGATGAAATGCCGCGCGAGTTCGGGCACATCCTCGCGCCGGGCGGCCAGCGAGGGCACGGCGATGGGCACCACGTTCAGCCGGTCGTAGAGTTCCTGCCGGAACCGGCCCATGCCGATCTCGGCCCGCAGGTCGCGGCAGGTGGAGGAGATGACGCGCAGGTCCACCCGGACCTTGTCGGCCCCGCCGACGCGGGTGAATTGCTGTTCGGTCAGGACCCGCAGGATCTTGCCCTGCGTGCCAAGCGGCATGTCCGCCACCTCGTCGAAATAGATGATCCCGCCATGGGCCTGTTCCAGCAGCCCCGGCTCTACCCCGCGTTCGGGGGATTCGCGGCCGAAGAGCACCTCTTCCATCCGCTCCGGCTCGATCGAGGCCGAAGAGGCGGTGATGAAGGGGGCGCTGGCCCGGTTGGACTGCATGTGGATGTAGCGGGCAGCCATTTCCTTGCCGGTCCCGGGCTCTCCGGTGAGCATCACCCGGGCGTTCGACTTCGTTACCTTGTCCAGATTGGCCTTCAGCGTCTTGAAGGCCAGCGAGGAGCCGACCATCTCGGCCGAGGTGAGGTCGCGGCGGCGGAGTTCCTGGTTTTCGCGGCGCAGGCGCGAGGTTTCCATCGCGCGGGCGACCACGACCATGAGCTGGTCGATGTTGAAGGGCTTTTCGATGAAGTCGTAGGCGCCCTGCTTGATCGCGGCGACGGCGATCTCGATGTTTCCGTGGCCCGAGATGATGACTACCGGAATATCGGGATTGTCGCGCCTGACGGTTTTCAGAATGTCGATCCCATCCATCCGGCTGTCCTTCAACCAGATGTCCAGGATCATCAGCGCGGGCGGATCGGCGTTGATCTCGGCCATGCATTCGTCGGAATTCGCGGCAAGCCGTGTCGTATAGCCCTCGTCCCGCAGGATGTCGCCTATCAGCTCGCGGATATCCTGTTCATCATCGACGATCAGAATGCTCATGCCTGGGTCTCCGTCTTGCCCGGCGCAGCGCCGAGCGGAATGTGGGTTCGGGGTCGTTTGCGCAAGGAGCGGGGCAGCCGGATCTCGGCCAACGCACCCGCATGGTCGTTGCCCGGGAATACGGGCGCATCGAGAAGGGCAAGCGTGCCGCCGTGTTCCTCGATGATCTTCTTGACGATGGGCAGGCCAAGGCCGGTGCCCTTGTCGCGCGTGGTGACGTAGGGCTCGAACAGGCGGGCGCGGTCGGGGGGCAGGCCGGTGCCGTTGTCGGCAATGCGGATCACCGCTTCGCCGTCGTCTGCCGAAAGCGAAACGCGGATTTCGGGGAGAAAGTCGGCCGGTTTTGATTTTTCCTGGTACGATTCAATTGCTTCCCCGGCGTTCTTGATCAGATTTGTCAATGCCTGACCGATCATTGTCGCGTCCAGTTCCATCGGCAGCGGACCATCGGGAATGTCCGTGACAAAGCGCACGCCGGGCTGGCCGTTCTCCTGCAACAGGACCGCGCCGCGCAGAAGCTCGGCCAGGTCGCAGTCGCGGCGGTCGGGCTCGGGCATCCGGGCGAAGCGCGAGAATTCGTCGACGATCCGGCGCAGGTCGTTCGTCTGGCGGACGATGACGTCGGTGTATTGTTCCAGATCCTCATGATCGCGGACCTGCGAGGCGAACTTGCGCTTGATGCGTTCGGCCGAGAGCTGGATCGGGGTGAGCGGGTTCTTGATCTCGTGCGCGATGCGGCGGGCGACATCGCCCCAGGCGGCCATCCGCTGCGCCGAGACGAGATCGGTCACATCGTCGAAGGCCACGACATAGCCTTCGAGATCCCCCGTTTCGCTGCGGCGGGTGGACATGCGGACAAGGAGGCTTTCCAGCTTGCCCCGGCGGGTCAGGCGGACCTCTTCCTGGACCGCATTGGTGCCGGCGTCGCGCAGACGGTCGAAGAGGGCGGCAAATTCCGGGACGGCGACGGCAAGCGGCGTGTCGACCTGACCACCGGCGAGGTCGAGGAGTTTTTCGGCGGCGCGATTGACGAAGTCGATGTCGCCGTCGGAATCGAGGCCGATAACGCCCGCGGTCACGTTCGACAGCACCGAATCGAACAGCCGCCGCCGCGATTCGGTCTGCGCATTGGTTTCGATCAGCGCCGCGCGCTGGCCCTTCAGCTGGCGGGTCATCTGGTTGAACATGCGGCCCAGCGAAGCGATCTCGTCATCGCCCTCTTCCTCGGTGACCTGAACGTCAAGGTCGCCGCCCCCGACCCGTTCGGCCGCCCCCGCCAGACGCCCGACGGGACGCGAAAGCCTTTCGGCAAACCACAGGCCCAGCCAGATCGCGGCGAGGATCAGGATCAGCGCGAAGCCGAGGTAGATCAGGCCGAAGTTGAACAGCAGCCGCCCGCGTTCGGATTCAAGCTGGTTGTAGAGCTTTACGGTTTCCTGCGTCTCGTCCAGCAACGACAGGATCGAACCGTCCACCGTTCGCGTGACGTAGAGATAGCGGTCGGCATAGGCGTCAAGACGCACGAGTGCGCGAAATTCGTTGTTCTTCCAGTCGGGGATCAGGACAGTGTTGCCCTCGCGCGCGAGGCGCAGGTGTTCGGCGGTCAGGGGTTCGAAGTCGAAGAGATAGGACTTCTCGCCCCGGGTCTTGAGCGCGCCGGTGCCATCGACAAGGTAGGCCTCCTTCAGCCCGCGCTGGACGACGGCCTGCGCCTGCGAGAGGAGCGGGCGCAGCTGGTCGTCGCGGATGAAGGGCGACTTGCGCTTTGCCTCGTTCAGATAGCCGGCCAGCGTCCCCACATCGGCGGCAAGGTCGTCGCGCTGCACCGCCTCGTAGGCCTGGGCGGCCGAGAGGGAGGAGCCGACGACGGACCGCACCCGGTCGGAGAACCAGCCTTCGAGGCCGATGTTGATCGACAGGACCGCGAAGACGGCGACAAGGACGGTCGGGATCAGCGCGATCAGCATGAAGACGCCGGATAGCCGCATGTGCAGCCGCGACCCGGCAGAGCGGGAGCGGCGTTCGGCGATCAGGCGGGCAACGCGGGCCAGGACGAGGGCCGCGATGACGAGAACGTAGATCAGGTCGGCCAGCAGGATAAGCCGCAGGACCGGGGAGGCCGCGCTGGTGTTGATCGAGCCGAGCGCAAGGAAGGTGGCGACGGCCAGGACGGGGCCGAGGAAGACCAGGCCAAGCGTCACAGCCGTCTGCACGCGGCGTTGCCGACGCAGGCGGGAAAACCGCAGCCAGACATCCCTTGTAACCGCCCGATCCACCCTGCCCTGCGCCTTAGCCGGTGGTTCGCCCACCTGACGCCACTATATCTAGCCGCAGCGCGGGGTGAAACCGAAAAGACACAGGTCGGCGTGGCCCCGCTACATCAATTTGCGGCGGCGGGTCACGCGGATGTCAAGGTCGGTGATCTTCTTGCGCAGGGTGTTGCGGTTGATGCCCAGAAGATCGGCGCATTTCGCCTGGTTCCCGGCGGTGGCATCCAGCGCGATCTCGATCAGCGGCAGTTCCACCTCGCGCAGGATGCGCTGGTAGACACCGGGGGGCGGCAACTGGCCGCCGTGCAGGTCGAAATAGCGCTTGAGGTGACGGGCCACCGAGGCCGAGAGCTTGTCGCCATCGACCATCCCGGTCATCGGTTCGGGGCCGGGCTGCTGGCCGAGGACCTGTTCCACCTCGGACCGGGCGATCTCGGTTTCCGAGGCGGTGATCAGGAGGCGGCGGATGGTGTTTTCCAGTTGTCGCACGTTGCCGGGCCAGGAATAGGCGCGGATCAGGTCGGCGGCGGGTTGCGACAGGCGGCGGACGGTGCCGAGATCGCGTTCGCCCCGGGCAAGGAAGTGTTCGGCCAGAAGCGGGATATCCTCGACCCGCTCGCGCAAGCTGGGCACATGCAGCGTGACGCCGCCAAGGCGGTAGTAGAGGTCCTGGCGGAACTGGCCGGCCTCCATCCGGGCGGAAAGGTCGGTCTGGCTGGTGGCCATCACGCGGGGTGCCTTGTCGCCCAGCATGTCGAGCATGCGGACCACGCGGGCCTGGGTATCGGCGTCGTAATCGGCGACTTCGTCGAACACGATTGACCCGCCCCGCGCGCGGGAGAGGAGTGTCGCAGGGCCGTCGATGCCCGCCAGATCGGCGGCCTGGGCCACGACGAACGGGAGCGTGCGGCGGTCGGAGAAATCGTGGATCGCGCGGGCGATCAGCGATTTGCCGGTGCCGCTTTCGCCGGTGATGAGCACGGTAAGTTCGGTGTTCATCACGCGGGCCACAAGGCGGTAGAGAGCCTGCATCGCGGGCGTCCGGCCCACCAGCGGCAGATCGTCACCGGGTTCGCGCGGGGCCACGACGACCTTGGGGGCGCGGCGCTTCTGGTCCAGCGCCTTGGCCGAGCGCTTCATCAGGTCGGGCAGGTCGAAGGGTTTGGGCAGGTAGTCGAAGGCTTCCGCTTCGGCGGCTTGGATCGCGGTCATGATCGTGTTCTGCGCCGAAATGACGATCACCGGCAGGCCGGGGCGCATCTTGGAAATGCGCGGCAGCGCGTCCAGCCCGTTGCCGTCGGGCATGATGACGTCCGAGATCACGAGGTCGCCCTTCCCTTCCTCGACCCAGCGCATCAGGGTCATCAGCGAAGAGGTCGCATGGACCTTGCATCCCGCGCGGGTCAGCGCCTGGGTCAGGACGGTGCGGATCGTGCGGTCGTCATCGGCGACAAGGATTGTGCCATCCATCAGGGGGACTCCTTCTTTTTCTCGCGTGGCGCCACGGGCAGCGACACGCGGAACACGGTGCGACCGGGGACGGAATCGACCGAAATCCATCCGTCATGGTCGGTGATGATCTTGGAGACGAGCGCCAGGCCGAGCCCGGTGCCGTTCTCGCGGCCCGAGACGAAGGGCTCGAAGATCGAGGCGGCGATGTCGGGCGGGATGCCGGGGCCGTCGTCGATGATCTCGATGTTCAGCGGCAGCGCGGCCGAGGGGCCGTCCTTGCGGCGCAGGCGCAAGCTGAGGTCGTAGAAGGTGCGCAGCCGGATCGTGCCCCCGGTCTTGCAGGCCTCGGCAGCGTTCTTGATGAGGTTGAGGAAGACCTGCATCAGCTGGTCGCTGTCGGCCAGCGTGGGCGGCAGCGAGGGGTCGTAGTCCTCGACGATGGTCATGTGCGCGGCAAAGCCCACCAGGGCCGAGCGGCGCGCGCGGTCCAGCGCATCGTGGATGTTCACCGGCTTGCGGTCGGGGGGGCGGAGGTTGCCGAACTGTTCGACCTGTTCCAGCAGCTTCACGATGCGGCGGGTTTCCTCGACGATCAGATCGGTCAGTTCCTGATCCTCGGGGGTCAGGTTCATCGACAGAAGCTGGGCCGCACCCGAAATGCCGGCGAGCGGGTTCTTGATTTCATGCGCCAGCATCTCGGCCATGCCGATGGCCGACCGCGCCGCCGTCTTGACCCCCAGCGAGCGGCCCATCCGGTCGGCAAGCTCTCTGGGGCTGAGAACCAGCATCACGATGCCCGGATTGTCGTGCATCGGCGCAAGGTGGATGGTGCACTGGACCGGAGGCCGTTCGCCCGAGGTCACGTCCACGTCGTTGATGTTCAGCGGCGACTGGTTGGCGCGCACCCGGGCCAGCGCCTCGTCCATCGGCGCGTCGATCGCCAGGCGGTCGAACACCGGCTGGCCGCGCAGCGCCTTCTGCGAGGTGTTGAGGAAGGTCTCGGCCGCCGGGTTCACCTCGAGGATGGTCCCGCCCTGGTCGATCAGCAGCGTCGGGAAGGGCAAAGAGGCCCAGATCACGCCGGGCACCGGATAGGGCGCGCGGTAGGGTGTCATGCGGCCAGCTCCAGCTCGGCGAAGGCCAGTTCCAGAAGCTGGATCACCTCGGCCGGGTCGGTCGAGGTCAGGATCGGCTCGCGCGCATGGGGCAGCCCGGCTTCCTCAAGATACCAGCCCAGGTGCTTGCGGGCCATGCGCAGGCCGAGATCGCGACCGTAGAAGGTGAGCATGTCGTCATAATGGTCGAGGACCATGCGACCCAGACGCCCCCCCTCGGGGATCTGCGGCGCCGGGGTGCCGAACAGGTCATGCGCGACCTGCGCCAGCCGCCAGGGCGCACCCTGCGCGCCGCGGCCGATCATGACGCCATCGGCCCCCGAAAGGCGCAGCGCCTCGCGCGCCGAGGCGGTGTCGGTGATATCGCCGTTCGCGATGACGGGGATCGACACGGCGTCCTTCACCGCGCGGATCGCGGCCCAGTTGGCGGCCCCCTTGTAGAACTGGCAGCGAGTGCGGCCATGGATCGTGATCATCTGCACGCCCGCATCCTCGGCGCGCCTGGCGAGGTCCGGGGCGTTGTGCAGGCTGTCGTCCCAGCCGAGACGGGTCTTCAGCGTGACGGGCAGCTTCACGGCCCGCACGACCGCCTCGATCAGCGTAAGCGCCAGGTCGAGATCGCGCAGGAGCGCCGAGCCGCAGAGGCCGGTCGTCACTCGTTTCGACGGGCAGCCCATGTTGATGTCGATGATGCGCGCACCCTGCCCTTCGACGAAGCGCGCGGCTTCGGCCATCCAGTAGGCATCGCGCCCGGCAAGCTGGACGGCGGTCGCCTGTTCGCCGAATCCCAGTTCGGCACGGGCCCTGGCCTCGGGCTGGGCGCGCACCACTTCGGCCGAGGCCACCATCTCGCTGACCACAAGGCCCGCACCAAAGCGCGCGACAAGCCGGCGGAACGGCAGGTCTGTGATCCCCGCCAGCGGCGCGAGGAAGACGGGAGGGTCCAGCATGAGCGGGCCGAGGGGGACGGACAAAGCCTTTTCCTTGTGCAACTGATCAGGTGGTAGTGCGGGGCGGTGGCGCAACCAAGGCGGGATGGCAGGATAATGACTGAAAAACATGCGCTGCACAAATTTTGTGCGCAGGCTTGAACCAAGCGCCAGATTGTCATGCAGGTCGGGCTGGATTAGGCAGAAGGGAAAGGAGCCCGCATGCGCACAGCCGTCATCATCGTCGCCGCCGGTCGCGGAACCCGCATGGGGGGCGAGATACCCAAGCAATGGCAGCTTCTTGCCGGCAAACCCGTTCTGGCCCATACGGTTGCGGCCTTCGCCGGGATGCAGGTGCTGATGGTGATCCATCCCGAAGACCGTGACCGGGCGGCGGCCCTGGGCGTGCCCGTGGTCGAAGGCGGAGCGACGCGGGACGCCTCGGTCAGGGCCGGGCTGGCCGCGCTGGAGGGGACGGGCGTCGAGGCGGTCCTGATCCATGACGGCGCCCGACCGCTGGTCTCGTGCGGGCTGATCGACCGGCTGATCGCGGCGCTGGACAGGCATGATGGCGCGGCCCCGGCGCTGGCCGTGACCGACGCCTTGTGGCGCGGGACGGAGGGGCGGGTGTCGGGCACGCTGGACCGGACGGGGCTCTACCGGGCGCAGACGCCGCAGGCGTTTCGCCTTGCGCCCATCCTTGCGGCACATCGTGCCCATCCCGGCGGCGCGGCGGATGATGTCGAGGTGGCCCGCGCCGCGGGGCTTGACGTGGTGATCGTCGAGGGCGACGAAAGCAATCTGAAGCTGACCTATCCGGGCGATTTCGCGCGGGCCGAGGCGATCCTGCGGGGGCGGACGATGGATGTGCGGTTGGGCAACGGCTATGACGTGCACGCCTTCTGCGAGGGGGACCATGTCTGGCTGTGCGGGGTGAAACTGCCGCATGGCAAGGGACTGCTGGGCCATTCGGATGCCGATGTAGGCATGCATGCGCTGACCGATGCGATCTACGGCGCCATGGCCGAGGGCGACATCGGCCGGCATTTCCCGCCCAGCGATCCGCAATGGAAAGGCGCGGCGAGCCATATCTTCCTGTCCCATGCCATCGCGCTGGCCCGGTCGCGGGGTTTCGACCTGGGCAACTGCGACGTGACGCTGGTCTGCGAACGCCCGAAGATCGGCCCGCATGCCCTTGAAATGCAGGCAGAAATCGCCCGGATCATGGCAGTCGAGGCCGGGCGCGTCTCGGTCAAGGCCACCACCTCGGAGCGGCTGGGGTTCACCGGGCGCGAGGAAGGGATCGCCGCCATCGCCACGGCAACGCTGGTGCGGGCATGAGCGCGCTGGTCGCCACCTTCTGCGGCGCGGGGCATCTGAGGCCCGCCTCCGGCACCTGGGCCAGTGCGATCACGGTGGCGCTGGCGGTTGCCACCTATCAGGCGGGCTGGGCGCTGGCGGTGCCGGCCGGATTCGTGCTGGCGACGCTGCTGGGCTTCTGGGCGGTGCCGCGCTATCTGGCGGCACGGGGCGGCAAGGATCCGTCCGAGGTGGTGATCGACGAGGTGGCCGGGCAGCTTCTGGCGCTGTCGTTCACGGTGATCCCGCTGTGGCGCCACGGGGTAGCGGACCTGTTCCTGGGCGCCTGGCCCGGCTGGGTGGCGCCCTTCCTTCTGTTCCGCCTGTTCGACATCTGGAAGCCCTGGCTGGTGGGCCGGGCCGACCGGCGGGGCGATGCGGCGGGGGTCATGCTGGACGACCTCTGGGCGGGGTTGTTCGCCGGGGTGGTCTCGGTCGCGCTAGCGGGGCTCTGGCACGGGGTGGTGCAGCCATGGCTGGGATAGATCTTCCCGATCTTCTGCAACGGGCCCGCTACTGGGGCATTCGGATCGCCACCGCGGAAAGTTGCACCGGGGGTCTGGTCGCGGCGGCCCTGACCGAGGTTCCCGGATCCTCGGACGTGTTCGAGCGCGGCTTCGTCACCTATTCCAATACGGCCAAGATCGAGATGCTGGGCGTCCGTGCCGAGACGCTGGCCGCACATGGCGCCGTCTCCGAGGCGGTCGCGCAGGAGATGGCAGAGGGCGCGCTGCGCCATTCGGCGGCTGTGCTGGCGGTGGCGATCACCGGCATTGCCGGGCCGGGCGGGTCGGAATTCAAGCCCGAGGGTCGGGTCTGCTTTGGTCTGGCGCAGCGGGGCCGCGAGACGCGGGTCGAGACGGTGGAGTTCGGCGCCCCCGGCCGGGCAAGGGTGCGGGCGGCCGCGACGCAGCACGCGCTTGGGCTGCTGGACGCGGCGCTGTGGTAGGCGGCAAGGCCTTTCGAAGGGATCTGCAAAGTCCTGCCAGGGAATCCGGTGCCCGCCGCTAGGGATGCAGCGCGAAGAAGTCGAGGATTTCGGTGTTCGCATCGATCTCCTGCGTCATCGCCATGTCCTTGCGCGGCATGCGGCCGCCCGGCCAGTTGTGCCCGCCCCCTTCAACGGTCATCAGGCGCAGCACGACGCGCCCGTCCTTGCGGTAGTCGGTGACGACGACCGCCGTGCCGTCGTCCTTGCGGTCGATCCGGCGAGAGGTCTCGGTCAGGCCTCCGCCCCAAGGGGCGAGGAACGCCTTGACCACCGAGACCACCGAGGCGAAATCGGTTCGCGTCAGGCTGGTGTCGCCCTGCCCGCCCGCATAGGGCACCATGGTGTCGGCGGTGCCGTGGATGATCAGGGCCGGCACCGGCGCCTTTACCCGGACCGAGCGGGTGTCCATCGTGCCGGCCACCCCGGCGACCGCCCGCACCTTCGCAGGGTTCCTTGCCGCGAAGGTCTCGGCCAGCATCGCGCCGTTCGACATGCCGGTGATGTAAACGCGCTCGCCCAGCCCGAAACGGGCCTGCGCATCGGCGATGACCCGGATCAGGAAGCCCTCGTCATCCACCCCGGAGCGCGCAGCCCCCGCACAGCAGTAACCGGCGTTCCAGGACAGAAGCCGCCGCCCGGTTCCGGCCGGATAGGCCACTGCATAACCCCGGCGCAGGGCGACCGCCGTCAGGCCGGTCAACCTCTCGGTCCGCTCGGGATTGCCGCCCCCGCCGTGGAGCACCAGAAGCAGCGGGGCGCCCTTGGCACGCGGGGGCAGCGAGATCTCGTACCAGCGGTCGCCCAGACGGACGGTCTCGGCCAGCGCGGCAAGGGGCAGGAAAAGCAGGGAAAGGAGAAGAACAAGACGGCGCATGACGAACCTCTGGTTGGTGGCCACAGCATCACGCCCTTGTGAAGGAATTCCGTCGCGTCACGCCGTTCCCGGTCCGTAAAGTTCGGCCGCCCGGCGTTCGAAGGCCCGCACCACGCGCTGCATCGCGTCGTTGAACACCACGCCGATGATCCCCTGAAGGATCGCGTTGCGGAACTCGAAATCGACGTGGAAATCCACCTCGCAGCCGCCCGGAGCCTCGCGGAAGGCCCAGTTCGAGCGCATGTGGCGGAAAGGTCCGTCGATGTATTCGGTGTCGATCCGCTTCGCTTCGGGCCAGAGCGTCACCCGGCTGCCGAACCGTTCGCGGAACACCTTGAAGCTGATTACGAGGTCCGCCTCCATCACCTCGCCACCGCCGGGGATGGGCCTGCGCGACCGGATGCGGGCGGCCGAGTTCCAGGGCAGGAACTTGGGATAGGAGGCGACATCGGCCACCAGATCGTACATCTGCTGCGCGGTGTAGGGCAGGCGTTTGGTTTCGGAATGGGTGGGCATCAACGTTCTCCGGACCGAGATGTGGCCCGACGGGAGGCGAAGATCAAGCGGGCGTCGCGTCGCGGCCTAGGCAAGCGCGACCGGGGGCGCTAGGAAGGGGTGTAAGCCCTGGGACGACAGACATGCCGGACAGACCCTATGTGATCGACCAGATGATCAGCGCCAAGTCCATCGCGGCGCGGGTCGAGACGCTGGCGCGCGAGATCACCGCGTATTTCAAGGGCACCGACAAGCTGGTGGTCGTGGGCCTTCTGCGCGGGTCCTTCGTCTTCATCGCCGACCTCGTGCGCGAGATCGACCTGCCGGTGGAGGTGGATTTCCTGGAAGCCTCGTCCTATGGCGACGCGATGCATTCCAGCCGCGAAGTGCGCATTCTGAAGGACCTGCGCGGCGAGATCGCGGGCCGTGACGTGCTTGTGGTCGAGGACATCATCGACACCGGGTTCACGCTGAGCCATGTGCTGCATCTGCTGAAGGCACGGGAACCGGCGCGGCTGAAGACCTGCGCGCTGCTGGACAAGCCCTCGCGCCGGGAAGTGCCGGTCAGGGCCGACTGGACGGGTTTCGAGATCCCCGACGAATTCGTCGTCGGCTACGGCATCGACTTCGCGCAGAGGAACCGCAACCTGCCCTACATCGGCAAGGTGCGGTTCACGGAAGGCGGATGAACCAGCTGCTGTGGCTCTTGCGCGCGAAGCGCTGGGTGCAGAACCCGCCTTCCTGGGGCCGGGTCAAGCTGGTCCTTGCGGTGATCGGGCTGTGCCTGGCGCTGGTGGTGGTGGAGCGGGTATTCGGCTGGCCGGACTGGATGACGGTGGACAGCCTGCGCCGGAAACCGTGATTGGAAGGGCGCGGGGTCTCGTCTAGGCTCGCGCCGAGGTTGAACGCGGAGAGGGATGCGATGCGGGTGCTGCGCTGGCTGCTGGTTCTGGTCCTGGTTGCGGCCGGCGGGCTTTATGTCCTGGCCCGGCCCAATCCGCTGAGCGCTGCGGCGGTGGCGAACCTGACTGGCGATACAGCCCGCGGAGAACAGGTCTTCTGGGCGGCGGGCTGCGCCTCGTGCCACATGGCCCCGCAGGCAAAGGGCGAGGCGCAGCTGGTTTTGTCGGGCGGACAGCGCTTTCCGTCGGACTTCGGCACCTTCGTCGCGCCCAACATCAGTCAGGACCCCGACCATGGGATCGGCGCCTGGTCGGTCCTGGACCTCGCCAATGCGCTGACGCGCGGGGTCAGCCCGAAGGGAGAGCACTATTACCCTGCCCTGCCCTATGCCTCCTATGCGAAGATGCAGATGCAGGATGTGGCGGACCTGCACGCCTTTCTGAAGACCCTGCCTGCCGACCCGACGCCGAGCCAGCCGCACGAGCTGGGCTTTCCCTTCAACATCCGCGACACGATCGGGGTCTGGAAGCTGCTGTTCCTGACCAGGGACTGGGCGCTGCCCGGCAACCTGACGCCGACCGCTGCCCGGGGGCGCTATATCGCCGAGGCGCTGGCGCATTGCGGCGAGTGCCACACGCCGCGCAACCTTCTGGGGGCGATGGACAGGACCCGCTGGCTGGGCGGGGCGCCGAACCCCTCGGGCCAGGGGCGGATCCCGAACATCACGCCGGGCAAGCTGGGCTGGTCGGCCGGCGACATCGTGCAGTATCTGACCACGGGCTTCACCCCCGAATACGACAGCGTGGGCGGGCACATGGCGCATGTGGTGGAGAACATGGCGCGCCTGCCCGAAGGCGACCGGGTGGCGGTGGCGGAGTATCTGCTGGCCCTGCCGACGGTGGAGTGAGCGGGCGGGCTGTCATTCACCCGGCAAGGCTGTTGAAATCAGGGCACATCGGCGGGAAATTCGCGCCGCACGGGTATGGCCGCAGGCCTGAGCGTGATAGAATGCCGAAGGAGGGCAATTGGCTGGAGGATAGGATGCGTCGGTCCTTGTCGCTTGTCTTCGTGGCGTTGGCCGCGAGCCCTGCCGCGGCGCTGGATCTCGGGAACGGCTTCTCGATCATCGGGGATGTCGAACTGGAATATCTGGCCGCCGGCTCCGACCAGCAAAGGCTGGCGATCCATGACCTGACCCTGGGCTGGCGCAGTCAGGGCAGCGGCAGCCTGGGCTTCGGGCTGGACGTGACGACCCAGGGTTACAATATCCTCGGCGAGGATATCGACACCCACATCCTCTGGGCCGCGGGCGTGCTGGTGACGCCTTACGGCGAGATTGCCGCCGGTCGCCCGCAGCCGGTGCTGGAGCGCATGTTCCCCCTGCCTCAGCCCGGCGGCACGCGCTATGTGGATTTCCTGCTTGCCTCGATCGGCGGTCATGGCGGCTCGTTCCTGGTTCAGGCGGCCTTGCAGTCGGACGACGTGGACTTCACCGGCCTTACGCTGAAGGGAAGCGCGGGCGACGTCACCTACGGCGCCGGCGTGCACCGGATCGACGCTGGCAGCGAAACGGCAGACGGCTACGAGCTGGGTGCGATCTACCGGCTGGGCGGGACCGAGCTTTTTGCCGCCTACGAGGCGATCGAGGTCCCGGGGAATACCTTCGACCGCTGGCAGATCGCCGCGCGCTATGCGGCGGAACGCTGGTCGGTGGGCGTGCACCATCAGGACGCCGACTATTTCCTGTCCGGCTATGGCATCACCACGCTCTTTGCGGATTACCGGCCGATGGACGCCCTCACCATCGGTGCTCAGGTACTGGCCACGAATCCGGGCGAGTTCGAGCTTTACGGTCTTTCCGCAGAGTACCGTTTCGGTCCCGGAGCCTTCGGACAGCTGGGCTATGTGACCCAGAGCAGCGGATCGGGGTCCGACGATATCTTCTCTGCCTCGCTCGGCTATCGGTTCTGACCGGATCACACCCTCAATATCCGGTCCGATGGCGCTTTTCTTTGCCCGCATTGTGCGCCATGATGCAGAAAACCGAGCAGAACGGACCATGCCCATGACCAGACTTCTTCCCTTTGCCCTTGCGGCGCTGACCGCCCTTCCCGCCGCGGCGCAAACGGCCGGGAACGGCCTGACCTTCGGCGGCGAGGTCAAGCTGGAATACCTCGACGCCAATCCGCGTGTCTGGGCCTTCGACGGAGATGTCGGGATGAGCTGGCGGTCTGGCGGACTGCTTGGCTTCGACGCCGCACTCGACACGACCTACCTGGATGACGGCACCGATCTGACCAATGTCTGGGCGGCGCTGGTCCTGTCCACGGGTGCGGGCGAATTCGCGGTCGGTGCGCCGCGTCCGCTGCTGGAAACGCAACGGGTGATGCCGCGGTTCTCATCCTCGCGGGTGTTCGACCTTGAGCTCAGCTTCCTGCGCGGCCCGATCACTCCGCTGGTAAGCGGGGAGGACAACGGCGTGACGCCGGGTCTGACCTATCTGAACACCGCAGGCAGCCTGACCTATGGGGCGGGCTATCATTATCTGAACGACGGCGACGGCCTGGGCGTCTTTGAAGGGGTGATGCAGTACAAGGCGGGCCCCACCACACTTTTCATCACCGGCGAGCTCGCCGATGTTGACGGGCCGAATGCCGCCCTTTTGCAGATCGGCGCCTTCCACGATGCCGACCGCTATGATCTTGGCGCAGCCTTCGCGCATTTCGTTCGGTCTGATGGCAACGATTCGTTGCGCCTCTATGGCAGCTTCGATGTCGTGCCTTCGCTGACCGTGCGGGGCGATGTTGTGCTGGTGCAGGATTCCAGAGATATCTATTCCCTCTCGGCCAGCTACGGTCTGAGCAACGGCCTGTTCGTCGAGGGCGGCGGCACCAAGATCCAGAACGGACCCGAAACCTACGACATCGGCGTCGGTTTCAAGTTCTAGTCCCGGCAGAGGGACCAGGCAAAGGGCCGCCTTCGGGCGGCCCTTTCAGTTTCAGCCCCGGCCCGCCTGCCGCGCCGCGCGCATCCGGGCGAAATCGTCACCCGCGTGGTAGCTCGACCGGGTCAGCGGCGTGGCCGATACCATGAGGAACCCCTTGCCCCAGGCGGCGGTCTCGTAGGCCTTGAACTCCTCGGGCGTCACGAAGCGATCGACGCGGTGGTGCTTGGGGGTCGGTTGCAGATACTGGCCGATGGTCAGGAAATCGACATCGGCCGAGCGCATGTCGTCCATCACCTGCAACACCGCCTGCCGCGTCTCGCCCAGGCCCACCATGATGCCCGACTTGGTGAACATCAGCGGGTCCAGTTCCTTGACCCGTTGCAGCAGGCGCAGGGAGTGGAAGTAGCGCGCACCGGGGCGGACTTCGTGATAGAGGCCGGGCACGGTTTCGAGGTTGTGGTTGAAGACATCAGGGCGCGCCTCCACCACCTTTTCCAGTGCCGAGGGCGGGCATTTCAGGAAGTCGGGGGTCAGCACCTCGATCGTGGTGCCGGGCGAGCGGTGACGGATCGCGCGGATGGTCTGGGCAAAGTGCTCGGCCCCGCCGTCCTCCAGATCGTCGCGGTCCACCGAGGTGATGACGACATGCGACAGGCCAAGTTCGGCGACGGCATGGGCGACGCGGCCGGGTTCGAACACATCCAGCTTCTGCGGCTTGCCGGTGGCCACGTTGCAGAAGGTGCAGCCACGGGTGCAGATCTCGCCCATGATCATCATGGTGGCATGGCCCTGGGACCAGCATTCCCCGACATTGGGGCAGCCGGCCTCTTCGCAGACCGTCACCAGCTTCTTTTCGCGCAGGATGTCGCGGGTCTGCCTGTAGCCCTCGGATGTCGGCGCCTTGACGCGGATCCAGGCGGGTTTCTTCGGCTGGGCATTATCGGGCCGATGCGCCTTTTCGGGGTGGCGCTCTTCGGGAAGCTTGAGGTCGCGCACGGAAAATTCCCCCTGACCGCATTGTTCCCCTCCAGATAAGCCCGTTTCCGGCCCAAGGCAACGCCGGCAAGCCCCGCAGAAGCGCCTGCTGCCCATGCAAGGGGCGCAAGTCACGGTGGAGCATGCGATGACGAAGATATTCATTGCCGAAGTGATCGACACGGCAATCCTGGTGCTGTTCGGCTGCGGATCGGCCGTGCTGATGGGGGCCGAGATCGGGATGACCGGGATCTCGCTGGCCTTCGGCCTTGCCATCGTCGCGCCGGCCTACGGGATCGGACCGATCTCGGGCGCGCATCTGAATCCGGCGGTGTCGCTGGGGGCCTTCCTGGCCGGTCGGATGACGGGCGGGTCGCTGGCGGGCTATGTCGCGGCGCAACTGTCGGGTGCCGTCGTCGGGGCGGGAGTGCTCTACCTGATCGCTTCGGGCCAGGCCGGTTATGACATCGCGGTCAACGGTCTGGGCCAGAACGGCTATGGGCCGGGCTATCTGGGGGAATATTCGCTGGCCTCGGCGCTGATCTTCGAAACGGTGATGACCTTCCTGTTCGTCACGGTGATCCTGGGCGCCACGCAGCAGGGCGCGCCGGGCGCGATGGCGGGGCTGGCCATCGGCCTGACGCTGGTGGCGATCCATCTGGTCGGGATCACGGTGACGGGCGTCTCGGTGAACCCGGCACGCTCCTTCGGGCCGGCGCTGTTCGTCGGCGGCAAGGCGCTGGCCGATCTATGGGTGTTCATCGCGGCCCCGTTGGCCGGGGGCGCCCTGGCCGGGCTCCTGCACCGGATGGGGGTTACGCGCGCCGACTGACAGGCAGGTTGCGCGCGATCCGGGGACGGGGAAGCCCCGGAGGGGGATGCCGATATCGGCATCCCCCTTCCACTTTGACCGGGATCAAGGCCGAGCCCTTGCCGAACCGGCAGGAAAGCCCCAGAACGGGGGCGATGATGTCTTTCACCGAACTTTCGTTGGCGGTGCTGCTTCTGCTTCTGACACCAGGGCCGAGCAATTCGCTGATGCTGGTCGCCGGGGCCGAGCGCGGCTGGGCCAGAGCCTTACGGCTGATTCCGGCCGAGCTGGCTGGCTACCTGCTGTGCGTCCTGCCTCTGGCCCTGGCGGGGGCTGCGGTCCTGGACGGGCAGGACGGGCTGCGCAGCCTGGTGACGCTGGCGGCGGGGATCTGGGTCGCCGCGCTGGCGGCAAGGCTGTGGCGGCTGCCCGCCATCGGTGCTGCCGGTCCGGCGGTCGATGCCCGCGCGCTGTTCGTCACCACCGCGCTGAACCCCAAGGCGCTGATCTTCGGGCTGGTCCTGTTGCCCTCGCCCGACCGGCTGGCAGCGAACCTCGCGCTGTTTGCCGGGCTCGTGGTGCTGGTGGCCGCACTCTGGGCGGCTTTCGGCGCGCTGCTGCGCCAGGGATCCGGCCAGCCGCGCGCGATGTTCGTCCTGCGGCGGCTGGCCTCGGTCTGGCTGGCGGCGATCTCGGTGGTGCTGATCGCCCGAGGCGTGGGCGCCTGAGCGGCGATCCTAACCGATCAGAGGGCCGGACTTGCCATAGGTTTCCTCATAGTGCCGCCGGAGCCGCATCAGCGCGATGCGCAGCACGATCTTGCCCGACCGCGCCGCCCAGCCCATCCGCTTTTCTGCAACCTCCAGCCCTTCCAGGAAACAGCAGCAGCGCAAGGCCACATCGCCAAGACCCGGCCCCAGATCGCGCAGCGCCGCCGCGACCCGGCCCCGGGCCGAGGACGGCCCCTCACCCAGTCCGCTGTCCGGCTGGAAGGCCCCCCGGTCACCGCCGGTCAGGAAGCGGTCCCAGTTCTGCGCCACGCGCGGCCCCATCTGGGCCAGTTCGAAGTCCTCGCGCAGGCGTTCGGCGGCGGCCACCAGTTCCGGCTCCAGGAAGGGCTTGCCGTCGCGATCCCGGCGGCGGCCCAAGAGTGCCACCGGACTTTCCGCCAGATTGTAGCGCACCCGACGCGGGCCGGCATCGTCGATCACCTCACGGTCGCCCCAGACGCGATGCTGATCGCCGAAGGGAGTTGCCCCTTCTGCCATGCCGTGGCGCCGGCGGTCTTCCTCGTCCACCATGCGCTTCAGCGCGGCGCGGCCGGCCGAGGTGATCTCGTAGGTGGAGACCCGGCCGGGCTTGCGGCAGGTCACCCAGTCCTTCAGCGCAAAGGCATGGGCGACCGAACGCTCCAGGACGGCGGTGCGCAGGCTTCTGCCATCGGGCAGTTCACGCAACACCACCGCCTTGTCGAGATCGGGCGCGATGGCCATCACCGCGCGGGGTTCGGCCAGGCGCCGCAGCACGCGCATCCCCTCGCGCTGAAGCATGTGTTCGTCAAGAGCTTCGGGCGGCATGCCGGATCGGTCGGGACGCTGGTGAACAGACATCGGGGGATCATCCTTTTCGGCTGAGACAACGGACTGACGGGATGCAAGACGGGAAATTGCCGTCAGCGCCTCGTCCATCAGCGGGTCCTCGCGGCGGTTCTCGAACCGTCGCACCTGGCGCAGGATGGTGGAGGCATGCAGACCTTCGCGCCGCGCAAGCTCCCGTAGCGATGTGCCATCTTCTGTATGATCAAGGTAATGACGCACGGCAGCAGGAAGCCAGTCCGGTAGGCTGGCAGCAGTCACTTCTGGCAATTCGGTCGTCCTGTATCTGTCCACACCCGGGCTGCAATAGGTCCAGCCTTGGACGCACACAACCTTGGGTGGAATTGGTTACCTGAGAGTTAAGCTTCCGTCTGGCCTCGACAATTCGATGGAAAGTTTAAACTTTTCGGTAACCTCCGCGCGCTGCTACCCGGGTTTGCGCAACGCCAGGTTGCATTGCGCCATCATCGCCCGGACCAGCACCGCCTGGCCAGCAATGGAGGACCCGATGACCGACTGCCGCACCCTGCTTGCCACCCTGCGCCGCCCCCGGCTTCTGATGCGCGCGGCGCGTTTCGGCCTGGGCGACTACCGGCGCGAGCGTGACCTGCGCCGCTATGTTGACCGGACCGGCTCGCCAGAAGAGACGGTGACTTCGCTGATGACGGTCGAGGCGCGGCTCGAGGCCACGAGGCAGGCCGGCGATGCGGGCTATTCGGTGGCGCGCCACATCGAGGTGCTGATCGCGCTTCTGGCCGAAGCCCAGTTGCTGCGTCGGGGAGAAACCGCCTGAAACGTCGCGCGGATGCAAAGGGCGGCCCCCCGGCCGCCCTTTCGGACGCCGGGAGTCCTTGCCGGTTCAGATGAAGGCGTCCGGCATTTCGGCCTTGCGCCGGGCGACGAAGGCCTCCAGCGCCTCGCGGGTGCCGGGGTCGATCTCGGGCGCCTGGTAATCGGCCAGAAGTTTCTTCACCCGTTCGTTCGCCAGCGTCTGCGTGTCGCGGCTGCCTTCCTCGGCCCAGGTCTCGAAGGGCTTGTAGTCCAGCAGGTCCGACCGCCAGAAGGCCGACTTGAAGTTCGCCTGGGTGTGCGCGCAGCCCAGGTAATGGCCGCCGGGACCCACCTCGCGGATCGCGTCCATCGCCTGACCGTTCTCGTCGATCTGGATGCCTTGCGCCAGATGATGCAGCGTGCCCAGCTGGTCGGCATCCATCACGAATTTCTCGTAGGACGACACGAGGCCACCCTCCAGCCAGCCGCAGGCGTGCAGCATGAAGTTGACCCCGGCCAGAAGCGCCATGTTCAGGCTATTCGCGGTTTCATAGGCGGCTTGCGCGTCGGGCAGCTTGGAGCCGCAGAACGACCCGCCCGACCGATAAGGCAGCCCCAGCCTGCGCACCAGTTGCCCCGCGCCATACGTGATATGCGCAGCTTCGGGCGTCCCGAAGGTCGGCGCGCCGGAGTTCATGTCGATCGAGGTCACGAAGGCCCCCGCGACCACGGGCGAGCCGGGGCGCACGAGCTGGGAATAGCTGACGCCCGCCAGGATCTCCGCCAGCACCTGGGTCAGCGTGCCCGCCACCGTCACCGGCGCCATGGCCCCGCCGACGATGAAGGGCGAGACGATGCTTGCCTGGTTGTTCGCGGCATAGACTTCCAGCGCGCCCATCATGATCCCGTCGAAGACCATGGGCGAGTTGATGTTGATGAGGCTGGTCATCACCGTGTTACTCTGGACAAAGTCCTTGCCGAACAGGATGGAGGCCATGTCGACCGAATCCTGCGCCCGGCTGGGTTCGGTGACCGATCCCATGAACGGCTTGTCCGACAGGGTCATGTGGGCCAAGAGCATGTCGAGGTGGCGCTTGTTCACCGGCACGTCGGTCGGCTCACACACCGTGCCGCCGGAATGGTGCAGCCATTTCGACATGTAGCCCAGCTTCACGAAGTTCTGGAAATCCTCCAGCGTCGCATAGCGGCGGCCGCCTTCCATGTCGCGCACGAAGGGCGGGCCATAGACCGGGGCGAGGACGAGATTGCGCCCGCCGACCTCGACGTTGCGTTCGGGGTTGCGGGCGTGCTGGGTGTAGGACTTCGGCGCGGTCGAGATCAGCTTGCGCGCCAGGCCCCGGGGAATATGCACCCGTTCTCCCTGCACATCGGCCCCGGCATCGCGCCAGCGGGCAAGCGCAGCCGGGTTCTCGACGAAGTTCACGCCGATCTCTTCCAGCACAGTTTCCGCGTTGTGTTCGATGATCTGAAGGGCTTCCTCGTTCAGGATCTCGAAATTCGGGATGTTGCGCTGGATGAAGCGCGCGGTCTCGAAGCTGATCGCGGTGCGTTCCGCCCGGCGGCTGGCGCCCCCGCCACTGCGCGACCTGCGCCCTGCAACTTCGTTCATGGTCAGCCTCCGATAGGGTTTGCCGCCCTTATGCCGCCAAACCGTGCCGATCCGCCCCCCGAAACCGTCCAATCCTTTCCAAAACCGACATGCCCCCGCGTCGCAAACGGCCCTGGATTGCCCATGTCGCAAATACTCCACGGGGGTCCGGGGGTGTGAAACCCCCGGTCCGCCACCTGCCACCCCTTGCACCGCTTGCAGCCTCGCGCTACGCGGGCGCATGACCCAAGCCCATGACCGCCTTCTCATCATCGACTTCGGTTCTCAGGTGACGCAGCTGATCGCGCGCCGCCTGCGCGAGCTGAACGTCTACTGCGAAATCCACCCTTACAACCGCGTGGACGAGGCTTTCCTCAAGGCCTTCGCGCCTAAGGCGGTCATCTTCTCGGGCGGCCCGGCAAGCGTCTACTGGGAGAACGCCCCGATGCCGCCCAAGGGCGTGTTCGATCTGGGCGTGCCGATCCTGGGGATCTGCTACGGCCAGCAGGTGATGATGCATTGCCTGGGCGGCCAGGTCGAAGGCGGGCACGGCACGGCAGAGTTCGGCAAGGCCTTTGTCACCCCCACCGCGCTGACGCATCCGTTTCTGGCCGGTTGGTTTGAGACAGATGCCGGCCCGCAGGCGCAGGAACAGGTGTGGATGAGCCACGGCGACCATGTCTCGAAACTCGCGCCGGGGTTTCAGGTCTATGGCACTTCGCCCAATGCGCCCTTTGCGATCACAGCCGACCCGGACCGGCATTTCTACGCCGTTCAGTTCCACCCCGAGGTGCACCACACGCCGAAGGGCGCGCAGCTTTACCGGAACTTCGTCCGGCTGGCAGGCTTCAAGGGCGACTGGACCATGGGCGCCTACCGCGAGGAGGCCATTCGGAAGATCCGCGAACAGGTCGGTGATGCCAAGGTGATCTGCGGACTGTCCGGCGGGGTGGATTCTTCCGTCGCCGCCGTCCTGATCCACGAGGCGATCGGCGACCAGCTGACCTGCGTCTTCGTGGATCACGGCCTGTTGCGGCTGGGCGAGGCAGAGCAGGTCGTGACCATGTTCCGCGACCATTACAATATGCCGCTGATTCATGCCGACGAGTCCGACCTGTTCCTGTCGGCGCTGGAGGGCGTCTCGGACCCCGAGGTCAAGCGCAAGACCATCGGCAAGCTTTTCATCGACGTGTTCCAGAAGCATGCGACCGCTGTCGGTGGGGCGAAGTTCCTGGCGCAGGGGACGCTTTACCCGGACGTGATCGAAAGCGTTTCGTTCAGCGGCGGCCCCTCGGTCACGATCAAGAGCCACCACAATGTCGGCGGCCTGCCGGAAAAGATGGGCCTGAAGCTCGTCGAACCCCTGCGGGAACTCTTCAAGGACGAGGTCCGCGCGCTGGGGCGCGAGTTGGGCCTGCCGCAATCCTTTATCGGCCGCCATCCCTTCCCCGGCCCCGGCCTGGCGATCCGCTGCCCAGGCGAGATCACCCGCGAAAAGCTGGACATCCTGCGCCGGGCGGATGCGGTCTACATCGACCAGATCCGCAAGCACGGGCTGTACGACGAGATCTGGCAGGCCTTCGCCGCGATCCTGCCGATGCGGACCGTGGGCGTCATGGGCGACGGGAGGACCTACGACTATGCGCTCGCCCTGCGGGCGGTGACCAGCGTGGACGGGATGACGGCGGACTACTACCCGTTCACGCACGAGTTCCTGGGCGAAACCGCGACCCGGATCATCAACGAGGTCAAGGGCATCAACCGAGTCTTCTACGACTGCACCTCAAAGCCGCCGGGCACGATCGAACTGGAATGAGCCTCCTCGTGCGCCTTCGGCTTCTCGTCGCTGCGGTCTACGACGAGAAGACGAAGGCGCGCGAGGAGCCGGCCCTAGAACCGCCCGTGCCGAGCGATCTCGACCACAGGCTTCCGCCCGTTCGGCTTCTCGCGCGCCTGCAACTCCTCGGGCAGGTCGGCGACCGGTCCCTGCGCGCCGACGGCCACCACGCAGTGCAGCGTATGGCCCTCGGGCAAGCCGATCGCAGCCGCCAGTTTCGCCCCGTCAAACCCGCCCATGGCGTGCGACACGAGCCCCATCGCCTGTGCCTGAAGGGCAAGGCTCATCCAGGCCGCCCCGGTGTCGAAGCCTGCCGTGCGGTTCGCGACCTCCGCCCCCTCGCGGTTGGTCACCCTGTCCTTCGAGGCCACCACGACCAGCAACCCCGCCTTGCCAGCCCAGACCGGATTGATCCCGGTCAGGCTGTCCCGGATCGCATCGAACTCTGCCTCGCCCCGCAGCGCCCAGATGAACCGCCAAGGCTGGTGGTTCGAGGCGGACGGCGCCCAGCGGGCGGCTTCCAGAAGCGACATCACTTCGGCCTCGGTCAGGGCGCGGTCGGTGAAGGACCGGGGCGACCAGCGGGCGGGAAACTGCGGCGCGACGGGGTGATCGGGGTTGCGGTCAGGGGTCAGGTCAAGGCTCATCACGGCATCCTCTGCGACTTGTCCTCGAGATAGGGCGCCAGTGACGGCCCGGCAACCGCCCGCAGCGGCATCGCGCCGTGCAGGAACGCACAGAGGCCAGCGGCAACCGACGACCCAAATATTGCCGCAATCGCCTACCACCCTGTCCCCGACGCTGGAGATCCGCACGATGGAGATGCTTCTTGGCCTTGCGATCACGCTGTGTCTGCCCGCCTATCTGGTGGCGCAGGTCCTGGCCCTGATGCACTGGCCGCTGCGGGTTTCGCTGGTGCCCCTGATCGTCATGGGAGCGGCCTTCGCCGCCTTCCTGTCCGGCCTGGCACGGGGCTCGAACCTGGCACCGATCTTCATGGTCCTCGCCGCGCCGCCTTGCCTTGCCTGGCTTGGCCTCATGCGACTCATGCGGTCCTGAGCGCGCTGGACAATTCCGGATCCGACCGGCAAGGCTGCGCCGATGACACATCGCCCGCTTGCCGCAGCGCTCTGGATGACCGGGGCCATCGCCGCCTTTACCGCCATGGCCATCGCCACGCGGCAGATCAAGGGCGCACATGATACCTTCGAGATCCTCGCCTTCCGGTCGATGATCGGTTGGGTCATCGTGCTTGCCGCCGGACTTGCGCTGGGGCAGCTGGGCCGGGTGCGTACCGACCGCCTGGGCAGTCACCTCCTGCGCAACCTCTTTCACTTCACCGGCCAGTCGCTGTGGTTCTGGGCGATCACCCTGATCCCGCTGGCCCAGGTCTTCGCGCTGGAGTTCACGTCTCCGATCTGGGTGATCCTGTTGTCGCCGCTGTTCCTGGGCGAGCGTCTGACCCGGCGAAAGCTGGCGGCCGCCGCCCTGGGCTTTGCGGGCGTGCTGATCGTCGCCCGGCCCGGCTTTGCCAGCATCGAACCTGGAGTGATCGCCGCAGCCGGCGCGGCCGTGTTCTTTGCCGCGACCACCCTGATGACCAAGGCCCTGACCCGGGGCGAGGCGATCATCTCGATCCTGTTCTGGCTCACGCTGATGCAGGCGATGCTGGGCAGCCTGGCCATGCTCCTTCTGGGGCCGGTGGCCTTGCCAACCGCCGCCACCCTGCCCTGGCTGGGCCTGATCGCAGTGGCCGGGATCATCGCGCATCTGTGCCTGACAACCGCGCTGAGCCTGGCCCCGGCCAGTGTCGTGGTGCCGGTGGACTTCGCGCGGCTGCCGATCATCGCCGCGGTGGGCGCGCTGTTCTACGCCGAGCCGATCGAACCGGCGCTGTTCCTGGGCGCCGGGCTGATCTTCCTGGGCATCTGGCTGACACTAAAGCGCGGTGCTCCGGGTGGGGCCTCGGCGCCACAGGGTCAGGTCGTCACAAAATCGTGACGTGGCGTCATCGATTGACCGGTTGTGCCGAGACGCATAGCGTTTCCAGCGGGGAGGGTCCCGCGGCGGGGCTTCAGTTCGAGGGATGAGCACAATGAAACAAATTCTGATGGCTTCGGTCGCCGTCCTGGTCGCAGCTTCGGGCGCTACGGCCGGGGGGATCGACCGTTCGGGTCAGGGCCTGGGCGCGCTGTTCGAGAAGGGCCGCTATCTGGAACTGTCCTTCGGCCTGGCCTCGCCCAGCGTCTCCGGGACCGACGTCCTCTCCGCGCCCACCGGCGATGTCGCCGGAACCTATGCGCAGCTTGCCTTCAGCTACAAGTACGACATCAGCGACCAGCTTTCGATGGCGCTGAACATCGACCAGCCCTTCGGTGCGGACATCCTGTATGACACGACCTCGCTCGTTTTGGGCGGGACGATGGCCAAGGCCGAATCCTACGCCGTGACCGGCATCCTGCGCTACAAGCTGAACGACGCCTTTTCGGTCCACGGCGGCCTGCGGATGCAGCACGCCAAGGGCGACATCCGGTTGCAGGGCCTCGCCTACGGCGGCCTGTCCGGCTACAATGTCAGTCTCTCGGGGGACTGGGCGCCGGGCTATCTGGTCGGCGTGGCCTTCGAGAAGCCCGAGATCGCGCTTCGCGTGGCGCTCACCTACAATTCGGCCATCAAGCACGGGTTTGGCACCATCGAGCGGGTGGGCGCGGTGCAGGTAGCTCCGGGCAGCGAAACCGAGGTTGAACTGCCGCAGTCGATCAACCTGGACTTCCAGACCGGCATTGCCAAGGACACGCTGGTCTTCGGCCAGATCCGCTGGGCCGACTGGTCCGAGTTCCAGATCAATCCCGCCTTCTTCACCCCCATCGCCGGCGGCGGGCTGGTCGATCTGGAGGACACCGTGACCTATACCCTCGGCGTCGCCAGAAGGTTCAACGAGAACTGGGCCGGGTCCGTCTCGCTGAACTACGAGGGCAAGGGCAGCGACGATCTGGTCTCGCCCCTGGCGCCGACGAACGGTCGCCTGGGGGCCACCCTCGGCGCGGTCTACACGATGGACAACATGAAGATCACCGCCGGGATCAACTATACCAGGGTCGGCGATGCCCGGCCCGAGACCGGCACGCCCGACACCGCGCGCGCCTCGATGACCGGAAATGACGTCATCGGCGTCGGCGTGAAGGTCGGCTGGTCGTTCTGAACCGACCCGCACGGATGCATCGCCCCCGCCCCTTCGGGCGGGGTTTTGCGTTGTGAAGCCGCGTTCCGGGCGCTAAGACCGGCGCCGGGGGTGATGCGATGATCTACCATTCGGGACAGGACTATCTGGACGCAGCGCGCAAGCGTGTCTTGCTGTTCGGCATGTCGGGGCTGGGAAAGACACGGCTTTCCAACCTCTTGCGCGCCCACGGCGACTGGTTCCACTATTCGGTCGATTACCGGATCGGCACCCGCTACATGGGCGAGTACATCGCCGACAACTTCAAGCGCGAGGCGATGAAGGTGCCGCTGCTGCGCGAGCTTCTGATGACCGACAGCGTCTACATCGCCTCGAACATCACCTTCGACAATCTGGCGCCGCTTTCGACCTACCTTGGCAAGCCCGGCGATCCGGCAAGGGGCGGCCTGCCCTTCGCCGAATACATGAAGCGGCAGGAACAGCACCGCGCCGCAGAAGTTGCCGCCACGCTGGACACCGCCCGCTTCATCGAGCGCGCGGAAGAAATCTACGGCTACCCCAATTTCGTCTGCGACACCTCGGGCTCCATCTGCGAAGTGGTGGACCCCGAAGACCCGCAGGACCCGGTGATGAAGCAGCTTTCGGAAACGCTGCTTCTGGTCTGGATCAAGGGCTCGGATGCCCACACGGCAGAGCTCGTCCGTCGCTTCGACCGCGCACCGAAACCGATGTACTACCAGCCGCACTTTCTTCACGCGATGTGGAAGGAATACCGCGCAACCCATTCTGTTTCCGAGGAAACCTGCGATCCAGACCACTTCGTCCGCTGGACCTATGCCCGCGCCCTGGCCCATCGGCAGCCGCGCTATGCCGCGATGGCGCGCTGGGGCGTGACGGTCACGGCCGAAGAGGTCGGCGCAGTGCAGAACGCGGTCGATTTCGACACGCTGATGGCGCGCGCCATCGACCGAAGCTGACAGCGCCCCTGACGATCTTGCGCCCCTGATGATCACCCCCTAGCTCTAGGCCCTCTGACCCCAAGGATCCCTGCCCCATGCCCATCACCCTGCCCGAAACCCTGCCCGCCTTTGACGTGCTGCGGTCCGAAGGCGTCATGGTGATGACCCCGGACCGCGCCGCGCATCAGGACATCCGGCCGCTGAAGATCGGCCTTTTGAACCTGATGCCGAAGAAGATCCAGACAGAGAACCAGTTCGCTCGGCTGATCGGCGCGACGCCCTTGCAGATCGACCTGCACCTGATCCGCATGTCGGAACACCAGACAAAGAACACCGCCGCCGAACACATGGCCGCCTTCTACCGCCCCTTCCAAGAGGTGAAGGGCGAGAAGTTCGACGGCCTCATCATCACCGGCGCGCCGATCGAGCACCTGCCGTTCGAGGAAGTAACCTACTGGAAGGAACTTTGCGAAGTCTTTGACTGGACGCAGGAAAACGTCCATTCCACCTTCGGCGTCTGCTGGGGTGGCATGGCGATGATCAACCATTTCCACGGCGTGCGGAAGCACATGCTGCCACAGAAAGCCTTCGGTTGTTTCCGCCACCAGAACCTTGCCCCCACCTCTCCCTACCTGCGCGGGTTCTCGGACGATTTCGTCATCCCGGTCAGCCGCTGGACCGAGATGAAGCAGGACGAGATCGCCGCTGTGCCGGGGCTGCGCATCCTGCTGGGCTCGGACGAGGTGGGCCCCTGCCTGGTCGAGGATGCCGCGCACCGGGCGCTGTATATCTTCAATCACTTCGAATATGACAGCGACACGCTGAAGCAGGAATATGACCGCGACGTGGCGAACGGCACGCCGATCAACGTGCCCGTGAACTATTACCCCGATGACAATCCCGCGCGGCCGCCGCTGAACCGGTGGCGAAGCCATGCGCATCTGCTATATGGCAACTGGATCAACGAGATCTACCAGACAACGCCATATGACATTGAAAAGATTGGCTCTTAGTCTATTCATCGCCATATTGGTCCTTGCCGGTGTCACCCACTGGCGGGCCTCGGCGCGCGAGGCGGCGGCCGAGGCGGCCTTTCCGCCCTCGGGTCAGTTCGTCACGGTCAACGGCAGGCGCCTGCACTACGAGATCGCGGGCAATGGGCCCGATCTCGTCCTGATCCACGGGGCCAGCGGATCCTTGCGCGACCTGACCTTCGCGTTCCGCGACCGGCTGACCGACCGTTACCGGGTGATCGCGGTGGACCGGCCCGGCCTTGGCTACTCCGACCCGCTCGAGGATGCCAGCCTGCTGGCCCAGGCGCGGCACATCAAGGCGGGGCTTGCGCAGCTGGGCGTGACCGAGCCTGTGGTGCTGGGCCAAAGCTACGGCGGAGCGGTCGCGCTGGCCTGGGCGCTGGACGGGGGACCGCGCGCGCTGGTGCTGGTCAGCGCGCCCTCGATGCCCTGGCCCGGCAAGCTGGACCCCTGGTATCGCCTGACCGACACCTGGCCCGGCAGGCACTTGGCCATACCGCTGGTCGCGGCCTTCGTGCCCGACAGCTATGTCCGCGCGGTCACCGCCTCGGTCTTTGCACCCGACCCGGTGCCCGAGGGATATGAGAAGCACCTGGGCGCAGCGCTGACCCTGCGGCGCGAGACCCTTCTTGCGAACACCAGCCAGATCAATGCCTTGCGGGACGAACTTGTCACGATGGAATCGCGCTATCCGACGCTGGCCCTGCCGGTGGAGCTGATCCACGGCACTGCCGATACCATCGTGCCGCTGGACATCCACTCCGGTCCGCTGTCGCATCTTCTGCCTGAGGCCACGATCACCGTGATCCCGGGTGCGGGCCACATGCCGCACCATTTGCATCAGTCCCTGGTCGTCGCCGCCATCGACCGCGCCGCATTGCGCTGAACCGCGCAATCGCCATACTGGCCGCAATGTAAGGAGGCTTCAGATGACCCTGCCATTCGACGGCGCGATCAGCCGCTATTTCCGCGAAGGCGCGCCGCAAGAGGTGCGCAAGGCCATCGAAGAGGCGGGCAAGGACGACATCCTCAACCCCGCCTACCCCTACCGGGAAGAGATGAAGGGCAAGGACTACGACCACCGGATGGCGGCGCTTCAGATCGAGCTGGCCAAGATGCAGGCGGGTCTGAAGGCCTCCGGGCAGCGGCTGCTGGTCGTGTTCGAAGGGCGGGATGCCGCCGGCAAGGGCGGCACGATCAAGGCGGTGACCGAGAACATGAACCCGCGCCAGGCCTATGTCGTGGCCCTGTCGAAGCCGACCGAGCGCGAAAGCCAGCAATGGTATTTCCAGCGCTATGTCGACTGGTTCCCGGCGCTGGGCGAAATCGCGCTTTACGACCGCAGCTGGTACAATCGCGCGATGATCGAGCATGTGTTCGGCTTCTGCAAACCCGATCAGCGGGAGAAATTCTTCCGGCAATTGCCCGAGTTCGAGCAGATGATCGTCGAGGAAGGGATCATCTTCCGCAAGATCTGGCTGGAGGTCGGCCGGGCCGAGCAGCTGAAGCGCTTCCTCGACCGCGAGGGTGATCTGCTGAAGCAGTGGAAGCTGAGCCAGATCGACGTGGACGGGCTGGCGAAATGGGATGCCTACTGCGCCGCCATCGACGAGACGATGGAGCGGACCCATTTCAGGCACGCACCTTGGACGGTCATCCTGTCCGACGACAAGAAACGCGCGCGGATTGCGGCGATCCAGACGATCCTCGCGGCGGTGGACTATGCCGGCAAGGATGCAGAGGCCATCGGGACGATCGACGACAGGATCTGCGGCGGGCCGGCCCTGCGGTCGGCATGAAGCGGGGCTATCACCACGGCAACCTGCGGCAGGCGCTGGTCGAGGCGGCGCTGGCGCTGATCGCCGAGAAGGGGCCGCAGGGTTTCACGCTGTCCGAGGCGGCGAAGGCGGCGGATGTGACACCGGCGGCGGTCTACCGGCATTTCGCGGGGCGCGACGATCTTCTGGCCGAGGTGGCGCGGCAGGGCTTCGACATCTTCGCCGCGCTGCTGGAATATGCCTACGATGAGGGGCGCCCCTCGGCCCTTGCGGCCTTCGAAGCGACGGGGCGGGCCTATCTTGCCTTCGCGCGGAAATATCCGGGGCACTACCAGGCAATGTTCGAAAGCGGGCTTCAGCCGGGCCAGCATCCCGACCTCGCCCAGATCGCGGCCAAGGCGCGGGCCGCCATGGACCGCGCGGCGGAGGGGCTGGTCCGGGCACTGCCGGACGGCAAGCGGCCGCCGGCCTCGATGGTCTCGGCCCATGTCTGGGCGGTCAGCCATGGGGTGGTGGAGCTGTTCCTGCGCGGCAATGGCGGCCCCCAGCCCTGGCCGCCGGAGGATCTGCTGGAGACCGGGATCGGGATCTATCTGCGGGGTCTGGGGCTGTTGTCGCCGGATCGGTAAGACAGGCTGCCCACGCGTGGGCGCCTTTTGCCTGCAAGCAGAATCAACGGGTTGTCCGTGGGCCTTCAGCAATGGTTAACCCTACCCCGCACGCGGCGAAACTGCGCGATCTCCAATGGCGGAGCCCGATGCAGGCGGAGGCCCCGGGTCAGGCCCGGGGCGGGCAGTCCGGCTATCCGGGTCGAAACCCTGGGTGGTTGGAGGGACAGGCCACGGGCCGGGCCGGCGGCAGCAAGCAAGGGCCGCGTGTGGCGAGGATCGTGTCCTGCGCCTGGGTCCTCCGGGTTTCCCGTGGCCCTTCTGGCCATGGCAGGTGCCGCATTGGCCTGCGGCGGGGTGCCAGCCTGCACGATCACGGCCCCGACCGATCAACCGCCGGACATCAGCCTTTCGGCAAATGGACCCGTTGTCGGCAGAGCGAAAAACGACTGCACGCCCTGCGCCATTTCGCAACGGCCGCACAAGAACGGGCAACGGATCCTTGTGGAGAAATGGACCGGCGACGGTGCGGTGGGCCGGGTTTGCGACGCCTGAATAGCCTGCGCCGAGGACGAGAGCCACCGAGGTCCGGCTCCGGTCTGACCGCTCGTCGGAGGCTTCACCCCCTCCTCGCTGACGCGACAGGCGTGACCAGGCGATGCGGAGCCTGTTCGCGGGACGGGAAGAGTGCGCCTGACTGCGGCAAACGAGAGGCACCGGGGCCTGGCCCCGCACGGGCCGCTCGTCGGGGGCTTCGCCCCTCCTCGCCCGGGAACACGCGGACAGATGGCCCGGCGACGAGGAGCGAAAGCGTACGAGGAGCCGCTGCTAGCGGAAAAGGACCAGGGCCGAGGGGCTCCAGGCGACGCGGACCTTCTCGCCCACATCCAGCACCGGGCGGCCGGGGACGTTGCGCATCGACAGGCGCACTTCCACGTCCGTCCCGCCAAGATAGACGTCGTAGTAGGTCATGTCGCCGAAGTAGATCACCTCGTCGATGACGCCATCCGTCTCGCGCTCGGGGGCTTTCTGATCGTCGTAGAGCAAGGTCAGCGTCTCGGGCCGCAGGCCCACGACGGGGCTTTCGCCGGCCTTGGCGGGGGCCTGGTCGATGTCCAGCATCACCCGGCCGAGGCCCTTGGCATCGACCTCCACGGCATTGCCGGTTTCCGACAGGATCGTCGCCGGGACGAAGTTCATCGTGCCGATGAAGTCGGCGACCTTCTTCGTCGCCGGGCGGCGATACAGCGTCTCGGGGTCGGCCAGCTGCGCGATCTCGCCTTCGAACATCACGGCGATGCGGTCGGACATGACCAGCGCCTCTTCCTGGTCATGGGTGACGAGGATGAAGGTGATGCCGACCTGACGTTGCAGCTTGATGAGCTCAACCTGCATGTGCTCGCGCATCTTCTTGTCCAGCGCAGAGAGCGGTTCGTCCAGCAGCAGCACCTTGGGCTTCAGAATCAGCGCGCGCGCCAGCGCCACCCGCTGGCGCTGGCCGCCCGAAAGCGCATGGGCAGCGCGGTTGCCGTAGCCCTTGAGGCCGACCATCTCCAAGGCTTCGGCAACGGCCCTCGCCTTCTCCTCCTTCGAGCGCGGGTCCTTGCGCAGGCCGAAGCCCACGTTTTCGGCCACCGACATGTGCGGGAAGATCGCGTAGCTCTGGAACACCATGTTGGTGGGGCGCGCGTTCGCGGCCACCCCGGCCATGTCCTTGCCGTCGATCATGATGACGCCCGAGGAAATGTCCTCGAACCCCGCGATGGTGCGCAGAAGCGTGGTCTTGCCGCAGCCCGAGGGGCCGAGGAGCGAGAAGAACTCTCCCGCCTTGATCGTGCCGTTGATCCCGCGCAGGGCGTGATAGTCGCCGTAGTACTTGTGGACGTCCTTGAACTCGATCATCGTCGCGCGGTCGTCGGAATAGGTCACAGGAATCCTCCGGCATCTTTGCCCCCGGCCTTGGCGATGCCGCGGCGGCGCATGTACTCGGCAAAGCCGAGCAGGATGATCGAGAAGCAGACCAGCACCGTCCCCAAGGCCAGCATCGAAGGCACCTTGGACGGAAAGCGGAACTGGCCGAAGATGTAGACCGACAGGATCGGCCGGCCCGAACCAAGGAAGTTCGCGATGATGAATTCGTCGAACGAGATGGTGAAGCAGATCAGGAACGAGGCCAGGATCCCCGGCATGACCAGGGGCAGGATGATGAGGCGGAAGGTGCTCCACTGCGTCTCGCCCAGATCGAGCGCCGCCTCTTCCAGCGAGCGATCGAGCGACTGGAAGGCCGAGGTCAGGATTGCGACGGCGAAGGGGGTGCAGATCAGGACCTGGCCCATGATGACGGTCAGCAGCGACAGGGGCACGCCGATCGACAGCAGCACGACCAGCAGCGACATGGCGACGATCATCTCGGGCAGGACCAGGGGCAGCATGATGAGGCCCATGAGCGGCGCCTTGCCCGGAAAGCGATAGCGCACCGAGGCGCGGGCCGCGAAGATGCCCAGGATGGTGGACAGCGTGGCCACCGACAGCGCGATGATCAGGCTGTTCTTGGCGGCGATGCGCAGGTTCTTGTCCGCCCACATCTCGACGAACCAGTTGGTCGTGAACCCCGACAGCGGGAAGGAGACGACCTTCGAATCGTTGAAGGCGAAGATCGGCAGCAAAAGGATCGGGCTGTAGAGGAACAGCAGGTAGAACAGCGTGAAGCCGCGCAGCCAGGGGGCCTTCATTTCGAGCCTCCGATGAAGCGGCGGTTGAGCAGCACGAAGACCACGCTGACGATACCGACCATCAGCATCGAGACCACCGCGAAGGCCGAGCCCTGCGGGTAGTTGCGCAGCTTCAGGAGGGCAGTCTCGATGAAGTTCGCGATCATCGGCTCGCGCCCGTCGCCGACGAGTTTCGGCGTCACATAGTCGCCCACGGTCGGGATGAAGACGATCAGCGCGGCGGCGATCACGCCGGGCATCGACAGGGGCAGCGTCACGCGCAGGAAGGTGACCCAGCGGCTTTCGCCGAGGTCCTGGCCGGCCTCGAGCAGCGAACGGTCAACCTTCTCCAGGCTGACGAAGATCGGCAGGACGGCGAAGGGGGCATAGGCATGCGCCAGGACGAAGATGATCGCCGGGATGCCGTAGCTGGAGAAGTTCAGCTGGGTGTTCATGATCCCCAGCGACATCAACGCCTTGTCGAGGATGCCGTCATAGCCGAGGATCACGAACCAGAGGCTGACGCGGATGATGTAGCTGGTCCAGAACGGAATGGTGATCAGGAACAGCCACAGGCTTTTCCGGTCGGGCTTGACGTGGAAGCTGACGAAATAGGCGACCGGATAGGCCAGCACCACGGTGATGAAGGTGACCGAAAGCGCCACCAGCAGCGATTTCAGCAGGATGTAGCCGTAGACGGGCTTCGACCAGAGTTCGGCATAGTTGGCAATGGTCAGAGGCAGGGACACATTGCCCCGCCCGCCGGTCATCATCGAATAGACCAGCACCGTCGCCAGCGGGAGCGCCAGCAAGACGATCACATATATCGCTGTCGGACTGATCAGCTTGAGACCAGCCCTGGCCTCGGATCTTGGCGTTGCAGCCATCTTGCCCCCCTGTCCCGCCACGCTTTGGTGGCCTTGTTATTTGATCAAATCTAACCCAGACGGCCACACCTCGGCAAGAGGGCCATCAATCGGCGGGCAAATCAACCCCGATGAGCAGGCAGACCGGGGAGGATCATGCCTCCTCGGTCCGCCCCTCGGTCACGAGGCGACGCGTTCGATCGCGATCGCCCGTTTCTTCAGCTCGTCGTAAAGCGTCGGCACCACGCGGATGGAGCCGACCGCGACGCGCAGCGCTTCGGCGATGCGGGCTTCGGAGGGGTCGTCGGAGGCCACGCGCCAGATCATCCGCCGCGCCACGCCGTCGTCATAGACGATCTCGGTGCTGCCAGCCATGGTCTTGCGCCAGCCAAGGAAATCCGCGCCACCATGCGGCGCGTGGAACGTATGTTGCAGTCCCATTTTTCGGACCTTCTTGTTTTCTGCTCGTGCCGAAAGGGTGCGGCAAGGGCGGCAAAGCGGTCAACGGGGCCTATGGGCAAATCCGCGTGAGCGAGTCCCTTTTGCAACAGGTCGGGAATTTCACACCAGCAGGTCGCTTGGCGGTCGGGCGAGGAGATCGGCGAGGGTGCGCATCGCGGTCTCGAAAGCGTCGCGGGGCAAGGCGGCGGCGATGGCGATGCGGACGGCGTTCGGGGCGCGGGCGTGGACGAGGGCGTATTCGTCGGCCGACCGGACCAGCACGCCGCGGCTTTCGGCGGTGCGCAGGAAGGTGGACGCGCGCCAGCCCTGCGGCAGGCGCAGCCAGACGAAGGGCACGCCGGGCTGCCAGCCCAGATCGAAGGCGCCAAGGTGATTGACCAGGATCTGCTGACGCAAGGCGAATTCGGCCTGGACGGCTTCGCGGATGCGCTGCGCAGCGCCAGTCTGGAACAGCCGCAGCATCAGGTCGGCCACGGGCCGCGAGAGGGCGAAGAACCCGTGCTGCGCCGTCAGCCGCCCGGCCTCGCCCATGCCCGCCGGACAGATCACATAGCCAAAGCGCAGCGCGGCCGACACCGTCTTGGAAACCGACCCCACCAGCCAGACCCTTTCGGGCGCAAGCGCGCGCAGCGAAGGAATGTCGGATACGGCCACGGAATAGCAGTCGTCCTCCAGGACCTGAAGGTCGTAGGCGCGGGCGATCTCGGCGATTTCCTGCCGCCGGCGGATCGGCATCCGGCCGGTGGTGGGGTTCTGCGCCTCGGTCGTCAGGCAGAGGACCTGCGCGCCGTGGCGGCGGCAGGCGGCCTCGAGCGCGGCGGGCACGATGCCGTGTTCGTCGATCTCGACCGCCACCACTTCCGCCCGGGCGGCGCGGGCGGCATAGCGGAAGCCCGGATAGGCCAGTTCCTCGATCAGCACCACGGGCCGCTCTCCGCGCAGGCAGCAATCGAAGATGAGGTGGATCGCGTTCTGCCCGCCATGGGTCAGCGCCACGTCCTCGGGACCGATGGGGCCAAGGATTCGGTCGCCCATCCAGCGCACCACTTCGGCGCGCAGGGCGGCCTCGCCCATCTGGCTGGTGTAGTCGAGCCAGCCCTGCCCCGTCGTCGTCGCCATGTCCAGCAGTGCGGCACGGAAGGCCTCGGCCTGGCCCACCTCGGGCACCTGCGGCGGGCGCAGATCGACAAGACCCGTCGTGCCGCCGGTGATCCTTTCGGTGTAAAGCGGCTGGGTCGGCCCCAGGCGCGGCGTCTGCGCCGCAACGAAGGTCCCCCGCCCCACCGTGGCGGCAAGAAGCCCCTCTTGCGTCGCCAGCTGATAAGCCCGCGCCACGGTCCCCGGCGTCAGATGCAGCCGCCAGGCCAGATCCCGCACCGTCGGCAGCTGCGTATTCGCCGGAAGCTCGCCGCTGCGGATCGCTTCGCGCAGCGCCCGGGAAAGGGCAAGATACTTCGGACCGGGGAATTGAGTCAGATCGGGAGACCAACTTGTATCAGTCACAATAATCCTCTGGCGACTCATTTGCGGAGAGAGCTACATTGTTCCTACAGAGACTGGCTTATTGTATCAATACAAATCGCAGGAGGCGCAAATGCCCCAGACCCAGATCCAGACCCGTTCGCTGCACGCCGGCAGGGGCTTCGTTGCACGCAGCCTGACCGCATTGACCGAAGCCCTCGCCCGCCGCCGCGACCGCCAGCACCTGGCCCATCTGGACGCGCATCTCTTGCGCGACATCGGGTTGGACGCGCAGGAGGCCCGCCGCGAAGCCGCCAAACCCTTCTGGCAGCCTTGACCGCCAGTTCCCCCGAGCGTTCGCGCTCTTACCCCTGAACTGGGCCGGGTCACACCGGCCCGTTTTTTTGGTCTCGGCGGCGGGACGGGTCACTGGCGACGATCTCTTCCATCCTGTCCAGGATCGCGTCGTCGGGCGGCATCGACAGAAGCGGCACCAGCTCTCGGATCGTGGCCTGGGAACAGTCCCACCAACGCAGCGCGTGAAGCCGGCGCGAAATGGCTTCCTGAAAGCGCGGCCTGATGAGGCGGGCCGGGTTGCCGCCCCAGATCTCGTAGGGGCCGACCGATTTTCCGACGGTGGAGTTCGCGGCAATCACCGCCCCGTCCCCGATCGTCACGCCGGACATGATGGTGACGTTCATCCCGATCCAGACGTCGTTGCCGATGACGACATCGCCATTGGTCTGCGGATGCCCGACGATATCGCGGCCACCGAAGGCGCCGACGAAGACATGGCCGAAGGGATAGGTGGTGCCCCAGTCAACGCGGTGATTGCCGCCGAGGAATACCGTCAAGCCGTATGCGACGGAGCAGAAAGCCCCCACTCTGAGCGCAGCGCCTTCTCCCCACTGCCGGATTGCCGAGTGTTCCACCCCATAGCTGAAGCGACCGATCTCGACGACCGAAGCCCCGACCTTGCCCGACCATCCTTCCTCGGCCAATCCAGACAGCCAGGGCCGGTCCTTGCGGGTCAGTACCTTTTTCCACCTACGCATTTTGATATCACCCCTGAAGTTGGTACACACGCCAACTCCTAACTTTGACCAAATCCCGAAACAATCGATGCAGGAAATTGAAAAGGCCCGCCGATCGGGCGGGCCTTCTGTGGTTTGCTGCGCTGTAGCACAGCCCGGGATAGCGGTTATCGCTTGGAGAACTGGAACGACCGGCGGGCCTTCGGCTTGCCGTATTTCTTCCGCTCGACGACGCGGCTGTCGCGGGTCAGGAAGCCCGCGGCCTTCAGCGCGGGGCGCAGGGCGGGTTCGTACAATTGCAACGCCTTGGAGATCCCGTGCTTCACCGCACCGGCCTGGCCCGAGAGCCCGCCCCCGGCGACGGTCGCGTAGACATCGAACTGGCCTTCCACGTTCGCCACGGTGAAGGGCTGCTTCAGGATCATCTGCAGCACGGGACGGGCGAAGTAGACCGCCATTTCCTTGCCGTTGACCACGACCTTGCCGGAACCGGGCTTGACCCAGACGCGGGCGACAGCATCCTTGCGCTTGCCGGTCGCGTAGGAACGGCCCAGCTTGTCGCGGACGGGAACGCGCGGAGCGGCCTCGACAGCGGCGGGGGCCGAACCGACGGCCGATTTCAGGTCATCGAGAGATTTGATGTCGGCCATGATCACGCGCTCCGGGTGTTCTTCGGGTTCATGGACTTGACGTCCAGAACGGTGGGCTGCTGCGCCTCATGCGGGTGCTGGCTGCCGGCATAGACACGCAGGTTGGTCATCTGCTGGCGGCCCAGGCGGTTGCGGGTGATCATGCGCTCGACGGCCTTGACCACCACACGCTCGGGGTGGGCGCCTTCCAGCACCTGCCGCGCGGTCCGGCTCTTGATGCCGCCGGGGTGGCCGGTGTGCCAGTAGTAGACCTTTTCGTCGCGCTTCTTGCCGGTCATCTGCACCTTGTCGGCGTTGATGACGATGACATTGTCGCCCATGTCCATGTGGGGAGTGAAGGTCGGCTTGTTCTTGCCGCGCAGGATGTTGGCGACGATCGTGGCGAGGCGGCCCAGCACAACGCCCTCGGCGTCGATCAGGATCCACTTCTTCTCGATGTCCGCCGGAGTAGCGGTGAAGGTTTTCATGGCTTTCCCAAAGAAGAAGGGGGCAAGATGCCCCCGGAAACTCGGATGCAGGCTTATCGCCGAAGCTCCACGCAGCGTCAAGCGCCGCGCCCAAGATTTAACATAGCAAAATCAATGCTCTGCAAGAGCGGTATCTAGTTACCCCATTTTTCAGCTTGCCCATGTGCCAAATACTCTCGCCGAAGGCCACCCGAGCCGGTTGGCCGGAACGGCCAGAGGCGAGACAAGGGCTTGCGCCGCAAGGCGCTCAATTTCCTTACCGCAGCTTCGGCGGGCGCGAGGGGTCCATGCCGGGGGCTGCCGGGGTCAAGGCCTGAACCTCGGGGGGCGGCAGGTCAAAGCGCAGCGCGACGCGAGCCATGACGGCGGCGGCGGGGTCCGAGGCACGGAGGAAGGCCACGTCCAACTCGCCTGCCTCGATGCCAGAGAACACCAGCGCCTCGTTCATCGCCCGGGCAAGCGCCGCCTCGGCGCCCTCGGCCGCGTCCAGAACCGCCAGAAGATGCCCGCGCCGCCCGTCGCGATAGACGACTCCGGCCAGAAGTGCCGCGGTGGCAAGGCCCCCTGCCCGCGCCAGCTTGGCATCCAGCGCTGCGATCACCGCCTCGGGCACGGAGGGCGGCAGGAAGTCCTGCGGCAGGGCCCGAACCTCCTCCGGCCCGCCGTCCAGCGTCTCGGCCAGCCAGTCCATCGCCTCGGGCGGGAGCAGCATCGACGAAGGTGCCACGCCCAGGTTCACCCCCATGCCGATCCCCTGCCCTTTCAGAAGCCCCGCGATCACCCGGCCCGGCAGCGCGGCATAGGGGGTGATCCCGCCGGTGAAGCTGGCCAGCCGCTCCTCGCTGTCGAAGACCAGGACCACGGGGCCGTCCTCAAGCTGGAACACCTTCGGCTCCAGGCTGTCGCCCTGGGCTTCGCGTTCCAGGAGGATCACCATCTCGCCATCGGCGAGGCGTTCGAAGAAGCGCAGGCGCAGCGCCTCGTTCCCGGGGTCGGCCGAGACGGCGGCGTGGGCGGCATCGAGCAGGGTCACGAGTTCAGACATCCAGCACCTCTCGCACCCGGGCGCGCAGGGCCGGAAGAAGCTCGGCCCGGAACCACGGATGGCGTTTCAGCCACCCCGTATTCCGCCACGAGGGATGCGGCAAGGGAAAGACGCCACGCAAGGCCGGGGCGCGCCAATCGGCCACGGCCTGCGTCACGTCCCGCAGGCCCAGATGCCAGCGGATTGCAGCCCCGCCGACAAGAAGGGTCAGCGGCAGAGGGCCAAGGCTGTCCATCACGCGCGCGCGCCAGGTCTGCGCGCAGACCGGCGGCGGCGGCAGGTCCGCGCCCCTGGCGTCATAGCCGGGAAAGCAGAAGGCCATCGGCACGATCGCCACGCGGGACAGGTCGTAGAACTCGGCCGCGGTCACCCCCATCCAGTCGCGCAGCCGGTCGCCGGAGCGGTCGGTGAAGGGCCGACCGCTGTCATGCACCCGCGCGCCAGGGGCCTGGCCGGCGATCAGCAGCCGCGCGCCCGGGCGGAACCAGACGACGGGGCGCGGCTGGTGGGCGGTCGCGGTGGCGGCAAAGCGCCCGCGACACAGCTGACAGGCCCGGATTTCGGCAGCAAGCGTCATGGCGCGACCCTGACTGCTTGCCGCCCACTGCGCAAGGCGGGCCTTGGCCGGCGGCCCCTGCCGATGCAGGGGGGTGACGGATGCGTGAACAGGCGGCAGCTCCGGGCCCGAAATCCCTGCTTTCCCCGTTGCTGCCCTTTCAAGGCCACAAACCCGATGTTAACGATATGCCGGTAATCGGGACACAGACGCCCGACCGCCGGGTACCGAGGCCATCGATGATCGAGTTCCGCAACGTATCGAAGTCGTTCTGGACCGGGAAGCAGCGCAAGGTGATCCTTGACCGCGCCTCGTTCCGCATCGACCTCGGCAATTCGATGGGGATCCTGGCCGCGAACGGGACCGGCAAGACCACGATCATCAACATGATGGCGGGCCTGGAAAAGCCGGACGAGGGCACGATCCGCAAGACCTCGCGCGTGTCCTTCCCGCTGGGGTTCATGGGCGGGGTGAACAACAAGCATTCGGCCCGGGAAAACTGCCGCTACATCGCGCGGCTCTACGGGCTTGACCCGGATTATGTCGAAAGCTTCTGCCGCTGGGTCTGCGGGCTTGGCGAATATTTCGAGATGCCGCTGGCCACCTATTCCTCGGGCATGCGGTCGCGCTTTTGCTTCGCGCTGCTTCTGTCGATCGAGTTCGACATCTACCTGATCGACGAAGGCATGCCCGCCACTTCGGATGTCGAGTTCAACCGGAAGGCGGGCAACATCCTTCAGGAACGGCTGAAGCAGGCGACCGTCGTCATCGTGTCGCATTCGGCCAAGACGCTGGAACGGTTCTGCCGGTCGGCGGCGGTGCTGAAGGACGGCAAGCTCTACCAGTTCGAGACCCTTGAAGAAGCGAAACGTCTTTATGACTACCAATCCTAAGGCCGCCCGCTATCACACCCGCCGGGTCGAAAGACCGGCCCTTCCCGAAGCGGGCGGCGACGGCACGGGGATCTTCGACACCCATGAGGACGGGTTCGGCAACCTCGACTTCCGGCGTGACGCGGATCGCCCCGGGCCGGCGGCCGCCCCCGTCGCGGAAACGACCGAGGGCGCGGAACCGGCCCGGGCGACCGCGCAGGCCCCCGCCGCAGAGGCCGGGACGCCCGAACAGGTCGAGGCGGCCCTGGCGGCGATCGCTGCCGAAGGCCTGACCAGCCGCCAGTTGCGGCGCGCGCTGCTGATCGCCGAAAAGCACGGGATCAGGCCCGTCTCGGAATTCGACGCCGTCCGCCAGTTGCGCGAGGCCGGGATCGACCCCTTCTCGCGCGCCTCGCTGCTGCGGATCGTCAGTTCGAACAGTGCGGATGCCGGCGCGGATGCGCCACCACCGCCCCGGGCCAGCCGCGAGCTGACGCGCCTGCCGGGCGACCAGGTGCAGTTGCCGAAGAAGGTGAAGCCGATCGCCGTACCTTCGACCGAGCAGCGCGCCGAGGTCAATCAGGCGGCAGAAATCCTGCGGATGCAGAAGGACATCGCCCGCCGCCGCCGCCGCAGGCTGGCGCTGCTGGGCGCAAGGCTCTTTGCCTTCGTGATGCTGCCCACCTTCCTGGCCGGCTGGTATTTCTACATGATCGCCACGCCGATCTATTCGGTGCGCAGCGAGTTCGTTATTCAGCAGGCCGGCCCCGCCTCTTCGGGCGGATCGCTGGGCGGGCTGTTCTCGGGCACGGCCTTCGCGACCTCGCAGGATTCGATCGCCGTGCAGGGCTATCTGCAATCGCGCGAGGCGATGGCGCGGCTGGATGCCGACCTTGGCTTCCGTCGTCATTTTCAGGACGAACGCTTCGATCCGCTGCAAAGGCTGGACCCCGATGCCTCGCTGGAGGCGGCCTACAAGGTCTACAAGAAGTTCCTGAAGATCTCGTTCGACACGACTGAGGGCGTGATCCGGATGGACGTGATGGCCGCCGATCCCCAGGTCGCGGCGGACTGGTCGCGCCAGCTGATCTCCTATGCCGAGGGCCAGGTGGACCACCTGACGCAACGGCTGCGCGAGGACCAGATGCGCGACGCCCAGGCCGGATATGACGCGGCCCAGGAAGCGCTGCTCGCCTCGCAGCGCCGACTGATCGAGTTGCAGGAGAAGTTCAAGATCCTCTCGACCGATTCCGAGGTCGGGCTGATCGTCGGCCAGATCAGCGGGCTTGAGAGCCAGCTGACCCAGGAACGGCTGTCGCTGGCGCAGATGGAAGCGAACCCCAACCCGAACCAGGCGCGGATGGAGCCGGTCAAGCGCCGGATCGCCACGCTGGAGGGCGAGGTCGCGGCGCTGCGTGCCCGGCTGACGGAAAACAGCGGTGGCGTGACCAGCCTGGCCGAGGTGCAGGGCGAGCTTCTGGTCGCCCAGGCGGACATGCAGACGCGGCAGATGCTGCTGGCCCAGGCGCTGCAATCGATGGAAACCGCGCGGATCGAGGCGAACCGTCAGGTGCGCTATCTGTCGCTGTCGGTCAGCCCGATCCCGCCGGACGAGCCCTCCTATCCCCGCGCCTTCGAGAACACGCTGGTCACCATGTTGATCCTTCTGGGGATTTACCTCATGGTCTCGATGACCGCCGCGATCCTGCGGGAACAGGTCTCGTCGTAAGGATCGGACGCAAGGATTTGGCATGAAGGATGTGAAGATCGGCGGGCTGACCGTCGGCAACGACCGCCCGCTTCTGGTGATCGCGGGACCGTGCCAGCTTGAAAGCCTCGACCATGCCCAGATGATCGCGGGGCAGATGGCCGAGGCCTGCCGGGCCGCGGGCGCGCAATACGTGTTCAAGGCAAGTTACGACAAGGCCAACCGCACCTCGCTGTCCGGCAAGCGGGGCCTCGGGATGGAGACGGGGCTGAAGATCCTGGCCGCGGTGCGCGCGATGGGGATGCCGGTCCTGACCGATGTGCACGACGCCGCCCAGGCGCGCGCGGCGGCGGGGGTGGTCGACGTGATCCAGATCCCGGCCTTCCTGTGCCGCCAGACCGACCTCTTGCTGGCCGCCGGCGAGACCGGGGCGGTGGTGAACATCAAGAAGGGCCAGTTTCTGGCGCCCTGGGACATGGCGAATGTGGCGGCCAAGGTCGCCTCCACCGGGAACGACCGCATCCTGCTGACCGAGCGCGGGGTCAGCTTCGGCTACAACGCGCTGGTGGCCGACATGCGCGCGCTGCCGATCATGGCGCGGACCGGCTGGCCGGTGGTCATGGATGCGACCCATTCCGTACAGCAGCCGGGCGGACAAGGCAGCAGTTCGGGCGGCCAGCGCGAATTCGCCCCGGTGATGGCGCGCGCCGCGGTGTCGCTGGGCATCTCCGGGGTCTTCATCGAGACGCACGAGGAGCCAGACCGCGCACCGTCGGACGGACCGAACATGGTCCCTCTGCACCAGATGCCGTCCCTGGTCGAAAGCCTGATGGAGTTCGACCGGCTGGCCAAGGCCAATCCGCTGCGGGTTTGAGGCCGGGCCGCACCGGCCAGGCGGACGCGCGCCCGTTCCCGCGCTGGGCCAGCTGCCCGACCGGATTTCCGCGATGTTCGGGTAAGGTTGGCTGGGGCGCTAGGATTCGAACCTAGGTATGGCGGTACCAAAAACCGCTGCCTTACCACTTGGCGACGCCCCAACCGTGCGGCGGTGTTTAGCGAAGGGACTTGGGGCGTGCAAGGCCCCAGCGCGGAAATTTTCGGTCATGCGTCACGGCTTGCCGGACCCGGTGCCTGCAGCTAGGACGGGCGCATGGCATGGGACGCGATCATCCTGGGCGCCGGGGCTGCCGGCATGATGGCGGCGATCGAGGCCGGGCGGCGCGGTCGCCGCGTGCTGGTCATTGACCATGCCAGGGCCCCGGGCGAGAAGATCCGAATCTCGGGCGGGGGGCGGTGCAACTTCACCAACCTCGGCATCGCGCCCGAGCGATTCCTGTCGCAGAACCCGCGCTTTGCCCTGTCGGCGCTGAAACGGTTCACGCAGTGGGATTTCATCGCCCGGATCGATGCCGCCGGCATCGCCTGGCACGAAAAGACCCTCGGGCAGCTGTTCTGCGATGGCCCTGCGACGCAGGTCGTGGCGATGCTGGTCGGCGACATGGAACGCGCCGGCGTCACGCTGTGGCTGGACTGCGCCCTGGGCGAAGTGCGGCGAGAGAACACGCGGTTCACGGTCGCGACCCCGCGCGGGGTACAGAAGACCAAGGCGCTGGTCGTGGCGACCGGGGGCAAGTCGATTCCGAAGATGGGAGCGACGGGATTCGGCTACCAGCTGGCCGAACGCTTCGGCCTGCCCCTGGTCCAGACCCGGCCCGCGCTGGTGCCGCTGGCCTTTGCCGAACAGGAACTGGCCTGGATGCGACCTCTCGCCGGAGTTTCGGTCCATGCCCGGGTCAGCGCGGGGCGGACCGGCTTTGACGAGGCGCTTTTGTTCACCCATCGCGGCTTGTCGGGACCGGCGATCCTTCAGGTCTCGTCCTACTGGCGCGAGGGCGATCCGATCCTGGTCGATCTGCTGCCAGGCCAGGACATGGCGGCGGGTCTCAGGGCGGCAAAGGCGGCACAGGGCAAGGCCGCCCTGCGCACGGTCCTTGGCCACTGGTTGCCGGACCGGCTGGCGCGGCAACTGGCCGAGGCATCCGGCGTCACGGGCCCGTTGGCGGAACTGCCGGGCGCGGCGCTGGACCGGATCGCGGCGGGGATCAACGCCTGGCGGTTGGTGCCGGTCGGCACGGAAGGCTACCGCACCGCGGAAGTCACGCTGGGCGGGGTGGACACCAGGGCGCTGGACGGGCGCACGATGCAGGCCCAGGGGGTGCCGGGCCTCTACTTCATCGGCGAAGTGGTGGATGTCACCGGCTGGCTTGGCGGCTACAACTTCCAGTGGGCCTGGTCCAGCGGCTGGGCCGCGGGACAGGCGCTGTAGACCTCAGATCACGATCTTCGCGAACCCGTCGCGCAGCGCGTTCGACCAGGCCTCGGACATGGCGCGGAAGGCCGGATCGCCGGCCTCGATCCGCCGCGACTGGCTGATGCGGCAGGCGTCGCGTTCGATCACGCAGAGGTCCAGCGGCATGCCGACCGACAGGTTCGACCGCAGGGTCGAATCCATCGACAGAAGCACCGCCTTGGTGGCATCCGACAGGCTGGTCGTGGGCTTCACCACCCGGTCCAGGATCGGCTTGCCGTATTTGTGCTCGCCGATCTGGAGGAAGGGCGTATCCTCGGTCGCCTCGATGAAATTGCCCTCCGGGTAGATCAGGAACAGCCGCATCGTCCCGCCCTTGCGCTGGCCGGCGACGATCATCGAGGCCGATGCGCCCTGCATCACCGACAGCTTCTGGTCGATCTCGGCCCGGACGCGCGCCAGGCGGTCCCCGACGATCTCGGCCACCTTCAAAAGCGTGGGCGCCAGCATGATCGAGGTTTCCGGCGTGGCCTCGGGGTCCTCGATCGCCTCGCGCAGCTGGGCGATGGTGGTCTGCGAGACCGAGAGGCTGCCTGCCGTCATGATGACGATCACGCGTTCGCCCGGTTCCACGAAGGTGAACATCTTGCGGTAGGTGGAGATGTTGTCGAGCCCCGCGTTCGTGCGCGTGTCCGACAGCAGCACCATGCCGTCGTTCAGAAGAAGGCCAACGCAGTAGGTCATGAACGGTCCCCGTTTACCGCGCAGACTATTGGGCCGTCTGGAGAACCGCAACCGTCACATCCATGACCTCGACCGCGGCCCCGCGCGCGATCCCGCGGATCGGTGCTGCATCCTGCGCGTCGAAGCCCGAGCCGAGCCGGATGTAGCGGTCGTCGGGGCAGGCCCGGTTGGCCGGATCGAACCCGACCCAGCCAAGCCCGGGAACATGCAGCTCGGCCCAGGCATGCGCGGCCTCATGCGCGCTGCCGTCCGCGCTTGCGGACAGGTATCCCGAGACATAGCGCGCCGGAATCCCACGGATCCGGGCGACGGCGATCAGGGCATGGGCATGATCCTGGCAGACGCCCTCGCCCAGGGCCAGCGCCTCGGCTGCGGTGGTATGGGCATGGGTGACACCGGGGCGGTAGGCGATGGCATCCGAGACCGCGGCCGACAGGGCATGGGCCAGTTGCAGCAGATCCTCCCCGCTGGCGGACCGGGCAAGCGTCACCAGCGCGACATCGGCGCGGGTCGGTGTCGTCTCGCGCAGATAGCAGTCCGGCGGCACGGTTTCGCGGTGGCCGCGCAGGACGCCTGCAAGATCCGTTGTCTCGACCGTGCCCCGGACCGCAACCGCGATCTCGCTGACCGGGCCGGCGATGGTCCAGCCCTGCACCAGGTCCCCTGCCCCGTCGCGATGCTGCGCACCCTTCACGCCGCCGGTCACCGTCACCTCCCAGTCGATCACCTTCTGGCCAGCGAAGACCGAGGGCGAGAGCCGATGGCTTTGCACGACCGACCTCACCGGGTGGTCGTAGGCGTAGCGGGTCACATGGTCGACGGTCAGGCGCATCAGCGCATCTCTCCGCTGAGGTAGCTGTCGTGGATCGCCGTGGCCAGCGTGGCGGCTTCGGTGATGTAGCGGGTGAGGAATTCGTGCAGACCTTCCTCGAAGATCCGGTCGACGGTCACGCTTTCGATCCCGGCCAGCAGGGCGCGGGCGCAATCCTGCGCCGCGGTCTCGCGGCCGTAGGCCTTGGCGATGCGGCCGAGGTGGTTCACGAGTCCTGCGGTGCAGGTCGCCAATGATCGCGGCGACTGCGGGTTGCGGATCAGGAAGTCGGCGATCTTCGAGGCCGTGACCTCGCCGCCATAGGCCCAGTGGAAGGCGCGCAGCGCCCCCATCGCGCGCAGAAGCGTGGACCACTGGTAGTTGTCCAGCCCCGAGCCGACGAAATCGACGCGCGGCAGAAGAACGTAGTATTTGACGTCCATCAGCCGGGCCGTGTTGTCGCCGCGTTCCAGATAATAGCCGATATTCAGGAAGTTGAACCCGTCATTGCGCAGAAGCGTGGCGTCGATGGCACCACGCAGCATGGCGGCGTGGCGCATGGTCCAGTCGGTCAGGCGCGACAGGTCCAGCGTCGAGCGTTCGGCCCGCTCCAGCTGGCGCAGTTCCTGGAAGGCGGTGTTCAGCGCGTCCCAGACCTGGGTGGTCAGTGCGGTGCGGACGATGCGGCCGTTTTCGCGGGCGGCGGTGATGCAACTGGCGATGGAGGACGGGTTGTCGCGGTCGAAGAACAGGAAGCTTTCGATATTGCGCTGCACCGGGTCGCCGTATTTGGCAGCGAAGGCATGGGCCATGCCGGTGGCCTGCAACAGGCTGTCCCATTCGCTGCGATAGCCCTGCGCCGAGGGCAGCAGGCTGATCCGGCTGCCCACCTCCAGCAGCCGCGCGACCGTGTCGGCGCGCTCCATGTAGCGGGCGATCCAGTAGAGGTTGGCAGCGGTGCGGCTCAGCATGTCCCTACTCCGCCAGAACCCAGGTGTCCTTGACCCCGCCGCCCTGGCTGGAGTTCACCACCAGCGAGCCCTCCGTCAGCGCCACCCGCGTCAGACCGCCGGGGACCAGTTCGATCCGTTCGCCGACCAGGCAATAGGGGCGCAGGTCGACGTGGCGGGGGGCGATGCCTTCCTCGACGAAGGTGGGCACGGTGGACAGCGCCAGCGCGGGCTGGGCGATATAGTTTCCGGGATCCTCGATCAGCTTTGCGCGGAAGCGGTCGATCTCGTCCCGGCTGGCCTTGGGACCCACCAGCATGCCGTAGCCGCCCGAGCCATGGACTTCCTTCACCACCAGGTCCGGCAGCTTGTCCAGCACCTGCGCAAGGTCATTGGGCCTGCCGCATTGCCAGGTGGGCACGTTCTGAAGGATCGGCTCTTCGCCGAGGTAGAAACGGATCATGTCGGGGACGTAGGTATAGACCGCCTTGTCGTCGGCCACCCCTGCCCCCGGCGCCGAGCAGATCGAGACCCCGCCCGAGCGGTAGACATCCATCAGGCCGGGGATGCCCAGCATGGAATCGGGGCGAAAGCAGAGCGGGTCGAGGAAGGCATCGTCGATCCGGCGGTAGATCACGTCCACCCGTTTCGGGCCTTCCGTGGTGCGCATCCAGACGCATTCGCCTTCCACGAACAGGTCCTGGCCTTCGACCAGCTCCACCCCCATCAGGTCGGCCAGCAGCGAATGTTCGTAATAGGCGCTGTTGAAATGGCCGGGGGTAAGGATCACCACCGTCGGCTCGCCCGCGCATTTCGCCGGGGCGACGCTGGCCAGGGTGCGGCGCAGTTTTTCCGAATAGGTATCGACGGGTTCGATCCGGTTTTCGCGGAACAGGTGCGGGAACATCCGCATCATGATCTCGCGGGATTCCAGCATGTAGCTGACGCCCGAGGGCGTGCGGCAATTGTCTTCCAGCACGTAGAACTGGTCCGGCCCGGTGCGGACGATATCGACGCCGACGATGTGGGAATAGACGCCCTTGGGTGGCACAAAGCCTGCGACGGCCTTTTCGTAAGCCTCGTTCTGATAGACCAGGCGCCCGGGGATGCGGCCAGCACGGATGATTTCGCCGCGCCCATAGACATCGACTAGGAAGGCGTTCAGCGCCTGCGCGCGCTGCTTGATGCCGCGTTCGAGTTTTGCCCATTCCATCGCGGAAAAGACCCGGGGGAACATGTCGAAGGGAATGAGCCGGTCGGGGTCGCCGCCTTCGCCATAGACCGCGAAGGTGATGCCGATGCGGCGGAACAGCGCCTCGGCCTCGGCCTGCTTGAGGCTGCGCAGCTCTTCCGGCATCGTCGCGACCCAGTCCTGCAATCTTGCATAGGGTGCCCGGACTTCGGTTCCCTGGAACATCTCGTTGAACTGGGCCACCACTAACCCCCTGCGCGTCCTGTTCCGACTAGAACAGAGCACATGCCAGGGGAAAAGAGCTTCCGGGAAGTTTGCGCTCGCCCCGCAATCGGATGCTCAATTTTTGGGCCGACAGCGCCGGGGCCTCGGTCGGTGCCGGGTCAGATCCGGGGAAGGACCGGGCGGAGGGCGTCCAGTACGCGGGCGGCGACGGTGTCGGGATCGCCGCTGGCGTCGATGATGCGGAACCGCGGTTCCCGGGCGGCAAGCGCCAGAAAGCCCTCGCGGGCGCGGGTCTGGAAGGCAAGCCCCATGTCCTCGAACCGCATCTCCGTGCCGGGGCGGGCCTGCGCGCGCGAAAGGCCCAGGGCCGGGTCGAGATCGAACAGCAGCGTCACGTCCGGTTCGATCCCGATCATCAGCGCGTGCAGCCGGTCCACCACCCCGGCCAGATCGCCGCGGGTGATGCCCTGGAAGATCCGCGTGGAATCGGCGAAGCGGTCGGTGATGACGATCTCGCCGCGCAGAAGTGCCGGGCGGATGGTCTTTTCCAGATGGTCGCGCCGTGCGGCGGTGAAGAGAAGGATCTCGGTTTCGGCCGACCAGCGGTCGCTGGCGCCTTCAAGGACCAGGCGGCGGATCTCTTCCGCGCCCGGACTGCCGCCGGGTTCACGGGTCAGGGTGACGGCATGGCCCGCGCGGCGCAGGGTTTCGGCAAGGCGCCGGCCCTGCGTGGACTTGCCGGACCCGTCGATGCCTTCCAGCGAAAGGAAAAGCCCGGCCATTCAGCTGGCCGGTGCCCCGATGTAGCGGGCATAAAGCGCGCCTGCGGCCGTGGTCAGCCGCCCGAGGAAACCGGCCTTTCCGACATCGGTCTCGGCCACCAGGGGCACTCGGCGGTCGGGCAGATCGGGGGAATGGACAATCAGCTCTGCGACCGGGGCCCCCCGCCTGACCGGGGCGATCAGCGGGCCGTTGTAGACGACCTCGGCGGTCAGGCTTTCCTGGACCAGCGCGGGGACCAGCATGCGGATGTCCTCGGCCGGAACCAGGCCCACGGTCGGGGTGGCACCCATGTGCACCTCGGCCTCGGCCACCCGGACGCCGGCCCTGGCGATGGTCTTTTCCGAGAACTGCCGGAAGGCCCAGCCGACGATGCGTTCGGCCTCTTCGGCGCGGGCCCGGTCCGAGGGCAGGCCGGTGATCGCGAAGATGATCCGCCGGTTGCCCTGCTTGGCCGAGCCGACGAGGCCGTAGCCGGCCTCGGAGGTGTGACCCGTCTTCAACCCGTCGGCGCCGATGCCCAGCGTCAGGAGCGGGTTGCGGTTGAAGCGGTTGTCCGGGGCGCGGTTCTTGTAGTTGTACTCGGTCTCGGCGAAGATCGGATAGTATTCCGGGAAGTCCTGGATCAGGCGCCGGGCCAGGATGCCAAGGTCGCGCATCGACATCCGGTGGTTGGGGTCGGGCCAGCCGCTGGCATTGGCAAAGACCGAGGCCGTCATTCCCAGCGCCCTCGCCCGTTCCGTCATCTGCCGGGCGAAGGCCTCTTCCGTCCCGGCCAGCCCCTCGGCGACGACGACGCAGGCATCGTTGCCCGAGTTCACGATCATGCCGTGGATCAGGTCGTTGACCGTCGGCCGGTCGGTTTCCTGCAGGAACATGGTCGAGCCGCCCATCGCCTTGGCCCGGGACGACACCGCAAAGGGCGTGTCCATCGTGACGCGGCCATCCTTCAGGGCCTCGAACAGCATGTTGATGGTCATCAGCTTGGACATCGAGGCCGGCGGCAGCGGCTGGTCGGCGTTCTTGTCCATCAGGACGGTGCCCGTGGTCATGTCATAGACCCAGGCGGCCGTGGCGGCCGTCTCGAAGGCGCGCGCCGGAAGGGCGGCCAGCGCGACGGCGATCAGGGTCAGGGCAAGGCGCAGTCGGTTCGGCATGACGGGCGATCCCAGCTTACTTCAGGAAATAGGCGTCTGCGAAGCCGGCGGCCTTGATCTTCTTCAGCACCGCCTCGTCGCCCTGGACCACCACGCCCCAGACCGCCTGCCCGCCCTTCTCCGACTTCTGCGGCGTGGCAGTCAGGCCGATCTTTGCCAGGGCCTCGGCGGCGCGCCGGGCATTTTCCTCCTTCGAGAAGGAAGCGACCTGGATCGGCCGGACCGGACCGCTGGCAACGACAGGGGCCGCAGCTTCCGCGGCGGGGGCCGCCGGCTTCGCTGCGGTGGTCGCGGCGCCGCCGACGACCTTGCGGGTGCTGTCAGCTGCGGGCTTTGCAGCCACGGCTTCGGGCTTGCGGGCGTCCAGCGGTGCAGCCTCGATCGGGGCGACGGCCACCGTGGCGGCAGTGGCGGTCGGGGCGACAGCCGACCCCGTGGCACCGCCAGCGGTCTGCGCGGCCTCGGCCTCGGCGGCGGAAGCAGCGGCCCTCGCCTCGGCTGCTGCGCGCCGCTTCGCCTCGCGCTCGGCCTTGGCCTCGGCGCGGCGTTCCTTCCAGGTCTTGCGCTTCGGCGGCTCCTCGGCCGCAACAGCGGCGGCGCCCGCAACGGTGCCGGCAGCGGCGCCGGTTGCAGCCCCTGGCGCAGCAGCCGGCGCCCCCGAAGCCGCCGGCGCCGGTTTGCCGGCATCAACCGCCGCAAGCGCTGCCGAGGCAATTGCGGCAGCCTCGCCGGACTTCGTATCGGTCGGTTTGGTCCCGGCCGCCTGCGCCGCTTCGGCCGCAACCGCCGCAGGCGCCGCAGTCTTGACCTCTTCCTTGCGCAAGGCGACCACCCGGATCTCGGTCGGCTGTCCGGCAAGGATGCCCAGCGCCTCGGCCGCGTCGGACGAAAGTTGCAGCCGCGGGCCGGGGTTTTCCCGTTCGCGCCGGAACAGCGCGCCGGTGACCGACTTGCCGGTCGCCTGGTTGACGATCAGCGCGCGTTCCGGGTTCTTGACCGAGGGCGCGGCGACCCAGATGCCGCCCAGCGAAGGCCGCCCGTCCCACAGCGCCTTTTCGGTCGCCTGAAAGACCTCGGGTGCCTCGACGTCGCGGGTTCCGGCCTTCGTGCCGCCCGTAGCCGCAGCAAAGCTTGCCCCGCCCCCGTCGGCCCCGCCCCTGCCGCCCTCGACGCACCCTGTCAGCAAGCCCGCTGCTGCCAGGCCGATGATCGTGAACCGAAGCCCTGCTCTTGCCATCTTCCGCCCTCAGAACCGCACAGTCTGTCCGCTGCGCTTAAACGATGATGTTTCCCCGGGGTCCGGGCACATGCACCCGCGGCTTGTGTCGCCACTTTTCCCCAGGGGTCCGCCTGCAATTTGTGGTCAGCATACCGATTTGCGCAAGCAGTGGGAAGGGCACAGGCATGCTTGCCCCTTCACGATCAGCGGAATTCGCCACTGCGGCCGTCCCGTGGCGGGACAAGGACGGACTTTCAGAATCGAGCTGCGCCGTTTATGCGGGCAGCGCGATCCGGGCAGGGTTTCGGACCGCGGGGAAGTGTGGCCGAGTGGTTTAAGGCTCTGGTCTTGAAAACCAGCGTGGGGGAAACTCCACCGTGGGTTCGAATCCCACCGCTTCCGCCACTTGCCCTTGAGAAAGCGTTCTCCCGATCCGGCTCCGGCCGGATTTTCTCGTTGTTTTCGAGGGTTATACGGGAGGGGCTGAACACCGGCCCCGGTGGCAAGAGCCTCGGAAGCGGTCTCTCCGGGCCGATATTCTCCGGACCTCTCGACCTGCATGAGTCAGTGCAGAGTCCTTAAGTCCTTCGAAAAAATGAAGAAATCCGAGGCCAGACCTGAACACTTCGACGCCAGTCGCACGGTCGAGATGGAACTGGCATCGAAAATGGCATCGCTGTGCTGAACGAACCCGAAGCATCGTTACCCTCGCTCGCCAGCGATGGACTGTCTCGCAATTACGTCCCGCATCGAGTGCACAGCGCGCAAAGTGTTATTCACAGCGTCTGGAGCTTCCCGCCGCATTTATCGGCTTGTCCCAGTCGTCGAGGGGCAAGCGAACACTTGCGCGAGGATGCGCTCGCGGCGAACGATTTTCGGCGGCCTTACCAGGCCTTGATCTTCCTCGCGGAAGGATCATTCCGCCGCCGGATATAGGCTTGGCCAGTCTGCAAAGTTGTTAGGTTCACGCCCTTGCCCAGCACCCGTGCGGCGCTCCCCGGTTTTGCATTGGTCGAGAAGGCGGCGACCAGCCCCATCTGATCAAGGAAATCGTCATCCTCACCCTGGAAATCGTCGGGCGATTGCGACACCAGCATGATCGCACCGCCCTTTGACCGGCTCATGCGGATCAGGCGTGAGAGCGAGGGCAGCTTCGTTCCCAAAATCTGGTGCGCCTCATCAACCATGCACAAGATGCGCAGACCCCGCGCGCCGTCTGCACTGCTCTGAGCATCCACCAAGCTGTTGAGATACTGGTCGAGCGCATCCAGCAGCAGATTGACAACAATCGTGCGACTGTCCTCAGCCACGTTCGGCGGCAGCTTGATGATCCAGCTCTTTTGGAAGAACTCCGCGGGGCTCAGGGTAGGTTGGAAAAGCGGAAAGCGGCAAATCTCATCCATCGTCGAGATCGCTCCGTCTTCCCTCATCTCGTGTTCGGCATATACGCTGCTCAGGGCATCGCGGATGTGATGCAGCTCGCAGGGGCTCTCACTCCTGAGCGCCCGACTGGCCGCCTCATGGAGAGCCGTGCGCTGCCGATCTCCGAGGCGGCTGCCTTTCAGCCGCGCGAAAGACTCCCGGAACCTTGAGGCCGCTTCGGCAATGCCGATTTCATCACGGGCATTAATGGAGAGCACATCCAGAGGTATTGGCATGCGCGGCGGTTCGATCACTTCAGCTTCAAATGCATCGCCGAGCGAAGACGCGTCCTGGCGCGTCCCTGTGAACCCCGCTAGGTCGCCCTTGAAGTCAAACGCCAGCAGTGGAACCGGAGCCTTCTCGCGGATCGCCCGCAGTATCGCGGCGGCCGTGACGGTCTTTCCAGATCCGCTTCGGCCTATGATAGCGCTGTGCGGTGATGCTGTCTATGATGTGCTGGACGACGAGCGGGCTCTCGACGAGCGTGTCGTTGGCGACGATGTGCACCTGACGCCTCCGCTCGCTTGGGGGCAATGCCATGAGCATCTCGAAGACCAGATGGGCAACTAGTGTGCTATCCTTGCCGCCCGAATAGCCAATGATCCAAGGATAGGGGTGAGGCTGCCGGTACTCATCAAGCAGCTCGGCGCGTATGTGCTGGAAGGCCTTGGCGTGGTCGTCATCTGCCCGGATGACCTCAGCAATACCAACCCCATAGCCTGCTCCTGTTTCCCATTTTTCTTGTTTATTTGGTGTAGCAGCCGAACGGCCCTACCGTAAATCGCGGATGACCCATCTCGGTCAACTGACGATGCAGGCCATAGCCGCAGGGACCGGCCTCGTAGCAGAAGCGCAAGGTGCCATGCGCCTTCAGCAACTTGGCCACCAGCTTGCGCACCGCCTCGCGCGTGTTGGCGATCTCGCCCAGATAGCGCACCTCGCCGCCGCGCCGGTCCTCGGCCACCGCGACCGCTATCGTTTCTTTGTGCACGTCGAGACCGACAAATGCTGTATCCTCTCCCATGGCTCGTCTCCTCGTGTATGGGGCGTCTCTACCCGCGCCGCGCGGGCAATCCCCGTCATAACACGACGGGGGCGAGCCACCCCGAAACGAACATTGGGTCCTTCGTGGCGATATTCGTATGCTGGCGGGCGAAGCGCGGCATATCGCCAGCGACAGGGCCGGATTTTCGGGAAGCCACCCGGAAGCCAGCGCTGCCTGAACCCTTCTGAATCCCTGCAAATTCAAACCCTTGATGCTGGACACCCCTGGCGGCCGCTGGACCCCGCACGGAGTCCAGTCTGGACCCCGGAGTCCGGAAGCCAGGGGTATCCATCCTGATCCGAGGAGTCACCCGACGATGACCCTGAGCTTTGCCCCGGACCGGATCGAGACGTGGCCGCCGGGCAGGGTTGAAACCCTATCCACGGCTTTCGTAGGCGACCTGAAACCGCCTTTGAGCGCCTGCCGGGGGGACGGGGAATGGTGCGGCGCGGCGCAGGTGGTCTACCGCCGCGGCATCAATGGCCTCGTTGCCCGACGAGGTGAGTATTCGGACACTGGCCAAGGAACCGTTCGCGGCGATCTCGAACCCTACAACCGCCGTGCCGCGCGCACCGACCTGCGGCTTTCGAGTACGGCTGATCTTGCGCATGACGGAGCCGGGGTAATTCGACGCAGCCGCATTGCCGGTCTCGCTTGCGACGGGGCCCTTGCCCGGAGCCTCGCTTAAAGTGCCCTGCTCGGTCCCCTCGACCAGGCCCTTGCGCTCTGCTTCGGCGGCCCCTGCCTCGGCGGCCGATGATGGCTTGGGCTTTGCCTTGGTCTTCCGCTCCGGCGCGGCTTCGGGCGTGGGCGCGACGCGTACGGATGTTTCCGGCGTCTGCCTTGGGCGGGGACGCGGGCTTGTCGCCAGGGCCGTCGCGGGGTCGACTGCCGGAATTGTCTCGCGCGGCGGAGCGGGTGTCAGGGCGGCTGGCAGAGGTGCAGCAAGCGCCGCGCGAAGGGTCTCGGGGGGCACCGCGGTCCCCTGCGGGATGGCGGCGGGCGCGACTTCAGCGATCGGTTCTTGCAGGGATACGGTTGCCGCAGCCTCCGGCGGGACTGGCGCGAGTGGCGGTGGCAGGGTTGCCGGAACCGTCGCGGGAACCTCGGCGGGCGCGGCTGTCTCAGCCTGGGTTTCGACAGGAACCAAGGCCGCATCCGGAGCGGGATCGGGTGCCAGGGCAGCCGGAGTCGGCGTTGCGGTCGCCAGCCCCGGCACCGACACGGCGCTGCCGGCCGCGACATCGGCAAAGCTGTTGCCCAAACGGGCTGCCGCGGGTGCGGTTCCGGCGATCTCCGGGCCGTCCGGTTCGCCCAGGATCATCGCCCCGCCAAGATGGGCCAGGACCGACAGCGCCCCGAAGACCATCGCGCCCCGGACCCTCATGGCAGGGACCGCTCGGCCACGATGACGATGTCGGAGGCACCCGCCTCCTTCAGCGCAAGCCCGAGGGCGATCAGGCCTTCGGCAGGCAGGGCGCGGTCGGGAACGATGCGCACGGTTCCCCCGGCGGCGCCCGCCTCGGCCGCCGTGACCGCCCGGCCGCGCTGCAAGAGCGTGCCGTCCGCAAGCACGAGCAGCCCGTCGGGCGGCGGGGCCGCCACCAGGTCGCGGGCGTTCACCAGCGTCAGGCGCGGGTCGCGGGCCGGGGCAAGCGTCCCGGCCACCAGAAAGAAGATCAGCATCAGGAAGACGACGTTGATCAGCGTGATGGTCGGCTCGCGGCTGCTGCGGCGGAAGGGTTTCCTCTGCATCGGGTCAGTCCACCACGGTGACCTGAAGGCCGTCGATGCGCGCCAACGGCGCAAGCACATCGACCAGCGCCTGCGCGGTGACCGCCCCCGTGACGGCGACGATCACCCGCGGGGCCGGGTCGCCGCCGCTCTGCGCCCGGATCGCCTCGGGCAGCCGGGAAAGGTCGATCACCACGCCGTTCAGGCTGAGCCCGTCGCCGTCCAGCCGCAGGAACAGCGGCGGTTCAGCGGCGGCCGGGGCGGCGCCCTGCGTTGCGGCCAGAAACCGGATCTCGCCGTGTTTCGAGAAGGTCGAGGACAGCATGAAGAACAACAGCAGCAGGAAGATCACGTCGATCAGCGAGGTCAGCGACAGCCTGCGCCGCCGGAAGGCCGCCAGTCTAACCGGCATGCGCGCGCAGCGGTTGCAAGGGGGCGGTCCCGCCCGCCGCGGCGGGCGAAGCGGGTCTGAGCGGCGCGCGGACCCGGGCAAGGGCCCCCGCCAGCCACAGGCGTTCAGCGGCCACACGCGCCTCGAACCAGGTCAGCATCAGGCCGGTCGGGATCGCCACGGCAAGGCCGACCGCCGTGGTCAGAAGTGCCACCCAGATGCCGCCCGCCAGCACCGAAGGATCAACCGCCGCGCCCGCGCCCTGCATCGCCCGGAACGCCTCGATCATGCCCAGCACGGTGCCGAACAGGCCCAGAAGCGGGGCGGTCTGGCTGATGGCGTCAAGCAGGCGGAACCCGCCTTCCAGCCGCGCCATGGCGTCTTCGGCCATGGCATCCACCCGTTCCGCCGCGGCAGCGGAGCCATCCGACGCCAGCGCGGCCGACAGGACCGGCACCAGCCCGGAACGCGCCCGGCCAGTGGCAGACTGGGCCTTGTCGGCCTGCCCGGCATCCCAGTCGGCAAGCGCCGCCTCAAGCGCGGCATGGCGGCCAAGCCCGGCCCGCCAGAACTGCCACAGCTTGAACAGGATGACGGCCAGCGCGACCACCGACAGACCGGTGAGCAGCCAGATGACCGGCCCGCCCAACATCAGCAACTCGCGCACCTGACCGGGCAGCAGGTCGATCATCATCCCAGAAGCTCCACATCCGTGCGGCTGGACCAGTGCAGCCCGGCCTTGCAAGCCGCCCGGTCCAGGCCCTCGCCGGTGCAGGCATGGATGTCGTTCAGGATCACCCGGCCCAGCGTGGCGCAATCGGTGCCCGCCAGATCGAATTGGCGCGCGCGGGGGCGCCCCTGCGGCAGGTCGCGGAAGTCGAACAGCGTCAGCAGGACGACCTTGCCCGCCCGGTCGATCACAACGGTTTCCACCACCAGCGCCGATAGGTCGGCCCCGAGCGCGTTCGTCGCCAGGAACACCAGTCGGCAGGCGCCCGCCTGTGGCTCGACCGCGTTCAGCTCGATCGTCAGCACGGGCGCCTGCCCCCCGGCCGTTTCGGCGGCGGCGGGGGACAGGCTGGCGGCGAAGGCGAGGGCGGCCGCGAAGGCAGGGGTTCGTCGCATCGGTTGCCTTTCAGAAGGTGCGTGTCAGGGTCAGCCGGAACGTGCGGCCGGGGCCGTTTTCCTGGTCGAGGTTGTTCTGGTAGGTCTTGTCGAACGCGTTCTCGACCCCGAAGCGGATGTCGGTTCCCGCCAGCGCCCCACGCTGCGGCGTCCAGTTCACGAACATGTCGTGCACGTCATAGGCGGAAAAGTCCGTGGTCGTGATGACCCCCGTGTTGACGCTGCGCGTCGAGGTCGAGATTCGGTCGACGACATGCGCGGTCCAGCCGAATTCCAGCCCGCTGTCCGGCAGCCTGCGCGCCAGCGTCAGCGACAGGCTGTCGGCCGGCGTGGAGCTGAGCGTGTAGTCGAAGGTCGTGTCCTCTCCTCGCACATGCGAATAGGCAAGGCGGACGTAACCGCCCGGCGCCTCGTAGCTGCCTTCCAGCTCCACGCCCTCGAACCGCGCGGTACCGATGTTGCGGAAATAGACCGGCACCGAACTTGGGCTGCGCTCGATCAGGTTGTCCACGTCGTTGCGGAAGGCCGTCAGCTTGAACTGAAGCGCGTCATCGGCGCCGAACACCCCCTGCCGGTCAAAGGCAATGCCAAGCTCGACCGATTCGGATTTCTCCTTCTCGAGGTTCAGGGCCGGCGCCTGCACCGTCGGGCTGACCTGCGAGGAATAGAGCTCGTCAAGCGTCGGTAGGCGTTCCGTGGAGGCCCAGGAGCCGAACACCGACAGGTCCTCGGTGATGTCGTACAGGGCCGCGATCTTGGCCGACACGGCCACGTCGTCGGTTTCGGTGGCACCCGGCACCAGGGGGCCCGGCGTGCGATTCACGAAATCGGCGCGCAGGCCGGGGATGATGGTCAGCCTTTCGCCGAAGACGAATTCGCCCTGTCCATAGACGGCAACCCTGCGGTCCGTCCCCTCGGGGTGGAAGCCGATGTTGACCCCGCTGGCCGGGCGCGCCGTGCGTTCCAGTTGCGAGACATCGAGGCCAAGGACAAGCGAGCCTTCCCAGCCCGCGCCCGAGAATTCGGACCGGTTCTGCGCCTTCAGCGTCACGGTGCGGTAGCCGTAGCTCGTGTCCTGGAACAGGACCGAGGACGAGGGGAACCCGGGGTTGGCGTTCGTCTGATCGTTGGTCGTGTCCGACACGCCCAGGCTGAAGGTATAGTCGAGCAGCGGATTGTCGGGCACGTCGTCCGAAAAGCTCAGCAGCGCGGTCGTGTCCACCACCCTGCGGTCTACCGTGCCGAAGGAGCTGGAGCCGGTCTGCGCATAGCGCGCTTCATCCTCGTCGCTGGTCCAGCGCTGCACCGAGAAGCGAAGCTTCTGGCCGCCGCCCAGGGTCCAGGTGCCCTTCAGCAGGCCCGAGGGGGTGCCGTAGCCGGTGCCGTCGATGACGGTGCCGTCGCCGTCCTTGACATCGCCCGAGCGGCGGTAGTTCAGCGCGCCGAGGAATTCGAAGCGGTCGCTCGGCCGCACGGCATAGATCGCCGAGGCCAGCGCGCTGTCGCCGTTGGACCCGTATCCCAGCCGGAACCGCAGCGCGCTGCTGTCGCCGTCTTGCAGGAAGTCCGAGGCGTCCTTGGTGGTGAAGTTGATGATGCCGCCGATCGCGCCCGAACCATACAGCGTGCCCGCCGCCGGGCCGCGCAGCACCTCGACCCGCTTGTACAGCTCGGGATCGCTGAAGAACGAGCCCATGCGGTACTGTTCGTAGAACTTCGGCACGCCATCGACCGTGACGATGATCCGGCTTTCGGAAGCCGGCTGTTCGGTGTTGCCGACGCCGCGGATGTTGAAGGCAAGGCCCAGCGGGCGCGCGGTGGACCCGGCCGTCTGCACGCCCGGGACGCCGTCGAAGATGCCGCGCACGGTGGCGGCCGGTTCGCGGTCAAGGTCTTCCTGGTCCAGCACGGTCACCGCCAGCGGCGTGTCCGAGGCGACCTTGGGCGTGCCGAAGCCCAGAACGACGCGACCGAGCAACGTGAACAACCCCTCGGGCTGCCGTTCCTGTGCCGGCGCGATGCAAGGCGTCAGCGCGGTTGTCGCCGCGAAAAATGCGGTCAGGGCGTGTTGCCTGACGCGGGCAACAGGTATCGAAGTCGTACGCAGCATGGTTTCCCCCGGGGTTCCCTTGTGATTTGGGGCTGGCGAAACCGCTGGCGCCGCAGGCCCTGTCCGGCCCGCGTTTCTTGTCTTGCAGCGCTTATTTTATCCGACTATTAATGTCAACAACTCGCCGCCATAACTTTCTGCGGCAGTTCGCCAGCGACACCCCGGCCGATGCGGTCAGGTCGCCAGCCCAACTCAAGCCCCTACCGGAGAGACGATGGGATGATGGACCCCGACCTGATCCGCGCTGCCCGCGCCGAACATCCGAAACTGCGCGAGCGGGACCTGGCTGCACAGCTGGGCATCTCGGAAGCCGAGCTCGTGGCCGCCCATGTCGGCCATGGCGTGCGCCGGATCGCCGCCGACCCCGACCGACTGGTCCCGGCGCTGGCGGCTCTGGGCGAGGTGATGGCGTTGACGCGCAACGACTCGGCCGTGCACGAGAAGGTCGGGCGCTACGACAACTACCAGGGCGGCAACCACGCGGCGATGGTGCTGGCCGACGACATCGACCTGCGCATCTTTCCGCAGCACTGGGTACATGGCTTTGCCGTGGCGCGCGACACAGAAGATGGCCCGCGCCACAGCCTGCAGGTCTTCGACGGCGCCGGGGATGCAGTGCACAAGGTGTATCTGCGGGCGGAATCGGACGCCGCCGCCTATCAGGCCTTGGTTGACGCGCTGGCGACGGAAGATCCCGCCCGCACGGTGGCAACCGCGCCTCGCCCCGCGCCCGAGGGGGCCCGCGGCGATGCGGCCCGGCTTGACGCTCTGCGGGGCGAATGGGCCCGGATGACCGACACGCACCAGTTCATGCGGCTGACCGCGAAGCTGAAGTTCAACCGGCTGGGGGCCTACCGCATGGTCGGCGCGCCTTTCGCGACACAGCTTGACCCCACGGCGGTTGACCGGGCACTGGCTGCCGTGGCGGCGGCCGGGATCGGCATCATGGTTTTTGTCGGCAACCGCGGCTGCATCCAGATCCACTCCGGCCCGATCGCCACCCTGCGCCCGATGGGTCCGTGGCAGAACGTGATGGATCCCCGCTTCAACCTGCATCTGCGCCTTGACCACATCGCCGAGGTCTGGCGGGTGGCCAAGCCGACGCGGCGGGGCGATGCAATCTCGGTCGAGGCCTTCGACGCCGAGGGCCGCCATATCCTGCAGATCTTCGGCCAGCGTGGCGAGAAGACCGACATGGCCGAACTCGCGGTTTGGAACGACATTGCCGCGGCGCTGCCGGACAGGGCGGAGGTGCCTGCATGACCCGCCTGTTCGCCATCGGGGCTGCGCTCGCGATCTGTGCCCTTGGCGTGCCGCTTGCCGCGCAGGAACCGGCGCAGCGCATCGTGTCGCTGGGCGGGTCGGTGACAGAGATCGTCGTGGCGCTCGGCGCCGAAGACCGGCTGGTGGCGCGCGATTCGACCTCGTCCTTCCCCGACAGCATCCTCGCGCTGCCCGATGTGGGCTACCTGCGCGCCCTGTCGCCCGAAGGCGTGCTGGCGCTTGGTCCGGACCTGATCGTGGCCGAAGCCGACGCCGGGCCGGTCGAGGCGGTGGAGGTGCTGCGCGGCGCGGGCGTTCCCTTCGTGCTGATGCCAGATGATCCCACGGCGGCGGGTGTTGCGGCCAAGATCGCGGCCGTGGCCGGGGCGCTCGGCCTTCCGGCCGAGGGGGAGGCCCTTGCTGCCCGCGTGACGGCAGAACTGGCCGCTGCCGAAGCCCTGGCGACCGGCGTGACCGCGCCGAAACGGGTGTTGTTCGTCCTTTCGGCGCAAGGCGGGCGGATCATGGCCGGGGGGGACGGCAGCGCGGCCGAAGCGATCATACGGCTGGCAGGCGGGGTCAACGCGGCGACCGGGTTCGAGGGCTACAAGCAGATGACGGACGAGGCCGTACTGACCGCCGCCCCCGATGTCATCCTGATGATGGACCGCGGGGGCGACCATGCGGCGCTGGATGCCGAACTCTTCGCCCTGCCGTCGCTGGCCGGTTCGCCTGCGGCGCGCGACGGGGCGGTGATCCGCATGGACGGGCTGTTGCTGCTGGGCTTCGGCCCGCGCACGCCCGAGGCGGTGCGCAAGCTGCACGCGGCGCTGTACGGGGACGAGCCCTGATCATGGTGGCCCTTATGCGCCCCGATGTTGCGCCCCAGGGCGACCGCTCGGCACGAGCGCGGCAGGCGACGGTGGTCCTGTTCGCCTGCCTGGCGCTGGTGGCCGCCCTGTCGCTGGGCACCGGCGCCTCGGGGGTGTCGCTGGTCGATCTGGCCGCGGGCTGGCTGCGCGGCGAGGCGATGGCGGCGCGCGACCGGGTCGTGCTGTTCGACATCCGCCTGCCGCGGCTGGCCATGGGCATGCTGGTGGGCGCGGCGCTCGCGGTGTCGGGCGCGCTGATGCAGGGGCTGTTCCGCAACCCGCTGGCCGATCCGGGGCTGGTCGGCGTCGGCGCAGGGGCCGGACTGGGGGCAGTCCTGGCCATCGTGCTGGGTGGCCTTCTGCCAGCGGGCCTTGCCGCCGCACTGGGCCAGTATCTGGTGCCGGCAGCGGCGTTCCTTGCCGGCTGGGCGGCGACGCTGCTGCTCTACGCCGTCTCGTCCCGGCAGGGGCGCACATCCGTCGCCACCATGCTGCTGGCGGGGATCGCACTTGGCGCGCTGTCCGGGGCGGCGACCGGCATCCTGATCTACCTGGCCGACGACCGGCAGTTGCGCGACCTGACCTTCTGGGGTCTCGGCTCGCTCGGCGGGGCCAGTTGGCAAAAGATCGCGCTGGCCGCGCCGCTGATCCTGCCGGTGCTGCTGTTGTCGCCGCTCTTGGCGCGCGGGCTGAACGGGCTGGCCCTGGGCGAGGCGGCGGCGCTGCACATGGGGGTCGAGGTGGAGCGGGTCAAGCGGCTGGCCATCCTGTCGGTCGCGGCGGCGACCGGGGCGGCGGTCGCGGTGTCGGGCGGCATCGGCTTCATCGGCATCGTCGTGCCGCACCTGCTGCGGCTGGCCAGCGGGCCGGATCACCGGTACCTGCTGCCGAACGCGGCCCTGCTTGGCGCCGCGCTGCTGGTGGGGGCGGACATGGTCGCGCGCCTGGTGGTGGCCCCGGCCGAACTGCCCATCGGGATCGTAACCGCCGTCCTGGGCGCGCCGGTGTTCCTGTTCATCCTGCTGCGCAGCCGCGGCATCCTGGATCTCTAGGGTAATGCTGGCCGCCTCTCACCTCACCCTGCGGATCGGCCGGCGCCGGATCCTGGATGATGTCGACTTCGAGGCCCGCGCAGGGGCCGTGACGGCCATCGTCGGGCCGAACGGGTCGGGCAAGACCACGCTGTTGCGCGCCCTGACCGGCGAGGGTGCGGCAGAGGGCCGGATCACGCTGAATGGCATCGACATCGCCGCCGCCCGACCCGCGCGCCTTGCCGCCGTCCGCGCCGTGCTGCCGCAGGCAACGCCGCTGGCCTTTCCGTTCCTGGTGGCCGAGGTGGTGCGGCTGGGACAGCGCGCGGGCCTGTCGGCGGCCGATCCCGGCCTGGCCGAGCGGGCGCTGTCGGCAGTGGGCTTGCAGGGCCTTGCCGCGCGCCCCTATCAGGAACTCTCGGGCGGCGAGCAGCAGCGCGTGCAACTGGCCCGCGTGCTGGCGCAGGTCTGGCAACCTGTGGGTCCCGAAGGACCGCACTGGCTGTTCCTCGATGAACCCGTGGCCAGCCTCGACATCGCGCATCAGTTGCAGGTCATGCGGCTGGCGCGCGGCTATGCCGATGCCGGGGGCGGCGTGGTGGCGGTCATGCACGACCTGAACCTGACGGCCATGTTCGCCGACCGTGTGGCTCTTCTGGCCGGGGGCCGGGTGCTGGCGGCGGGGCGCGTGTCCGAGGTGCTGACCGACACGCACCTGTCACAGGCCTACGGCTGCGCGCTTCGGGTCGGCGTGCTGCCCGCACAGGGGCCCTACATCCTGCCGCAGGCCGCGGGCGCCGCCTGACGCCCCGCCTCCCGCCCCGCCTCCCACCCTGGTGCCGGACCGGCTGTACCGGGCAGGCCTGCGGTGTGCGGCTCAGTCGTCGTGCCGCCGCGCATCCCCACGCTTGCCGCGCCGCCAGTAGGTGACGATCTCGGTGCGGTCGGGTGGCATTGTGCTGCACAGCGGGCGCAGTGCCAGTGCCAGGGCATGCTCTGCGCCAAGCCAGACATGGGCGGGTTGTCGGGTCAGCAGATCAGCGGCAAGCACCACCGCCTCGGCCGCGAACCGCCCGGGCGGCAGGGCCAAGATGTCCGTCTCCGTCTTGGGCAGATAGGCGGCCAGCGACGCGGCCTCGCCTTCGGCCACCAGCCAGCCGGTCGTTGCGGGGCCGCGTGCGGCCAGGATGCGCGCGGCGGCCGGCAGGCCGGTGGCATCGGCCACCATGAGGATCGGACCCGGCGTCACCGGAGGCCGGCCGCCGCCCGGCCCCATCACGCCGATCCGGTCGCCCGGCTGCGCGGCACGGGCCCAGTCCGATACCGCGCCGCCCGGATGGTCGGCCACGTCGATGGCGATGCGCCCGCCGTCGGGGTCCAGCGCGGCGATGGTGAAGTAGCGCACATGCAGCCGCTGCGCCCCCCGCGGCCAGAGCGTGCGCCCGTTCGCCGCTACCGCGGGCCAGACCGGCGCGATGCTCCGATCGGCGGGCAGCATCAGCTTGACGTGAAGCCCTTCGTCGGCCAGCGCCGCCAGCCCTTCGCCCCGCAGCCAGAGGCGGATCAGGCCGGGCATCGGCACCGCGCGCGCCTCGACCGCCAGTTCGCGGAAGTTCGGCGGCCGGGCCGCGGCCACCGGCCCCGCCCCGGTCCAGACCAGCGACCGGGCGGCGCGGGGGGCGATCTCGGCGAGATGTTCGGCCACGGCTTCGCGCAGGAAGTAGAGCGCGTTTTCGCTGGTGGCGCGCAGGGCAAAGCTGACTGCGGCGCCTTCCAGCGTCATGCACAGGCTGTTGCCCTGAAAGTCCAAGCTGAAGGTGCCGTCGCTGTCCTGCGTCGGCCGCACGCCTTTTTCGATCAGATGCGCGCGCAGGGCGGCAAAGGCAGCGGCGGCGTCCGGCAGGGTGGCCAAGGCATGGCTTTCGATCATGTCCGCCCCTGCCTTGCGGCCAGCATTGCCCCCGCCAGACTTGCGATCCCGGCGACCGTCAGCACGGCAGTCAGGCCAACCCGGTCCAGCATGCCTGTGGCGACGGCGTTGATGGCGAGGATCACGATGCTGGAAGCGGTCCCGAAACCCGCAACGTCTGTGGCGGCCCGGTCCGGATCGACCCGCGCATACAAGAGCTGCGCCATGGCGATGGACGCGGCATAGACCAAGGCACCTGCCGTGACGGTATAGGCCGCCACGGGCCAGCCCGTGCGATGGCCGAGGCCCAGATGCACCGCTGCCAGCCCGCAGCCCAGAGCCGCCACGCTGACCATCACCCGATATCCGCCGTGCCGTTCCACCAGCGGCCGTGCCGCCAGTGCCGCGACCAGCCCCAACGCGTTGGCCAGCACAATGCCGATCAGCCCGACCTCGGCCACGCCAAAGCCCGCATCCACCAGCAGAACCGACTTCATCGCATAGGGCAGATCGCAGACCAGGGTCGCCAGTGCGCCCACCGCGAACAGCACAGGAATGCCCGGCAGGCGAAACACACGCACATAGTCGGCCGGATGAAAGGCCAGCACGGCCGGGCGGGGTGCGCCCCTGTCCAACGGAGCGGCCAACAGCAGCGCCAGCGCCGCTGCCTGCACGACGGTCAGCGCCAGCATGGCAGCAGCCCAGCCCAGCCCGCCGAAGCCCCAGACGACACCGCCGCCCAGTATCGCCCCGGCCAATGCGGTCCCCGCGCGCTGCCAGACCACCGCGCGCGGCACGTCGGGGGCGGGAATCAGCCGCACCGTCAATGCCTCCAGCGCCATCACCTGCGTGCCGAGACAGACCGACACCGGCACCAGCAGGGCCACCAGAAGCATGGCCTCTGCGACCGGGTCCAACGTGGCCAGTGCCGCGAACAGCCCGACCAGAACCACCTGCGGCCCCAGCACCCATCCGCGGTAATGCCCGAGCCGCGCCACCCCGCGCCGGTCCAACAGCGGCGCCCAAAGGAAACGCGCCACATAGGGGATCGCCACCAGCATCATCAGCCCCACCGCCCCCGATGCCGCCCCGCCCGCGCGCAGGAACAAGGGAACGGCAAAGATGATGAACTGCCCGGCGACTGCCGCCGAACAGGACAGCACGGCCAGTGACGGGATCGGGCCAATCCCAGAGCGGTGCTGCGATCCGAGGGCCATTGCCATCTCAGAACCGCCGCGTCAGGGTCAGCCCGATCGTGCGCGGCGCCACAAGGTCGGCCCCGGCCCCGGTGACGATGCGGGTCTTTCCCGCACTGTCGGTCAGGTTGGTGACATAGGCGCGCAGTTCAGCCTGCCCGATGAACCGGCTGACGCCCAGATCGACGACCGTGTAGTCGCCCACCGCCTCTTCCGGCAGATTGTTGAAATCGTTGAAGGTCTTGCCGACATAGGTGATCCGGCCGTCGACCTGCCAGTCGGGCGCCGGTGTCCAGACGGCACCCAGCGACAGTGTGGCCCGCGGGTCCTGGCCGAACCGGTTGCCCTGCACGGCGGGCGTCGCCGCGGCGGCGCGGGTGATGCGTGTGGTAAGAAGGCCGAAGGCCGCGTCGATCCGCAGGTCGTCGGTCGCCTGCCAGTCGCCCTCGGCCTCGATGCCCCAGGATTCGCCTTCTTCCTGGTTGAAGACCTGCAGGCTCAGCCGGTTGCCGGGCACCGTGGCGCCGTAGACCTGCGGCGCGTCGAGCCGGTTGTAGAAGGCGGTCAGCCCCAAGCGCAGGTTGCCGTCCGCGCTTTCGTGGCGCCAGGTGGCCTCGGCCGTCCACATGCTTTCGCTGTCATAGCTGTAGGGCACGCCGGTGAAGGCGTTGATCGCCGCGCCCCCCGGCGTGAAGCCGCGCCGCAGCGACAGGCCCAGCGTGTTGCGGTCGTCCAGACGATAGCCGATGCCGATGCTGGGCAGCAAGATGGTCTCGTCGGTGGCGCTGGAGTTGGCGCCGAACACCGGCGGGAAGGGCGGCGGAAACAGGACCGTGGTGGCGATGTCGCGGGTGTCGGAATAGCGTTGCAGCCGCGCGCCGAAGCTCAGCGTCGTCCGCGCGCCCAGGCCGTAGCGCAGATCGGCATAGACGGCCGCGCTGCGGGCCTTGACGTCGATGCTGGCCAGCAGGGGGGCGCCGGTGGCGTCGAAGGCCTGCTCGCGCCGCTCGAAAGCCAGGCCGACGATCCCGTTCAACTGCCCCGCCGCAGGGTTCCCCTCGGCCCCGAAGCGGTAGAGCACATCGAGGTTCAGCAGACGCTCGTCCGCCTCCAGCCGACTGGGAAAGGTCTGCTCCTTGCGGCTGGCGAACCGGTCGCGGCCCCAGGACAGCACGGTTTCCAGCCGCCCCGCGCCGATGTCGGTGCCGGTCTTGAAGGCCAGGACGGTTGCATCGATGTCGAAGGCGCGCATCGGCGCGGTGGCGTTAAGCGCCCGGTCGGCATAGGGTCGCCCCGTCAGGCCCGGGTCCTGGATGAAGTTCCGCGTCTGCGGCACATAGCCCGTCTGGCCTTCCGCGATCAGCGCCCAGTCGGTGACGCTGCCGAACCCCAGATCGACGCTGCCTTCAAGCTGGCCGCGCAGGCGGAGGGTGCTGTATTCGGTGATCCAGTCCCCGCCCGTGCCCAGAACCTCGCGCGGGTCGTCGCCGCGCAGATGCTCGAAGGTCAGCCGCGCCCGCAGGTCGGGGCCGACGGGGCCGGAGATCATCCCGTTCAGCACGTATTGCGGGCCGTTGACCGCGCTGGAGGCGATGCCCGTCTGGATCGCGGCCTCGAAGGTGTCGGCCGGGCGGTTGGTCTCGACGACGACGGCCCCGGCGATGCCCGCGCGCCCGCGCAGGAGCGACTGCGGCCCGCGCAGCACCTCGATCTGCTGCACGTCCCACAGCGAGGTGAAGGCGCTGTTGACCAGGCTGGGGATCCGGGTGACGCCGTCGATGATAACGGGCAGGCGCGACGGCGCCCCGGTGATGGCGGCCGAGTTCAGCCCGCCCGCGCCACCGCCCTGGGTGCCGCGGATCGAGGGCAGTTCGCTCGGCCCCTGCACGAAGGCGTTGGGGGTGCGGGGCACAACCGTGTTGATCTGCGCGCCGGGCTGCGCCACGTCCGGCGCATCGCCGGGCAGGACGCTGACGCCCTGCAGGGTCTGGTCCAGCGTGCGCGCCACGCGTTCGCCCAGAAGGACGATCGTGCCGAGGAAAGTGTCCCCGTCCTGTGCTGCGGCCGGGCCGGACAGCGCGACGCTGCACAGCAATCCGGCCAGAGTTCCGCGAACCAATCGCCGCATGGCGCCCTCATTCCCAAGCATTTTACTTGGGTATAGCGGCGCGCCGGTGCCGCTGCCAGCGTTGCCGCCTGTCCGATCCGGTCAATCCGCTGTCCGAACGGGTCAGGATGGTCGGATCAGGCCGGACGGGGGCAGGCCGTATTCCTGTCGGCAGGCCTTCGCCAGCGCCTCGGGCGAGGCATAGCCCACGGCACGCGCGGCCTCGGCCACCGGCACGCCGTCGCGCAGGAGTCGCAGCGCCGCCCCCAGCGCCGCGCGCCGGATCACCGCGAAGGCCGAGGTGCCACACTCGGCCCGCAGGGCGCGGTTCAGCGTGGACAGCGACACGGCACAGGCATCGGCCAGGGCGGCCGGCGTCAGGTCGAGCGTCGGCCGCTCGGCCACCCGCCGGAGCGCCAGTTCGGCGAGGCCGGTCGCGGCCGGTCGCGCGGCGGCCTCCGGACCGGCCCCGCCCAGCAACGGCAGGATATCGGCCAGCGCCGCCAGGGCCAACCCTTCGGCCCGCAGCGCCGCCGCAGGGGGCGCCTGGTCCAGGTGGAACAGGGTCAGCGCCAGCTGGAGCAGTGCCGCGGACATGCGCCCGCTGCGCAGGGTCCGGCCTGCGATGGCAGCGCGCAGCGTGGCCGCCGCGGCCCTGTCCGTGGCGGCAAGCCGCGGCAGTCCCTCGGCCATCACGTGCACCGACACGGTGCGGAAGCCGGGTTGTGCCGGGGCGTTCACAAGCCAGGTCGATGGTCCGGGACTGCCGACCACCAGCCAGTCCCCCGCCCGCAGCGAGAACTCCCGGCCGGTCGCGGCCTCGGACGAACGGCTTTCGCCCGCCAGCCGCAACTCCAGGGTCAGTCCGGGATGGCCATCGACCTCGGCGGCAAACGGGCGCAACCCCGAAAGGTCACCCCTCAGCACTGCCAGGTGCGGTGTAACCAGCAACGGATCGATCCAGCCGCGCGCCATGACCTGCGTCCGCGGCACCAACATCTCGATGCGCTGCTGCATGACGCTTTCGCCCAGCGCCGCCACCGATCCGGGTGTGATGTCCGTGCGCCGCCGCTGCGCCAGCGTCATGGCACACCGTCGTGCCGGTCCGTCCACCGGTCGAGCGCTGCGTCGTCGGGCCAGGCGACCTGCCTCAGCAAGGACAGGATCCGCCCCACAGCGGCCATAAGGTGCCGGACGCCTGCCAGCCCGCGTCGCGTCATCGCGGAACCGGCGGCGAGGTGCAGGATGCAGGTTCGGCTCCACCGCTCGCCACCTCTCGCTGCGTTCCGACCAGAAGCCGGATCGCGGCCAGCAGGGCGCGGGGGTCGTTGCCCTCGCACAGGATCGAGGCCATGGCCTGCGCATCGTCCTGCCGCCCGCGCGCGGTCATCCGGTGGACCGACAGCAGCAGGCGCTCGACCGGCGTCACGAAGACCGAACAGGTCGGGCAGCCGGCGGCGTTGAAGGCGAAACAGGACTGCCGCGTCGCCCGCAGCGCCTGCACGACCGACAGGATGTCGAAGGCGAGACCGGGACCGTGCGCATCGCCCGCCACCCGCAGGCTTTCGGACAGGGCGGCGATCCAGCACTGGCTGGCGGGAGCGGCGAACTGCGCGAAGTAGTGGCGCGCTATCGTCAGGAATGCGGTTTCGTCGGGGGTCGGGGCAAAGTCGGACAGCGGCGTTCCGTTCGGCATCCGGCAGCATCCGGTCATCGGCCGCACCGGCAACAGGCGGGTCGTTCGGCGTGCTGCGCAGGGGTTGGTGGTGCAGGGAGCGTCATGGTCACCTCGTAAGGATCAGGGCCGCATGCAGCCGCTGGTGATGGCGGGTTGCCGTTGCAGCATGGTTCCGTCAGGGACGCCGAACGGCGGCGAAAGCGTGACGGACACCGCGCAGTACTAGGTATGCTTTAGTTTATCGTTTTAGTCGGAAATGCAAGAGATTCCGTTGGAAAGGCAACAGCGCCCTAATTCCTGCCGGTCCACCCGGCAGCGGGCGGAATGCCGCCCCTTGCAATAGGCGTGTCTTTCAGTAAAGTACATGACGCTAGCTGTGTGCCAGTCCCCAACCGCCGACAGCGCCACCTGTCGGTACCACGGCACAAGGAGGCGCCATGTCGACCGATCCCCTGCATCTGCTTGCACTTGACGTACTGGCTAGGCGGCACGTCTCGGGCCTGTCGCCCTGCCTGCGTGAAGCCCTGCTGTCCAGCCTTGTCGCATCCATGCGCGCGGGTGGCCAACCCGCCGATCTGCGCCAATGGCCCGTGCTGGTCCACAGCACGGCCAGCCCTGCCGCCTGCAGGCAATCGACCGGGGGGCCGCGGGCGCGTCCGGCGCTGCGGGTGGTTCCGTGATCCACGATACCCGACTGCGCAACAGCCATGCGGACGTCCGGTCCGACCCGGATGACTTCGAACGCGGCCTTCTGGCTGTGACCCGGCATTTCTTCGCTGATGCGCCACCGGATGCGGTGCCGGGCTGGCGCCTTGCCTTTGGCCTGGCGACCGAACTCTGGGGCATCAGCAACGGCCCGCGTGCGGCCCAGTCGCTCCTGCACCTGGCCGAAGCTGTCGATGCCGCACGTGGCAGGGCCTTGCCGGTCCCGTCCCTTTCGGACGGGCCGATGCCGCATCCGGCGGCCGGGGACGAAGCCGACCTGATGGCGCTGATCCATGCGATCCGGCGCAATCGGCTGAACTCCGCGCAGATCGTTGCGTGCCGGATGCATGGCGACCCGGCCGATCCCGCTATCCTGCAGGCCACAGCGATGCTCGCGGGGCTGTTTCCTGCCGAACACCCGCTGCCGGAAGGCGGCGCACCGGCTGCAACACCGCTGCGCCGCTGAAGGCCCGACATCATTGATTGCCGAACCAAGGAGAACAGAATGTCCAATACCCGCCTGCACCGCCGCCTGTTGCTGACACTGCCCGCGCTGATCCTTCTGCCCCGGCGGCTTGCAGCCCAGACGACTGCCCACGAGGTGCAGATGCTGAACGTGAATCCTGACGACAAGAAGCAGAAGATGCTGTTCCTGCCCGGCGTGGTGCGCGCGCAGCCCGGCGACACCGTGACCTTCCGGGCGGTACAAAAGGGACACAACGCGCAGTCGATCGAGGGGCTGATCCCCGAGGGTGCCGAAGAATTCAAGGGCAAGATCAACGAAGAGATCGAACTGACCCTTACGGTCGAGGGTACCTATGCCTACCAGTGCCAGCCGCATTCAATGATGGGGATGATAGGCTTCCTGCTGGTCGGAAACTTCACCGCGAATCTTCCGGCGGTACGCGAGGGCGCGCTGGCGCTTCGCGGAAAGGAGACCAAGGCGCGGGCCGAAACGCTGCTGGCGGAGATCGACGCCATTGCCGCTGCCGAGGGGCTGTCCGGATAGGCCCGCAACGGTGCCCGGCCGGTCAGGCGGCGGGCGACCGCTCGATCTGCCAGACCAGCCCGGTAAAGCCCTCGCGCCAGGCAAAAGTAACAAGGTGGCTGTCGATGGTGTAGCGCGCGGCGATCAGCGGCACCGCCCGGATCAGCACCAGCACCGTGCGCAGCGGGCGGTGCACGGCGGGCGGGGCCATCGTCTCGGAGGCCAGGATGCCAAGCGGCACCGACAGGATCACCGCGCCCAGCGTGCCGAGAACCGCGATACGCAGGGTCTCGGCGCTGCCCTTGAGGATCTCGGGCAGCACCGACGGGTAGGGCGGCACCATCCGGCCAAGGAACTCGGCCACGCGCGGCCCGGCCGACAGAATGCGCGACAGGTCGGCGTCCACCTTGGCAAAGGACCACAGCACCGCCAGGGGCGGCGTGCTCACCCTGTTCATCGCGGCGCGTCCCAATTGCAGCTCTTTCTGGGTACGGGTGTTCGACGAGGTGTCCGGTGCGGTTTTCGAGCAGGAGATCACCGCGGACCTGCCCGCCAACACGCAGTTCCTTTGTAAGCGTCCGGCCTGACCGCTCTGCCGAAGTGCGATGGTGCGGGATAGTGTCCACCAACGTTAGTGGACACTATGGTGCTTGATGGCGCGGCGAACGAGGCGACTTTGGACGGATGAAGAGAACCGGTCGATCTGCCTGCGGACGACGGCGCCGGGCGTATCCGTGGCCCAGGTGGCGCTTCGCTATGCGGTGAATGCGAACCTGACCTTCAAGTGGCTGCGCGATCCCAAGTATCGGCCCAAGCCCGGAACGGGATCAGAGGACGTCGGTTTGCGCTTTCTGCCGGTGGAGATCGTCAAGGAAGCGCCGGTGATCCGGCAGATGCCTGCCACAGATAACCACATCGAGATTGACTTGGCGGATGGGCACCGGATGCGCATCAGCGGGAGCTATTATCCCGAGGCATTGGCGCGGCTGATCCGGGGTCTGACGGTTTGATCCCGGTTCCGGTTAACACGCAGGTCCGGCTGGCGGCAGGTGTCACCGATATGCGCAAGGGCTTTGCTGCGCTCGCAGCGCAGGCCGAGGCGGTGCTGAAGCAGGACCCGTTCGCCGGGCATCTGTTCGTGTTCCGTGGTCGGCAGGGTGACCTTGTGAAGATCATCTGGTGCGATCGTCAAGGCGCCTGCATGTTCATGAAGCGGCTGGAGAAGGGCCGGTTCGTCTGGCCCTCGGCCAAGGAGGGGAAGGTGGCACTGACGCCTGCGCAGTTGTCGATGCTGCTGGAGGGGATCGACTGGCGGGCCCCGCAGCGAACCTGGCGGCCCTTGGCAGCGGGATAATCTGCTGCCCTGCAAGAGAAGGATTTCCACAAGGAATACACTGGGATAAACTTCCCGCATGCTCGATCAGACCCTGACATTTCCGGAAGACCCCGAGGAGCTGCGCAGCTTCATTTCGCGGCTTCTGGCCGAGGTGACGGCGCAGGCGATCCTGATCGAGAAGCTGCGGCATCAGCTGGCTGGGCACCGCGCGCACCGGTTTGGCGCGTCATCCGAGACGGTCGAGCAACTGCAACTGGCCTTGGAGACCAGCGAGATCGCCGCCGCCTCGATGACAGCACGGATGAAGCTGCCCGACATTGGGGAGAAGGATGAACCAAAGCGCCGCCCGATCCCGGATCATGTTCCGCGGATGGAAGTTGAGTTGACGCCCAGTGTCGAGGCCTGCGCTGACTGCGGCGGCTGCCTGCGCCGGATCGGCGAAGATGTGACCGAAGAACTAGAATACGTCCCCGGGCGCTTCATCGTGAACCGGATTGTCCGCCCCCGGCTGACATGCGCCTGCTGCGAGAAGTTTGTTCAGTCGCCACTGCCCTCGCGCCCCATCGAACGCGGCCGCCCCGGCCCGGGTCTGCTGGCCCATGTTCTGGTCAGCAACTGAGGGGCGAGTGCGCCACTGGTTCAAGCACCGCCCCGAAGGCCGACCATCTTCCACTTTACCGGCAAAGCCAGATCTTCGACCGCGAGGGGCTCGATCTGGATCGCTCCACCCTCGCTGATTGGGTCGGCAAATCTACCGCCCTGCTCGAACCCCTCGCCGATGCCATCGGGCGTCATGTCCTGTCGGCCGAGGCGATTTTTGCGGACGATACACCAATCAGCATGCTCGCCCCCGGGACCGGCAAGACTCAAACTGCCCGGCTCTGGACCTATGCCCGTAACGAACGACCGTGGGGAAGCGATGCCCCGCCCGCCGCTTGGTATCGATTCTCGGGTGACCGGAAAGGTCAGCACCCCAAGGATCACCTCGCCCGCTACCGCGGCTGGATGATGCTGACGGACATGCCGGGTTCGAAGACCTCTACTGCTCCGGGGCCATCCGCGAGGTCGCCTGCATGGCCCATGTCAGGCGCAAGTTCGTCGACATCCACCGGTCGCAAGGCTCGCCCATCGCCGAAGAGGCAATCGGCCGGATCGCCCAGCTTTACGCTGTGGAGAAGGAGGCCAGAGGGTCGCCACCTGATCGACGCGCCGAACTCCGCCACGCCCATGCCGCCCCGGTCTTCGACGATCTGGAGCGATCGCTGGTGACCTGCCCCCCGGTCGTCCCTCGTTCATAACGAGAGTCCTTGGGGTTGATAGTGGTCGGTTTCGGGTTGGACAAGCGCGCCGGGTGCGGATCCCTCAAATTGCTCGAGCGCCCGGCGCGCTTCTGCCGGGGTCTTGTTGCTTAGGGTCAGGACCCATAAATCCGCTTGAGCGACGGCACGCGGCATGATTCAAACTCCCAACTTGGGGAGGGATCATGAGCGAGCTTTACTGGCTGACGGACGAGCAGATGGAGCGGCTTCGGCCCTTCTTTCCGAAGTCACGCGGCAAGCCTCGGGTCGATGACCGGCGGGTGCTGAGCGGGATTTTCTTCATTCAGCGCAATGGGTTGATGTGGAAGCACGCGCCCTCGGCCTATGGCCCGCCGAAGACACTCTACAACCGCTGGAAGCGGTGGAGCCGGATGGGCGTGTTCGCCACGATCATGACCGAACTGGCGGCGCAGGCCCAGGAAACCGGGATCGTGATGATCGGCGCGACCCATGCGAAGGCACACCGGACCGCATCGAGCCTCTCGGTTCAAAAGGGGGGCGCGGTCGGCTGATCGGGCGCACGAAGGGCGGGCTCAACTCGAAACTCCATGTCCTGGCCGACGCGAAGGTCCGCCCAATCCGGATGTTCCTGTCGGCGGGCCAGACCTCGGACTACATCGGAGCGCGGGCGCTGCTGCCCTCCATCCCGAAAGCGGCAGCCCTGCTCGGGGACCGGGGCTACGACGCCGACTGGTTCCGCAACGCCCTGATCGAGATGGGCATTTCGCCCAGCATCCCGTCCCGCGCGGGTCGGAAGGTTCCGATCCAGCACGACGCAGATCTCTATCGCCTGCGCCACAAGATCGAGAACATCTTCGCCCGCCTCAAGGACTGGCGCCGCATTGCAACCCGCTATGACCGATGCCCGATCCTGTTCCTCTCCGCCTGCGCCCTCGCTGCAACCGTCATCTATTGGTTGTGAGTCCTGGCTCTAGCGAGGAATGCGGCCTGCCGCCGCCCTCGCGATGCGGATCAGCGCAGCCGCGGTGCGGCCGGCGTGGCCCAGCCCCCGCGCCTCGGGCAGGGTGAAATAGGCGATCTCGGCCGCCCCGTCTCGCGTCGCGCCCACGAAGGCGCCACCGCCCACGACCCTGCCCGTCGCGACCGAAAGGTAGCTGATCCAGGGCGGCGCGAAGCCAGTGGCGGCGTAGAGGGCGCGCGTGCCCTCCAGCATCTCCGCGAGCCCAGAGGGCAGGGTCAGTCCCGTCTGCGCGGGGCTGCCGTCTTCGCGGATCGGCACGAGATGGAAATCAGCGGGCGCGGCGGTCTCGGTCATGGGAGGTCTCCTCGAGGCCAGTGTCTCATGTTTCGCCGACCGGCGCACCCAGCCGGGTCCAGGCTACGGTAGCGCCGGGGCGGAGTGCCGCCCCGGCGTCGCGGGTTCAATGCAGGGCGAGGAAACGGCGCGTGCCGCCCTGGAACGTCATCTCCTTGTAGGTGCCCGCCGCGTCACCCTCGGGCGTGAGCTCCACCCCGGTTGCACCCTGCCAGTCGATGTTGCTCCCGGCGGCGAGGATCTCGAGGCCCCGCGCGATCTCGCCCGGCCCGATCGGCTCGCCTGGCGCATTGGCGACGTTCAGGATATGCGCCGCGATGGCGCCGCGGTCGGCGCTGCCCGCGGCCTGCATGGCGAGGATCAGGAGAGCGGCGGCATCATAGGCCTCGCCCCGGTAGGGGCCCGTGCCGGTGATGCCCGCCGCCTGGGCCTGCGCCTCGAAGGCCTGCGACAGCGCATCATCGCTGCCCGGGGTGGTGCCGAAGCTGCCGTCGATCTCGGCCCCGAAGCGCTCGCCCAGCTGGTCGGCCAGCATCCCGTCGGCCATGATGAAGCTGCCGAAGGCGCCGGTATCGAGTGCGGCGCGGATGATGCCCGCGCCGCCCTGATCCACATAGCCGAAGACCACCAGATGTTCGGCCCCGGTCGCGGCCAGTGCGGCGACCTCGGCCGAATAGTCTGCCTTGCCGTCCTCGTGCGCGGCGCTCAGCAGGACGCGTCCGCCCCTGGCCTGATAGGCGTCGGTGAAGGAGTTCATCAGCCCCTCGCCATAGTCGTTGTTGGTGTAGGTCAGCGCGACCTCGGTGATGCCGCGGGCGATCACCGCCTCGGCCAGCACCTGCCCCTGCCGCGCGTCCGAGGGCGCGGTGCGGAAGAACAGCCCGTTGTCGTCGGCGGTGGTCAGCGCGGGCGTGGTGGCCGAGGGCGAGATGGCCACGACGCCAGCCGGGACGGTGACGTTCGCGACAACGGAGGTGGTCACCCCCGAGCAGTCGGCACCGACGATGGCCGCGACATCCTCGGAATCGACCAGGCGCTGCGCGGCGCTGGCGGCAGCCGCGGCATCGGTGCAGGTGGAATCGGCGCGCACCGGCTCAATGCTGCGGCCGCCGAGGAACAGGCCGCTTTCGCCCGCCTCGCGCTTGGCAAGTTCGGCCGAGGCGGCGATGTCGGGCATCAGGGATTCCACCGGGCCGGTGAAGCCCAGAAGGATGCCCAGACGCACTGGGCCTTCCGCCGCGGCGGGAAGGGCCAGAAGCGCCGCCGAAAGGGCGGTTGTCGTCAGAAGTCTCATGTCGGTTTCTCCGGGTTTGCAGGATGGCCCGGGTTTGGGCCGGGTTGGCCCGCGCAGGGCCTCAGGCGGCCGAGGCGCGGAATGCGGGGATGACGGGGCTATCTGCCTCGAAGGGCGGCCAGACCGTCTTGGTCATGGCGATCGCCGGAAAGTACGCGCCGCTGGCGAGCTTCAGGCTGCGCGCCTCGACGGGCCGGTAGCCGAGTGCGAGGTAGAGCGGCAGGCCCGAAAGCGTGGCGCAGAGGTCGATCCGGTCGGCCTGGCCCAGGACCACGGCATCCGCCTCGATCCGGTCCATGATCCGGCGGGCAAGTCCGCGGCGGGCATGGCCGGGGTCGGTAAAGACGGCAAGGATCGTCGCCGTGCCCGGGGCCTGGGCGGCTGGGGCGTAGCCGGGCGGCCGCATCGTCCAGCCGCCCGAGGCGACGGGCAGGCCGCCCAATTCGATCAGCCAGTAGGTGCCGTCTGCGACCAGGTCGGGATCGACGGTCTCGACCTCGGTGAAGAAGCCTTCGATCTGGTCGGCGGTGTAGTGCGCCCCGGCGAGGCCGGCGAAGGCCACGCGATGCAGGGCGCGCAGGGCGGGGGCATCTGCCAGGGTGGCCTTGCACAGGGTGTAGGGTCCGCTCATCGGGCGCTCCACCGGTCTGGTCCGGCGTTACGATGGCGTCCTTGTGCCGAGGGTTGATTTCCGCCGTCGGTCCGCCCGCGGAAATCGCGTTTCAGAGATTTCCGGCCGGTTTCGGCGCGAAGACGTAGCCCGCGCCGCGGACCGTCTTGATGACCTGCGGCCGACCCGGATCGCGCTCGATCTTCTGGCGCAGCCGCGTCACGCGGATGTCGATGGAGCGGTCGAAGGTCTGCGCCGGGTCGGAATGGGTGAGTTCCAGGAGCGTGTCGCGCGACAGAACCCGCCCCGCCCGGTCGGCCATCGCGGCCAACAGGTCGAACTCCATGCTGGTGAGCGGTATGTCGCGACCGTCCGGCCCCGTCACGCGCCGCGCGGCGCGGTCGATGGTCAGCCCCTCGTGCACCGTCACCTCGCCCGCCTGCGGCGCGACCAGGGCGGCGGCGGGGGGCGGCGCCTCGCGCTCGGCCAGCCGGCGCAGCACGGCGCGGACGCGGGCCAAGAGTTCGCGCAGGTCCACGGGCTTGGTCACGTAGTCGTCCGCGCCGATCTCGAGCCCGACGATGCGCTCGACGGGTTCGCCCCGCGCCGTCACCATCAGGATGCCCGCCCGCGTCGTCTCGCGCAGGAAGCGGGCGAGCGACAGGCCGTCCTCGCCGGGCATGGTGACGTCGAGCAGTGCCGCATCGAAGGGCTCGCCCGTGGCCACTCGGGCGCGGAAGGCGCGGGCCTCGGGATAGGTCTCGCAGCGCATACCGTGCAGCGTCAGGTATTCCGCCAGCGTCTCGCGCAGGGCGGGCTCGTCGTCCACGATCAGGATCACGGGGGCATCGGCGGGGGCGGTCATTGATCGGTCTCCCGGGGGGCGGGCGGCAGTTCGACCTGGAAATGCGCGCCCCGCAGCGGATCGTCCGGGCCGGGGGGGACAAGCGCGATGCGCCCCCCATGCGTGTCGGCGATGCGGCGGCAGAGCGCCAGCCCGATCCCCGACCCACCCGCGCCCTTGGTCGAGAAGAAGGGGCGGAAGATGCGGTCGCGCAAGGGTTCAGGCACGCCGGGGCCGCTGTCGGCCACGGTCAGCACGACCGACCCGTCGCCCGGCTCTACCGCAAGGCGCAACCGGACGGTGCGCAGGTCAGCCTGGCCCTCCATCGCCTGCACCGCGTTGACGATCAGGTTGACCACAAGCTGCCGCAGCCGGTCGGCATCGCCAAGAACCAAGGGCGACACAGGCGGTGGCGCCCAGTCCACCGCCACCCCGGCCGCCTGCCAGTCGGGTTCGGTCATCTCGATCGCCTCGGCCACCGCGTGCGTCAGCGGCACGGGGTCCGACCGGCCGGGGCGTTCTCGGGCGAGATCGAGGAAGCTGCGCACCGTTCTCGCGCAGCGTTCGGCCTGTTCGGCGATGTGCAGCGCGCGGCGGCGCGTGGCCGCGTCGGTCGCGGTCTCCTCGAGCAGCACCGCCTGGCCGGCCAGCACCGAGAGGGGATTGTTGAGCTCATGCGCAATCCCTGACAGCATCTCGCCCAGGGCCGCGAGCTTCTCGGCCTCCTCGAGCTGCGCCCGTTCCCGTGCCCGCTCGGCCTCGCGCGCACGGGCCTCGGTCAGGTCCATCGAGGTCGTCACCACGACCTCCTCACCCCGGAACTCGGCCAGCCGCGACCACATGGCCAGATGCACGCCGCTCCCGTCGCCGCGGCGGAATGTGTGCTCCCAGCCGTCCACGCGGCCTGCCGCCCGCAGCGCGGCGAGATAGGCCGCGCGGTCCTCCGGCTAGCGCCAGTGCGGCGCGGTGCTCGCCCCGTCCCCGGGCTCGCCCAGGCGCATCAGCTCCTTGGCGGCGCGGTTGATGTAGACGATCCCGCCATCGGCCGCGCGGGCCATGGTGATCGGGGTCGGGCAGGCCTCGATCACGCTCGACACGCGGTCCTAGGCCTCGTGCAGCGCCTCGCGCGCGGCGCGCGCCCCGGTCACGTCGGTCGCCGTGGCGATCACCACCGTCTCGCCGCGGATCGTGGCCAGCCGCGCCCAGACCGACAGCTAGACCAGGCTGCCGTCGCCGCGGCGGAAGCGCGCCTCGAGCCCCTCGGCCCGGCCGTCGCGGCGCAGCGCGGCCACGAAGGCGTCGCGTTGGCCCGGATCGTCCCAGTCCATCGCCCAGGCGCGCGGATCCTCGGGCCGGCCGACCGAGATCAGCGCGCGTGCCGCGGCGTTCGACATCCGCACCCGCAAGTCGGCTGCATCGGCCACGAGGATCGGGGTCGGGCAGGCCTCGAACACGTCCGACAGGATGTCCCAGGGGTCGCTCAGCGCGGTCAGGTCGCTGTGCAGCACGATCCGCCCGCCGTCCGAGGTGGTGGCCCGTCGCACCAGGAACTCGCGCCCGTCGGCAGCGCGCACATGCACCGGTTCCTCGGTCCGGCGCACGCGCATGAGGCGCTCCACCGCCGTGGCAGGGTCGGGCAGGTCGCCCGCATTCCCCACCGAGAGAAGGCGCGGGCCCAGCATCGCCGCGCATTCGGAGAAGGAGAGGCCGGTCATCGCGGCGGCGCTCAGGCCGTAGGTGCGGGCATAGGGTTCGTTGCACAGGATCAGGCGGCCCGCCGTGTCTTCGATGGCCAGCCCGTCAGGCAGGGCCCAAAGCGCCTCGACAAGCCGCCGCTCGGCCGCCTCGGCGCGCTCGCGGTCGTGCATGAGCGCGGTCTGCTCGATGGTGAACTCGAAGTAGAGCGGTCCGCCCGGGTTTTCGCCCCGGAACGGTAGATAGCTGCGTTCGGTGTAGCGCCGCGTGCCGTCGGGATAGCTAGCCCAGCCCGCCCAGCGCGCCGTCCCGCCCGCCAGCGCCGCCTGCCGCTGGTCCATGTCGTGCACGCCGTGCGCCTCGCAGAAGTCGGCGCGGGAAAGCAGAAGGATGCGGTCGAGCGGCAGGCCGAACACCGCGCAGGCCGCACGGTTGGCCCAGCGCACGCGGTGGCCCGCGTCGAGCAGCCAGATGCGCACCGGCGCGAGGTCGAGAAGCGTCAGCCAGGGCGCCATGCCGGCCGCGGCCATGTCCGGGGCCGGCGCCGTGGGTGCTGTGCTGCCGCCCCGGTGCAGCATCGCGCCGTCGGATTGAGGATCGCCGCGATCCGCGTCCTGCCAGTCTGCCAACGATCCTTCCCCCACGCGGTCGTTTTCCTTGCTTGCGCGGCATCGCTGCGCGAGTGCCCCGGGCCTGCATCCTAGCACCGTTCCGTTGCCCGCCACATCGTTGCGTTCCCGGTCGGCGGATCGCAGCCGCCGTGCGGAGATCCCGGGGCGCGCTTCGGCCCCGGAGCCGCCGGAGGCGTTCAGAACAGGAAGTCGCTCGCGTCGATCTGGCCTGCCGCCACGCCGATAAGCGTGATCTGCACGCCGCCCGCCGAAAGGACCGTGTTCGCCCCCGATTGTGCGACGGTCACATCGGCCAGGCTGGCTGCCAGCCCCCGGACATCCAGCCTGTCGAGGCCGTTCTGGAAGTCCTCGACCGTGTCGGCGCCGGCGCGCAACCGGAACACGAAGGTGTCGCTGGCCGCCCCGCCGTTCAGCCGGTCGTTGCCGAGACCCCCGATCAGGAAGTCGTTCCCCGCCCTGCCGGCGAGGATGTCGTCTCCGATGCCCCCGACGAGCACGTTTCTCGATGCGTTCCCGCCCAGCCGGTCGTTGCCGGCACCGCCCGTGACGTTTTCGATGCCGAGGATCCTGTCGAAGCCCTGTCCGGTGTTCTGCCCCTCCTGCACCTCGAGATCGACGGTCACGGCGGAGGCGGTGCGGAACACCAGCGTGTCCGTGCCGGCGCCGCCGTCGATCAGGTCGTCGCCCGCGCCGGCATCGAGCGTGTCGTTTCCATTCCAGCCAGTCAGGCTGTCGTCGCCGGTGCCGCCGGTCAGGCTGTCGTTGCCATCGTCGCCGGCGAGCCTGTCGTCGCCCGTGCCGCCGAGGATCGTATCGTTTCCTCCACCGCCGAAGGCGTTATCATCGCCGTTACCGCCGGACAGGAGATCATCTCCGTCCTGCCCGCTCAGATTGTCGTCGCCCGCACCGCCGCGCAGATCGTCCTGACGGGCGCCGCCGCTAAGCGTGTCGTCGGCGGCCCCGCCGAACATCGCGTAGTCGCCGTTGCCGCCATAGACGGCGGCGGCCCCGCCGCCGCGGCCGTCGAAGAAACCAGTCTCGGTCAGCATGTAGACGTTCCCGCCGAGGCTGCCCCGGTTCTCGACGACCGCATGCCCTCCCCGCAGGACCATCGCCGCTGCACTGCCGCCGATATGGCCATGGTTAAGGACGTGCGTCACCGCGGTCGCCGTCGCGTCGATCCCGTTGACGCCCGCGATCGTGCCGGCGTTCACGATGCGATGGGCGAAGCCCTGCGCCTCGATCCCGGCGTCGAGGTGGCTGCGGACCGACCCCGCATTGTCGAGGTCGAGGTTGACCGCGTCGAGGTCGATCCCGTCGAAGCGCGCGGTGATGATGCCGTCGTTTACGAGGCGGAGCGCGCCTTCCACGCCTGGCGCGGCGGCTGTCGCGTAGATCCCGTCCTCCCTTGCGCCGGTGATCGAGCCGCCGGCACCGACCGTGATCTCGGCATCTCCGGTCGCCCGGACGGACGGATCGACGCCGCCGCTCCAGATCGTGCCGAGCACCGTCAGCGTGGGCCTCGCGGAGGACGTGCCCGTCCTGACCATGGCCGTGCCTGCCGTGGCAAGAACGCCTGCGGGGGCGACCAGCGCGTTGTCGCCGGAACCAAGGTTCCGCGGCGTGGTCGAGGTTGTGGTGATGATGATGTCGGCCATCTGGGCATTTCCCGTTGCTGCGGGCGGCTAGGGCGGCCGCCGCTCCGGCCCCGCTTGTGCGGGCCGGCGATGTCCGGGGTTTGTCCACGGAAGCGGGAAAGGGTTTCGGATGTTTCAGCGCGGTTTCAGCACGGTCGGCGGGGCTTGACCCGCCTGAATCCCTGCCCCCAGGCATGCTGCGGGCCGCGCCTGCCAGGCGCGCACTGACCGGCGGAAATGCGGAGGACGAGGACGATGGCGCGCAGCTTATGCATCAGCGCGGCGGAGGTCGAGGATCTCGACCTGCTCTGGATTGCGCTGGCCATGGCGGCGCAGGAGAACAGCGTCGAGGCCGCGCGCCGCATTCCGGTCGTCGCCGCGCATCTCGAGGGATGGCGGCGCCCCGGCGATTTCGGCGTCCTAGCAAGGCGGGCCGACGGCGGCTTCCTCGGCGCGGCCTGGGCGCGGCAGTTCCGGCCCGAGGAAGGGCCGACCTTCCATTTCGGGGACCGATGCCCCGAAGTGACCATCGGCGTGGCCGCCGAGGCGCGCGGCCAAGGGGTCGGACGGGCGCTGTTGCAGACGTTTGTCGCGCAGGCGCGGCTTCGGGGCTGCGGCCTGTCCTTGAACGTCCGGGAGACCAACCCGGCGATCCGCCTCTATGAGCGTCTCGGCTTCGTGCGGGTGCCGGGCGCCGTGATGCGCAACCGGAGCGGCACGCTGTCGGTAGGCATGCGACTCGACTGACCGCGGCGCATCGGTCAGGCGAAGCTCGCGCAGTCGATGCGCACCACGGTCGAAAGCATCCAGACCCTTACCTGGGCCAGGGAACTGGCCGGGGTCTCGATAGGCCAGATCGAGCAGGCGACGCAGCGTCTGACCAATCGCCTGTCGGAAGCGGCCAGGGGTTCCGGCGCGGCGGTGGGCGCGCTGCGGCGGCTGAACCTGACGGCGGCGGAGTTGCAGGCCCTGCCGCTCGACCGGCGCATCGTGGCGATCCAGGACGCGCTGGCCAGATATGTGCCCGAGGCCGAGCGGGCGGCCGTCGCCTCTGACCTCTTCGGCGACCGTGCGGCGCTCGCCTTCCTGCGGATCGACACCGCGACCCTGCGGGACGCGGCGCGCGACGTGCAGGATTTCGGGGTGGCGGTCAGTGCGGCCGATGCCGCGCAGATCGAGCGGACGGGCGACGCCATCGCACGGCTCAGCCTGATCTGGACCGGTCTCGTCAACCGACTGACCGTCGCCGTCGCCCCGGCGCTGGAAACGGTGGCGACCAAACTCGCCGACATGGCGCGGGCTGGTTCTCCCGCGGCTGGCGCGATGACGCGATCCAGCGCGCCTATCTGGAGGCCAGTTATCTCTGGTGGGGTCAGGGCGCGAACAACCCGACGTCGCCTGTTTACGGCGGCCGGATGGTCCATGTCCCCGAGTGCGCCGCCTGGACCTGGGACGCGCGACCCTATCCTTTCTTTCCGGAACTGACCGGGATCTGGACGGACGGGCCGAACTGGCGGCTCG
>NZ_JAANHS010000009.1 GCF_011174775.1 Rhodobacter calidifons
GCGTCAGAGGCCGGGGCGCCGGCTTCCGCCGGGGGCGCCGAAACGGCAGCGGCCGCCCGGGCGGCGGCCGTTGCGACCTCGCTGCGCGACGGCGGCACTAGCGGCGGCTTGCCCGCGATCAGGAACACCCCGTCCGGGCTGAGAATCCCCTCTGGCGTCGGCTTCAGCAGGCCGGCGGCATCGAACTGATAGACCGTGCCCGGCGCCGGCGGTGGCATGATCGGGTCGGGCAGGCTGTCGCGCAGCTCGGCCAGGGGCGGCAGGGCCAGCGCGTCCAGCGCCGGGGGCGGTGCGTCCATGGCCGACAGGAAGATCTCGTCCTGATCCTCGACCGGGGCGGCGGCCGTGGCGACCTCGGTGGTCACGGCGGTCGCCGGAGCGGGTTCGGGTGCGGGTGCCGCAGCGGCGCGGGTCTCGGGGGCGGGTTCGGGGGCAGGTTCGGCGACATCGGCCGACAGGGTGGCCAGATCGACCGGATCACCGGCAGCATCACCGGCAGCATCACCGGCAGCCGCCGTTTCGACATCGGCGGCCAGATCGGCCGCGGCGTCGGAGCCGGCCGGCACGGTCTCGGTCGCCAGCGCGTCGAGGTCGGCGGACCGCGCCATGTCCCCGGCTTCTGGCAGCGGGTCGGTCAGCCCCTCGGGATCCTGCAAGTCGGCCAGCATCTCGTCGCTGGCATCGGGGATGGTCTCGATGGCGGTGGCGGATTGCAGAGCCGCCTCGCGCGAGCCCATGAAATACGAGGCCCAGGCGGCCACCAGCGCCAGGAACAGGAGCAGCAGCCCCACCATGACCATGAACACGGTGCCGCTGCGCCGTTTCGCCGGCTGCGCGCTGCCGAAGGTGCCGCCGGGGCGCGCGGGCGATTTCACCGTGGTCGGGCCGAGCGAGGGGCGCGGAACGTCGCCGCCCTTGACCTTGACCTTGGCGCGGGTGCCGGGGATCGAGGGGGCGGTCACGAGTCCGGAAAAGCCCTTCGCCGTTGCCGGACGGGCGACCGCAGGCTTGGCCGCGCCGGTGGCAGGCGCCGTGGGGCGGGTCACGCCGTTGACCGGGCGGGCCAGCGCATCGCCGCCAGCGGCGCGCCGGCTGGCGAAAGCCAGCAGGGCCGCCGAAGAGGGCGCGGGCGGAATCTCGTCGTCCGTCCGGTCGGCGGCGGCCAGCGTCGGCCGCGCCGTGTCGCGCCCGGATCCGGCGGGATCCTTGCGGAGCGGCGGCGGCTCGGCTTCGTCCTCGGGGAAGGCCGAGGTGTCGGTGACATGCGCGAAGGGGGCTTCCTCGGGCTCGGCCTCGGGCGCGGGCTTCCGGCCCGGGGCCTCGGCCAGGCTGGGGGCAGGGGCGGCAGCGTCGGCCGCGATCGGGGGGGCAGCCGGTGCGGCCTCATCCTCTGCCTCCGGGTCGAGCGCCTCTGCCAGATCTGCCGGCGGCGCGTCCGCCTTGGCGTCACCCAGCGATAGGTCGCCAGGCAGCGAAGGGTCGGCCGGCGGTGCGTCCGGCAGACCGGGCTCGGGCAGGTCGGCGTTCAGGGCCTCTTCCAGGCCGGGAAGCGGCTCGTCATCCTCGACCGGGGCCTCGGGGTCAGGCGTCGGTTCGCGGGCGGGGCTGGCCTCGGCCGCAGGGGCTGGCGCAGCGGCTTCGGGCTCGGCCCTGGGCAGTTCCCGATGCAGGATCGAGACCGGCTCGCGGTCGCGTTCGACCGTCTCGTCCTCGGCCAGGATGCTGGCGGCGGCGGCGGTCGGGCCGAACCAGGGCTCGCCGACGAAGGTGCCCTCTTCGGGGATGGCGACGAAGGAGACCGGGTTCAGCCGGTGCTCGACGGCGAAGGCCTCGGCCTCCTCCAGGGTTTCCCGGGCCACCACCGCCACCTTGACCTTGGCGCCCTTGCCCGACCAGTCGAAGACAAGGTCCTCGACCGCATAGGGCGTCCGGCCTTCCAGCGCGGCGGCGATCTGGCGGCGCTTCTCGTCGCGGCTGGGGCCCGGGGCGTGGATTTCGGTGTAGAGGATCTGGCTGTTCGGCAGGATCAGCTTGGTGGCCACCCCCAGCGGCGACAGGCCAAGCGCGGTCTTGCGCAGGTAATCCAGGGCCTCGGCCAGGTCGGGGGCGTCGAAGGCGACCTCGCCGATCGAGAGCCAGCCCTTGGGCGTCCGGTGCAGAAGACCGATGGTCTCGCGCGTCAGGTCAAGTGCAAATGTCGGTTTCATGTCGCGGGTCTAGCACGGATCTTGGAGGTGCTGGAACGTGCCCCAGCCGGTTGCAGCCTTAGTAAAGCAGCTTTTCGCCGAAGGGAAGGAAAACGGCCAAGGAAGCGGTTGCGCCGCGCGTCACAGTCCCGAATTGTCGCGCAAAACGAAGGAGACCCCGATGCGTGCCCTGAATGCCCTGTTCCTGTCCGCGGCCCTTGTCCTGCCGCTGGCCGACCCCGTCCTGGCCGACGACCGCCCGACGCGCACGATCAGCGTCACCGGCACCGGCACGGTCGAGGCCGCGCCCGACATGGCGACGCTGATGATCGGCGTCACCACCCAGGGCGACACGGCGGCTGCGGCGCTGGCCGCCAACACCGCCGCGACCGACGCGGTGATCGCGCGCCTGACCGCCTCGGGGATCGAGGCGCGGGACATGCAGACCTCGAACCTGTCGATCAACCCGAACTGGACCGGCTATGACAGCAGCGCGCCCCGGATTTCGGGCTATGTGGCGTCCAACATGCTGACCGTGCGGGTGCGCAAGCTGGACACGACCGGAGCGGTGCTGGATGCGGCGGTGGCGGACGGGGCCAACACGCTGAACGGGCTGACCTTCGGCCTGGCCGACCCCGAACCCGCCTATGCCGAAGCCCGCAAGGAGGCCGTGGCCGATGCCCGCGCCAAGGCGGAACTGCTGGCCGGGGCGGCGGGCGTCAGCCTGGGCGCGGTCCTGTCCATCGCCGATGGCGGCGCGATGACCGACCCGGCGCCGATGTACCGCGAGGCGGTCTCGGCCGCGCCGGTCCCGGTGGTCGGGGGCGAGCTGGGCCTTGTCGCCACGGTGACGCTGACCTTCGCCATCGCCGACTGACACTGCGCGCAAAGCCGGACAAGCGGCGGAATTCGCAGCGATTCCGGCGCTTTCCTTTTGCGCCGCGTCATCTTTTGGCCAAAGTCGCCGGGCAGAACCCCGCCAAGAGGACAGAGCAGGAGCAGCCCCGATGATCCGCGGACCGATCAGCCTTTTGATCGTCGGCTCGATCGCCTTGGTCATGTTCCTTCTGGTCGCGTTCGGCCCGCGCGCCTTCCGGGACTATCTGCCCGAATCCGCCCTTGCCCTTCTGGAAGGCCAGAGCCTGCAATCCGCCTTCGGTTCCGCAGGCGGCGGGGCGGGGGGGCGGACGGCCGCCGACCTGCTGGACGACGGCGCGGACGGGCTTGAGGCGAGGGGGCCGGTCGCGGCCCTGGCCGGCAACCGGCCGGTCTTCATCTCGCAGGTGCTGAAAGGCCACAGGACGCGCATCGCAAAGGACATCCCGGCCGAAATTACCACGATCCGGCCGATCTCCGGCTGCAAGCCGACCCCCCCGTCCGAAGCGGCGCTGGTGGGCCATGCGACCGCAGGGCACAGCGGGCTGGAGCTTGCGCTGATGACTTACGACGACAGGGTCCTGGCCGAGGCGGTGCAGGTCTTCGTGAACAGCTACCGCAAGACGGGCACCGGCCTTGCCTCGGCCGGGACCGAACTGGCCTATGAAGCCTACGATGTCGCGGTCACCGAAACCGCTCGCCCGGTCTATCTCGTGTTGCTGAACCTTCACGGCCACCGGATCTGGAACATCCACCTTGCCGAGGGCGCCCGGATCGAAAGGGTCGTGCTGCTGGGCGGCAGACAGGCCGGCGTGGCCAATCTGGACCCGGTGGTTCCCGTCGAGGTCATTTCGGGCGAGGGCCTTGCCGCCTGCGGCCTGGCCCCGGCCTATCCGCTGAACCCCGGGCACCGCTTCTTCCAGGTGCTGGCCTCGGGCTCCGGGACCTATCGTCAGGAGGCAGAGGTCAAGCTTGCCGCCATGGACGAGGCGATCCGGGCCTGGAACATCTGGTTCCGCGACACGTTCGGCGTCTCGGCCGAGGCGACCCGCGCCGGGTTCGACAGGGGGATGGTCTCGGTCGTTGGTCCCGAACCGGGCGAGGCCGGGCCGCTGGCCGTCTATGCGCCGATCCAGGGCGCGCGCATCCGGGCGACGCAGGACAGCTATTTCGAGATCCGCGGTCAGGGCGAGGCCGCCAGCAGCTTTGCCGGGCGGGTCAGGGCCATCGCGACCAGCTTTGCCTTCGGCGATCTGACCTATCTGCGCCAGGGGGTGTCCTTCTGATGCTGCGGCTTCTGATCGGAACCGGGGTGCTGCTGATGGCGATCGGCTTCGGCGCAGCGGGCTGGCAATACTGGCAGAGCCTGCCCGGGGCCGAAGTCGCCGTGACGGAAGGCCCGGCCCCTGCCACAGCGCCGCCCGCCCCTGCAAGTGGGACGGCCGCTTCTGCCGTGCCGGTGCAACGGCAGGGCTGGCTGATCTCGGCCTCTGGCGGGCTGGTGCCGCAAGAGGACGTGCGGGCCTATCTTGCGCAAGAGCGTTTTGCCGAAACCCGGATGGTCACGGTGACGCGTCAGGCGCGTCTGTCCGAGCTTCTGGTGGAGGGCGAGACGCTGCCGCAGCCGGAATACCTTCAGGTCCTGGCCGACATCCGGGCGCCTAAGGTGGCCGACGGGCTTTGCGCCGTTCTGGTCCAGTCCTTTGCCACCCATTGCGCGGTCAACAGGGCCCGGGTTGTCGAAGGCAGCGTGGACCCTGTCGCGGGGACGGCACGGTTCCGGCTGGAACTGGCCTATCGCCTGCCGGACAGGGCCGCGCTGCCCGACCTTGCGGCGCATGTGCTGCGCAGCGACACGGCCGCGCTGATGCTGGAGCCCGGCGCCGAAGGCACCGCCAGCGCCGAGGCGGCGCTGGCCGTCGCCCTGGATCTGGGGGCCGAGGCCTGCGCGGCGCGGGCCGAGGCGCTGCTTTGCCGCGTGGTGCAGGTCGCGCTGGACTGGGCGCCGGACCGCCCGGTGCAGGCCCGGGCGAGGATCGCCTGGCTGGCCCCCTTGCCGAAGGGCATGTTCACCGCCCCGCCGCTGACCCCGGCGACCGGAGGCTAGCCAGCGGGGCGTGCCGGGCCTTCGGTCAGGCCGTGGCCTTGGCCAGCGCCTGATCCAGATCGGCGATGATGTCGCGCACGTCCTCGATCCCGATCGAGACCCGCACCACGTCCGGCGCGGCGCCCGCCTTGATCTGGGCTTCCTCGGACAATTGCCGGTGGGTGGTCGAGGCCGAATGGATGATGAGAGACCGCGTGTCGCCGAGGTTGGCGACATGGGAAAAGAGCTTCACGTTGTCGATGAGCTTGACGCAGGCCTCATAGCCACCCTTGACGCTGAAGGTGAAGAGCGCCCCCGGCCCCTTCGGCGTGATCTTCTGCGCCAGGTGATGATAGGGCGAGGATTTCAGGCCCGGCCAGGTGACCTTGCCGATCCGGGGATCCTGCTCCAGCCATTCGGCCACGATCTTCGCGTTCTGGACATGACGCTCCATCCGCAGGGCGAGCGTCTCGATCCCCATCAGGGTGTAGTGCGCGCCTTGCGGGTTCATGGTCATGCCAAGGTCGCGCAGGCCGATGGCGATGGAGTGGAAGGTGAAGGCCATGTTGCCGAGCGTGGGGTGGAAGACGAGGCCGTGATAGGCGGGCTCGGGCTGGGAGAGGGAGGGGAACTTGTCGTCCCTGGACCAGTCGAATTTGCCGCTGTCCACTACTATCCCGCCGGTGACGGTGCCGTTGCCGGTGAGATATTTGGTGGCCGAATGGACGACGAGCGTCGCGCCGTGCTCGATCGGGCGGCAGAGGTAGGGGCTGGCCGTGGTGTTGTCCACGATCAGCGGGATATGGGCCTGTTCGGCCACGCGGGCGATGGCGGGGAGGTCGGAGAGGGCGCCGCCGGGGTTGCAGATCGTCTCGCAGAAGAGCGCGCGGGTGTCGGGGTCGATGGCCTTTTCGATCTCTTTGGGGTCGTCGAAATCGACGAACTTCGCCGACCAGCCGAACTTGCGGATGGTGTTCGAGAACTGCTGGATCGTGCCGCCGTAGAGTTTGGTGGAGGCCACGATGTTGCGCCCCGGCGCCATGAGCGGGAAAAGCGCCATGATCTGCGCCGCGTGGCCCGAGGAGCAGGCGATGGCCCCCGCCCCGCCCTCCAGCGCCGCAACCCGGTTGGCCAGCGCGGACACGGTGGGGTTCGTGAGGCGGGAGTAGATGTAGCCGACCTCTTGCAGGTTGAAGAGCTTGGCGGCGTGGTCGGCGTCGCGGAAGACGTAGGCGGTGGTCTGGTAGATCGGGACCTGCCGCGCGCCGGTCGCGGGGTCGGGGGCGGTGCCGGCGTGGATGGCAAGCGTCTCGAAGCCGAGGGGTCTGTCGGTCATGTTGTCCTCCCATGTCTGGAGGCGAGGGTAGGGGGGAACGGGGCGCGAGGCAACGGGGACCGCGCCGCGCGCGGCGCCTTTGGCCAAGATAGGGAAATCAATGGCTTGAGCGCGGGCGTTTACGGAATTTTCATCCTTGCCCGCAGGTTTCGGGAGAAGGATCGTTGCGGCTGCGGGGGGTCCGTGCTTGGATTGTCCCGTCCTGTCGCGGAGCCAAATGCCGATGCTGACCCCCTTCCATCTGGCCTATCACGTCACCAGCCTTGATGAGGCGCGCGCCTTCTATGGGGGCGTGCTGGGCTGCCGGGAGGGGACCTGGGTCGATTTCGACTTCTTCGGGCACCAGATCAGCCTGCATCTGGGCGAGCCGTTCAGGACGACGAACACCGGGAAGGTGGGGGACCACATGGTGCCGATGCCGCATCTGGGGCTGGTGCTGCATCTGCCGGAGTGGCGGGCTCTGGCCGACCGGCTGTCGGCGGCGGGGGTGGCGTTCGTCCTGCCGCCGCAGGTGCCGTTCCAGGGTCAGCCGGGCGAGCAGTGGACGATGTTCTTCCGCGATCCGTCGGGCAATCCGATCGAGGTGAAGGGGTTTGCGCGGATGGAGGGGGTGTTTCAGGGGTGAGTGGTGGTTAGGTCGTTGAAAAGACGCCCTGCATTTTCAGAAGCTCTTGCGCAATTTTGGCGGACTCATCTATCCGACGTGTCAACTCATCAAGGGAAATGATCTCGCCAGCTTTCGTATGGTCCTTGGGAGTGAAGCTGATGATCCCATGTATGTCGAACGTCCCATCTTCTCGCTTAGTCAAAACTAATGGGCAATGAGCGATGATATTTCGGAAGCCGCAGAGCTTGAGCGCAACTGCAAAGACCTTCGTTGCCTGCGCGTGGCGCTCTGCTGCGTTTCTCGGATAGCGCTTCCTCAAGTAGCCAATGCGGGCAGCAAGATCGTCAGAGAAGATTGCATCCTGATCTGATCCCGTGATTTCAACGATCAGGAGACGGGTGGCGCTCTCTACTACGCCCATGTTCATAATGAAGCGGCCAACCGCCCATACCCAAGGGTCGTCGTCAGGATTAAGGAGTGCCTGGATCATTGGTGCGGTCCGCCTTTCCATCCGCACATTGTTTAATCTGCTCATTTGGTCGACGCCAATCCTGAAACGTCCGGTGCGCTGTAGCGCACCCTACGATGCGTTTCCGGTTGCGCTTGGCGCCTGAGCGGCCAAAGCTGGCCCACCGGCAGAGGAGCATCGCATGGCAACGGAATCGGCGGGCGTTGATCTGGTCTCGGTCGTGACGCTGCTGGGTGCGGCGGTCGTTGCCGTGCCGGTGTTCAAGCGGATCGGGCTGGGGTCGGTGCTGGGATACCTTGCCGCAGGGCTGGCGATCGGGCCCTTCGGGCTGGGGGTCTTTTCGGACCCGATGGCGATCCTGCATGTGGCCGAGCTGGGCGTGGTGATGTTCCTGTTCATCATCGGGCTGGAGATGGAGCCGTCCAAGCTCTGGGCGATGCGGCGGGATATCTTCGGGCTGGGGCTGGCGCAGGTGCTGGTCTGCGTCGCGGTGCTGAGCCTGGTGGGCTTTGCGCTGGGCTATCCATACGCGGGCTCGCTGATCGCGGGGGCGGGGTTCACGCTGACCTCCACCGCCATCGTGATGCAGATGTTGCAGGAGAGGGGCGACATCGCCGCCCCCAAGGGGCAGCGGATCGTGTCGGTCCTGCTGCTGGAGGACCTCGCCATCGTGCCCCTGCTGGCTCTGGTCGCGTTTCTGGCCCCGGGGGGCGAGGAGGTGACGCTGGCGGACCGGCTGCTGGGCGTGGGGATCGGGCTGGGGGCCATTGCGGCGCTGGTCGTGGCGGGGATCTACCTGTTGAACCCGATGTTCCGGCTGCTGGCGGCGTCCCGGGCGCGCGAGGTGATGACGGCGGCGGCCTTGCTGGTGGTGCTGGGCTCGGCCCTGTGGTTGCAGCTGGGGGGCCTGTCGGCGGCGATGGGGGCGTTTCTCGCGGGGGTGCTGCTGTCGGAATCGACCTTCCGCCACCAGCTTGAGGCGGATGTGGAGCCGTTCCGGGGCATCCTGCTGGGCCTGTTCTTCCTGGCCGTGGGCATGGCGCTGGACCTGTCGGTGATCGCGGACAACTGGGGGTTGGTCGCGGTCAGCGTGGCGGCCTTCATGGTGCTGAAATCGGCGGTCATCTATGGCGTGGCGCGGTTGATGGGCGCGCCGCACCCCGAGGCGCTGGAGCGCATGGTGCTGATGGCGCAGGGCGGAGAGTTCGCCTTCGTGCTGTATTCGGCGGCGCTGGCGGTAGGGCTGTTGAGCCTGGACGAGAACGCGATCCTGAACGCGATCATCATCGTGTCGATGGCGCTGACACCGGTGATGGTGATGCTGCATGACCGGTTCAAACCGGCGGCTGTGGTGTCGCTGGACGGCATGGAGGCGCCGGACGGGCAGACGGCAAGCGTTCTGATCATCGGCTTCGGGCGGTTCGGGCAGATCGCCAGCCAGCCTCTGCTGGCGCGGAAATGTCCGATCACCATCATCGACGACGATCCCGAGATGATCCGCGCGGCCGAGACCTTCGGCTTCAAGGTCTGGTTCGGCGACGGCACGCGGCTGGACATATTGCAGGCCGCCGGGGCGGGGTCAGCGCGGGCGGTGGTGATTGCCACCGACAGGCGCGAGGTGACGACGCGGATCGCGAAACTGGTACGCGACGCGTTTCCGAACGCCGCGATCCTGGCGCGGGCCTTCGACCGGGAACATGCGCTGGAGCTGATCCGCGAGGGCGTGGATCACCAGATGCGCGAGGTGTTCCATTCGGCGCTGGCGCTGGGGTCCGAGGTGCTGGAGGTGCTGGGGGTCGATCCCGACGAGATCGCCGAGATCGCCGAGGGGGTGCGCAGGCGCGATGCGGAGCGGCTGGCCTTGCAGATGACGGGCGACATCTATTCGGGCACGAGCCTCCTGCTGGGCAATGCCGAACACACGGCGCGGCCGGCCTCCTAGCCCGGCGCCGCCACGGCGCGGCGGTCGGCGGGGTCGGGCGGGGTCATCAGGCTTTCGAGTTTTGCCTTTACCTCGGCCGGCCAGGGCATCGAGGTGTGGGTGTCGAGCCAGGAGGCGGCGAGGACCTGTTCCACCGACCAGCGGTGTTCGTCGCCGCAGTGGATGGTGTGGTGGAGCCGGACCGAGGACTTGCCGACCTTCAGGATCGAGAGGCGGAAGGTCAGCCTGTCGCCGAAGAACGAGGGTTTGGAGAAGTCGCAGGAGAGGTGGACGGTGGGCGTGCCCCAGCGTTCCTTCCAGATGATCTCGTGCCAGGGCCAGCCGATATGGGCCCAGAATTCCTCGACCACGCCGTTCAGGAGGTTGAGATAGGCCGGGTAATAGGCGGTGCCCGAGATGTCGCAATCGCCGAAATGCAGCATCCGGTCGGTGGTGTAGCAGACGGTCATTCCTGTCCCCCTTTGGGCCGAAGGTGGGGGCAGGCGGGGTGCCAGGTCAAGCGCGGTCGTCCTTGGGGCTGCCCATCACGACGAAGGTGGTGATCGCGCGGACCTGGGGCAGGGTGCCGAGGATCTCGGTATGCCAGTGCTTGTAGGCTGGAAGGTCGGCGCATTCGACGCGCAGGAGGTATTCGACGCTGCCGGTGATGTTGTGGCATTCGCGCACTTCCGGCGCGCGGGCGACGGCGCGTTCGAAGGCCTCTTGCGCGGCCTTGCTATGGGTGCCGAGGCCGACGGTGACATAGGCGACGAAGCCGATCCCGAGTTTCGCGGGGTCGAGCACGGCGCGGTAGGAGCGGATGACGCCGGCCCGTTCCAGCGCCTGCACGCGGCGGAGGCAGGCCGAGGGGGAAAGCCCCACGCGCTCGGCCAGCGCGAGGTTGGGCTGGCGGGCGTCGCGAGAAAGTTCGCGCAATATCCGGTGGTCGATGTCGTCAAGTTTGGTCATTTGTTGCAAGAATAGTGCCAAGGATGCCATCTTTGCAACCCTGTGGCAGTCAGGTCGATGCAGGATTGCGCGCATGACTTATGACCTGATGATCGCCCTGCTGGGCTTTGCCTTCGTCACCTCGGTCACGCCGGGGCCGAACAACATGATGCTGCTGGCGTCCGGGGTGAACTTCGGCTTCCGCCGGACGCTGCCGCATATGCTGGGGATCAGCCTGGGCCATGCGCTGATGGTGTTCCTGGTCGCGCTGGGGCTGGCGGGGGTGTTCACGGCCTGGCCTCCGGCGCTGGTGGGGCTGAAGGCCGCCTCGGTGGCATACATGCTTTGGCTGGCCTGGAAGATCGCCCATGCCGGCGCCCCGGGGGAGGGGCGGGCAAAGCCGCAACCGATGAGCTTCCTTCAGGCGGCGGCGTTCCAGTGGGTGAACCCCAAGGCCTGGGCGATGGCGCTGGGGGCGGTGTCGGCCTATGTGAGCGAACCCTCGGTCGCGGCCTGTGCCCTGGTTGCGGGGGCCTTTGCGCTGGTCAACCTGCCCTCGGTGACGCTATGGGCGGCAGCGGGGCAGGGGCTGCGGCGCTGGTTGCAGGCTCCGGCCCGGCTGGCGGCGTTCAACTGGACGATGGCGGGGCTGCTGGTGCTGTCGCTGTGGCCGGTGGTGACGCTTGCGCCGTGAGGCCGCATCGCCCGGCGCTCAGCCGCGTTGCAGCTTGACCGGCTCGGACCGCGCCAGGCGGAGGAAATGCGCCATGTAGGGCTTGGCGGCATCCTCTGCCCGCGTCGCCGCATACATGCGTTTGGTCACGGGCTGCGGGCCAAGCGGGCGGGTGATGTAATCGGCATTGGTCCGGACCTCGCGCATCACCCAGTCGGGCAGCACCGCCACGCCCCGATTGGACCCCACCAGCATCAGGATTACCGCGGTCAGCTCCGCCGTCCGCTGCGCGCGCGGTTCCACCTTGGCGGGCGTCAGGATCTCGGTGAACACATCCAGCTTGTCGCGGCTGACGGGGTAGGTGATGAGCACCTGATCCCGGAAATCCTCGGCGGTGATGTAGTCCCTTGCCGCAAGCGGGTTCTGCGCCGAGGCGACGAAGGTCGGGTGATAGTCGAACAGGGGATTGAACACGATCCCCGGCGGCGGCTCGCGGTCGGACGAGATCACCAGATCCACATCCTGGCGGTTCAGCGCGTGCAGCGCCTCGAAGGCGAGGCCGGCGCGGATGTCCACGTCGATCTCGGGCCAGGCGTGGCGGAACAGTTCCAGCACCGGAAACAGCCAGTCGAAACAGGCATGGCACTCGATCGCGATGTGCAGCCGCCCGGTGCGACCGGCGCGAAGCGCGCGGAATTCCTCTTCCATCGCGTCGATCTCGGGCAGGATCCGCTCGGCCGCGCGCAGCATCCGCATCCCCGCCGCCGAGAGCCGCATCGGTTTCGACCGGCGCACGAACAGCTCCATCCCGGCCTGATCCTCCAACCCCTTCACCTGATGCGACAGCGCCGATTGCGTCATGTTCAGCATGTCCGCCGCGCGGGCAAGGCCGCCCGCCTGCTGGATGGCACGGATGGTGCGCAGGTGGCGCAGCTCGATATACATGAGCAAACCTCATCATGATGGTGAGAATTATGAATTTGTCTCACAAGCACCGATCTGCGACAAGGGGTGCAATGAAGGAGACGACCATGCCGACGCCCCGCATCAGCTTTGAATTCTTCCCGCCGCAGTCGCTGGACGCCGCGTTCCGGCTGTGGGAGACGGTGCAGGCGCTGGCGCCGATGCAGCCCGCCTTCGTCTCGGTCACCTATGGCGCGGGCGGGACGACGCGGACGCTGACGCATGAGGCGGTCACGACCATCCGCCGCAACTACGGGCTGAAGGTCGCGGCGCATCTGACCTGCGTCGATGCCACGCAGACCGAGACCCTGGCCATCGCCGAGGCCTATGCGGCGGCGGGTGTGACCGAGATCGTCGCGCTGCGCGGCGATGCCCCGAAGGGCGCACAGCGGTTCGTGCCGCATCCCCTGGGCTTTGCGAATTCGGTGGAGCTGGTGGAAAACCTGGCCCGGACGGGCAAGTTCAACATCCGCGTCGGCGCCTATCCCGAGCCGCATCCGGACGCCGCCGACAGCGCCGCCGACGTGACCTGGCTGAAGCGCAAGATCGACGCGGGCGCCTCCAGCGCGATCACCCAGTTCTTCTTCGAGGCCGACACCTTCTTCCGCTTCCGCGATGCCTGCGTGAAGGCGGGGATCACCGCGCCGATCATTCCGGGCATCCTGCCGATCACGAGCTGGGAGGGGGCGAAGAAGTTCGCCCGTCGCTGCGGCGCCTCGGTGCCGCGCAGGCTGGACGAGGCCTTCGCCACCGCCGCCCGGGACGGGCGCGAGGAGCTTCTGGCGCTGACCCAGTGCACGCAGCTTTGCGACCGGCTGATCCGGGGCGGGGTCGAGGATCTGCATTTCTACACGCTGAACCGGCCGCATCTGACGCGCGAGGTTGTCCGGGCGCTGGGCATCAAGCCCGAGGTGGTGCTGGAGAAGGTGGCCTGACTTCGGCCCGTCCGGGGCCGACCGTCGTCTCCCTGGGCGGCTTTCCGACCTGTCCCCAGCAGGGCCCGGAAAGCCGCCATCTTTTTGCCCGTTGCCGCCCGGTTTGCCCGTTGCCCGCCGGGGCATATCGGCTAATCTCGCGCCGAGCGATCCGATGGAATGTCCATGCCCAAGCTTGTCACCCTTCTGAACGGCCCGAACCTCAACCTTCTGGGCCTGCGGCAGCCCGAGATCTACGGGCGCGAGACGCTGGCGGATGTGGCGGCGAAGGTTTCGGAACTGGCCGAGGACCTGGGCCTGCGGATCCGCGCGCTGCAATCGAACCACGAGGGGCAGCTGGTGGACTGGATCCACGAGGCGCGGGGCACCTCGGCCGGGATCATCATCAATCCGGGCGCCTATTCGCACACTTCGGTCGCGATCCTGGACGCGCTGCATGCCTATGAGGGGCCGGTGATCGAGGTGCATATCTCGAACATCCACAAGCGCGAGGCCTTCCGGCACCATTCCTATGTCTCGGCCCGGGCCGACGGGGTGATCGCGGGCTGCGGCACCGAGGGCTATCTGCTGGCCTTGCGGCGGATCGCCTCGCTCCTGCACGGATGAGCGCGACCTTCGGCTGGCATCCGGCGGCGCGACTGTTCGATGCAGCGGGGAACGAGGTCGCATCGCCGGGACGTGGCGCCGGGACGGCGGCACGCGCGGTCTTTCCCGACAGTGCGGCGGGGCTTGCCGCCGCCATCGGCCATCCGGCCTTCCGGATCGGCGCGCCGGATCAGCCGCCGCCTGCGCCACATGAGGAGCCGGTGCTGGAAACGCTCACCTCCGGTTCCATGGGCCGGCCCCGCCGCATCCGGCGCACGCAGAGGTCCTGGATCGCCAGCTTCGCCGTCACCGCGGGCCTTGGCATCGGACCCGGCGCGCGTGTCGCCACGCTGGGCCATCTGATCCATTCCCTGTCGCTGTATGGCGCGGTGGAGGGCCTGCACCTGGGCGCCGAGGTGCATCTTCTGGCGGAGCTGCGCCCCGACCGCCAGCGCCGTGCCTTGCGCGATCGCCGCATCACCCATCTTTACGCCACGCCCGCCCAGCTGCGCCTGATCCTCGGGCCCGGCCAGCTGCCCGACCTGCGCCTCGTCCTCGTCGGCGGCGCGAAACTCGACCCGGCCCTGCGCGCCGTGCTTGCCGCGCTTGCGCCCGAGGCCGCGATCCGCGAGTTCTACGGCGCCGCCGAGACCAGCTTCGTCACCCTCGCCGACGCGACCACGCCCGCAGGCTCGGTCGGCCGCCCCTATCCCGGCGTCGAGCTTCGGCTCGACCCCGGCGGCGAGATCTGGGTCCGCAGCCCCTATCTCTGCCTGGGCCCTGCCTTTCAGCCCTGCCCGGACGTCCCTGCCGGGCGCACGAGCGGGCCGGTTGCGCGCGCAGAGGCGAGACCGGAGGCCAGCGCGCCGGCGCTCCTTGCGAACCCCCACGGCACCCGCTGGCGCGACGGCTGGCTGTCGGTGGGCGAGATCGGCGAGATGCGGGCGGGCCATCTTTATCTGAAAGGCCGCGCCGGGCGCATGGTCACGGTGGCCGACCAGAACGTCTTTCCCGAAGAGATCGAGACCTTCCTCCTGGGCCTTGCCGGCATCGCCAGGGCCGCTGTCCTGCCGGTCCCGGACGCCCGGCGCGGCCAGAGCCTGGTCGCGGTGCTGCAAGGCGACCCGGGGCAGGAGGCCGCGATCCTGAGGGCGCTGCGGGCCGAGCTTGGGCCGCTGAAGGCGCCGAAGGCGGTGATCTGGCGGCAGGACTGGCCGGTGCTGGCTTCGGGCAAGACCGACCTCAACGCGCTGGAGGCGGACCTGTGGCCCGGCTGATCGCCGCCCGGCGCACGGCCGTGGTGCCGCGCGGCGGGGCCTTTGCGCGCCTGTCGCTGGAGGACCTGGCGGCTCCGGTCCTTGCCGCCTGCCTGGCCGATGCCGGGATCGCGGGCGGGCAGGTGGACGAGGTGATCCTGTCCAACGCGCTGGGCGCGGGCGGCAATCCGGCGCGGCGGGCGGCGCTGGCGGCGGGCCTGCCGGACCGGGTGGCGGGCTTGACCATCGACCGGCAATGCGCGGGCGGCCTCGATGCGCTGCTGCTGGCCCGGGCGCTGGTCGCCTCGGGCGCAGCCGAGGTCGTGCTGGCCGGCGGCGTCGAAAGCTATTCCCGCCGCCCGCTGCGCCTGGCGACCGACCCGGACGGCGGCCCGCCCGTGGCTTACGACCAGGCCCCCTTCACCCCCTGGCCCGACCGCGACCCCGACATGGCCGAGGCGGCCGAGGCTCTGGCGCAGACGCTGGGCATCGAGCGCGACCGGCAGGAGACCTGGGCGGCGGCAAGCCATGCGAAGGCTCTGCGGGCCGACCTGTCCGCCGAGATTGTGCCCCTGCACGACGTGACCCGCGACTCATTCACCCGCGAGCTGAGTCCCCGGCTGCTGGCGCGCGCGCCGGTGGTCTGCGGCAGCATCACCGCGGCCACGGCGGCGGTGGCGGCCGATGCGGCGGCGGTCTGCCTGGTGGTCTCGGACCGGATCGCGCAGGGCAGGGGGCTGGCCATTCTGGCCGGTGCGACGATCGGCGGCACGCCGGAAGAGCCGGGCCTGGCCCCGGTCGCCGCGATCCGGCGCATCTGGGACGGCCGGCCCCTGGCCCAGGCCGAGATCATGGAGGCCTATGCCGTGCAGGCCCTGGCGGTGATCGAGGCGGCGGGGCTGGACCCGCTGACGGTCAACCCCGGCGGGGGCGGGCTGGCGCGAGGCCATCCCATCGGCGCCTCGGGGGCGATCCTGGCGGTCCGGCTGTTCCACGGCTTGCATGGCGGCAAGCGCGGCGGGCAAAGCGGGGGACAGAGCGGCGGGCTGGGCCTTGCGGCCATCGCCGCCGCTGGCGGGATCGGCACGGCGCTTCTGGTGGAAGCACCGTGACCTGCACCTTCCCGGGCGCGCGGCAGATCAGGCGCGCGACAGGAGAGAGGCCGGCCGCATCCGCGACAGGCTTTGCGTCACCAGCCCCGCGATGACGGCCTTGACCGCATCGCCGGGCAGGAAGGCGGCCGACAGGAAGGCGGCCTCGCCCAGGGTCTTGTCCAGCATGACCGACATGCCGATGATGCCAAAGACATACAGCACGCCGATCCCGCCGATGACCGAAGCCGCAGTGGCCGCGACCATGGGCGACAGCGAGGTGCGCTCCATCAGCCAGCCGGTCACGAAGGCCGCGACCGGGAAGCCGATGAGGAAGCCGACCGAGGGTCCGGCAAAGACGCCGATGCCGCCGCGCCCGCCCGACAGAAGTGGCAGGCCCGCCGCGACCAGCGCCAGGAACAGAAGCACCGCCAGAGCCCCGCGTTTCGCCCCCAGCACCGTGCCGCAGAGCATGATGCCCAGCGACTGCGCGGTGATCGGCACGCCGGCCGCGAGGTCGATCTTCGGGATCAGGCCCAGCACGGCGATCAGGGCGGCGAAGAGGGCGATGTGGGTGAGGTTGCGTTCCATGATGTCCCCGTGGTTGTGACTGGCGACCGTTTAGCCCGCCCCGCCGCGCGCGCGCAAGGCCTCGGCCACCCGGTCCGCATCGTCCAGCGCGGCCAGAACGCCCGGGACCAGCACCCGCCAGCGCGGCGGGCGGGGCGACCGGGCGCGCCAGCTGGCCTCGATCTGGGCCATGCGCTGGAGCATCACCGGGATGAAGCGGATCACCAGCGCGAAGGCCAGCGCCAGCCGACGCGGCGGCAGAAGCGGCGAGAGCGGCCGCGCCAGCCCTTGAAAGACCGCCAGCATGTCGGACAGGCGGGTGGTCATGGTGACGAAGTTCGCCAGCGCCACCGCCGTCAGCATCCGCAACAGGATGGCCGCCCCGCCGGTCAGGTCGGCGGTCCAGAGGTGCCAGAGGCCGACCACCAGCACGAAGGGCCAGAGCGGCCAGAGCAGCCGCGCCCCGGTGCGAGCGAAGCCTCTGCCTGCGGTCATGTAGAGCCCGGCCGTGGCCAGCGCCGCCCCGGCCAGCAGGACCGGCGCGGACAGAAGCAGAAGCCCCGTCGTCGCCAGGGCCAGCAGGGCCAGCTTCGGCCCGGCAGGCCAGCGGTGCGCCCAGGTCTCAACCGGCGAGGTCAGCGTCAGCATCCTGGGCTCCGATCCGGGCCATTTCGGCGGTGAAGGCGGGGATGACCGTCTGCGGGGGGCCGTCGGCCACGATCTGCCCGGCCTCGAGCCAGAGGAGGCGGTCGCAGGTCTGAAGGCTGGCGGGGTCGTGGGTGATCGTCACCAGGCGCTGCGGCAGGGCGGCAAAGCGCCGCGCGAGCCGCGCCTGTGTCGGCAGGTCAAGCCCGGCAAGCGGCTCGTCCAGGAGGATCGTGCGCGGTTCCATCAGCAGGACCGACAGAAGGCAGAGATAGTGCCGCTGGCCCTGGCTGAGCGTCGAGACCGGCGCGCTGGCCCAATGGGTGCGCCCCTCGGCCTGAAGGATCTCGCGGGCGCGGGCCAGCGCCCTGGCCTGGGGCAGGCCCTGCTGGGCGAGGCCGAAGGCCAGTTCCTCTTCGACGGTGGGAAAGAGGATCTGGTGGTCGGGGTTCTGGAACAGGATGCCAAGCGCCGCCACCGCGGCGCGGCGGTCGGCAAAGGGGTCGAAGCCGTCCACCCGCACCGTGCCGCTGTCCGGCGCGATCAGCCCGGCGATCAGGCGCAGAAGCGTGGTCTTGCCCGAGCCGTTCCGGCCCAGAACGCCGATCCGCCGTTCCGTCAGGCGCAGGTTCAGCCCCCGCAGGACGGCGCGGTCGCCCAGGCGGACGCTGGCCGAGGCGATCTCGATCCCGGAAGAGGGGTCAGGCATGGGCGGCCCTGCGGTGAACTGGCGGCCCTTCTAGCCGCAGTTCCGCGCCTGCGGAAGGGGGCGCTGCGGGCGAAGGGGTCGCTGCGGGCCATGACAAACCCCAGGCCGTTGCCGACCCGGGGCCCGCCATGGCCCGACCCGGAGACCGGGGCGCCGGATGGCTTAACGGCAGTCGGCGATGAAGCGGTTGCCGTACTGGTCGCGGTAATAGCACTTGCCGCGCTGCGGCGCCGGGCCGATCAGCTGCGAGGCGGCGACGCCGACAATCGCGCCGACCACGGCGCCCTTCTCGCGGTCCTTGTCCGAAGAGACGGCGGCCCCGACCGCCGCCCCGCCAAGGGCGCCGATGGCGGCGTTCTGTTCGGCGGGGGTGCGCGGCCAGCCCGGCCAGGAACAGGGGAAGGATCAGGAAGGAACGGGTCATTCTGTGGCTCCGATAGGTGAGTCTGCGGCGGGATGATAACGCCTTGGCGGGCCGATGGTTCCACTTTTCGTGCATCGCCCGCCACCTGGGCGGATTCCGACCGACCGGCTGTTGCCTCGGTCGGCGCGGCTCAGCCCGCGCGCGCGGCGGCGACGGAGGCCTCGAGGATCTCCATCGCCTCGGCGAAATGGGCGTCGGGGATGGTGATCGGGGCGAGGAAGCGGATCACGTTGCCATAGACGCCGCAGGTCAAGAGGATCAGGCCACGCTTCTGCGCCTCTGCCCGCACGCGGCCGGTGAAGCCCGCATCGGGTTCCTTCGTGCCCGGCTTGCCGAATTCGACCGCGACCATGAAGCCGGGGCCGCGGATGTCGATGATCTCGGGCGTGGTGGCGCGCAGGGCCTCGAGCCGCTGTTTCAGCCGGCTGCCAAGTTCGTTGGCGCGGGCGCAGAGGTCTTCCTCCTCGATCACGTCCAGCACGGCATTGGCGGCAGCGATCCCCAGGGGGTTGCCGGCATAGGTGCCGCCCAGGCCGCCGGGGTTGGCGGCATCCATCAGCTCCGCCCGGCCGGTAACGGCGGCCAGAGGCAGCCCGCCCGCCAGCCCCTTGGCCATGGTGGTCAGATCGGCCGCCACCCCGTGCATCTCCATCGCGAAGAGGTGGCCGGTGCGGGCAAAGCCGGTCTGCACCTCGTCGGCGATCATCACGATTCCGTGCTGGTCGCACAAGCTCCGGATCGCCTTCACGAGGTCGGTCGGTGCGGGGTAGAACCCGCCTTCGCCCTGCACGGGTTCGAAGATGATCGCGGCCACCCGGGCCGGGTCGAGGTCGGCCTTGAACAGCTTTTCGATCCCTGCCATCGCGTCCTTCGTCGAAATCCCGTGCGGCTCCATCGGGAAGGGGACGTGGAAGACATCCGGCATCATCGCGCCGAAACCCTTCTTGTAGGGCTCCACCTTGCCGGTCAGCGACATGCCCATGAAGGTCCGGCCGTGGAAGCCGCCGCCGAAGGCGATGACGGCGTTGCGGCCCGTGGCGATGCGGGCGATCTTGATCGCGTTCTCGCAGGCCTCGGCGCCGGTGGTCACGAAGATCGTCTTCTTCTTGAAGGTCCCCGGCACCTTCTCGTTCAGACGCTCGGCCAGCCGGATGTAGTTCTCGTAGGGCATCACCTGATGGCAGGTGTGGGTGAAGCGGCTCATCTGGTCGGCCACGGCGGCCATCACCTTCGGGTGGCAATGCCCGGTGTTCACCACCGCGATCCCGGCGGCGAAGTCGATGTAGCGGTTGCCCTCGATGTCCCAGACCTCGGCGTTCAGCGCCCGATCCGCGTAGATCTGCGTCATCATCCCCACCCCGCGCGAGATGGCATCGTCGCGGCGCTTGGCAACTTCGGCGTTCAGCATGGTCATCGCTCTCCAGAAGGCATGTCACCCGCAAAGACCGGACTCGGACCTCGGGGCCTTGCCGCCATTTGATCAAATATCCGCGCCAACTGCAATGCTTGTGACCGGAGATCCGGATCACGTTCAGCATTCCTTAACCTTCCCCGGCGCAGACTGGCCAGAGCGGACATGACGGAGATGCCGATGGCGGATGGTCAGCTTGCGAACCACTCTTGCGCCCTGACGGTCGAGGATCGGCGCGACCGGCTGCGGCTGGCGCGGTCGCGGCGCGTGGGGGCGGTGACCTGGCACCGGCTGATGGCCGAACACGGCTCGGCCCGGGCGGCGCTGGCGGCCCTGCCCGGAATCGCCGCCGCGGCCGGGGTCGAGGATTACGAGGTCTGCCCGATGGGCGTGGTGCTGGCCGAGGAACGCCAGGGGCTTGCTGCGGGCGCCCGGCTGCTGGTTCATGGCGAGGCCGACTATCCCCGCGCCCTTTCCGACATCCCCGATGCGCCGCCGGTCCTGTGGGTGAGGGGCGACGTTTCCCTGCTTCATCGCCCGGCCATCGGCATGGTCGGCGCGCGCAACGCCTCGTCGCTGGGGATGCGCATGGCGCGCAGGCTGGGGCAGGGCCTGTCCGAGGCCGGGTTCACGGTGGTCTCGGGTCTCGCCCGCGGCATCGACACCGCCGCGCATGAGGCTGCGCTGGAGGGCGAAGGGCGAACGGTCGCGGTGATGGCCGGCGGGATCGACGTGATCTACCCGGCGGAAAACGACGGCCTTGCCCGCCTGATCGACGAAAGGGGCTGCCGGATCAGCGAACACCCGCCGGGGCTGGAGCCTCAGGCCCGCCACTTCCCCCTGCGCAACCGCATCGTCGCGGGCCTGTCGCGTGCCGTTGTCGTGGTCGAGGCGGCGTCGAAATCCGGCAGTCTCATCACCGCGAAGGCGGCGCTCGACTATGGGCGCGAGGTGATGGCGGTGCCCGGCCACCCGTTCGATGCCCGCGCCTCGGGCTGCAACGGGCTCATCCGCGACGGGGCGCTTCTGGTGCGCGGTCCGCAGGACGTGCTGGAGGCGCTGGGCGCCCCGACCGATGCGCGGCCCGAACCGGTCATGCAGCTTGCGCCCCTGCCCGGGCCGGAGGCGCCGCAGCGCCCGCTGAAGGATGTGGCGCTGCTGCATTCCATGATCCTGAACCGGCTTGGCCCCAGCCCGCTGGCCGAGGATCAGCTGCTGCGCGATCTGAAGGTCACCTCGGCCCAGCTTGCGCCCGAACTGCTGAGCCTGGAACTCGAAGGCCGCATTGCCCGTCAGCCGGGCGGGCTGCTGGCGCGGGTGGACTGACCGCACCGCCAGGCGCCGCTCACCCCTCCCCTGCGGTCGATCTTCGCTCTGGCATCCGCCGGCGAGGAGCGACCGAACGGAAGCGACGAGCGTCCGTTTGCCCCCCCCCGGTTGACAAGTCTGCCGCGACACCCACATGGTGCCGCGCCGTCCGTGGGGCCTTGGAGCGTTGGGAAACACATGCCAGTCGTCGTCGTCGAATCCCCAGCCAAGGCCAAGACAATCAACAAATATCTCGGCCCCGACTTCACGGTTCTCGCCTCTTACGGCCATGTCCGTGACCTGCCGGCGAAGGATGGCTCGGTCGATCCCGAACATGGCTTCGACATGCTGTGGGAAGTCGCCCCCGAATCGAAGAAACACGTCCGCGCCATCGCCGAGGCGCTGAAGTCCGACGACACGCTGATCCTTGCGACCGACCCCGACCGCGAGGGCGAGGCGATCAGCTGGCACCTGAAGGAGGCCCTGCAAGGCAGCCTGAAGAAAGGCAAGAAGGTCGCCCGCGTCACCTTCAACGCCATCACCAAGGACGCCGTGACCAAGGCGATGAAGGAACCGCGCGACATCGACACACCGCTGGTCGAGGCCTATCTCGCCCGTCGCGCGCTGGACTATCTGGTGGGCTTCACCCTGTCGCCGGTCCTGTGGCGCAAGCTGCCGGGCGCGAAATCGGCGGGCCGGGTGCAATCGGTCTGCCTGCGGCTGATCGTCGAGCGCGAGATGGAGATCGAGGCCTTCAAGGCCCAGGAATACTGGACGGTGAAGGCCGTGTTCCGCACCCCGCGCGGGCAGGAGTTCGAGGCCGGGATGGTCACTCTGGGCGGCAGGAAGCTGACCAAGTTCGACATCCCGACCGCCACCGCTGCCGAACTGGCCGTCCAGGCCGCGAAATCGCGCGACTTCAAGGTTCTGGCGGTGGAATCGAAACCTGCCACCCGCAATCCCTGGCCGCCCTTCATGACCTCGACCCTGCAACAGGAGGCCAGCCGCAAATACGGCATGGGCGCCAAGCAGTGCATGAACGCGGCACAGCGGCTGTATGAGGCGGGCTATATCACCTACATGCGGACCGACGGGATCGACATGGCGCCCGAGGCGGTGATGGCCGCCCGCGACGAGATCAGGCGGCGGTTCGGCGAGGCCTATGTTCCGGAATCTCCCAGGATGTACAAGAACAAGGCCAAGAATGCTCAGGAAGCACATGAATGCATCCGGCCGACGGACATGGCCCTCGGTCCCGAGAAGATCCGGGTCGAGGAGGATCAGCGCAAGCTCTACGACCTGATCTGGAAGCGGACGATTGCCAGCCAGATGGCCGCCGCGCGGCTGGAGCGGACGGCGGTGGACGTGGCCTCGCCCGATGGTCAGGTGGGGTTCCGGGCCAATGGTCAGGTGGTGCTGTTCGATGGCTATCTCAAGGTCTATGACCAGGGCCGCGACGACCGGCAGGAGGGTGAGGAGGACGAAGAGGGCCGCCTGCCGCAGGTGATGCAGGGCGAGGCGCTGGACAAGGGCGCGGTGACGCCGGAGCAGCATTTCACCCAGCCCCCGCCGCGCTATACCGAGGCGACGCTGGTCAAGCGGATGGAAGAGTTGGGGATCGGGCGGCCGTCCACCTATGCCTCGATCCTGACCACGATCGTTGACCGGGAATATGTGCGGAAGGAGAAGAACCGTCTGATCCCCGAGGACAAGGGGCGTCTGGTGACGGCCTTCCTGGCGAATTTCTTCAAGCGCTATGTCGAGTATGATTTCACCGCCGATCTTGAGGCGCAGCTGGACGATGTCTCGGCCGGAGAGCGCGACTACAAGGACGTGCTGGCCCGCTTCTGGCGCGACTTTTCGGCGGCGGTGGCCGAGACGGCGGACCTGCGCATCGGCGAGGTGCTGGAGAAGCTGGACGAGTTCCTGGCCCCGCATCTTTACCCGCCGCGGGCGGATGGCGGCGATCCCCGGATCTGCCCGACCTGCGGGACGGGGCGGCTGCATCTGAAGACGGCGCGGTCGGGCGGGGCCTTCATCGGCTGCGGCAACTATCCGGAATGCCGCTACACGCGGCCTTTGGCGGGGGATGCCGAGAGCGTGGCCTCGGACGGGCGGGTGCTGGGGCTGGACGAGGCGGGCAACGAGATCAGCCTGCGGGCGGGGCGGTTCGGGCCCTACGTCCAGCGGGGCGAGGCCAGCGAGACCAATCCGAAACCGGACCGGGCGAGCCTGCCGAAGGGGTGGACTCCCGATGGGCTGACTTTGGAGCGGGCGCTGGCGCTGCTGTCGCTGCCGCGCGAGGTTGGCAGGCATCCCGAGGATGGCGTGCCGGTCGAGGCGGGGATCGGGCGGTTCGGGCCCTATGTGAAGCATGGCTCGGTCTATGCGAACCTGCCGGAGGTCGAGGAGGTCTTCACCATCGGGATGAACCGGGCGGTGGAAGTGCTGGCCCAGAAGGCGAGCCGGGGCCGGGGCAGGGCCGCCCCTGCGGGGCCGCTGAAGGTGCTGGGGGCGCATCCGGACGGCGGCGAGGTCCAGGTGATGCCGGGTCGCTACGGGCCCTATGTGAAGTGGGAGAAGGTCAACGCGACGCTGCCGAAGGGGGTGGAGCCGGAGGCGGTCACGCTGGAGGAGGCGCTGGCCCTGATCGCCGAGAAGGCGGGGAAGGCGGGGGGGAAGAAGAAGGCGGTCCCGAAGAAGGCGGCGGCCAAGCCTGCGGCGAAGAAGGCCCCAGCGAAGGCGGGGGTGAAGAAGGCGGCTCCGAAGAAGCAGGCGGCCAAGGCAGAGTAAGCGCCGCGCGCGGCGCCATTTTCCAGCCCAATGAAATCAAGAGGTTGGTTGCGGGCCTTTACCCGGGCTTAACCTTTTGGCACGGCATTTCGGGGCGGCTCGTCGCGCAGTTCGCGCTCTCCTCTCTGGGGTGGCGTACCGATGAGGACGCAGGGGTCCCTCCCGTTCGGCGGGCCAAGACTTTTCGAAAAGTCTTGGCAAAAGTTTTCGAAAACTTTTGCCCCCGGTGTCCGTCAGCCGCGCGGGTTGATGAGCTTGGCGATCAGCCCCGCCGTCCGAACCATCCCGAGGTTGCGGCCGTTTTCCGTCACCACCAGTTCGGCCACGCCCTGCGCCATCAGGTCCATGATGTCCTTCACAGGCGTTTCGGCATCCAGCGCGCGGGCATGGGCCGAGGCTTCACCGGCCTCCATCACGTCGCGGGCGGTGAGCACCCCGAGCGGGTTCATGTGCGCGACGAAATCGGCCACATAGTCCGAAACCGGGTTCGCGATGATCTCGCGCGCGGTGCCGCACTGGACGATCCGCCCGCCCTCCATCAGCGCGATGCGGTTGCCGATCTTGAAGGCCTCGTCGAGGTCGTGGCTGACGAAGACGATGGTGCGCTTCAGCTTCTGTTGCAGGTCCAGAAGCTCGTCCTGCAACTTCGACCGGATCAGCGGGTCAAGCGCGCTGAACGGTTCGTCCATCAGCAGGATCGGCGCTTCGGTCACGAAGGCGCGGGCCAGGCCCACACGCTGCTGCATCCCGCCCGAGAGGTCGCCCACCTTGCGGTCGGCCCATTGCGACAGGTTCACCAGCTCCAGCTGGGCATCGACGCGGGGGCGGCGCTGGGCGGGGGGGATGCCGGCAAGCTCCAGCCCCAGGCCCACGTTTTCGCGCACCGTGCGCCAGGGCAGCAGGCCGAACTGCTGGAACACCATGGCGACGCGCGTCGCGCGCAGGCGGCGGAGCGTCGCCGGGTCGGCCTTCGTCACCGAGACCATGCGGTCGCCGTCCAGCACCCGCACCTCGCCCCTGACCACGGGGTTCAGCGCATTGACCCCGCGCAGAAGCGTGGACTTGCCGCTGCCCGACAGCCCCATCAGCACCAGGATCTCGCCCTCGGCCACCGAGAGCGTGCAGTCGTGCACCCCCAGCACCTGGCCGGTGGCCTGCTGCACCTCGGCCCGCGACTTGCCCTGATCCATCAGCGGCAGGGCGGTGTCGGGCCGGTCGCCGAAGACGATGGAAACGCGGTCGAACTCGACGGCATTGGTCATTTGCGCGCCACCCTCAGCATGCGGTCCAGCATGATCGCCACCACGACGATCACCATGCCCGATTCGAACCCGAGCGCGGAATTGTTCTGCCCCAGCGCCCGCACCACGGGGATGCCCAGGCCGTTGGCGCCCACCATGGCGGCGATGACCACCATCGACAGCGACAGCATGATGGTCTGCGTCAGCCCCGCCATGATCTGCGGCAGGGCATAGGGCAGTTCCACCTTCCACAGCTTCTGTCGGGGCGTGGCGCCAAAGGCGGTTGCGGCCTCGATCAGCGCCGTGGGCGTGGCCGAGATGCCAAGGTAGGTGAGCCGGATCGGCGCGGGGACGACGAAGATCACCGTGGCCAGCAGGCCCGGCACCATGCCAAGGCCGAAGAAGACCACGGCGGGGATCAGATAGACGAAGGTGGGCAGGGTCTGCATCAGGTCGAGGATCGGCGACATCGCGGCGTAAAGCCGGGGCCGGTGCGCGGCGGCGATGCCGATGGGCACCCCGATCGCCATGCAGATCAGGCAGGAATAGAACAGCAGGACGAGGCTTTCCGTGGTGGCCTTCCAGTAGCCCTGGTTCAGGATGTAGAGGAAACCCAGAAGCACCAGAAGGCAGGTTTTCCAGGACCTTTGCAGCACCCAGGTCAGCGCGACGAACAGCGCCACGACGATCAGCGGATGCGGCCACTGGATCAGCGACAGCGTGGCGTTGATGAGCCAGCCGAAGGCATCGCTGATCCCGTCGAACAGCGGGCGCGCATTGGCTTTCAGCCAGTCCACGGCCTGTTTGGCCGCCCAGCCCACCGGAATCTTCTGGAAAAGCCACGGAAAGGTGGTTTGCAGCCAGTCCACGTCGGTCCCCCCCGTTCAGCCGGGTCGAAAGCGGCGGCCGGGTTGAGCCCCGGCCTGCCGAAGCCTATTGCAGCGCCGCCGCGACGGCCGCCTTGGCGTCGCCGCCGTCCCTCGTGGTCACGCCGTCCAGCCAGGCCTCCCAGGTCGCCGGATTGGCCGCGAGCCAGGCCTTGGCGGCCTCGCGCGGGTCGGTGCCGTCGTTCAGGATCGCGCCCATGATCTCATTCTCCATCTGGAGCGAGAAGCTGAGGTTTTGCAGGAACTTGCCGGTATTGGGGCATTCGGCGACATAGCCCTTGCGGGTGTTCGTCGCCACGATGGCGCCGCCGAAGTCGGGGCCGAACACCTCGTCGCCGCCCGACAGGTAGGTCAGCTTGAAGTTCGCGTTCATCGGGTGCGGTTCCCAGCCGAGGAAGACGATGGGCTTGCCCGCGCTGGTCTTGCGCTCCACCTCGGCGAGCATGCCCTGTTCGCTGCTTTCGACCAGCTCGAAGCTGCCGAGGCCGAACTGGTCGGCGGCGATCATGTCAAGGATCAGCCGGTTGCCGTCATTGCCGGCCTCGATCCCGTAGATGCGGTTTTCCAGCGCCGCTGCATGGTCCTTGATGTTGGCGAAATCGCTGATCCCCAGCGCCGCGCCGTGTTCGTTGGTGGCCAGCGTGTATTTCGCGCCTTCCAGGTTGGTGCGGACGGTCTCGACCGTGCCGGCCTCGCGGTAGGAGGCGATGTCGCCCTCCATCGTCGGCATCCAGTTGCCGAGGAACACGTCGATGTCGCCCTCGGCCAGACCCGCGTAGGTCACGGGGACGGAGAGGATTTTGGTCTCGGTCTGGTAGCCGAGTGCCTCGAGCACCAGCGTCGTCGCGGCGGTGGTGGCGGTGATGTCGGTCCAGCCGACGTCCGAGAAGACGATCTTGTCGCAGCCCTCGGCGAAGGCGGACCCGGCCAGCGCAAAGGTCACGGCACCGGTCAGGAGGGTGGAACGGATGGACATGGGAGCTCCCTGACGTTTTTTGTTGATTGACGAGTCAATAAACTTCGCCCTTATTCGGTTTGGCAAGAGTTTTCTGGGGCCGCACCGACATGCCGAAGCTTGGAATGGAGCCTATCCGCAAGGAAGCCTTGGTGAAAGCCACCATTGTCGAGATCGGCAGGGTGGGATCGCTGGACGTGACGGTCAGCCAGATCGCCAAGCGGGCGGGGATGTCGAGCGCGCTGGCGCATCATTACTTCGGGTCGAAGGAAGAGATGTTCCTGGCCGCGATGCGCCATATCCTGACGCTGTATGGCGCGGAGGTGCGTGGTGCGCTGGCGGCGGCGCAGGGGCCGGAGGGGCGGATCCGGGCGATTCTGAGCGCCTCGTTCAGCCCCGGCAACTTCCGGCGCGAGGCGGTGAGCGCCTGGCTGAACTTCTGGGTCCTGGCGCAGTCCGTGCCCGATGCCAAGCGGCTCTTGGCGGTCTATCAGGGGCGGCTCAGGTCGAATCTGGTGGCGGCGCTGCGGCCGCTGGCAGGTGACCGGGCGCCGGCCATCGCCGAATCGCTGGGGGCGCTGATCGACGGGCTTTACCTGCGCGAGGTGCTGAAATCGGGGCCGCCGGACGGGGCGGCGGCGGTGGCGCTGGCCTTGCGTCACCTTGAGGCGGAACTGATGCGGGGTGCGGAATGATGCAGGCGGAATACGTGATCGTGGGGGCCGGGTCGGCGGGCTGTGCGATGGCCTATCGGCTGGCCGAGGCGGGCAAGCGGGTGACGGTGATCGAGCATGGCGGGTCGGACGCGGGGCCCTTCATCCAGATGCCGGGCGCGCTGAGCTATCCGATGAACATGGGCATCTACGACTGGGGATTCGCCACGGAGCCCGAGCCGCATCTGGGCGGGCGGGTGCTGGCGACGCCGCGGGGGAAGGTGATCGGGGGGTCGTCCTCGATCAACGGGATGGTCTATGTCCGGGGCCACGCGCGCGATTTCGACACCTGGGCCGAGATGGGGGCGGACGGCTGGTCCTATGCCGACGTGCTGCCCTATTTCAAACGGATGGAAACCGCGCACGGCGGGTCGGGGCCGGAGTTCCGGGGCACGGACGGGCCGCTGCATGTCACCCGCGGCAAGCGGGAAAACCCGCTGTTCGACGCCTTCATCGAGGCCGGGCGGCAGGCGGGATACCCCGTGACGGCGGATTACAACGGCCAGCAGCAGGAGGGCTTCGGCCCCTTCGAGGCGACGATCCACAAGGGGCGACGCTGGTCGGCGGCGAATGCCTATCTGAAGCCCGCACTGAAGACCGGCAAGGTGCAGGTCCTACGCGGCCTCGCGCGCCGCGTGGTGATGGAGGGCCGCCGCGCAGTGGGGGTCGAGGTCGATACCCGCGCCGGGCGTCAGGTGGTGCGGGCGGGGCGCGAGGTCATCCTGGCGGCCTCGTCGATCAACAGCCCGAAGCTTCTGATGCTGTCGGGGATCGGCCCGGCCGCGCATCTGAAGGAACACGGGATCGAGGTCGTCGCCGACCGCCCGGGCGTGGGGGCCAATCTTCAGGACCATCTGGAAATCTACATGCAGTTCTCGGCCAGCCAGCCGATAACCCTTTACAAATACTGGAATCTCTGGGGCAAGGCCTGGGTGGGCGCGCAATGGCTTCTCAGCCGGTCGGGGCCGGGTGCCTCGAACCAGTTCGAGGCCTGCGCCTTCATCCGGTCGAAGGCCGGGGTGGAATACCCCGACATCCAGTATCACTTCCTGCCCATCGCCGTGCGCTATGACGGCAAGGCGGTGGCCGAGGGCCACGGCTTTCAGGCCCATGTCGGGCCGATGCGGTCGAAGTCGCGCGGCTCGGTCACGCTGCGGTCGGGCAATCCCGCGGACGCGCCGGTGATCCGGTTCAACTACATGTCCCATCCCGACGACTGGGAGGACTTCCGCACCTGCATCCGCCTCACGCGCGAGATCTTCGGGCAGGAGGCGTTCAAGCCCTATCTGAAAGCCGAGTTGCAGCCCGGACCCAGGGTGCAGAACGACATCGAACTGGACGACTTCCTGCGCGAGCATGTCGAAAGCGCCTATCACCCCTGCGGCACCTGCCGGATGGGGCGGGCGTCCGACCCGATGGCGGTGGTCGATCCCGAATGCCGGGTCATCGGGGTCGAAGGGCTGCGGGTGGCCGATTCGTCGATCTTCCCGCAGATCACCAACGGCAACCTGAACGCGCCATCGATCATGACCGGCGAGAAGGCGGCAGATCATATCCTGGGGCGGACGCCCTTGCCGGCCTCGAACCTGGAGCCCTGGATCAACCCGAACTGGCGGGTGTCGCAGCGCTAGCTTGATCCCGGTCAAGGCGGCGGGGTGCGGGGTGTTCCAGACTGGCAGGGACAGTCAAGAAGGAGAAACCGATGTCGAACACCCCGCACAGGCTGCACGAGGAATTTCCGGGCGATGCGCAGAAGATCAGTGCGTTGAAAGCAACGGACGCGCATTTCGCCAATCTGTTGATCGAATATGACGTGGTCAACGACAAGGTGCACCGGGCGGAAACGCGGCTGGACCTGCTGACCGAGGAGGAGGAAGAGACGCTGCGCAAGGTGCGGTCGCGGCTGAAGGACCAGATCGCGGCGGCGTTGCGGAAGTAGCGCACCGTCGGATGGTGCGCTGTAGCGCACCCTACGCTGCGACGCGGGCAGCGCTCAGCCGATCTCGTAGGGCAACACGTCGCGGGCGTTGGGGTTGATCTTCAACCGGCCTTCCAGTGGCGGGACGCTGCGCTGGTGGCAGTTGATCCGCTCGCAGATGCGGCAGGAAATTCCGATGGGCTCGAACCGGCCTTTCAGGTCGAGCCCGTCGGAATAGACAAGCTGCGGCGCGTGCTGCACTTCGCAGCCGAGGCCGATGGCATAGCGGCGCACGGGGGCGAGGAAGGCGCCGGCGGGTTTCGACACATCGCGGGCAAGGCAGAGATAGCGCACGCCGTCCGGTGTTTCCGCCAGTTGCCGCAGGAATTGTCCCGGCGTTTCAAAGGCCTGGTGGACGTTCCACAGGGGGCAGGCGCCGCCGAAGCGGGCGAATTGCAGGCGGGTCGAGGAGTGGCGCTTGGTGATCGTGCCCGCCTGATCGACGCGGACGAAGAAGAAGGGGATGCCCTTGGCGCCGGGGCGCTGCATCGTGGAGAGGCGGTGGCCGACCTGTTCGATCGAGGCGCCGAAGATGTCGGCGAGCCGTTCGAGGTCGTGGCGCACCTCTTGCGCGGCGGTGAGGAAAGCCCGGTAGGGCAGGAGTGCCGCCCCGGCGAAGTAGTTGGCAAGGCCGATCTTGGCGATGTCGCGGGCCTCCGCCGTGGAAAACCTTGCGAGGTCGAGGGTTGCCTCCAGAAGCTCGTTCTGCGTCAGAAGCGCGACCTGATGCAGGAGCTGGAAGCGCTGCGAGGGGCCGGAGGCGCGGGCGGAGATGTCGAGGCGTTTCGCCTGCGGGTCGTAATGGCGCAGGGGCGCGGTGTTCGAATAGTGCAGGCTGATCCCGGCGCGCCTCAGCAGGTCCTGCGCCAGTGTTTCGATGGATTTTCCGTTGCTTGCCGAGGTCGCGAAATGCTCTGCCGCACGGTCGATGGCATCGAGGTAATTGTCGCAATAGTGAAAGAAATCGCGCACCTCTTCCCAGGCGGAGGGGCGGAGGTCGGCGTCCTCGCGGCCCAGGGCTTCGTCGAGGGAGGCGAGGCGTTCGTGGGTCTGGCGGTATGCGCGGTGCAGATCGAGGAAGGCGCGGGCCAGCGCCGGGGCGTTGGAGGCCGCGAGGCGGAGGTCGGCAAGCGGCGGGGTGGCGGTGGTGAAGACGGGATCGGCCAGCGCCTCGCGCATGTCGGTGACGAGACGTTCGGACTCGCCGACCGTCAGTTCGGTCACGTCAAGGCCGAATTCCTGCGCCAGCGCCAGCACCACGGCGGCCGAGACGGGCCGGTGGTTGTTCTCCATCTGGTTCAGATAGGGCAGCGAGACCTTCAGCTTGTCGGCGAAGGCCTTCTGGGTCAGGCCGAGACGGGCGCGGATCTCGCGCAGCTTGACGCCGGCATAGAGTTTCTGGGTGGCCATCGGAACCTCTTTGCAAAGCTATGCGGCGCTTTGCAAAGCTGCGTCAAGGGTCAGGCGAGGCCGATCTGCCGGGCGCGGCGGAGGACGAAGAGGATGGCCAGGACCGAGGCTGCGGAGGAAGCCAGCATCAGGAGGATGAGCGGCATTTCCGAAGAGCCGGGGCCGAGGAGGACGCCCGCAAAGGCGGCAAGGGCGGCGCCGCCGCCGATCAGGATGGCTCCACCGAGGCCCGAGGCAGTTCCGGCGAGGTCGGGACGGACCGACAGCATCCCGGCGTTGGCGTTGGGCAGGCAGATGCCGTTGCCGAGGCCCATCAAGACCGTGAGGCCGAAGAACATGGTGGGGCCGGAGTGGCCGAGGGCGGTGAGAAGGGCGAGGATCGCCATGCCGGCCGTGGTCACGAGGCAGCCGAGAAGGATCATCCGGTTCATGCCGATGCGGACGGAGTAGCGGCCCGCGAAGAAGTTGCCTGCGGCGTAACCGATGGCCGTCAGGGCGAAAAGCGCGCCGACATGGGTGGAGGAGAGGCCATAGACCTTGTCGCCGACATAGGGCGCCCCGCCGAGATAGGCGAAGAAGCAGCCCGAGGCGAAGGCGGCGGAAAGGGTGTAGCCCCAGAACCTTTGCGAAGCGAAAAGCGCGGGGTAGCTGCGGATCTGGTCCATCAGCGAGACGCGGCGCAGAGTGGCGGTCTCGCCCAGGTCGGCCCAGACGAGGGCGAGGGTGCCGAGGCCGAGGATCAGGAGAAGGGCGAAGTTCGCCTTCCAGCCGTAGAGGTCGTCGAGGGCGCCGCCGATCACCGGGCCGATCATGGGGACAAGGCTCATGCCCATGGTGACATAGCCGATCATGCTGGCGGCGCGTTCGTCGGCCACCATGTCGCGGACGACGGCGCGAGAGAGGACCATGCCCGAGGCGATGACGGCCTGGGCCATGCGGAAGATCAGGAACCAGGTGGCGGTGGGGGCAAGCAGCGTCCCGACGGTGGCAAGGAGGAACAGGACCAGCGACCAGATCAGAACGGCGCGGCGGCCATAGCGGTCGGAGATCGGGCCGATGACGATCTGGAGAAGGGCGGAGAGCAGGAGGTAGAGCGCCACGGACTGCTGCATCACGCCGTAGGGGACGCCGAACCAGGTCGCCATTCCGGGCAGCGAGGGCAGCATGATGTTCATCGTCAGGGCCGACAGCCCCGCCAGAAGGATCAGCGTGACGATCCTCGGCGGGGTCGTCCGGTCAAGGAATAGGGGCTCTTGCATGGGGGAACGGGCTACGCCTGCGGGTCCGGATTGTCCACAGGCGGCCGGGTGGGGAAACCCGGCGTCACGCCCATTTGTGGAAGATGAAGAACGCCCCTGCCGCGATGAACGCGAAACCGACGAGGTGGTTCCAGGACAGCGGCTCTTTCAGGTAGAGGACCGAGAAGACGGCGAAAACCGACAGGGTGATGACCTCCTGGATCGTCTTCAGCTCGGCGGCGGAGAAATGGCCGTGGCCGATGCGGTTGGCGGGGACCTGGAGGACATATTCGAAGAAGGCGATCCCCCAGGAGACCAGGATCACGGTGACAAGCGCGCTTTCCTTGAACTTCAGGTGGCCATACCAGGCGAAGGTCATGAAGATGTTCGAGGCGAGAAGCAGGCCGATGGTCACGACGGGGATGGGCAGGTTGGGCATGATGTCCTCGGGATGGCGATCCGGGAGGGCATAGCGCGGCTGCGGGCAAGGTCCAATGCTTTGCGATTTCGCAATTTGAAGCAGAGCATTTCAAACTGGTTTGCAAATTTTCTCATTGCCGCTTCTCGCACCCGCAGCGTTGCCGTAAGGTGCAGCGGACATCAGCCGGGGGAGGGCGCGATGAAGGATATTCTGGCAGAGCTTGAAGCCCGGCGTGAGGCCGCGCGGGCCGGAGGCGGGGAGCGTCGGGTCCAGGCGCAGCACGCCAAGGGAAAGCTGACGGCGCGGGAGCGGATCGAGCTGCTGCTCGACGAGGGCAGCTTCGAGGAATTCGACATGTTCGTCGCGCACCGCTGCACCGATTTCGGGATGGAGAAGGACCGCCCGGCAGGCGATGGCGTCGTCACCGGCTGGGGCACGATCAACGGGCGGCAGGTCTATGTGTTCAGCCAGGACTTCACGGTCATGGGCGGCTCGGTCAGCGAGACCCACGCCGGAAAGATCTGCAAGATCATGGACATGGCGATGCAGAACGGCGCGCCGGTGATCGGGATCAACGATTCTGGCGGGGCGCGGATTCAGGAGGGCGTCGCCAGCCTTGCGGCCTATGGCGAGGTGTTCCAGCGGAATATCGAGGCCAGCGGAGTGGTGCCGCAGATCAGCCTGATCATGGGGCCCTGCGCGGGGGGCGCCGTCTATTCACCGGCGATGACCGACTTCATCTTCATGGTGAAGGATTCCAGCTACATGTTCGTCACCGGCCCCGATGTGGTCAAGACCGTGACGAACGAGGTGGTGACGGCCGAGGAACTGGGCGGGGCATCCACCCATACCCGCAAGTCCAGCGTTGCCGACGGGGCGTTTGAAAACGATGTCGAGGCGCTGGCGGAGATCCGGCGGCTGTTCGACTTCCTGCCCTTGAACAACCGGCAGAAGGCGCCGGTGCGGCCGTTCTTCGATGCGCCGGACCGGATCGAGCCCAGCCTCGACACGCTGGTCCCCGACAACCCGAACCAGCCCTATGACATGAAGGAACTGATCCTGAAGGTCGCGGACGAGGGCGATTTCTTCGAGATCCAGAAGGACTTCGCCGCCAACATCATCATCGGCTTCATCCGGCTGGAGGGCCAGACCGTGGGCGTGGTGGCGAACCAGCCGATGGTGCTGGCGGGCTGTCTGGATATCGACGCATCCCGCAAGGCCGCGCGCTTCGTGCGGTTCTGCGATGCCTTCGAGATTCCGATCCTGACCTTCGTAGATGTGCCGGGCTTTCTGCCGGGGACGGGGCAGGAATACGGCGGTGTCATCAAGCACGGGGCGAAGCTCTTGTTCGCCTATGGCGAGGCGACGGTGCCCAAGGTCACGGTCCTGACCCGCAAGACCTATGGCGGGGCCTATGTGGTGATGGCCTCCAAGCACCTGAAAGCCGATTTCAACTATGCCTGGCCCACGGCGGAGGTCGCGGTGATGGGGGCGAAGGGCGCGGTCGAGATCCTGTATCGGTCCGAACTGGGCGAGCCGGAGAAGATCGCCGCGCGGGTGAAGGATTACGAGGACCGTTTTGCCAACCCCTTCGTGGCAGCCGAGAAGGGCTTTATCGACGAGGTCATCATGCCCCATTCCACGCGTCGCAGGGTGGCGCGGGCCTTTGCTGCGCTGCGCAGCAAGAAGGCGCTGATGCCCTGGAAGAAGCACGACAACATCCCGCTGTGACGATGCGTCGCACCTCCGCCCGCGCTGCCCCGAGCCTGCTTGCCCTGATGGCGCTGGCCGGCTGTCAGGAAGAGGCGCCGGCCGGCGAGGCCGTCAGCGTGCCCTCGGGGCGCAAGCTGTCGCTGATCGAGGTGATCACCGATGTCCGCGGTCCCGCCGGGGCGACGGTGCGGTTCCGCTTTCTGGCTCCGGGTCTGGTCCCGGCCGAGGCCGAGACCGCCGCCGAGGACATGCAGGCCCTGTGCGATGGCTTTGCAATCAAGAGGATCGACGGCATGGTGCCCGCCCCGCAGCAGATCGTGATCTCTTTCGCCAGCGAGGTCGTGCCCTTCGGTCAGGCGGCACCCGATGTGGTGCAGTTCTTTGAATCCTATCGCCTGGAAAACGGCCGCTGCGTCTGGGAGATTTTCTGATGCAGGGGCCAGATATCGTTTTTCCGGCTGGCCATGCACCATTGGCTGATGTAGGAACGCCACAGGTCGTCAACTTGGTCCTGTCGCCATACCAATCCGGAATCCTTTCGGATAAGGTAGCGGAAGGCCGGGCCAAATCGGCCGTCAACAGCGAACAGGTGCCGGATTCCCTGGCGGATTCCGAAGCGCCCCAAAAAGGATGGAGTAGAGGATGTCGAAGAGCGCACGTCTCGTTCTGGTTCTGGCCATGGTGTCGGCTTTCGCCGCTTGCGCCAAGCAAGAGCCGGTCCGGGTTGCCGAGCCGGTCTCGGTCGAGCCGACCTACACGGGCAAGTTCAAGTAATCTTGCGGAGCGGGCCTGCCGGCATGCGCCGGGCGGGCCCGCGCCAACCCACCGCCTCCCGCAGCAAGCTGCGGTCGAGGCGCCGAGCCTTCTGATCGCATTGTCTTTTTCCGCCCGCGCCCACTGGGCGAGCGCCGGCGTTTCGCCTATCCCTGCCGCCCGTTGCACGGACAGGGGGCAGGACCGATGCTGAAACACCGTGGCTTTCCGGGGCGGATGCCGGGGACCGATTTCCAGTTCACCATTCGGCGCGCCAATGTGAGAGACGGCGCGACGAAACTGATCCGGCGCGAGCGGTTCAAGGACCGCAAGCATCTGGACCGGCTGGCCGATCAGGCCTTCATGGCGGCGCTCTGGCAGTATTTCGGGGAAGAGCCGTTCGAACGCGGCAACCTGGATGCGGGGCGGCTGTCCTGGCTGTTCGGGCGCGAGGTGGTCCCGGCCGAAGACCCGTTCGATCCCTGTTCCTACGAGGCGCTGCTGCGGATCGACGTGAAGCGCGCGCAAGTGGCCTTTCCCGAGGTCTTCGCCCCCGACGCACCCGATGCGCTGCATCAGGATCGGGACTGGGAGGAGGACTAGGCATGTTTCCGCCGACCCGGGAAAGCTTTTGGCACGGTTTTGCTCAGGATCGGGCAGGCGTTTTCAACGGGTTTGCAATGGATGCCACTGGGCGGCATTGTTTCCGTGCGGGTCTGTGGCAGCCCAGCCCTGACGTGCGCAGTCTACGATGCGACCCTTCCCCTTCCTCTCGGTCCGGCCCGTTCCAGGCCGGACCGAGCCTTGCTGTGGGTCAAGGGCCTGCCGATTGCGCGCGGCGGGACAGAAACTGCTTTCAAATCCGTGACATTGCGGTAGAATCGGCTGCAATAACAACAAACGCACGAGGCAGTTTCCCATGCAGAAGTCGCTTATCGCCTTCGCTCTTCTTGTCCTTCCCCTTGCCGGCTGCATGCAGGATCCGGCATCGCGCGGCATGGCCGGTGCGGCTGCGGGCGCGCTGGTCGCCGATGCGCTGGACGAAAACATGCTGGCCGGAGCCGCGCTGGGCGGGCTTGCCGGTCTCGCGACCTGCGGTATCGAGCTGGGCCTGCCGCCCTGCCGCTCGCGCTACTGATCGACTGAACTTTCGGCCCGCCTTCGGGCGGGATCGCACGACCAAAGGGGACCATCCGGGCCGCGCGCCCGGGTGGTCCTTTGCATTTGCCTGATGGGGGGAGCCGATGTTTGACAAGATCCTGATCGCCAACCGGGGCGAGATCGCCTGCCGGGTCATCAAGACCGCGCGCAGGATGGGGATCAGGACGGTGGCGGTCTATTCCGACGCCGACCGCAATGCGCTGCATGTGCAGATGGCGGACGAGGCGGTGCATATCGGCCCGCCGCCGGCCGCGCAAAGCTATATCGTGATCGACAGGATCATGGAGGCCATTCGCAAGACCGGCGCGCAAGCCGTGCATCCCGGCTATGGCTTCCTGTCCGAGAACCGCAACTTCGCCGCGGCGCTGGAGGCGGAAGGGGTGGTGTTCATCGGGCCTCCGTCCGCAGCGATCGAGGCGATGGGGGACAAGATCACCTCGAAGAAGATCGCGCAGGAGGCGGGGGTTTCGACGGTTCCGGGCTACATGGGCCTGATCGCGGATGCGGACGAGGCGGTGAAGATCAGCCGCGAGATCGGCTATCCGGTGATGATCAAGGCCAGCGCGGGCGGGGGCGGCAAGGGGATGCGGATCGCCTGGACCGATGCCGAGGCGGCGGAGGGCTTCCAGTCGTCGAAGAACGAGGCGGCGGCCAGTTTCGGCGACGACCGCATCTTCATCGAGAAGTTCGTGACCCAACCGCGCCACATCGAGATCCAGGTGCTGGCCGACAAGCACGGGAACTGCGTCTATCTGCACGAGCGGGAGTGCAGCATCCAGCGGCGGAACCAGAAGGTGATCGAGGAGGCGCCTTCGCCGTTCCTGGACGAGGCGACGCGGAAGGCGATGGGCGAACAGGCCTGCGCCCTGGCGAAGGCGGTGGATTACACCAGCGCCGGGACGGTGGAGTTCATCGTCGATGGCAACCGCAACTTCTATTTCCTGGAAATGAATACGCGTTTGCAGGTCGAACATCCGGTGACGGAGCTGATCACCGGGGTCGATCTGGTCGAACAGATGATCCGCGTGGCGGATGGTCAGCCGCTGCCGTTCCGGCAGGAGGACCTGAAGATCCACGGCTGGGCGATGGAAAGCCGGCTTTATGCCGAGGACCCTTACCGGAACTTCCTGCCCTCCATCGGGCGGCTGACGCGCTATCGGCCGCCGGTCGAGGGCAAGACGGCCCGGGGCGGGATCGTGCGCAACGATACCGGCGTCTATGAGGGCGGCGAGATCAGCATGTTCTACGACCCGATGATCGCCAAGCTCTGCACCTGGGGCCCGACGCGGGCCGATGCGATCGAGGAGATGCGGCTGGCGCTGGATACCTTCGAGGTGGAGGGCATCGGGCACAACCTGCCCTTCTGTTCGGCCGTGATGGATCATCCCCGCTTCGTCCGCGGCGACATCACCACCGCCTTCATCGCCGAGGAATACGAGGGCGGGTTCACCGGGGCCACGCTGGATGCAGGCCTGTTGCGGCGCGTGGCGGCGGCGGCGGCGGCGATGAACCGGGTGGCCGAAATCCGGCGGACGCGGATTTCCGGGACGATGGACAACCATACGCGGCGGGTGGGCGATGACTGGGTTGTCACGCTGCAAGGCGAAAGCTGGCCGGTGACGGTGAAGGCCGACCACGAGGGCTCGACCGTGGTCTTCGAGGATGGGACCGACCTGCGGGTGGAAAGCGACTGGACGCCGGGCCAGCCTCTGGCGCGGCTGACGGTGGGCGGCGAGCCCCTGGTCATCAAGACGGCGAAGATCCCGATGGGCTTCCGGATGCGGCTGCGCGGCGCGGACCTGAAGGTCCATGTGCAATCGCCCCGCCAGAAGGCGCTGGCAGGGTTGATGCTGGAGAAGGCGCCGCCGGATACGTCGAAATACCTGCTTTGCCCGATGCCGGGGCTGGTGGTGAAGATCGCCGTGTCGGAGGGCGAGGAGGTGCAGGAGGGTCAGGCGCTGGCGACCGTCGAGGCGATGAAGATGGAGAACATCCTGAAGGCGGAACGCAAGGGCGTCGTGAAGAAGATCAGGGCCCATGCGGGGGCCAGCCTGAAGGTCGATGACGTGATCATGGAGTTCGAATGAGCGCGCACGGGTCGGGCCGGGGGCGATTTCCTCAAGGAAATCGCACCGGAGCCTTTCCAGGCTCCGGTCCGGAATTTTCAGAAATTCCGGGGATTTACCGACCGGCGGGGTTCTTCTCCAGTGCCTCGCTGCGGGCGATGGGCATCTTGTCGATGGAGTTGATGATCTCGCGTCCGTCCCAGGGCAGGGGCTTGCGGATCGAGGGTTTCCAGTCCTTGTCCATCAGCACCAGCGAAAAGCCCCGGGGCCGCAGTTTCCGGCGCAGTTCGGAGGGGTTCGCAGGGTCGGTGTCGATGATGAGGATGACGTCGCGGGCCTCGAACTGCGGGTAGTAGCGGGTCAGAAGCTCCATCTGCCGCAGGAAGGCGGGGTCGGCCGGGCTGTCGGCAAACACGATGACCGGGCGGCGGCGGAAGATGAGGTCGGCCTCGACCACTTCGGTGGCAGGGACCGGGGCGAAGGTCGGGGGCTCCTCGACCGGATCGGCAAGGGCCGGGGCCTCGTCGGCCCGGGCGGAAAGGGTAAGTGCCGGTATGGCAAGGGCCAGGACGGCAAGGAACGGACGACGGGCGACGGCTTTCATGGCCTTGATATAGGCGGCTTTCGGCAAAAGCCCAAGCGTCAGATCGGCACGGAACGGAGAGAGAGATGGCAGAGCTGAAGCAGTGGGAGGCGCTGGCCTCGAAGGAGCTGAAGGGCAGGGACCCTTCGAGCCTCAACTGGCAGACGCTGGAGGGGATCACGGTCAAGCCGCTGTACACGGCGGCCGATGTCGAAGGCCTGCCGCAGATGGACGAGTTGCCGGGCGTGGCGCCGTTCACACGGGGCGTGCGGGCGACGATGTATGCCGGGCGGCCCTGGACGATCCGGCAATATGCGGGGTTTTCCACCGCCGAGGCGTCGAATGCCTTCTACCGCAAGGCGCTGGCGGGCGGGCAGCAGGGGGTCTCGGTGGCCTTCGATCTGGCGACGCACCGGGGCTATGACAGCGATCACCCGCGTGTGGTGGGGGATGTGGGCAAGGCCGGGGTGGCGATCGACAGCGTCGAGGACATGAAGATCCTCTTCGACGGCATCCCGCTGGAGAAGATCAGCGTTTCCATGACGATGAACGGGGCGGTGATCCCGATCCTGGCGAATTTCATCGTGGCGGGGGAAGAGCAGGGGGTGGCCCGCAAGGATCTGTCGGGGACGATCCAGAACGACATCCTGAAGGAATTCATGGTGCGGAACACCTATATCTATCCGCCCGAGCCTTCGATGCGGATCATCGCGGACATCATCGAATACACCAGCCGCGAGATGCCGAAGTTCAACTCGATCTCGATTTCCGGCTACCACATGCAGGAGGCAGGCGCGAACCTGGTGCAGGAGCTGGCCTTCACGCTGGCGGACGGGAAGGAATATGTGCGCACCGCCGTCGCGCGGGGGATGGATGTGGACGATTTCGCCGGGCGGCTGTCGTTCTTCTTCGCCATCGGCATGAACTTCTTCATGGAGGTGGCCAAGCTGCGGGCCGCGCGGATGCTGTGGCACCGGATCATGTCCGGGTTCGGGGCGAAGAAGCCCTCCAGCCTGATGCTGCGGACGCATTGCCAGACCTCGGGCGTCAGCTTGCAGGAGCAGGACCCCTACAACAACGTGATCCGCACCGCCTATGAGGCGATGGCGGCGGTGCTGGGCGGCACGCAGTCGCTGCACACCAATGCGCTGGACGAGGCGATCGCCCTGCCGACCGAATTCAGCGCCCGGATCGCGCGCAACACGCAGCTGGTCTTGCAGGAGGAGACGGGGATCACCCATGTCGTCGATCCTCTGGCCGGGTCCTACTATGTGGAAAGCCTGACCGCGCAGCTGGCCGAGGAAGCCTGGAAGCTGATCGAGGAAGTCGAGGCGATGGGGGGCATGACCAGGGCGGTGGCCAGCGGCATGCCGAAGCTGCGGATCGAGGAGACGGCGGCGCGGCGGCAGGCGATGATCGACCGGGGCGAGGAGGTGATCGTCGGGGTCAACAAGTATCGCAAGGACAAGGAAGACCCGATCGACATCCTGGACATCGACAACATGGCGGTGCGCGAGGCTCAGGTCGCGCGGCTGAAGGCGGTGCGGGCAAGCCGCGACGAGGCGCGCTGTCAGGCGGCGCTGGCAGAACTGACGCGGCGGGCGGCCGAGGGGGGCAACCTTCTGGAGGCGGCGGTGGAGGCGGCCCGGGCACGGGCTTCGGTCGGGGAGATTTCGGACGCGATGGAAAAGGTGTTCGGGCGGCATCGGGCCGAGGTGAAGACGCTGGCGGGGGTTTATGGTGCGGCCTATGAGGGCGACGCGGGGTTCGAGGCGATCCAGCGGGATGTGGAGGCCTTTGCCGAAGCGGAAGGGCGACGGCCGCGGATGCTGGTCGTCAAGATGGGACAGGACGGGCACGACCGGGGGGCGAAGGTGATCGCCACGGCCTTTGCCGACATCGGGTTCGACGTGGATGTGGGCCCCCTGTTCCAGACGCCGGAAGAGGCGGCGCAGGATGCCATCGACAATGATGTGCATGTCATCGGGATTTCCAGCCAGGCGGCGGGGCACAAGACGCTGGCGCCGAAGCTGATCGAGGTGCTGAAGGCGCGGGGGGCAGAGGACATCCTTGTCATCTGCGGGGGGGTGATTCCGCAGCAGGACTACGACTTCCTGAAGGGGGCCGGGGTGAAGGCGATCTTCGGGCCGGGGACCAATATTCCGGCGGCGGCGAAGGAGATCCTGGACCTGATCCGCGCCGCGCGGGCCTGAGCGGGTGCGTTCTGCCGACCGGTCCGCGCGCCAGCCCTGCCTCCGGAAGCAGGGTTTCGGACAGGCGGGTCAGGTTGTGGGCACGGGGGGCGAGACCCGGTCCGCACAGGCGTCCGCAGAGGCGCCGCGGTCGCCGAAGCCGGGCACGCGCCGGCTGCGGCAGGTGGCGGTCCGGCCGGACCGGCATGCCGGGCAGTCGCCGCAGGCAAGGGTCTTGCGCCCCTGGCGTGAAGGGCGGCGGCGCATCAGGTTCCCTTGTAGTGGTTCAGGCAGAAGACCCGGATCGCCGAGGCGAGCCCTTCGTCCCCGCGCCGGGCGGCGTCGATTTCCGCGGCCAGCGCATTGAGGGGGGTGTTCCTTGCGGCGGCGATGGCGCGGAAGGCGTCCCAGAATTCGGGCTCCAGTGAGACCGACGTGCGGTGGCCGCGGAGGGTGAGGGAGTGCTTGGCGGGGCGCGTGGTCATGGGGCGACCGTAGCGCAACGGCTGGGCGGGGACAAAATCCTTCGAAGGATTTTGCAAAACTTTTCGAAAAGATTTGCGGCCCGGACGCGCCGTCAGTTCAGGACATAGACCGGCTCTCGGTTGCAGAAGATGATGAACTGGCCGGCGTTTTCGACCACGCGGAAGCCGCGGCGGCGGACTTCATGCAGGAAGCGGTCGCGACCGATCAGGCGTTCTACGTCGGCCACCTTGCGGCGGACGGTTCCGCCTTCTGCAACGCTTTTGGCGGAGAACAGGTGGACGATCCATTTCTCGGGGGAAATCACGTCAGGCAGTTGGGTCATCGGCGCACCTCCTGCCGCAACTCTGCCAAGGCAGGGTTAACGGCGGGTTACTCCGTCTCGCGCCTGTGGGCGTCGAGGTCGCGGGCGGCCTTTTCGGCGCGGGCCTTGTCGAGGTCGCGCTCGGCCCTTGTGCGGCCGTGCTTCGCGGCATTCGCATCTGCCTGTGAGCGGGCGGCCTTGCGGGCCGCCTGCTTTTTCACGGTGCGGAGGTTGACGATCTCGGCCATCAGCCTTTCGGGCCGATCATGTCCTCGGGACGCACGATGCGGTCGAAGGTCTCGCCATCGACAAAACCCAAAGCGATCGCCTCTTCGCGCAGCGTCGTGCCGTTCTTGTGCGCGGTCTTGGCGACCTTGGTCGCGTTGTCGTAGCCGATGGTCGGCGCAAGTGCCGTCACCAGCATCAGCGATTCCTTCATCAGCTTCTCGATGCGCGGAATGTTGGCCTGGGTGCCCACCACCATGTTGTCGGTGAAGCTGGAGGCCGCATCGCCCAGAAGCTGGATCGATTGCAGCACGTTGTAGGCCATCATCGGGTTGTAGACGTTCAGCTCGAAATGGCCCTGGCTGCCGGCAAAGCCCACGGCGGCGTCGTTGCCCATCACATGGGCGCAGACCATGGTCAGCGCCTCGGCCTGGGTCGGGTTGACCTTGCCCGGCATGATCGAGGAGCCGGGTTCGTTTTCCGGCAGGATCAGCTCGCCCAGACCCGAGCGGGGGCCGGAGCCCAGAAGCCGCAGGTCGTTGGCGATCTTGAACAGGCTGGCGGCCACCGTCTTCAGCGCGCCCGAGAACATCACCATCGCATCATGGGCGGCGAGCGCCTCGAACTTGTTCGGGGCGGTGACGAAGGGCAGGCCGGTGATCTTCGCGATCTCGGCCGCCACGCGCACATCGAAGCCCTTGCGGGTGTTCAGCCCCGTGCCAACGGCGGTGCCCCCCTGGGCCAGTTCGTAGATGTGCGGCAGGCACAGCTTCACCCGCTCGATCCCGCGATCGACCTGGGTCGCGTAGCCCGAGAACTCCTGGCCCAGCGTCAGGGGCGTGGCGTCCTGGGTATGGGTGCGGCCGATCTTGATGATGTCCTTGAACTCGTTGGACTTCGCCCAGAGCGCCCTGGACAGCTTCTCCAGCCCCGGCAAGAGCACATCGCGGCTGTGCATCCCGATGGCGACATGCATCGCGGTGGGGAACGTGTCGTTCGAGGACTGGCCCATGTTCACATGGTCGTTCGGGTGGACCGGCTTCTTGGACCCTTTCACCCCGCCCAGCATCTCGATGGCGCGGTTCGAGATCACCTCGTTCGCGTTCATGTTCGACTGGGTGCCGGACCCGGTCTGCCAGACGACCAGCGGGAAGTTGTCGTCGAACTTGCCTTCGATCACCTCTTGCGCGGCGGCGACGATGGCATTGCCAAGCTCGGCCGAAAGGTCACCCTGCGCCATGTTCACCACGGCGCAGGCGCGCTTGATGACGCCAAGCGCGCGGATGATCGGGACGGGCTGGCGTTCCCAGCCGATGGGGAAGTTGATGATCGACCGCTGGGTCTGCGCGCCCCAGTACTTGTCGGCGGGCACCTCAAGGGGGCCGAAGCTGTCGGTTTCGGTACGGGTCGCGGTCATGGGGGGCTCCTCGCAGGCTCTCGCGCGTCCCATAGCGCCGGGAGCGCGGAAAATCAATCCGGCATGCAATGGTATACCGAAATCTCAGGCGCGGCGGAAGCGGTAGACCGTCGCGGGCGGCAGGTTGGCCCAGACCTTGTGGCCCTTGTTCACCTTGAGGCGCAGGGCCTCGATGGTTTCCGGCGGCAAGGGCGGGCGGGGGCCATAGGTGAACTGCACATAGTGGCCGCGCGGGGCGAGGATGGCGAAGGCGGCACTGACAATGCCTTCGCGCACATCGGGCGGCATCGACAGGAGCGGCAGGCCCGAGATCACCGTGCCGACCCCGGGCTCGACCAGCCGGGCGGCCTCTTGCGCGGGCCGCTGATGCACGGTCACGCCGGGGAACTTCTTGCGCAGGTGGTCAACGAATTCCTCGTCCAGCTCGAAGAGCGTGAGGTTTTCGGGGGGCACGCCGCGCGCGAGGATCGCCTCGGTGAAGCGGCCGGTGCCGGGGCCGAATTCCACCACCGGGCCGCTGTTCGGGCCAAGCCCCAGTGTCATCGCCCGCGCCAGGGTGCGGGACGAGGGCGCAATCGCCGACACCTGCCGGGGGTTCTTCAGCAGCCGCCGGCGGAACAGCGCAAGGTCGGACATCAGTGCTTGCGGAACTGATCGAGCGAGACGATCTCGGCATCGTGGCGTTCGGGTTCGGCCTCGACCTCGATGTCGGCTTCGGCCTCTTCCTCGTCGTCCTCGTCCTGTTCCTGCGTCTCGAAGCGCAGCCCGAATTCCACCGACGGATCGACGAAGGTGCGCAGCGCGTCGAAGGGAATCACGATGGGTTCGGGATTGTTGCCGAAGTTCAGCGTGACGCTGAAGCCTTCGTCGGTGACGGTCAGGTTCTCGAACCAGTGTTGCAGGACCACGGTCATTTCCGTGGGATAGCGTTCCCGCAGCCAGTCGGCCATCTGCACGTCGGGATGCGTGGTGTCGAAGGTGATGAAGAAATGGTGCGCGCCGGGCAGACCATGCGCGGCGACATCGGTCAGCACCGACTGGATCAGCCCCCGCATCGCACGGTGCATCAGGTTGCCGTAGTCGATACTGCGTGCCATCGGCGCCGTCCTTTCCCGGTTGGGTTGCAGCATAGGGGATTCGGAGGCCAAGGGAAGGGGTGGCCGCGCGGTCGGTGACGCAGAGGTCAAAGAACCGCCGCCGTGGCGGAGGCAACGGCCGACAGACCCAGCACGATCCCGAGGTTCCAGCGCCGCAGCAGAAGCGCCCAGGCGGCAAAGGCCGCGACAAGCGCGGGCAGGGGCCGCAGGCTGGTCGGGTCGGGCCAGGTCAGGTGCAGCGGCCCGCGGCTGGCCTGAGGAACGCTGGCAAACAGGACATGCAGCGCGAACCAGAGCGAGAGGTTGGCGATGACGCCCACCACCGCGGCGGTGATCGCGGCCGTAGCGCCCGAGAGCCGCGGCATGTGGGTCAGCCGGTCGATGAAGGGGGCGCCGGCGAAGATGAACAGGAACGAGGGAATGAAGGTCATCCACAGCGCGACGGCCGCCCCCGCCAGCCCCAGCGGCCAGCCGCCGGTCTGGTGCGCGGCAAGATAGCCCACGAATTCGTTGACCAGGATCAGCGGACCGGGGGTCGTCTCGGCCAGGCCCAGGCCGTCGATCATCTGCCTTGGGGTCAGCCAGGCCTTTTCCTCCACCACCTCCTGCGCCATCCAGGCCAGCACCGCATAGGCCCCGCCGAAGGTCAGGACCGCGAGTTTCGCGAAGAAGATGCCGATCTCGGCCAGCCGTTGCGGAGCGGCAAGGACGAGGAGGGCGAGGGGAACCAGCCAGATCGCGCCCCAGACGAGCCCGGCCCGGATCGAGCGGGCAAGTGCGGCCGGCGGTGCCGGGGCCGGGGTGCTGCTGCCTGCCGTGCGGAAAAAGCCCCAGAGCCCGGCGGTCAGGATGATCAGCGGGAAGGGCAGGTCCAGCGCGAAGAGGCCCAGGAAGGCGGCCAGCGCGATGAGGGAGGCCTCGCGCGATTTCAGGGCCCGTTTCGAGACGCGCATCAGGGCCTCGATCACGATGGCGATCACGGCCGCCTGGACGCCGGTGAACAGCGCGGCCACGAGGGCGACCTGTCCCAGGGCCGCGTAGATCAGCGACAGCAGAAGGACCACGATCGCCCCGGGCAGGACGAAGAGCCCTCCGGCGATGAGGCCCCCGGTCACGCGATGCAGCCGCCAGCCGATCCAGGTGGCAAGCTGCATCGCCTCTGGCCCGGGCAGCAGCATGCAGAAGGACAGGGCGCGCAGGTAGTCGGGTTCCGGGACCCAGTTCTTCTCGTCCAGCACGACGCGGTGCATCAGCGCGATCTGCGCCGCCGGGCCGCCGAAGGACAGGCAGCCGATCCGGGCGAAGGTGCGGGTCAGGTCGGCAAGGCTTGGGGCGGTCATGATCAGTCCGGAGTGCGGCGGTCGTGGCGTCGCAGGGCAGGGAAACAGAACGGCGGGACGCAGCTAGGGGTGGATATGCACCAGACCGCCGGTCTCGCCTTCCAGGGGTCCGTGCTCGGCCGAGGTCGGCTTCTGCAAGGCGGCGAGGAGGACGGGGACCGGGGTCCAATAGGGCACATACCATTCCTGATCCACCTCAAGCACCAGCGCGCGGTCGGTGGCGGCGTCATAGGCGCCGATCAGGCTGACATGCGGGCCGTCCCAGTCGCCGGTGACGACGCCCTGGTTGAAGTCGATCATGACCACATCGGCGGCGCTTTCCTCGTTCCGGGCCAGCACCGCGCGCAGGGCCTCTACACTGTCGGGGCGGATCGCGGTGGCGGTCTGGCTCATGCCGCGCGCCTTCAGGGCGGCGGCGGTGAAGTCCAGCAGTTGCTGGAAGGTCACCCCGTCGCCGCCTTCGGCCGAAAGGGCGGCCCATTCGGCATTGCCCACCAGGTCAAGGAGGGCGGGTTGGGTCATCACCGGGTCCTCCGCCGCCGCCGGCAGGCCCTGAAGCCCGTTCAGCGCGGCGGTGACTGCGGCGATGGAACAGGCCGAACTGGTGAACTGCGGTTTCACGAAGGGCGCGAAGGCCCAGTAGTCGGGTGCGGGGCTGGTGCGCAGATAGGCGTAATCGACCGTCACGGCCACGGCATCGGGCCCGAGTTTCGGCTGCGCAGGCTCGGCCAGGGCAGGTGCGGCGAGCAGGGCGACGAGCAGGACGGCGCGGCAGGGATGCATCGGGGAACCTTCGGGCGGGGCGGTTGCGGGGCGATGCGCAGAAGGCTAGGGACAGGTCCCCGGGCGGTCAAGCGATCTGGAGTCAGCCGATGGGCTTCGTCAGTTCGCGCAAGAGCTTGCGCCGCAGCGTGACGGCATGGTCCCCAAGGCCCCGCGCGGTGACGACAAAGCCGTCGGGCGTGACGATCCGGCGCCGGTAGTGGGGGTGATCGGGATGGCCTGGCCGGCCTAGTCGATGGCGATGGCATTGATCGAGATGCCCGCGGCGATCGCCTCGTCCCGGGCGCGGGCGTCGATGAAGCCCGGCTTCTCCTGACCGTCACCGGACCTGTCGATGACGCGGCGGGGGCGGTCAGGCAGAGAAGGAGGGCCGCGCGCAGCATTTGGCCGGATGGGGCGGCCGGCGGTCTGTGGCAAGCTGCTCGTCGGGAACGGCGTCCCTCCTTGCTGTCGGTCGCAACGAGGAGACGACGTCGAACGAGGAGCCGTCGAACGAGGAGCCGTCGGGGAAGGTGCAGGTTTCTGTTGCCAGGTACCTGCGAACCCCGCCTTGCGGGGCTAACCGCAAGGACTTGGTTTTGGTCTTGCGAGCCGCTTACGCGGCCAGCGCCACCGGAGCACGGTTGTCGTTGGCAACTGTGATCATGGACCGATAACGGTGGTACCTCACCGAGCGAAAGCTGGCCTCTTTGGTCGTTCGTCGATCCTATTTCGGCCCCTTGCCCCCGCAACGAACGGGTGTCTGGTGGAGCCGCCGGGTACCGCCCCCGGGTCCGAGCCGATTATTACAGGTGCGTTTATCGCCATAGTCGGGTTGCCCCGACAGCAGTCAATATAGGCGGCAGCGGCGGGGGACGCAAGGGCGGGGGGCGCTTGCAGAAAGCTTGCGCGAGGCGGGAAATCAAGGGGATGGCCGAGGATGGGCAAGCACGGCACGCGCGGAACGGCAGGGCCTTCCACCCTGACCTAGCCGGATCGGGACTGGACGACCGACACGTCCTTCCGCCCGGCCTCGACCGCCCGGCTGGCCTGATCGGCCAGACCGATCCCGGCCTGGGTCATCGTCTGGTAGATATGCGTCGCCCCGGCGGACCTGAGCCGCTGGACGTGATCCTCGTAAAGCGCATGCGAGACGATCGGGCCGGAAAAGCCCTTCTGCCGCAGGGCACGCGCGGCGCTTTCCTTGGCCTCGACACTGTCCATCGCCAGGATGACGCACTCCACCGCCGCCATGCGCAAGCCGCGCCAGAACCCGGCATCCTCGACATCGGCAAAGAGCACGTTGCGGCCCGCGGCGACATGGCCGGCGACGCGGTAGGTATCGGCGTCGATCCCCACGATCCGGGCGGGGCCGCCGTCGAGCCGGTCGTAGGCGGCGGTTCCGGTGCGCCCCATGCCGAGGATCAGCACGCTGGCCGTGCCGAGATCGGTCGGCAGCTCGTCGCGGTGGACGCGCCGGGGCTCGAACCGGCCGAGCCAGGGCTCGATCCGCTGAAACAGGCGCTGGGACAGCCGGTCGAGCTGTGCGGCGAAGAGGAAGGACAGGCTGACGGTCAGCGCCAGAGGCACCAGCCAGTCGGGCAGCACCCCGGCGGCGACGATCAGGCTGAACTCGGAATAGGAGGTCAGGTTGACAGCGGCAAGGAAGGCGGTGCGGGCGCGCAGCCGGGACATGAGGAGAAGCGCAAAGAACAGCGCCCCCTTCAGCGGCAAGAGCAGCACAAGCAGCACCGCGATCAGCAGGTCGCCCGGCCCGGGCAGCCCCGACATGCCGATCTGAAGAAAGAAGCCGACGAGGAACAGCTCCTTCAGGCTCCAGAGCGCATCCGACAGTTCCTTGGCGCGCGGGTGGGTGGACAGAAGGATGCCCATCGCGAGCGCGCCGATTTCCGACCCCAGTCCGACCGCATCGAAGACGGCGCCGCCAAGGACCAGCGACAGCAGCATGCCCACCAGCACCAGAAGCTCGTCATGGCCGGAAATGTCGAGCAGCCAGTGCAGCACCGGGCGCAAGAGCGGCAGGGCGGCAAGCAGGGGGATGGCCCAAGGCGAAGGGGTCTGGCCGCTGAAGATGGCCAGCACGGCCAGCGCGATGATGTCCTGCACGATCAGGATGCCGATGGCGGTGCGGCCGTAGAAGGCGCGGATGTCGCGCCTGGCTTCCAGCACCTTGGCCGAGAAGACGGTGGAGGAGAAGGACAGGACCACGCCCAGCAGCAGCGCCGTCCGCCCGTCGAGGGCAAGGAAGAGCGTCAGCCCGAGGCTGAGGACCGCGGTGGTGACCGCGCTCTGGACCAGCGCGCCGGTCAGGACCTGCGGCTGCGCCAGCTGGCCGAGCCGAAGCTTCAGTCCGACCCCGAACAGCAGCAGCAGCACCCCGAAATGCGCGACATGGTCGAGGACGGGGCTGGCATAGTCGGGAAGGCCCAGCGGCGGTCCGGCGGCATGGATGGCGAAGCCCGCCAGCAGGAAACCCACCAGCGGCGGCAGGCCGACCTGGCGGACGGCCAGCCCGAAGACGAAGGCGAAGCTGAGGCAGAGGGTTTCGAACATGGCAGACGGGCCTCGGTTCAGTCCGGATTACCGGCCGGATCGGGCGCGCGCAACCGGAATGGTCGGTCGGGCCGGCTGGCGCGGCGTCAGGCCCTTGCCCGTCGCGCTGCCGGTTCCGCCGCAGGTCATCGGCAGAGACCCTGCCCCGGGGAAGCCCGCCACGAGAGACGTTCCCCTGCGCCGATCGGCAGGCGGCAGACGCAAGGCGCCCGGGGGAGATCCCCCGGGCGCCCGGTTCCCGGTCGGGTCGTGTCAGGCCGGATGCCTGATCAGAACCCCGACTTGATCATCTCGAATTCCTCGATCATGCGGTCGCGCATCGCGGTCGAGGGCGGGTCCTGGACGAAAAGCGGCGTGTCGATCGGATCGACGAAGGCGGCCTTCAGCGCCTCGGGCGGGATCTCGGCCATGGCCGCATCGTTGGCCAGCGCATAGCCGATCGCGTCCAGCAGGGGCTGGGCCGAGGAATGGGCGAGCAGCGAGTTCATCAGGTCATAGGCCTTGTCCTCGGACCCCGGGCCGTTCTTCATGTTGACGAAGCCGCAGAACCAGGTCGCCGCCCCCTCGGCCGGGGCGCGGTTGAAGCCCACGGGGAAGTTCTCGGCCTGAAGGATGGCGACGGGGTCGTTCCAGGACCAGGCCACCTGCACCTCGCCCGAGGCCATGAGCTGCGACAGTTCCGAAGGGTCGGCCCAGTAGGCGCGGACGTTGGGATGCACCTTGCGCAGCCAGTCGGCTGCGGCCTGGAACTGTTCGTCGGTCACGTTGTCCCACGAGGTCACGCCGGTTGCCATGAAGGCCAGCGACCAGACGTCGTCGGTGTTGTCGGGCAGCGCGATGCGGCGGGCGTACTTCGGGTCGGCGAAGACCTGGACCGTCGCCACATCCTCGACCGGGACGGTTTCGGTGTTGTAGGCGATGGCGGTGTAGGCATAGTCGGTCGGGATGAACCACACGCCCTGGTCGTCCTTGAAGGCATCGGCCATGCGCGCGGGGATATTGGCGAATTCGGGGATGCGCGAGACATCCCAGGGCTCGATCAGGCCGGCCTCCATGTAGCGGGGCACGGCGGCGGCGCAGGGGTGGACGACATCGGTGCGGAAGCCCGAGGAGACCTTCTGGAAAGCCTCGTCGTCGTCGGCGAAGAAGATGTAGGTCGGCTTCTGGCCGTGCTTTTCGACATAGGGTTGCAGCATGCCGTCGATCTCCCAGCCGGCCCAGTCGAGCACGGTCAGCTCCGGATCGGCGGCACGGGCGGCGACGGACAGCGACAGCACCGAGGCTGCGCCAAGAAGGGCGATGGATCTGCGGCTCATTTGGGCTCCTCTGCATGGCATGCCGGCGGCAGCGAAGGTCGCCGGTCGTTTGGTGTTCGCGGACGGAAACGGGGGCCCCCTCGGCGCCCGTCGATGCGGTCAAGTTGGTCAAGCGGCCGCAAAAGGACAAGGGGAAAGTGCAGGATTTCGCGGCCTGCGCCGCAGGAAGCTGCGCAAATTCGGGTGACCGGGCGTCAGGCTGCCCGATCGCGGGGCGATCGACCTTCGGGCATCCGGGTTTGGCGGGGGGGCGGCAGGAGCAGCCCCCGGGGTTGCGCGCGGGCGGCGGGCTTGCTAGGTCTGGCCGCGAGGTCGGGGCTGCCCGGCCTCTGGCGCGCGGCGAGACATCCGCGCGTCCGGCTGGAAGACCTGCCGCAGACGGGACCGTCCCGCACTGCGTGCGGCCGCCCGGCCTGCGGCCCCAGAAGGGAGTCGCGCCGTGGCGCTTGATCTTGATTTCGTCCGTTCGCAGTTTCCGGCCTTTGCCTCGCCGGTCCTGTCCTCCCATGCCTTCTTCGAGAACGCCGGCGGAAGCTACCCCTGCGTGCAGGTGGTGGACCGGCTGACCCGCTTCTACCGCGACCGCAAGGTGCAACCCTACGGGCCCTATCCGGGGGCGCAGGCGGGCGGGGCCGAGATGGACGAGGCGCGCGACCGGCTGGCGGCGATGATGGGGGTGGCGCGCGAGGAAGTGTCCTTCGGGCCTTCGACCAGCGCCAACACCTATGTGCTGGCGCAGGCGGTGCGGACCTGGCTGTCCGGGACGGGCGGCGCGGTGGTGGTCACGAACCAGGATCACGAGGCAAACTCCGGCGTCTGGCGGCGGCTGGCCGAGGCGGGGATCGAGGTGCGGGAGTGGAAACTGGACCCGGCGACCGGGTCGCTGGATCCCCAGGCGCTGGCGGCGCTGCTGGCGGATGGCAAGGTGCGGCTGGTGTGCTTTCCGCACTGTTCCAACGTGATCGCCGAGATCAACGACGTCGCGGCGATCTGTGCGATGGCCAAGGCTGCCGGGGCGCGGACCGTGGTGGACGGGGTGAGTTACGCGCCGCACGGTTTCCCGGATATCCCGGCGCTGGGCTGTGACGTCTATCTGTTCTCGGCCTACAAGACCTATGGGCCGCATCAGGGGATCATGGTGCTGCGTGAGGCCTTCGGGATGGAACTGCCGGGGCAGGGGCATTTCTTCAACCATGGGGTGCTTTACAAGCGGCATACGCCCGCCGGGCCGGATCACGCCCAGATCGCGGCCTGCGCGGGGATGGCCGATTACATCGACGCCCTGGCCGAGCGGCACGGGATCACCGGCGATGCGGCCGCGCGCAACCGCGGGGTGCATGACCTGATGCGCCGCCAGGAAATGGCGGTGATCCAGCCCTTGCTGGACTATCTGGGCGGTCGGAACGACCTGCGGCTGCTCGGGCCGCGCGACGCGGGGCGGCGGGCGCCGACGGTGGCGGTCGAACTGGACCGTCCGGCGGAACCTGTCAGCGAAGAGCTCGGCCGCGCGGGCATCGCCTGCTGGGCGGGCGATTTCTATGCGGTGCGGCCTCTGGAGGCCCTGGGCATCCCGCGCGAGAAGGGGGTGCTGCGGATGTCGGCGGTGCACTATACCAGCGCCGAAGAGGTCTTGCGCCTGATCACCGCGCTGGACCGGCTGCTTTAGGCCGTGCCAACCGGCGCGCTGGCGCGCAAGCCCTTGCGGCCTTCGCTTGCGCATGAAGCCCCGCAAGGGAAGGTGTCGGGGGGCTTCGCGCTCCGCCCCCCCCCCCCCCCCCCCCGCCGCATGGATATTTTTGCAGGGTTGAAAGGGGTTAGGGTGATCTGTCCCGCCGGGGCGGTCGTAATGTCGGCTGTGTGAAGGGCTGGGGAATGACTGACGCGCCGTTGATCCTGTGGTTCCGCCGCGACCTGCGGCTGGGCGACCAGCCGATGCTGGCGGCGGCGGCGGCCCTGGGGCGTCCGCTGCTGCCGCTGTTCATCCTGGATCCGGAAACCGAAGCCCAGGGCGCGGCGCCGAAGTGGCGGCTGGGGCTTGCGGTCGCGGCCTTTGCCGAGGCGCTGGAGGCAAGGGGCCTGCGCCTCGTGCTGCGTCGGGGGCCGGCGCTGGAGGTCCTGCGCGGGCTGGTGGCCGAGACGGGTGCGGCCGGGGTCTGGTGGTCGCGGCTCTATGATCCGCCAAGCGTTGCACGCGACACCGCGGTCAAGACGGCGCTGAAGGGCGCAGGGCTGGAGGCGCGCAGTTTCGCCGGCCACCTCCTGCACGAGCCCTGGGAGGTCGAGACCGGGCAGGGCGGGTTCTACCGGGTGTTCACGCCGTTCTGGAAGGCCGTGCGGGACCGGCCGGTGCCGCCTCCGGCGCCGGCGCCGGACCGGCTGCGGGGCCTCGACAGCTGGCCGATGTCGGACCGGCTTGCCGACTGGCGACTCGGCGCGGCGATGCACCGGGGGGCCGAGATCGTCGCGCGGTATCAGGCGGTGGGCGAGGCGGCGGCGCGGGCGAAGCTGGCGGCCTTCCTCGCCGGACCCGTGGCGCGCTACGGCGAGTTGCGGGATGTCCCGGCGGTGGCGGGAACCTCGCGACTGTCCGAGAACCTGACCTATGGCGAGATCGGGATCCGCGAGGTCTGGCACGCGGCGCTGCGGCGGCGCGAGGAGGGGGCCGCCGGGGGGGCGGAGAGCTTCCTGCGCGAGCTTGCCTGGCGCAATTTCAGCTATCACCTGATGCATCACACGCCGCAGATCACCCGCAGCAACTGGAAACCCGAATGGGACGCCTTCCCCTGGCGCGGCGACAGCGCCGAGGCCGAACGCTGGCGGCGGGGCATGACGGGAGAGCCCTTCGTCGATGCGGGCCTGCGCGAGATGTATGTCACGGGAACGATGCACAACCGGGTGCGGATGGTCGTGGCAAGCTATCTGACCAAGCATCTTCTGACGCATTGGCGGCTGGGCCTGGACTGGTTCGCCGACTGCCTGACCGACTGGGACCCGGCGGCGAATGCGATGGGGTGGCAATGGGTTGCGGGGTCCGGACCGGACGCCGCGCCCTATTTCCGCGTGTTCAACCCCGCGGGGCAGGCAGAGAAATTCGATGCCGGAGGCGCCTATCGGCGGCGGTTCCTGGCCGAGCTGTCGCCCGACCCCGGAGCCGAGGCGCTGGCCTATTTCGACGCGGTGCCGCGGTCCTGGGCGCTGCGGCCCGATCAGCCCTATCCCGCGCCGGTGGTGGACCTCGCCGAGGGGCGCGCGCGTGCCCTTGCGGCATATGGAGCACGAAATGCTTGAGCAAAGCCGCGCCTTTGGCGAAACTGGCGGCGAAAAGACCCTGTGGGGGGGGACATGGACGTACTGACGACGGTCGAGGGCCAGCGCAACCTGCCGCGCTACTTCGCGCGCGCCTTCGAAGTGGCCAGGCGCCTGGGCGAAGGCCGGCTGGACTTTGTGCTGCCCGACGGACGGCGCTTTCGCATCGAGGGCCGGGCTCCGGGCATCGCGGCCGAGCTGCGGGTGGTGAACCCCGATCTGTTCGCGCGTCTGGTGCGCGAGGGGGATCTGGGCTTCTGCGATGCCTATCTGGACGGCTGGTGGACGACGCCCGATCTTCAGGCATTCCTGGACCTGATCCAGCGCCCGGCCAACAATGCGGTGGGCGACAGCTATCCGGGCATGGCCCTGGTGCGGGCCTACGAACGGCTGCGGTTCTGGTTGCAGTCGAACTCCAGACGGCAGGCGCGGAAGAACATCCAGTACCATTACGACCTGGGCAACGACTTCTACCGGCTGTGGCTGGACGACACGATGACCTATTCCTCGGCGATCTTCGAGAATCCGCAGGAAAGCCTGGAGACGGCGCAGCGCCGGAAATATGCCAGCATGATCGACCAGATGGGTGCGCGGCCCGGCGAGCATGTGCTGGAGATCGGCTGCGGCTGGGGCGGCTTTGCCGAATATGCCGCGAAGGAACGGGGCCTGCGCGTGACCGGCCTGACGATCAGCAAGGCGCAGCACGATTATGCGGTCGAGCGGATCGCCAGGGCCGGCCTGTCGGACCGGGTGGAGATCAAGTTGCAGGACTATCGCGACGAGCGCGGATCCTACGACGGGATCGCCTCGATCGAGATGTTCGAGGCGGTGGGCGAGAAATACTGGCCGGTCTATTTCAACACCCTGCGCGATCGTCTGAAACCCGGGCGCAACGCCACGCTTCAGATCATCACCATCGCCGATGCGCGCTGGCACCTCTATCGCCGGGGCGTGGACTTCATCCAGAAATACATCTTCCCCGGCGGGATGCTGCCCGCGCCCTCGGTGCTGCGCGCCGAGGTGGAGAAGGCGGGACTGCGGGTCAAGGGCTCGATCGAGTTCGGGCAAAGCTACAGCCTGACGCTGCGCCGCTGGCATGAGACCTTCGCCGAGCGCTGGGGCGAGGTGAAGAAGCTGGGCTTCGACGACCGCTTCAAGCGGATGTGGGACTTCTACCTCGCCTCTTGCGCGGGCGCCTTCCAGGGTGGAAACTGCGACGTGACGCAGATCACGGTGACGCGTCCGAACTGAGGACAGCTGCGAATGGCATCCGCCCTGCCGACCGCCTCGAAACTCATGGCCGCCATCAGCTTTGCGGTCGTGGGCTGGATCATGGCCAATTATTACGCGATGAACATGCCCGATGCCTCGTCCGCCGGACCGATCCGGGAAGGCGCGGCGGTGCTGGGGCTGTTCGTGGGCTGGATGGTGATGGGGCCTTCGGTCGGCAAGGGCTATGTCGAGGCGGCCGGCGCCGGGATCAAGACCGCGGTGGTGCTGGCGGTGGTGGCGCTGTTCATGCTGGCCCTGCGCGAGATGCTGCAAAACTCGGTGCGGATGCGCTATGACGGCGCGCTGGAGGCGATCCTGGATGTGTTCCATACGATGGCGCAGCGGTCGCAGGCGGTGCTGTCGCTGGGCGTGTTCGGGTCGGTCTTCCTGGGCGGGATGATCGCCGGCCTGGTCAGCGAGAACGCGGGTCGCCGCTGGAAGTGACGTGACCGGGATCCCGCAGGACTGGCCTCCGGCGCTGCGGTCGCTGGTGCAGGGCGCCGGACCGGCCCAGACGGCCGCGCGGGCGGAATATCTGAGGGCGGTGCTGGGGCCGGGCGGTCCGCCTGACGGGGCGGAAGGGCTGGCACTTGCAGCGCTGGTGCTGCGGGGGGTCGGACACCTGCCGGTCGAGCTGGCGATCCGGCGTCTGCCCGGCCTGAGGGTCGAGGCGGCAAGCCGGGTGCGGGCGGCTGCGGCTGCCGGGCGCGGGCTGCGCGAGGGGGCGGGAGAGGTCGAGGCCGGGGCGGTCGAGCCGTCCCATGCCGGGTTCTTCGCGGTGGATGTCCACCGTCTGCGCCACCGACGCTTTGACGGCAGCCTCAGTGCGGAACTCGTGCGCGAGGTCTTTGTCGCCGGCGATGCGGTCACGGTCCTGCCCTATGATCCGGTGCGCGACCGGGTTCTGCTGATCGAGCAGTTCCGCATGGGGCCTTTCGGTCGCGGCGATCCCTTGCCCTGGCAGCTGGAGGCGATCGCCGGTCGGATCGACCCCGGCGAGACGCCGGAAGCCGCCGCCCGGCGCGAGGCGATGGAAGAGGCCGGGCTGGTGCTGGGCCGGCTGGAGAAGGTGGCGGAATACTACCCGACGCCCGGCGCGGTGACCGAGTATCTGTATTCCTACGTCGCGTTGTGCGACCTGCCGGACGGCGTGGCGGGTCTGTTCGGGGCCGCGGATGAGGGCGAGGACATCAAGGGGCATCTGATCAGCTTCGATCGGCTGGTCGAGGTCATGGCCTCGGGCGAGATCGGCAATGCGCCGCTGCTGCTGACCGTGCTGTGGTTGCAGCGCGAACGGGCACGGTTGCGCGGGTAGGGAAGGTGGGCGGATCGCCCGCCCTGCGTGTGGACAGTCTTTCCGCGTCAGCCCCCTGGCCGGCCCCCGGAGGGTTTCACACCCTCCGGACCTCCCGTGGAGTATTTTCCCATGGGCAAGAGCTAGAGGTTCAGGCTGACCCAGGCGCCGTTGCGGGCGGAGGACCTGACGCAGGCATCGACGAAGGCGACGCCTTCGAGGCCTTCCTTGAGGCCGGGGAAGGTTGTACCTTCGGGGACGGGGGTGCCCGCCTTTGCGGCGCGGATGGCGCGGGCGGCCTCGGTGTAGATGTTGGCGAAGCCTTCGAGATAGCCCTCGGGGTGGCCCGGCGGGATGCGGGAGACGCGGGCGGCCTCGGGGCCCGATCCGGCGCCGCCACGGGTGATCAGTCGTTTCGGCTGGCCGAAGGGGGTGAACCAGAGGTAGTTCGGGTCCTCCTGCGCCCATTCCAGGCCCCCCTTGGTGCCATAGACGCGCAGGCGCAAGCCGTTCTCGTTGCCGGGTGCCACCTGGCTGCACCAGAGCATGCCCTTCGCGCCCCCCTTGTAGCGCATGAGCACATGGCCGTTGTCATCGACCCTTCGGCCGGGGACGAAGGCGGTGAGGTCGGCGGCGAGCGTGTCGAGCGTGAGGCCGGTGACGAAACTTGCCAGGTTGAACGCGTGTGTGCCGATGTCGCCGGTCGATCCCCCCGCGCCGGACCGCGCCGGATCGGTGCGCCAGTCGGCCTGCTTGTTGTCCACCGGCTCTGTCAACCAGTCCTGGACATACTCGACGTTCACCAGCCGCAGCTCGCCCAGCTCTCCGGCGGCGATCATCGCCTTCGCCTGCCGGATCATCGGATAGCCCGTGTAGTTGTGGGTCAGGGCGAAGACCACGCCCGAAGCCTCGGCCGCCTTGGCCAGTTTCTTCGCCTCGGCCAGCGTGGCGGTCAGCGGCTTGTCGCAGATGACATGGATCCCACGCTTGAGGAACTGCATCGCCACCGGGGCGTGCATGTGGTTCGGGGTCACGATGGCCACCACGTCGATGCCGTCCTTGCGCCGCGCCTCTTTCGCGGCCATCTCGGCAAAGCTGGTATAGGCGCGCGGGACGCCGAGGTCGTTGGCGGAGGCCAGCGCCTTCTCGGGGTTCGAGGAGAAGGCCCCGGCGACCAGCTCGTACTGGTCGTCGATCCGCGCGGCGATGCGGTGGACCGCGCCGATGAAGGCGTCGCGCCCGCCCCCGACCATGCCAAGGCGCAGGCGTTCGGGGCGGGCGGTATGGGCGGCGTCGATGGGCATGGCTTACCTCGTCTCGTCTTTCATCTGTCTGCAAATATCCCACGGGGGTGCGGGGGTGTGAAACCCCCGCTTCCGCGCTCAGTCACCAAGCCCCAGCATCCGCCGGTTGGCGGCGCGGTCGGTGCCGGCATCGGCGAAATCGTCGAAGGCCTTCTCGGTCACGCGGATGATATGGGCACGCACGAAGTCCGCCCCCTCGCGCGCCCCGTCCTCGGGGTGCTTCAGGCAGCATTCCCATTCCACCACCGCCCAGCCGTCGTAGCCGTACTGGGTGAGCTTCGAGAAGATGCCGCCGAAATCGACCTGCCCGTCGCCGGGGGACCGGAACCGGCCCGCGCGGTTGACCCAGGACTGGAACCCGCCATAGACGCCCTGGCGGCCTGTGGGGTTCAGTTCCGCGTCCTTGACGTGGAACATCTTGATCCGCTCGTGGTAGATGTCGATATTGGAAAGGTAATCAAGGTGTTGCAGGACATAGTGGCTGGGGTCGTAGAGCATGTTCGCGCGGGCATGCCCCTTCACCCGGTCGAGGAACATCTCGAAGGTGACGCCATCGTGCAGGTCCTCGCCGGGGTGGATCTCGTAACAGACGTCGACGCCGCAATCCTCGGCATGGTTCAGGATCGGGAGCCAGCGGCGGGCAAGCTCGTCGAAGGCTTCCTCCACCAGCCCCGCCGGGCGCTGCGGCCAGGGGTAGAGATAGGGCCAGGCGAGCGCACCCGAGAAGGTGGCGTGGGCGGTCAGCCCGAGGTTCCTTGACGCGGTCAGCGCCTTCTTCACCTGATCCACCGCCCAGGTGGCCCGCGCCTTCGGGTTGCCGCGGACGGACGGGGCGGCAAAGCCGTCGAACTGGGTGTCATAGGCCGGATGCACCGCGACCAGCTGGCCCTGAAGGTGGGTGGAAAGTTCCGTCACCTGAAGCCCCGCCTCAGCCGCCACTCCCTTCACCTCGTCGCAATAGTCCTTCGAGGCCGCCGCCTTCTCCAGATCGAAGAGCCGCCCGTCCCAGGAGGGCACCTGCACCCCCACATAGCCGCAATCCGCCGCCCACTTCGTGATCGACCCCCAGGAATTGAACGGCGCCGCATCCCCCGCAAACTGCGCCAGAAACAGCGCTGGTCCCTTGATCGTCTTCATCAGCTTCCTCCTATCTCCGGCCTATCGGCCGCATTCCACCTTGACCGGAACCTCCAGCCCCTGCCGGTCGGTCCAGTCGCGTTTGTCGATCTCGGCCACCAGCGCGCGGGCGAGGAATTCGCCGGCACGGCCCACATCCTCGCGCACGATCAGGATGTCTCGGCGGAAGCGGCGCAGGATCGGGATGGCCTCCTTGGCCACGGCATCGAAGTCGCGTCCCAGCACGAGGCCCGATCGCTCTGCCCCCGCAATCGCGGCCATCGCGGCCGTGGTCGAACCCAGCAGCAGCCCGTCCGGTGGGTTCGGCTGCGCGAAGCGGGCGGCAACGGCGGTCTCGACCGCGTCGCCAGCCGAATCCGAGGTGACGTCGGACGCCACCTCGAACGGCAGGCCGAGCAGCGCGGATTCGTCCGAAAAGCCGACGGTCATGTGCCGTGCATACATGTGGGACCGCGGCGGGGCGATAAGCAAGAGCCGCCTGCGACCGCGTTCAGCCAGCGCGCGGGCGCCGAGGCGGCCGTAGGCTTCATTGTCGAAGTCGAAATAGGGATGGTCGATGCCCATGTCGCTGCGGCCGTGCGCCGCGAAGGGGAAGCCGTGGTCGTGCAGATAGCGGATGCGCGGGTCGTCTTCCTTGGTCTGGTTCAGGATGATGCCGTCGGCGCTTTCGGTTTCCACGATGTAGCGGATCGGGTCCATCGGGTCCTGGTCGGGGAAGAAGGGGGTCACGATCAGGTGGTAGGCGGTGCCGCGCAGCGCATTGGCGATGGAATAGATCAGGCGCGAGGTGTGGTTCATCACATCGGTCTCGGTCGAAAGCACCAGCGCGATGACATTGGTCTTGCCTGTGCGCAGGCGCACACCGGCACGGTTCGGCCGGTAGCCGAGCAGGGCGGCGGTCTCGCGCACGCGGCGCTTGGTGTCCTCGCCGATGTCGGGGGCATCCTTCAGCGCGCGGGATACGGTGGCGATGGCAAGCCCGGTCGCGGCGGCGATGGTCTTGAGCGTGGGCCGGACCTCCGAATCAGGGGCTGGAGGATCAGTCAGCGTTGCCATGGCGCCTCCCGGAAGTTTCCTGCCCGGCCGGCGCCACATGCCGAATCCCGTCTGATGATTCGCCGGTGCCTCCTGCCTTTGCATGCGCAGCAAGGGCGGGCCGCGCCGGGCGGAAAATGCCCCATCCGGCAAGCAGTTTGCGATGGTTTCGGCGGTGCGGCATTGGCCCGATTCTTCACTGGAGTGCCGGACGGTTCGGCACCGGTCATCCCCTCATGAAAACTACTGCGGCGGGGCGCGACAAGCGAAAAGATCAGTTGCCTGGCAAAACTATAACGTTATAGGCTGCGTCTATAACGTTTTAGAAACCGGGAGGAACGGATGAGAGTTTCGAAACTGACGGCGGTGCTTTGCGCCTCTGTGGCCATGCCGGCCATGGCGACCGAGCTTGAGGTCACCCACTGGTGGACCTCGGGCGGCGAGGCCGCAGCGGTCGCCGAGCTGGCCAAGGCCTTCGACGCGAGCGGAGACAAGTGGGTCGATGGCGCGATCGCGGGCGGCGGCGGCACTGCGCGTCCGATCATGATCAGCCGGATCACCGGCGGCGACCCGATGGGGGCCACCCAGTTCAACCACGGCCAGCAGGCGCTGGAACTGGTCGAGGCGGGCCTCATGCTGGACCTGACCGATGTGGCCGAGGCCAACAACTGGAAGGAGATCATCAATCCGCCGTCGCTTCTGGAGGCCTGCACCGTCGATGGCCGCATCTACTGCGCGCCCGTGAACATCCACTCGCCGGAATGGCTGTGGCTGTCGAACAAGGTCTATGAGGATCTGGGCCTGCCGGTGCCGAAGGACTGGAACGAATTCGTCGCCTCGGCGCCGAAGGTGCGCGAAGCGGGCAAGCTGCCGCTGGCGCTGGGCGACCAGCCCTGGCAGTCGAACCTCGCCTTCGGTGCGATGCAGATCGCGGTGGCGGGCCTGGACGCCTGGAAGGCCGTGAACGTGGACAAGAACATGGACGTGGCCGCCGGGCCGGAATACGCCAAGGTCTTCCAGGCCGCGGCCGAGGCGCGCGAGTTGGCCAAGGGTTCGAACGTGCAGGACTGGAACCAGGCCACCAACCTGGTCATCACCGACCAGGCGGCCGGCCAGATCATGGGCGACTGGGCGCAGGGCGAATTCCAGGTGGCGGGCAAGGTTGCCGGGACGGATTACACCTGTCTGCCGGGCCTGGGCCTGAACGAATACATCTCGACCGGCGGCGACGCCTTCTACTTCCCGAAGCTGAATGATCCCGAGAAGGAAGCCGCGCAGAAGCGCCTTGCCGCGCTGCTTGTCAGCCCGGAGGTCCAGGTTGCCTTCAACCTCAAGAAGGGCTCGCTGCCGATCCGCGGCGACATCGACCTCAGCGCCGCCAACGACTGCATGAAGAAGGGTCTGAAGATCCTGGCCGGTGGCAACATCGTTCCCTCGGGCGACATGAACTGGTCGCCGGATGTGCAGAAGCAGGCCGAGGACCTGATGGTCGAGTTCTGGAAGTCGGACATGGCCCCGGAAGTCGCCCACCAGAAGTGGGTGGAAATCCTTAAGTCGGGTCTCTGATCCCGTCCTGACGACCGGGGGCCGTCCGTCGAGCGGGCGGCCCCCATTCTCACCGACGGTTGGGAGGGAACCGATGGCATCTACCACCGAGGCGGCGACTGGCCGCCAGGGGACGGAGGCGCGTCCGAGAGCGCGCTGGACCCGCAACATCAGCGCAAAGATCGCGGCGATCCCGATGATCGCAACGGCGCTGGTGGTCTTCGTCGGCGGGACGATCTGGACCGTCGTCTATTCCTTCACCGATTCCAAGCTGTTGCCGCGGCTGCGCTGGGTCGGCTTCGATCAGTACGAAAGGCTGTGGTCGCAGAACCGCTGGCTGATCTCGATCGAGAACCTGATGTTCTACGGGGTGATGTCGCTGGTCTTCACCGTGACGATGGGCTTCATCCTGGCGGTGCTGATGGACCAGAAGATCCGCTTCGAGGATACGTTCCGGACCATCATGCTGTATCCCTTTGCCCTGTCCTTCATCGTGACGGGGCTGGTCTGGCAGTGGATCCTGAACCCGCAGTTCGGCATCCAGGGCGTCGTGCGCGACATGGGCTGGACGAGTTTCAGCTTCGATCCGCTGAACAATCCGCAGACGGTGCTGTACGGCCTTTTGATCGCGGGCCTGTGGCAGGGCACGGGGTTCGTGATGTGCCTGATGCTGGCGGGCCTGCGCGGCATCGACGAGGACATCTGGAAGGCCGCGCGGGTGGACGGGATCCCCACCTGGAAGACCTATGTCATGGTCATCATCCCGATGATGCGGCCCGTGTTCATCACCACGCTGGTCATCGTGGCATCCGGCATCATCCGGCTTTACGACCTGGTGGTCGCCATGACGAGCGGCGGGCCGGGCGGCAACGCGTCCCAGGTGCCCGCGATGTATGTCTATGACTACATGTTCCAGGCGCAGAACCTGGGTCAGGGCTTTGCGGCATCCACCATGATGCTTCTGTCCGTGCTGATCGTGCTGATCCCCTGGGCCTATCTGGAATTCGGAGGCAAGAAGCATGGCTGACCTGTCCATGAGTTCCGCCATGACCGGCCCGCGCGGGGCCAGGCCGAAGCGCGCGCTGAGCCCCCGCAACATCATGCTTTACGGCATCCTGATCGTGGTCTGCCTGTATTACCTGCTGCCCTTGTGGGTGATGGTGATGACCAGCCTGAAGGGGATGCCCGAGGTGCGGATGGGCAACATCTTCGCGCCCCCCGTGGAAATCACCTTCCAGCCCTGGGTCAAGGCCTGGGCCGAGGCCTGCACCGGGCTGAACTGCGACGGGCTGAGCCGGGGTTTCTGGAACAGCGTCATCATCACCGTGCCTTCGGTGATCCTGTCGATCGCCATCGCATCGGTGAACGGCTATGCGCTGATCAACTGGAAGTTCAAGGGATCGGACATCTTCTTCACCATCCTGATCTTCGGGTCCTTCATCCCCTATCAGATCATGCTCTATCCCATCGTGATCCTGCTGCGCGAGATGGGGCTTTACGGCTCGCTCTGGGGTCTGGTTCTGGTGCATTCGGTGTTCGGCATGCCGATCCTGACGCTTCTGTTCCGCAACTACTTCAGTTCCATCCCGGAAGAGCTGTTCAAGGCCGCGCGCGTCGATGGTGCGGGGTTCTGGGGCATCTACTTCCGCATCATGCTGCCGATGAGCCTGCCGATCTTCGTGGTGGCCCTCATCCTTCAGGTGACGGGGATCTGGAACGACTTCCTGTTCGGGGTCGTCTACACCAAGCCCGCCTATTACCCGATGACGGTGCAGCTGAACAACATCGTCAACTCGGTCCAGGGGGTGAAGGAATACAACGTCAACATGGCCGCGACGCTGCTGACCGGCCTTGTGCCGCTGGTGGTCTACTTCGTCTCGGGCAAACTTTTCGTACGCGGTATCGCCGCTGGTGCCGTGAAAGGCTGACACATGGGAAATTCGATTGAAGTCAAGGACCTGACGCTGAACTTCGGTTCGGTTTCGGTTCTGAAGAACATGAACCTCGACGTGGCCGAGGGGGAGTTCGTCGTGCTTCTGGGGCCTTCGGGCTGCGGGAAATCGACGCTGCTGAACTGTCTGGCGGGCTTGTTGGACATCACCGACGGGCAGATCTGGATCAAGGGGAAGAACGTCACCTGGGCCGAGCCTTCGGACCGGGGGATCGGGATGGTGTTCCAGTCCTATGCGCTCTATCCGCAGATGACGGTGCGCGGGAACCTGTCCTTCGGGCTGAAGAACGCGCGCGTGCCTCAAGGAGAGATCGACAAGCGGATCGCCCGGGCGGCAGAGATCCTGCAGATCCAGCCGCTTCTGGACCGGAAACCGGCGGCGCTTTCGGGCGGGCAGCGGCAGCGGGTGGCCATCGGCCGGGCGCTGGTGCGGGATGTGGACGTGTTCCTGTTCGACGAGCCCCTGTCCAACCTCGACGCCAAGCTGCGCAGCGAATTGCGGGTGGAGATCAAGCGCCTGCACAACCAGCTGGGCAACACGATGGTCTATGTCACGCACGACCAGATCGAGGCGCTGACGCTGGCCGATCGCATCGCGGTGATGAAGGGGGGCGTGATCCAGCAGCTGGCGGCACCGCTGGAGATCTACAACCGCCCCGCGAACCTGTTCGTCGCGGGCTTTCTCGGCAGCCCGTCGATGAACTTCCTGAAGGGGCGCACGGTGGACGGGGGACGGGCGTTCCAGTTCGGGTCCACGAAGATCGACCTTGCCGGATATGAGGGCGGCGCGGTGCTGGAGCGGGACGACGCGATCCTGGGGGTCCGGCCGGAGCATATCACCGTCTCGACGGTGCCCTTGTCCGGCCCCTCGATCCCGGCCGAGGTGGAGATCGACGAGAACCTGGGTGCCGACAGCCTTTTGTGGCTGAAGGCCGAAGGGACCAACATGAGCGTGCGGGTGCCGGTCGAGGGCCGGGTCCCGGCGGGGACGAAGGTGCATCTGGGGCTGGATATCCCCAAGGCTTCGCTCTTCGACGCGAAGACGGAACAGAGGATCTGACAATGCTCGATCTGGCGGGCGTCTGGACGCTTTCGGATGAAAGCGGCGCCCATGTCGTGCCGTTCGACCTGCCGGGCGACGGGGTTTCGGCCCTGGCCCGCGCAGGGGTGATACCCGATCCGTATTGGGGCCGGAACGAATACGACTGCCGGTGGGTTTCCGAGCGGGATTGGGTGGCGCGACGCAGTTTCGTGCATGATGGGAGCGCTGCGGAACTGGTGGTCGAGGGGCTGGATACCGTGGCCGAGGTGCGGCTGAACGGTCATCTGGTCCTGTCGGCGGCCAACGTGCATCGGCGCTGGCGGGTGGATGTGTCCTCGGCACTGAAGGCGGGCGAGAACGCGGTGGAGATCCTCTTCCGCTCTCCGGTTCGCGAGGCGCAGGCACGGGCGGCGCGGATGCCGTTTCCGATCCCCTATCAGCAGGTGAACGGTCCCATCCCCCATGCCAACATGCTGCGCAAGCAGCAGTGCGATTTCGGCTGGGACTGGAACATTGCGCTTGGGATTTTCGGGGTGTCGGGGTGTATCCGGCTGGAGCCCGTGGGGCCGAGGATCGGCGATGTGCTGGTGGAGCAGGTGCATTCCCCCGGCCAGGTCGAGGTCCGGCTGACGGTTCATGCGACGTGTGAGGAGGTGACGGCAAGCCTTTGTGATGTCACACAAACCGCGCCAGTCATGGAGGGCGAGGCGAGGCTGGTGCTGATGATCCGCGACCCGGTGCTGTGGTGGCCCGCCGGCCAGGGCGCGCAGGTTCTGCACGAGCTTGTGCTGACGGGCGGCGGCGCGAAGGCGGTCAGACGGATCGGGTTGCGGGACATGCGGCTGGTCTCGGAGCCCGATGCCGCAGGACGGTCCTTCGGCCTGCGGGTCAACGGGCGCGCGGTCTTTGCCAGGGGTGCGAACTGGATTCCGGCGGATGCCCTGTTCGGGCGGATCATACGCGACGCGGTGCGGGGCCTTTTGCAATCGGCGGTCGATGCGAACATGAACATGATCCGCATCTGGGGCGGCGGGCGGTACGAGCCGGACTGGTTCTACGACCTTTGCGACGAATTGGGCCTGATGGTCTGGCAGGATTTCATGTTCGCCTGCCATCTTTATCCCTCGACCCCCGAGTTCCTGGCCGAGGTCGATGCCGAGGTGCGCGATGTGGTCTCCCGGATCAGCCACCACGCCTGTATCGCCCTTTGGTGTGGCGACAACGAGCTGATCGGGGCGCTGACCTGGTTCCCGGAAAGCCGCAAGGACCGCGACCGCTATCTTGTGAATTATGACCGGCTGAACCGGACGGTCGAGGCCGCGCTGCATTCGGTGCTGCCGGGGGCGAACTGGTGGCCGTCCTCGCCGTCGCCGGGGCCTCTGGCCTTTGGCGACGCCTGGCACGACGATTCCAGCGGCGACATGCATTTCTGGAGCGTGTGGCACGAGGGGCGCGACTTCGATCATTACCGCGACGTAAGCCCCCGGTTCTGTTCGGAATTCGGCTTCCAGTCCTATCCCTCGCTGTCGGTGATCCGGCAGTTTGCCGACGAGGCGGACTGGAACATCGCGAGCCCCGTGATGGAGAGCCACCAGAAGAACCCCGGCGGGAATGCGCGGATCGCGGAAACGATGTTCCGCTATTTCCGCTTTCCGGTGGATTTCCCGAACTTCGTCTATGTGAGCCAGGTTCAGCAGGCGCTGGCGATAAAGACGGCGGTGACGCATTGGCGGAGCCTGAAGCCGCATTGTCAGGGCACGCTTTACTGGCAGCTGAACGACACCTGGCCGGTCTGTTCCTGGTCCAGTCTGGATCACGGCGGGAACTGGAAGCTTCTGCACCACATGGCCGCGCGGTTCTATGCGCCGGTCATGGTGACGGCGGTGCCGAAGGACGGCGGGATCGTCCTGCGCGCAGTGAATGACCGGCCCGAGGCGGTGACGATCACGGTCACGGCCAATGCCGCGGCGATGGATGGGTCAACGCGCAAGCTGGGGGAGGCGACGGTCATCGTCTCTCCTGATGCGGCGGTCGAGGTCATGGCGCTGGCCGCGGATACGCTGCGGGCGGACGAGGTTCTGGCCTTCATCTGGTCGGGCGATGCTGAGGGCGGGGACGTTCATGCGCCGAAGCCGTGGAAGGCTTATGACCTTTTGCCCTCGGGTCTGACCGCGGATGTCCGTAAGGGCGGGGCGGAATGGAAATTGACGTTGCAGGTCAAGGCACTCGCCCCGTTTGTTGCAGTGGAGTCTGAAGTTCCGGGGCGCTTTTCCACCAACGCCGTGACCCTGTTCCCCGGCCATCCGGCCACCATCACCTTCACCCCCGAGGATCCCTCGGCGGTGCCCGCCTTCACCTTCCGAGATCTCCATTCCGCCACCTGTGGCGGCTGATGAAAGGACGCTTCATGTTCAGCTATCAACTCTATTCCTCGCGCAACTTCCCGCCGATGTCGCGCACCTTCGAGATGGTCTCGAAGGCGGGCTACACGGCTGTGGAAGGCTATGGCGCGCTTTATGCCGACGATGCGGCGGTGGCGGCGACAGCGGAGGGACTGGCCGCCACGGGGCTGACCATGCCGACGGGGCATTTCGGCCTTCAGCAACTGGAAATGGATGTCGAGAAGGTGCTGGGCATTGCCAAGGCGCTTAAGATGGAGCGGCTGTATTGCCCCTATGTCATGCCGGAAGACCGCCCGACCGATGCGGCGGGCTGGGTGGCGTTCGGGCAGCGGTTGCAGAAGGCGGGGGCGCCCTACAAGGCGGCCGGATACGGGTTCGGCTGGCACAACCACGATTTCGAGTTCAAGGCGCTGGCCGACGGGTCCATGCCGCAGGACCGCATCTTCGAGGGCGGGCCGGACCTGGAATGGGAGATGGACGTGGCCTGGGTGATCCGGGGCGGCGCGGACCCGCTGGCCTGGATCGAGAGATACAAGGACCGGATCACCGCGGCGCATGTGAAGGACATCGCGCCGGCTGGCGAGAACAGGGACGAGGACGGCTGGGCGGATGTGGGCCACGGGACCGTGGACTGGAAGACGATCATGGCCGCGCTGCGGGGGATCGGGGTCCGGCACTTCGTCATGGAACACGACAACCCGAAGGATGACGCGCGGTTCGCCTCGCGGTCCATCGCTTCGGCCAAAGCCTTCTGAGGAATGGGAAAAATGGCAAATCTTGGGATCGGGATCATCGGGTGCGGCAACATCTCCAGCGCCTATCTGCGGCTGGCGCCTCTGTTCAAGGGGCTGGAGGTGCGCGCCGTCGCCGATGTGAACATGGAGGCCGCCAAGGCGCGGGCCGAAGAGTTCAACGTGAAGGCGCAAGGCGTCGATGACCTTCTGGCCAACAAGGACGTGGATGTGGTCATCAACCTGACCATCCCCGAGGCGCATTATCCGGTGACGAAGCGGATCCTCGAGGCGGGCAAGCATGCCTATTCGGAAAAGCCGCTGGTGCTGACGCTGGAGGAAGGGAAGACCCTGCGGGATCTGGCCGCCTCGAAAGGGCTCGCGGTGGGCTGCGCGCCCGACACCTTCCTGGGCGGCGCGCATCAGCAGGCCCGTGCCCTGGTCGACGAGGGGCGGGTGGGCGAGATCACCACGGCGGTCGCCTGCGTGCAGAACCACGGGCCCGAGGGCTGGCATCCGAACCCGGAGTTCTTCTTCCTGCCCGGCGCGGGGCCGATGCTGGACCTGGGGCCCTATTATGTGGCGAACCTCATCAACCTTCTGGGCCCGGTGAAACGGGTGGGGGCGATGACCTCGTCGCAGACCCCGACGCGGACCATCGGCTCGGGCGCGCGGGCGGGGCAACAGATCCCCGTCAAGACGCCGACGAACATCCATGCCCTGCTGGAGTTCCATTCGGGCGCGGTGGTGAACCTGACCACGAGCTGGGACGTCTGGCACCACAAGCGCAATCATTTCGAGTTCTACGGGACGGAGGGAACGCTTTACGTCCCCGATCCGAACTTCTTCGGCGGCACGGTCGAGGTGGCGGACAAGGAGGGCACGCTGACCGAGGTCGCGCCCTGGGATCACCCGTTCGGCGTGCCGAACCAGGAGCATCCGCAACGCGGGCCTCTGGCGAACTACCGCACCGCAGGCCTGGCCGACATGGTGGCGGCGCTGCAAGGGGGCCGGGATGTTCGGTGTTCGCTTGAGCGGACGCTGCATGGGGTGGACGTGATGACCGCCTGCCTGAAATCGGGCGAGACGGGCGAGTTCATCACGCTGAGCACCACCTGCACCCGGCCGGCCGCCCTGTCGCCGGACGAGGCGCGGGCGCTGTTGCGCTGAGACCGGCCCGATGCCCGGCACCTCCCTGCCGGGCGGGCCGTCACGGGCGGGGGGATTGAGGGGTCCCTCCGCCCGTATCCATGACAAAGGGCTGACAATGCTGGAAAATCCCGTGATCCGCGGCTTCAACGCCGACCCGTCGTTCTGCCGTGTGGGCGAGGATTACTATATCGCCACCTCGACCTTCGAGTGGTATCCGGGGGTGCAGATCCACCACAGCCGCGATCTGGTGAACTGGCGGCTGGTGGCGCGGCCCCTGCGGCGCGCGAGCCAGCTGGACATGCGGGGGAACCCCGACAGCTGCGGCATCTGGGCGCCCTGTCTGTCCTACGCGGACGGGAAGTTCTGGCTGGTCTATACCGATGTGAAGCGGCTGGATGGCGCGTTCAAGGACGCGCACAACTACATCGTCACCTGCGAGACGGTGGAGGGGGACTGGTCGGACCCGACCTACGTCAATTCCTCGGGGTTCGACCCGTCCTTGTTCCACGACCGGGACGGGCGGAAGTGGTTCGTCAACATGCGCTGGAACCATCGCGGCAAGGGGACGGGGCTGAACCCGGCGCATGACGCCTTCGACGGGATCGAGTTGCAGGAATGGCATCCCGAGAAGGGGCTTCTGGGCGAGGTGACGACGATCTTCACCGGCAGCGACCTTGGCCTGACCGAAGCGCCGCATCTGTTCTGGCATGACGGGTATTACTACCTGACGACGGCGGAGGGGGGCACGGGCTATGACCACGCGGTGACGCTGGCGCGGTCGCGGGACATCCGGGGGCCCTATGAGACGCATCCGCAGAAGCATCTTCTGACCGCGCGGTTCAACCCGGAGAACCCGATCCAGCGCGTGGGGCACGGGCAGTATGTCGAGGGGCATGACGGGCGATGCTGGCATTCCTTCCTCTGCGGGCGGCCGCAGCAGGGGCCGCGCGGATCGTTCTGCGCCATGGGGCGCGAGACCGGGCTGGCCGAGGTCGTCTGGCGCGACGGCTGGCTGTGGCTGAAGGACGGGGGGATGCTGCCTCCGACGACCATCGAACTGCCGGTCGAGCGGATCGTGCCGGTGCCGGTGGAGCATGACTTCCGGGGGCCGGACCTGCCGATGGATTTCCAGTGGCTGCGGACGCCACAGCCGGAGCGGATCTTCCGCATGACCGGGAGTGCCTTGCGGCTGATCGGGCGGGAAAGTCTGGGGTCCTGGTTCGAGCAAAGCCTTGTGGCGCGGCGGCAGGACGAGCCCGCCTATGAGGCCGAGTGCGACCTTTTGGCCGAGCCGCCCAACTGGCAGCGGGCGGCGGGCCTCATCACCTATTACAACCGGCACAAGTTCCATGCGGCTTTGGTGACGCGGGAAGGGGGCGAACGGGTGGTGACGCTGGTGTCCTGCCTTGGCGACTGGCCGGGCGAGGCGCTGACCTTCCACGGGCGCTTCCCGGTGGCCGAGGGCAAGGTCACCCTGGGCGTGAAGGTCGACCGGGCGGTGCAGCGGTTCAGCGTCAATGGCGTGGCGGTGGGGCCGGAGCTGGATGCCTCGGTCGTGTCGGACGAGGGCGGGCGCGGGGAACATTCCAGCTTTACCGGGGCCTTTGTCGGGGTTGTCGCGCATGACCTGACGGGGCAGGGCTGGACGGCGGATGTGACCCGGTTCCGCTATGCGCCCAAAGCGGATTGAGGATTTGCGCGCGCGGGATTTGATCAACTCTTGATTGCCGGGCAGATGCCGTCATAAAGGGCCTCAGTCGAAGGGAGCCCCGATGGACAGCGACGCCCGCAAGATCCCGAGCCACGAGGTCACCTACGCGCGTCTGCGCGACATGATCCTGTTCGGGCATCTGGCGCCGGGGGCGCCAGTGACGATCCAGGGGCTGATCGCGGAACTGGATGCGGGCATGACCCCGGTGCGCGAGGCGATCCGGCGGCTGACCGCCGAGGGGGCGCTGTTGCCGCAGGGCAACCGGCGGGTGGCGGTGCCGGAACTGTCGGCGGACCTTCTGGAGCAGGTGGCCTTCGCGCGGCTGGCGATCGAGCCGCGGCTGGCGGAACTGGCGGCTCCGCGTCTGACCGGTGTGCAGATCGACCGGCTGGAGGCCATCGACGGGGCGGTCAACCGGGCCATCGAGGCCGGAAAGCTGCCGGATTATCTGGCGGCGAACCATGCCTTCCACTTCGCGCTGTACGAGGCGGCAGAGGCGCCGGTGCTGCTGGACCTCGCGCGGTCGCTGTGGCTGCGGGCGGGGCCGTCCTTGCGGGCGGTGATCGACCGTTACGGGCGCGAGGCGGCGCCCGACCTGCATCGCGCGGCACTGGAGGCGATGCGGGCGGGGGATGCAAAGGCGCTTGCGCGCGCCATCGAGGCGGACATCCAGCAGGGCGTGGACCACATCCGGCAGGCGCTGGCCGAGGGGCACTGACGGGTTTCGAATTGAGCGCTGACGCGCGAGGCTTTTGTCTCGTCGTCGGGCTTCGCCTCCTCCTCGGGTGATGGGGGCGCTGCCCCCAAACCCCCGGAGTATTTGAAACATGGGCAAGAGCCATGCCGGGTCGAAAAATTTGATCAAATTTCTTGAACCGGACTGCGTTTGATCATATCCTGCGGCGAAGACGGGGCATCCGGCCCTGCCGATTCCCGCGAGGTCAGCCCATGAACATGATCACCAACCACATGCCGACGGCCGAGTTGCAGCGTCTGGATGCCGCGCATCATTTCCATCCCTTCACCGACAAGGCGGGGCTGGCGGCCAAGGGCGCGCGGGTCATCACCCGGGGCGAGGGGGTCTGGCTGACCGACAGCGAGGGCCACCGGATCATCGACGGCATGGCGGGGCTGTGGTGCGTGAACATCGGCTATGGCCGCAAGGAACTGGCCCAGGTCGCGGCGCGGCAGATGGAGGAGCTGGCCTATTACAACACCTTCTTCCAGACCACCCATGTGCCGGCCATCGCTCTGGCGGCGGAGATCGCCAAGCTCGCGCCCGGCAATCTGAACCATGTGTTCTTCGCGGGCTCGGGGTCCGAGGCGAACGATACCAATATCCGGCTGGTGCGCCGCTATTGGGATGTGATGGGCAAACCCTGGCGCAAGACGATCATCGCGCGCTGGAACGGCTATCACGGATCGACGATGGGCGGGGGGTCGCTGGGAGGCATGAAGCCGATCCATGCCCATGGCGGCAAGATCGACGGGATCGAACATATCGACCAGCCCTACTGGTGGGGCGAGGGCGGGGACATGTCGGAGGAGGAGTTCGGCCTTGCCCGCGCGCAGGAGCTGGAGAAGAAGATCCTGGAAGTCGGGCCCGACAATGTGGCGGCCTTCATCGGCGAGCCGGTGCAGGGTGCGGGTGGGGTCATCATCCCGCCGGCGACCTACTGGCCGGAGATCCAGCGCATCTGCGACAAATACGGCATCCTGCTGATCGCCGACGAGGTCATCACCGGCTTCGGCCGCACCGGCAACTGGTTCGGCAGCCAGACCTTCGGCATCCGCCCGCATATCATGACCATCGCCAAGGGCTTGTCCTCGGGCTATGCGCCGATCGGCGGGTCGATCGTCTGCGACGAGGTGGCCGATGTCGTCGGCGGCGCGGGGGAGTTCTTCCACGGCTATACCTACAGCGGTCATCCGGTCGCCTGTGCCGTGGCGCTGGAGAACCTGCGGATCATGCAGGACGAGAAGATCGTCGAGCATGTCCGCGACGTGGCCCATCCCTATCTGAAGGAACGCTGGGAGGCGCTGACCGACCATCCGATGGTGGGCGAGGCGAAGCTGGTGGGGCTGATGGGGTCCATCGCGCTGACCCCGAACAAGGCCAAACGGGCGAAATTCGCCAGCGAGGCCGGGACCGTGGGCTACAAGACGCGCGAGCGCTGCTTTGCCAACAACCTGATCATGCGCCACGTCGGCGACCGGATGATCATCGCCCCGCCGCTGGTGATCAAGCCCGAGGAGATCGACGTGCTGATCGAGCGCGCGCGGAAGTCTCTGGACGAGGCCTACAGGATCGTCCGGGACGAGGGTCTCTGGGCCGAGGCCTGATTTCCCGGACCCGGCCCGACCCCGCCAAGGGCGCGGCTGGTCGCCGGCCAAGGGCGCTGCCAGCCCGCGCCCCTTGGGGCCGATTGCGCGGGCGTGCCGGGTCGGGGCGCCGTCAGGACCTTTCCGGGTGCCGTTCCGCCAAGCTCCGGCGGCAGGCGGCGAAGCGGGCAACCTGGCCAGGCGCGGATGCGGCCAGCGCCACGAGCACACGGGGGTCATCCACACGGCGGTCATCGATGCCGGCCGGGCTGACGGCGACGAAACCCGGCGGCAGGTTCGTCGCCGCGCCCGTCTCGTCCTGCCCGTCGATTGCGAAGCCGAACCCAATCAGGACGCGGCAGGGCGCGTTTGTGCATCCGCCGGGGCCGCCCTGCCGCTCCCTTTCGCGGTCGGGATCACGGCCTGACGATCGGGAAGCCCTCCGCTCGGGATGCGGGGCGGCCATGCCCGTGATCCAGGATGGCCGGACCATCGCAACTTTCGCCGTCTTCCCTGCCGGACTGGTCGTGACGGGCTTAGGCTGGATGTCACGCGGGCGGTGAACTTTGCCAGGTTTGCGCAGCACCACCGGCGCTGGTGAGGCGTCATGAAATCTTCATTGGACGCCGCGATACATTTCCCGTATTCGGGAATTATGGAAATGAGCCGCGCCTCGGATGCCTTCGCGACACTGGGTCACCCCGGTCGCCTCGCGGTTTTCCGGCTGTTGATGCGCTTTGTCCCGCAGGGCGCGCGTCCGACCGAAATCGCCGCAGCGCTTGGCCTGAAGCCGAACACCCTGTCCCATCACCTGGCCGACCTGACCGCTGCGGGGCTGGTCAGCGCCCGCCGCCAGGGCCGGTCGCTGTTCTACTCCGTCGATCTGGACGCCGCCGAGGGGCTGATCGGCTATCTCGCCCTCGATGTCGCTCGCGCCCGGCCCGATCTTCTCGCCCCGCTCCTCTCTGCGCACAAGGATGCCTCTCCGATGACCGCCCAGCACCCCGATACCGACTTCGACGTCCTGTTCATCTGCTCGGGCAACTCGGCCCGCTCGATCTTTGCCGAGGTGCTCTTGCGCGATCTCGGCAAGGGCAAGTTCCAGGCCTTTTCCGCCGGAACCCGACCGGGCACCGAGCTGAACCCCTTCGCGCTCGACGTCCTGTGCCGCAACGGCCATGACGTGACCGGCCTGCGCTCCAAGCACATCTCCGAATTCCAGCAGCCCGACAGCATCGTGATGGATTTCGTCTTCACCGTCTGCGACACGGCCGCGGCCGAGGAATGCCCGCCCTGGCCCGGCCAGCCGATCACCGGCCACTGGGGCCTGCCCGACCCGGTGAAGGCTACCGGCACCGATGCCGAAAAGGCTTTGGTCTTCGCCCAGACCTATGCAGCGCTGCGTCGCCGGATCGCCGCCTTCGTCGAACTGCCCTTCGAAAGCCTGAACCGGCTGTCCCTGCAATCCCGCGTCGATGCCCTCAGCGCCGACGCCGACGCAAAGGCCTGACCCGGATGCCTCGCATTGCCCTGAACGGCCTTGGCCGCATCGGAAAGCTTGTCCTGCGCGACCTGATCGACACGGGCGCGGAAGGCGAGATCGTCCTGCTGAACGACCCCGTCGGCGACGCGGAACAGCATGCGCTCCTGCTGGAATTCGACAGTGTGCACGGCCGCTGGTCCACGCCGGTCGGCGCAGCCGAAGGCGCGCTGGTCCTGAACGGCCGGAGGATCCGGCTGACCCACGAGAAGACCATCGAGGCGCTGCCCCTGGCGGATCTGGGCGTCGATCTGGTCATCGACTGCACCGGCGTGTTCAAGACTGCCGCAAAGGTGGCGCCCTATCATGCAGCCGGGGTGAAGAAGGTGGTCGTCTCGGCCCCGGTGAAGGACGGGGGCGCGCTGAACCTGGTCTATGGCGTGAACCATCACCTCTACGACGGCAGCCAGGCGCTGGTCACGGCGGCCTCCTGCACCACCAACTGCCTGGCCCCGGTGGTCAAGGTGATCCACGAGGCGCTGGGCATCCGGCACGGTTCCATCACCACGATCCATGACGTGACCAACACGCAGACCATCGTGGACCGACCGGCCAAGGACATGCGCCGGGCGCGGTCGGCCCTGATGAACCTGATCCCGACCACGACCGGCAGCGCCACCGCGATCACGCTGATCTACCCCGAACTCAAGGGCCGCCTGAACGGCCACGCCGTCCGCGTGCCGCTTCTGAACGCCTCGCTGACCGACTGCGTGTTCGAGGTCGAACGGCCGACCACGGTCGAAGAGGTCAACACGCTCTTCGCCGCCGCAGCGGAAGGCCCGCTGAAGGGCATCCTCGGCTACGAGACCCGGCCCCTTGTCAGTTGCGACTTCACCAACGACCCGCGGTCCTCGATCATTGACGGCCCGTCCACCATGGTGATCAACGGGACCCAGGTGAAGATCTACGCCTGGTATGACAATGAATGGGGCTATGCCTGCCGGCTGGCCGACATCGCCCGCATGGTCGCCCGAAGCCTCTGATCTTCGATCCTTATCAAGGTATCCTCTGGCGGACCGGGGGCAAGGCGCCCCCGGTCCGCCGCCAGCGAAAGGCGCTGCCGATGACCACCGCGAACCCGCTGCGCGCCTATGCCGCCGTCACGGCGGCCTACTGGGCCTTCATGCTGTCGGACGGCGCGCTGCGGATGCTGGTGCTCTTGCACTTCAACAGCCTTGGCTTCACCCCGGTGCAACTGGCCTGGCTGTTCCTGCTGTATGAAATCGCGGGCATCGTCACCAACCTGGCTGCGGGCTGGCTTGCCGCCCGCTTCGGCCTCGCCGCGACGCTTTACGGTGGCCTCGCGCTCCAGATCGGCGCGCTGGCGGCGCTGGCGCAGCTGGATCCGACCTGGGGCGTTGCGGCCTCGGTCGCCTTCGTGATGGCGGTGCAGGGCGTCTCGGGTGTGGCGAAGGACCTTGCCAAGATGTCCTCGAAATCTGCGGTGAAGCTGCTGGCACCCCAGGAGGACGGCGGGCTCTTCCGCTGGGTCGCGGCGCTGACCGGGTCGAAGAACGCGGTGAAGGGCCTGGGCTTCTTCCTGGGCGCGGCGCTTCTGGCACTTGCGGGCTTCGAGGCGGCGGTCTGGGGCATGGCCGGAGTTCTGGCGGCGATCCTGATCGCGGTCGTCCTGTTCCTGCCCGCGGGCCTTCCGGGCCGGATGAAATCCGAAGAGGCCTGGGGCGGCTGGCGGTCGAAGGACCCAAGGGTGAACCGGCTGAGCCTTGCGCGCCTGTTCCTGTTCGGCGCGCGCGACGTCTGGTTCGTGGTGGGCATCCCGGTCTATTTCCAGTCGGTCCTGTCCGATGGCAGCGCCGAGGGCCGGCGCGAGGCCTTCTTCCTTATCGGCGGCTTCCTTGCGCTGTGGATCATCGCCTATGGCGCGGTGCAGGCCATGGCGCCCCGCCTTCTGGGCAGCAGAGCCCAGGCCGAGGCCGAGACGACCCGCAAGGCCATTCTCTGGGCCGGGCTTCTGGTGCCGATCCCCTTCCTTCTGGCCGCAGCCGCCTGGGCGGCAGCGCCGCCCGCGCCCTGGCTGACCGCCACGCTGATCGGCGGGCTTCTGGTGTTCGGCTTTGTCTTTGCGGTGAATTCCTCGGTCCATTCCTATCTGATCCTCGCCTACGGATCGGCCGAGCGGATCACGCGGGACGTGGGCTTCTACTACATGGCCAATGCCGCCGGTCGTCTGATCGGCACGCTTCTGTCCGGCCTCAGCTACCAGATCGGTGGACTGCCGCTCTGCCTTGCCACCGCGGGGCTGATGGCGCTTGCCAGCTGGCTTGCCGCCCGACGGCTTCGGGACGTCTGACGGCATCCCTTCCTTCTGGCCTTCCGCGCACTCCGTGTGCGGCCTTCGCCATCGGGCCGCAGTCCCGGCACCTCCGTCTGCGCAGGCCCGCGCCCTCCTGCATCACAACCCGAGACACTGCCCCGGCAAACACGAAGCGGTTGCTTTTGTGAAGAATTCACCGAACCGACACGGTCATGAGGTCCAGAGAATATCGGCCCTGAGAGACCGCTTCCGGGCCACCTGTCAGCAGGGCCAGTGCTCGGACACACCCGCATAACCCTTGAAAACCACGGAACAATCCGACCAGCCCTGGATAGGGGAACGCTTTCGCAGGGTGAAGTGGCGGCGAGGTTTGGCCTGACATCCGACCTTCGCTGCCGGTTTGCGGCTCAGAACCACAGTCCCGAGCGGTGAAAGCGCGGCGGGGAGGGCGGCGCCGAAGCCGGTGGCAGGTGCAGGGTCAAAGGGTCCGCTGCGACGCGGTGCGGCACCTGCCTCAGGGCGCGCAGGCGGGCGATGCGCTCTTCGGTCGGCGGGTGGGTGCGCAGAAGCGAGGGCTCGGGAATGCGCCGTCCGGGAAGGAACATCTCTTCCCAGAAGCGCCCGGTGCGGCGCTCGAGTTTGGCCAGCGCCGAGGCAAGGCCGGCCGGATCGCCGGTCAGTTCGGCGGCCGCCCGGTCGGCGTCGTATTCGCGCTGGCGCGACAGGGCCAGTTGCAGCAGCGCCATGATCGTGGGCGAGAAGGCCAGGACAAGCGGCAGGGTCCAGGGAATGGTCGCGACGCCCGCGATCAGCAGCGGCAGGTTCACCAGAAGCAGCATCTGCCCCAGCCAGCTGGCCAGCGAAACGGCACGCGACATCGCATCGGCCAGCCCCATCAGCCACAGGTCGCGGTTGGCGACATGGGCGATCTCATGCGCCAGCACCCCGGCCATCTCGCGCGGGGACAGAAGCCGGATCAGCCCGTCGGTCACGCAGATCACGCTGTCCTCCGGCCGACCCATGGCAAAGGCATTGGGGATCCGGCTGGGCACATACCACAGTTCCGGCGCGCGCGGCAGACCGGCGCGGGCCACCAGATCGCGCAGCAGGGCATGGCCCGCGGGCCAGTCCTGCGGGCGCAACGGCCGCGCCCGGTAGCCGCGCAGGAGCAGCCCTCGCGAGACCGAGGGCGCCAGCAACAGTCCGGCGAGCGTCGAGGCGACGAGGATCAGGGTCAGGTCGGGTCCGGCGACAAGCCCCACCACCGCCCAGGCGATGCCTGCCATTCCGGCAAGGATCAGCACGGTCTGGGCAAGGTTGGTCAGGCGGTGGGCAAGATTGGGGGTCATCATGGGACTCGGATTCGCAAGGGGCAGCAAGCCCCGTCCCGCAGCGAAGGCAAGGCACCCGTCGCGCGTCACCGCAGCGACAGGTGCCGTCGGCTTGCCGCTCAGCGCGGCAGGACGACGAAGACCTCGCGCCCGTCGCGCCAGACCAGCAGTCCCACGGCATTGCCGGAGGCGGCTTCAAGCGCCGCGGCCAGATCCTCGGGGCGGGTGACCGGGCGGCGGTTGACGGCCAGGATCACGTCGCCGGGTTGCAGCCCGGCCTGTGCCGCAGGGCTGCGCGGGGCGACGGCCACGACCGACAGCCCCTCGACCGTGCCATAGCCGGGCATCCCCGGCGCCAGCGGTTGCAGCGTCAGGCCCGCCAGTTCGGCCGGAGCGGCAGAGGTGGCCGCCGCGTCAAGCCTGTCGAGCGTCACGTCGATGCCCTGCCGTTCCCCGTCGCGCCAGATGTCCAGCTTCACCGTGTCGCCGGGCCGCCGCATGCCGACACGACCGCGCAGATCGGCCGAGCCGCGCAGCGCGTGGCCGTCGATGGCCAGGATCGCATCGCCCGCCCGCAGGCCCGCCCGGTCGGCGGCGCTGCCCGGATCGACCGAGCCCACCACCGCGCCGCCTGCGGCCTCGATCCCCATGGCCTCGGCCAGATCCGGGGTCAGATCCTGGATCGCCACGCCCAGCCGGCCCCGCGCCACCGTGCCGTGTTCGACCAGCTGTTCCATCACCGCCAGCGCCATGTTCACCGGCACGGCAAAGCCGATGCCCACGTTGCCGCCACCGTTCGGCGCGATGATCGCGCTGTTGATCCCGACCAGCTTCCCGTCCAGCGTGATCAGCGCGCCGCCCGAGTTGCCGGGATTGATCGAGGCATCGGTCTGGATGAAATCCTCATAGCCCTGAGGGTTGATCCCCGACCGCCCCAGCGCCGAGACGATGCCCAAAGTCACCGTCTGGCCCAGGCCGAAAGGGTTGCCGATGGCCACGACGTAATCGCCCACCATCAGCGCATCGGAATTGCCGGTCTCGACGGCGGTCAGCCCCTCGGCGGGGATCTTCAGCACGGCAATGTCGGTCGCGGGATCGGTGCCCACCAGTTCCGCCTTGACGCTGCGCCCGTCGCGCAAGGAGACGCGGATCTCGGTCGCGTCCTGGATGACGTGGTTGTTGGTCAGCACATGGCCGCGCTTGGCATCGACGATCACGCCGGAGCCTGCGCTCATCTGCCGCTCGACCGGGCCTTCGGGGGGCATGGGCGGCAGGAAGGGGGCGAAGAAGGGGTCGCGGTAGAGCGGCGACATCTGCGCCGGGCGCTCCGAGACCACCGAGATGTTGACCACCGCATCCGAGACACGCTCGACCACAGGGGCGAGGGTCGGAATGCCGCGGTCGTCGGCAAGCGCAGGGGCCGCGGTTTCGGCAAGGGCCGGGCCGGCAGGCAGCAGGACGGGGCCGGCGACCAGCGACAGCGCCAGCACACTGGCGCAGGTGGACAGGATCAGATGCTTCATGAAAGCCTCCAAAGGAAGGGGGGTGCCGGGCGGCACCCCCGGATGCGGCCTCAACCGGCCTTGACCTCGATATGCTTGACGCGGGCCTGGGCCTCGGGCGTCTGCGGCAGGCGCACGGTCAGCACGCCGTTCTTGAAGCTGGCCTCGGCCTTTTCGCCATCGACGCCGGGCGGCAGCGGGATGGTGCGCCAGATCGCGCCATAGCTGCGTTCGGACAGGTAATAGCCCTTCTTCTCCTCCTGGCGCTCGACCTTCTTCTCGCCCTTCACCGTCAGCATGTCGTCGGTGACGCTGACCTCGATGTCGTCCATCGTCATGCCGGGCAGCTCGATCGAGATTTCCACGGCGTTGTCGGTCTGGACCACGTCGGATTTGGCCTCGGAATGGCCCCAGGGCCAGTCAAGGTCGCCAAGGCCCTTGCCGAAACGGTTCCAGAAACCTTCGAACACCTGGTTCATCTCGCGTTGCAGGGTGGCGATGGGGTTCTCGCGGTCGGGATGGGCGGCGTCATCCTTGCGCGCCCAGGGGATCAGATCCTTGATCTTCATGGTCGTTCTCCTTTCCTGTCTTAGGCAGCCTTGACCTTGATGGTCTTGGGCTGCGACGCTTCGGCACGCGGCAGGTGCAGGGTCAGCACGCCATTCTTCAGCTGGGCCTCGATCTTTTCGGCATCGAAATCATCCGAGAGGGTGAAGGCGCGCTCGTAATCGCCCGCCTCGTATTCGGCGTGGACCAGCCGCAGCTTGTCGGGCGAGGCGACCGAGGATTTCGCGCGGATCGTCAGCACGCGCTTTTCCAGCGCCACGTCCACATCCTCGGCGGCGACACCGGGCAGTTCCAGCATCAGCGTCACGCCCTCTTTCGTCTCGACGATATCGGCCAGCGGGCGCCAGATCCGGCGGGCGCGGGCCGGTTCGGCCTGGGTTTCGGCCGGGGTCTGTTCGGGGGCCTTGGTCACTTCGGTGCTCATGGGTCTCTCCTCCTTCTTTCAGGCGGCCTTGATGGCAATGCGGCGCGGCTTGTCCTCGTCGGGGCGGCCCACGGCAATGCGCAGCACGCCGTCGGCAAAGCGGGCCTCGACCTTCTCGGGATCGACGCGGAACGGCAGGCGGATGGCGCGGGTGAAGCGGCCGAAGGCACGCTCGCGGCGGTGCCAGGTGGCGCCTTCCGGCAGGTCGGGGGCCTTGCGCTCGCCCGAGAGCGTCAGGACATTGTCCTTGACCTGGATGTCGATGTCGGAAGGCTCGACGCCGGGAAGTTCGGCGGTGATCGCCGCGGCCTCGTCATTCTGCCAGACATTCAGCGCGGGGAAGGATCGGCTGGCGCCGAAGGCGAGGCTGTCCAGATCCTCGGACAGACGCCGCATCAGCGCGAAGGGATCGGCGGGGTAGAGAGCAGTGCGGTAAAGCATGGGTCACCTCCTTCGGTTGGCGCCCGCACCGGGCCACGAAGGACGGGACGGCTGCGCAGCAACGCGCACCGCAGGAAAGCAACTGGACGTCACCGACCGGACCCTTGCGGCGCCCTTCGGTGGCCTGCCATTGCGGCCAGACCCGTCATCTTTCGTGAACCCCGTTCGGGCGTTCCCTGCTGATAAAGGAAGCGGGGAACGGCATTTCAAGACCCGGCAGAGGAAGAAATAATCGCTTTCTTCCATAGGCTTGCCGGTCAAGCCTATTGGGGCGGCCCCGACTGGCGCCGCCCCTCGATGCTGGTCCGCTGACAGGGTCACTCTGCCTCGGGTGCGGCGGCCCCGGCCTTCTCTGCCTTGGCTTCGGGTTCGATCCGCACCTGTTCGGCGGTCGCGTTCCAGCCGATGCGCACGGTGTCGCCCTGGGCCACCTCGCCGCCCAGCATGGCGCGGGCAAGCCGCGTCTCGACCAGGCTGCGGATCTGGCGCTTCAGCTCGCGCGCGCCGTATTCGGGGCGATAGCCCTCGGCGGCGAGCATGTCGATCAGGCTGTCCTCGAAGACGATGGTCACGCCCTGCGTCGCGGCCGTGCGCTTCACCCGTTCCAGTTGCAGCAGCACGATCTGGCGGATTTCGGCCTTGGTCAGGCTGTGGAAGACGATGATCTCGTCCAGCCGGTTCAGGAACTCGGGCCGGAAGTGGCCGCGCAGCACGTCCATCAGCTCGGTCTTCAGCGTCTCGGGCTTCTCTGCCGGAGTGCCACGCAGAAGCATCCGCTTCTGGATCCGGTCGGCGCCGAGGTTCGAGGTGGCGATGAGGATGGCATTGGTGAAGTCCACCACCCGGCCCTTGCCGTCGGTCAGCCGCCCGTCGTCGAAGACCTGCAACAGCACGTTGTACACATCCGGGTGCGCCTTCTCGATCTCGTCGAGCAGGATCACCGAATAGGGCTTGCGGCGCACCTTCTCGGTCAGCTGCCCACCCTCGTCGTAGCCGACATAGCCGGGCGGCGCGCCGATCAGCCGGGCGACCGTGTGCTTTTCCATGTATTCCGACATGTCGATGCGCAGAAGCGCGTCCTCGTCGCCATAGACGACCTCGGCCAGCGCCTTGGCAAGTTCCGTCTTGCCCACGCCCGTCGGCCCGAGGAAGAGGAAGGTCGCCACCGGCTTCGAGCCCTCGCGCAGGCCCGCGCGCGCAAGGCGCACGGCGTCCGACACCGCCTTGATCGCCTCTTCCTGGCCGATCACCCGCTGGTGCAGCCGCTCCTCCATCTTCAAAAGCTTCGCGCGTTCCTCCTCGGTCAGCTCATCGACCGGAATGCCCGTCAGCTTCGAGACGATCTGCGCCACATGGGTCGCCCGCACCTCGGCCGAGCCGGTGGCACGCGCCTTTTCCCAGGCTTCGGTCAGTTCCTTGAGCCTGGCCTCCTTGTCGGCGATCTGGTGGCCGATCTCGGCCGCCTTGTCGAAGTTCTTGCGCGCCGCCGCATAGTCCTGCTCGCGCCGCAGCGTGTGCAGTTCGGCTTCCAGTTCCTGCACCTCGACGGGCCGGGCGGTGGCCGACAGCTTGACCCGCGCCGCCGCCTGGTCGATCAGGTCGATCGCCTTGTCGGGCAGGAAGCGGCCCTGGATGTAGCGGTCCGACAGTTCCGCCGCCGCGACGATGGCCTCGTCGGTGATCGTGACCTTGTGGTGCGCCTCGAACGTGTCGCGCAGGCCGCGCAGGATCATCATCGCCTGGGCCACGGTGGGCTCGGGCACCATCACCGGCTGGAAGCGGCGTTCAAGGGCCGCGTCCTTCTCGATGTGCTTCTGGTATTCGTTCAGCGTCGTGGCCCCGATCAGGTTCAGCTCTCCCCGCGCCAGCATGGGCTTGAGCACGTTGGCGACATCGAGGCCGCCCTCGCCGCCGCCCTGGCCCGCGCCGACGATGGTGTGCAGCTCGTCGATGAACAGGATCATCTCGCCCTGATGCTCGGTGATCTCCTTGAGGATCTTCTGCACCCGCTCCTCGAACTCGCCGCGATACTTGGACCCTGCGACCATCGAGTTGATGTTCAGCTCGACCAGCCGCTTGCCGCGGATCGCCTCGGGCACCTCGCCATCGACGATGCGCTGCGCCAGCCCCTCGACGATGGCGGTCTTGCCCACGCCGGGTTCGCCGATCAGGACGGGATTGTTCTTCTTGCGGCGGGCGAGGATCTCGATCGTGGTCTCGATCTCGGCCGCGCGGCCGATCACCGGGTCAAGCTTGCCGTCCCGCGCCATCTTCGTCAGGTCGCGGGAATACTTGTCCAGTTCCGGCGTGTTGGTCGGCGCCTCTGCCGTGCCGTCCTCGGCCCCCTTGCCGACGACGCGCGCCACCTGCTGGCGCAGCGCCTGCGGGGTCAGGCCCAGCTTCTTCAGCATGTTGGCTGCCAGCCCCTCGCCCTCTTCGGCAAGGCCGATCAGCAGGTGTTCGGGGCCGACGTAGGAATGGCCCATGTCGGTCGAGGCGCCGAAGGCGCGGCTGAGCGCATCCTTCACCCGCGGGCTGACGCCGATCTCGCCCTCGTGGGGCTTCTCGCCCCGCTTGGCCTCGGCCTCGATCTGGCCCTTCAGCTGATCGACCGAGATCTTGAACTGGTCGAGGACGGTCTTCACCACCTCGGAGCCGGTCAGAGCAAGCAGCAGGTGTTCGGTGTCCACCTCGGCCCGGCCCATGCCGGCGGCGTGCTGCGCGGCCTCCTGCAACAGCCTTTCGGCCTGTTCGCTGACCTTGCTGGCGAAGCCGCCGCCCTGCCGGCGGGCCGAACGGGCGCGGGGCGCCTCGTCGCCGAAGGTGGCATCCACCACTTCGTCCTCGCCGCCGGCGTCACCGGCGCCGATGCCCTGCGGCAGGTCGAAGCCTGCGTCGGACATCAGGCTGCGGAAGGGCTGGTCGCCGAAGAACTCCTCGAACAACCCGCCGCGTCGCCCGAACAGCGATTCAAGCGGCGAGGCCGTGCGCCCCTGACGGCGCAGCACCTCGCGGTAGTGCTCGTCGCACAGCTCCATGTTCTGCACGCGCCCGTTGACCGAGGCGCGTACGCGCACCGTGGCCGGTTTTCCGCAGATGTCGCATTTGCCTTGCATGGAGTTCCCTTTCCAATGGCTTATGTTCGTCTATCGTCGGATCGGGCCGCCGACCTTGATCCCGGTCAATCCCGATCGGCGACGCGCCTGCCCTGAACGATGGCTTCCCTGTCCTGCCGCCGGATGATCCAGTAGATGCCCCCCAGCGCCAGCGTGGCGAAGGCCAACGCGGCGATGGTGGCGGCGTCGGTCTTGTCCAGATCGAGGATGATGAACTTGCGCAACATCGCCAGCAGCGCCACCAGCACCACGGTGCGCACATGGAACACGGTGTCATGCGTCTCGACCGAGACCACGATCGAGCGCTTGAACTCCAGCGCGATGATGACGGTGAAGATCGCGCCGAACACCGCCTGGAAAACCGCGTGGTCGGTAGGGTCCAGCGCGCCTTCGATCACCAGCCCCACCATGACGCGCAGGAACAGGTTCCACATCGCCGCAAGAACCACCACGATCAGCAGGGCCGAGAGCACAAGCGTCACGAGCTGCTCGAAGCGCTGGTAGAAGGTCAGCACCTTCCAGCGGTCGATGAAATCCTTCCAGTCCGAACGCATCGACATCGGGCTACTCCGCCGCCTGGGCCACGGGCTTGAGCGCGGGAAAGTCGTCGGGCGTGATCGTTTCGCGCTCGAGCAGCAGGCGCGTGCCGGCCTCCAGATCGGCGCGGCGGTCGGTCAGCACCTGTTTCGCCCGCGCATAGGCGGCGTCGATCAGGGCGCGCACGGCCAGATCCACCTCGCGCGCGGTCGCCTCGGAGTAGTCGCGCGGGCTCAGCCCCGGCGCGCCGTCGCCGAGGAAGCTCTGCCGCTCGGGCTCCAGCACGGCCTGGCCCAGATCGGGGTGCATCCCGAAGCGGGTGACGATCTGGCGGGCGATGTCGGTGACGCGCGCCAGGTCGTCAGCCGCCCCGGTCGAGATCTCGCCCAGCACCAGATCCTCGGCCGCCCGGCCCGCCAGCAGCACCACCATGCGGTTTTCCAGATCCGCCCGGGTGATGAGGAAGCGGTCCTCGGTGGGCCGCGTCATGGTGTAGCCGAGCGCGCCGATCGAGCGCGGGATGATCGAGACCTTGTGCACCGGATCCGCCCCCGGCAGGCTGGCGGCGGCCAGCGCATGGCCCATCTCGTGCCAGGCCACCGCCTCGCGTTCCTTCGGGTTCAGCAGCCGGCCCTTGCGCTCGAGCCCGGCGACGATGCGCTCGATGGCCGCCGTGACATCGGCCATGGTCACCGCCTCGGCGCCCCTCCGGGTGGCCTGGATCGCGGCCTCGTTGACCAGGTTCGCCAGTTCCGCCCCCGAGAACCCCGGCGTCAGCGCGGCGATCTGGTCCACGTCCAGCCCCTCGTGCGTCACCTTCTTCAGATGCACCCGCAGGATCGCGGCGCGCCCGCCCTTGTCGGGGCGGTCCACCACCACCTGCCGGTCGAAGCGGCCTGCGCGCAGAAGCGCGGGGTCGAGGATCTCGGGCCGGTTGGTCGCGGCCAGAAGCACGATCCCCTCGCGCGGGTCGAAGCCGTCAAGCTCGGTCAGAAGCTGGTTCAGCGTCTGCTCCTTCTCGTCATGCCCGCCGCCGAAGGCGCCAACGCCGCGCTTCTTGCCGAGCGCGTCCAGCTCGTCGATGAAGATGATGCAGGGCGCGGCCTTGCGGGCCTGCTCGAACAGGTCGCGCACCCGCGCGGCGCCGACGCCTACGAACATTTCCACGAATTCCGAGCCGGAGATGGAGAAGAACGGCACCCCGGCCTCGCCCGCCACGGCGCGGGCGACCAGCGTCTTGCCGGTGCCGGGGGGGCCCACCAGCAGGATGCCCTTGGGGATGCGCGCGCCAAGCCGGCCGTATTTCTGCGGCTCCTTCAGGAAGCTGACGATCTCCTGCAACTCGGCCTTGGCCTCGTCGATCCCGGCCACGTCGGCGAAGGTGACGCCGGTGTCCTTCTCGACATAGACCTTGGCCTTCGACTTGCCGACCGTCATCATGCCGCCGAAGCCCTGCTTCTCGGCGATCTTGCGGAACACCAGCATCCAGAGGCCGAAGAAGACCAGCACCGGCAGCACCCAGGACAGAAGCTGCGACAGGAAGGTGTTGGTCACCGTGCCGTCGTATTCGGCGCTCGACTGCTCCAGCCGCCGGGTCAGGTCCTCGGGGACGATGTTGGTGATGAAATACTCCGCGCCGTCGCGGGGTTCGCGGTAGCGACCGATCACCCGTTCGGTCTGCACCTGCACCTCGGCGATCTGGTCCTTCTCAAGCAGTTCGATGAAGCGCGAATAGGGGATGCGCTCGGTGACAGAGGCCCCCTGCCACCAGGACTGGAACAGCATCAGCAGAAGGAAGGCCGCGATCCAGTACCAGATGTTGATCTGCTGTTCCCTGTTCATGCTTGGCCTCTCTTCTTCTGCCCTCTTGCGCCAAAGTCCGGTCAAGCCCACTGCGCGGTCAGCGCCCCCTGTGGTGGCGCAGCCCACGACCAACCATGCCCGCCGGTCCGCACCACCACGGGGCAGGCCGGGCCTTTCTCTGCTCTTGAACGGAAACGCGCCAAACCTCAGATGCTTACTATGTCGAAAGAAAGCGGAAACTCAACCCGCAAGGGAGATGTCCGGATCTGCCAATCTGATCTTTCGAAAGACAGGAGCAATCGCGATGGATCATGGCCGCAATCGACCCTTGTCCGCACCACGCATCCCGGGGACTGACATGCGCAGTCCCGATGTGCCGCTGGCGATCATCCGCCGGCCCGCACGGTCGGCGACGCAATCGGGACCGCGTCCGCGACACTGGGTTCTGGAGTTCGAGCCCTCCCGCGCGCCGGAGCTTGACCCGCTGATGGGCTGGACCACAGGCGACGATCCCTGTCGGACCATCCGGCTTCAGTTTCCCGATGCCGCAAGCGCGATCCGCCATGCCGAGAGTCAGGACTGGCGCTACATCGTTCTTGCGGAGCCTCGTGCTGCGCAGGCGCCCGCAAAGTCGTAGCGTAGCGCGACCGATGATGCGAGGCACCGGCTGTTCAGGGGGGTGGATGTGCCGGGTGCCCGGCGCTTGACCTATCCCGCCATCGCCTTGCCGAGCCAGCTGGCCCAGCCTGGGGATCGCCGGTCGGCCACCGAGTCCGCGACGGCGGCCGGGGTCGGTGCCTACAGCAGTCCCCGCCTTGCCAGGTTCGCCATCAGGGCCCGTATCCCGAAGGTCCATTCCGGGCACTGGGTGGAAAGGTTCACGCTGTTGCACAGGGCGCCAAGGCCCGGTGCGGAGATGATGACCTTGTCTCCGATCTTGTGTGTGAACCCGCCACCGGGTTCGTCGCGGTCCTGAGTCGGGGCAAAGAGCGTTCCCAGAAACAGCATCAGGCCGTCGGGATACTGATGATGACGGCCGATCGTCTGCGAGACCAGATCGGCCGGATCGCGGCTGATCTGCGACATCGAGGATGTTCCGTCCAGAACAAAGCCGTCCGGCCCCTCGACACGGAGCGTCAGTTCGGCGCGGCGCACGTCATCCAGCCCGAAGTCCGCATCGAACAGGCGCAGGAACGGCCCGATGGCGCAGGAGGCATTGTTGTCCTTGGCCTTGGCAAGCAGAAGCGCCGAACGCCCCTCGACATCGCGCAGGTTCACGTCGTTGCCAAGCGTCGCCCCCACGATCCGGCCCTTCGAGGAGACGGCCAGCACCACCTCCGGCTCGGGGTTGTTCCATCTGGAGACGGGGTGCAGGCCGATGTCGGCCCCGTGCCCCACGGCCGACAGGACCTGCGCCTTCGAGAAGACCTCGGCATCCGGGCCGATTCCGACCTCCAGATACTGGCTCCACAAGCCCTCGGCCTGAAGCGCGGCCTTGGCGGCCATCGCCTCGGGCGAACCGGGACGGATGTTGCGCAGCGAATTCCCGATTGCCGCGCCGACGCGCCGGCGGATCTCTTCCGCGCGGGCAGGATCGCCGCCCGCGCGTTCCTCGATCACGCGCTCCACCATCGAGCCCGCGAAGGTCACGCCGCAGGCCTTGATCGCGTGCAGATCGCAAGGCGCCAGCAGATGCGGCACCGACAGGTCGCCGACCTTCGCCGCGAGCAGCGCGTCGAGTGCCGCGACCCTGCGGCCCGCCGCCGCACGGACATATCCGGCGGGATCATCCATCTCGCAAATATCGCGCACGAGCGGGGCCTCGCACGAGGTGATGTCCCAGACCACCCCGTCCCGCAGCGTCACGACCGATGGGCCCTGAACCTCGGGGGTCCAGATACGGCCGACAAGCGTGGCATCACGCGGAAGGGTCTGCATTCACGGATCTCCAGGTCAGGGTCATGCCGAAGGCCATCGTTTCACCCGGCCGAAGAAACCGCAGGCCGGGCTGGCCGGCAAGGGCATGTGCATCCACCGGATGCGAGACGGGTTCAAGGCAGAAGAAATCGGCGGCACGTCCCGGCGAATAAAGCAGCAGGGTCGAAAGGCCCGTTGCCTCCAGCGTGCAGGACATGGCCTCCGGCCCCTGCCGGATCAGGGCCGAACCGGTCCAGCCGTCGAAGCCTGCATTGATCCAGCCCTCGGGAAGCAGCCGAAGCCCCCGGTAATCCAGCGCATCGGGTATCGGCTCCGGCGCTTGCGTCCGGGGCAGGTGCCGGGCGTTCTCCGGCCACCAGCCATTTGCCTGAAAGGCAATCCGCGTGAGTTCGGACCGTGGAAACCACGGATGGAAACCGCCGCCGAAGGGCAGGGGGCCATCCGCCCTGTTGCGCAGCACCAGCGAGGCATCAAGGCTGTCCGGGCAAAGGCGATAGGTCAGCCGCGCCGCATGGCGCAGGGGTCCGAAGGCCCCGTCCGGCAGGTCGAGGCAGACCGTGTCGGGGGCATGTCCTTGCACCTGCCAGGGCCTCTGGAAGGCATCGCCATGGATCGGGAAGGGTTCTCCGGCAAGGTTCGGCGTCAGACGAACAGGTTTCCCGTCCACCAGAACGGGAACCGAAACACGGTTCGAGAACGGGGCGAGGATGTTCATGGCCCAGGCGAAGGGGTCCGCCTCGCATCCCGCCCGCAACGGGCGCAGGACCGGCTGCCCCGCGACGTCCAGCGCCGCCAGAGCCGCCCCGTGCCGGGCTCCGACCAGAGCCCTTGCCGCCCCAGCGCGCAGTTCGATCACCGCGGCGCCCTCACCACCCGCCGTCGACGGCGATGTTCTGACCCGAGATCATGCGCGCCGCGTCCGAACACAGGAACAGCGCAAGATCGGCCACGTCCTCGGGCCGGATGCGCGACTTGATGCACTGCCGTTCCAGCACCCAGGCGTTGTATTGCTCCAGCCGGTCGGCAAAGACGCGGTTCTCGGCCTCGGACACGACAGCACCCGGCGAGATGGCATTGACCGTGATCCCCTTCGGCCCCAGTTCGCGGGCAAAGCCCTTGGTCAGGCCCAGCGTCGCGCCCTTGGAGGCGACGTAAGGCACATAGCCGTCCCATTGCCCGTTCAGCGTGATCGAGGTCAGGTTCACGATCCGGCCCCAGCCCTTCGCCGCCATGCCGGGCGCCACCGTGCGGCAAAGGACGAAGGCCGCCGAGGAATTGACCCGGATCTGATCCTCGTATTCCGCCAGACTGAAGGCGTCATGCGGCTTGTTGATGATGAGGGCGGCGTTGTTGATCAGCACATCGACGGGGTCGCCCGCAACCAGATCGGCCACGCCCGCCTCTGTTGCTGCCAGATCGTTCAGGTCGACGCCCAGCCAGCCCATCCCTTCGGGCGCCTGCCCCCCGGGCCGGTCCAGCACCGTCACGCGGTGGCCTGCCGTTGCAAAGGCCGAGGCCATGGCGCGCCCTATCGTGCCAAGCCCGCCGGTGATGAGAGCATGTCTGCGTGTTTCTGCCATGCCGGACTCCCTACAGAACCTCGTGAACTTCCTCGATCGAGGTCTCCCCGATCCTCCTGTCCAGCACCACGCGCCCCTGCGCCATCGCCACGACGCGGTCGCAGCAGGCAAAGACATGGTGCATGTTGTGGCTGATGAAGATGCCCGTGACCTTCTGGGCGGCCAGAGACTTGACGAAGCCGATGACCTTGTTGGTCTCCTTGACCGACAGGTGATTGGTCGGCTCGTCCAGGATCAGCACCTTGGACTTGAAATGCATCGCGCGGGCGATGGCCACGCCCTGACGCTGCCCACCGGAAAGCTCGCCCACCATCGCATCGGGCGAGCGCAGGTGCAGGTCCACATCCGCAATCGCCGCCACGCTTTCGGCGCGCATCCGCGCCTCGTCCAGGATGCCCAGCCCGAGGAACGAGGCTTTCAGCGGCTCGCGCCCGATGAACAGGTTGCGCGCGATCGACATGCTGGGGACCATCGAGTTGTACTGGTAGATCGTCTCGATCCCCTGATCCATCGCGTCGCGGGGGCCCTTCATCCGTACGGGGCGTCCGTCGACCAGCACCTCGCCCTCGTCGGGCGCGTGCAGGCCGGAGAGGATCGAGATCAGCGTGGACTTGCCCGCGCCGTTGTCGCCGACAAGGCCCACCGCCTCGTTGCGTTCGAAATCGAGGCTGACCCCCCGCAGGGCATGGACGCCCGAATACCACTTGTGCAGGTTGCGGACCGAGATCACCGGATCCTTGGCCTTGCGGAATGCGTCCGTCATCTCAGCCCTCCACCTTCATCGCGCGGCCGCGCTTGCGCAGCCATGCGTTGCCCACCACGGCAAGGATGGTCAGCGCGCCGATGGCGAACTTGAACCAGTTGGAATCCACCCGGCTCAGCACCAGTCCGTTGTCTATGACGCGGATCAGGACGGCGCCGATGATGCCGCCCAGGATCGAGCCGATGCCGCCGGTCAGAACCGTGCCGCCGATCACGGCCGCCGCGACGGCGGCGAGTTCCATGCCCTCGCCCATCGACGGCAGGGGGGAACCCACACGCAGCACCTGGATCATCCCGGCAAAGCCCGCGAGCAGCGAGCAGATCATGAAACAGGCGATCTTGACCCGCGCGGTCGGGATGCCCATCGCATTGGCTGCGGGCAGGAAGCCGCCCGTCGCCCGCACCCAGTTGCCGAAGTTCGTGCGCGACAGCAGCAGGCTGACGACAAGGGCAAGGCCGAGGAACCACAGGAACGACGCACGGATCAGCTCGCCCGGGCCGACGAAGGCAACGAAGAGATGTTCGGGGATCCGCTCCAGGTCCAGCCGCGGCGGAAAGCCGCCCGAGATCACCACGGTCAGCGACCGCGCCATGAAGAGCATGCCAAGGGTCGTGATGAAGGACGGAATGGCAAAGCGGATCGTCAGCCAGCCATTCGCAAAGCCGATCGCCGCGCAGAGCATCAGGCCGACCAGAACCGAGGGCAGGAAGGGCCAGCCCTGCGCCATGAGCACGGCCATGCTCATCGGCATCAGGGCAAAGACCGAGCCGACCGACAGGTCGAACTCGCCGCAGATCATCAGCAGGGTCACGCCGACCGCGACCAGTGCCATTTCCGGCAGCAGACCCAGAACGCCACGCAGATTGGCGGCAGAAAGGAATATGCCGTTCGAGAGCACCTGGAACAGCACGATCAGAAGCACCAGCAGCAGCACCGCGGCAAGCTCTGGCTTCTGAAGGAATGTCTTGACCAGAAGTCGCATCCGGCATGTCCTTGTATCGACTGACTTCCGGGCCCATGCGGGCCCGGAAGCAAGGGGGGGATCAGCGCAGGCCCTGCGCCGAAAGTTCCATGATGGCATCGGCATCGGCGGGCGTGACGATGCCCTGACCGGTATCGACATCGGCCGGTGCCAGGCCGACGGTCTCGTTCAGATAGACCATCATCACCGGCATGAAGCCCTGCATGTAGGGCTGCTGGTCCACTTCGACCTGGACATAGCCCTTCTGCATCTGCTCGACCACTTCGGGCACCAGGTCGAAACCGCCGAGGAGAACCTTGCCCGGCTCGATGCCCCGGTCAGCCAGCACGCGCGCCACTGCGGCATGCCAGAATCCGGTGTCGAAATAGGCCGTGGTGTCGGGATTTGCAGCGAGATAAGCCCCGACCCGGTCCGCCGTCACTGCAAGATCGGTGCCACTGTCGATCTTCTCCCAGGTGATGTCGCGGCCCGAGCTTGCCTTGTATTCCTCGAGGAAGTTGATCACCCCCTGGCCGCGCTGTTCCGACCAGTTCTGCCCCGGCGCAGAGATGCCGACCAGAACCTTGATCGGTCCTTCGGCCGGGAAATTGGCCGATTGCGCCTTGCCCAGCGAATAGCCCGCCGCAAGGAAACCCTGGCCGACGAAGGCCTGCCGCGGATTGCCTGCCGCCCCCTAGGTGTCGTCCACGTTCACGCCGATCACCGTGATCCCGGCGTCGCGGGCGCGCTGCAACACCTCGTCCAGCGCCTGGTTGTCCACGATCGAGGTCAGGATCGCATCGGGCTTCTGCGCGATGGCCGCCTCGATATTGGCAAGCTGCTCCTGGACCGAGCCCTCGGTCTGGGTGAACAGCATCTGGCAATTGGCGCTGACTCTGGCGCAGGCGTCGTCATAGCCCTTCTTCACCGCCTGCCAGAAGGTGTTCGATGCCGAAGAGTGATGGGCAAAGACGATGTCCAGCCCATCCTGCGCCCGCACCGGCAGGGCAGCCGTCATCAGCAAGGCGGCCGTGGCGGCCGCCAGTCCTGCGGTCTTTCTCATGGTTTCCTCCCTTGAATGTCCGTTTCAGATCGTCGTCGCGTCCGACCTCCTGCGCGACAGGGTGAAGGCCCGGCCGATGTCGGGATGCAGTTCCATCCCGAGGCCCGGTCCGGGCGGCACCGTGATCATGCCGTCCTTCACCTCGGGAAGGGCGGTCACGAGGTCACGATACCAGGTGCGATAAAAGGCGCGGACGCTTTCCTGCACGAGGGCATTGGGCGCGTTCAGCGAAAGATGGGTCGAGGCGCAGAGCACCACGGGCCCGGTGCAGTCGTGCGGCGCGACGGGCAGGTGCCAGGCCTCGGCCATGGCCGCGATCTTGCGCGCCTCCGACAGGCCGCCGCACCAGCTGAGATCCAGCATGACCACCCCGGCCGCGCCGGTTTCCAGCAGGTCGCGGAAGGCCCAGCGAGAGCCGAGCGTTTCAGAGGCCGAAATGGGGGCGGGACTTGCCGCGACATAGCGCTTCAGGCTCGACAGGCTGTCCATCCGGATCGGATCCTCGTGCCAGAAGGTGCCGAACGGGGCCAGCGCCCTTGCGATCTGGATGGCGGGCAGCAGCTGCCACATCGAATGGAATTCCACCATGATGTCCATCCGGTCGCCCACGGCGGCGCGGATCTTCTCGAAGGGCCTCAGCGCCGCCTTCAGATCGGGAACCGAGATGTATTGCCCGCGCGACCGTTCCGCGGCCATGTCGAAGGGCCATATCTTCATCGCGGTGATCCCTTCCTCCAGAAGGGAATGGGCCAGTTCGTCGGCCCGGTGGAGGAAGCCGTTAAGGTCGTCGTAATCCCTGCTGCCGCCGGACAGGGCGTAGTTCGCGGTCGTCTGGCCGGTGGCCCTCTTGATGTAGTCCGTTCCGGCGCAGGTGTTGTAGGTGCGGATCCTGTCGCGCGTGAACCCGCCCAGGACCTGCGCGACGGGCTGGCCCACGGCCTTGCCGAAGATGTCCCACAGCGCGATGTCGAAGGCGGAATTGCCCCGCACTTCGGCCCCTGACGAGCGGAAGCCGAGGTAGCCGACCAGATCGGCGGACAAACGGTCGATCTGCAGGGGATCGCGCCCGATCACACGCGGGGCGATCCATTCGTGGACATGCGCCTCGACAGTGGCCGCGCCGAAGAAGGTTTCGCCGAGCCCGGTGATGCCTTCGTCGGTGCCGACCTCGACCCACAGAAGGTTCGGCCTTTCGGCGATGCGGATCGTGTCGATGGAAGTGATCTTCATGGCATCCTCAGGTCAGTCCGGCCGAGATCAGCGCGCGCACGCTTTCGTCGAAATGCAGCGCCATCGCGGCAACCGCCCGCTCGGGGTCGCCTTCCGCGATGGCGGCGGCGATCCTCTCGTGATTGACGATCATCGCCTCGCGCGCCTCGGTCGTGGTGCGGCTGCGCCAGCCGATCGGCCAGGTCTGCGAGGTGATGCCCTGGAAGGCGCCCACGATCAGGCCGAAGACCGGGTTCTTCGAAGCGCGGGCCAGGGCCATGTGAAAGGCAAGGTCGTGACGCATCAGCACTTCGGGCCGGGTGAGGCTGGCCCGCATGGCAGCCGCCTCATCCGTGATGATACGGGCCTCGTCCTCGGTTCGGCGCAGGGCGGCCAGCGTGACGATCCGCGTCTCGATCGTGCGGCGCACATCATAGATCTGCTGGATGCTGATCTGATCCGTATGCACCCCGTGCTCGATGATCAGCGACATCGCCCCATGATCGATCGGTGCCACGGTTGCCCGCCTGCCCGTGGACAGTTCGATGATCCGCATGGCGGCCAGCGAGCGGAACGCCTCGCGCACCACGGTCCGAGACACCTGGAGGTCCCGGGCCAGGGTTGCCTCGGACGGCAGCCTGTCACCAGGCATCAGGTCCTGTTCGCGGATCAGCCGCGTGATCGCGCCGACCGTGCTGGACACCAGTCCGCCGCCCTGCTCCGCCGCCTGCTCCATTCGGGTACTCCAAAGCTGTAATACAGGTTGGCATTCAAAAGTTCTTAAATGTGACTTAACCTGCCTGTCAATAGCATTGGAGCCTGCCTGATGACACCGCGTCTGATCTTCCCTGCCGCCGATATCGTGGGTGAAAGCCTGGTCTGGGACGACCGGCGCGGCTGCCTCGTCTGGGTGGATATCATCGGACGGCGCATGCACCGGCTGAAACCCGAGACCGGCGCACACGACTCGTGGCAGACCCCCGGTCGCGTCCCCTCTGTCGGTCTGCGCAAGGACGGTGGCGCCATCGTCGGACTGGAACGGCATGTCGCGCTCTGGGACTGGGGCGATGATTTCCGCATCCTCTGCGAGGTGGAACCCGACCTGCCGGGCAACCGTCTGAACGAAGGCGTCGTCGGACCGGACGGTGCCTTCTGGATCGGCACGATGCAGAACAACATCGGGCCCGACGATGAACCGGTCCCGATCAAGGGCGCGCAGGGCGCGATCTACCGCCTGTCGCCGGATCTTGCGCTGGCCCGCGTCTGCGACGACAGGTTCGGGATCGCCAACACCTTCGTCTGGCCCGCCCCGGACCGTTTCGTCACCGCCGACACGCTGGAGAATGCGCTGTTTTCCTACCGGATCAGCGACGGCCGCCTGCACGACCGTGCGCTGTTCCAGACGGGTTTCGGGCGCGGGCTGCCGGACGGGTCCTGTCTTGATGCCGAAGGATGCATCTGGACGGCCCGCGTTGCCGGCGGCGCCTGCGTCACGCGGACCGATCCGCAAGGCCAGGTCGTGACGGTCATCGATCTGCCCTGCACATGGCCCACAAGCTGCGCCTTCGGCGGCCCGGATCTCGGAACCCTCTACGTCGCCTCGGCCCGGTTCACCATGTCGACCGCGCACCTTGCGGAGCACCCCGAGGAGGGCGGGCTATTTGCCGTGAAGCCGGGTGTGATCGGCAGGCCGAGCGCGCGCTTCGGCTGACCGTCGGTCCCCAGGGGTGGGGCCTGACGCCCGCATCCGCTGGTGAATTTCGACGCGATCCGCTGCATCATGTACGAACCGCAAGGCGGCAACCTTGCTGTGAAATCTCAGGCGGTTGTTCACCCGGAACACGGTCAGGCTGCAATCCGCCAAACTCCGGCCGGGGACCCGCAAGGACGAACAACCTCCTGAGTTTTCACGCCCGGACCATCCCCGATGTGGCCGCCTTGGGCCGCCGCCTGCCCTCGGCCGTCAAGCGCGAGGGCGGATAGCACCTGCGGCAGCATGGGCTGGGCCTGCCGGTCGGTGCCTGCGCGTGCGGAGCCTAGGGCGACCCGCGCAGCTGCTGGCGCATTCTCTCCAGAAGATCGACCCCCATCTGCCGGAAGACGTGCAGAAGGTCGATCGGCACCCAATTCTCGCGGATCAGGCCTTCGTGGTGCAGGTAGAAGTCCATCACCCGCATGAAGACCGGCTTGCCTGTCGCAGGCATTCCGCAGAAACCGTCCCCGGCATGAATGCCATAGACGGAGGGCCAGCCACCGGTCACCGAATAGGGGCCGTCGCCGATGCGGATGTAATGGCCGGCCCCGTGGCGGGCGCGTTCGGCCATCACCTCCTCGAAGCTGCCCTGCGGGCGGTGAAAGGCGATGCGGAACGGCAGCTGGTGCCCATCGACAAAGCCGTCAAGCCCTCGGGTCGTCCCGATGCCCGCCGGGCCGTACCACATCATCTTCGGATGCCAGTGGTCACGCTGCGGCATGTCGATCAGCGCCTGACGTGACAGGGCGGACCTGTCGTCGAACTCGGCCAGCGTCTTGTGCATCCGCAGAGTCTGCTCGATGCTGTCGCGGCTTGTCGCGGGGTCGGACGGATCTAGCCGCAAGCCGTCGGCGGTGAGCGGGCCGGGCCACATCCCCTCGACCCCTCGCGAGGGGCCGAGCGGCCATACCCGGCCTGGCGCATCACGTCCAGGATGTCCCAGATCACACTGGCCTGAACCGCGCGGCAGTCCGGACCGATCTGCCAGACTTCGCCATAGCGCAGAAAGACGGTCTTGCCGGTTGCCGGAATGCCCAGCCAGTCTTGCTTCATCGTGCCGCAATAGTGGCCGATCGCCGCTACCAGGGTCTCTTGCCGGTAGCGGCCAGCCACAAGGATGCTGTCGCGGCGCTCGATATCGGGGAAGGCAGCCTGCAGGGGCCCCCAGATGCGCGCTGCGGCGGCAGCGTTGCCGGTCATTTCATTCATCGGATGCGAGGCGCGCCACTGGCAATCGGGCGATGCCAGCCCCGACAGCGCGCGCTCAAGCCCTGCCGGCGTGGATTCGGCCAGATGCAACAGCCGTTCCAGCACCGCCGCCCTCAGACCCGCGTCAGGGCTTGCCTCTGCATCGAAGCCTTCGCTCAGCATATCTTCACCTTCCGACCGATCACCTCCGGAAAGCTTAGAACATGAATCTGCATACGAATGCAATTTTCGCTAGCCTGCCCGGCACCGCAGCGAAAGCGGTGATTCCCGCCGTCAGTGCGGGTCTGAACAGGGAGAACGGAATGAGACTGATGACAGTGTCGATCAGGGGTCTGGCGCTCTCGACCCTTCTTGGCGCCACGACGCTTGCCGGGGCTGCCCATGCCGATTGCGGAATCACGGCTGGTCGGGTGTCGATCGTCGGCAACGAATTTCCGGCGATCAAGAGCGTGGCTGCCAGGGCTGCGGAATGCGCGACCGACGCGGTGAGCGTGAAGGCCAACCTGACAGCCGACCACCAGAAGATCAATGTCCCGGGAATGCAGGGCAACCCGGCGGAATACACCTCGGCGATCGTGGCGACCTCGTCGATCGTCGCGCTGATGAACGAGGATGTCATCCGCCCGCTGGACGACCTGATCGCCGCCCATGGCACCGACATCCCTGCCAGCCAGCTGATCACCATCGACGGCAAGGTGATGGCTGTGGCCTTCATGGCCAACGCGCAGCACCTGGTCTATCGCAAGGACGTGCTGGAGAAGGTCGGCGTCGAACCGCCGAAGACCTATTAGGACTTGCTCGCAGCCGCCGAAAAGATCCGCGCCGCCGGAATCATGGAACACCCGGTCGGGGGCGCCTATCAGGCCGGCTGGAATCTCGCGCAGGAATTCGTGAACATGTACACGGGCATGGGCGGCGAATTCTTCGAGGCCGGAACTCCGAAGGTCTCGATCAACAACGACAAGGGCGTGGCCGCGCTCGAGATGATGAAGGCGCTGACCGCCTACATGAATCCCGACTACCTGACCCACGATTCCAACGCCACTTCCGCCGAATGGGAAGCGGGCAACGTCGCGCTGATGAACATGTGGGGGTCGCGCACCGGCGTGTTGTTGGATGCCGAAGGCTCGGCGCCGGAGGTCCATGAAAACACCATGGTGGGTGCGCCGATGACCGTTGGCGGCGGCACGATCCCGGCCACCACGCTGTGGTGGGATGGCTGGACCGTGGCCAAGAACATCTCGGACGCGGATGCCGTTGCGACCTTCCTCGCCCTCAAGCATGGCACCAGCCCGGCGCTACTGAACGACGAGACGATGGGTCAGGCCGTCTGGATGATCCCGGGTTACAAGCCGGCCCCGGTGAACGCGGGGGTGATGCAGGCCATGGCGATGGGGGCAAAACCCTATCCGATGCTGCCCTACATGGGTCTTCTGCACACCGCGCTTGGCGACAACATCGCCGATTTTCTGACCGGCAAGGAAGATGCGGCGACCACACTTGCCGACATCGAAGCCGCCTACACGGCGGCGGCGACCGAGAAGGGCTTCCTGCAATAGGGGCCTTCTTCGCCCGGCGGCGGCGCTCCACCGCCACCGGGCGCTTTCATGAGACACCTCCCGGCAAGATGCCTTTCCGGGTGCACGCTTCCCTGCCTCGGGGTCGGCCGATGAAACACCGCACCTTCTTCTGGTTCATCCTGCCATCGGCGACGGCGATGCTCTTGTTCATCGCCCTGCCCATCGTCTCGGTGCTGATCCAGTCGGTCCATGCGCCGCACCAGCAGGTGATCCGCGAAGTCGAGAACTGCAACGTCTTCGGCTGCACCACCACCACGGTCGTCGATCAGGAGGCGACCCGCCTCCTGCGCGAAGCCGCGCCCATGGGGCGCTTCGTCGGAACCGGGATCTACACCGACCGCAATCATCTGGCGATCTCCGAAGTCGGCGCGCTCTGGACGAAGTCGGAAGGGATGGGCGATTTCTTCGGTCAGCTTCTGAACCTGCCGTTCTACGGGGCACTGGCCTTCACGCTGACCTACACGGCCCTCGTTACCCCGCTGGCCATCCTGCTTGGCTTTGCCGTCGCCCTGGCCGTCAACGCCATCCCGCGCCTTTTCCGCGGCCCGGCCATCTTCGTCTCGCTTCTGCCGATGATCGTGACGCCGCTGGTGGGCGCGCTGATCCTGTTCTGGATGGTGGACGCTCGCGGCATCCTCGGTGCGGCAATCCAGTCGCTGGTGGGGGACCCCACCCTGTCGATCAAGGCCTCCACCCCGCTGATGTGGGCCATGCTGATCGTCTATGGCATCTGGTCCACCTCGCCCTTCGCCTTCGTCGTCTACTACGCGGGCCTTCAGACCGTGCCGCAGGACACGCTGGAATCGGCGATGATCGACGGCGCCACCCGCTGGCAGCGCATCCGCCACGTGATCTTCCCGCACCTGCTGCCCCTGACCACCTTCATGGCGCTGATCAAGATCATGGACAACTTCCGCGTCTTCGAGCCGATCGTCAGCTTCAACGCCGGCGCCCATGCCCAATCGCTGAGCTATTTCATCTACTCCGACCTCGGGGGCGAGACGCGCCTGCTGTCCTCGGCGGCGGCGACGTCGGTGCTGACCATCCTTGGCGTCGTGATCCTGCTTTCGCCGGTCCTCGTCCGCACCTGGCGCAGCTTCGGAAAGGAAACGGCATGAGCACCCGGCTGGCCGACCGCCGCCCCCCCGCAATGCAGGCCATCCTGATCGGGTTTCTCGCCCTCTGGCTGGTGATTGCGGCCTTTCCCTTCCTGTGGACGCTCTGGGGAAGTTTCAAGGTCGAGGGCGACTTCTTCTCCAAGGCGGACTGGGCCAATGCCCTGCGCGGCCCCCTGACCCGCGCCGAGACCGGCGGAGCCTTCACCGGCGCGGGCTATCATGGCGCCTGGATCCAGGAGTCATTCTGGCGCGCCGCGATCAACACCCTGATCGTCGTGGTCAGCGTGGTGACGATCTCGCTGACCTTCGGCACGCTCGGAGGCTACGCGCTCAGCCGCTCGCCCTACCGGTATGCCTTCTGGCTGCTGATCGTCGCGCTGGTGTTCCGCGCCATGCCGCCGATCGCGCTGATCTCGGGCTATCTGTTGCCGTTCTACCAGTGGAACCTCTGGGGCCACCTGCCCACCGCGATCATCGTGCTGGTGGCGATCAACCAGCCCTTCACGCTGTGGATGCTGACCTCGTTCTTCCGCAACATCCCCAAGGATCTGGACGAAAGCGCCATGGTCGATGGCTGTTCGCGGTTCCAGGCCTTCCGCCACGTCATCATCCCGGTGATGTGGCCGGGGGTGATCACCACGGGGCTGTTCAGCTTCCTTCTGGCCTACAACGACTTTGCCGTGACGGCGATGCTGCTTGACAAGGAAAACCAGACGATGATCCCCAAGATCGCCTTCTTCCTGGGCACCACGCAGACCAAGGGCAACGTGATGTTCGCGGTCGCGGCCGTCGTCTCGGCCACCGCACCGCTCTTCCTGCTGGTGGTGTTCTTCCAGCGCCAGATCGTCAGCGGCCTGACCGCCGGCGCCGTGAAAGGATAGGTCATGGCCGATATCCAGTTGAAATCCCTCACGAAACGCTGGGGTGCCTTCGTCGGGCTGAAACCGATGGACCTGCATATCGGGGACGGCGAGTTTCTCGTCCTGCTCGGCCCCTCGGGCTGCGGCAAGACCACGACGATGCGCATGATCGCGGGGCTGGAGGATGCCAGCGGCGGCGACATCCTGATCGGCGGCAAACGGGTCAACGACCTGGAACCCAAGGACCGCGACATCGCCATGGTGTTCCAGTCCTATGGCCTTTACCCGACGATGACGGTCTACGAGAACATCCGCTTTCCGCTGAAGGTGCGCGGCATCCCCGAAGCCGAACACCACGACCGGGTGATGCGGGCGGCCAGGACGGTGGAGCTGACCGAGTTCCTCGACCGCAAGCCCGCGGCACTTTCGGGCGGGCAGCGGCAGCGGGTGGCGCTGGCCCGCGCGATCGTGCGCAAGCCCAAGGTCTTCCTGATGGACGAGCCCCTGTCGAACCTCGACGCGAAACTCCGCGTCTCGACGCGCGCGCAGATCAAGAACCTGCACCATGAACTCAGGACGACCACCATCTACGTCACCCATGACCAGATCGAGGCGATGACGCTGGCCGACCGCGTGGTGGTGATGAGCCGGGGCGAGGTGCAGCAGGTCGGCACGCCTCTGGAAATCTACGACCGGCCGGCGAACACCTTCGTTGCGGGCTTCATCGGCAGCCCGGCGATGAACCTGATGCAGGGCACGCTCAAGGGCGGCGTCTTCGAGGCCGAGCATGTCCGCATCCCCGGCCTTGCCGGCCCCGACGGCCCGGTGACGCTGGGCTTCCGCGCCGAGGATGCCAGCATCGCAGCGACGGGCGAAATCGCCGCGCCGATCTACGCGATGGAGCTTCTGGGCGATGCCTAGATGGCCACTGTCCAGGCGGGCGGCGCACTGGTGGCGGTGAAGGCCGCCAAGGATTTCCAGGGGCGGATCGGCCAGCCCATCGCCGCCCATGTGCCCGCCCGCATCTGCCACTTGTTCGACGCCAGGACCGGCGTTCGGCTGACCAGGACCTGAGGAGACCACGCATGGCTGTCCAGCACCTGAAATCCGGCAAGCCCGCCGAGGCCCGCGCCGAGGACGACGCAAAGGTCCGCGTCACGGTCGAAGGCATCCTGAAGGACATCGAGACCCGCGGCGATGCCGCCGTGCGCGAGCTTGCGCAGAAGTTCGACGGTTATTCAGCCCCCTCCTTCCGCCTGACGCTTTCGGAAATCGAGGCGGCGATGCAGAAGGTCAGCGCGCGGGACATGCAGGACATCCGCTTCGCGCAGGACCAGATCCGCCGGTTCGCGCAGGCGCAGCGGGCCAGCATGATCGATATCGAGGTGGAAACCCTGCCCGGCGTCTTTCTCGGCCACCGCAACATCCCGGTCCAGTCGGTCGGCTGCTATGTGCCGGGAGGCAAGTTCCCCATGGTCGCTTCGGCCCACATGTCCGTCCTGACGGCCAGCGTCGCGGGTGTGCCCCGCATCATCTCCAGCGCGCCCCCGGTGAAGGGCGCGCCGCACCCCGCCATCGTTGCCGCCATGCAGATGGGAGGGGCGCATGAGATCTACGTCCTCGGCGGCATCCAGGCCGTCGGCGCCATGGCGCTGGGGACCGAGACGATCCGGCCGGTGGACATGCTGGTCGGTCCCGGCAATGCCTTCGTCGCCGAAGCCAAGCGCCAGCTTTACGGCCGTGTGGGCATCGACCTGTTCGCCGGCCCCACCGAAACCATGGTGATCGCCGACGATACCGTGGGCGCCGAGATGGTGGCGACCGACCTTCTGGGTCAGGCCGAGCACGGCTACAACTCGCCCGCCTGCCTGATCACCAACTCGGCCCGGCTGGCCGAGGGCACCCTGGCCGAGATCGACCGGCTGCTGGCGATCCTGCCCACGCGCGACACGGCGGCGGTGTCGTGGCGCGACTATGGCGACGTGATCCTCTGCGACACGCATGACGAGATGCTCGCCGTCGCCAACGACATGGCCTACGAGCATGTGCAGGTGATGACCGACCGCGACGACTGGTATCTCGAAAACATGCACAGCTACGGGGCGCTGTTCCTTGGCCCCCGGACGAACGTGGCGAACGGCGACAAGGTGATCGGGACAAACCACACCCTGCCCACGAAGAAGGCCGGGCGCTACACGGGCGGGCTCTGGGTCGGCAAGTTCCTGAAAACCCACAGCTATCAGCGCATCACCACCGACGCGGCAGCGGCCCTGATCGGCGAATACGGCTCGCGGCTCTGCATGCTCGAGGGCTTTGTCGGCCATGCCGAGCAGTGCAACGTCCGCGTGCGCAGGTACGGGCACAGGAACGTGGGATACGGAATGGCCGCGGAATGACGGGCATGGACGCGACAGGCACCCAGCGGGCACGAAGCCTTGCCAGCCTCGCCGCCGTCCGGCGGATGGAGGATGCGCTGGGGCGCGGTGAAACCGACATGACGCCCTATTTCACGCCGGATTTCCTGTGGCGCGGAAACCGTGGCTGCGGCACCAAGAAGGGGATCGCGGAATTCCGCCGCAACTGGCCGCGCCCCTTGCGCGCGGCCTTCACCGATCGCGTCTATCTGACCGAACGGATGATCGCCGACGGCGACTGGGCCGCCTGCTTCGGCCATATCGAGGCCACGCATTCCGGCCCCTTCATGGGGATCGCGCCGACCGGCCAGCGGGTCCGCATCCCCTACATGGATTGCTGGCGGATCGAGGACGGTCGCATCGCCGACAATCCGGTCTTCGTCGATTTCGCCGAAGTGCTGTTCCAGCTTGGCCGCGACGTCTTCGGCGGCGAGGGATGGGAGTCCTTCGATGACGGTCGCCGCGAGCCCCCCGCGCCCGAAGGCACCTGACCCATGCGCCTGCCGCAAACTCCCTCCTTCCGCCTCGACGGCCGCCGCGCGCTGGTCACCGGCGCCTCCTCCGGCATCGGGCTCGGGGCGGCGGCGGCGCTGGCCGGGGCAGGGGCTGCGGTGACGCTGGTGGCCCGGCGCGCGGGCGAACTGGAGGCCCTGCGCGACGCGATCCGCGCTTCGGGCGGGCAGGCCGAGGCGCTGGCGCTGAACATCACCGATCTGGCCGCCACGGCCACCGCGCTGGCCGGACGCGGCCCCTTCGACGTGATGGTGAACAGCGCGGGCCTTGCCCGCCATGCCCCCGCGCTTGACACCACGCCCGCCGACTATGACGCCGCGATGGACCTGAACCTGCGAGCGGCCTATTTCCTGACGCGCGAGGTGGCGCGCGGCCTGATCGGTGCGGGCAAACCCGGCAGCCTGATCAATGTCTCTTCCCAGATGGGACATGTCGGCGGGCCGGACCGCGCGGTCTATTGCGCCAACAAGCACGCGCTGGAAGGCATGACCAAGGCGATGGCGCTGGAATGGGCGCCGCACGGCATCCGCGTGAACACGCTGTGCCCGACCTTCATCCGCACGCCTCTGGCCGAGCAGACGCTGGCGTTCCCCGAACGCCGGGCCTGGATCCTGTCGAAGATCAAGCTTGGCCGGGTGGGCGAAATCGAGGATCTGATGGGGCCGGTCGTGTTCCTCGCCTCGGACGCCTCGGCCCTGGTGACGGGGACACATCTGATCGTGGACGGAGGCTGGACCGCAGAATGACTGACCAACCCGCCAAGGTGACCGCCACCGATGTGGCCCGGCTGGCCGGGGTCAGCCAGTCGGCGGTCAGCCGCGTCTTCACCCCCGGCGCCTCGGCGTCGAAGGCGACCATCGAAAAGGTGCGCGCGGCCGCCGAGAAGCTGGGCTACCGCCCCGATCCGCTGGCCCGCGCGATGATCACCGGCCGGACGCGGATCATCGGGCTGGTCGTGGCCTATCTGGAGAACCAGTTCTACCCGGTCGCGATCGAACATCTCAGCCGGGTTCTGCAATCCAGGGGCTATCATGTCCTGGTGTTCATGGCCGAGAACTCGACCGAGAAGGTTCCGCAGGTGGTGCAGGAGCTTCTGGACTACCGGGTGGACGGCATCATCACCGCGTCTGTCGCCATGACCAACGACCTGACCGCGCGCTGCCGGGCCGCGGGCATTCCGGTGGTGATGTTCAACCGCGGCCAGGATGACGCGGGCCTCTCCGAAGTCACATCGGACAATGTGGCGGGCGGGCGCAGGGTCGCGGACCACCTGATTGCCACCGGGCACCGCCGCATCGCCCATATCATGGGCTGGCAGGGCTCTTCCACCGGGCGCGACCGCGCGCGCGGCTTCACCGAGGCGCTGCGCGAGGCGGGCCTTCAACCCTTCGCGATGATCGACGGCATGTATTCCCGCGACGAGGCGGCCAAGGCGACCCGTGCCTTGTTCTCGGGGCCTGACCGGCCTGACGCGATCTTCGTCGGCAACGACCACATGGCCTTTGCCGTGATGGACTGCCTGCGCTTCGAGCTTGGCCTGTCGGTGCCCGGCGATGTGTCGGTCATCGGCTATGACGACGTGCCGCTGGCGGCCTGGCCGTCCTACAACCTCACCACGCTTCGCCAGCCGGTGCGGCGCATGGTCGATGCGACGGTCGAAATCCTCCTGAACCAGATCGAGGGCGAAACCACCCCCTCGCGCATCCGCATCGAAGGCCCGCTGATCGAGCGCGGAACCGTGCGGGAAAGGACCGGAACATGAAGGGCTTCGCGAACCGCTGGAAGGATTTCCCCGACTACATCCTGGGCATCACCCGCGAGATCTGGGAAGGCCGCAACCTTGCCGGGCTGCACCACTGGTATGCGCCCGACATTCCGGTGCGCACGCCGATGGGGGTGGCGGTGGGCAATGCGGGCGTCATCGCCTCGACCTTGGCCACCCTGCACGAATTCCCCGACCGCCAGCTTCTGGGCGAGGACGTGATCTGGTGCGGCACGCCCGAGACGCATCTTCTGTCGTCGCACCGCATCCTGTCCACCGGCACCCATGGCGGTGACGGCTGGTTCGGTCCGGCGACCGGCCGGCGCTTTGCCGTGCGCGTCATCGCCGATTGCGCGGCGCGCAACGATGCCATCGACGACGAATGGCTGGTGCGCGACAATGGCGGGATCGTGCGGCAACTTGGCGGCGACCCGCGCGCCTTTGCGCGCGATCTCATCGCCCGCGAGGGGGGCCGGAAGCCGCCACCCGCCCTTTCAGGCCCGAGGTGGACCGGCCCGGCCCCTACCTGTCCCCCGGCAACGACCACGAGACCGGCGCCCGCTATGCCACCACGCTGACCCGCGCCATGCAGGGCGATCTTGCGCATCTGCTTTCCGAATACGACCGGGCCGCGCAGGCCGACCATGCCGGTGCGCGGCATCTGATCGGGGCGCAGGCGATCGCCGACAGCTGGCTGTCCCTGCGCGCGGCCTTCCCCATGGCCCGCTTCGCCATTCACCACACCATCGGCATGGACGGCGGCCTGATGCCCCCCCGTGCCGCGCTGCGCTGGTCGCTCGACGGCACGCATGACGGCTGGGGCGCCTTCGGTCCGCCGACGGGCGCGAGGGTGCACGTCATGGGGCTTGCCCATGCCGAATACGGCCCCTGGGGACTGCGCCGCGAATGCGCGCTGTGGGATGAAATCGCGATCTGGAAACAGATCCTTCTGCACAAAGGTGAGACATGACCCCCGATCAGATGGAAGCCCGCATCGTCCGCTATGGCGACCTGCGCCCCTGCAAGACCGCCTTCATCGATGCCCATACGCCGGGCAGCGACCGGAAGGAGAATTTCACCATCATCGGCGGCGGCGTCAGCGAGGCGGCCGATCAGCATGTGCACATCCGCGAGACGCCGGGCTTCAACATCGGCGCGGCCGGTCAGCCGCCGGGCTGCCGCAACTCGCTGCACAGCCACCGCACCGCCGAGGTGTTCTTCGTGCTCAAGGGCCGCTGGCGCTTCTTCTGGGGCCGCTGGGGCACGGCGGGCGAATTCATCGCCGAGGAAGGCGACATCTTCAACATCCCCACCGGCATCTTCCGCGCCTTCGAGAATGTCGGCACCGATTACGGGATGATCATGGCGATCCTGGGCGGCGACGATGCCGGGGGCGGGGTTATCTGGGCGCCGCAGGTCATCACCGATGCCAAGGACTACGGCCTGGTGCTGGGCGAGAACGGCCGACTTTACGACACCAAGAAGGGCCAGCATCTGCCCGACGGTGTGAAGCCCATGCCGCTTCTGACCGAGGAGGAGCTCAAGGCCTTCCCCGAACCGACCACCGCCGAGGTGATCCCGAACCATGTCGCCCGTTACTGGGATCTGATGGCGCTTTCCGACCGTCAGCCTTGCAAGGTGATCGGGGCGACCGGTGTCCTGCGCGATCGCCCCGGTTTCGAGGTGGAATTCCTGTCGCGAAACTCGATCCCCGACACGCCCTACAAGTTTGACCGCCACGAGGTGCTGATGCCCATGCGCGGCCACTGGCGGCTGACCTGGGCCAGCGGCAGGACGGTGCTGAACCCCGGCGACACCGCCGCGATCCCGCCCGGCCTCGATCATTCCCTCGCTCCCTCGATGACCGGCGAGTCCAGCCTCTACCGCGTGATTGCCACCGACGATCCGGCCGGACCGACGGGGAGGCTTCTGTGATGCTGGCCACCCATGTCGGCTCGCTGCCCCGCCCGCAGGCTGTGGTCGATTTCCTCTTCGCCCGCGAACGCGGAGACGACTACGACCCAGCCGCCTTCGATGCCTGCATGGCAGCGGCAGTCATGGAGAATGTCCGCCGCCAGAAAGAGGCGGGCATCGACATCGTCTCGGACGGCGAATGTTCGAAGATCAGCTATGCGACCTATGTGTAAGGACCGCTATACCGGCTTTTACGGCGACAGCCCGCGCAACGCGCCGGCCGACCTCAAGATGTTCCCGACCTTTCTCGAACGGCTGGCGAAGCAGGGCGGCACGCCGCAGTATGCCCGCCCGCAATGCACCGGCCCGGTGGAAAGCAAGGGGCAGGGCGAACTCCTCAAGGACATCGCCAACCTCAGGGCGGCGATGGCCGCCCATGGGCTCAGCCGCGGCTTCATGAACGCGGCCAGCCTCGGCGTCATCAGCCTGTTCCTGCAGAACGCCCATTACCCCGACCGGCAAGCCTATCTGACCGCGCTGGCCGATGCGATGGGCGAGGAATACCGCAGGATCCTCGACGCGGGCCTTGACCTGCAACTCGACTGCCCCGACCTCGCCCTCTCACGCCACATGCTCTTCACCCACCTGTCGGATCAGGAGTTCCTGCGCGTGGCCGCGACCCATGTCGAGGCGCTGGAACGCGCACTCGACGGCCTGCCGCGCGACCGGATCCGGCTGCACATCTGCTGGGGCAATTACGAAGGCCCGCATTGCTGCGACATCGACATGGCCCAGGTCTTTTCGCTGCTGATGTCCGTGCCCGCCCGCTATGTGCTGTTCGAAACCGCCAACCCCCGCCACGGGCACGAATGGACGGTGTTCCGCGACCGGGCAGACGAAATCCCGTCGGACAAGATCCTTGTCCCCGGCGCGGTGGACACGACGACGAACTTCATCGAACATCCCGACCTCGTGGCGCAAAGACTCCAACGCTTCGCCGATATCGTCGGCCGCGAGCGTGTGATCGCGGGCAGCGACTGCGGCTTCGGCACCTTCGCGGGCTTCGGCGCGGTTGATCCCGAAATCGCCTGGGCCAAGCTGGCCACGCTGAAGGAAGGGGCCCGGCGCGTCCGATGACCCCGCTGGTCCTCATCCCCGGCATGATGTGCGATGCGCGGATGTGGGGGCGCGTTCCCGCGGCCGTGTCTCCCCGGCCCGTCGCCCATGCCCTTCCGATCGGGGCCGAGACCATGGCCGCGCTGGCCCGGTCCGCCCTGGACGCTGCCCCGCCCCGCTTTGCCCTCGCCGGACTGTCGATGGGCGGGATCGTCGCTATGGAGGTCGTGCGGCAGGCCCCGGAGCGGGTCGAGCGGCTGGCGCTTCTGGACACGAACGCGCTTGCCGAGGCGCCCGAGGTCCGCACCCGCCGCATGGCCTATTACCGCGCCATGCACGATGCACCGAAACCCTCGGTCGCAGTGGTCGAGGATCTCGATTGGCCGCACTGCATCGGCGCCTTCTGGGGCGAAATCAACACCACGGTCCACAAGGGTTTTGGCATGTCGGGGGCCTTGACGAACGGGGTCGTGCGCGACCTTGGCGACCTGCCGCAAGGCTTTCCGGTGATCGCAGGCAGCATCGGACCAAGCCACGGTTTCGTCCATGTCCGCAGCCTCGGCCAGCCGGTCCGGGTGATGGGGCTTGAGGTGCGGCAGGGCGACCTGATCCACGCTGACCGCCACGGAGCCGTCGTCATTCCTCCCGAGGTGGCCGGTCGGCTTGGCGAGGCGATCGGCAGGTTGCGACAGATGGAACGGCTGATCCTTGACCCGGCCCGTCAGGCGGATTTCGATTTCGCTGCCTTCGAAATGGCTTGGAGCGCATTCGAAAAGGCGCGCACCTGACCGCCCCTTGTCCTCGTCATTCCGGTCAATCATCGTCCGACGGCGCTCGACCTCTCCACGAGACACCGCAGCGGCCCAGCCGAACGCGGCCATGCTGGCGGCGATCTTCCCCACCTGGTCCGGCCCGCGGGTCTTCGCGTTCTTGGCGTAGGACTGCAGGCGCGCAAGCGGCCAGGTCTCGAACCGACCGGGGGCGAAGCTGAGGGTCATGTCGTTCCTGTCGATGATGGGGCGGCTTCCGCCAGGGTGGATTCCGCGATGCGGGTATCCACCGGCTTCCGGCTGGACTCCGGCGTCCTGGGTGTCCACCCCGGAGTCCACCAGACAAGTGGTTGATTTATTGTGCTATTTCAGCGATTGTCAGGTGGGCACCACTCGGGGTGGCTTCCCGAAAATCCGGCCCTGTCGCTGGCGATGTGCCGCGCTTCGCCCGCCAGCATACGTTTCGGCCCGAAAAGGAACCGGAAAACAAAGGCTTGGCGGTCTGGACCCCGGCTGGACCCTGTGCTGGACCCCGGAAGCCGGCGCCGGCGGTACGTCCCGCGCGCCTCTCCCGAGTATATCCGGTTTGTAGCTCTCGGCCGGGGTGCGGTGAACCCTCTGCGATGTCTCTCCGAAAATTGTCTCACCGGACGATTCTTCTTGACAGCTGGTCGGCGTTTTCGACGACGAAGCGCCTCGACCGCTTCGCGGACGGCACGCGTCCGTTCAGCCGCCACGTGATGAGTGCGATGCCGTATTGCCAGTGGCGGTTGGCCGCGGGGCGGCTCAGGCCGACCTCCCAGCCGATCTTCTTCCACGGCTGCCGGTTGGCGCGCAGCCACACGATGCGGGCGTCGTCACGCTCCAACCAGCGCAGCCAGAGGAGAGTATCCTCGGCCTGAGTGATGTCACGCGGGCTTGGGCGTGGCCGTCGCATCCGAGGTTCCTGGCCGACCTGATCCGCGAAGGTGTGGAAATACTCGGGCCAGGCGTTGAAGTAGCCCTGCGGCTTCACCTCGGGCAGCGACCGGAACACGTCGGCGGCACGCTCGAGCCGGTCCTCGACCATGGCAGGCGTCCAGTCAGCCATTCGCGACCTCACGTTCGGTCAAGCGCGGCCCATAGATCTTCTCGCCGAGCTGGCGGACCAGTTCGCGCTCGGGCCAGGTGAGGCGGGGATCGTCCGCAGAAATCGCCAGCAGCCCCTGTTCCTGCCACCCCTCCCGCTTGACCTGCTCGGGATCCCTGCGTTGGCCGCCGTAGCCCCTCGGATGCCACCTCATCCCAGGCCTCCGTTCGTCTCGAGCGCCCAATGGAGGATCGCGATGGCGTCGGCCTCGTTGTCGTCGGCGGGCGAGAACCCTCGCGCTCGTGCCGCGGCGATCATCGCCTCCTTCGGCGCGTTGCCCTTGCCGGTGGCGTGGCGCTTGATGGTGCCGACCGGGACGCCTTGATAAGCAACCGAGTTCTGCTCGCACCACACTTCGAGAATTGCCAACCAGCCTCCGTAGAGATGGGAGGCGTCCGTCCCCGCATGCCGGCGAACCTGCTCGTAGATCAGCTGATCGAAGCCGCCGGAGAGCTGATGGACCTCGTCCAGCCACGCTCGGAAGCGCAGAAAGCGCATGCCGCCACCCTGCCACCGGTCCTGCTTGAATTCGACGACGCCGGTCGTGATTGCCCGATCACGCGTTAGAAGCGCCCATCCAGTCCGCGTACCAAGGTCCAAAGCCAAGATGCTCATCTTACGTGCTCCCAGCCAGGAACTGGCAAGCCGGGTCGCCGACCTCACGATGCGCAACCCGAACCAGCCGCGCAGCGTGGATCGCGACCACCTGATCGAGGTGTTCAAGGCGCGTGTCGACAGTGGCGGCATGATGCTGGTGGACAGCGACATCTATCCTGTCGAGCCGCTCAACACCCAGTATGCCGACATCGTATTGCCTGCCGCCGGATGGGGCGAAGAGGACTTCACCCGCTGCAACGCCGAACGCCGTCTGCGGCTCTACGCCAAGATCAACGACGCCCCCGCCGATGCAAAACCCGACTGGTATGCCGTCGGCCTTTTCGGCCAGAAGATGGGCTTTGCCGGCTTCGACTGGAAGGATTCCAACGCCATCTTCGAGGAAGCCTCGCGCTATTCTCGCGGCGGGGTGCTGAGCTATCACGTTCTGGCGCAGGAGGCCAAGAAAGAGGGCAAGCGGGCGCATGAAAAGCTGCGCGAACTCGGCACCACCGGCATCCAGACCCCGGTCCGTATGATTGACGGCCAGATGGTCGGCACTGGACGGTTGCATGATCCGGCGAACGACTGGGGTGAAATCGACGGCGCCACAGCGGACAGCAAATGGCTGTATGCCTTCGACACGCATACCGGCAAGGCCAACATGCTCAAGACGCCTTGGTCCAATGACAGCTGGATCGACTTCTATGACGCGATCAAGCCTCGGGCCGAAAAGGGCGAAATCTGGATCACCAACGGTCGCGTCAACGAAACCTGGCAGTCCGGCTTTGACGATCTGCGCAAGCCCTGTCTGGCCAAGCGCTGGCCTTGGCCGCATATCGTGATCCACCCTGACGACGCCGCCCCGCAGGGAATCGAGTCGGGCGATTTGGTCGAAGGCTATAACGACGCGGTCTATGTTCAGACCGGCGCGCCGATCGGGGTGACAGAAAAGGACCTGTCCTTCACGAAGTTGATGGAAACCGGCCACATCAAGACCACAACAGGCCAGTTCGTCGCCGTCGCCATCGTATCCGACGAGATGCGCCCCGGTGTTGCCAAGGCAGCCTTTAACTATCCCGGTGCCATGGCGAACTCTGTCTGCCACGCGGTGCCCGACCCTGTCTCCGGCAACTACCGCTACAAGCTGGGACGCGGCGTGCTGCGCAAGGTCGACGAAAGCGCCTACAAGCGGAACTTCCTGGAAATGTCGCTCAAGCCGCGTCCGATCAGCTGATTCTCCCTTGCTGCCGCCGGAAATCTTTCTGGCGGCAGTCATCTTGCAGGAGGTTTCGCCATGCAGATCGCCTTCATCCATGCAACGGAACCCGGTTCGGTTGACGCCACGCTCAACGCTGTTCTGGCGCAGCTGTCGGGGGCTGGCTGGCGTCTCGAAGGCGTCATCCAGGAACCGTCAGGAACCGGAGATCGCCACCGCTGCGATATGGATCTGATCGATGTTGCCCGTGGCGACAGATTGTCCATAAGCCAGAATCTGGGCCGCGGCTCAACGGGTTGTCGGCTCGACCCGAATGCAATAGAAATTGCAGCGCGCCGGGTTCAGGATGACCTGCGTGTCAAGCAGACTGATCTTCTGGTCATCAACCGCTTTGGCAAAATCGAGGCCATGGGCCTAGGTTTCTGCCCCGTCATTGCGGAAGCACTTGAAATCGGCGTGCCAGTTCTTTTGGGAGTGAACGACCTTAACCGGCCCGCATTCGAAAGCGTTTCGGGCGGGCTAGTTGTTTGATCCCACGGTTTAATGGTGCGATCCTTTCGCAGGAATGGAAGGAAGCAGCATGGGACAGGTTCGTCACGGGAGCGCCACGACGACGCACGCCGTCAGAGCAGCAATACAGCGATCGCAAGCTTCGCTCGCGCAACTGAGCCGGGAACTGGGTATCAACCCCAAGACAGTGGCGAAGTGGCGGAAGCGCGCGACGATCGAGGATAGGAAGACCGGGCCGACGGAACCGCGCTCGACGGTTCTGACCGAGCAAGAGGAAGCGGCGGTCGTGGCGTTTCGGCGCCACACCCTGCTGCCGCTGGACGACTGCCTCTATGCCTTGCAGCCTTCGATCCCGCACCTGACACGGTCAGCGCTGCACCGGTGCCTGCAGCGATGAGCCATTGCGGCGCCATTGGTTCAAGCCCAATGGCGAATGCATCTCGCGGCTATCGGATGTCGAGGGCGAAAAGCTCAAGCGCCAGAAGTTCAAGCGCTACCTCATCGGATTCTTCCACATCGACATTGCCGAGGTGCAAACAGCTGAGGGCAAGCTCTATCTCTTTGTGGGCGTTGACCGAACGGCCAAGTTCGCCGTCGCTCAACTCGTTGCAACGGCCGACAGAAAGACCGCCTGGGAGTTCCTGCAGCACCTGCTCGAAGCTGTGCCTTATCAGGTCCACACCATACTGACCGACAACGGCATCCAGTTCGCCGAACAATCCCGGAACCGGAACACCATCTATTCTCGGCCAATGCGCTTCGACATGATCTGTGATGCCAACGGGATCGAGCATCGGCTGACCAAGCCCAACCACCCCTGGACCAACGGGCAAGTCGAGCGGATGAACCGAACGATCAAGGACGCGACGGTGAAACGGTTCCATTACGAAACCCATGATCAGCTGCGAACCCACCTCGCCGACTTTCTCGCCGCCTACAACTTTGCCCGCCGACTCAAGACGCTGCACGGCCTCACGCCCTACGAATACATCTGCAAAATCTGGACATCAGAGCCGGAAAAATTCATCCTCGACCCGACCCACCAGATGCCGGGACTAAACAATGGGCGTAGTGCAGGATCATCCGGCGCAGGCCCCAGTCGCCCGCGGGGCCGGTTCAGCTGACGGTGTCCCCCGACACCGCGAACTGCGCCGGGGTCGCTGCGCCGAAGAGGGCTGCGACCTGCGTCGCCGCAGCAGCCGTCTTGTCCGCGGTCCCTGCAAAGCCTACCGCCGGGGAGCAGGTGATCCGTCCGCGCGAGGGAAGGACGGCTGGCCGGGCATCGCGGCACGCGCGCTGTAGGGATTCGGCAGCGTGTTGCCCGGCTGCACGTCCATCAACAGGAAGGGATAGAACGTCACCCGCAGCCCCCGCGCCTTCATCTCGCGGATCGCCTGCACCACCGCGAAATCCGCTGGCGTGCCGCCGGCAAAGAGCCCGGCATGGGTCCCTTGGCATGGGGTTCCGGCGCCGTATTCGGGGTGCGCTGTCATGTTCCATCCGAGGCGGATCTGATGATGTGACCGCCCCCCGAAGTCCTCATGCTGCGCATGAACGACACCGCAATGCTCGATCCGCAGGCAGGCTGCCCGGATTTCCGGCAGAATTAGGGTGAGAACGGAAGCCCCGCAGTGCCGCCCGGGTGCAACCGGTTGACGGAATCGGTCCTGCGGCCTTCCTCGGTGGTATGCCATCCCCGCTGTCCATCGTCGTTGTCGAGCCCGACCCCGACCGCGCCCGGTCCATCGTGGACGGTCTGCGCGAGGCGCAGGACTGCGAGATCCTGGTGATCGGCGAAACCGCCGCATTGTCCCGTCGCATCGCCGAACGGAACCCGGATGTGGTGCTGATCGACATCGCGCATCCCTCGCGCGATGTGCTGGAGGAGCTGGCGCTGGCCTCCGGGCCTCTCGACCGGCCGGTGGCGATGTTCGTGGACCGCTCCGACCCCGAACTGACCCGCGCCGCGATCGAGGCGGGCCTCTCGGCCTATGTGGTGGCAGGCCTGCGCCCCGACCGGCTGCGCGCGGTGATCGACACCGCCGTAAGCCGTTTTGCCCTGACCAGCCGGATGCGCGCCGAACTTGATGCCGCGCGGCGCGCGCTGGAAGAGCGCAAGGTGATCGACCGCGCCAAGGGTATCCTGATGAAGGCGCGCGGCATCGGCGAGGACGAGGCCTATGCGCTCTTGCGCCGCACCGCGATGGACCAGAAGCGCCGCATCGCCGATGTGGCCGAGGCGCTGGTCACCGCTGCGGGGCTTCTGGGATGAGCGGGCCGCGTGTTTCGGTGGGGTTCCTGCCGCTGACCGATGCCGCGCCGGTGCTGCTGGCGCAGGCGCTGCACTTCGATGCGGCCGAGGGCATCGGGATCGACCTCGTGCGGGTGCCGAACTGGTCCCATCTGCGCGACCTTCTGGTGCTGGGGCAGGTCGATGCGGCACAGATGCTGGCGCCGGTGCCGGTGGCCATGGCGCTGGGCCTTGGCGGCCTGCGGGCGGTGGTGGATGCGCTGATGGTGCTGTCGGTCAACGGCAATACCCTCGGCGTGTCGCGCGCGCTGGCCGGGCAGATGCGCGCGCGCGGCTTCGGCTTCGACTTTGCCGATGCGCTGGCCGCACGCGACGCGCTGGCCGCGACCGGGCCGATCCGGCTGGGGGTGCCCTTCCCCTTTTCCACCCACATGGAACTGGTGCACCGCTGGGTCGAGGGCAGCGCGCTGGCCGCGGACGGACGGCTGGCGGTGCGCACCGTGCCGCCGCCGCTGATGGCCGCGGCGCTGGCGGCGGGCGAGATCGATGCCTTCTGCGTCGGCGAGCCCTGGGGGTCGCTTGCGGTCGAGCAGGGCGTGGGCGAACTGCTTCTGCCCGGCGCGGCGATTTGGGGTTCGGCCCCCGAGAAGGTGCTGGCGATGCGGCGCGACCGGGCCGAAGAGCGCCCCGACATCGCCGGCGCGCTGATGCGGGCGGTGTGGCGGGCGGCGGCATGGCTCGAGACGCCGGACCACCGGATCACCGCCGCCGAGCTGCTCGCGCAGCCAGACTTCCTTGACCTTGCGCCCGAGACGATCGAGCGCGCCCTGTCGGGGCAGATGGTGATCTCGCCTGCGGGCGAGTTGCGCGGGGTGCCGCGGATGATCGCCTTTCACGGCGGCGCGGCAGGCTTTCCCTGGCGCAGCCAGGCGACCTGGTTCGCGCGCCGGCTGGCGCGGCGGCACGGCCTTGATCCGGGCGCGGCGGCGGCGGCGGGAACGGCGGTCTGGCGCAGCGATCTCTACCGCCGCCACCTTGGCCCTGCGGGCGCCGATCTGCCGGCCGCCTCATCGCGGCTCGAAGGCGCCGTGCGCGTGCTGACCGCCGTCGCGTCAAGCCGCGGGCGGCTGATTCTGCCGCCCGACGGTTTCTTCGATGGCGCGATCTTCGACCCCGAAGCGGCGGAGTGCTGAAAATTCCGGCAATTCGGCGCGGACGGCCGGCGGCGGCATTGCTGCAACCGCTTTGCCGCGCCGCAGCGCTTGACCCCGGGCACCTGCCTCGGTCATCCTGCGATCGAAGGTGAGAGCAGCGCCGCCATCACCCTTCCTTCGGCCGCAAGGATGCGGCCTTCCATCCGGCAACGAGGCCACCCGTTCCTGCCCGCAGCCCGGGCATGGTGCCGGTGGCCTTTTGCATGTCAAAGCCTCGCCCGGACGCTGCCCCACAGGACGCCGGGCCCCCGCCAAGGAGACCCCCATGACCGGACCGACCCGCCGTCGCTTCCTGACCTCCGCCGCCGGCGCCGCCGCCACCCTGGCCGCCGCCCGCGCGCTTCTGCCCGCAGGGGCCTGGGCTGCAACGCCCACACCCGAGGTGACGGGCTGCAAGCTGGGCTACATCGCGCTGACCGACTCGGCGCCGCTCATCATCGCCGTGGAAAAGGGGCTCTTCGCCAAGCACGGCATGCCGGATGTGGTGGTGGAAAAGCAGGCGAGCTGGGGGGCCACGCGCGACAACATGGCGCTGGGTTCGGCCAACGGGGGCATCGACGGGGGCCATATCCTGCGGCCCAAGGTGCATCTCTATGCCACCGGCACGGTGATGCAGAACAAGCAGCCGCTGCCGATGTACATGCTGATGGGCCTGAACGAGAACTGCCAGGGTCTTTCGGTGGCGCAGGCCTATGCCGACAGCGGCGTGGGGCTGGACAGCGCGCCGCTGAAGGAAATCTTCGCGGCAAAGAAGGCCGCGGGCGCCGAGGTGCCGGTGGCCATGACCTTCCCCGGCGGCACGCATGACCTCTGGATGCGCTACTGGCTGGCGGCGGGCGGGATCGACCCGACGAAGGACGTGGACCTGATCGTGGTGCCGCCGCCGCAGATGGTCGCCAACATGAAGGTCGGCAACATGGAGGCCTTCTGCGTCGGCGAGCCCTGGAACGAGCAGCTGGTCAACCAGGGCATCGGCTTTACGGCCGCGACGACGGGCGAGTTGTGGCTGAACCACCCAGAGAAGGTGCTGGGGATGCGCGCCGACTGGGTGGACGCCAACCCCAACGCCACCCTCGCGCTGATGATGGCGGTGATGGAGGCACAGATGTGGTGCGACGATGCCGCCAACAAGGACGAGATGGCCGCCATCGTCGGCCGCCGCCAGTGGTACAACGTCCCGGTGGCCGACATCTCGGGCCGCATCAAGGGCGAGATAAATTATGGCAACGGCCGCAAGGAAACCCGGCCGGAGCTGGCCATGACCTTCTGGCGCGGCGGCGCGACCTCGTTCCCGTGGAAGTCGCTCGACGCCTGGTTCGTCACCGAGAACCGTCGCTGGGGCTATCTGCCCGGCGCCACCGACACCAAGGCGCTCGTCGATGCCACAAACCGCAGCGACCTGTGGCTGCAGGCGGCCGCGGCGCTGGGGCTGGAGACCTCGGGCTTCGGGGACAGCCGGGGGGTGGAGACGATGTTCGACGGCAAGACCTTCGACCCGGCGAACCCGGAGGCCTATCTCGACAGTCTGTCGATCAAGGCGATGGCGTAAGGGGGCGGGGCGATGAATGTGACTACGCTGAAACCCCGCCAGGTGCCGGCGCCGCAGACGGCGGCGCAGGTGCTGCCCTTGCCGGTGGTGGCCCGGCCACGATTGCGGCTGGCGGCGCTGGGCCGGTTCGTCGCGGAACGGGTGGCGCCTCCGGTCGTGGTGCTGATCGTGGTGCTCTTGATCTGGCAGCTTTCCTTTTCCGGTGGGACTTCGGGTCTGCCTGCCCCCACCGATGTATGGGACCAGAGCCGCGACCTTATTGTCGACCCGTTCTTCGTCTACGGGTCCCAGGACATAGGCCTCGGCTGGCGGGTGCTGACCTCGCTGGAGCGGGTGGCCTATGGCTTCGGCCTTGCCGCCATCGTGGGCGTGCTGGTGGGCGCGGTCCTGGGGCAGTCGGCGCTGATGATGCGGGGGTTCGATCCGATCTTTCAGGTCCTGCGCACGGTGCCGCCGCTGGCCTGGCTGCCGATCAGCCTTGCCGCCTTCATGGACAGCCGGCCCTCGGCGATCTTCGTGATCTTCATCACCGCGATCTGGCCCATCATCATCAACACCGCCGCCGGGGTCCGCGCCATTCCGCAGGATTACCGCAACGTCGCCGCCGTGCTGCGGCTCAACCAGATCGAGTTCTTCTGGAAGATCATGGTGCCCTCGGCCGCGCCCTACATCTTTTCGGGGCTGCGCATCGGGGTGGGCCTTTCGTGGCTGGCCATCGTCGCGGCCGAGATGCTGACCGGCGGCGTCGGCATCGGGTTCTTCATCTGGGATGCCTGGAACTCCTCCCGCCTGACCGACATCATCGTGGCGCTGGTCTATATCGGGCTGACAGGCTTCATCCTTGACCGGCTGGTCGGCTGGATCGGGCGCGTCGTCTCGCGCGGCACGGCGGAGTGAGGGCCATGGATCAAAGCTATCTCAAGATCGATCGCGTCTGCAAAAGCTTCTCCAAGGGCGCAAAGGTGACCGAGGTCCTGTCGGATGTCCGGCTGACCATCGACAAGGGCGAGTTCGTGTCGATCATCGGCCATTCCGGCTGCGGCAAGTCCACCCTTCTGAACCTGATCGCCGGGCTGACCGAAGTCACCACGGGCGCAATCATGCTGGAAGGGCGCGAGGTCAACGCCCCTGGTCCGGACCGCGCGGTGGTGTTCCAGAACCACAGCCTGCTGCCCTGGCTGTCGGTCTATGACAACGTCAAGCTGGCGGTGACCAAGGTCTTTGGCGCGACCAAGACCAAGCCGGAACGGCACGACTGGATCATGCAGAACCTGGACCTGGTGCAGATGACCCATGCCGCCGACAAGCGGCCCGGGGAAATCTCGGGCGGGATGCGGCAGCGGGTGGGCATTGCGCGCGCACTGGCGATGGAGCCGAAGATCCTGCTGCTCGACGAGCCCTTCGGCGCGCTGGACGCGCTGACCCGGGCGCATTTGCAGGACGCGGTGATGGAGATCCATGCCCGGCTGAAGAACACCATGATCATGATCACCCATGACGTGGACGAGGCCGTGCTGCTGGCCGACCGCATCGTGATGATGACCAACGGCCCGGCGGCACGCATCGGAGAGGTCCTGCCCGTCGCCATCCCCCGTCCGCGCGACCGGATCCAGCTTGCCAGCCACCCCGATTACGTCCGGGCCCGCGAGGCGGTGCTGCGGTTCCTGTATGAACGTCACCGCTTTGTCGAAGCGGCGGAGTAACGGCCATGAAACAGAGACTTGTGGTGATCGGCGCGGGCATGGCCTCGGGCCGGATGCTGGAGCATCTGTTCGAGGCGGGCTTTGACGGCGAAGTCACGCTGTTCAACGCCGAGCCGCGCGGGAATTACAACCGGCTGATGCTGTCGCCGGTGCTGTCGGGCGAGAAGACCTACGACCAGATCGTCACCCATGACGCGGGTTGGTACGAAAGCCATGGCGTGGATTGCCGTTTCGGCGAGCCGGTGGTGAAGATCGACCGCGAGAACAAGGTGGTCTATTCCGCGCAAGGGGGCGTGCCCTATGACGCGCTGGTCATCGCCACGGGGTCGGCCCCGTTCATCCTTCCGGTGCCGGGGAAGGACCTGCCTGGGGTCTGCACCTACCGGGATCTGGAAGACACCAACGCGATGATCGCCGCCAGCCGTCCAGGCGCGAAGGCCGTGGTCATCGGCGGCGGCCTCTTGGGGCTGGAGGCGGCGGCGGGGATGGCCGCGCGCGGGGCCGAGGTGACGGTGATCCACCTGATGGGCCATCTGATGGAGCGTCAGCTGGACCCCGCGGCGGGCTATCTCCTGCAGAAGGACCTGGAGGCGCGGGGCATCCGCATCCATTGCAAGGGCGCGACCAAGGCGATCCTTGGCAGGGACCGGGTGGAGGCGGTGCTTCTGGAAGACGGGACCGTCTATGACGCCGATCTGGTCTGCATGGCCGTCGGCATCCGGCCCGAGGTGCGGCTGGCCCATGACGCGCATCTGGAGGTCGGGCGCGGGATCGTGGTCGATGACCAGATGCGCACGAGTGATCCGGCGATCTATGCGCTGGGCGAATGCGTGGAGCATGACAAGCAGCTGTTCGGGCTGGTCGCGCCGCTCTACGATCAGGCCAAGGTGCTGGCGGCGACCCTGCTGGGGCAGGAGGCGGCGTTCAAGCCGGTGCAGACCGCGACCAAGCTGAAGGTCACCGGGGTCGATCTCTTCAGCGCGGGCGACTTTGCCGAAGCGCCGGGGCGCGAGGACATCGTGTTCCGCGATCCGGGGCGCGGGGTCTACAAGCGGCTGATCCTGGAAGGCGAGCGCCTGATCGGCGCGGTGATGTACGGCGACACCGCCGACGGGTCCTGGTTCTTTGACCTGATCCGGCAGGGAAAGGACGTCTCAGACCTGCGCGACACGCTGATCTTCGGGCCCGCCTATGCCGGGGGGCCCACCGCAAACCCTCTGGCAGCCGTTGCAGCCTTGCCGCCTGAGGCGGAAATCTGCGGCTGCAACGGCGTCTGCAAGGGCAGGATCGTTCAGGCCATCGAAGGCGGGGCCACGACGCTGGACATGGTGCGGGCGCAGACCAAGGCCAGTGCGTCCTGCGGCACCTGCACCGGGCTGGTGGAGCAGGTGATGGCGCTGACCCTGGGCGACGGGTTCACCGCCAACGCCAATCCGCCGATGTGCAAATGCACCGACCACACGCATGAGGACGTGCGGCGGCTGATCAAGTCGCGTGGCCTCAAGTCCATTCCGGCGGTGATGCAGGAACTGGGCTGGAAGACCTCGGGCGGCTGCGCCACCTGCCGGCCGGCGTTGAACTACTACCTCTTGTCCGACTGGCCGCTCGAGTATCGCGACGACCGGCAGTCGCGCTTCGTGAACGAGCGCAACCACGCCAACATCCAGAAGGACGGCACCTATTCGGTGGTGCCGCGGATGTGGGGCGGCGTCACCACCCCGGCCGAGTTGCGCGCGATTGCGGATGCGGCCGAGAAATACGCGGTGCCGATGGTCAAGGTCACCGGCGGGCAGCGGATCGACCTTCTGGGGGTCAGGAAAGAGGACCTGCCCGCGATCTGGGCTGATCTGAACGCCGCCGGCATGGTCTCGGGCCATGCCTATGCCAAGGGCCTGCGCACGGTGAAGACCTGCGTCGGCACCGAGTTCTGCCGCTTCGGCACGCAGGATTCGACCGGGCTGGGGATCAAGCTGGAAAAGCTGCTCTGGGGGGCCTGGACCCCGGCCAAGGTCAAGCTGGCGGTGTCGGGTTGCCCGCGCAACTGCGCCGAGGCCACCTGCAAGGACGTGGGCGTGGTCTGCGTGGAAAGCGGCTATCAGATCGGCGTCGCGGGGGCGGCGGGGATGGATGTGAAGGAAACCGAACCTCTGCTGACCGTCGCCACCGAGGACGAGGTGCTCGAGGTCGTCGCGGCCTTCATCCAGCTTTACCGCGAGAATGCGCGCTACCTGCATCGCATCTACAAATGGGTGGCCAAGGTGGGCCTCGACTGGTGCCGTGCGCAGGTGGCCGACCCGGCGGCCCGCGCCGCGCTGGTCGAGCGGTTCCGCATCAGCCAGTCGGTCTATCAGACCGACCCCTGGGCCGAACATGCCGCCCGTCCCGCCGATTGGGCCCCCGTGGCCGACCTGACGCTGAGGGCCGCCGAATGACCATGATCGACATTGCCGCCCTGGACGACATCCCCCGCGAGGGCGCGCGCGTGGTGCGCACGGCGCTGGGCTGCATCGCCGTCTTCCGCACCGCCGACGACCGCGTTTTCGCGCTCGACGACCGCTGCCCGCACAAGGGCGGGCCGCTGTCGGAGGGGATCGTGCACGGGTCCCTTGTGACCTGCCCCCTGCATGGCATGGTTTTCGACCTGGCCACCGGGCTGGCGCAGGGGGCCGATACCGGATCGGTCGCCACCCATCCCGCCCGGGTCGAGCGCGGGCGGGTGCTGATCGGGCTTGAGGTCATGCGCGCGAGACCGGCGGCATGACGGCGCCGGGGCCATCCGTCCGCACCACCTGCCCCTATTGCGGCGTGGGCTGCGGCGTGCTGGCCACGCCCGACGGGCGGGGCGGTGCGGCCATTGCAGGCGATCCCGACCATCCGGCCAACCGGGGCCGGCTCTGCGTCAAGGGCGCGGCGCTGGGCGAGACGCTGTCGATGCAGGGCCGCCTTCTCGCGCCGCGGATCGGCGGGGCAGAGGCGACCTGGGATGCGGCGCTGGACCTGATCGCCGAGCGCTTTTCGCGCACCATCGCCGCGCACGGGCCGGATGCGGTGGCGCTCTACGTCTCGGGCCAGTTGCTGACCGAGGATTACTACGTCGCCAACAAGCTGATGAAGGGCTTCATCGGCAGCGCCAACATCGACACCAATTCGCGGCTGTGCATGGCCTCCTCGGTGGCCGGCCACCGCCGCGCCTTCGGCACCGACACGGTGCCGGGGCAGTATGACGATCTGGAACAGGCCGATCTGGTGGTGCTGGTGGGCACGAACCTCGCCTGGTGCCATCCGGTGCTCTATCAGCGGCTGATGGCGGCGCGGGCGGCGCGTGGCACGAAGATCGTGGTCATCGACCCGCGCCGCACCGCCACCTGCGAAGGCGCCGACCTGCACCTCGCCATCGCGCCGGGGGCGGATGCGCATCTGTTCAACCTCCTCCTGTGCCGTCTGTTCGACACCGGCGGCTTCAGCGCCGCCTTCCTGCCGAAGCTGACCGGGGCCGACGCCGCCCTGACCGCCGCCCGCGCCGCCCGGGCCGAGGCGACCGGCCTCGACCCTGCCGATCTGGAACGGTTCCTCGCGCTCTGGGCCGGGACCGAAAAGGTCGTCACCCTCTGGTCGCAGGGCATCAACCAGTCCGACAGCGGCACCGACAAGGTGAATGCGATCCTGAACTGCCACCTGGCCACGGGCCGGATCGGGCGGCCCGGCATGGGCCCCTTCAGCGTCACCGGTCAGCCCAATGCCATGGGCGGGCGCGAGGTGGGGGGGCTTGCCAACATGCTCGCCTGCCATCTGGAGATCGAGAACCCCGTCCATCGCGCGGCGGTGCAGGGGTTCTGGGCCAGCCCGACCATGGCCGAACGGCCGGGGCTCAAGTCGGTGGAGATGTTCCGCGCGGTCGAGGCGGGGCGCATCCGCGCGCTGTGGATCCTCCACACCAACCCCGCCGTCTCGATGCCCGAGGCCGACCGCGTGGCCCGCGCCATCGCCGCCTGCGACTTCGCCGTGGTCAGCGACGTCTGGCCCGACACCGACACCGCGCGACGCGCCCATGTGCTTCTGCCCGCCGCCGCCTGGGGCGAGAAGGATGGCACGGTGACCAATTCCGAACGCGTCATCAGCCGCCAGCGCGCCTTCCTCGCGCCGCCGGGTCAGGCACGGCCCGACTGGTGGCAGCTGGCGCAGGTGGCGCGTCGGATGGGCTTTGCCGGGTTCGACTGGGACGGTCCGGCCGCGATCTTTGCCGAACACGCCGCGCTTTCGGGGGTGGCGGGTGCGCTTGGCAGCGATTTCGACATCTCGGGCCTTGCCGGGGCGGATTACGATGGCCTGTCCCCTGTGACCTGGCCGCAGGGAAAGGTCCGCCGACGCCGGTTCTTCGCCGACGGGCAGTTTCACACGCCGGACGGGCGGGGGCGCATGGTGCCCGTCGTGGCGCGGCTGCCCGCCCCTGTGCCCGAGGCGCAGCCGTTCCGCCTGAACACCGGGCGCATCCGCGACCAGTGGCATACGATGACGCGCACGGGTCTCTCGCCGCGCCTCGCGCAGCACCTTGGTGAGCCCTATCTGGAACTGCACCCCCGGGATGCGGCGGCGCTGGGGCTGGCGCCCGCCGCGCTGGCCTGCGTCGAAAGCCCCCAAGGCCGCGCCATCCTGCGGGTTCTGGTCAGCGACCGGGTGCGCCCCGGCCATCCCTTCGCGCCGATGCACTGGACCGGCGAAACCGGGCCCACCGGCCGGACCAACGCGTTGGTGCCGGCGCTGACCGACCCGGTTTCGGGCCAGCCCGCCAGCAAGTCGGCCGCCGTCGCGATCCGCCCCCTTGCCGCCGCCTGGCACGGCTATGCCGTTTCGCGCACGCCGCTGCGGCCGGATTGCGCCTACTGGGCGACAGCGCCGGTCGCGGGCGGGCACGCGGCCGAACTGGCCTGCACCGAAGCGCCGGGGGACTGGACGGCGCTGGCGACCCGCATCCTCGGCGCCGCCCCGGACATGGCACTGACCGACCGGGCGCGCGGCATCCACCGCTTTGCCGTGCTTCAGGCGGGGCGCCTGAGCGCAGCGCTGTTCCTCTCGCCCGAACCCGTGGTGCTGGCGCGCGGGCATCTGGCGGGGCTTCTGGGCCAGAGCGCCCCGGCCGCGCTGGCCGGTCGCGCCCCGGCCGACCTGCCCGATCCGGGGCCCACCGTCTGCGCCTGCCTCAATGTCGGGCTCAACACCCTGATGCGCGCCATCGCGGCGGGCGAGGTGACGACACTCGCCGAAATCGGCGCCGCCCTCGGCGCGGGCACCAACTGCGGCTCCTGCCGGCCGGAGCTTGCCGCCCTACTCGACCTCCGGCGCATCGCGGCGGAATGACCCCGGACGGAGTGCTGCCATGACCTTCCTGCCCCCCTTTCCCGCCGCCGCCGATCCCGCAACCGGCACCCCGGTGCAGGGCTCGATCGCGCTGGTCGGCGCAGGGCCGGGGGCAGCCGACCTGCTCACGCTGCGCGCGCTGCGCCACCTGCGGGCGGCAGATGCCATCTTCTACGACCGCCTGGTGGATCCGGCGGTGCTGGAGCTTTCCCGGCCCGAGGCGCAACGGGTTTTCGTGGGCAAGGAGGTCGGCGCCTGTGCCTGGCCGCAGGAACGGATCGACGCCATGATCGTGGCCGCCGCCCGGCGGGGCCTGCGCGTGGTGCGGCTGAAATCGGGTGATCCCTCGATCTTCGGGCGGGCGGCCGAGGAACTGGCCGCCGCCCGCGCCGCAGGCATTCCGGTCGAGATCGTGCCCGGCGTCACCGCCGCCAGTGCTGCCGCTGCGGCGCTCGGTCGTCCGCTGACCGAACGGGGCGAGACCGGCGCGCTGGTCATCGCCACCGCCACCTGCCGCCCGGGCGAGCCCGCGCCCGACCTCGCCGCGCATTTGCGTCCCGGCACGACGCTGGCCGTCTACATGGGCGCGCAGGCGGCCCGGACACTGGCCCGGGCGATCATCGCCGCCGGCCGGCCGGACGGGATCGAGGTCGAGATCGTCACCGCCGCCAGCACCCGTGCCGAGACGGCCCTCCGCACCACCTTGCGCGCGATGGCCGAAGGCCGGATCGGCCCCGTTGCGGCGCCGGCCCTGATCCTGATGCGCTACACCAAGGGCATGGCCGGCTGCAAGGATGGACCGCCCGACGCCGCACGCCGCGAAACAACGGCCGAGGGTCCGGCGTCGTCGCCCGTCCGCTCGGCCTTCACCTCGGCGAAAGTCCGGCCGTCGCCGTCGAGGATTGCGTCGCGGACCGTCTCGGCCTGCCAGCGTTCCACGGCGGCATCGACGTAAGCCGGGCCGATCTCCATCGCGAAGACGCGGCGGCCCTCCACCGGACGCCCGCCTTGATCCGCCTCACCCTCGCCCGCGATGATCTGAGAGCCCGAGCCCGAGAACGGCACGCAGCAGTGCCCGCCCCGCGCGACGTGCTGGCGCATCGGGCTGCCGAAGGCGTGGCGCGGCTTCGGCGTCGGCTGGTCGGGCCGGTCGTCCTTGGCGAAGGACGGCATCTCCCATGTCGAGGGCAGCGTCTGCTCGGCAACTTTCGGCGGCCGGTTCCGGCGGCACCAGCCCATGAAGCAGGGCTCGTGCTTCCACAGGTAGTGCGAGCGGGTCAGCACTCCCCGGTCCTTCACCCAGATGATCTGCTGATGGACGAAGGCGCCCGCCTTCTCCCAGCAGGCCTCCAGCATCGCCTGGCGGCGCGAGGCGTGCCAGCAGTACCAGGCGGCGTTCTCTGCGATGGCCTCGGCCACGGCCGCAGCGATGAAGCCGTCGTAAAGCTCGGCCCCCTGCGAACTGTCATCCCAGGTTGTGCCGTAGGACGCCGACCAATCTTTGTTGCGGGTCGGGTGGTTCAAACCGTCATAGTCAACGAGGTAAGGCGGGTCGGTTGCAAACAGGATCGCCCGTTCGCCATTCATCAGGCGGCGCACGTCGGCCGCGCTGGTGCTGTCACCGCAGAGCAGGCGATGGTCGCCAAGGATCCACAGATCGCCGGTGCGCGATGCCGGGTTGCGCGGCGGTTCGGGGATGGTCACCGGCGGCACCGAGCCACCGGCGCCACCTTCTTGCCCGTCCCCCTCCGGCACGAAGGCCAGCCGCTTGTCCAGTTCCCCATCGGAAAACCCGACCAGTGACAGGTCGAAATCCTCGGCCAAGAGGTCGTTCAGTTCCGCCGACAGCAGCGCCTCGTCCCAGGTGCCGAGTTCTGTCAGCTTGTTGTCCGCGATCCGGTACGCACGGCGCTGCGCCTCGCTCAGATGCCCGAGCACGATCACCGGCGCTTCGGTTAGCCCCAGCTGCGTCGCCGCCAGCACCCGGCCATGCCCCATGATCAACTCGCCGTCCTCGCCGACGAGGCAGGGCACCGTCCAGCCGAACTCGGCCATGTTGGCGGCGATCTTCGCGACCTGGTCCGCGCCATGCGCCTTCGCGTTTTTCGCGTAGGGCTGGAGGCGGTCACCAAGGACGTCCGCGACATCGCCTGGAAAGCGCAGATCAGGCTCTGCGCCCGCTACCGCCGCCTCGTAGCCCGAGGCAAGCAGCCGACCCTCGTCGTCACTGCCATCGCGCGGGAAATGGCGGCCTTCATCTGGGCCATCGCCCGGACCGTCACCCCGAAGCCCCCGGCCGCACCGGCGGCCATCCGCTGAGAAAAGGAGACAGCACCACTCGACATCCCCGGCGCGCGTCACTGGGGGCAGAGCCAATCCGGGAATCCACGAGGTTCCTTTGTGGCCGCTGGTCCGTCCCGGATCACCGATGCCCGCAGGAAGACAGTCGGCAAGCCCAAGACGGAACAACGGTCCTGCGGTATCCAACCCGCGCATCAGAGTGTGATCTACCGTCGCCTTGAAGGTTCTGCCCCCAGCAATGCGCGCCGCACACGAGCACCGACCCGGCGGCGAAATCGTCGCCGGATCAGATCATCACGCAAAAATCTTGACAAACGAACATGAGAGGAACCGGAAAACAATGGCTTGGCGGCCTGGACCCCGGCTGGACCCTGTGCTGGCCCCCCGGAGGCCGGCGGCGGTTCAGATCAAACTCACGACCCTTGGTGCACCCAAGGGCATCGCGGTTTATCTGGCTCGCGGCTTTGCTTGGGACGGCGTTGCCATGGCTCGTCCTTGCGCGGGGGTGTTCCTGCGATTGGTGACGGCGCGTGACGACGCGGATGAAGGGTCTGCCCGTGGCGGTGCTGCATGACTTCAACCGCGACAACACGACAATGCGGGTGCGCCTGGCCGGGCTTGTGAATGTCGTTGATGCCGGTGGGCCTGAGCTGACCCGGGCCGAGACGGTCACGATCCTGAACGACCTGTGCTTGTTTGCCCCCTCGCGTATGATCGACCCACGCCTGACCTGGACGCCGATCGACGAAACACGTGCGCGGGTGAGCTTTGCGCTTGGTCCGAACACCGTCTCGGCAGAGCTGATCTTCAACGCAGCCGGAGAACTTGTCGATTTCGTCTCGGATGGGTGCGCAGACAGTGATGCAGTTGCGCGCAGGTGTTTCCTTTGGACCCGAGGACGCGCCACCCTTCATCGGGTTTACCCTGATTTCCGCCGGCGCCCTCTACTCGTTCTGGAGGGTGGCATGTACCGGCACCGGCCAGACAGCATGACCAGGGCGCACAAGCCTTTGGCCATGCTCGCCGCTCGGGCCGGCTTGCCCGCCATCAGGATCGGAGCAAAAAGATGTTGCCTGAAAAGGAAAGCCTGCACCGCACCGCCGGTCGCTGGCGTACAAGGGTCAAACGCGCCATGACCTTGGTCGTACTGGTCCTTGCAGCGGTCCTTCTGGCCGGGATGGGCTATCTTTTCGCCATTAGTCCCGGCCGACCGGCCCCGCTGCATGATGCCGACGGAAACGTCATTCCGGGCAGCCTTTTCGAACGCGTGACGGTCGCGATCGGCGGCATTCCGCAAAGCATGATCATCCAGAGCGCCGACCCGTCGAACCCGGTGCTTCTCTTCCTGCACGGCGGCCCCGGCATGCCCGAGTTCTTCATGGAACAGGACTAACCGACGGGCCTTGAACGGCATTTCACCATGGTCTGGTGGGAACAGCGCGGCGCGGGCATGTCGTTCTCGTCCGACATCCCGCCCGAGACGATGACCATGCCGCGGATGATCGAGGACACGGTCGAGGTCGCGGACTACCTGCGCCAGCGTTTCGGACAGGACCGCATCCTTCTCCTCGGTCATTCCTGGGGCAGCTATCGCGGCATCCAGGTCGCGGCCAAAGCGCCGGACCGCTTCATCGCCTATGTCGGCATGGCGCAGATCAGCCATCAACTTCGTTCCGAAGTCATGGCCCATGACTTCCTCCTCGGCGTCCACAAAGCGCGTGGCGACGCGGGCATGGTTCGCAAGCTTGAAGCCGCACCGGTCAGCATGGAGCAGGGTCTTTCGCCCGCCTGGATGAGGCTGCGCGACGCCGCCATGCACCGGGCTGGCGTGGGCCACACCCGAGACATCGATTCGGTCATCACGGGCATCTTCCTGCCGGTCTGGCGTGAGCGCGCCCACACCCTTAGGGACAAGATCAATGTCTGGCGTGGCAAGCTCTGGTCGCGACCATTCTTTTGGGAGGACATGCTGCGGGACGACCTCGGCACACGGCTGACGACGTTCGAACTGCCCGTGTATTTCTTTGTCGGCCGATACGACCAGACGGCGAATGCGGAACTGTCGCGCGCCTATTTCGATGGGATCGACGCGCCCGTGAAGGGTTTCTACCTGTTCGGGAACTCCGCCCTCAGCCCGCTTTGGGAAGAACCGGAGCGGGCGACCGCCGTGCTGCTGACCGATGTCCTCAACGGCACGACCGGCCTCGCCGACGCGAGCGACTGAACCAGGACGACCCACCATGGCCGGGCGACAGCGCATCCATGATCTCGCGCAGGTATGGCGCGCGGGCTGTGCGATAGCGCCCCGGCTCGGCCGCGCCGCGCGATGACAGCCAGCAATGCTGATCCGCCCATTCCGACACCGTCAGGTTCGGATCGGGGCGTAGCCCCTGCCGCCAGACCCGGAGCAGGTCCTCGGCCCCGTCTAAGCCGAGGTCGAGACCCTCGGTCAGGTCGTTTTCGTCTTCCTCATCATGCAAGCGAGACCCGGAGGTCGGCGAGGGCGTCGAGCTGTTCGCGGACATGGGCTTCCAGCACCCTCTGCATGATCGCGGTCTCGATCGTCACCGATGCCCCGGATTGCCGTTCCACCTCCGCCATGATCTGCGCCGCCATCAGCGCGGCCACCCGTCCGGGCCAGGTCACCCAGACATCGCGTTCCTGCCGCGCCAGGCGGAACACCAGCGTTTCCGCCCGCGCGCGGTCGACCAGCGTGCCCTTCTTCTGGACCGCGATCTGCTTGTCCTGCGCAGCATAGACCGTCAGCAGCGTGCGCGCCTTGATGTAGGACGAGGTCTCGCCTGCACCGCTGGCGAGGCTTTCGCCGCCCAGCGACCGGCGCTGCTGGTCGGGATCCGTCATCTCCGCCCGCCGCACATCCGAGGCCGCGGCGTTGATCGACCCGTCGTCGTGAACCACCAGCCGCCCGTTCTTGCGCGCCTTCTGCACCCCGCCGCGGGAGAGCCCCGAACGGGCTGCATACTCGCGTTCGCTCATGCCTTTCATGGCGCAAGAATTCCGATCAAGCTGATGATATCGCTTGGTATTCAGTTGATTGGAGGGCGCAACAGAGCGAGTCTGATCGCGAGGAAACGATGCAACTCAGCGAAGGACGCCCCGCCATGACCACCCGCCGCGCCAGCGACAATTCCAAAGCCCTCGACGCCTTCATCGCCGCCAAGGCCGAGATCGACACCATGCTGGAGCGCCTGAAGGCCCTCAGTGACGACCACTTCGAAACCCACCCCGACGAGATCCATTGGGGGCATGTCGGGACGCTGACGCACTACGCGGGCCTGCTGCGCCAGATCACGGACAGCGCCTTCAAGGAAGGCGAACACGCCGCCTGACGCGCCCACACGGCGCGAAGGCCGCCCCGTCCGAGGACGGGGTTTGCCTCCGTAGAAGGCGCGCACTGCGCGCGCCACAGCGCCCGGAGGCTCCGATGACCATCCCGTCCGACACCCAATCCCTGATCCTTTCCCGCGCCGCGACCCGGCCGGGGAACCTCGCCCTGCCGCTGCCCGAGGGGCTGGTCGGTGCTGCCGCCAAGATGGTGGTCGGCAAGCTGATCGCCCGCGGTTGGCTCGAGGAGGTCGAGGCCACCCTGCGCCGTGGCGAGCCGATGTGGCGCGAGACCGGCGACGGCCACGGCACCACGCTGATCGATACCGAGGCCGGGCTGGAGGCCATCGGGATCGAGCCGGTGGTGGCCAGCGCCGTCGCCAGCGCGCGGAGGGCGAAGCCCAAGGCGGAACCGGAGCCGGTGCAGACGCCCGACGACAGCGACACCGTGAAACCCGTCGCCATCCGCGCTGGCACCAAGCAGGCGCAGATCATCGCCATGCTCCAGCGCCCAGAGGGAGCGACGGTCGCCGAGATTGTCGCGGCGACCGGATGGTTGGCGCACACGGTCAGGGGCTCGATCTCAGGTGCCCTGAAGAAGAAGCTGGGCCTGCCCATCGCAACGGAGAAGGTCGAGGGCAGGGGGACGGTATACAATCTGCCCTGATCAGGATTGCAGCATCAGACCCTTCTGGCACCCGAACCCGGGCCGACAGCGTTGCTGATGTCTCTCAGTTGCGCGGCCAGCCATTTCCCATTTGCCATCGTCTCTCGGACTCGGGCGCGATGGATGTCCGGGGAGGGTGGCTCCTTCCTGTGATGCCGCCTTGTGTTGCAGTACCAGCAGGCGGCGACGATGTTCGCGGCCACGTTGGCACCGCCGTCAGAGCGGGGGTGCAGGTGCTCTGCGGTACAGCGAAGATACTTCCGCAAGGCTGGTGCCTGGCAGATTTCCGGCACGGCAGGATCCATCTCCGGATCCCACATCGGCAGGTCGCAGTAATAGCACCGGCCGCCCTGCGCCCGCATCTTGGTTCGACGAATATTCGACAGCTTTCCCATCCAGGGGGTCTCCATTCAACTTCGTGAAAAGCGAATGCGCGGCGCCTTGGTAGGGCGCTCCCCGGCGGGAAGCTCATGCTCGCGCGAGACCCGATCGTTCGTGGTTCCGCAGTCCGTACAACGATGCCGTCAGGGTTTTTCTGCCGACCTGAGGGGGCTTATGCCCACCTCAAAGCTCGCTTCTGAGCCTTCGTTTGACCGAACGGTAGAGAACTGCGGATTTCCCGTCAACGGAATCTCTCGAACAGCCTGCGCAGCTGACCTGCCCCTGTCCGTCCCTGCCCCCCGTGCCGGGGGAAAATTGCCAATCCAGCGCCACCGCCACGGGGACGGTTCCCGGACGATGACAGCGGCACCGGCAGGCGCGCGCCAGGCGAGCAGCCCGGGGCTTGTCCCGGCTGACCACGGACCATGCTCACGAAAACGTGAGCGGATCACCTATCGAGGTGCGCCCCCTGCCGACAAAGCCAACAAGCCTAGTGAGGACTGCTTTAGTGCCCATTCAGTGCCCCGAACAGGACGTGCCGAATTATCCAATGATTTCAAAGATGATGGCGGAGGGGATGGGCTTGGTATCCAACCTTCTCCACCTGATGAACATCCTAGTCATCTGTTTTCATTACAAATCTGAACGGGCTCCCACCGCGATCCGCGATGCATTCAACAAGGATCGGTGGTTGCATTGGCATGTCTTCCGCTTCGGCTTCAGAACTCTCGAGCAAGGCGATGTCAGTAGCCGGCCCGGCCGTCATGTCGACATAGGCCAAGTCAGACATGCGAAACGCGTAGGTGTCCAGAACGCGGGAGTATTGCGGCAATGAATGCCGCCAAGGAAACTCGATCGTCAGCAGAATGACCGACGTATCGCAGTAGCGGCCCTCGACAATCAGAAACGGTTCCGGATCGTTCGCACCCTCGCCCTCAAACTCGTAGTGCACCTTTAGGCCGGTCGTTTTGTCGGTCAGATGGATGGCAAATGGGTCCTCGCCTTGTGGTCGTAGTTCAACCCGGAGCTCAGCCGTTTCTACCGAAGAGCCATCGAAGATCGTTTGACCAGCGGACCGGCTGGCGAGGCCAATAAGCAAGACAACAGCAAGGAGCCGAAGCGCGCCCTTCATTCCGCGTCCTCGAAGCGCGGGCGAGAGACAGAGAACCGACAGACGTTTGCGAAGACCTCCGACTTGCTCAGCTGGCGAACGTTATCCCAGCGCTGCCGATAGGAGTCCGTGCCGGGATTGATGATTGCGGTAATGCTGTCTGCGGCGGCGCGGTTGATCCCAGCGTCCGCGAGCAAGAAGAGATCATTTGCGAGCCAGAACCAAAGATCCGAACGCGCAGCGTAGGTTGGCGTCCCCAGCAGGTCCGGTTCCGCCTCGAAATCGACCTGCTCGCCAAACATCAGAGCGTGATCTTCGGTGAAGGCTCGATAACCCGCGCGACCGGTGACCTGCTTCAGGCCGCGCCCACGGAACCTCCATCCGTCACCGCTCTCGACATTCCCGTTGCCATTGCGGTCCGCGTACGCGCGGTTTGCGATGGCTTCCTGATCTGCCGGATGGTCGGCAGTTCTCCCGTAGAGCAAGGCTTCGTCCGGGTTGCGCCTGAAATAGCTGAAGATCGATCCCAGGCGGTCCGCCCGATAGTCGAGGCTCTCCACAAGCCGCATGCGTTGTCCGACCTCTTGAAGCACCTGACCGAAGAAATGCGCCAGTCGCTCGGGACTGTTCAACTGCGCCGTCACGATCTGGAGGTCGATTTCCCGTGCCACTTGCGTCAGACTGTCGATGTCGGCGTCCGGGAACACGTCGGACAGGCGATCCCCTGTGAGGATATCGCAGACCGCTCCCTCAGGGATGTTCTGACGATCAAGGATCGGTTCGGCCGTGCATCGGCAGTTCCAGGCCTCGCCTGGATGGCCTCCGGGGGGCGGATCGGACCACGCGAATGCCCGATCATCGAGCTCGGCATGTGCGGTGCGAACACGGGCATCGTCCTGACTGCGCCAAATGTAGGATTCAAGCTGAAGCGCATCTCTTTGAAAATGGCCGTTCAACTTCTCTGCATATCGGGCGAGTATCGCACGGATGACCGGATCGTTTGGGTTGACGGGCACGCCTGTTTCGTTGAGGCGACCCGCAACCGAACTGCGCAGTTGATCCCTGATCGCGGTGAGGTCGACCGACGTGATGTCAATGCTGACACCCTCGGGGAGAAAGCCATTCAGCCGGGCAACGCCTGCGACTAGCGCATCGTCGATGATGCTGTCCAACAGCCTGTCAGGGACCACCGAGAACTTGACTTCCTGCGCGCGAAACGGACCAAGCGGCAAGACGAAGGCGCTGTTGCCGCCTGACCTGATCCAGGCCGCAAACTTGCTTTCATGCCGCATCGGTTCCTCCGGATCGTTCCCCGATAGCGGTATCAGGTTAGGGTTAAGTTCGCATTAACCCGGCGACCGCTCCGTTGCACGGAGCAAAGGTTGGATTTCGGGGGCGTTCGGGTGGCGGAGGGAACGCGACTGCCATCAAACCTTCTTTTGTGGATGCCGCTCGGTTTGCAAGGAATTTGTGATCGTCTGGACTTGTGATCGAGTGCGGTCTTTTG